>NZ_JAHKQT010000021.1 GCF_018861145.1 Poseidonibacter lekithochrous
TAACTCTTTTAATCTTTTATTAAACTGTTCTTTCGTCATAAAATACCTTGTAAATCTATATTAGTCTTAGTATAACAATATTTGTATCTGTAATAGATAAATAATATATATAATGATAATTTATTGTATATAATCATAAAACTTGACAATATTTCTTATTAGTTTATAATATTACAATTAATATCTATATTAGATATTATAGAAGGAATATTATGGAAAATATAAATTCTTTAAATAATGAATGTAAAAAAGATAAAGAGTTGTTCTTTACTATACTAAGAAGAATCATATTAGCTATTTGTGTATTATTACTATTGTATGTTATATATGAAATAGAAAAGAATAATAAAAATGAAGTAATAAATGCTTTTAAAAATAACAAAGAATTAATCTGTGACTCTTTACTTGTATCAATTGCTAATGGATATGTGTTTGAAAAGAATAATGAGTTTATTGTTAGTAATGGTGTAAATATATTAAATTTAAAAAGATGTAATTTAAAATAATAAAGGAAGTGTAATAAACTATGTGTAACTTTTATAAAACTATGAATAGATTCTTTGCCAAACTAGCAATGTTTACAGTAATAGCTTCTGTATTTACCTTTGTATCTATAATAATTTATGGCTTGTATATTCTTGTGTTTAATATACAAACATCATATGAATTTAATGATGTAGCATTGTTAATTTCATTTGTAATAATTCCACTTATTGCAGCTATTAATATTATTGGTAAATTTGAAGCAGATACTTATTTAAAAGAAATAAATCATTAAAATATTTAAACCTAAAACCTAAACAAAAAATCAAGAATTTATTGATAAATTAATTATATAAGGAATATAAAATGCAAAACCCAAAAACAATAATAGAACTAGATTATAAGTTTGATGAATCTCAAATAATAGAACTAGAAAAATTTCTTCTTAAATATTATGATATATATAAACATGAAATAGAAATCTATGATATAAAAGATTATTCAAAACAAAGCTTCTTTGCACAAACAATAGCTGAAGAAGTTCAAAAAGAAATGGCTTTGGAGAATGATTAGATTAGGTTGGGTTGAATTAGTTTTATAAATACTATGTATAAAAGCATAAAAGCTTTTAGTTTGCCTTGCTCATATGCAATATCTCTTAATATTGGTGCTAATATATCTTTATCATATTTAAAATTAGGATATTCTTCGTATTCCCAAATCCATTTTTGTTTTTTCATCGTATCAATGAAGATTCTCCAAATTTCAACTCTTTTTGAAACAAGTTCAAAATTAGTAAAAACTGTTCTAAAAGTAAGAGGTAGTTGAATACATAAAACTGTCCACTTTATAGGAGACATTCCAAGGTGAAATTAAATCATTTCTACTATAATTTATTTTATGGATTACTATTTTAGGGCTTCTATAGATAAATATTATAAAAAAGAGGTAAAAATGATAAGTACAGGATTGTTATTTGTTGTCACTGCAATTGCAGAGATTATTGGCTGTTATTTGCCATGGTTATGGCTTCGTCAAGGTGGGTCAATATGGCTTTTATTGCCTGCGGCTCTTAGCCTTGCCATATTCTCTTGGCTTTTAACATTACATCCTGATGCTACTGGACGTGTTTATGCAATATACGGTGGCATTTATATAAGTACAGCAATTGTTTGGTTATGGCTTGTCGATGGCATTAAACCAACTGCTTGGGATATAAGCGGAGTGGGAATTATCCTCATTGGAGCTTCTATTATAATATATGGTTCACGTTTTTCTACGCCTTAAAATTTACTACTATGAAGAAAAACGAATTTATAAAATGATAGAAAAGATACCAAAATTTAATTTACCTTCATATGCAGAAGTATAAACAATCATATTTCTTCCTAAAACATCACCAGCTCCATAAATAGTACCTTTAGAAGTATGTTACATAATTCAATTCTTTTTGGAACAAACTTTCTCGTGGTAAAAACTGCTCCAAAAATAAGAGGTTGAGAAAGTGTTTGTAGGCTTCTTTAAGAGTAAGAATTAAAATTAATTTTTATATAATTTTCAGTTTACATGTATCCTTTGATTTTTAAAAATTTGTACTAAAATATTATTAATAACTTTACCTATCAACTTAAGAATTTTTATTGTCAGCATTTTGCCAGATTCTCTTGATAAAGTTTCATCATAACTAAAATATAGGAGTGAATATGTATACAAATATTGTTAAATCAACAATGAAAGTGGCTGCGACTACAGTACTAGGATTAGGGTTAATAGGTGGAACAAGCTTACTTGCAGATAATTATCCAACGAAAAAACCAGTTAATATGGTGGTTGGCTTTGGTATAGGTGGTAGTGCAGATAGAATGACACGTTCTATGACAACATTTCTTTCTGATGAATTAGAAACAAGAGTAAAAGTAGTAAATAAAAAAGGTGCAGGAACACAAATTGCAGCTAATTATGTATTAAAAAAACCAGCTGATGGTTATACTGTTTTTGCATCAACTTTCGCACCTTACTTAGCAAATACTATTCTTTCTGGAAATGCTAAATATACAATGACTGACTTTGACTTTTTGAATATTCAATGGTTTGATTTTGAACTTTTTGCGTTAAATAAGAATTCTAAATATAACAACATGATGGAAGTTATTGATGCAATTAAAAATAATCCAAAAACAGTTAAAGCTGCTGTTGTTCAAGGTTCAGGTGGACATTTATTATTAAAATTACTTTTAGAGAAACTTGAAATTCCTCAAGAAAATTTAAACTTAGTTACATACAGTAGTGGTGGAAAAGCAAGAACAGCAGTTGCAGGTGGACAAGTTGATTTAATTGCTATTTCTGCACAAGGAAGTGAAAGTATTAGAGAATTTATTAAACCTATTGCTATTGTAAAAGATAAAAGAATGAAACAATGGGATGCTCCTACATTAAATGAAGCAATCAAAGCTTCAGGAAAAGAATTGCCAGTGTTTAGTGGATCTATGAGAGGTTTTGCTGTTTCAAAAGATTTCAAAGCTAAATATCCAAAAAGATATGTAACTTTAGTTGATGGAATTAAAAGAACATTAGCAAATAAAAGTGTGCAGAGCTTTCTTAAAAAAGGTGATATTGGATATACATGGACAGGACCAGAAGAATCAAATAGACTTATTAATGAGTCCTTCAAAATTTTTGAATCATACTCTTACCTATTAGAAAAATAAGGAATAAGTAATGATTCTAACAAAAGAAAATATAGCTAATAGCATAGTTTTACTATGCTTGGCTACTTTTGTATTATGGTATGCAATAGATACACATAATGCATCAAGTAGCATGGAAAATATTATTCTAATCTTGCCAGTAGCTGCAATTACCCTTTGTTTATGTATTTATGAATTTTTTACTCAAAAAGAGATACAAGCAAAAGAAGAAAAAGATGATTTTCTCTCAGTAATCCCAGTAGTAATTCTATTTACAATATATGTATTAACATTAGAAATTTTAGGGTTTGATATAGGTACCATTATATTTTTGGGACTTTTTTTATTTTTTCATGGTGAAAAAAGATTACCTTGGATATTAGGTTATAGTTTAGTATATGGTTTTATCATTGCATATTTTTTCTCAGCAATGCTTCCTTATCCTATGCCAATGACAATATTACCAACAGATTATTAGGAGAAGATCATGGATTTGATTGATGTAGCTTCTGCAAGTGAAGCTTTAAATTTACTTTTTTCTCAACCTCAATATTGGTTGATAGTAGTACCAGGTATTATGATTGGTCTATTTTTTGGAGCAACTCCAGGATTACAGACTTCAATGGCAATGGCAATATTTTTACCAATAACTTTATATATGGATTTCTTACAAGCGATGTTATTTCTAACTGCAATTTTTACAGGTGGTGGTTTTGGAGCCGGAGTTCCTGCTATTTTGATGAATATACCAGGAACCTCTTCTGCAATAGCGACAGCATTTGATGGTTATCCAATGGCTAGACAAGGAAAACATAATGAAGCATTAGGATTAGCTTTAGGTTCTTCTACTTTTGGTGTTATTTTAGGTTATGTTCTTTTATTCTTTCTTATTAAACCAATGTCTGGATTTGTTTTAAAATTAGGACCTTCTGAGATGTTTATGGTTATTCTTTGGGGATTAACACTAATTGCAAGTTTAACGGGTAAGCATGTTCTGAAAGGTCTAATAGCAGGATTATTTGGCTTATTAATAGGAACAATTGGTTTTAGTGAAGTGGGAGTGATGCGAGGAACATTAGATATTGAACTTCTTGCAGATGGAGTTCCTGTTATTCCTGCAATGATGGGTATGTTTGCAGCTTCTGAATTATTTAAACTAGTAAATTCTGAATTTTTAGTTGAAGATGAAAGTCAAAGAAAAGTTCGTATTTCTTATATAATAAAAGGATTTAAACAAGCATTTAAATATCCTGTAATTCTAATAAGAGGTAGTTTTATTGGTGTAATTATTGGGGCTGTACCAGGTGTTGGATCATCAGTATCAAACTTACTTTCTTATATTGAAACAAAAAGAAGAGATAAGAATCCTGAAAGTTATGGAAAAGGTAATCCAAAAGGTGTTGTTGCATCAGAGGCTGCTAATAGTACTTCAGAGGCTGGTTCAATGGCAACATTATTAGCCCTTGGGATTCCTGGAGGTGGTGCTACTGCTGTTATGCTTGCTGCCTTTGCAATGCATAATATAACAGGTGGTCCACAATTCATTAGAGAAGAAATGGACATCGTTTATGCAATTATTTTTGCAAACTTTGGACAAGCGGTATTACTAATTATTTTAGGATTACTTTTAATTCCAGTTTTAGCTTCAATAATAAAAGTTAAGATGAATTATCTTGTTCCCTCTGTTTTAGTTCTAGCAACAGCTGGTGCATTTGGGTTAACTGGTAATATGGCTGGACCTATTAGTGTATTAGTTTTTGCACTTATTGGATGGTTATTTAGAAGATACAACTTCTCTGTTCCAGCAACTGTTATTGGTATGTTATTGGGAAGTATGGCTGAAAGTAATTTAGTTCAAACTCTTCAAATATCTGGAGGAAACTTCTCTTATGTATTAGAAAGACCAATAACTTTAGTAATTTTAGCTTTATTAGTATTATCTCTTTTTGGTACTAAAATTATAGAAATAATAAAAAATAGAAAAACTTCAACACAAAAATAAATATATGGGAAACCATATATTTATTTTTCTAAATTTAAAAAAGATTATAAGTAAAACTTTCAAATAGGAATATCAATGTTAATAGAAGAATTAAAGAATTATTTAGGCTTTGCAGTTGCAGGTAATTTTGCTGGACATTTGGGTGAAGCTGGAGAAGCTGATGAATTTAAAGTTATAAAAACAGAAGAAAAAGATGCACCAAAAGGTTTATTCCCTTTTTATATAAAAGAACATGACTCATTTTTAAGTACTTACCCAATATCTCATAAAGAAATTTATACTCATAATAGAGAAGAGGATAAGATTCAAGCAGAACCAGAACTTTCACTAATTTGCGATTTTGTATATGAAAATAAAAGAGTAATAGATATTGTTCCAAAATACTTTTCAGCTTTTAATGATTGTTCTTTAAGAGTTCAAGATGGAAAGAAATTAAGTACAAAGAAAAATTGGGGCATCAAAACAAAAGGGATTTCAAAAGATTTTATCAAAATAGATAATTTCACAGAAGATGGAATATTAAATAAGTACCATTTATCTTCTTTTATAAAAAGAGATGGGAAACTTCATAATTATGGAACTATCTCTGCTGTAAAATCTTACTCATATTTCTTTACTCAACTAAAAGATTGGATGATAGAAAAATTCAATACTCAAGAAGATTGTGGACCTTTAGAAGAATTAGGACAATTTATGAAAAAAGCAGAAGAGGCAAAAGGAATGTTAATAGCCTCAGGAGCAACTGCATATAGTGAATTTGGGAAAAGGAATTTTCTAAAAAAAGGTGATGAACTTTTTATTTATGTTTATAATGCTAGAAGATATAGTCATCTAGATATTATTAATAATATAGGTTCAAGTGATAACTTAGATGAGTGTTCAAGGTTACACCAAATAGTTAAATAAATTTAGGTTTATTTATTTTTTAAATTAAATATTATAGAAATAATTAAACCTTTATCATTTCTTGCTTGAACATGAGCATTATGCAGATTTGCAATTTGTTTTACTATATTTAGACCTAAACCACTCCCACTTTTTTTAGAGTCAACTCTATAAAATCTATCAAATATAGTATTTAAATCTTTTTTTTCAATTCCTTTTCCTTCATCCTTGACATTCAACCAAATTGTATTATTATGTCTTTGTATAGATAAGGTAATAGTTCCAATAGGATTACCTTCTTCATCTCTTGCATAATATAAAGCATTATTAATAATATTGTCTAACATACTTCTTAACATAATTTCATCAGCCTCAATTAAAATATTCTCCTCTAAATCATCATATGCAAATTCAAACCCTTTTTCATAAACTTTATTTGCTATTTTTAAAGAATAATCTTTACAAAAGTTATTAAGATTAATTTTTTTTAGATATGTTTTATCAATTGTATTTGGGTTTGTTTTAGCATATAACAGTAGTTGTTCTGTAATATGAGACATTGTGTTAATTACTTTATTTAATTCAACATAATTCCAATTATTATTCTCATTTGATTCTTCAATTTGAACCTTTAATTCTGCTAAGGGTGTTCTTAATTGGTGAGATACATCTGAATTAAATTGCTCTATGTACTTTATTGTATCTCGACTTCTCGTTAATAAAATATTAACGCTATTAACTACATCTTCAATTTCTTTTGGTGCATCAAAATTTATTGGACTTAAATCTTTTGAATCTCTTTTTTGAATAATCTCTTTTAGCACATATAAGGGCAACAACCCTTTTTTAACTGCAAAAAATGAAACTAAAAGAGTGAATATAATAACAGATAAAACTATTAAAAAAATCATAGTTAAAATTTCATTTATTGTAGTTTCTCTCCCTTCTAAAGTTTCAGCTATTGTTATAAACGCAAAATGCGTTTTTCCTGCACTTGATAATGAAGTCTTAAAAGATACAACTCTTACTCTAGCACCTGCATAAGTAGTGTTATAAAAAAACTTATCTCTATTTCTTAAAAGTTCTTTTCTTAATAGGTTTTTATAACCTGTAAGAATTTTATTCTGATCATCTACAATAGAATAAAAGACTAATCCATCATTATTTGAAGACAATAAATCAATTGCAAAATATGGTAAGTCAACCACTAAATGTTCTTGTATAATATTAATACTATCTTCCATACTTTTTGCTGTAGCATAAAGAGTTTTATCAAAATGATTGTTTACTTTTTTTTGAACTGTAAAATAAATAATTAGAATTAATAAAACTGCTGCAATACTTAAAGGAAATGTTAACGAAATTAACAGTCTAGACTTTATTGATTGAAAAGAACTCATTTACTACTCAAAATATACCCCAACCCTCGCGCGGTTTTTAAATTAATAGAGTTAGCTAATTTTTTACGAATTCTTGAAACATACGTTTCTACAGACGAGGGGTGAATAGATTCTGTAAAAGTACTTATATGTTCAACAATATTTTCTTTACTTAAGACTGTATCAATATTAAGTAATAAGTTTTCGAATATAGCTAATTCCCTTTTACTTAACTCCACATGCTCACCAGATTTCATAAGTGTTCTATTTTGAGTATCATAGATTAAATCATTATATGTAATCTTGCTATTTACTTGATATTTAGTTCTTCTAAGTAGAGCTTGAACTCTAGCGATAACTTCATTAAGTTCAAAAGGTTTACACAAGTAATCATCCGCACCACAATCTAAGCCAAGTATTCTTTGGTCAAGTTCATCTCTAGCTGAGATAATAAGTATAGGAATAATCTTATGATGACTTCTTAGTTTTTTAATAATTTCAATGCCATCAATTCCTGGTAAGCCTAAATCAAGAATTAGTAAATCATAAAATGAGGTTTCTATAGCATATAAACCCTCTTCTCCATCATAAAATAAATCAACTGCATATCCATTGTTTTCAAGTTTTTTTAATACGGCATTTGCTAATTTTTCATTATCTTCAACTACTAATATTTTCATAAGACTATTTTAACATAATTTAATGAGACATAAAAACAGGGATTGGTGAATTTTCTAATAAATATCTAGTTGCTCCCCCAAACATAAGCTCTTTTAAACCTTTATGTCCATATGCTCCGGCTACAATTAAATCAAAATTACCATCAAGTGCTGCATTTAAAAGAGCTTGACCTGGAATTCTTGTTGTTTTAACTATTTCGTAACTTACATTTATTTCATGTTCTAATAAATAATCAACAAGGTTTTGCATCATTTGAGGGTTTTTTATATATTCAGATGAAGACACGATATGCACTCTTTGTGATTGTTTTAATATTTCTATTGACGAAGTAATTGCGCGTGACGCTTCTATTGAATTATTCCATCCTATGATGATATTATTCATAGAAAAAGTTTTCATAATACGAGGGAACATTAATACAGCTTTACCACTTTTAAGTACAGAAGTTTCAAAAGTTGCTGTTGTAAGACCAGATGGGGGTGCAGCAGCTATAACTAAATCACAAAATTTTGATTCCTCTTCAACAAGTGTACTTCGTAATCCCTTTACTATTTTTAAATTAACTAATGAACTATCTATCTTACTTTCTTTAATTATTTTCTCAAAAAGTATAGAAAATTCTTCATTCTTATCTTTGTACTCTGTTTCAATTATTTTGTCAATCTCACTTATAATATTTTTTGGAATACTATATGATTTATAAATATTTGAGTTAGTTTCATGCATACATTTTAATACATCTAATTTTGTATTAAACTTATTTGCTATTAAAAATGCACCATATAATCTTTCTTTTAATTCTTCACCTCCACCAATAGGGAAAAATAACTTTCTATAATTCATATATATTCCTTCGTATAAGACTTTTAAAATTATAAGATAACTATCTGGCAATATACTGACAAGATTTTGTGTATTTTAGAATTATAAAACTATATGTTATCTATCAACCCTATACCCTACTCAGAAAATAAATTTATAAGAAGTCTTTTCTTTTCGTAACATTGCTTCTTTAAATTCTATATGTAATAAATTGTTGTTTAAACTGTGTATCCTTTTTCTGTTATAAAATATTGAACTAGAAATAAGAAATAAGACAAAGAAATTATTGACAAATATGAGTTATAAAAATATGTTCAACAACCTGTACTTTTTAAATTAAGTTTCATTATTTCGCTCAGGGTAGGTTGTTTTTATATCTTCAATAGAAGTGTCTTTTTTAAATCCACCTTTTTGTTTTTAAATCTATTTTTCTTTTCATTAATCTCTTTATCTTTAGTTTTTATTTTATCTTCATTCTGAATATTTTTATCTTCTTAAAAAAATTATTTTCTTTTTTTCTACTTCTATATTTATTTCTTCTGTTACTTTTTCAGAAGTAATGTTTTCAAGATTTTTTTGCAGCACTTCAATGTCAATTGTTTTATCTTCTTCAAAAGATTTAAAAAGATTTTTCTCTTGTTCAGCTAAAGAATTTTTTTCACTCTTTTTATTTTTATTAATATCAATTGCATTGGTACTTTCTTTTTCTTTTTCAGTTTTAGTGTCGATATTTTTTTCTGATTCCTGTTTGCCTTTTATTCTCTTTGTTTTTAAATATGTATTTTCTTGCGATAAGTTTTTCAATTTATTTTTTAATACATTTACATCTTCTATGTTTTGATTTGTGTTTTTATTTTTATTTTTATTTTTGTTTTTATTTTTTTCTTCTAACTCCTCTGGTCTTTCAATAATTAAATCGTTTGTTTCATTTTTATTTACATATTTTGTTCCATCTGGTTTTAAAATTGTTATGTCACCATTAACATTATTCTTTTTAACAATTGTTCCATCTGGATATTTTTTTGTTGTAAAAACAGAAGTAACATCATCACTTAAATTTGCAATATCTCTTTTTATTTCTTTATCTTTGTCAAGCAAAGCAATTGCATTTTCTTGAAACTTTTTAAACTCTTGACTATTTACAATTTGAACATTTCCATTTTTATCTACAACACAAATTTGATTTAATCTTTTGTAAATATATTGAAAAGCTGCGATTGGAATTTTTACTTCTTCTCCTGAATTAATTTTTCTAATTATCTCTACTACTCTGTTTTCATCACTTACAATTTCTTCTCCAGTATTTTTTATTTTAAGCATTCTCTTTTCTTCTTCTGCTTTCATCTTTCTATATGTTTTTACTGACTTCTTAATTCTATAACTTCTGCTGCTTGTATACTCTTTGTAAAAGAAAAATACAACAACAATTAAGATAGCCAATAAAACAATTGTATATAAAGTTGCCAATTTGAGTCCTTATTTATATCATTTAAAATCATTTTAAACCACCTAGAAGCGATTAAAATAGTTTTTTAATACTTCTAGTCGTTTTAGCCTAAAATCTTTCTATTTTGAGCTTATAGCTCATTCCTTAATTTTTTGTGTTTTGTATAACACTTAAGGGGTTAAGTCTTTTTTATTTCGGATACAAGCTTTAGCTTTAGGAAATATTAGATGTTATTAGCCTAGGATAATATATCAATACTAAGACTATTAATATCTAATAGTATAGTATAGTTCGATTCTAAATATTTTTGAGTTTTGATATCAACTCTTTCACTTCAATAATCTTAAATCTTGAGATTTCTCGCTGCTCAATTACGCTATTTATTTTTGCGCCATAAGCTAAAATTTCCACATTTGAATTGCCTAAAGTTGCAATGCTAAAAAGCATGTTTAATATTTCTTTATTCATAATTAATTCTGTTAATTTGTCTTTTGAAAATCCAATTGAACTAATTGCAAAAAATTTATTTGCAGTAATATTTTCACACAATGTAGTTGCATAAATATATCTTTTATCTGTGTTTCCACATAACTCTATGTAGCTAAAAAAATCCAATACAAATCTTAAATTTCTTAGTTTTGATTTGTTAGTTCCATCAAATAAAAGTTTAAATCTTGCTCTACTATTTTCATCTTCTATTAAATTTTCTATTGTTAAATTTATTGCTTTTATTACAACATCTACATCAACATTGTAATATTTCTTTTTTGACTTTTCTAATAAAACTCCACTAACTTTTTTATCTGATATTTCATAAACTTCATTACAAACACTTACTAAATGATTTGCAAAATTTCTTTGCATTAAATCATTATCTAAACAAGTAACTACATCCAAAATACTATTAAATTTTAATTCTTTTATTTCCATTACTACTATCCTTTTTTGTTTTATTTGTTTAAATTAAATTCACTTATGCTAAACCCTAACTCATTAAAAATGTTTCTTCTTTTTAATTTATCGTTACGAATTTCTGCATAATATAATTCATTAATTTTCATCATCATTAATTTATTATCTGTTCTTAATTCATCATTTTCTAACTGCAATTTTTTTGACATTATAAAAAAATCTTCTACATGTTCTTCTACCTTTTCAAACTTTTCTGCATTCTCATTTACAATAGAAATCTCTTCTTTTATTTCTTCAATTTCATCTTTACTGAAACAAATTTTTTCTCTTATGAACAATAAAACACTTTCACTTGTACTACAAAAAATGCACTTAAAATTCTTCATAAATCTTTTAAAATTTGATTGTTTTTTGTTAGTTAAAAAGTACTCTTTTTTATTGTTCATCATACACTCCAAAAATTATTTTTCTATTCTCTTTGAATACTCAAAAGAAATTTTTTCAACATCAATTGCTTTCAATGCTTCTTCAATTATGATTCCTAAATCTTCTTTTTTAAACACCTTTAAACTCTCTTTAATTTTTGCAGATACTTCTAAAGTTCCAAAATCAAACTCTACTTTTTTATCATCAAAAATTTTACTTGAACTAACTATATTTTTTGCTTGAGTTTTTCTATTTGTTTTTTTACAACTTTTATATATATCGATAAAATTAATTTGTTAGCTTTACAATGTTCATATTGAAGTAGTCTACTTTTTACATTTAATTTGATGTTAATTTATGCTTTATCTAAATCTGATTCTAATCTAGTAATATGTAGTTAATTATATAATTCTGTTATTAAGAATAAAAAATAAGAAATAAAGAATGTAAAAGGGACATATCAATTTAGTAGAGAATATACGAGCTATTTTGGACAAGCACCAGGAAAACACAAAAAAAGCTTAAAGATTTTAAAGCAAAATTAGTATAGAAAATATTTCACATAATATTTTATTAGTTTTAATGTGGCCACTAAATTATGCTTTGAATTTAAAAGTATCTAAGTTAAAATAACAAGTTCAAGAACCTATAGTAAAAAATAAACCTTTGAAAAATCCAACTAATTTCATATTTAAAATTAATCTTATTAATAATGTAATTACTCCAAATGAAAATAATATTATTCCATTCCATATATCACCATCTTTTAAAACAGCATCAATATAATAATCTCTTCCAAAATATAAAAGAGCATATATACAGGCATATAGAAAAGCTAACGATGGAGTAATGAACTCATAATTATATTTTTTAAAAGTAATGGCATTTATCCATGTAATAAGTAAATAAAATAATAATGCAAGAACTAAACCTCCAACAATTTTTAAAACTAACATGTAATACTCATTATATATCTAATATAGATATTATTTATATAATTATATACTATATTAGCTTTATGCCATGTTTTTAAAAGTTTACCTAAAATTTAATGAAATAGTTATATTAATGATTTTAGAATTATTAAATAATGATTGGACAATTAACAAGTAATACTGGATATCTTATTGGAATTTGTAAGAAAAATTGCGAAGACTTGTATAATTTACATAATTATTATATCTAACTATAGGCTTCTTGAAAAGAATGTTGATTAGATAATATTTGTTAATATAAGTAGATAATTATTGATATATATCTATTTTATTTATTTAGCTATAGGATAAGATACTTAATAAAATAAAAAGGGTTACATATGGCAAAAGTAGTTTTAATTACAGGTGCAACATCAGGAATGGGTGAGTTAACATCAAAGCTTCTAAGTGATAATGGATATATTGTTTATGCAGGAACAAGAGATCCAAATATAGAAATTGCAAATGGTTTACAAAAAAGTATATATATAGATGTAACAAAAACAGAAAGTATAAATAAGGCTATTGAAAAGATTATAAAAGAAGAAGGCAAGATTGATGTACTTGTTAATAATGCTGGTTATGGTCTTCTTTCAACAGTAGAAGATGGAACTGATGAAGAAATGTTTAATCAGTTTGATGTAAATGTATTTGGTTTACTAAAAGTTACTAGGGCAGTTCTTCCTCATATGAGAGAAGCAAAATCTGGAGTAATAATTAATATTAGTTCATTTTTAGGAAAAATGGGACTTCCTCTTTTAGCTCATTAT
>NZ_JAHKQT010000029.1 GCF_018861145.1 Poseidonibacter lekithochrous
TTACTTCTATTGTACTCATATCTTTCCTTTTCCTTTTTTTATACTAAACACTGTTTTTTTGCTAATAAATCATTTAAAATTGCATGATTTAAAGAATAATCTACTGCTAAATCAATTAAATGAACACCTTTTGTATTTACACACTCTTCTAAAGTTTTTTCAAACTCTTCTACTGAAGATGGTCTATGTCCTGTTGCACCATAAGATTCAGCATATTTTACAAAATCTGGATTGTCTAAGTCAAGTCCATATGTCTCAAATCCCATACCTGTCTGTTTCCATTTAATCATACCGTATGCATTATCATTTAAAATAATTACAGTTAAATCGATTCCTAATCTAACAGCAGTTTCCAACTCTTGCGAATTCATCATAAATCCACCATCTCCACAAACTGAAACAACTTTTTTATCTGGATTTACCATTTTAGCTGCCATTCCAGAAGGAAGTCCTGCACCCATAGTTGCCAAGGCATTATCAAGTAATAATGTATTTGGTTGCGCACATCTATAATTTCTTGCAAACCAGATTTTATAAACACCATTATCAAGTGTTACAATATCTTCATCATCTAAAATTTGTCTAATACTTCTTACTGCTCTTTGTGGTAAAATAGGAAATCTATTATCGGCAAAGTATTTATTTAAGTGTGTTTTTATTTCTATAATCATTCTTTTATAATAATCAAACTCCCAATGATCTTGTGCCGAAGTAGCAGTTGTCAATGCATCAATATTTGAAGCAATATCACCTACAACATCAAGCTGAGGGAAATATGTATCATCAACTTCACTTGGAAAGAAATTAACATGAATTACTTTTGTAGCATCTGCTGTATTTTCCATAAAAAATGGTGGCTTTTCAATAACATCATGTCCTACATTAATAATTAAGTCTGCCCTCTCAATAGCACAATGAATAAAATCATCTTTTGAAAGTGCTGCCGTACTTAAACAAAGTTTATGATTTTCATCAATTACACCTTTTCCCATTTGTGTTGAGAAAAAAGGAATTCCAGTTTCATTTACGAAATCTGTTAACGCTGTACCAATTCTAGTTCTATTAGCCCCAGCTCCAATTAATAGAAGAGGTCTTTTAGCTTTTTCAATCATTTTAACAGCATCAGCAATAGAATCTTTTCCAGCTTTTGGATATTTAAAATCTCTAACTGGATAAATATTAAAGTCAACTTCTTCAGCTGCTATATCTTCAGGTAGTTCAATATGAACAGCCCCTGGCCTTTCAGTTGTTGCTAACTTGAAAGCCTCTCTTACCATAGATGGAATATTATTTCCATTTACAACTTGTTTTGCGTATTTTGTCATAGGTTTCATCATTCCAACAATATCTATGATTTGAAATCTACCTTGTTTTGATTTTTTAATTGGTTTTTGACCTGTAATCATCATCATAGGCATTCCACCAAGTTGTGCATAAGCTGCACTTGTTGCAAAATTAGTTGCACCTGGGCCTAAAGTTGATAAACAAACTCCAACTTTTCCTGTTAACCTTCCATAAGTTGCACCCATAAATCCTGCTGCTTGCTCATGTCTCGTTAATATTAATTTAATATTCGAAGTTCTAAGTGCTTCTAAGAAATCAAGATTTTCTTCACCTGGAATTCCAAAAATATACTCAACACCTTCATTTTCCAGTGCTTTTACAAATAATTCTGATGCATTCATTTAATTACTCCATTTAATTTTTAATAATTATTAATAATCATACTCAATATCTATTAAAGTTTATTTATTTTTTACTTCTTATTTTTTAAAAATCTAATAATTGTGTACAATTACACAATTTTATTACTGTTCCATACCACTTAATAGTATAACTGTTTAAAGTAATGATTTATATTATATTAATGATTTTTCTTATACCATTGCTTTAATTTAAAAAGAGGTCTGAAATGAAAAAAATTTTACTTATTCTAATTATAGCAATAGTTGCTCCAATAGTTTACTTAATAGTGAACAATTATAACAATATTCCAAAACTAGACGAAAATGTAAAAGAGAAATGGTCACAAGTACAAAACCAATATAAAAGAAGAGCTGATTTAATACCAAACTTAGTTTCTACAGTAAAAGGTTATGCTGAACATGAAAAAAGTACTTTTGTTGAAGTTACTGAAGCTAGAAGTAAAGTATCACAAATCAATGTAAATGCTGATACTTTAAACAATCCTGCTGCTATGCAACAGTTTTCTCAAGCACAAGCTGGATTATCAAGTGCTTTATCCAAACTTATGTTAGTAGTTGAGAAATATCCTGATTTAAAAGCAAATAAAAACTTTATGGCTTTACAATCACAACTTGAAGGTACTGAAAATAGAATTACAGTTGCTAGAAAAGATTTTATAACTGCTGTAAAAAACTATAATATTGAATTAAGAACTATGCCTGGAAAACTTGTGGCTGCTATTGTACATCCAAGTGCAACAGTAAAAGAAACATTTAAAGCAAGTGAAATAGAACAAGAAGCTCCTAAGGTATCATTTTAGTATGTATTTAAATGATAAAGAAAAGCAAGAGATTTCAAAAGAGATAGAAAACCTAGAACTACAAAGTTCAGCTGAATTAGTAGCAGTCGTTACAAAAAGAAGTGCAAGTTATAAATATATATCTTCACTTCTTATTATTTCTATTCTTGCTTTTTTATCTATTTTACTTGTAATTTTTACACAAATATCATCTTTACTACTACTTGAAATACAACTATTTAGCTTTGTTCTTCTATATTCACTTTTAGAAAAATTTGACAATATAATCATGATAATACTTCCGAAAACTTATAAATACAATATTGCAAAAGAGTATGCAAATAAGCAATTCTCAAATCTTGGTTTAAATAGAACTAAAACAAATCAAGCCTTAATGTTTTTTGTAAGTTTAGATGAAAAGTATGTTGAAATAATTGCAGATGACACGATAAGTTCTAAAATCTCAAATGAATATTTTCAAGAAATAGTTGATACTTTTATACTAGATGTTAAAAATAATCAACTATCAAATGGATACTTAAAAGCTATTCAGACTTGTAGCCAAAAGTTAATTCAAGAATTTCCTATTCAAGCTAATGATGAAAATGAATTATCAAATGATGTTATTGAATTAGGATAAATAATGAATATGAAAAAAATTTTATTAACTCTTGTTTTAATTTTTAGTTTTTCTTTTGCAGATATTACAACTTCTTTCCCACAACTTTCAGGTCGTGTAGTTGATACTGCAAATCTTTTAACACAAAGTCAAAAAGAAACACTTACTGCAGTACTAAAAGAGCAAGAGGAAAAAACATCTAATCAAATAGTAGTAGTAACTCTAAACTCTCTTGATGGCTATGAAATAGCTGAGTACTCATATCAACTTGGTAGACATTGGGGTATAGGACAAAAAAATAAAAACAATGGCGTACTATTAGTAATTTCTTTAAATGATAGAAAGCTTCGTATTGAAGTTGGTTATGGCTTAGAAGGCGCTTTAACAGATAAAATATCTCATGAGATTATTGAGTATACTTTAAAACCAAAGTTTAGACAAGGTCAATATTATGATGGTATTCAAAAGTCTATTAATCAAATAATCTTAGCTATTAAAGGTGAGTATGTTCAAGATAAAAAAAGAAATACTGACACTAATAATGTATCATTTTCACCATTACTATTTTTTGTAATAATTTTCACTTCACTTGGATTAAATGGGTTATCAAGATCACAAAGAAATGAATCTCTTTATAGAGTTACAAAATCATCACTTAATTCATCTTTTATCTCAATATTTATTTATGTATTTAGTTCTGAATTTACATCATATAGTTTATTCATTTCACTTATTTCTTTTTTAATCATTTTTCTTTTTTCATATCTTAGTATAAAAAAAGTTGATTTTGATAAAATTAAAAGAGACTCTAGAAATACATCTTCAACTTATGGTTCAGGATATAGTGGTGGCTTTGGAGGTGGTGGTTTTAGCTCTTCAGGCGGCGGATTTTCAGGCGGCGGTGGCGGCTTTGGAGGAGGAGGAGCTAGTGGTGGCTGGTAAAAAAGTAATAATATTTGATTTAGATGGAACACTTATAGATTCTTTAGAAGATATTGCGGTATGTATGAATCAAGTTTTAAAAGAGTTAAATCTACCATATTATGAGATAGAAGATTATAAATATTTTGTAGGTGGTGGAATTAGTATACTAGTTAATAATGTACTTGATAAAAAAACTTCTCAAGAAATAAAAGAGGAAGTAACATCAAGATTTAAAGAAGTGTATGATCAAAAACTTCATAAAAAAACTTTACCTTATGATGGAATTTATGCACTTTTAGATGAGTTAAAAGAATTAGATTTTAAAATAGGAATCTTATCAAATAAACCTCATAAATTTACACTTCAATATACAAATAATTTATTTTCAAAATATAATATCAAAGAAATTCATGGTCAAAAAAAAGAAATTCCAAAAAAACCAGACCCAATAGCTGCAATAAATATAGCTAAAACATTTGAAACCCCTTGTGAAGAAGTTTATTTTGTAGGCGATACAATGGTTGATATGCAAACAGCAAAAAATGCAAATATGAAAGCTATTGGAGTTTTATGGGGATTTAGAGACGAAGCAGAGCTTTTAAATAACGGAGCAGATTACTTGGTAAAACATCCTTTAGATATTTTAAAAATTGTAAACAAAAAATAAAAACATATTTTTTGTTTACTTTCAACTTTTAAGAAAAAAGACTTAATCTTTTTAAAAGGTTGTATATGCAACTATTGCATATACAATTAAAGGATTATTATGGAATATCAATTAAAAAACTCTATTGGTTTTAAAATAAATCAAACCGCAAATAAAGTAAACAATAAGTTTAATAATATACTTCAAGACTATAAAATAGCTCCAGAACAAAGAGCTACTTTAGAGATTATAAAGTTTGAAAAAGATGTAAATCAAACAAAAATTGCAAATATTTTGGCAAAAGATAAAACTACAATAAGTAGAACACTTGCTACTTTAGAAAAAAAAGGCTTTATTCAAAAAGAGCCAATAGATAGAAGAACGAATCTTATTAAACTAACTATTTTAGGTGAAGAAATTTTAAATAAGAGTCAAGAAAGTGTACAAAAGTTTAGAGAAGATTTATTTTTAAACTTAGAAAAAGAAGAAGTAAATAAGCTAATAGAACTTCTTGAAAAAGTAAATTTAAGTGTAGATAAATAGATGAAAAAACCAATAAATCACATATATCTTATAATCTTATTATCCGTTTTATCTTCAGTTGCACCTATGGGAGTAGATACATACCTACCTTCAATTCCTGATATTGCAAAATCTTTTGATGTAAGTATTCATAAAATCGAGCTTTCTTTATCTATCTTTTTAATTGGTTTCTCAATTGGTCAAGTATTTGGAGGCCCTCTCTCAGATAGATATGGAAGAAAAATGAGTTCTGTCTTTGGTCTTTTAGGTTATGCTTTATTTAGTTTTATAATTATCTTTAGTTCTAGTATTTACGAATTGTGGGTTTATAGATTTATTGAGGCTTTCTTTGGGGGTATTGTTGTAGTAAATGCGGCTGCAGCGGTTAGAGATAGATTTCATGGAGCAGAGGCTGCAAAAGTTTTTTCACTTATTGGAATGGTAAGAAGTTTAGCTCCTCTTTTAGCTCCTGCTATTGGTGCTTTTATTATTCATTTCTTTTCATGGGAAGCTGTATTTATATTTTTAACACTATATGCTTTGATAGTTACTTTTTTTGTTTACAAAGATTTAGAAGAGAGTTATACCTATAGTAAGCAAAATATATTAGAATCTTTTAAATTAGTTCTAAGTCATAAAAATGCTCTTAAAGCAATGCTTACTTTAGGTTTTAGTTTTGGTGGTTTTTTTATAATAATTGCAAAATCATCTTTTATATATATAGAACATTTTAAAATTTCAACAGATTATTTTCCATTCTTTTTTGGAATAAATTTTATAATATTAATGTTGATGATAAAAGTAAATGTAAGTCTACTTAAAAATTCTAAACCTTCTGACCTTGTAAAAATTGCTCTTTTAGTACAGGTTATTTCTGGGGTTATATTTGTTTTAAATTATGAAAATATTAGTATAGTTTTAATTGTAATTTTAATAGCTTCTTATATGAGTATGATGGCTTTCATTTTTGGAAATTGTATGGCCTTAACTTTAGAACATTTCCCTAACAATGCAGGAGTTGCTTCTGGTGTTGTAGGAGTTTTACAATTTGGATTAGGGGCAATTATTTCATCAATTGCACTATCTTTTCATAGTGAGACTTTTTTCCCAATCGCACTTAGTATTTCAATTATCTCATTTTTTGCATTTTTAATAATGCGTATGTATAAAGAATAATTATTCTTTATACTATAAAATTTAAAATTCTAATTCAAAAAATGTTTCACTAATCTTTTCATATTTAGCAACAGAACAAGTGATTTTTGAAGCATTTTCATAATCTTTAAATTCAGATAAAAATAGTTTCTTAAGTTTTTCTACATTTGAAGTCCTGAAAACAAAATATCCTAATATATCGGGACCTCTTGAACCTGGTTTTTCTATTCCGAAACTATCAAACTTCCAATGAACACCTTTTGAAAAGAAAAACACTTCTTTAATTCTTTGTTTTAATTCTTTTCTTGTACTATCATCAAATGTTTTCAAATGGATATAAAATGCAACATTTACATTAAACTCATCTTGAACTAATTTCTTTTGATTAGTTGTTTGGGCTATTTCTATATTTTCTTGACTCATTATTATCCTTTTTTACTTCTAAATTGAATAAATTGTTAATATTTTTTAAAGATGAATTTTATCTAAATAATATATAGATATACTTATGTTAACTTTTTAGTAAGAAATTATCAAGAAATTTAAAATAAAGGCAAAATAATGTCAATAATAAATCTCGAATATATAGATGTATTTAATAATAAAGAAACAAAGAAACTAACTTTCTCTAAGCACATAATTAAAAGTAACTTTGAAGAAAAATCTTTATTTGCATTATTAGTTGATGGTAAATCTATGCAACCTATTATAAATGACCAAGCCGTAATAGTTGCAGATTTATCAAATAAAATTTTAGAGAATGAAAAGATTTACTTAGTTTATTATGAAAACAAAATGTGGGTAAAGAAATATAGTTTAGAAAATAAAAACTTTTATTCTATCAATCCTGAATTCTCACACTTAGTATATAAAGATGATGAAGTAAAAATAGTTGCAAAAGTATTAATCACTTTTACAAACTTATAAATTAAATATTCTTCTATAGTTTTCTTCTAAAGAAGTTTTATCTTTATAGTCTATTAAGTCCCCTATTTCTATATCAATGTTTAATTGTTCATCTCTTTTGTTTATAGCCTCTTTTAAAACTTCATTTGCATTTGTTTTTATATAAACTGGTAAAATTGGAAGTCTATTTTTTAAAGCAATAACTCTTGCTCCTTCTTTAAAACTTGAAAGTGGAGTATTCTCTTTATTTCTAGTACCTTCAGGAAAAATGTAAATTGAATTATCGTCTTTTACTACTTCTTTTATATCTTTAAAAAATGGTGCCATATTCTTAGCTTCCCTATCTAAAAGTATTGACCCTGCATTTCTTGTAAACATTCCAAAAAAGAAAGAGTTGTACAACTCTTTCTTAGCAATCCAAAAACCTCTAATTTTTGTATCTTTTAAAGCAGTTTCAATAATCAACGGATCTACTATACTTCTATGGTTTGATATTAATAAGTATTTCCCACCTCCTGGTAGTTTTTCTTTATTTATTACATTTACATTTAGTTTTAATTTATTAAATAGAGTCTTAGAATATTCAGCTCTAAGAAGCATTTTCTTTTCTTTGTTTTTTTCATTTTTTAGTAAAAAGCCAAATTTATTTGTAAGATAAGTAGCATAAAATGCCATTGATATTAATTTTAAGTTCAAAAAGTTTCCTGATAGTTGTTAGATTAGATTGAAAATGAATTTTATCTAAATAAATTTTCTATTAGGTTTAATTTGCTTTATTCTAATTACGATATTGCTATAATCAAGAAAATTATTAAGAAAAGACATAAAAAATGAATATTCAATTAAAATTTTTAGAAAAAGCAATTAAAGATAAAAACTATGTAAGCTTTACTTACAAAGGTAAGAAGTATGATAAAATCGAAGCTTCTAAAATAAATCCAGAAAATTTTGATCTTAATCTAATTAGAAATTTAATTATTTTAAAAAATAAGTTTATTTAATATATAATACAATTATTATTTTAAAGGATAAAAATGAAAAAAATCATATTAGCATCAGCACTTACAATCTCTACAATATTAGCATTTGATATTGCAAGTACAGCAAAAACAGTTGGTAGTTCATTAGGAATTACAGCTGAAAGTATTGGACAAAAATTAGCAGATGTTGTTAAAGATAAAGCACCTGAAACTGCTGAACAAGCAAAAAGTTATTGCACACAAGCATCAACTTATAAATCATTTGTAGGAATTGCAGATGATGGAATGATGGCTAAAGCTATTGATATTTGTGCTGAAAAATCAAGTGAAGGTTTAGAAGGTGCTGTTAATGATGCAAAAGATGCCGTTACAAATGAAGCAGCAAAAGCTGTTACTTCTGACTCATCGTCATCTTTAATGGATAGTGCTTCAAAATTATTAGGAAACTAATTCTTATATCAGACCCTTTTAGGGTTTGATTTTCTATCTACATTCTTCTATTTACAACAAATAAATGTTATCATTCCAAAAAATAAAATTGGTGATAATATGAATACAACAAAATTAATAAACACAGCACTAAAACTTGCAAAACTAGACAAAATGCCTTATGATACAAATATCATAGTTGAAGGTGAAAATATAAAAAAAGTACTAATTGGTATTGATATGGAAACACCAGAATTACTTCTTGCACAACAAATGGGTTTTGATTGTGTAGTATCACATCATCCCAAAGCTGATTCTTGTATAGTTGACTTTTCAAAAGTTATGGACGTACAGATTGACAGAATGGTAAAATCAGGAGTTCCTATAAATAAAGCGCAAAAAGCGCTAAAGAAAAAACAACAAAGTGTTGATTTAGGAAGTCATGCTTCAAACTATGACAGAGTTAGTTCAGCCGCAAGATTAATGAAAATGCCTTATTTAAATATTCATATTCCTGCTGATTTTATAACTGAAGAGATAGTTCAAACAAAACTTGATACAGCTTTTACAAATAAACCAAAAACAAAACTAAAAGATATTATTGAAGAGCTAACTTCATGGGAATATTATATAGGTAAAACTGCACAACCTGTAATTAGAGTTGGTTCAAATGAAGATTATGCAGGAAAAATTGAAGTTCTAATGGCAGGTGGAACTAATGGTGGAGTTGATGTCTATAAAACCTATTTTGAAGCAGGAGTTGGAACTATTATAGCTATGCACGTTCCTGAAGATGTAAAGAATGCAGTTGCTGAACAAAATATAGGAAATATCATAATAGCACCTCATATGCCAAGTGATAGTATAGGACTTCTTGAAATTGTAAAACAGTGGAGAAAAGAAGGTTTTGAAGTTACTTGCATGAGTGGAATTATAGAATAATTCTTCTTTTAGAAAATCTAAAATATACGTAAAATTTTATCGTGTATTTTAGTAACTTTCATTAAATAAAATTATAAATCTTTTTATACAAAATAGTAATTATTTATTACTACACACCTTTAAAATAGTTTTTCCTTATCTTCTAAATTTATCATATTTGCTCTATAATATATATAAGAAAACAAAATAATAATATAGCCAAAAAGGTGAAGAATGGAAATACAAACTGTAAAAAAAATGGAGAAAGAAGCAATTAAAAGTAGTGGTGTTGATTTCCTAAGATTAGGATTTGCATTATTTTTTATGGTTGCTGTTTTAACTTATAGTTTTCTAAGTACAGGTGGAGTACCAAATAGTATGTTCTTAGGGATAGCTGCTCTTTTTGGTGCATATATGGCTATGAATATTGGGGCAAATGATGTTGCAAATAATGTAGGACCAGCCGTTGGTTCTAAAGCACTTACTATGGGTGGTGCAATAATTATTGCAGCAATTTTTGAAGGTGCAGGAGCTTTAATTGCTGGTGGGGATGTAGTAAATACTATAAAAAGTGGAATTATCGATATTGAAGCTTTTAACGGAAATACGAACTCATTTATTTGGGCTATGATGGCTGCACTTTTATCTGCTGCTTTATGGTTAAACTTTGCAACTATGATTAAAGCTCCTGTATCAACTACACATTCTATTGTTGGTGGTGTTATGGGTGCGGGAATTGCAGCTGCTGGTTTTTCTATTGTTGACTGGGGAACAATAGCAAAGATTGCAGCTTCTTGGATTATCTCACCTGTATTAGGTGGAATTGTTGCTGCAATATTTTTATATTCTATTAAACAATCAATGGTTTATAAAGAAGATAAGATCCAAGCTGCTAAAAAATGGGTGCCAATATTTGTAAGTATTATGTCTTGGGCATTTATTACATATTTAACACTAAAAGGGCTTAAAAAAGTTTGGCCAAATATTGTTGATATCTTTGTATTTTTACCTGATGATAAAAGCCCATCATTTTTAATTGCTTCAATCTTTGGTCTTGTTATTGCTATTATTGTTTATTTTGTTGTCTTACAAACAGTAAAAAGAAGAGCATTAGGTGTTGAAAATAATAGAAATGGAATTAATTCAATGTTTACTGTTCCTCTTATTTTTGCAGCTGCACTTTTATCTTTTGCACATGGGGCAAATGATGTTGCAAATGCTATTGGACCACTTGCTGCTATTAATGATGCAGTTATGACAGGTGGTATATCTTCAAGTGCAGGTATTCCATTATGGGTTATGGCAGTTGGTGCTTTAGGTATTGCACTTGGTCTTGCTTTATATGGTCCAAAGTTAATTAGAACTGTTGGTTCTGAAATTACTGAATTAGATCAAATGAGAGCATTTTCTGTTGCAATGGCCGCATCTATAACTGTAATTATTGCATCACAATTGGGACTTCCTGTATCTTCTACACATATTGCAGTTGGCGGTATATTTGGAGTAGGTTTTTTAAGAGAGTATTTGGATACAACAGAAAAAAAAGATGTTATCACAATTGGTCAAGAGATTGTAGAAGATGAAAAAAAAGTATTAAGAGCTTTTGAATCAGATTTAAAAATAATTGAGAAAAAGAAAGATAAGAAAAAAGATGATTATCAAAAAATTGTTGATTTGTATAAAAAAATAGATGAAGAAGAAGAAAAACTTAAAGAAGCAAAGAAAAGTTTAAAATCTGCACAAAAAGTACAATATGTAAAAAGAGATGCTATTAAAAAGATTATAGCAGCTTGGATTATTACCGTACCTGCTGCTGCTACATTATCTGCAATGGTATACTTTATGATTAGAGGTATTGTTTTATAATGTTAAGAAGTTTTTTATTGCCGCTGATACTTTTAATACTTGCATATGGATTCTGGATTAGCCCAGATTTCAAAGAGATTTCAGCAGGTGTTGCTATTTTCTTATTTGGTATGCTAACACTTGAAGAAGGATTTAAATCCTTCTCAGGTGGAACATTAGAGAATATCTTACAAAAATCTACTGATAAACTTCATAAAAGTATTAGTTTTGGTTTTATTGCCACTGCCATTATGCAATCAAGCTCACTAGTATCAGTTTTAACAATATCTTTTATTGGTGCTGGACTAATAGGGCTTACTCAAGGTATAGGAATAATTCTTGGAGCAAATATTGGTACAACAACTGGTGCTTGGCTTATGGCTGGATTTGGTTTAAAAGTTAAAATATCAGCTTATGCAATGCCTATGCTTGTATTTGGAATTATCTTAATATTTCAAAAGGCAAAAGCGCTTAAAGGAATAGGATACATATTAGCTGGGCTTGGATTTTTATTTCTAGGTATTCACTATATGAAAGATGGATTTGAAGCATTTAAAGCCTCAGTTGATTTAGCTTCTTTTGCCGTTGACGGATTTAAAGGTCTAATGATTTTTATAGGTATTGGTATTTTAGCAACCGTTGTAATGCAATCATCTCATGCAACAATAGTTCTGATACTTGCAGCTCTTTCGGTTGGTCAAATCACTTATGAAAATGCCTTAGCTTTAACAATTGGTGCAAATATTGGTACCACTATTACTGCTGTTATTGGATCTTTAAGTTCTAATATAGATGGTAAAAGATTAGCTGGTGCTCATTTTATATTTAATATAATTACTGCAATTATTGCTATAGTTTTTATAGATCAACTTATGAGTATTGTTACTATAATTAGCGATTTACTTGGAATTGATAAAGATAATCATACTTTAAGATTAGCAGTGTTTGATTCTTTTTTTAAGATAATGGGAGTAATAATATTTATACCATTTGTAGATAAATTAGTAAATTTCTTACAAAAAACTATAATTTTAAGTAAAAAAGATATAAATGGCCTACAAGAAGATAATGCAAAATATTTAAATGATTCAGTTTTAGCACTTCCTTCTACAGCCATGGCAGCTATTAAAAGAGAAACTTTTCATTTATATGAAAATGCTTTTGAAATAATATCTCATGGTATAAATGTAAAAAGAAGAAATATTCTATCAACTATGCCTATTGAACAAGTAATTGAAGAAAACTATAGTACTTCAAAAATAGATATTGACGATTTTTATAATAGAAAAGTCAAAGGTATTTATGGAGAAATTATTGATTTCTCTGCAAGAGCACAGACGAATATGACACCTGAAGAAATAGATCAATTATTTAGATTGAAACTAGCAAATAAAGATATAGTTGAAGCAATAAAAGATACAAAACATCTTCAAAAAAACTTAGTTTTATATTCAAATGATAAGAATGAATATATTAGAGATGAATATAAAAATATGAGAAAAGATTTAGTAGTATTATTGAGAAGTATAAATACAATCTCTACAACACAAGAAGAAGAAAAAGTTTTAATGTTACTTTCAAAAGTAAAACTTCATGCACAAAAATATGACTTTATTTCAAATGGTACTTTAGATAATTTGATTAGAAATGGTTTAATTACAAATAAAATGGCAACATCACTTATGAATGATAGCTCGTATGCTTTTGATATAAGCAAAAAACTAATCTCAATGGCAGAAATTTTATATAATCGTGAAAATAATGACTTATTAATAGATGATGAAGATGTACATAAAATTTTAAATAAAAAGGATGTCTAATGGGTGCTAAGAAATTTATTACTAAGGTTACTGAGTTTTTAGGACTAGAAGTTATGGAGACGACTAAGAAAAAGAAAACATTAAAAAAACTAATCAAAAACTTAGAGAACAAACAAAACCAAATACACAAATCTTTAAATAAAAAGATTAATAAAAAAAGGAGAAAACTTTTGGAGGAAGAGGCAGAAATAGTATCTATACACCTAAAAAAAGGTCGAGAAATACTACATGAACTAATATCAGATAAATAAAAACCAATACTAAAAAAGGATGAAAATGGAAAAAAATACACAAGAATTAATTGAAATTGATGGAGAAAAGATATCTCTAGAAGAATTAGTAAATGCTTATAAAAGTCAAAAAGAAAAGAAAGTTTCAGAATCTAAGGCGAAAAGAAAAAGAGATGATGAAAAGAGTTTAAAACCTTACCAGGCTGAATTAATAAAACTTCAAAAACATTTAGAAGAAACAAATCAAAAAATGATAATACTTTTTGAAGGTAGAGATGCAGCAGGAAAAGGTGGAACAATAAGAAGAGTTACTAGATATATGGATGAAAAACATTATAGAGTTGTAGCCTTAGGAAAACCAACTGAAGAGCAAAGAACTCAATGGTTTTATCAGAAATATATTCAACATTTTCCAAGAGCAGGAGAAATAGTATTATTTGATAGATCTTGGTACAACAGAGCTATGGTTGAATCTGTATTTAACTTTTGTACACAAAAAGAATATGATGACTTTATGTCAGGTGTTTCTAGTTTTGAAAAAGATCTTACAACACAAGGTATTATTTTTATAAAACTTTATTATAGTGTTACAAAAGAAGAACAAGCAAGAAGATTTGAAAGAAGAAAAACAGATCCTTTAAGACAATGGAAATTAAGTGAAATTGATATGCAAGCTCAAGAAAGATGGGATGATTTTACAAATTCAAAATATCAAATGTTAAAACATACTAACTCACATAATGCTCCTTGGACTGTTATTCGTTCAGATGACAAGCAAAAAGCTAGATTAGAATCATTAAAAGTGATTTTAGGTTCAGTAGATTATGAAAATAGAGATGAATCTCTTGATTATCAACTTGACTCAAAAATTGTAATCTCAGGAGCAAGAGAAATAGAAATAATGGATGCACAAAGAATAAGTTGTGGAAAATTTACAAACTAAGGAAACTAATGAAAAACGAATCAGAAAGTAAAGAATCTAAAGAAATAAAAAATAAAGAAAATAAAACACAAATCTGGGTAAAAAATGAAACCTTAGCTTATGAAAAAGAATTAAGAAGACTACAAGTAGAGCTTCTTAAATTCCAAAACCATATAAAAGATGCTGGATTAAAAGTTTTAATGATTTTTGAAGGTAGAGATGCTGCTGGAAAAGGTGGAACTATAAAAAGAATTACTGAGCATTTAAATCCAAGAGGTGCAAGAGTAGTAGCTTTAGAAAAGCCATCAATTGAAGAATCAACACAATGGTACTTCCAAAGATATGTAAAACATCTTCCTAGTGCGGGAGAATTAGTATTATTTGATAGGTCTTGGTATAACCGTTCTATGGTTGAACCAGTTATGGGATTTTGTACAGAAAGAGAACATCACAAGTTCTTAAAAGACGCACCTGCTTTTGAAAAAATGATTGTAGATGAAGGAATCCAAATCTTTAAATTTTACTTCTCAGTTTCAAAAGAAGAACAAGGAAAAAGATTTAAAGCAAGAGAAACAGATCCATTAAAACAATACAAATTAAGCCCTGTAGATAAAGAATCTCAAAGATTATGGGATGAATATACACTAGCAAAATTTATGATGCTAAGTGCAACACACACAGAAGATGCACCATGGACAATTGTAAAAAGCGATGATAAAAAAAGAGCTAGAATAAACTGTATCAAGCACATCTTACAGTATGTAGACTATCCAGATAAAATCTCTGATAAAAAAATTGAAGTAGATAAAGATATTATAGTTTACGGAAGAGATGAAGCTATAAATATGGAAAGTATGTTTAAATTTTCACTTAAATAATATTTAAAATAACATCGTACTTAAATTGATAGTTAAGTACGATGTTCATTGATATTGAGATTATAAATTTACAAACTAGAAAAGGAGATATAAATGAATAATAAAAAAAGATTACATATGCATATTACAGTTGATAACTTAGAAGAAAGCATACATTTTTATAATATACAATTTGATGCAAAACCTACTAAAGTAAAAGAAGACTATGCACAATGGTTACTAGAAGATATGTCTGTAAACTTTGCAATATCAACAAAAGGTGAAGAAAAAGGTCTTAATCACTTAGGAATTCAATACGAAAGTGACGAGGCATTAAGTAATGCACAAAAAAGTTTTGAAGATGCTGGACTCAAAGGTAAAGAAGAAGTTGGCGCAATATGCTGTTATAAAGAATCAAATAAATACTGGATAAATGATCCAAGTGGACTAATCTGGGAAAACTATCATTCAATGAATGATGTAGAATTATATGGAGGAAATGAACATAGCCAATGCTGTACTCCAACATTTAATGATGATAAAAAACCAGCTTTTTCTATAGCAAAACCTGATAATAGTTGCTGTTAATAAAATACTAAAGAAATTTGATACAATGCTTTTATTATTACAAAGTAAGGAAAAATATGAAAAAGAAGTTAAATGTACTAGGTGAGCCATTAGAACCATGTAGTGTAAATCCACTTACAGGATATTATCGTGATGGTTGTTGTTTCTCAGGAGAAGATAATGATGGTGTTCACGCTGTTTGCATTTATGCAACTAAAGAGTTTTTAGAATATTCTAAAAAAGCTGGTAACGATCTTTCAACTCCAATCCCTGAATATAATTTCCCAGGTGTTAAACCAGGTGAGAGTTGGTGTTTAGGTGGATATAGTTTTGTCAAAGCACATCAAGAAGGTAAAGCACCTAAGATATTTATACATTCTACACATGAACGTATTTTAGAACTCATTGATTTAGAAACATTGAAATCTTACGCTGTGGATTTATAAGACAAGGTATAAATTGAAGTAAATGTAAAAAAATTATTTAAGAATCAATTTATATCTTTAAAGATATACTTATAGATATATAAAAGGATATCAGATGATAACAACTAAAAATAAAAAGATGTTGATTTCAGTACCACAAAATCTAGCAGATGAAGTTACACAATTTGCAGAAGATTTAAATCAAAATAAAAGTGCATTAGTTAGTCAAGCATTAGAATTTTATTTTGACCATTTAGATTTACAAATTGCAAAGAAAAGAAGTATGGAAAAAAATGAAACTATAAGTTTAAGCCAAATGAGAAAATTATCTAATGAGTCAGTATAGTTTAGATATTGATAAAAAGGCTTCTAAGGATATTTTATCTTTAGATAAATCTACAAGAAATTTTATTTTAGATGAATTGGAAAGTTTTATCAATAACTTTGATGAAGAGTATGAAAAAGAGTTAATCAAACTAAGTAAAATAAAAGCTTTAAAAGGTGAATTTAAAGGTCTTTATAGATTAAGACTTAGAACATATAGAGTTATTTATGAAAAGATTAATAACAAGTTAGTAATTTTAGTTTTAAGAGTTTCTCATAGAAAAGATGTTTATAGATAATTAGTACCATGTCCCCGGAATTTGAAAGATGATAAAGTATTCATATCTATCCTTTTATTTTACTATATTATATAAAATAGTTTTACATTTGTCAAATATACAATAGTTGACAAGTTTAAGTATTTAAACTATAATACTCTTAAAAGTACTATTAAGGATACGATAATGGTAATTAATGCAAATGAAGTAAAAACAAAAGGTGTTTCAATATTTGCAACACTTCTTGATAAATTTGATGAATTAGTTATAAATGTAAGAGGAAAGAATAAATTTGTTGTTATTGATATTGAAAGATATAAAGAATTAAGAGCAAATGAACTAGATTTAGCATACTTAAAAACGATGCAAGATATTGAAAAAGGTAATTATAAAACTCAAAGTGCCAGAGAGCATATTGAAGAACTAAAAAATGAGTTATAAACTACTAATAAGTGATGAGTATAAAAAGAAACTAAAAAAGTTTTTTAAAAAACATCCAAATATGTTGGATAGGTATTCAAAATGTTTATTTGTATTAGAACAAGACCCTTATCACCCAAGCCTAAGAATTCATAAACTAAAAGGACAATTAGCAGAGTTTTATTCAATTTCTATAAATATGGAATATAGAATTATTATTGATTTTATTATTAGAGATGGTGAAATAATCTTAGTTGATATTGGAACACATGATGATGTTTATTAAAGTTTTAGTATTATAATTTAGTATCATGTCCCCAGAATTTTTCATTGCCATTCTATATTTTTAAAGTTTTACTTTCATCATTACAGATAAATAACTATTTAATGCATTTTGAATAAAAAAAGATTTCTTTTTTCTATATGGATAAATTAAACTGTAAATTATAATTAATTTAAATACTACTTTATAATATTTTTCTAACTCAACATCTAATCCATTTATAATTACCGTTCTTCCCTTATCATTTGCATATAAAATCTCATTTCTTAAATTTATTTCTTTTTTAATTAGTTTTTGGAAATCTTGAAAATCACTTTTAAAAATTAGTTCATCTAATTCATTTTTAAAACAGTAATCCTCATCATTTACTAATAAAGAAAAATTTAATGGAGGAATTGGAGAAAAAGATTTATCTATTTTTTTTAGTTTGATTTTTAATTGAAGGAATTGTTCCTTATCTAAGCGTAAACTTATATTACTTTCAAATGGAAATATCTCTTTTTTTGAATTATTATAAAAAAAATTCTGAATCAATCCTATAAATATGGATAAAGATTGTTTATATTTATGTTCCATATCCTTTATTTTGTTTGCATTTTTATAACCATGATCTTTAATAATGATAAATATTGCCCTCGCAACTTCTTCTTCTGCAGTAATTGCTCTAATTAAAGCCATTTCAGGATCTAATTCTTTTATTTTAAATGCCATTTCAAGATGATGAATAGCATTATAAATACAATATTTAGAACGCCCTTTTGCATTATTCTTTATACCTTCGAATAATTCTCTTTCAAAATCATTAAGTTTTTCAAATTTTTCACTCATATTATTTCCTTATTGAAAATTGTAAATTTTGTTAAAGTTCAAGGCCAGAGGAGAAATTGGAATAAGAACATACTCCAGTATGTGACTATTTCAATTCCGACGATAACGCCGAAATTTATCAAAAGTTACGATTTCCGAACTAATGATTTTCCAGCGAGGTAACCACTAGCCCAAGCAAACTGTAGATTAAACCCACCCCTATTTCCAACGATATCTAAAACCTCTCCTGCAAAGTACAAGTTTTTACATTTTTTACTTTCATAAGTTTTACTATCAACTTCATCTGTTCTAACACCTCCACCACTAGCTTCTGCATGTCCGAAGCCTTGTGTATCTGTGATTTTTAGTTTCCATTGATTTAGTTGATATGATATTGCTTTGATTTGTTTTGCGTTTACTTGCTCTGCTTTTGTATCTTCTGGTATTTTACAGATTTCTAGTAAAACTGGAGCTATTTTATTTGATATCATTCCAGTTAAAATATCTAGTGCTTTTTGCTTTGGTGCTGTTTTAAACAAACTTTGTATTTGATCGGCCAAATCATTTCTATGAAGTTTTGGGAAGAAATTAACTGCTATTTTTACATCTTGGTAGATGCTAAGATTATATGCAGCTACTTGTGAGATATCTAAAATAGCAAAACCTGAAACACCATATTTTGTAAATAATACATCTCCAAATATCTCTTGTTCTAACTGTCCATTTATATATAGTGATACATTACACTCTTTTTTAACTCCTTGCATACGAGAGTGATAGTTTACATCTGTATGAAGTCCAACAAGTGATGGATAAGTGGGATTTAAACTATGTTCAAATTTTGAGGCGAAGTCTAGCCCACTTTCATTTGCATTTAGTTGTGGTGCTGCTCCGAGACCATTTGATATAAGAACTTTATCATACCCTACAAACTCTCTTTGTTCAGTTTTGATTGAAAACTTTTCATTCTCTTTATCTATATCTTTTATTAATGAGTCTAAATACACTTTAACGTCTAAAGAATCAAGTGTTAGTTCAAGTAGTCTTGTAACTGATTTTGCTTCATTTGATAAAGGATATACTTTGTTTGTCTCTTTTATATCAAGAAGTAATCCTATTGATTTACAAAACTTTTCAAAAGCTTTAAAATCAAACTCTTTTAAAGCATATGAAGTAAAATCAGGGTTTTCTCCTAAATAGTTTTTAGGTGTTACATCACTATTTGAGATATTGCATCTTCCATTTCCACTTGCTAGTATCTTTTTACCAATACCTTTATTTGCATCAAATAAATCAACTTGAATATCTTTGTTTAATCTTTTAGCAGTTATTGCTGCTATTATTCCAGCAGCCCCTGCTCCTATTATTGCTATTTTCAAAACCAACCTTGTTTTAGGATTCTGTATTTTTTAAGATTATACTCAATTTAATCCTAAAACTTGAAACTGTAAATACCAAATTGCTATTGATACAAAATATCCAAGTAAAATTGTCCAAGCATATTTAAAATGAGAACTAAAAGTGTAAATACCTGGAAGTTTTCCCATAACTCCAACACCAGCTGCACTACCAAAAGATATTAAAGAACCACCAATACCAGCTGTCAACGTAACTAGCATCCAATTTGATAAATCCATATCAGGATTTGCTTTTAAAACTGCAGACATAACAGGAACATTATCAATAACTGCAGAAAGGAAACCAATACTTATATTTGATAAAATAGGACCTAAATATTCAGGTTTATAAATTACAGCAGCTAAATCAAGCCACCCAATAAAATATAAAGCCCCAACAGCGGCTAAAATACCAAAAAAGAACATTAAAGTATTATTTTCAATTTTGGACATAGATTCAAAAACATCAAAATAGTCCTTACCAAATTTTTTTGCAAGTCTAAAAGCATGAAGTTTTAAAAGAACTAGACCAAACATCATTCCCCACATAGCAGGAAAATCTAAAACCTGATGAGATAAAACTGCACAAAGAATAGTGAAAACACCTAAATAAATTACACTAACAGCACCTTCTCTCATTTGGGGTTTTTCCTCATTTATAGGATCAAAATCTGGTTTTGTATTTGGAACAACTCTAGAAAGTAAAAAAGCTGTTACTAAATATCCTAAAATTGAAGAAGGAAATAAATATAAGAAATCAACAAAATGCCCTTTTCCAGATGTCCAAGCCATAAGTGTTGTGATATCACCAAAAGGAGACCAAGCTCCACCTGCATTTGCAGCAACTACTATATTTATAGCACCTGGTACTAAAAACTCTTTTTTTGTTTTTTCAATTGTAATTAAAACGGTTGAAAGAATAAGTGCGGTTGTTAAGTTATCAGCAAGAGGTGAGATAAAAAATGCCAAAAATCCTGTTAGCCAAAATAGCTTTCGATAAGAATAGCCTTTTGAAATAAGCTTATATTTTAAAGTATCAAAAACTCCCATATGTATAAGTGATTCAATATATGTCATTGCCACAAAAAGAAAGAAAATTATCTCGGCAATTTCTAAAATAACACTTTCTGCTTCATCATGAACAGCATGGATATTTAAATCATTTATATAATAGTAAACTGCTATTAATAAAAAAGATACGATTCCTACAAAAAGTGCCGGTACTGATTTATCTATTTTATATTTTTCTTCATTAGCAATAAAATAATAAGCAACTACAAATACAAAAAGAACTAGAAACCCTACCCACGTCATTGTTAAATCAATAGCACCTACTTCATTTGCAGATAAAAAACTTGTCATAAAAATTAAAATTAAAAAACTTCTCACTGTAATCCCCTACTCTAGTAGAATATTGCAAGCCATATAGTTGACTCATCTTTATTCGTGTATTTTACCCTATGTTTTGTAAAAGCTTTTATATCAATATAATCGCCTTCATTAAGTTCTATACACTTTTGTTCAAACTCTAAAATTGCATTTCCTTTTAATATAAGTACAAATTCATTCTTTTCTTGAGAATACCAAAAATTTATAGGTGAACTTTGTCCATTTGAGACTATTTTTTCAATTTTTATATTGTCAGTTTCTAGTAAATCAAAAAATTGTTCTTTATTCTTATTGATTATAATATTTTCAAATATGTTCTTTTTCATTTTTTTAACCTTTTTTAATATAAAATTATATCCTTTTTTTTAAATTTATTGTAAAAATATACTTTACTTATTTAATCAACTATAGTATTTTAAACACTTTTTAAAGAAATTTTGAAATTTCTTCTTTTTTAATCATGATTAATTTATTTAATCTTAGTAGCATCATAAATACCTATAGATTAGGACTTTGTAAAAATAAATAAGTCTCGTTTTTATTTAAATTTAATCTTTTTTTATTAAATACAAGTAATCTTCTAGAGAATATCTAATTAATTGCAATTAAATCACTTGACATTAAAAACAAAACATTCTATACTTTCACTATAAATTAAATAAAAAAAGGATTAAACAATGCAAAACGAAACAATTGCAGTTCATGGAGGCTATAACAAGAAAGAGGGTTACGGTTCAATGTCTGTACCAATTACTCAAACTACTGCATATGCCTTTAGAGATTCGGAACATGCTGCTAATTTATTTGCTTTAAAAGAATTAGGACCAATTTACACAAGATTAAATAATCCTACTACTGATGTATTAGAGCAAAGATTTGCACAACTTGAAGGTGGAGCTGCCGCTTTATGTGTTTCAAGTGGACAATCTGCAATATTTTATGCAATTGCAAATGTTGCAAAAGCTGGAGATAATATTTTAATTTCAGATAAATTATATGGTGGAGCAGTTACATTATTAACTCATACTATTAAAAGATTTGGAATAGAAGCTAAGATTTTTAGAAGTGAAGATGCTTCAAACTTGGAAGAACAAATTGATGAAGGGACAAGAGCTATTTTCTTTGAATCATTATCAAACCCACAAATTGCCGTTGCAGATGTGGAAAAGATAGTAGAAATAGCACAAAGAAACGGTGTACTTACTATTTGTGATAATACAGTTGCAAGTGCTGCTTTATTTAACCCAATCAAATGGGGTGTTGATGTAGTTGTTCATTCAACTTCAAAATATACAAATGGTCAAGGTACTGTTATTGGTGGAATTATTGTTGAAAGAGATGGTTTAGCTGAATTCTTTAAAGCAAATGAAAACAGATATTCTGATTTTACAACTCCTGATGCTTCATATCATGGTTTAGTTTATACAGATGTTCCTCTTCCAAACTTTTGTTTAAGAGCTAGATTATCATTAGCAAGAGATATAGGAGCAGTTCAAACTCCACTTAATTCTTGGTTATTAATTCAAACATTAGAAACTTTAGCTTTAAGAGTTGATAAACATTCAGACAATGCACTCGAAATTGCAAAGTTCTTAGAATCACATCCAAAAGTTAAAGCAGTAAATTACCCAGGATTAAAATCAGATAAATATTATGACAAAGCTCAAAAATATTTTAAAGGTGGAAAATCATCTGGTTTAATTTCATTTGATGTTGAGTCTTTTGAAGAGGCTAAAAAAGTTATTGATAGTGCTAAACTATTCTCTGTTGTTGTAAACATAGGAGATAGTAAATCACTTATCGTTCATCCAGCATCTACAACTCACTCACAAATGAGTCCAGAAGAGTTAGAAAAAGCTGGAGTTAGTCCTGTAACGGTTAGATTATCTATTGGTCTAGAAAACACTGTTGATTTAATTGAAGATTTAACACAAGCTTTAAATTAGAGGATATGATAATATGCCACTAATTTCAACTAAAGGTGTATATGGTTTAACTGCCATGTACGAACTTAGCAAACATGATAAAAAAACTCCAATGCAAATTAAGGAGATTTCATCAAATGCTAATATTCCTCAAAATTATTTAGAACAACTCTTAAGTAAACTAAGACGTGCTGAACTTGTAAAAAGTATCAGAGGAGCAAAAGGTGGTTATATTTTAGCTCATGCGCCAGAAGATATAAAAGTATTAGATATCTTAGTTGCACTTGAAGGTGATATAAATGTGGTTGATGCAAAAACATCAAACCCTATACTAAATATCTTTTTTGATGAATCAAAACAAAATATGAAAAAACTTTTTGATATGAATCTAGCAAAACTAGATGATTATCAAGATAAATACAATGAATTTTTACATTACAGTATATAAAGGAAAACAAAATGAAATATGCAAATAATATAACAGAATTAATCGGTAACACACCTTTAGTAAAATTACAAGGTGCAAGTGAAGAAAGTGGTGCAACAGTTTTAGGAAAATGTGAATTTATGAATCCTTCACATTCAGTAAAAGATAGAATTGGTACAAACATGATTAACACAGCTTTAGAGCAAGGTTTAATTAATAAAGATACAACAGTAATCGAACCAACATCTGGAAATACAGGTATTGCTCTTGCTGGTGTTTGTGCAGCTTTAGGAATCAAATTAGTTCTTACTATGCCTTCATCTATGAGTATTGAAAGAAGAAGATTATTAAAAGCTTTAGGTGCTGACTTAGTATTAACAGAACCTGAAAAAGGAATGAAAGGTGCTATTGATAAAGCAGTTGAATTAAGCGAAGAAACTCCTAATTCATTTATTCCTCAACAATTTGGAAACGCAGCTAATCCTGAAATTCACAGACTTACAACTGCAAAAGAAATTTTAGCCGATACAGATGGAAAAGTTGATATTTTCATTGCTGCAATTGGTACAGGTGGAACAATTACAGGAACTGGTGAAGTATTAAAAGCAAATAATCCAAATGTTCAAATTATTGCAGTTGAGCCAGATGCATCACCTGTATTAAGTGGTGGTAAACCAGGTCCTCATAAAATTCAAGGTATTGGTGCAGGATTTGTTCCAGACGTATTAAATACAGAAATTTATGATGAAGTTATTCAAGTATCAAATGAAGATGCAATTGCAAGTTCAAGAGCATTAGCGAAAGAAGAGGGTTTATTAGTTGGTATTTCTGCAGGTGCAAATGCACATATTGCAAAAATAGTAGCATCTAGACCTGAAAATAAAGGGAAAGTTATTGTAACTATTCTTTGTGATACAGGTGAAAGATATTTAAGTTCAGGGTTATATGACTATGACGAAGAGTAAAAACTCTTCGTTCTCATATACAAAATAAGATATGAGGAAAGAATAGATGCAAGAAAAAGCTTATAGATCAGTTGTAAAAACCATATCTTGGCGAACAATTGGTACTCTTGATACAATTATAATCTCGTACTTTATTACTGGTGACTTAACCATGGCTGCTTCAATTGGTTCAATTGAACTGTTTACAAAAATGGCATTGTACTATTTCCATGAAAGAGCATGGAATAAAATTGACCTAGGTAGAGTTAAACCTACGGCAAATGATTATCAAATATAGGTTGTATTATGAGTAAAGAATTAGTAGATAAATTAAATAAAGAATTAGAAAACAAAACTGCACAAGAAGTTGTAGAGTATTTTTTAACACATTATAAATACTCTTCAGCATTAAGTTCAAGTTTAGCAGCAGAAGATCAAGTCTTGACTGATATCATTTTAAAAAATTATGAAGATGCTAAAATCTTCACTTTGGATACAGGAAGACTTCATCCTGAAACATATGATGTAATGGATGCAACAAATTTAAAATATAATATCAAGCTAGATGTATATTTTCCTAATGTTGATGATGTTCAAAACTTATATAAAACTCAAGGTGTAAATGGACAATACGAAAGTATTGAAAATAGAAAAACTTGTTGTGGTATTAGAAAAATTGAACCTTTAAAACGTGCTTTAAAAGGTCTTGATATTTGGTTTACAGGATTAAGAGCCGCACAAAGTGTTACAAGAACCCAAATGAAACTTATCGAATGGGATGAAGGGTTTAATTTAATAAAAGTTAATCCTTTAATTTTATGGAGTGAAAATGATGTTTGGGATTATATAAAAGAGAATAAAGTTCCATATAACAAACTTCATGACAAGGGCTTTCCAAGTATTGGTTGTGCACCCTGTACAAGAGCCGTTAAGGACGGTGAAGATATTAGAGCAGGACGATGGTGGTGGGAAAACCCAGAACATAAAGAGTGTGGTTTACACAAAAAATAAATATACAAATGATGAATCAAACTTTTAATTTGAACTAGTCAGAATTAATGGAGAAGAAGAATATGGAAATAAGCCCAGAAAGATTAACACATTTAAAACAGCTTGAAGCTGAATCTATGCACATTATGAAAGAAGTAGTAGCAGAGTTTCAAAACCCTGGAATGCTTTATAGTGTAGGAAAAGATTCATCTGTAATGCTACACATTTTACAAAAAGCATTTTACCC
>NZ_JAHKQT010000011.1:0-11748 GCF_018861145.1 Poseidonibacter lekithochrous
TTTTCAGAAGAAGCCTGGAGTGTTCAATAATCCGTGTCAGTCATCTAGTAATTCCTAAAATTGAATCATAAATTTAATGTTTTATCTAGTCTTCCCTCAAAGTAAATTGAGAGTTGAGAAATTGTTAAACTCCAATTTCTTACTGGTACCCCAAGAGTACTTCCTTCAGGCGCAGTCCATTTTTTTGAGGCATTCTGAATCCCCATAAATAACAATTTAAGTAAGCTGTTATCGTTGGGGAAAACACCTTTTGTTTTTGTTAAATTTCTAAATTGTCTATGAACAGATTCTATAATATTTGTTGTATAAATTACTCTTCTTATATCTTCTGGATATTCGAAATAGACTGATAAATTTTCCCATTTATTTCGCCAAGAAGTAAAAACTATAGGATATTTCTTACCCCATTTCTCTTCAAGTTTATCAAGTTCAATTTCAGCTTCTTCTTTAGTAAAGGCTTGATAAACTGATTTTAATTCTTTAGCAAATTGTTTTTGATTTGCTGATCCTATAAATCTTAAACTATTTCTTATTTGATGAACAATACAAAGTTGAACTTGAGTATCTGGAAATACAGAATTGATAGCTTCGGGAAAGCCTTTAATACCATCAACTGATGCAATGAGTATATCTTTTATTCCACGGTGTTGTAAGTCTGTTAAAACTTGCAAACAGAATTTAGCACCTTCACTTTGCCCTGACCGTAGGGAGGAAATACTCTTGGGGTGCATTTAAATAAAGTCCTAATATTTCTTTTTTACCATCAACTCTAACTCCTAAGACTGTATAAAAAGCTTTAGAGATATATCGTCCATCTTCCTTAACTTTGTAATGAATGGCATCAAGGAATACAAAGGGATATACTTCTTCTAGTGGTCTTACTTTCCATTCTTGAAGCATTGGTATTATTTTATACCTAAAGGGCACTTCTTACAGGGCGTCTGTAACAGCACTAATAGCACCCTTAGAAAACCTACACCATAAATATCTTCTATTAAATTTGCTATTTGAGAATAACTATTTCCATGGGAATAAAGAGCAAGAATTTTTTCTTCTATTTCATCTGTCATACTGGTTTGATTTTTCTTTACAATTTCAGGCTCAAAGCTTCCGTTTCTGTCTCTTGGAACATCTAGTTCAAATGAACCATGTTCACTTTTCATAGTCTTAGAAGAATAACCATTTTTACGATTTTTATTTAAATCTTCTGTAAAATGAGAATCTATTTCAGCTGCAAGTGCAGCTTCTGTTAATTGTTTTATTAATGAGCTTAATGCTCCATCTTTTCCACCGATACTTTTACCAGATTTTTACCCTCAAGGGGCATCCCAATATCTTTATCAAATTGTTCAGCATCTATTTCTATTTTCATCCGTGTGTCCTTTGGTATTTTTTATTTTACCAGATTGACACGGATTTTTGAACAGTCCCCATTGATTATAAAAAATTCTATAAAGTGACTTCTGAAAATATATATTATAACAAATGATCTAGGTATTAAAAAACTTAACTAAAATTTAAATTATTTTCCTATTTAAAATATCGTTATCCTTTTATTTTTAGAATAATATTCTCTTAATTCTCTAACTTTTACCTTTATTTAAATCTTGCATAACTGATCCACAAATTGCATTTATCCCTAAATTAGACAATACTTCTATATCATCAATACTATTTACAGAAGTTGCTATTAGTTTTATATCCAAAGATTGAGTTAATATTTTTAGAACACTTAAACTCTGTGCTGATTCTAATAAGAAATATTTTGAAGCTTTTATATATAAAGGTTTTAATTCTTTTAAATAAAAATAATCCGTACTATTAGCTATGAAGTTAAATACAGCAAAACCAAAACTATATTTTTTAAATAAATTTATATACATAGTTGTATTCTCTAAGTTTTTGTTAAAAGATTCTTCTTCAATTTCAAATATTAAATTTTTATTATCAAAGCTTTTATATTTAATAAATAACTCTTTTAATTTTGAATAGTTATTAAAATCTATAACAAAGACCTTTGGTAATTGTATAGTGATTTGTCTATTTTCTTTTTCATTATTTCTTAATATTCTTTCTATTATGTACAAATAAATTTCATTTAATCTACCTAATGCTAGAATAGAAGGGATTAGACCTTTATAAGAAAAGTTGTTATTTTCATAGTTTAATTCAAAACTTATAGTTTTATATAACACATTTTTTAAGTCTATATCTACTATATCTCTATAAAGAAGTTTAAAATAATCTTTTTCTAATGATATATTTATTATCTTTATCCATTCTTCTTTTGTTAAACAATTATCAATATCTTCAATAAAATAATAATCTTGCTCGTGAAATGTTTTAGCTTGAGAAATAACATAATCCATCTTAGTTAAAAGTATTTTTGCATTTTGTTCTTCCTCATATTTAAATAAACCAATAAATATTTCATCTTTCAAAAGTTCCACTTTTTCATGTAGATCTTTTATAAATTTTGATATAGATTCTTTCATATCTGTTTTATTTATATCTGGAGATAAAATAACAAATTCTGAACCATTTATTCTAGCCATTATATTTGAATCATTTTCGAACTCTTTTTTCATTATATTTGCAAAATTCAATAAAATGTCATTTGTTTTTACATATCCAAACTTTTTATTTAGTTCATCAATTTTCAATGAAATAATAGCAATAATACCTTGATTATTTGGATTTTCTTTTTCCAAAAACTCATTTACTTTTAGTCTTAAATATTTTCTATTATGTAATTTACTTACTTCATCAATATATAGAAGTTCATTATTTAATTTTAAAACAGTATTTGTATTTTCAAACATTTTTTCTATTTTATTTATCATGCTATTTATGCTTAAAGTTACTGATTTGAATTCAGTGGTAAAAGGCAGTTTCTCCTGAATAATAAATTCATTTTTCATCACTGCATTTGCTTGTTTTTTGATAATTTTAAGAGGTCTTAATATATATCCAAATAAAAAGAAAAGAATAAGAGTTAAGATAGAGAAACTTATCAACAAGGAATAGATAAGATTCTTAAATATTCCGTAAGTTTGTTGATAAAAGATACTTCTGTCATTGTATATTTCAATCGTTCCTAAAACATTCCACCCCTTTGAAATAGTTGCTTTAGCTGAAACTTCACCAATATCTACAAAATTTATAAACCATGTGGGAATATCTTTTTCTTGTGGTTCTATCTCTTTTGATGTTTCATAAATACTTACTTCATTCATATCTCTAAAAATTATTTTTTCATAATTTCCATTATCAAAACTTGCATTTATAACTGTTTTTATAGAACCAAGATCTGTACCTGCATTTGTAATAGATAGACTAATACTTGTTACACTATTTTGTACATTTTCATATAAAGATTTTTCTGTAGAATCTTTTATTATTTTAAATGAAACTACCGTTATTAATATAAATAATATTGTAAAAATAAAAGATAATACAATTGAAACTTGTTTAAATAAACTCATATCTTTTTCTCCCTAATTTTTTTTAGAACTACATCCCATTTTTTGTGAGCAGTCGTTTTTTTGCCCTTATTTAAAATATTTGGATTAAAGTTATAAATTGGTTTTAAATCTGTTCTCTTTGAAGCTGGAAATATTATTCGTCTTATACTATCTAAGATTAGTGGTTCTGAAGTAGGTGTTTCAAAATAGGATAAAACCATATGAGCTTCTTTTTTTCCTTTTAATCTAACATAAGATAAAAACATTTTTGAAGAAGGTATTCCTAACTGTTTTAATGCAAAAAATTTTGCAATAACATAATCTTCACAATCCCCCTTATCTCTGGCTAAAAACTCATAAGGAGATGCCCAATAATCACTTCTACCATAAACATCTTTATCATTACCATATTTTACAGCATTAAAAAAATCATTAACTTTTTCAAGTTTTTTCTTTGTATTACTATTGTCAAGTCTTTTTAATAACTTATTTAATGCTACAAATCTATTTTTTGCAAATCTATTGTACTTTTTTTCAACCTTAGAAATAAGAGAAGCACTAGTAAAATTAGCTGAATAGCTAGTAAAAATAAAAAAGAAGATAATTATAAATATTTTCATACATTAATTATATCTAAATATAGATAGGTAAAGAGATAAATAAATTTATCTCTTTACTATTTTGTTAGATTAGTTAGTTATACCATCAGAAATATCTGTTTGTACTTTCACTTTTACTGTATCATCATCTGTGTTTGTATATACATCAAATCCAGATTCTTCTGAACCTTTTTCCCAGTTACCTTTAAGAGTAACATCATCATCACTTGTACCAGTGATTTTAAGCTCATTACTACTATCTGTCATATCTATTACATCTTGTAAAGATAAGTTTAGAAGGTTATTTTCACCGTTTTCACTTAAATCTATCGTATCAATATTTTTTAAAGTATTACTACTTGATAAAGCATCAATATTATCAAAATTTAAACTTAATCCAGTATCTAGTTTTAAATTTCCAGAAACATCTGAAACATCTAATTTAAATGTGCCAATAGCTTCTATAGTATTAACTATTGTACCATCAACTGTTTTAGCTGTCACACCAACATTTGTAACATCTTTATCATGAATAAACTGAATGTTATTAATTTGATCAAATGCAATACCATCTAATTTCCAAGTACTTCCGTCTAAAGTAGCATTTACAGCTGTTCCATCTGTAAGTTGGAATTGCGCTGATTGATCTAACCCAGTTAACTCTAAACTCATAGTTTCACTACCATCTACATCTTCCATATTTGCATTAAGTTTTAAATCAACCCAGCTAAACGCATCACCAAATGTAAGTGTAGGAGCAATAGTTATATCATCTGCTACTGAAGTTATTTTTCCTGTTACATCAACATCCATAGGAGTTACTGTTGAAAGATTTTCTTCACTAACTGTAAATTTAGCTTTGAAATCAAACTCACCTGACCAGTTTTCTGGTGCATTAATATACACCTCAGGTTTACTTCCATCAGATGTTGCTGGAACTAACCATTTATTTCTAGTTACTTCGGCATCTCCTGTGATACCTGGATTTGTATCAAATGTTCCGCCATCAGTTGTTCCAATATTTGTAGCCATAACTAAATCTGTACCATCGTTATACCAAACTGTAAAACCATTTGGAACTTCATCTAAGATAATATTTCCATACTTTTCAGAACCATCAACAATACTAGCTGTAGTTATTTCAAGTCTAACAGAATTTCCTAATGTTGTAGAACCAACTGTTACTTCTTTATCTTCTGTACCAGTTGCTGTAACAACACTTGTATCTATAACTACATCTATTTCAGGACTTACTGTGATAGTTGTGTTACCTTTTGAATCTAATTCTAAAGTACTTCCTGTTTCTTTATTTTTAACACTTACTTCAAAGTTTACATCTCCATCTCTGTTTAAAGCAGGAGCATATTGTAGTCCTGTGATTGCAGTATCCACTGTAAATGGCGAATTGTCTGTTTTAGTAATAGTATATGTTCCATCATTATTATCAACTATATTATACTCTGTACCTGTTTGAGTTAAAGTACCTTCAGTTCCTTCTCCATTTGTATTTGAATCTTTCCAATCTTCAGTTACTTTAATAGTTAATGAACTACCAACAAGCTCTGTTTTAGTTCCATCAGATGGATTTGATAAAGTAATAGAAAGATTACTTTTACCATCTTCATTGATATTATCAGCTGTTACAGCTACAGTCATTGCATCTGTTATAGGTGAGATAGTTGCTTCAGGATCTAGTGTTACAGTATTTCCTTCTTTAAAGGCACCATTATGACTTGTTACAATATCTGCTGTTAATGTAAAGTTACCTTTTAAATCTCCCTCTTGCCCAGAGTTCATATCTTTTGGAGTTGTGATAAGTACTTGTGATAACACTGTATTCATATCAGATACATTACCATTTCCAGTAACTACATAGTGAGTTTTCCCATCTTGTTCATAAGAATAATCATATCCACTAACAGTAGAACCCTCAGGAATATCTGTAAAAGTTATAACTGATTGACTAGCTGCATTACCTGCAGTTACTTGAGTAACTTCTAAAATACTTCCTAAGTTAAATTGAACATCTTCGTCAATATCTGGAACTGTAGCTTTTAATGCTAAATTTAACTCTGCTGGTGTTCCAGGTTCTGTTCCTGGAGTATAGTTCCTAACAATATTTATAGTTTGAGAAGCTTCTTTTACTTCTGCGTCTGCACCATCTTTTGTATAAGTAGTGATTGTCATTTCCCTATCTTCAAAATCTGCACCTGAATTTATTTTAAACTTAATATTTTCTAATGCACCATCAGTATCTAAATCATTATCTGTTGGAGCTGTAATAACCCAAATACCATTAGCTTCACTTCCTGAATAACCATAGTAAGTAGCACCCTCAACAGACACACCAGTAGGAACACCTGAAATCACTATTTTTTGAACTGTTTCACTTCCATCAGCATCAGGACTTGATGTTGTAACTGCTACATTAAATTCTGAGTCATCAGCATTTACAGTTACAGTATCATTTTCATTATCAATTGTTATATTATCTTCTGTTGTAATATCACCTACAGTTAAAGTTGGAGCATCCGTTACAGCTTTTACATTTACAGTGTGTGTATGAGTAAAATCATTTGTATCTGTACTTGTATTTGTATCTGTTACAGTATATATTACAGATAAATCAAAACTATCAACATTATTTAGATCATGATCTGCTGTATTTTTTACATATACACTATCAGCTTCTTCAGCTGTAAGTTCATAGTATCCTGCTGCAGTTTCTGTTAATTCATTAGTCATATTTTCATCTGAATATAGTTTATATCCAGCAGGAACTTCAGTAGCTAAAAACTTAATACTTGCAATAGTTTCTTCACCAGCTGTATCAGCATCAATTAAAGTAGGTTTTAGATTTAACTTATTTGCACTTCCATCTGCATCTTCATAGATTGTTGAAGTCTCAGTGATTACAACATTATCAGCAATTGGATTTACAAAAATACTAACAGTAACTGGATCCCAAGTTTTACTATCATTTTCACCTGCTTTTTCAGTAGTAACATAAGTTAAATCAAAACTAGCATTTCCACTAAAGTTTTCAGGTACAACAAGTTTGATATCACCATCAATTATATCACTTGCTTTTACAACATATAAACCATCTTCTATATAAAATGGACTACCTGAATCTATAGTAAATCCATCTGTTAGTTCTATCTTAACTGTAAGTTCTTCTGAATTATCATAAGATACAAGATTTGCAGGAGTTGAGTAAATATCTCTTAAATTCAGTTGATTATCTTCATTTACATTTATATTATCATTTAAATCTGTTTCAACAGGTGCATCTGCCACATTTTTAACTATTACATTTATATTTGTAACAGTAGGAGCGGCAACACTATCTCCATCTTTAGTTTCTGCTGATACATTTAAAGTATAATCTGTGTCATCATTATGTGCTGGGATAAATTTTGGTAAGATATTATTGTCATACTCGTTAATAGTTATTGCCCAACCTGTTCCACTATTATCAACTGAAACATTAGTATCATCTGTTCCACTAATAAAACCATCTTTATTATATAATCCACCATTGTAGTAAATCGCCCCATCATCTGGAACTTCACTTATAGTTACATTAAATGTCTCAGAACCATCTTTATCATCTGAACTTACTTTGATATCAAGAGCAATACCATCTTCTGGTTTGTCGATTGTTCCATCTTTATCTTCAGTATTACCTTTACTTCTTCCCGCATCTTCAAAACCAACAGCTTGAGATACTTGGATAGTTGCTAAATCTGCTACTGGAGTAACTTCAACATTGAAATAAACTTCTGCTGTTTTAGGATTACTTGGTGTATCACCGCTATCTACACCTATATCTTGTACACTTAATTTAATTGTTCCATTTACTGTTCCACTATATTGTTCAGGTAATTTCATAGAAAATTCTGGATCTGCGTCTTTATTGTTTGTATTATTAAATACAAGAGTTGCTATTCCATCACTTCCAGCAACTGCTGTTTGTGTACCTACAGTAATAACAGTTCCCTCAGGAATACCAGAAACCGTATAAGTTCTTTTTTCTGAACCGTCTAAATCTCCAAGCAATGGAGTTGTATCATTTTGCGTTCCACTTGTTTTTGTAAGAATATCTTTTAAATCAATTGGAGTATCAAAGTATCCTCCTTCTGTTTTAGTGTCAAAAGTAAAAGTCTTATTGTCTGCACTTATTGTTCCACCTGTTGAAGTATCCCAAATCAATGAAATATCATCAGTAGCTGGGTTGATTTTAACAGTCATATTAGCACTTTTACTTTCAGTTAAATCAACAGAAGTACCTAATGGTACTCCAGCATCATCTACTTCATACGATGTTGTTTTGATATTTATTTTAATATCAGTATCATTATCTTCTGCATGAATTATTTTTAGACCTTGGTATTCTTCTGTTGTAAGTTTAAGAATTGTTCCTGAATCTGTATCAGGATTTAAACCTGCATGGTGATACTCTGCATCATCAGTGATAAATATTTTCACAACTTGATTGTTTGATGAAAGAGTAAATAAGTCATCTCCATTAACTTTTTCAATAACTGCACCATTAACAGCTTCACCATTTGCAAATTTAAGTTCAATATACCCTAAACGTTCAGGATTATCTCCCGTTGCAGTTGTTGTTACATCATTTTGGTCTATTTGATCTTTACTTAATGTTGGTTTTGTTAAACCAAGAGCTACACTATTTTCACCTTCTCTTTCATTACCAGTATCATTAGCACTATTTGCATCTTCGATTGTAGTTACATCTGCTACAGTCACACCAGGTGCATCTGCTATAGGATTTACTTTAATAGTAACAGTCGCTGTTGCAGTATCTCCATCATTATCTGTAATTGTATAGTCAAATGTTGGATTAACATTATAATTACTATAGTCATCTGCTGGAGTGAAAGTAACTGTTCCATCTCCATTATTTGTTAGAGTACCTATAACATCATCACCATTGATATCATAAATATCTACTTTATTTGTATCACCTACTCCTACTGTAACTTCAGTATTGTTAGTTGGCGTAATTTTAAATTCTCCAAAATCATCTTGACTTAAACGGATAGTTTTAGACGTATCTTCATTTGTTTCTATACTTGAAGCAACTGCACTTGGAGTAGAATCTTGGATTGTTACATTAAAAGTATCAATTGCATCATCATCAGCGTTAATTCCTTCTATATCTCCTTCTGTAGTAAAGTTATCAGTATCAACAGTATATACACTAAATGGTAATGTCCATTCTTCATCATTTGTTGCTTTTGTATGGTCAATTGGTAGTGAAAGTGTAAAGTCATATTTTGCATCTGTAGATGCAGGATCTGTAATAACTATCTTAAATACCTCTTCTCCTCCTGTTGTTCGTGTAGCTGTTATAGTATGCTTATCTGCTGATAATGCATAAACTAAATCTTCACCAGCAGATTGAATACCAAGTGCTGTTAATGTGGCAATACTTGCAAGAGCAAATTTTGTATCTGCAATTTCATCACTTCCTTTTTCTACATTTAAAGCATTATTTGATGATGTAAAAGGATTAAGAGATACAGCACTACCTAGAGTAACTTCTGTAATAGTTAAATCAGCTGGGTCAATAGTTGGATTAGCTCCATCAGTCACATCAATATCTTGAACTGCACTTGAAGTATCTCCATCGAAGTCAGTTATTGTGTAAGTAAAGCTATCTGTAACTGCATCATTTTCAGTAGTACCATTATCTCCACTCTCATTTGATTCAGTTGCATCTGAAGTATAAGACCAAGAACCATCACTGTTTACCGTTAATGAACCATATTTAGTATTCATTTGCTCACCTAATGTTCCATCTACAACTTCATCCAATTCATTTGTATATGTAAATCCTGTAATAGTTGTAAGTGGTTCATCAGCACCTTTTACATCGTTATCAAGAAGATTAACCATACCTGTAAGTTCTACTCCACCCTCTACTACAGAAAGTTTAGCTTCAGTATTTGCAGTTGGTACATCATCTACTATTGTTACTTTAAATTCTGAACCAGCCACACTAGAATCAATATCTGAGATATTGAAGCTAAATGGTAAGTCTATACTATCTTGAGCATCAATTGTAGGATGATCAATTGTATCAAGTAGTTCAAATTTATATTTTTGAGTATCACCACTTGCATCATTTGTATTAAGTAAGTCGATTGTAAATACATCAACACTACCATTATTTGCTGTAATTGTATGACCTGAATTACTTAAAGTATAAGTAATATTAGCACCATTCGATTCTAAGTTAAGTGCATCTAATGCTGTAATAGTTGCAGCATCAAAAGTTACATCTTTAATATCATCTTGGTTTTTGTTTATAACTAAAGTTTGTTCTGCTATTAAGCTTTCCTTATTTGTATCACTTCCATTAACTAAATCATCTTCATCTAAAATGCTATCTGGTGCAGTTGCAGATGGATTTGTATCTGTTACTTTAATTGTAAATGTTGCCGTTCCTGTTGTACCTGTACTATCTTGAACTGTATAAGTAAAGATATCATCAACACCATTTAAATTGTTTTCAGTAGCATCAGGAGTAAAACTCCAAGTTCCATCTTCCTCAATAGTTATATCTCCATATTGAGAATTAACAGTTGCTTCCCCATTTACTAAAGTAGCAGTTTGTGTATTTCCATCTTCATCTTTGTACTCAAAGCTTACGATTTTACCACCTACTCCTAATTCATCATTAGCAAGTAAATTTAAAGATTCTGTAGTACTAGTAATTGTAGAAGCACCTTCAACAACAGTTTCAGCTTCATTTCTAAGTTCAACTTCTTCTGTGATTGTTCCTTTAGCAGCATTAACTGTTGTTTTAGCTCCATTAGCAACATCTGCTATAGCTATATTTTCAAAGTATCCACTTTGATTAGTTATTGCATCTATTTTTACATCATAACTTTCAGTACCTTCATTAATTAAATCTTCAGTAATTGTATTTGAGAATGTAAAACTACTATCAGTTCCATTTCCTGTAATCGTAACAGAAGTAACTCTAACTGGATCAAAATCTGCATCTGTTGCTGTGTCTCCAACTGTATAAGCTAATTCTACTGTTATAGTTTCACCATTTGCTAAAATAATAGGATTATCATCTTTGTCTACAAGTGTTATTGTATGTGTAAGTTTTGCTCCTTCTGCTTCTTGTACTGTTTTATCTCCTGATAATTGTACATATACTGTATCTTCACTTCCATATGCTGGGTTTTCTGGATCTTCTGGATCTGGCTCTGTTGGCGTTCCTGGTGTTCCTGGTACTTCTGGATTTTCTGGATCTACTGGTAATGTTCCTGGATTATCTAAGATTGTCCCTTTTCCTGAATTTACATCTGAAACAACTATATTTTCAAAGTATCCACTTTGATTTGTTATTGCATCTATTTTTACATCATAACTTTCACTTAATTCATTTAAGAAATCATCACTTACGATATTTGAGAAATCGAAACTTGTTGTTGATCCATCTCCTGTTATTGTTACTTCTGTATATTTTGTACTAAAGTCATCTGCTGAAGTCCCATCATTTGAGTATGCTAAAGATACTGTTATTGTTTCTCCATTTCCTAGAACTACTACTTCTCCCTTATCATCTACAAGTGTTATTGTATGTGTAAGTTTTGCTCCTTCTGCTTCTTGTACTGTTTTATCTCCTGATAATTGTACAT
>NZ_JAHKQT010000011.1:11842-24842 GCF_018861145.1 Poseidonibacter lekithochrous
TGTACATATACTGTATCTTCTGAGCCATATACTGGTGTATTTGGATTATCTGGTGTTTCTGGATTTCCCGGTTCTACTGGTTTTTCTATTCCTGCTAGATTATCTGTAATTGTTGTTACTACAGGTGTTGTATCATGTTCTACATTTTCATAAGCATCTGCATTTGAATATGTATCATCAGTAATTTGTACATTGAATGTCTCACCGCTATCTGCTATATAGTCATCTTTTGCTACTGCACTAAATACTTCATTTAATGTTACTGTTGCATTTGTTGCTGTAAAGTCATTTTTTCCTTCTTCAACTGTTCCTGTTCTAATTGCAGTCCCATCTGTAAATGTAATATCAACATCTCCAGTTGCATTTGTGATTTGATTTCCATTAGGATCGACTAAGATTGCTTTATAATATGCTGTTTCACCTTCTGGGATTGTTGCTTCTGGAATTATATTTCCTTGTGCATCTGTTGAAACTAATTTTACAACTACACTTTCCATATTTGGTTCTTCTGGATCACCTGGATTATTTGGAGTACTTGGTTGAGAGTCATCTAAAATAGTTGTATTCACAGGTGTAGTATCTATTATAACTGTTTCATAAATTGAAGCATTAGATAAAGTCTTATCTGTGATTTGTACACTATAAACTTCTCCATTATCAGCTATATAATCATCTATTGTTGGTGTTTTAAATATTGTTCCAATAGTTACGGTTTGTGTTGTAGCATCATAATCTACATCTGCAGTTGCACTATCACCTGTTTTTCCAAATGTAACTTCTACTGTTTCACCTTGAAGTATTTCATTTCCATTTTTGTCAAAAGCTACTGCTATATAAGAAGCTTCATTCCCTTCTAATACTTCATTTGCTGGTACTCTATTACCATTTCCATCTATTGCAAATAGTTTTACAGTAATAGCATCTAAGTCACTTTCTACTGGTGGAGTTGTTGTTTCATCATATGGATCTTCTGGTGAATTCTTTGAGTTATCTATGATTGTTGTTGTTACATCTTTAAAGTTGCCATCTTTATCTCCAATTACTACATCTTCGAAATCCCCTGTATCTTCTACATTTGTAATTTCTAAATTATAGTTTTCACCATTATCAGCTATATTATCATCTATTGTATCTACTGTAAATGTATTTGAAGAGCTATTTGCTGGAATTGTTATGGTAATTGTATTTCCATCATTATATTCTGTATCTTCATTTTGAGTAGTTATATTTTTATATATAACTGTAACTTCTGTTTCTTTAGTAACTATTACTGGATTACCATCAATATCTACTAGTTTTACTGTATATTCTGTAGTTGTATTACCTTCGATTACTTCATCTGGCCCTACTATAATTGCATATATACTATTATTTTCTTCTGTATTATCTAATATTGTACCAATTCCTACTGGTTTAGTAATATTTGCATTTCCTACAACATTTGAAATATCTATTTGCATAGTTTCGCCATTATCAGAAATATAATCTTCTGTAATTGGTACTTTTATTGTAATACTTGTACTTCCAGCTGGAATTGTAATTGTTCCTGAAACATCTGTATAATCTACTCCACTATTTGTAGCTGTAAGAGGAGAAGTTACATAATCAAAAGTAATATCAGATGAGTTTGGTTCATCTAATGTAACTGTAAAAACTAGAAAACCTTCACTTTCATAAGCACTTATATCATTTACACTTAAATTTGATATCACTGGTGGGACAACAACAGTAGGTGGAGTAACAGGAGGTGTTACAATAGTAGGTGGTGTTACATTTTCAGTTGGACCTCCAGATTCTGGTCTAGTTGGAGTACCTGGATTTGTAATAGGATTTGATGGAGGTGTAGTATAACTTGGTCTATCAGTATTTTCAAGAGAAGTTAATCTATCTGTAGATTCATTCTCAAAGGCAGATTTATCTTCAAATGTTTGAGTTCTTGCTCTAAATTGAGCATTTCTTAAATCACTATTTATATCTGTTGCATCTCCCGTTCTAGCTTGGAACTGACCTTCTACTGTTGCTTCATCTTCAACTTCCTCTTCACCTTCTGCAGTTTCTTCTTCTGTTGCATCTGCATCATTTGCATCGGCAAAAGAACCATCTTCTTCTGCATTTAGATTTTCCTCTGTAAATTCAGCATCTCTTAAATCACTTATTACATCTGCATCTGCATTATGATTTTCTAGTTTTAAATCTAGTGACTCTCTAGTGAAAAATAACTCTTCTGTACCAAAGGCTGTTTCTATTAATGTAGCATCTATGAATTGTTTCTCACCTTCATTTAGAACAATTACATCATCTCCAGAAAGTTGTATTTCTACTTGTGATGAAGATAAATTTCCACTATCTCCATAAACTGTATCGTTTTCGTAGATTTCATCACCTACTTTTAGTTCTCTTACATTTCCATTTTCATCTTTTACTTTGAAAATTCCGTTTGATAAACTTTTTATAGTTCCTGCAATTGTTGCCATTGTTCTTCCTTTTTAGGTTTATTATTAATTATTTATAGATTTTAGTATATATATTTTCTTTTGTATATCACCCATAGGGGTGACATTAGAGGAGATTTTAAATTTTATTATTTATTAGAATTTTATTTAGTGAATAAGCCTGCAAAAGATAGTCTATCTTTTACATTTAGTTTTTCGTAGATATGTTTTATATGTGTTTTTACAGTATTAATAGATATTTCTAGTTCTTTTGTTATATCCATATTTGAATACCCTTCTTTTAACAAATTTGCTATTGTTTTTTCAGTTTTTGTTAAAGTTTTAAATATTACTTCTTCATCAATTTCACTATCATTTTTCTCTGACATTACTTTTAATAATTGAGTTGTAACTTGAGGTATCAACCAAATATAGTTATTTGATACTGCTTCAACTGCAGAATTTAAATAAGATTTTGTCATTAAGGTATTTCCATAACCTTTTATACCTAGTTCTAAAAACTTTTTTGCATTTAAGAAATTTGGTATGTTATCTAAAACTATAATCTCATTTTGGTTTCCTATAATCTCTTTTATAAGTTTAGTCGATATATCTTTGCTAACACCAGTATTCATAATCAAAATAGCATTTTTAATATCCAATGTTTCTTCTATGTTTTCAACTATCTCTGTTTGATAGTTAATTGATTTCATCCATCTACCTATTAATAATAGATCATCACTTAATAAAAATATTTTTTTCATCTTATCTTTCCGTAAATGTATATTGTTTTGTTTTTAATATTGGTTTTAAAATATAATCTAATATAGTTTTTTTACCAGTTATGATATCTACATCCGCTACCATTCCTGGAATAATTTTCATAGATTTTTCTTTATCTCCAATAAAATTCTTCTCTGTTTCTATTCGTACTAAATAGTAAGTTTTATCGTCTTTTTCAGTTATTGTATCAGGACTTATACTTATTACCTTTCCATCTAATCCTCCATATATTGAAAAATCATATGCCGAAAATTTTACTATTGCTTTTTGTCCATGATAGATAAAAGCAATATCTTTTGGTAATATCTTAACTTCAACTATTAACTTATAATCAGTTGGCACAATTTCAATTAAATCTTGGGCAGGTTTAACAGAACCACCTATTGTATTTAAGTGAAGTTTTTGAACTATTCCATTTGATGGAGATTTTACGATTGTTCTTAAAACTTGATCCGTTGATGCAACTGAGTTTGCTTTTAGATCTTTTAAAGAAGTAATAGTATCATTTAACTTTTCTCTTGTTTCTACATCAGCCACTTGATATGTTTCATCAATTTTTTTCTTTATTTCTAAAATTTCAGATTTGATTTTAGAAACTGACAAAACAACACTTTGCAATTTTTGTTTAGCATCACTTTGTTCTCGTTGAAGCTTTAAAAAATCTACTTGAGAACGAATTCCTCTTTTAACCATTGGTCTTGTCATTTCAACTTCTTTTGAAATAGCATTAACTGAAAATCTCATATGACCTATTGTTTGTCTTGCATCTTTTAATTCATTCTCTTTTTGTTTAATTTGTTCTTTTAATATCATTATTCTTGAATCAAGTTGTTTTTTATTTGTTAAATATAATTCATTTTCATTCTCTAAGAAATCTCGTAAGATCTCATTTTCAATTGTTTTAAAAGTAAAAGGTTCTTTTTTCAACTCTGATTCAAGTCTTTTTATTTGTGCTTGTAAATAAAAAGCTTTTAATTCATTTGAAGCTACAGTTGAGTTTGATTTTTCATTACTGATTTTTATTAAAATCTGATCTTTTTCTACAAAATCACCCTCTTTTACTAATATTTCAGAAACAATTCCACCTTCAAGATTTTGGACTATTTGATTTTGACCATTTGGAACTACTTTACCATTTCCTCTTGCTATTTCATCAATTTCAGCAAATGATGCCCAAAGTAAAAATAGAGTTATTGTAAGTAAAAAAGATATAAGAACCCAATGAAGTTTTCTAGGTACGGTATGAATAACTGCAGCACTTAAACTATTCATATATTCAAAGTCATTTGCACTTAATGCTTTTTTAGATAATTTTGGAGTTTTCTCGAAAAAGGCTTTTGAGTTATCTTTAATTTTAGCCATTCTTTCCTCCTAATTTTTTAATTACTTCTTCTTTATCACCATCTAATACTTTTTCTCCTTGATTCATTACAATAACCCTTGAAACTAAATCAAGCATATTCATTTTTTGTGTTACAAGTAAGAGCGTTCTTTGTTCAAGTTTTTCTTTTAGACTATTTAAGATATAAGCTTCACTTGTTTGATCCATTGCATTTGTAGGTTCATCAAATAGCCAAATATCTGCATCATTTATTAAAGCTCTAGCTATTCCCACACTTTGACGTTGACCACCTGAAAGTCCAGCTCCTCTTTCACCTATTGGCATATCATATCCCATTGGATGAAGATTTACAAACTCATCAGTTCCACTAATTTTTGAACATTCTATCATCCATTCATCATCAGTAAATTTGTAATTTCCTAATATATTACTTTTTATAGTATTTCTAAAAAGATGTATATCTTGGGGTACATAACTTAACTTCTTTCTTAAATCTGCTGGATCGATTTGTGAAATATCAATTCCATCTATAAGGATAGAACCATTTTCTGGTTCATATAGCTTTAAAATAAGTTTTGCAATAGTAGATTTTCCTGAACCAATTCTTCCTATAAAAGCTACCTTTTCACCATCTTTAATAGAAAAACTTACATCTTTTAATGCATAAGCTTCACTATCTGGATATTTAAAAGATACATTTTTAAATTCAATATTTCCTTTTAAAGATGGTCTTTTTACAAATTCTCTTGCAATTGGTCGTTCTAATGGTTTATTTACAATTTCATCAAGCATATTAAATGAAGTTTTTGCATCTTCATAATTAGTAATTAATCCAGCTATTTGTCCCATAGGAGCAATTGCACGACCTGATAAAATCATAGTTGCTATTAATCCACCCATTGTTAACTCGAATTCTTGAATTTGATAAACCCCAAAAACTATAATTAAGACAGTGTTTAATCCAACTAGTAATCCTGTAATTGTAGGAATTGAAGAAGATAATAACCTTGATTTTAAACTTTTATTTGCAATTTCACCTGTTGATTCTTCCCAATTAAACTGAATATTTCCAGCCATTCCTTGTGTTTTTATTGTCTCTATATTTTGTAAAGCTTCTATTAGTATTCCATTCTTTTTTGCACTTGCCTCATAGGTACTTTCAATACTTGTTTGTAAAGGTTTTTTAACTATCAATGCATAAATAATTATTATTAGAATAATTACTATTGGAACTAAAACTAAAACTCCTGATAGATAAAAAATAACTGCTAAAAAAAGTATTGCAAAAGGGAAATCAATTAATACACTCAAAGTTGCATTTGTTAAGAAACCACGAATACTATCAAAACTTTTTAAATTATTTGCAAATGATCCTACTGATTTAGGATGAGCATGCATTTGTAAATCTAAAACTTTTTCAAAAATTATAGAAGACATGATAATATCACTTTTTTTACTAGCAATTTCTAAAAAATATGATCTTATAAACTTTAAACTTGCATCTAATAAAAATACGACAATTACACCAATTGTAAAAACTAACAGTGTTTCCTGTGCATTATTTGGTATTACTCTATCATATACATTCATTGTAAATAAAGGAGTTGCTAATACAAATAAGTTTATTAATATTGAAGCTAAAATACAATCTAGATATATTTTTTTAGAAAATCCTAAAGTACTCCAAAACCAATGTTTTTGATTTGATATATCAAGTGTTTTTTTACCATTTTCATGTTCATATTCGAATGCTTTTTTTAGCATGAATGCAAAACCTAAATACTCTTCTTCTAGTTTATCTATATCTATCCACTCTTCTAAAGGTTCTGCTGATCCTGGAAAAATGATTTTTGCTTTTGTTTTATCTTTATTGAAGCTCTCTAAAATACAGCTATTTTCATTTGATAAAAGTAAAATAGTTGGTAATTGTAAACTTAATATATCTTTAATTGGTCTTTCAATTATTGTTGTTTTTAATCCTGCTCTTAAAGCAGCTCTAGAAAATAAAGACTTTGAGTTTGTCTTAGTAAAAAGCATTTGAGAAGTCAAGTTTGCATCTGTTGGCAAACCTGACAATAAAGATTCTGCAGAAAAAGGTTTATGGAATAATCTAGTATATAAAACTAAAGACTCCAGAAGGATGTCTTTAGTTTTTAAAGTTTTATTATTCATTATCAACCTTTTATTTATTTTTCTATTTTTATAAGTTCAGCTTCAATTCTTCTATTTTGTGCTTGACCTTCTGATGTGTCATTTGTAGCTACTGGTACAGAAAAACCTTTCCCCATACTTTCTATTCTTGAAGATTTAATACCATTAGAGATTAATAAATTCTTAATTGCATTAGCTCTTTTTTCTGATAATATTTGATTATATTTAGCTGATGATCTATTTGTTTTACTAGCATGACCTGTAATTACTGTATTAAAGTTTTTATTGTCATTCAAGAATTTTCCAAATGCTAAAACTTTTTCTTTAGAATTTTCTCTAATAACAGCTGAATTATTTTCAAATAAAACTTCTAAATTTATTTTAGTTGTACAACCATTCTCATCAACCATATACCCAGGAGAAGTATTTGGACATTTGTCTAGTTCGTTCATTACACCATCGTTATCATCATCAAGGATAATCTTTTCAATTTTTGTAGGAACATATAATGCAATAGCTACTACATTATTTAAAGTCTTATCACTTCTGTTTGTTTCCAAGAATGATCTATCATAATCAACTCTTGATTCTGAAATAATTACTTCTTCATTTACACCATTATTTATTAATTCATCTCTTACTGTTTTTGCATAAGAAGCTGCTTTATCAAAACTTTCTTGTTTCTTTTCTGTATCTTGAGTATGTCCTATTACAGTAACTTTTATATCTTGATCTTTATAATTATTTATAATTTTTGCAACTTCAGATAAATTATTGTTTTTTGAATCAAACTTATCCATGTTAATGAACGCAAATCTTTTAATAAGTTCAAATTTATCATACATTAAATGATTATCTAAAGAAGTTGATTTTACATTTTTATTTGCCATAACATTAAATTCATAATCATATAAACCTAATTTTTCAGATTTTATTGGACTTTCATCTGTATATGCAACTACATTATTTGTAAAGTCTTCTTTTTTTGTTTCAAATTTATTCGTTGAATTTTCAATTATACAACCAACTGTATCAACTGTTGCACCAAATGGACTCTGAGGACATTTATCTTTTGAATTTACTATTCCATCTAAATCTGAATCTTCTTCTTTTTGAGAACATCCATATGGTGTTATATCATCATTATTATTTAATGAATTATCACAAATATCTAAAGAGTCTACTATTCCATCCGAATCAACATCTAGATTAACAGGTAATGTATCTTTTACAATGTCAAAAGGTTTAAGTGCTGGTGAAGATATTTTAACAAGAGCTTCTTCATCATCAACTATTGCATTTACTAATAATCCCATTGCATCTAAAATTCTATATTGTGCAAAAGTTTTATCCATTTGTGCATTTATAATCTGATTTTTTGAGTTAACTAAATCATTTTGAGCTGATAATAAATCAAGTAATGTTCTTCTTCCCATCTCATATTCACTTTGGTAACTTTCTAATGTTTCTTGTGAATAATCATAATATTCATATAATTCTTTTAATTGTTCTCCTAAAAGAGTGTATGCAGACCAAGATAGATCTAAACCTTCTATCGTTTGTCTTTTTAAATCTCTTTGAATTTCAACTTCTTTATTTATCGTACTTTTACTTTTTTGAACATCAGCCTTATGTGCTCCACCTTTGTACAAATTCCAACTTAGTGCAACATACGCTTTTAATCTATCATCTGGCATATCAAAGTTATTTCTTTTATTAGCATCATTAAAAACTTGTTCTACTTCTAAATCAACTGTTGGATAATATTTACTTTTTTTCTCTTTATATAAAGCTTGAGCACCTTTAATATTAAAATTACTTACTAATATTGAAGGATTGTTTTTAATTGCAAACATTGTTGCTCTTTCTTTACTCTCAGGCATTGCATAACTTAATGTAGGTAAAGAGAATGTAGAAACATCAACATCTCTTCCAAATAATCTTTTAAATCTAAATTCTTTATCTATTGTGTTATTTTTCTGAACAATAAAATTTGATTTTGCTAAAGATAAAGAAGCATAAATTTTTGTCATTTCTGATTTTGTTGTTAAACCTTGATCATATAAAGATTGTACATCTTCATAGATTTTTTCGTTTACCTTTACATTGTCTTTAGCATTTTGATATAGTTGATAACTTCTAACAACATCTAAATAAGCTCCAACTGTTTGAAAAGCAATATCATTAGCATTTTCTAAATAGTGATGTGCTGCTCCAAGAATTCTAGCTTTTTGATAATCAATCTTGTTTGTAGTACTAAATCCATTAAATATATTTTGTGTAATTTTTAATGAGTTTGTGTAATTATTATATGTTTCATCGGTAACATTATTATCATATTTACTATCTATAGAATTTTTTATATTTCCAGCACTATTTCTTCCAAATGTAGCTCTGTAATCTACAGAGGGAAGCCATTCTGATTTCGTGATCTCTAAATCTTGTTGTGTTTCATTAAAATTTTTAAGCCTTTCTTGAACCACCGGATTTGTGTCCATTGCTTCTAGAACACTATCCTTCAATGTTAAAGCTTGCAAATTCATACTGAATAAGCATACACTACTAGCTACAACACTAATTAATCTTCCTTTTATCTGCATCTAAATTCCTTTTTTATATAAATTAAACCATAAAAAAATTATATAACTTAGGAGTATCATAAAAGTATCAAAAGTGATATTTAGTAATTTATTTTATATCCTTCATTAAAAATATTTTGAATTATATTATCTGGAAGTTTTTTTCTTATTCTTTTTATTATATTTTTGAGTCCATTCAAAGTAATATCTTCATCAAAATCCCAAACATAATTGTAAATTTCATCATAAGTGAATACTCTATTTTTATGTGAAAGAAGTAATTCTAGTAAAACTTTTTCTTTATTAGTTAAATTAACGATAGTATTATGTTTCATTAATTCTTTTATCTCTAAATCCCAACTATAATTATCAACTAATTCTATTCTTTTGAGCGTAGTAATATTATATTTCAATAACTCATTTACAGTTAATTCTAAAGTTTCATTAAGTTCCTTCCTATTTACCGGTTTTACTAAATATTTTGTAAGTTTTAATGATGTAGCTTTTAATAAAAAAGATTTATCTGTATATGCTGTTAGAATAATAGCTTTAGTAGTGTGATCATTTTCTCTAATTTTTTCAAGTAATTCTAATCCATTTAACTTTGGAATATTTATATCTATTATAAGAATATCTGGTTTTTTCGATTTATATATTTCATAGGCTTTTTCGCCATCCTCCGCTTCAAAAACTTCAGAAAAAAGCATTTTTAAATATGTTACATAATTTTCTCTTATTGCTTTCTCATCCTCAACTAATAATAATTTATAAGGATAACTACTTTCCATTATTTCCTCCTTTTGCTATTTTTATAATAAAACATGCTCCCTTTGATTTATTTTTTGCAGTTAGTGAACCTTTTAATCCACTTTCAATAATCATTTTTGCCATATATAATCCGACTCCTGTTCCTTGATTTTTTTCTTTACTTGTGAAATAAGGTTCAAAGATAGTATCTAAAAAATTATCGTCTATTCCCATTGCATTATCTTCAATACTCATTATTATATTATTCTCATGTGTATATGCTTTAAAAATAATTTTTCCTGCAATAATTTTTCTTAATATAATAGCTTCTATTGCATTATTTAAGATAATAAGAATAACCTGTTGCAGTTCTTCTAAGTGACTATAACATGCTAAATCTTTTTCAATATCAAGATAAACTTCTATATGATTTATATGAAGAAGACCTTTAACAATATCCAGTGCTTTTTTAATAGTATCTTCAATATTAAATATACTTTTTTGTTTATTTGGATTAAAAAAATTTTTAAAGTCATCAATAGTTTTAGACATATATGCTGTTAATGTTTCTATTTCTGATAATTTATTATCAACCATTAAATCTGTAAATTTCTTTTTATTTAAAGACATATCAATCAAAAGAACAGAAGAGTTTATTTGTGCTAAAGGTTGTCTCCATTGATGTGCTATATTTTCAATCATTTCACCCATCTGTACTAGCTTACTTTGATGCATTAACATTATTTGTTGTTTTGTATTTTTATTAATTTCATTTTTTATTCTTTTTTCCAGACTACTATTCAATTTTTCTAATTCATTTTTTGCATGATTAAGCTGTGCTGTCTTTTCTTTAATCAATTCTCCAGCTATTCTCTCTTTTGTAACATCATGTCCAATATTAATAATTTCGCTATTTGGAAGTTTGACATTTGCCCATCTAGTAATAATACTTTCTCCATTTTTTATTCTAGGGAACCAATCTTTATAAAGAATCTTACTATCTTCAGAAAAAGAGTCTATTACTCCTTTCCTGATCAAAGGATCAGGATAGAATAAAAGTAAAGGATTTTCTTTCTTTTTAATTTCTTCAAATGTCCATCCAAAAACTTTTTCACACTCTTTATTCCACAATATAACTTTTCCATCTTTATCAAAAGCATTCAGAAGAATAGGTGCAATATCAAATAAAGTTCTAAATTTTTCTTCACTTTCTTTTAATTTCATTTGAATTATTTCTTTTTTTCTAATTTCTTCCTTTAATTTTAAATTCCAATAAAAAAATATACATATTAATACTAATGAAAAGAATATTGTTTGAAGAGTTAATTCAGAATCAATTTTTGTTTGATATTTTATATTATTCCATTTTTCTATAAAATGAATTCTTGTATTTTCATCAATTGAAGCAAGTGCTTTTTCTAATATATTGGCTAATATATATTCATCATTTCTTGAAGCTAAACTTAAATGAAAAGATTCTACAAATTGTCCAGTAATTCCAATATCATGTATATTATTCTTTTGAATTTCATGATTAATTACCATAGAGTTATCTAAGAAACCAAATATTTTTTCCTGCTGTACAAAAGACAGACCTTTTTGAAGAGAAGGAAACTCAATTAAATTTATATTTGGATACCTACTTCTTAATACATCTGAAAAAGCATAGTTCTTAGAAATTCCTAAAGATTTCTCTTTTATTTTATTCAAATCATCAATAAAAGGTAATCCAATCTTTGTTACTACAACTAATGGTATTTTAAGATATGGCTTAGTAAAGTTAAAATATCTTTCATTCAAAGAAGTTTTATGAATTGCAGATAGGATATCACACTCTCCATATTTTATTTTTGCTAAACTTTCTGTCCAATTTTCTGTTTTTATTAAATTTATAGGAATACTTATTTTTTCTTGGATTAGTTTAATAAATTCTGATGTAATACCTATATGTTTTCCATCTTCTATTTTTTCCAAAGGTAACCATTTTGGATCAATACATAACTTCAACTCTTTTTTGTTTTTAAGGTACTCTAGTTCTTTAATACTTAGATTTAAAGATTTAGTTTTCTCTTTAGAAATAGGATAGAAATCCTCTTTAGCATAAGAATAGAGATTTAAAATTATACAAATATATAATACAAAATATTTCAATTTCTCTTTTCATCCATTTTATTATAAGAAATTCTATATCCTTGGACTATTAAAAGTATACTAAACCAAATAGACATAAAAAATAAATAGACATATACTAGAATAAACCATAAATCTGTTGTACTAAGATAATTTGCAGGAAGTTCAATAATTGATGCTTTAATTGTTCGAATCATAAATAATATAATTCCAATAAAAAATAAAATTGCAGAAAGTTTATCAAAAATTTCAAAATTACTTCTTCTATTTTTCCAAAAGATCAAAGTTATAACAGAACTATATATCACACAGAAAATTGAAAATATAACTATTCTCATGGCAACATCATAATGCACATAAGTAAATAAAATAAAACCTAAAAACACCACTCCTATAGGAAGAAAATAACGATTATTCCATTTTGCCTCTAAATCTAATAAAGATCGGATTCCTATATATAGAAATATATACCCTACTACTAAAAATGTGTTTCCAATAACTATTGAAAAAAAGTCAGGAATAGAATTTCTCGTACTTGTTAGAATTTGCCCAAATAAAAAGAATAATGAAAAAATATTGAAATAGCGGAAATATTTTTTTTTAGGAAACTTATATACGTAAAAAGAACTCGTAATTAGTAAAATAATTATGCTAAAAAATGAAGTTATAATTAATATTTTTATACTGAACATGATTTTCCTAAATAAAATTTAAATTTATTATATACAACTATATCAAATAAATATTTAAGATTCAAGATTTTAATAAGAGAGAATACTTACTTCTGATCCGACTAGACTAAATCATAATATGTATATACTAGCTTTAAAGAGTGT
>NZ_JAHKQT010000006.1:0-3673 GCF_018861145.1 Poseidonibacter lekithochrous
TTAATATTTTAATCATATATAAATCTAATGTAAATGAAATATAACAATACATATAATAATTGTGAAATACATAAAAAAAGAGGCCTAAAAGAGAATAAAAAGAAGTAAAGCCCAAAAAGAAGGCTAAAAAAAAAGCTTAGCATAAACAACTGAAAGTTGAATAAGCTAAGCTTTTGTGTGTAAATACTCAAGAGCTGGCAGCGGCCTACGTTTCCACAAGGGGACCCTGCAGTATTATCAGCGATGAAGAGCTTGACTTCCAGGTTCGAAATGGAGCTGGGTATTTCCTCTTCTCTATAACCACCAGCAAAACTGAGTAATCAATATACATGGAATATAAATATTCAGTATACTCATTACTCAACTTATAGGTTGAGTAGATATAAATAATGTTAAAGTCTAATTTTATGCAAGTTAATGCAAACAAGTATATATTTAATAAGATAGTAAACCAAAGAATACTAAATAAGCCGAACGATCTATTAGTACTAGTCAGCTAAACGTCTTACAACGCTTACACATCTAGCCTATCAACCTCTTAGTCTTAGAGGGATCTTCAGGGAAAGTTAATCTTGGAGTTGGCTTCGTGCTTAGATGCTTTCAGCGCTTATCTCATCCGTACGTAGCTACCCAACGATGCTCTTGGCAGAACAATTGGTACACTAGTGGTACGTTCATCCCGGTCCTCTCGTACTAGGGACAAATCTCCTCAACTTTCCTACGCCCACGGAAGATAGGGACCGAACTGTCTCACGACGTTCTGAACCCAGCTCGCGTACCGCTTTAAATGGCGAACAGCCATACCCTTGGGACCTGCTTCAGCCCCAGGATGCGATGAGCCGACATCGAGGTGCCAAACCTCCCCGTCGATGTGAGCTCTTGGGGGAGATCAGCCTGTTATCCCCGGCGTACCTTTTATCCTTTGAGCGATGGCCCTTCCACACAGAACCACCGGATCACTATGACCGACTTTCGTCTCTGTTCGACTTGTATGTCTCACAGTCAAGCTAGTTTATGCCATTATACTCAACTGGCGATTTCCATCCGCCATGAACTAACCTTTGTAAGCCTCCGTTACTTTTTAGGAGGCGACCGCCCCAGTCAAACTACCCACCAGACATTGTCCTGAACGTAGATAATACGTCCCAGTTAGTAACTCAAATATTTAAGGGTGGTATCTCAAGGTTGGCTCCACTAGAATTAGCATCCTAGTTTCATAGCCTCCCACCTATCCTGCACATAAATATCCAAGCTACAGTGTCAAGCTGTAGTAAAGGTGCACGGGGTCTTTCCGTCTTTCCGCGGGTAGGAGGAATTTTCACCTCCACTACAATTTCACTGGATCCCTGGTTGAGACAGCTCCCATCTCGTTACGCCATTCATGCAGGTCGGTATTTAACCGACAAGGAATTTCGCTACCTTAGGACCGTTATAGTTACGGCCGCCGTTTACTCGGGCTTCAATCAAATGCTTCGATAAATCTAACATCATCAGTTAACCTTCGAGCACCGGGCAGGCGTCACACCTTATACATCCTCTTACGAGTTAGCAAAGTGCTGTGTTTTTGGTAAACAGTCGGGAGGGACTCTTTGTTGCAACCTCTTTAGCTTTTGAGAGTAAATCTCTATACCAAAGTAGGCACACCTTATACCGAAGATACGGTGCTAGTTTGCAGAGTTCCTTAACCAGGGTTCTTCCACGCGCCTTAGAATACTCATCCCACCCACCTGTGTCGGTTTACGGTACGGGCAACAAATAATATGCTTAGTGGCTTTTCTTGGCACGACAGTATCATCGATTCTCTATCTCCTCCGAAGAGTGTCAAGAGCCTGTAAGATCTCGGCTTCATGTAACCCGGATTTGCCTAAGTTACAGCCTACGTCCTTCGACCCACTATTCCATCAGTGAGCTCGATTAACTCTATGCGTCCCCACATCACGCTTATTTGTTGGTATTGAAATATTAATCAATTTGCCATCGTCTACCCCTTTCGGACTCGACTTAGGACCCGACTAACCCTACGATGACGAGCATCGCGTAGGAAACCTTGGGTTTTCGGCGTTGAGGATTCTCACCTCAATTATCGCTACTCATGCCTGCATGCTCACTTCTATCCGCTCCACTGCTCCTTGCCGGTACAGCTTCAACGCTGAATAGAACGCTCTCCTACCACTCAATATTAATATTGAATCTAAAGCTTCGGTGCATATCTTAGCCCCGTTATATTTTCCGCGCAGAATCACTAGACCAGTGAGCTGTTACGCTTTCTTTAAAGGATGGCTGCTTCTAAGCCAACCTCCTGGTTGTCACAGTAACTCCACATCGTTTTCCACTTAGATATGACTTTGGGACCTTAGCTGTTAGTCTGGGTTGTTCCCCTCTCGACATAGGATTTTATCACCCTACGCCTGACTCCTGCGATTACACATATAGTATTCATAGTTTGATAGGGTTTGGTACCGCGGTAAGCAGCCCTAGCCCATTCAGTGCTCTACCCCTATATGCTACTACGCAAGGCTATACCTAAATATATTTCGGAGAGAACCAGCTATCACGAAGTTTGATTGGCCTTTCACCCCTATCCACAAGTCATCCGAGCACTTTTCAACGCACACCGGTTCGGTCCTCCACTGGCTCTTACACCAGCTTCAACCTGCTCATGGATAGATCACTTCGTTTCGGGTCTGCAGCATCTGACTAATTCGCCCTATTAAGACTCGCTTTCGCTACGGCTTCGCACTTGGCTTAACCTTGCCAGACACCACAACTCGCAGGCTCATTATGCAAAAGGCAGTCCGTCACCCTGATAAATCATAGGGCTCCGAATGATTGTAAGCTAATGGTTTCAGGTTCTATTTCACTCTCCTCGCTGGAGTACTTTTCACCTTTCCCTCACGGTACTTGTTCACTATCGATCTGTAAGTAGTATTTAGGATTAGAGGGTGGTCCCCCTAGATTCAGACAAAATATCACGTGTTCCGTCCTACTCAGGATACCAATAGAGCTATTGAACATTTCGATTACAGGAGTATCACCTTCTACGCTTAAGCTTTCCAGCTTATTCATCTATATTCTCTAGTCTCATATCTTGGTCCTACAACCCCCTATGCAAGCATAGGGTTTGTCCTAATCCCATTTCGCTCGCCGCTACTTTGGGAATCTCTTTTGATTTCTCTTCCTCCGGTTACTGAGATGTTTCACTTCACCGGGTTCGCCTCCCTTTCGGGATAACATGAATCACTCCATGCTGGGTTGTCCCATTCGGAAATTCACGGATCAAAGCTTCTTGACAGCTCCCCGTGACTTATCGCAGTCTAGTACGTCCTTCATCGCCTCTTACAGTCTAGGCATCCACCATTAGCCCTTAATAGCTTATAATAAACAGAATTGAATTCTGTCGCATTTTTGATAATTATTCTTTGGCTACTATCTTATTAAATATATATTCTCATATATAATTTCTAATATAGTTGTGTTCTATCTAATTGTTTAGATAATAAAATTTTATTTATTTAATTAACTTCATACGAAAATTAATTAAACGAAAAAATTAAAGACTTTAACATTATATTTTTAAATATCTTGCTAGCTTAAAAAAATGATTTTTTTCAAGGTAACGCTTTTGGTTTTGAAACCAAATATAAATACTTTGATAAGTACTTATATTTAGTTT
>NZ_JAHKQT010000006.1:3862-16772 GCF_018861145.1 Poseidonibacter lekithochrous
TTTTTGTTTTTCTTGATGAACTTAGAAACGAATCTAAGTTCTCTCTCTGAAAGGAGGTGATCCAACCGCAGGTTCTCCTACGGTTACCTTGTTACGACTTCACCCCAGTCGCTGAATCCACTGTGGAGGGTAGCTACTTTAGCATCCCCGCTTCGAATGAGTTCAACTCCCATGGTGTGACGGGCGGTGAGTACAAGACCCGGGAACGTATTCACCGTAGCATTGCTGATCTACGATTACTAGCGATTCCAACTTCAAGCAGTCGAGTTGCAGACTGCTATCCGAACTGGGAGATATTTTTGAGATTTGCTCCACATCACTGTATTGCTGCTCTTTGTATACCCCATTGTAGCACGTGTGTAGCCCTGGACGTAAGGGCCATGATGACTTGACGTCGTCCTCACCTTCCTCCTGGTTACCCAGGCAGTCTCATTAGAGTTCTCAGCCGAACTGTTAGCAACTAATGACGAGGGTTGCGCTCGTTGCGGGACTTAACCCAACATCTCACGACACGAGCTGACGACAGCCGTGCAGCACCTGTATGATAGTTCTAGCAAGCTAGCACTATTACATCTCTGTTATATTCTATCTATGTCAAGTCCAGGTAAGGTTCTTCGCGTATCGTCGAATTAAACCACATGCTCCACCGCTTGTGCGGGTCCCCGTCTATTCCTTTGAGTTTTAATCTTGCGACCGTACTCCCCAGGCGGCACACTTAATGTGTTAACTGCATTACTGCAAGGTCTAGCCTCACAACAACTAGTGTGCATCGTTTAGGGCGTGGACTACCAGGGTATCTAATCCTGTTTGCTCCCCACGCTTTCGAATCTCAGCGTCAATAATGTTCCAGTAGATCGCCTTCGCAATCGGTATTCCTTCTGATCTCTACGGATTTTACCCCTACACCAGAAATTCCATCTACCTCTCCCATATTCTAGATAAACAGTTTTCAAAGCAGTTCAATGGTTGAGCCATTGGATTTCACTTCAAACTTATCTATCCGCCTACATTCTCTTTACGCCCAGTGATTCCGAGTAACGCTTGCACCCTCCGTATTACCGCGGCTGCTGGCACGGAGTTAGCCGGTGCTTATTCATATAGTACCGTCATTATCTTCCTATATAAAAGGAGTTTACGCACCGAAATGTGTCATCCTCCACGCGGCGTTGCTGCATCAGACTTTCGTCCATTGTGCAATATTCCCCACTGCTGCCTCCCGTAGGAGTCTGGACCGTGTCTCAGTTCCAGTGTGACTGATCATCCTCTCAAACCAGTTAAGCGTCATTGTCTTGGTGAGCCATTACCTCACCAACTAACTGATACTGTACAGGCCGATCTTCGAGCTATAAATATTTCCCTTGCAGACTTAAGTCTTAAAGGCATATAGGGTATTAGCGTTCGTTTCCAAACGTTATCCCCTTCTCGAAGGCACGTTACCTATATATTACTCACCCGTGCGCCACTTAGCTGACAATTAAAGCAAGCTTTAATCCGTTCTCGTTCGACTTGCATGTGTTAAGCACGCCGCCAGCGTTCACTCTGAGCCAGGATCAAACTCTCCGAAGAATTAGTTTGATACTGACAAATTTGTATTGTTATACAAAATTATCACTCAAATTTAATAGACAAGAATTATATTCTTGTTATTTATATGTATTTTATTTTAAATCGTATTACTTTCGATTATAGTTAGAGTATTATATTCAGTTTATAAAGATTACTTTATAAACTATTTACATTGTTAAAGATCATCCATCTCTTCAGTCTTACATCAAATGTTTTTGATATCGTTCGTCTGTTTTTGGACGGGAATTATAGGAGATTTCCTCCCCTTTGTCAAGAGGTATTACTTAAATGTAGTTTAAATTTTGAAAGTTCTTTTTATCATTGTTTTTTTACAATTAAAACATAGCTTAACCCCTTATTTATAAGTTTTAATAAGCTCTTTTATTATATTTGTTAATTTTCCGTTTACCTTTATATCTTAATATATAATTTGTAATATAAATATAGATGCAAATTAAAGATGTTATTAAGACTAACATTATAAAATTAGGCACTAAAATAACAACAATATAAAAAAGGATATACATATGTATAATAGAGATTATTTATCAAATAATTCAAACGAGCATTCACAAGAATCATCTCAAGCACATTTAATGAGTTTTTTAAGAGCAACTTATCAACTGTTTGCTGGTTCATTATTGGCTGCAACTGCAGGATCATATATTGGTCTAGAAATTGTTGCTTTCTTAATGGGTCCTGTAAAATGGCTTTTATTTGGAGCAGTTATTGCAATGGTATGGTTTGTAATACCAAAAGTTAAACATAAACCAGGAGTTAATTTATTAGCTTTATTTGCTTTAACATTTATGACAGGGTTAATGATAGCTCCATTATTAGCATCAATTTTTGCAATGCCAGGTGGCGCATCAATCGTTGGTCAAGCTTTCTTAATGACTTCAGTTGCATTTGGTGGAATTTCAATGTTTGCTATGACAACAAAAAGAGATTTTTCTTCAATGGGTAAATTCTTAATGATTGCACTTATTATCGTAATTGTTGCAGGTATATCAAATATCTTCATTCAATCATCATTAATGCAATTAGGAATTGCTAGTGTAAGTGCATTATTATTCTCTGCATTTATTTTATATGATACTCAGCAAATTATTAGAGGTGGATATGATTCACCTGTTGAAGCTGCTTTATCATTATATTTAGATTTCTTTAACTTGTTTATTTCATTATTACAAATTTTAGGAATTATGAATAGTAATAACGACTAAAACTAACTCCCTAGGGAGTTAGTTTAACTACATTAAACTACTTTGGAAACTGTCTTAACAAATATTACTTCAAATTCTAAATAATTTAACTTATACTCTTTATATAACTTCTTTGCATTTTTGAAATCCAAACTATTAGACCCACCACTTACTCCTGATTTTTTTATATAATTAAATAAATCTTTTTTGTTTTCAAATTCTAATTTATACATAATTGTCTCAAATTCACAATAAAAATAATTAGAAAAAGCTTTTTTTATTTGTTTTTCTTCTAAAATTGGAGATTTACTATTTGTTATTGTTTGAATAGTTTTAAATGTGTTTGAAGTGAATAAAACTGCATTAATTTCATTTGTAATTAAAGAAAGATTTTTAACTATTTTATCTAAATCTTTTGACCATTGTAAAGCTGATGAAGAAAGAACAATATCATAAGAATCATTCTTTATTTCGGCTAAGAATTCATCCGTATCAAAATCAAAACATTTAACTTCTATATTACTTCCTATAGGGTGTAACTGGCACATTTCTTTTGAAAAATCTATTCCTTTATAAAATTCAATGGGCCAAGAAATATGAGAAAAAACTTGTCCAGAACCACAACCTAATTCTAGTATTTTTTTAGGTTTAGATTTTAATTCTCGCACTAGTGACTTTGCTATAATTTGTTGAATAATGTTGTGGTTATTATATTCGTTTGCATATTTTGAGAATTCATTTTTTATTGACAATTTTACTCTTTTATTTAGTGTTTAATCTGAAGATAGTTTTATTTTAACTTTTTCTTAATAAGTTTTAGATAAAATATATCCCATTTTTCAAAAAGGAAATAGATAATGACATCTACACTTTTGGTAGTTCAATTTGTTTTAGCAATTTTATTAACAATAATAATCTTACTTCAAAAAAGTTCAAGTATTGGTCTTGGAGCTTACAGCGGAAGTAATGAATCATTATTTGGTGCTAAAGGGCCAGGTAATTTTTTAACTAAAGCAACAATGGCAATAGGCTTAATCTTCGTTATAAATACATTAGTTCTAGGTTATATGTATAATGAAAAAAGAAATGAGAGTGCGATTGATAATGTAAAAACAGAAACATTAATTCCATCTATGCCAGTTCCTACAACTGAGCAAGCTCCAGCAGCTCCAACTTCAGCTCCAGTACCATCGGTACCAGCAGCTAAATAATTCAAAGAAGAAAAGAAATATTATATATTTCTTTCTACTTTGCATCTAAAATACTCAATCTTTATTTATCACTAATTTAAATATAAAAAAAGTTCAAAATTACAGATTTAACCTTCATTGAAGCAAAGATATCAAAGTTAAAAATGGTATAATACACGCAAATTTAATAAAAATATAAAGTTTGCAATAAATAAAGGAGAATTAATGTTAGAAGAGCTTAATGCTGAAACAAAAGATCATATGGAAAAGTCTATTGAGGCTTTAAAAAGAGATTATAAAACACTAAGAACAGGAAAAGTTACAACTTCAGTTTTAGATGGTATAAAAGTAGATTATTATGGAACACCAACTGATTTAAATCAAGTAGGTTCAGTTTTAGCAGCAGATGCTACAACTATCGTTGTTAACCCATGGGAAAAAAATCTTTTAGGGGATATTGAAAAAGCTATACAAAATGCTAATATTGGTGTAAATCCAAATAATGATGGAGATGTAATTAAATTATTCTTCCCTCCAATGACTGTTGATCAAAGAAAAATTAGTGCTAAAGGTGCTAAAGTTATGACTGACAATGCTAAAGTTGCAATCAGAAATATTAGAAAAACAGCAAACGATAAAATCAAAGCTATTCATAAAGATAAAGAAATCAGTGATGATGAGAGTAAAAAAGCTCAAGATGAAATTCAAAAGATTACTGATTCTTATGTTTTAAAAGCAGACCAAACTTTTAAAGCAAAAGAACAAGAAATCTTAACGGTTTAATTATGAACGTAGCTCAAATATATAAAGATGCTCAAGCATTATTAGAAGGTCACTTCAAATTAAGTTCAGGTAACCATTCTGGATTCTATTTGCAATCAGCAAAAGTTTTAGAAGACCCTAAAACTGCAAAACTTTTAGCAGAAGCTTTAGCTACACAGATTAAAGAATCTGGCATAAAAGTTGATGCAGTTTGTTCACCTGCCCTTGGTGGATTAATTGCAGGATTTGCATTAGCAACAGCTTTAGATGTAAGATTTATCTTTGCAGAGCGTGTTGATGGTGAAATGACTATAAGAAGAGGTTTTGAAGTTACAGAAGGTGAAAACTATGTAATTTGTGAAGATATCATTACTACTGGTGGTTCAGCACTAGAAGCTGCAAAACAAGTTGAAGCTGATGGTGGAAATATTGTAGCTTATGCTGCACTTGCAAATAGAGGTTTTTGCTCACGAGAAGGTTCAGATTTAGAAGCTAAAGAAAACTGTAAATTACCATTGGATAAACCACTTTTTGCACTTGAAGACTTTACGTTTGAAATGTATTCACCTGATGATTGTCCGTTATGTAAAGATGGAAGTGTCGCATATAAACCAGGTTCAAGAGGTAATTAATCATAAATGGCTAGATGGAGAGATACAAAACAAAACAAGAATAATCATAAAAATGATACTTCTACTAAAGAAGAATTTGTAAAAGTTGAGTCTTCTCCACTTTCAGTTAGGTTAAGAGCTTTCTTAACTGACACTTTCTTAATCACTACTCCAATTCTATATATTGTAATATATTTAATAATGGGTAGTGGTGAAGCCTTTTCAGAAGATAGAATAAAAGGTTGGTCAATAATTCTTGTTGTTCATTTACTTCTAATAATATTTTTTTGGTTTGTAAAAGGTCAAACTCCAGGTCTTAAAGCTTATGAATTAAAAATAGTTGATGCTTTAAATAAAGGAAGAATATCCTTTACTCAATCACTTGTTAGATATACGGCAACTTTATTTGCAGTTGTATCATTCTTCTTACTCTTTTTACCATTTTTTAGAAAAGATAAAAAAACATTTCAGGATTTAATTTCTAGAACAATTATTATTCACGAATAATGCTATTCTTTAATCTCTCTGCATTTTATTTTTTTTACTTTGCAGCTGTTGGTGTATATGTAATTTTTATGCCAAAAGTACTTCATGATATTGGCTATAATTCTTTTGAAATCGGTATAATTTTCGCACTTGCTCCTCTAATGAGATTTGCTACTCCCTTTTTATTTTTAAAACATATTGAATTAAATCTAACAGTCTTTAAAAGTGCATTATTTTTATCAATATTAACATCATCACTTTTTTATTTTACTATTAACAACTTTTATGCTTTTATGATTAATAATGCTATTTTAGGTGTTTGTCTATCACTGATACTTCCTTATTTAGACGTAACCGCAATTAAAAACCTAGGTAGAAGTAAATATGGAAAATCAAGGCTATTTGGATCAATAGGCTTTATGTTAATTTCATTGGTACTTGCAAAATTTTTAAGTGCTCCAGAAATAGCATTACATTACTATTTAGCAGCAAATATTTTCACAGTTATCTTTGCACTTCTATTGGTAAAAAATGATGTTGCTCATGTAAAAAGTATTGAAGATGAAAGCTTTTCTTTTTTTAAGTATTGGCCTTTTTGGCTTAGTCTATTTTTCATGCAAATGAGTTTTGGAGGTTTTTATAACTTTTTTACTATTTATGAAACACAAAATGGTATTAGTTTAGAAATGACTTCATATCTTTGGTCTTTTGGTGTAGTTTGTGAAATACTAATGTTATATTTTCAAGCTCCTCTTCTTAAAAACAATCTTTTAAATATTTTAAAAGTATGTGTTAGTATTACAATTTTTAGATGGCTATTATTATTTTTATATCCAGATTCATTAAGTATTACTTTTATCTCTCAAAGTTTACATGCTTTTTCTTTTGGCTTATACCATAGTACTGTTATTATATTTTTATATACACTTTATGAGAATAAAAAATTAGCTCAACAATTTATGTATGGGGTAGCATATGGATTAGGTGGCTTTATTGGAGCTTTAGTTGCAGGTTTTGTATATGGAGAGTATCTGTTTGTTTATAGTGCAATTTTTGCTCTTGTTTCATTAATATCACTATTTTTAATCTAATTTCTTACTTCTTTTATTTTTTCTTCTAACTCAAGAATAATATCATCTAAATCTCGTATTCTTTTTCTCTGATTTTCCTCTTTAACTTTTGAATTAAAAATACTATTTTTTAATTCTTCAACTCTTGTACTCAGCTCATTATTTTTTTTAATTAAAATATCTTTATCAAGTTTTAAATCATGGATATTACCAAGTCTACCTTTAACTTCATCACTTTTAGTCTTCATTTTCTCTAAATAATTTTCATCAATTTTATGCATTTGCTTTTCATAATGATTTAATTGTCTTTCTTTACTAATATTTTTAGCTTGGCAATCTTCTAAAGAAGATTTAAGATTATGGATAAATTTTTCTAATTCACTAATTCTTTGATTAGAATTTTTTAATTCAAATTCAAGTTTATTATTTTTATTAGTTAATTCTAATTGTTTTTTCCTACTATCTTGTAGGTTAACAATTACTTTCTTCTTAAATTCTCTTTTTTCATTTTCATCATCAGTAGTTAAAAACCTAATAGCTATAAATCCTACAATATCTTTTCCCGTTTCATTATATTGAGGGAAGATTGTTGCATTAACAAAATATGAACTTCCATCCTTTGCTCTATTTTTAATTTTTCCTTGCCACTTATTTCCAGATTGGATAGTCATCCACAAATCTTTAAATGCAGCTTTTGACATATCTGGATGTCTAACAATATTATGAGGTTTTCCAAGTAATTCTTCTTCTTTATATTGAGCAACTTCACAAAATATTTTATTTACATAAGTAATAATACCTTTTAAATCAGTTTTAGAAACAATAGCAACTTGATTTAAGGCCTCAAGATATCTGGTCATCTCTTCATCTTGTGTGGCCATTTTTATGTAAGAAAATCTATCATGACACCTGTTGGCTATTTTAAAAAGTAACTCTTTTGTTTCTATTGATTTAGGTATATATTCTGTAACATCACACTCTATTGCTTCAAGTAAAAGTTCAGTTTGTGTATGTCTTGTATTAATCATAAAAGGTATAGTTTTATCAATATTTCTAACTTCTTTTAATAGTTCAACTCCATTTATTCCAGGAATATTTATACTTGTAAGAATTATGTCAATTGAATCTTTATATTCTTTATATGTTTCTAAAGCTTCTAAACCATCATTTGATAAATACACTTTTTTTAGAACAGAAGATAAAATGGTAATCAATTTTTTTCTCAAACCTTCATCTGCTTCTACATACAAAATTGTTACGTTTTTTAGAATATTTGACATTAAATATTTCCTTTTAACTCTCCATACTAAATTATATTATAAACTATTTCTGTTTTTAACTTCTCTACTTTTATTTCACTTATACTTAAATTATTAACTTCTAAATTCATTAATTCTTCAATTGTTTTAATATTATTTTTTGATATACAATTTAATATTATACCTCTATATGCCTTAGCCCAATGACTTACAACTTTTCCATCTTTTATAAACTTCATTGTAGTGTAAGGTTTACTTAACTTATAAAACTTTTCATAAAATCCAGCACGTAAATCTAATACATCGTCCTCTTCTAAATACTCATCTAAAGCTTTAGTGAAATGCTCTTTATAAAAAACTTCTACAGCTAACTTATCAAGTTTCTCACCTTGCTTTAATTTATAATCAGGAAGACCTATATCTCCAGCAAGTATTGGACCAAAAAGATTTGAGAATATAATTACATTTTCATCTATATATTTTTTCTGAGAGCTTGATAACTCTTCATATTTTAGATAATCATACGCAACACCATCATATCTTTGAATAACTTTTTTTGTATTTCTTTTAAAAATATCACTTGAATAATAATCAATTACATCTTGTTTTTTTGTACCTATTAGTTTTGCTATTTCATCATTACTAGCATTATTTATAAAAGATTGGTATTTATTTATCATTTCTTCTCTATATTTAAATAACTCAGGAAAGATAAAACTTTCATTTGTAAATTTTACATCATTACCATCTTTATATTTTGCTTCACTTGGTGAAAATAATATTCTCATTTTTTTCCTTATTCTGTAAATGTTCCATCAACATATAACCATTTATTATTTACTTTTAGAAACCTACTATTTTCCGTAAAAGAAGCATCTAAATTATCTTGTTGTAAAGTTGCCCTAAATTTTACAAAACTCTCTTTTTTACCTTCTATACTTTCAAATATTTCTAATTTTATAAAATCCGTATAATCACTAAAATTTATAATATCTTTTTTCCAACTATTAATATTTAATGTATAGTCTTGATTATCATTATGAGTTGTTTTTATTATATAATTAGCATCATTTAAAATATATGCAGTAAATCGTGAACGCATTAATTCCTCTGCAGTTTTTGCAGTAGAACCATCATGAAAAATTTTACAACATTTTTTGTATTTTTTTAATGAACCACAAGGGCATACATTGTTTGGAGGTATCTTCAAATAAGACTCCTAAAATATTTTAGGAAATATTAGCATAAGTTGAGTAAAATCTTTGTAGACATATGCCTACAAAGATTTATTATTTAGTTAGAATATCTTCTTTTTTCTTAGTTGTTTTAGCTTTTTTAGTTTCTTTCTTTTTTGCTTTTGTTTTTTCAGCTTTTGCTTTTTTATTAATCTCTTTCTTCTTAGTTTTTAGTTCATCTTTAGTTTTAGCAGATTTTTTTGCTTCTGAAATTTGAGATTTTCTTTTATCTTCAATTTTTGAAATCTTCTTCTTTTCAGTCATTTTCGCTTTAGAAACTGTTTTATTCCCTTTTATATTTGAAATAATACTAGGTCCAAAACCTTTGATATCTTTTAAATCATCTGCACTTTTAATCTTGTTTGATTTTCTGTACTTCATAATTTGATCAGCCTTAACTGGTCCAATACCTTTGATACTCATAAGTTCATCTTTTGATGCAGTTTGTAAATTTACAGCTGCAAATATGAATGAAACACTTAACATTAACAATACAATAATTTTTTTCATTTCTCTTTCCTTAAAATAATTTAATTTATTATATCTAATTAGAATTAAATATCTTTCATTTTATTTCATAATCATATATAAATTGTGAATTAATTTAATTTTTATACCTTCCAACCTTTGCTTTTCTTTTTATTTCACGTTGAATTATATATTGAGAATACTCATAGTTTCCACCTTTTATTGACATCTCTTGACTATTGCAACTTGGACAATAAAAAAATACTCTTGAATTATATTTATTTTCATCATATACTAGTAAATTTCCACATTTAGAACATTTACTATGAAGAGTCTTAATATTTTCCTTATCCCACTGCCAATACCATAGGTTTTGAGTGTTTAATAAGTTATCTTTTGTATAATTACAATTATCTTTTTTCCAAAAGAAAACATAACATATATAAAATGTTATAGTTGAAGAAATTAATAAAGTATAAATGATGAATGAAGCAGAGATTTTGAATCCTAAAATGATTTTTGAAATTATACAATAGTGTTATACATATACAATATTAAAGGAACTAAATGTTAAACCAAATACCCCTACAATTAATCTCAAATTTTGTATCAATTGTTATTTTAGGTATCTTATTATATAGATATTTACAATACAAAAAAAATATGGATGTAATCCAAGGTTTAGAAAAACTACATATTACAAATGAATTAAGTGAGGAAGATAAAGCATTTATTATAAAGAATGAACAAGAGTATAAATTAAAACTTATAAAAACTCAATCACTTATTAAGTTTGCTAAACCATTATTTATATTTATAGTGGGGTTAATCTTTATATTTTTCTCATTTACAGAAGCTTTAATCCATTTAAATGTTGTAGTTGTTGCCTTTATATTTATGCAAGTAACTAAAATTCATACAACAAATATTTATGGATTATTATATAAACTAACAAGAGAAGACTAAACTTTCTCTTTATTCGTTTATTAGATATCTTAGGTTTTCATGATCTAAGATTTTGATATACCCTTTTTCATTTTGAATTATTCCATCTTTTTTTAGTTTAGAAATTTTTCTTGAAAATGTTTCAGGAGTGATATTTAATATTTGTGCAATTTTCACTTGTTTTAAATTGATTAAAATTGACTCATTGTCTAATAAAAATTTTGCAATTTTCTCACTACTATTTGAGCTAATATTATATGATATAAAACTTTCTAGTGCTTTAATTTTTTTTGTTAAAGATTTTATAAAAAACATTGATATCTCTGGTTTTAATAAAAACTCTGCTTTAAATTTTTCATAATCAATTAATAAAACTTCAGCATCAGTTTCAAAAGCACAATTTGCAGGAAATTTCGCTTCATCATAGTTTGCAATTTCTGCTATTAATGATGGTGCCATCAAATTATGTATAATTACTTCATTATCTTTATGATCATGAGTATATAGTTTTACAACTCCTCTTATTAATAAGTGAAGAAACTTTGGATGGTCACCTTTGTAAAATAGTATTTCATTTTTATTATAACGTTTCTTTACCGATATTTCTTTTAGTCTTATTAGTTCATCTTGTTTTAAAAAACTAAAAAAATAGTAATCTTCTAATCCATTTATTGCCATGTTTACTCTCTTTTATATTGATTATTGTCAATGTATATATACGTATTTTATGTAAAAATATTAAAAACAAATTTAAATAAGACAATTTTTGCCTTAAATATCAAAATAAAGGTATTATTAGCCATGACAAAAGAAAAATTTGAAATAGAAATCAATACATTAAAAAAATTCTTTGAAGTATATTGCACGGATAAACATAAAAATCAAATACAAAAAACTATAAATCTAGAGTATAAAGATAAAAAGTTCAGTATTGATTTATTACTTTGTCAAGAGTGTCATGAAGCTATAAATTACTCATTTGAACGATTAGACCAATGTCCTCATGAAATAAAACCTAGATGTAGAACATGTCCATCTCCTTGTTATGAAAGATCAAGATGGAAAAATATTGCAAAAGTTATGAAATATGCAGCAATTAAATTAAGTCTTACAAAAATGAAAAATAAAATTAAGAGTATATTCTCTTAATTTTATTCTCACTTAAAATTCTTACCATTTAACTTCAGATTTTCCTAACTTCTTTAAAATATCATTTGTTTTTGAGAAGTGCTTACAACCAAAGAATCCTCTATATGAAGATAAAGGACTTGGATGAACTCCTTTTAAAATATGATGCTTATTTGCATCGATAATCTTTTCTTTCTTTATTGCACTTGCTCCCCATAATATAAAAACAATATCTTTAGAATTTGCTGAGATAAACTTTATCAGATTATCTGTAAATATTTCCCAGCCTAATTTATGATGAGATTTAGGCTTTGCTTCTTCTACTGTTAAAATCGCATTTATAAGTAATACACCATCTTTTGCCCAAGGATTTAAGTCTCCCCCTTCGCAAAAAGATGTTCTTTGTAAATCTGAATTAATCTCTTTTAATATATTTCTCATTGAAGGTGGGTTTTTCACATCACTTGGAGTTGAAAAAGCTAAACCTTGAGCTTGACCTACTGCATGATATGGATCTTGCCCTAAAAGAACTACTTTTAGATTTGACATAGAAGTTAAATCAAATGCATTGAAAATCTTCTCTTTTGGAGGAAATACTATAGTTGTATCATAAGCTTTATTTATGCTTTTCATCAACTTTATATAATATTCTTTTGATTCTTCTTCTTTAAAAAAGTCTTTCCAATCCATCTTTATCCTTAACTTCTTATCTCACTTTATTTCTTATCTATAAAACAGGTGATTTGATTACCATCAGTTTTTCGTTTGAACATTCTTCCATAGAATGGTGAATCCCACCTAATCCAAGTCCAGAAGCTTTTGCTCCACCAAATGGCATCCAGTCAACTCTAAATGCTGTATGATCATTAACCATAACGGCAGTTCCATTAAGTCTTTTTACTGCTTTTAATGCAGTATCAAGATTTTTTGTAAATACAGCTGCTTGGAAAGATACATCTAATGCGTTAGCTCTATCAAATGCTTC
>NZ_JAHKQT010000020.1:0-57017 GCF_018861145.1 Poseidonibacter lekithochrous
AAAATAGTGAGATGATTTCTAAGTCTAATTGTAAGAAGCACATGATGAAGAAGAGTATGACTATTTTCAAAGTCTTAAGAGATTTGAATTGATCTAAAGATCAAAGAGTGCAGGTTAAAGCAATTATGATGGAAAGTAAAAAGAATCGTAATTCATTAAATACTGTATTTACAAAAGATAGTTTTAACAAAGATGAATTTATCAAAAGAATGAGTGAAAAAAGACAGTATATGATTAAATCTAAAGCGGATATGATTGAAAAAGTTTATAATGTTTTAGATACTAAACAAAAAGAACAATTCAAAGTTCTTATTGACATTCAGTCTGAGAAAATGAATAATAGATTTAAATAAAGTATAAAAGTTTTAGATATAAAAAAAGGCCAATCATAAGATTGACCTTTTTTTTGGAAGATTAAGAATCTTACAGTCTAGACTCGTATCGTCTAAGCATGTATAATCTCTTAAGCATTTTCTTTCTAGCGTTAATTTTTTGTTTTTTTCTGATCTCTGTCATTGGTTCAAAAAATCGTCTAGCTCTAGTTTCAGTTACAATAAGATTTCTATCACATTGTTTCTTAAAACGTCTGTATGCTTCGTCGAAAGATTCACTATCTTTTACTTTAATGCCTGGCATGTAAAGTTCACCCACTTTCTTTTTAAAATTTTGTGTTGCATTATATTTAAATTTTACTTAATTCTAATTTAACTAAAACTTTTATATAATAAAAAGATTAAGATAAAGGTATTTTTATGGAATTAACACATTTAGATGATAATAATAGACCAAAGATGGTAGATGTTTCTCAAAAGATTGAAACACATAGAGTTGCTGTAGCTACAGGGCAAATTACCATGTCTTCGGATGCATATGATGCAATTATAGATAATACTACTAAAAAGGGTCCTGTAATACAAACTGCAGTAATTGCTGCTATTATGGGAGTTAAAAAGACTAGTGAGTTAATACCTATGTGTCATCCCTTATTATTAAGTGGAATTAATTGTGACGTGGAAGAGAAGCCCGAACTTCCAGGCTTTAAATTAATTGTAACAGCAAAGTTAAATGGACAGACTGGTGTTGAGATGGAAGCATTAACAGGTGTATCTGTAGGATTACTTACTATTTACGATATGGTTAAAGCTATTGATAAAGCAATGATTATCTCGAATGTTCAATTAGAGACTAAATCTGGTGGAAAAAGTGGCGATTTTAAAAGGGAGTAATAAATAATGATAGATTTAAGTAAAGAAAAATTAGAACTTGATTATCCATGTAATTGGACTTATAAATTAGTTGTAAAAGAACAAATAAATATTAAAACTACAGTAAAAGAAGTAGTATTTAAAAGAGAACATTCTATTGTTGAATCAAAAACAAGTAATAAAGGTAAATTTAAAAGTTATACTTTAGAATTGTTAGTTCATAATGAAGATGATAGAAAAACTTTATTTGAAGTTTTAGGTAAACATGATGACATTAAAATGGTACTTTAAATCGTGACACAAATAAATAGAAGAAAATTTCTTCAACTAACTACTTTTTGTACAATGAGTTTGTCTACTACTTCAAGTTTATTGGCAAATGATAATTCCCATACTAGTGAAGATTTATATATTACAAAAAATGATTATGAAGTTTTTCAATCTATTAGAAATAAATTAAAATTAGTTCAAAGACATATTGGATATGGAAATTTTAATGTTATAAGTTTTGATTCAATGTTAAGTATTTCAAGAAGAGCTTCAAATATTGAAGAATTTACTAAAAGCGAAATTGATTTTTTAGAGTTTATTTTTTATTATAATCCTGCGACTCACGGTTTTTTTGGTGATAGAATTAGCAAAAATATTACTGATACAATTGATAAAAAATTGATTACTAAAATACCTCGTACTGGGCATTATTTGTTTAAAGGTCATGCAGAAAAAACTTATTATGAAATGATAAAGGATGTAGGTGATTCTCTTACTTTAACATCAGGAATTAGAAGTATTGTAAAACAAACTAAACTATTTCTTGACAAAATTAATAGTACGAATGGGAATATTACACAAGCAGCTATTTCCTTAGCTCCACCTGCATTCACTTATCACTCTATTGGAGATTTTGATGTTGGTAAAAAAGGGTTTGGTTATGCAAACTTTACCTCAAAATTTGCAAATACTGATGAGTTTAGAAAAATACAACAATTAAAGTATGTTGACGTTCGATATACAATAAACAATAAGGATGGCGTTAGGTATGAACCTTGGCATATTACAACTATTTAGAATTTTATTAATATTTATATTTTTACAAAATTTAAATGCGAAAGTGAAAAGTTTTGATTTCGATTTTATTAAAAAAGGTGAACAAAACGAAAATACTCTACTAATAATTGGTGGAATCCAAGGTGATGAACCAGGAGCTTTTATGGCAGCTTCTTTAATTGCTACACATTATGATATCAAAAAAGGTTCAGTTTGGGTTATTCCAAATTTAAATTTTTATTCAATTATTAAAAGATCACGTGGTCCATATGGTGATATGAATAGAAAATTTGCAGCTTTATCAAAAGATGATCCTGATTATGATGCTGTTGAGAGAATTAAAAAATATATTAAAGATGATGAAGTTAAATTAATTTTAAACTTACATGATGGAAGTGGATTTTATAGAGAAAAGTATGTTAACAATAATATGTCTCCAAGACGTTGGGGGCAATGTTCAATTGTAGATCAATCTACAATAGATATAGATAAATATGGAAATCTTGAAGAGATATCAACAAAAGTTGTTGAGGGTATTAATACTAATCTTATTAGAGAACGTGATATGTATCATGTTAAGAATACTCAAACTAGACTTGGTGATAAAGAGATGGAGAAAACTCTTACATATTATGCTATCAATAATGGAAAAGCTGCATTTGCAAATGAAGCGAGTAAAGAGCTTAATCTGCAGGAAAGAGTTTATTATCATTTATTGGCAATTGAAGAATATATGAAGATTATGGGTATTGAGTTTGAAAGGAAATTTGATATTTCAACACCTGATATTAAAAATGTGATTGATCATGATATTTTTATATCTTTTTATGATGAGAAAATTAAATTGCCTCTTAGTAAAGTTAGAAAACTTTTAAAATATTTTCCAATTAACAAAGATGGAGATTTAAGTTTTACTGCTTCTAATCCATTAATGACAATTGTTAAAGAAGGTAAAGAGTATATTATTCACTATGGAAATAGAAAACTTGCTAAGCTTCATCCTGATTATATAAAGTTTATTGAAGATGAAAGATATATAAATATGTCTATTGATGGAATTACAAAGAGTGTTAAGTTTGGTGATATTATTTATGCTAAAGATAATTTTAATATTGAATCAATTCCTGATTTACGAGTAAATGTGATTGGTTATGTGAGTAAAACACATAAGAATGAAGTGGGAATAGATATAAATAGAAAAGAAATTGCTAAAAGATTTTCTATTGATAAAGATGGGAATCTATTTAGAATTGAATTTTATAATGGAGATAAGTTTGCAGGTATGATTCTTTTAGGATTTGAAAAATAGAGTATTTTTATACTCTATTTAAAAAAAACTAATTCTTTTTTTATTTTTTCTTGATTTAACTTTTTACAAGCTGTTTTGTAAATTTCATTAATTCTTTCGTCATCATCGTTTACTATAGTTTTTACTTCGTCTATAGATTTACCTTCTGAAAATGCTACAAATACTTTAAACTCTTTTTTTGTAAATTTCTTTTTTAACACTTCTTCTAGTTCATCTTCCTCTTTTAATGTTCCTACTAGTTTGTCTATGTTTAGTTCGATTGCTTCTGTAAAATTCATATGTTTCCTTTTAATTATTTAACCAATTTTCCATGTTATCAATATCTTCATAGGAAGTTAAATCTAACATTATTGGTGTTATTGAGATGTAATTAGCTTTTATTGCTTCAAAATCACAAGTCTTATCTTTTGACTCTTTCCAAATTAATGGATGAAGTCCAATCCAATAAAACTCCTCTCCTCTTGGGTTATGATGTCTATGGGTATCATTACCATACTCTCTATATCCAGCTTTTGTAATTCTAATACCATTACATTCTTCTGGTTTTATTGGTGGGATATTAACATTTAAAAACTTTCTTTCCTCTAATGGAAAGTTATTATTTAGTATTTTCTTTGCTAATGATGCAATTGTTTGACGTGCAAGTGCAAAATCCCAACCATTTTTAATATCTCCACAACCTTTCTTACATACTTGCGATACAGCAATAGCTGGCACTTTATGTAAAACAGCTTCCATAGCAGCTGCAGCTGTTCCACTATAAGTAATATCTTCACCCATATTTGCACCAATATTAATACCACTTATTACTAAATCAGGTTTATATCCTTCTTTAAAAAGATTATTTAAAGAGATAAAGATACAATCAGTTGGACTTCCATCATCAACTTTATAAAAATCATCATCTATACAGTCTAGTTTTAGTGGTCTATCTAATGTTAATGAATGTCCACATGCTGATTTATTACGAGCTGGTGCGACTACAACTATTTTTGCAATTGGTTTTAAAGCTTCAATTAACGCTTCTAATCCAACTGCATCAAAACCATCATCATTTGTTAATAAGATTTGTTTCATGCTACTACAAAAGCTCCTTCAATTTGGTGTACTAAGTTTTCTACATTTGAAGTAACTTTAAACCCACTTTCTAATTCTATATCGGCAAGCTTAGATTTTATTAAGATTTTTAAGTCTCTTTTTCCTTGATTATTTGCAACTATTTCAAATAATTTAAAAATACTAGTATCTTGATTCGCGAAAGGTATAGCAACTGTTAGTGGTGGCTCAATTACAGCTTGTTGCTTAGTTTTAATTTTCTCTTTTTTTGCAGCTTTTAAGTCTTCAATTTTTATAATATTCATTCTTGTAAAGTTTTCATCTTTAGATATTTTTACTTTAAAAGCAATAGGCTTATCTAAATCAAAATCATCTTCAAGCTCTTTAATTCTATCTTCAAATAATAAAAGTTCAATACTCCCATGTAAATCCATGATGGAAGCAATTCCGAATTTATTACCCTTTTTTGACATTTTAGTTACAATATTTTCAATTTTTCCTACAAATAAAGCTTGTGAACCATCTGCTAATTCATCAATTTGAGATGAAAGTGTATATTTTATTTGATCTAATTGTTCTCTATATTCATCAAGTGGATGTCCTGAAACATAAAAACCTAAAGATGCTTTTTCAAACTCCAAGATTTCTTTTGCTTCATATTCTTCAAGTGGTTCTAATTCAATATCAATTCTTGTAAGTTCTTGAGAATCACCAAAAAGTGAACCTGTTGCCATTTTTTTTGCTTTCATTGAGTTTGCAACACATTCTGATATCTTCTCAATCTGCTCTAGCATAGCTCGTCTTGAATATCCAAAGCTATCAAAAGCTCCAGTTTTTGTTAAAGATTCTATTACTCTTTTATTTACTTTACTTCCATCAATTCTTGAAATAAAATCAGAAAGGTCTGTAAAATCTCCCCCTTCATTTCTAGCTTCAATAATAGATTTAATTGCAACATCGCCAGCACCTTTAACAGCACCCATTCCAAACATTACAACTTCATTCTCTTTATCTTCAAGAGTAGTTGCTGAAAATACTAAGTCAGATTTATTTATATCAGGTGGGAATAAATCTAAACCTAATCTTTTTACTTCATCTACATATTTTACAACTTTATCAGTATTATCTTTTTCTAAAGTTAGTAGTGCTGCCATAAATTCTGATGGATAATAGTTTTTTAAATATGAAGTATAAAATGTTACAAGCGCATAAGCTGCTGAATGAGATTTATTAAATCCATATCCAGCAAACTTTACAATTAAATCAAATAGCTCTTCACAATGAGATCGCTGGTAACCTTTTTTAACTCCACCATCTGCAAACTCACCTTTTAATCTATCCATCTCTTCAACAATTTTTTTACCCATAGCTCTACGAACTAAATCGGCTCCACCAAGTGAAAATCCACCGATAGTCTGAACAATTTGCATAACTTGCTCTTGATAAACAATAACACCATAAGTTGGCTCTAAAATAGGCCGTAAAGGAGCATCGAATTCATCATAGAAATAATCAATTTTAGCACGACCATGTTTTCTATCAATAAAGTCATCAAGCATTCCTGATTCCATTGGACCTGGTCTATATAGTGCTAGAACGGCAATAATATCTTCAAAGTTATCTGGTTTAAGTCTTTTACATAAGTCTTGCATACCATCTGATTCTATTTGGAATAGTCCAATTGTATTTCCTGTTTGAATTAAATCATAAACACCTTTATCATTTACATCAGCAGTTAAGAAATCAATTCTTTTTCCATGTCTTTTTTCAATAAGTTTTAAAGCTTCTTCAATAACTGTTAAGGTCTTAAGCCCTAAGAAGTCAAACTTAATTAAATCTACATCTTCTACATATTTTCCATTATATTGAGTGGCTAGTGTATCAAGACCAGAAGGCTTAAATAAAGGAGTTTTGTTCCATAAAGGTTCATTTGAAATAACAACACCTGCTGCATGTGTTCCTGCATTTCTGTTTAATCCTTCTAGCGCTATTGCATATTCCCAAACTCTTGCAGCTTGTGGGTCTGCATCACAAAGCTCTTTTATTTTTGGTTCTTTTTCCCATGAGTTTGTTAAATCAATTCCTAATTCATCAGGTATTAGTTTTGCCATTGCATCAGCTTTTGAATAAGGCATATCTAAAACACGAGCTACATCTCTAATTACACCTTTTGCAAGTAGTTTACCAAAGGTAATGATTTGTGCAACGTTCGCTCGTCCGTATTGTTCAACAACATAATCAATAATTTCCCCACGTCTTGCTTGACAGAAATCCATATCAATATCAGGCATTGATATTCTTTCAGGATTTAAGAATCGCTCAAAAAGTAAACCATAAGGCATTGGGTCAATATCGGTAATTTCTAGTGAAAAGGCAACTAAACTTCCAGCAGCAGATCCTCGTCCTGGACCTACTGGAATTTTCATTTGTTTTGCAACAATAACAAAATCCCAAACAATTAGCATATATCCTGGGAATTTCATATTATTAATAATATCAATTTCAACTTGTAGTCTATCTTTGTATTCTTGATGCTTAGACTCATCAACAATTTTAAGTCTTTTTTCTAAACCTCTCCAACACTCATCAATAAATAAAACTTTATCATTTTCTAATGAGTATTCTAATTCCGGTTCTGGAAGAGTTAAATTATTTACTTCAGATTTTTGACGCGTAAATTTAAAATTAGGTGGTGTTGGGTCTCCTAATTTAATTTCTAAATTACATTTATCAGCAATTTCTTGAGTTGCTGTTATGGCTTCTGGAATATCTGCATATAGTTTTGCAATTTGTGCTGGTGTTTTTAAATAAAATTCATGAACACTATGTCTTAATCTATTTGGATCATCATAAAGTTTATTCATTGCAATACACATAAATGCTTCATGGGCATCGGCATCTTTTTGATTTAAATAGTGTGTGTCATTTGTAGCAACTACTTTGATATCAAGCTCATGTGCTAGTTTTAGAATTTGGTCATCAATAAAGTGTTGATCTCCAATACCATGTCTCATAATTTCTAGATAAAAATCATCACCAAAAATCTCTTTATATTCTAATGCAGCTTCACGTGCTCCTTCATATCCTCTTGCACCATTTTTAACATTTCTTTCATTTTGCAGATTTAAATGCCAGTTCACTTCACCTTGTAAACAAGCCGCAGAACAAACTAATCCTTCTGAATTTTCACGTAATAGCTTTTTATTTATTCTTGGATAGTAGTAAAACCCATGCATATAAGCTTGTGAACTTAAAAACATTAAGTTTTTATAACCCGTTTGGTTTTTTGCATATAAACATAAGTGAAATCTTTTTCTTGTAGTTTTATCTCCAATTTCTTCACTGTTATGAATATAAGCTTCCATTCCAATAATAGGTTTAATACCTTCTTTTCTCATTGCATTATAAAAATCAATTGCTCCAAATAGGTTTCCATGATCTGTCATTGCAACAGAAGTCATTCCCATTTCTTTTACTTTTTTAGCAAGAGGTTTGATTTTGTTTGCGCCATCAAGTAATGAATATTCTGTATGTAAATGTAGATGCGTAAATTGCGGTGTTGTAGACATATATAAATCTTTATAATAATTTTATTTTTTAATAGATTATAGTATATCTAAAAAATGATTTTTTGCCTCTTTAAAGCCTAGTTTAAAACACTCATGAAGTTCTTTAAAAGTGTACAAAGAAAAGTCTCTAATATGTTCACTTCCTATATAATAGTCAGTATTTTCATGTGTATAAGTGTTGTTTTCATAAAGTTGAGTAAAAAGTTTCTTTTTTAAAATTTTTATTGGATTTAATCTTAAAATAGGGTTTGAGTATTTTTTTGGAAATAAGTCAATAGTTAAAATATCATAGTTTTTGTTTTCTAATGGTTTAATTGGAATATTATCAAATAATCCACCATCAATTAAATACATATTTTTATATTTAATAGGTTTTAATAAAGGGATTAGAGCACTTGAAGCTAAACATAAACTTATTGTATCTCCATTGTTAAAAGAATGAAGTTCTCTTTTTTTTAAATCATAGGTATTTACAAAAACTGGTTTTGGAATATCTTCTATTTTTGAAATAGGAAGTAGATCTTTTATAATTTTATTAGATGTATCAATTTTTAGTAAACCATTTTTAAAATAGTTAAATTTTAAAGTTTCTTTTATATCTTTTGAGGCAAATATTTTTAGTTGCTCTTTTGAACTTACTCCACTTGCATGTGAACAAGAAATTATACTTCCAATAGATGACCCACTATAGGCTTGTATTTCTATCTTATTTTCTTCACAAAAATGTAAAACTCCTAAGTGGAAAGCTCCTCGTGCTGCTCCTCCACCTAATGCTAGTGCTAAATTCATTTGTCTAACCAATTTATTATTTTAAATTCACCTTCATATGTTTCAACAATTGCAGTACATGATTCTACCCAATCTCCACAATTTAAATATTCAATAGAGTCTATATTTCTTATTTCTGCTTTATGAATGTGTCCACAAATAATACCATCATATCCTTTATTTTTTGCATGCATTGATAATACGGTTTCAAAATCATTTATAAAAGAAACAGAAGTTTTGACACTATCTTTAACATATTTTGATAATGACCAATATTTTTGTATTCCAACTTTTCTTCTTAGAAAGTTTAATACTGAATTTAAATGAAGTAATAAATCATATCCATAGTCACCAAGTATTGCTAACCACTTTTTAGTCATTGTGATTGAATCAAAGAAGTCCCCATGCGTAATATAATATTTTTTACCATTTATCCCTAAATAATCTAATTCATTTGTTATGTTTAATGAGTCACCTAATATTAAAGGAACAAAGGGTCTAATAAACTCATCATGGTTACCAGTTATAAAGGTTACCGTTGTCCCTTTTCTAGCTTTCTTTAATATCTTTTGTATAACATCTGAATGAGTTTGTGGCCAAATAAACTTTCTCTTTATTGCCCAACCATCTATTATATCTCCAACTAATATTAAGTTCTCACTTTCATTGTATTTGAAAAAACTTATGAGTTCTTTTGTTTTAGAAAACTTCGTTCCAAGATGAATATCTGAGATAAATATGCTTTTATATTTCATGTTGACATAATATAAAAGTATGATTACAATTGAATTACAAAATTATTATATTTCAAGAGTATGTAAGTAAAGTTTAAATAAAATTTAAATAATTAGTAAAAGGGGATTTTAATGTTTAAAAGTATTTCTAAAGTAGGTCTAGCAGCTATTTTAATGGCATTTGTTATATCTGGTTGTACATATAAAAATGAGATTACAAGTACAACAGTTGATGGTGAAGTTTTAAAAGAGTACAACAAGGTACAAACTACAAAACAACATCTTGAAATTGCACAAGACAAGCAACGAAATGTTACTACACAAAAAACATTAGAAGGTACTATTTCCTCTTTAGCAACGCAAATGATGAGAAATCAAAAAATGAATACTAATAAGCCTGTACTTATTACTTCATTTGTAAGACTAGATGCTTTCAAAAAAACTTCTGAATTTGGTAGAATTGTAAGTGAAAGTATGATTGATGAATTATCGAATAGAGGTTATAATATTATTGAATTCAGAGGTCAAATGGCTGTTTCAGTGAATGATAATGGTGAATATTTTATAACAAGAAAATCAAATAGATTAAAAGATAAAGTTCCAGATACTTATGTAGTAGTTGGAACTTATTCAAGACAATATGGAAAAGTAATGTTAAATGCAAGGGTTATTGATAATATTACTGGGAAAATTATCTCAAGTTCGAGATCAACTTATGCTCATGGACAAAGAAATGATTGTATGTTATTTAAAGATTGTAGACCAGCTAGAACTATAAATATTATTAAAGAACGATAGTTAAATGACTTTTAACTTTTTAAAAATTATAAAGTATCTTACCTTTTCATGTTTTATAGTTTTGTCTTTTGCTTCATGTACTCATAAAAACCTTATAAATGGCACGAATGATTTTCATTCTCTAGTATCTCAATTAGTAGATGATTCTGCTAAAAAAATACAAAAAAATACAATGATTGATGATATTGTTTTAGTATCAGATTTTGTTAATCTTGATAAATTAAAAAATAGATCAGAATTGGGTTTTTTATTATCTGATATTTTAAAAGATAAATTAGTATCATTAAATATTCTTGTAAGAGAAGTTGAATTTGGTAAAGAGTTTGAATTAGGACCAACTGGATTTAATTTATTAACAAGAGACCAAAGTAAAATTGTTTCAAAAACGGTTACTGAAGAAAAATATGCAGTAGTTGGAACTTATTCAATTACAAGTAGAAGTTTGAATTTATTTATAAAATTAATTGATATAAGAACAGGTCATATTCTTGCATCATCATATGAAAGAACAGGTATTGATGAAGAAATATTACAACTTGAGGGAAGTGAGCAAGCTGTACTTCGTCCTCATGTTGTATTATAAAATTATTTCTTGAATTAAAAACTGAGGAGTAATTACTCCTCTAAACTCATTTTTATTTACTGAAACAATTAAATCAAAGCTATTTGGTAAATCAATATTTGAATCATTAAATTTAATAGCTTCAAATACAACACCTTCTGAATTTAATACTAATTTCATATGATTCTTATCTTTTCCCATTAATTCACTCTTTACAAGAGATACTTTTGAAACTTTAAAAATTGGCTTATGGTTTTCTAATCCATATGGCTCAAATCTGTCAATAATATCTAAAAATTCTAAATCAACTGATGCTACATCTAATTCACCTAAGGTTACGGGATCTATATGTAAATCATCTTTAAACTCTTCTAATTCCTGATTTATTAATGTTTTAAATTCTTCTAAATTTTCTTGTTTTAAAGATAATCCAGCGGCATTTTTATGTCCACCAAATCCTAGTAGTAAGTGAGATGCTTTTGTAATAATTGTATGAAGATTTATATTTGCATTAGCTCTTGCACTTCCTTTTGCTATTCCATTATTTAATGAAAAAATAAAAGCAGGTTTTTTAAAAGCATTTGATAATTTTGAAGCAACTATTCCAATTACTCCTTCATGCCAATCATCACCCCAAACGATAACTGCATTATCTTCTTTACTAGATTTACTTTGCGCTCTTTTTGTAATTTCTTCTTGTAAAGTTTTTCTGTAATTATTTAATTCTTCCAATTCTTGTAAAGACTCATTTGCTTGAAAAGAATTTTTTGAAAGTAAAAATTCTAAAGCTGTACTTGCATCTTGCATTCTTCCTGCACTGTTAATCTTAGGAGCTATAAAAAAGCCAATATCATCTGAAACTAAAGCTTGTTTGCCCATAACTTCATTTAGCTTTTTAAATGCCTCTCTAGGAGATGTTTTGATTCTTTTTAGACCAAGTTTAACTAATGTATAATTAAGTGCAGTCATAGGCATAATATCAGCAATAATAGCAACACAAAGTAAATCTAAAAAATCAGTCATTTTTACATCAAGATTTAACTCTTTTTTAATTGCAGCACATAAATACCAGGCAACTTGAGCTCCACAAATATCTTTGAATTCAAAAGTACAGTCTTCTTGTTTTGGATTAATTATTGCATAAGCATAAGGTATTTCATCTCCAACTGTATGATGGTCTGTGATGATCAAATCAATACCTTTTTCTTTTAATTTTAAAGCAGCAGGAACTGCTGAAATCCCATTATCAACAGTAATTACTAAACCAGAATCAATCATATCTACAATTTTTGGAGATAAGCCATATCCATGCTTAAATCGATTTGGAATTATATAGTCAATCTTTACATTAATTTTTTTAAAAAAATCAACCATAATAGTAGTTGAAACTACACCATCTACGTCATAATCTCCTACTATTGTAATAGTCTCATTATTTAGTATTGCAGTTTTAATTCTAGAGGTTGCTTTGTGAATATCTTTAAAATTATTGGGAGTTGGAATATCTGCAAGACGTGAATAAGGGCTATTCGAATGTCTTGCAGAAAGTAGTTCAAAAAGTCTATTTTTTGTAACTTTTGACATTAATCTTTTTTATTTGCTTGTTTTACAAATTCAAAGATAATTGGATTTGGAGTTTCTAAGTGTGAAGTAAACTCAGGATGGAATTGAACACCTACAAACCATGGGTGATCTTTAATTTCAACTGCTTCAATTAAACCATTTGATTCTCCAGATATTATCATACCTGCATCTTCTAATACTTCTTTATATTTTGGATTTGCTTCATATCTATGTCTATGTCTTTCAAAATATGTATCATTATTTCCATAAGCTTTTTTAAGCTTAGTCCCTGCTGCAGGAGTGAATGGATATTCTCCTAATCTCATAGTTCCACCCATAGGTGATTTATGAGTTCTTAACTGTTTTTGTCCACTTTGATCCATAAATTCATCAATTAAATAAATTAATGGATTTGAAGTTTCAGTATCAAATTCAATTGAGTTTGCATCTTCTATACCTAATACATTTCTAGCAAATTCAATAACTGCTAATTGCATACCAAGACAGATTCCTAAATATGGCACTTTATTTTCTCTAGCATATTTAATTGCTTCAAGTTTACCTTCAACACCTCTATGACCAAAACCACCAGCAACAAGTACTGCATCAGAATTTCCTATAATGTCGTAAGCACCATGTACTTCAATTTTCTCACTATCACACCAGTGAATATTTACTTTTGTATTTAAGTGTGCACCACTGTGAATTAGTGCTTCAGTTAATGATTTATATGATTCTTTTAATTCTAAGTATTTACCAACAAATGCAATTGTTAATTCATCTTTTGGTACTAAAATATTTTTAACTAAAGTATCCCATTTTTCCATATTTGGTTTGATTTTAATATTAAAATGTTCTGATAAAGGATTAATTATTCCTTCTTTAATAAAATGTAATGGAACTTGGTAAATAGATTGTGCATCACCAGCTTCAATTACTGCATTTCTATCAATATCACAAGACATTGCAAGTTTGTCTTTTAAATTTTTAGGTAAGGCTTTTTCTGTTCTACAAACTAACATATGTGGAGTTATACCAATTCTTCTTAATTCTTGAACAGAGTGTTGTGTTGGTTTAGTTTTTAGTTCACCAGCAGCTGCTATATAAGGAATTAAAGTTACATGAATATTCATTGTATTTGTTTTTGGAAGTTCATGTCTTATAGCACGAATTGATTCCATAAATGGTAAACCTTCAATATCTCCTACTGTTCCTCCAAGTTCAACTATTAAGAACTCATAACCTTCTGCTGCTGCATAAATTCTACCTTTAATTTCATCAACAACATGAGGAATTACTTGGATAGTCTTACCTAAGTATCCACCTTCTCTTTCTCTTTTTATAACACTTTGGTAAACTTGACCAGTTGTGAAGTTGTTTTGAGCAGTTAATGTTGTATCAATAAATCTTTCATAGTTTCCTAAATCTAAATCTGTTTCCGCTCCATCAGCAGTTACGAAAACTTCCCCATGTTCTAATGGACTCATAGTTCCTGGGTCTACGTTTAAATATGGATCTATTTTAAGCATAGATACTTTAAACCCAGATTGTTTTAATATTGTTGCAATTGATGCAGCAGTGATTCCTTTTCCTAAAGAACTTAGAACCCCACCTGTTACGAAGATGAATTTAGTCATTTTAAAATACTCCAATGAAATTTGTTAGATAGTTAATAATTATATTCGCGATTGTATCTAGTTTTTGTTGATAGATAAGTTAAGTAAAGTATATTTTTAAGTTAAGGGGAGAGACAAGTTTATATTTTTATAAACTTGTCTTATTTATAATTATTTTAATTTATCCATTCTTGGATAAATAAATACGGCTTTTCTAAATACTATAACTTTTTTAGGGTTTTCTTTTGCATAAGCTTTTAAAGTTACTGTAATTGGTGTATCTTTTGTTTCATCATTTACTAAGATTTTATCTGTTTCTAAAATAACAACTTTTTTAGCCATTTTTCCAGGACTAAGAGTAAAAGGTTTAAATCTTTTGATTTTAATTTCAGGATGATCAAGAATTTCTAAATCAAATGTTAATTTTTCAGATTCTGTATTTTGGAAAAGTAATAAAAAGTTATTTGTAACTACGTGATTTTCTTTAACCTTATATAACTGAGTTGTTTTATTTACATTTAACAACATATACTCTTTTTTCCCACCCATAACAACTAATAAACCAATTACAACTATTAATGCAATTGCGTACATGATAGTTTGTTTTCTTATGATCTTTGTAGGGATATCTTTTTTTATTGTATTTGTACTTGACCATTGAACTAGTGATGGTTTTCCAAGTTTCCCCATTACAGTTGTACATGCATCAACACATTCTAAACAGTTGATACACTCTAATTGTAAACCTTTTCTAATATCAATATGTGTAGGACAAACTGTAACACATGCTTCACATGTAGTACACTCGTTTGTATCCATTGGTAAATCTTTTGCTTTAAAGATAATTTTCTCTTTATCTTCATTATAAATTTCTCCACCTCTATTTGTTGAGTAAATTGCTTGATATGTATCATCATCATATAAAACAGATTGCACTCTTGAATATGGACAAATATAAATACAAAAATCTTCTTTTAACCAAACTGCATCATATATTATAAACGCGGCTATTCCTAAAATAAAACCAATCAAGACCATATGTTCAGTTGGATTTTGTAAGTAAGAGAAGAAATCTTCAGGAGGAACAAAGAACCACATAAAGTTTGAAGCTGCAAGTATTGCTAATGCTGACCAGATTAAAATAGCTATTACTCTTTTAGCAGCATTTTTTGGTTTTGAATAATCAGGATCTTTTTGTTTATTCTTAATTCTTCTTAAACCTAATAATTTTGTTTCAATCAAATCTCTATAAATAACTCTAAAAATTGTTTGTGGACAAGCCCACCCACACCATGCTCTACCTCCAAGAGAAGTAGCTGCAAAAATTCCTAAAAATAAAAGCATTAATAAAAACGGCATTAGATACAGTTCTTGCATATCAAAAGCAGTACCTAATAAGTGAAGTTGTTTTTTATCAAATGATAATAAGAATAAGTGGTTACCACCAATTGTAATAAATGGCATTGAAATTGAAAAAATAGTTGCAATTATATATCCATAATATCTTTTTATTCTATAAGGAATCCTATCTAAAAACTTATTTTTTTCTTTCATAAAAAAACCTTTTTTTTAATTTAGCATATTATATATAAAGCTAACTTATAATTAACATAAATTATTATAAGTAGAACTTATAGTATTAGTTTTTAATAATTAGCGCTAAGTCTATTATAACCATCTATTTCTGCTTTTATAGTATTTGTGATATTTTCCAAATCTATATTATTGAAATTTTTTATTTTTGGATAATTTTGAATAATATTTTCAAATTCTTTTACAATGTTGTCAAAATTCTTTGAATTAATACTAGGAATGTTTAACATAGATATTAATTCTTCATCATAAGTTTTATCTTCTCTTTTAAATAAGACCGGTTTATTTCCACAAGAAATAGATTCTAAAGCCGTTTGAAGTGATGCAGTTAAAAGATGCTTAGAATTTTGAATAGTTTGAACGTACTCTTCTTCATCTATAACATCAGTATTTACATATTTTTTTATACCTAATAAATCTTTTGCAAAAGCTCCCGCTCTAAAATCACTTGTACATAATACTGGCTCAAACTCTTTTAATGCATTTGCAATTGTTGCACATCTTTTTGTAGCTTCAAGTCCAATAGAATGTCCACTTCTTGCATATAGATACACTTGCATCTATTTTTCTTTTATATCTTTTTGCTTTAAATTTATATTTAAATGAATAATATCAATAGCAGAAGGTGTGATTCCAGAAATTTCACTTGCATTAAATAAAGTTGGTGGTTTAAATTTTTCTAGTTTTTCCACAACTTCATTTGATAATCCAGCGACACCTTTAAAATTAAAATCCTCAGGAATTTTTAGTTTTAACATTTTTTTCATTTTATCAATTTGTTTTTGTTGTTTTAAAATATATCTGTAATATTTTGCTTCAATAATAATTTGTTCTTTTAAATAAGATTCAGTATTAGCTAAACTTGGAACTAATTTATCAAACTTTTCACTATTTACAGTGTTTCTTCCAACAATATCAATTAAAAGTGATCTATCTCTAATTTTATCTTCACCAATTGATTCTAATAAGTCTAAGTTTTCTTTCTTTGAAGTGAACCATTCATTTGACATAAAATCAACAGCATCATTTAATACTTTTCTTTTATTTTCTACTTTACTCATAGTTTCATCATCAATAAGTCCTAAATCATGACCATATTTTGATAATCTTAAATCAGCATTTTCTTCTCTTAATAACAGTCTATACTCAGCTCGAGAAGTAAACATTCTATAAGGTTCAGTTGTACCTTTTGTAACTAAATCATCAATTAAAACACCAATATATCCTTCATCTCTTCTAAGAATAAATGGTTCTTTAGCATCAATTGCTAAACATGCATTAATACCTGCCATTAGCCCTTGAGATGCTGCTTCTTCATAACCTGTTGTTGCATTAATTTGTCCAGCATTATAAAGGTTTTTAATCTTTTTAGTTTCAAGTGTATGTTTTAGTTCCGTAGGATCTACATAATCATATTCGATTGCATATCCATATCGGATAATTTTTGCATTTTCTAAACCTGAGATTGAATGAATCATTTCTTTTTGAACATCAATAGGTAAAGAAGTACTAAGACCATTAATATAATATTCTGTACACATTGCAGTTTGAGGTTCTAAAAATAGTTGATGTCTATCACGTTCAGAAAATCTATTTACTTTATCTTCAATACTTGGACAATATCGTGGACCACTTCCTTGAATTTGACCTGTAAATAAAGGAGCTCTATCAAAGTTTGATCTAATTTTATCATGTGTTCCTAGATTTGTATAAGTAATATAACAAGGGTATTGTGTTGGACTAAACTTCGATTTATCAGTTCTAAATGAAAAAGGAGAAGGCATAACATCACCACCATGAGCTTCCATATTTTCAAAGTTTATTGATTTTCCATCAATTCTTGCAGGTGTTCCTGTTTTAAGTCTTCCAACGTTTAAACCTAACTCTTTTAATTGAGTAGATAATGTAGAAGATGGTAATTCCCAAGCACGACCTGCGTCATAAGTACTAGTACCTATATGAACTAAACCTTTCATAAAAGTTCCAGTTGTTATGATTACTTTAGAAGCTTCAAATTCTTCCCCTAGTTTTGTTTTTACACCATGAACTTCATTTTCATTTTTAACAAGTAGTGTAGATACTTCATCTTGGTAGATTTCTAAATTAGGAGTATTATGACAAACTTCTCTCATGTAAGCTCTGTATTTATCCATATCAATTTGAGCTCTGCTTCCTTGAACAGCTGCACCTTTTGATGCATTTAATATTCTAAATTGAATACCTGTAGCATCTGTACACAGACCCATTTCTCCACCAAGTGCATCAAGTTCTCTTACTAAATGTCCTTTAGCAAGTCCTCCCACCGCTGGATTACAAGATGCTGCTCCTATTTGCTCAACTAACATTGTTATTAATAGAGTATTTTTCCCCATCCTAGCAGCTGCTAAAGATGCTTCAATTCCTGCATGTCCACCACCAACTACAATTACATCATATTTCATTTTTTGCCTTTTAAAACACTTGGATTAGGTTTTAATAATCAAGTAGTTCTTTTTATTTTTTAGTCTGTATAATTTTTAATATTTTTTAATGTTTGAATTTTCAAAAATAGATTTTAGTTCAATGTCAAAATTAGCTTCTTAACATATTTTAGGTATTATACCTAAATTATATCAAAAGGTTTTTTAAGTGTTCACAGGTCTGATTCGAGAAATGGCAAAAGTTGTAAGTTTAAATAATAGTTTATTAACATTAAAAGCAGAGTATAGACCTAAAATAGGTGATTCAATTGCAATTAATGGAGCATGCTTAACTGCTGTAAAAGTTACAAAAGATACCTTTTCTGTACAAATTTCTCCTGAATCTCAAAAGATTTTAGCAATGGAAAACTATAAAAATGAAGTTCATATTGAACCTGCTATGATGATGGGGGATAGATTTGAAGGTCATATTGTTCAAGGTCATGTTGACTGTTTAGGAACAATAAGTGCAATTAAAAACAATGGTAATTCTACAGATTTCTTTATCTCACTACCTTGTGAATATACAAAGTTTATAATATCAAAAGGTTCAATTACAGTTGATGGTGTATCTCTTACAGTTAATGAAGTTTTAAAAGATTCTTTTAGGCTCACAGTTATTCCTCATACTATTAAAAATACATTATTTAAAACTTATAGTGTTGGCTCAAAAGTTAATTTAGAAACGGATATGTTTGCTAGATATGTGTATAATATGTTTAAAAATTCTAATGATTCAAAAATGTCATGGAGTGATGTAGATAGTATTATGGCTGCTTATTAAGAGTAGTTTATTTTTTAGTATTCTCTTCTTTTATATCATGTGAATAATGTTTATATGTGTAAAAATATTTCTTTTTTAATACATTTGCATAAGGTTTAATAATTGCAGTTTGCATATCAGGAAGAGTGTTTTCTTCAATAATTCTACCAACTTTTAATCCTTCAAAAAAGATATTATCCATTCCTGAAGTTATAACTTCATCTCCAATTTTTATATCTGCCCAAATTGGGATATATTGAATTTGTAAGTTTTTACCATCTTTTGAAGAGGTAATAATTCCGGGAACTTTATCTTCTCCTATAAAAACAGCGTATGAAGATTCCTTATTTCCATTTAAAAGTGCTACAGATTTCCCATTTTCATTTATTACAATTCCTGCGGCATACTCTTCTGTGATTAAACCCAAAATTGAATCATCTTCTTTTTTTTGGTCTAACCATACCTTTGTAAAGTCATTGAAATTTATATATGATAATACTTTTGCTAGTTTGATATTAGGTTTTGTTTCATCAACATCCATAGTAATTACAAACTCTTTTATAGTGTCTAGTTGTTTTTGTGTTGCTGTATATAAAATTTTATATTGTTTTAACTCATTATTTTCAATTTGTAATCGTTCAATATTGTTTACTTGGTTGAAATATTTCTCTACAGTTGTAGATATTCCAATTACTTTATTAATATATGAAAGTTTTAAGTCATTAAAAAAGGTAAAGTTTTTAATAATTAGCTTATCTACCTCGAAGAGATATAATAAGCTAACTAGTAGAAAAAGTGTTATAAATAAGAATTTACGCATTAGTGATTAATTTAAGTAAAGCATCCTCATCTAATACAGCGCTAGTTCCATAAGCAACTGCTAATAATGGATCTTCAGCAACTTTAACTGGAAGTTTAATAATATCAGCTAAATATATATCAAGCCCTCTAATTAAAGCACCTCCACCTGTTAAGATAACTCCGTTATCTACAACATCACCTGCTAAATCAGGAGGCATTTGCTCTAATACAGAACGAACAGCAGATGCTATTTCTTTAAGAGGTTCTTTAATTGCAGATCTAACACCTTCTGAACCTAATTCAATAGTTGAAAGTAATCCAGAGTTATCTCTACCTTTAACTTTAATTTTTAGTTCAGTTTCAAGTTTAATTGCAGTACCAATTTCAATTTTTATATTTTCAGCAGTTCTCTCACCTATATATAAATTGTAATTTTGTCTAACATGTTCAATAATTGATTTATCAAATTTATCACCAGCAATTTTTATAGATTTTGAAAGTACAAGTCCCCCAAGTGAAGTAACACCTATTTCAGTTGTACCCCCACCAATATCAACGATTACATATCCAGATGGATCTGATACAGGAATTCCTGCACCTATTGCTGCTGCCATTGGCTCTTCTACTAAGAATACTTCTCTAGCACCTGCACTCATAGCTGATTCTTCAACTGCTTTTCTTTCAACTTGAGTAATTCCATATGGAATACAAATGATAATTCTTGGACGAATAAAAGATTTTCTTGAATGAGCTTTTTCAATAAAATATCTAATCATTCTTTCAGTCATTTCAAAATCTGCAATTACACCATCTTGCATAGGACGTACAGCTTGAATATTTAAAGGAGTTTTTCCAATCATTTGTTTGGCTTCTTGTCCAACTGCTAAAATCTTGTCTCTACCATCTTTATCTTTCTGAACAGCAACAACTGAAGGTTCATTAATAATGATACCTTTTCCTTTTACTGAAACAATAGTATTAGCAGTCCCCAAGTCAATAGCCATATCACTTGAAAATAGACCTATTAATTTATCTAAAAACATGTTTCATCCTTTTTATGCAACTTTTGGTTCTTTTAATTTTAGAACCACATCTTTTGTTATTGTTATTGTTTTATTTTTATAATCAGGTAAATCAAACATAATATCAAGCATAATATCTTCTAAAATTGATCTTAATCCTCTTGCTCCTGTTTTTCTTTCAATTGCAAGTTTTGCAAGCTCTTTTAATGCTGTTTTCTCAAACTTTAGTGTTACATCATCCATCTCAAAAAGTTTGATATATTGTTTAATTAATGCATTTTTAGGCTCAGTTAAAATATGAACCATATCATCTTCTGTAATTTCATTTAAAGTTGCAAGCATATGAAGACGACCAATTAATTCTGGAATTAATCCATATTTAACTAAATCATCAGCTTCTACTTTTGTAATTAAGTTTTTATCATTCTTTATACTTTTTGCTTCTTGATTAAAACCTAAAACATTAGCACCTTCTTTTTTTCTGATGATATCTTCTAAACCATCGAATGCTCCACCACAAACAAATAAAATATTTGTAGTATCAACTTGAAGTGCCTCTTGTCCTGGGTGTTTTCTTCCACCTTTAGCAGGAACATTAACAGTAGCACCTTCTACAATTTTAAGAAGTGCTTGTTGTACACCTTCACCTGAAACGTCTCTAGTAATTGATCTATTTTCACTCATTCTTGCTACTTTATCAATTTCATCTATAAAGATAATACCTCTTTGGGCTTTTTCAATATCTCCATCAGCAGCTTGAACTAATCTTGTAATTACATTTTCAACATCATCACCAACATACCCAGCTTCAGTTAAAGATGTAGCATCTGCTATTGCTAAAGGAACATCTAAATACTTAGATATAGTTTGGGCTAACAATGTTTTACCAGAACCTGTTGGTCCTATTAGTAAAACATTTGATTTACTTAATTCTGTATCATCATCTATTTCATGATGTCTAAAGATTCTTTTATAGTGGTTATACACAGCAACTGATAAAACTTTTTTAGCTGTATCTTGTCCAATTACATACTCATCTAAAATTGCTTTTAATTGTGCAGGTGTTCTTAATACTACCTCTTCTTTTACAGAGTCACCTTGTTTTTCAACATTATTTTCTGTTGGAATACCGCCACTCATTATATCGTTCGCTGCAGTCACACAAGCTTTACAAATAGAAGCATTATCTCCTGCTATTACTGGATTATCTTTAGAGTCAGTTGCTCCACAAAAGTCACATATAATTTTACTCATTTTCTACCTATTTTTTATTTTCTATTGTAAGGAATACCACGTTTTGTATTAACTACAAAACTTGCTAATTCTTTTACATGTTGATTTTCACTAGTTTCTAGTAATTCTTTTGCTACATCTGCTAGTGGATTACCTGATTCAAATAGTGCTTTATATGCACTTTTAATTGCATTTATATCAGCTCTATCTTTAAATCTTCTTCTTAATCCATTTAGGTTAAGACCTCTTAAAACAGCTTTATTCCCTTCAACTAAACAATAGGGAGGGATATCTTGAGCAACTGCTGAAGCACCACCTACCATTACGTGAGCTCCAATTTTGCAAAATTGATGAATTGGAGTAAGTCCGCCAACAACTACAAAGTCATCAATCTCTACATGACCTGCTAGTGTTGCACCATTTGCAAATACACAGTTATTTCCAATAATTACATCATGAGCGACATGTGTGTATCCCATGAATAAATTGTTATCCCCAATTTTAGTGATTGAACCACCACCTATTGTTCCTGGATTAAATAGTGTAAATTCTCTAATTTTATTGTTATTACCAATAATTAGTTCTACATCTTCACCATTAAATTTAAGGTCTTGAGGTATTGTTCCAATTGCTGCATGAGAAAAGATATGATTATTCTTTCCTATTGTTGTTTTCCCATCAATTACTGTATGAGAATCTACAACTGTTCCATCACCAATTGATACATTACTTCCAATAATGACAAAAGCACCAATTGTGATATTATCACCTAACTTTGCACCTTCTTCAATTATTGCAGTTTTGTGTATATTATTCATAGTAAACCTATTTGTCCACTATCATTGCTTTAAATTCTGCTTCGGCAGTTAGTTTACCATCTACATAAGCTTTTCCACTTAACATCATCAAAGTGCTTTTCATTTTGATTACTTCTAAAACATAATCTAATCTATCACCTGGTTTAACAGGATTTCTAAATTTAGCTTTATCAATACTCATGAAGTAAATTACTTTATTTTTCATCTCTTCTTCACTTAAGTCAGAACTTTTTAATGCTAAAATTCCTCCAGCTTGAGCCATTCCTTCTAAGATTAATACACCAGGGTAAATTGGGTGACCTGGAAAATGTCCTTGAAATGCTGGTTCTGAAATAGAAATATTTTTAAAACCTTTGATTTCTTTTTTAAGTTCCATATCAGTGATTCTATCCACAAGAAGAAGTGGATATCTATGAGGTAGAATTTCTTGAATTTGTGTAATATCTAACATGTACAATCCTAATTTTTTTGATTAATGGTAAAGATTATATCTAAAAAAAAATTAGTTTTGAATTATGCTTGCTACATTTTTAGAACTTCCATTTTGTAAGTATTCTCTTAAAATTTGTGATTTCTCAAAAAATAATTTTTTATCCATAGTATTATAGTCATGTAATAAATTTTCAACGCTTACTTCTTCTTGTAAAAATTCTTTATGAATTTCTGATTTTCCCATTTTATCGAAGAAAATATTAGCAAGTCCGACATGAGATAATTTTACAAATCTACTACCAATAAAATAATCAATTTTCTTTGCAATATAAGATAAAGTAAAAGGAGTTCCAATTAAAGCAGCTTCTAAAGTTGCAGTTCCCGAACAGATAAATCCATATTCAGCTTCTTGAAGTGTTTTATGTGCTTTTGTAGATATTGTAAAAGCACTAATATCTCCATAGGTGTTTTCAATATACTCTTTATCAAATTTTTTTGGGATAATTAGAATATACTCTTTATTGGGTATTTTTTTTATAAGTTCTTTAAAAATAGGCATATGATTTTTGATTTCTGTTTTTCTACTTCCTGGCATAAAAGCTATTTTACCACTTGAAGTTAGTTCTTTTTTAAACTCTGTAATTTCATCTAAAAGTGGATGTCCTACATAAATAATTTTTTCTTTATCACTATACATTTCTTGCTCAAAAGGAATTATAGAACATAGTTTTGTACAATATTCCTCTAGCTTTTTCACACGTTTAGGTTTCCACGCCCAAGCTTGTGGTAAAATATAATAAATTATTTCTTTGTTTGGATAAGTTGCTTTTAATTTTTTTGCAAGTGGCAAGTTAAAACCTGATGAGTCCATTAGCAAAACTTTGTCACAATCACTTGCAAGTTCTACTAATTCGTCACGAAGTTTAAAGAAAAATCTTAACTTTTTTAATGCATCTACAATTCCCATAATAGCTAAAGCTGTTAAATCATAAAGAGGATTCCCTAGCTCTTTATCAAAAACTCCAAGCAACTCAATATCTTCACTAAAATATTTTTTTAATTCTCTTAAATGAATATTTGAAGAGGTTTCCATTGCACATACTAAAAGTTTCATACTAATTCTTCTCTAACATCATCATAAGTCTGTGCATTTAGTTCAATTTCATATTTTGCATCTGCAATTTCATCTAAGACAATAATCGTACTTAGGTTAAAAGCACTTTTTATAATCTTAGCTCTTACTTCTAATTCTTCTTCAAAAGAGGGTGGTAAGTACATAAGCTCTTTTACACTTGAATAACTTGTATTTGCAAGGGAATTAAACTTTTGGATGCTTATAATTTTTAATTCATCTCTATTTAAATAGTTTATTCCATCTTTTTCATATTCAATTCTGCCGTTTGTCTTGTCTCTGTTTATCATTGAATATGGTAAGATATATGAAGGTACTATTTGTTTAGCTACTTTTACTTTTGCAGAAAATAGTCTATAGTTTAAAAATCTATGTTTTACTATTTTATACTTTTCTCCGTTTGATTCAAGAGTATTTCTTCTTTTATAAAGTTCTAATCGCTCTTCAATTGACTCAGGTAAAACTTGATTTGAAATAGGATTAAACATCTCATCCATAATTTTATCTTGAGCTTCTCTTTGAGAAGATAATCCAAATAAACAACCACAATAGTTTTGTCTATATAAAGAATTTTCTTTTACTTTCTTACCTTGTATTTCAGCACCATTACCTGCTTTATAATCTCTATAAATAAATTCAACACCATGAAGTTTTTCTAAATTATGACCTATAATATCAAGTTTTTCTTGAGATTTTTTAGGAGAGATTAAAAGAGTTGTAGTAAATTTATCATGACCTAACTCTTTTGCTTTTGCAACTGTATTATCAAGTCTATCATCATAACAAACAGTACATCTATCCCCTTTTTCAGGAAGATGTTCCATTCCTTTTACTTTTTTAAGCCACTCTTCTAGATTGTAAGGACCTTCAATAAGCTCAATACCTAATTTTTGACACGAGTATTCTACATCTAAATATCTAAGTCTATATTCACTATATGGATGAATATTAGGATCATAAAAAAAACCTACTAAAGTTTCATTTGGATATTCTTCTTGAACTCTTTCTAAAAAATAATGACTATCGACTGCACAACATATATGAACTAACAAAAAATGACCTTTGGTTTATAATTTTAAAGATATTATAGTAAAATATTTTAAAACAAAGGATTATAAATTAAAAATATAATAAATTTTTTACTAGCAATTACTTTTATACTATTATTTTCAGCTTGTGCTACAAAACAAATACTTCAAAGTTCAAGTGCTACAATTCTAATTAAAACACCACAAATGAAGTTTTATGATAAAGGCTTTATAAATAAATATGATAACTATACACAAGTTCAAATATTTTCTGCAGGTACTGCTATTTTGGATATGAAAATTTACGATGACAGAGTTTGTAAAAGTACTTTTGAATGTCAAGATTTAAAAACATTTAATAAAAAGAATTTAAATGAGTCCTATGATGAAATGTTTTTAAAAAATTTATTCGATAGAAATGAAAAAGAAATTGTTCATAGAGATAGTGAGCATAAAATTTTAATTAAGATTAGAAGAGATTAATTAAAAGTTGAATATTATGTAACATAATAGAAATAATTATCTATTATGTTTTTAATTATTTACAATTTTTTTAACTTTTTATATCCAGATTTAATAAGTTTAAGTAAAGGTTTTCTATATGAAGAAAATACATACTTTTTAATCTCATAAGCTATTCTCCCCTCAACGTGAACTAAGTCATAAAGATTCCCAGCTGCATATTTACCACCAAGTGCTATTAGTATACCTTCAAGTTTTGGATCGCATGCTATAAGTTTTTTCTTATTTATATGTCTTAAAATATTTTGCCCAGCACATTTTCCACTAATTCTTGCAACTGTAACATTTGGAGGCATTATTTCGCCTTTTTTATTTTTAATTTCAGCAACATCTCCTACTGCAAAAATATTTTCATGACCTTCTGCTTGAAGGAATTCATTTACAAGGATTTGACCTCTTCCATTTTTCTCTACATCTAATTCAGAAGTAATTGTTGAAGCTTCAATTCCACCTGTAAATATAATAAAGGAATGATATATCTTAGTACCATTTGATAATACTAAATGATCATCATTACATTTTTGTAGTTTTGTATTAGTAATAACATTAATACCTAAAGATTTTAATCTTTTATGTGACATACTAATTAGTTGGGGACTTAGTCCAGGAAGAATAGTATCCGAACTACTTACAAGAGAAATTTTTAAATTATCACAAGAGAAATTACCACGTTTAAAAAACATCTTTGAGTTGTAAGCCATTTCTGCTGCAATTTCAACACCCGATAAACCAGCACCAACAACTACAATATGTGTGTCGTCGCATTGTTTTGCTTCATCTCTAATCTTTTTGAAAAGTTGATTTTCAAAACTTTGTTTAAAGAACATTGCCCAATGAAGTTTTTTGATATCATGAGCATTGTTAAGTCCTGGTATTTGTGGAGGGAAAAATGTTCTTGTCCCTGCTGCCATTACTAAATAATCATATTCAACTATTTCTTCTTCTTCTGTATATATTTTTCTTGTTTCTTTGTCAATATTTCGAACCTTAAGATTCTTATACTCTACATAATCATGGTTAATTCCCATACATAAAGTAGTTAAATCAATAGTAACATCTGCAATATTTGATTTATTTGCAATTAAATCATAAACTTCTGGTTGCAAGTTATGAAATGTGTGTTTATCTATTAAGGTTATTTGTATATTTTTGTTTTTTGCTAGTTCTTGTAGTGCATATATTCCAGAATATCCACCACCAATTATTACAACTTTCTCCATAAATTCGCTTCCTTTTTATATCTATTATTCTATCTATAATATTGCTCTGAACAATGTTTATAGCAATGTTTCTTTATAAAATGACACTTGCTTAGTAAATCTGTAACAGATAATGAGACAAAATAATGTAATGTTATGAGAATGATACTAAAAATTTATAGCTAGATTATAGCTACTCTTATCCTAAGATAAAAAATTGTAATATAAGAAAAATTAAAAACTATAGGAAATATTATGAAATATGTTGGAGCACATGTAAGTGCAAGTGGTGGAGTATATAATGCGCCAATTAACGCAAAAGCAATCGGAGCTAAAGCCTTTGCTTTATTTGTAAAAAATCAAAGGCAGTGGAAAGCTAAGGATTTAGAAACTAAAGTAATAGATAAATGGTTTGAAGAATTAGAGAAATCTGGAGTTCAAACAAAGCATATTTTACCTCATGACTCTTATCTTATTAATCTTGGACATCCAGTTATAGAAAATAGAGAAAAATCTCTTGATGGTTTTATACATGAATTAAAAAGATGCGAAATTTTAAAACTCGATAGATTGAATTTCCATCCAGGGTCACATCTTAGAAAGATTACAGAAGATGAGTGTTTAGATAATATTGGTGAATCTTTAAATAGAGCAATTGATGCAACAGCTAATACTGATATTAAACTAGTAATTGAAAACACTGCAGGACAAGGTTCAAATTTAGGTTATAAGTTTGAGCATTTAGCACATATTATTGATAAAATTGAAGATAAATCAAGAATTGGTGTTTGTATTGATACTTGTCATATGTTTACAGCAGGTTATGATATTAGAACAAGAGAAGCTTATGATAAAACATGGGGTGAGTTTGACTCGATTGTAGGACGAGAGTATTTAATGGGAATGCATATAAATGATTCAAAACCAGAACTAGGAAGCAGGGTTGATAGACATGATTCTTTAGGTGAGGGTAAAATTGGATGGGATGCTTTTAAATTTATTATGAATGATGATAGAATGGATGATATTCCACTTGTATTAGAAACAATAAATGAAGATATTTGGGCGCAAGAAATTCAAGCTTTATATGATTTAATAGAAAAGTAAATAGCTAATGTATTTACAAATATATATAAACTTTTAAAGTTTATATATATCAAATGTTTTATCTTCTTTATTGTTGTTAGCTTTTTCTTGCCAATACTTAGCTTTTTCTTCATCTTTTTTTATCTTATATAAACCTTTTGAATAAGCCATTGTAAGCTGCTTTTGTGCGACAAACATATTTTTATTTGCAGCTGATGTTAAATATTCTAGTCCTTTAGCCGTATCTTGCTCAATTCCTAAACCTTTTAAATAAAACTTAGATAATTGAAATGCTGCATTTGGATCTTTTAGTGCAGATTCTTTTAAAAGATTTAGAGACTTTTCGGAATTCTTTTCTACTCCTGTTCCTTGGAAATATAAATATGCTAAAGGAAGATTTGCATAATAGTTTCCTCTTTCTTTTGAAGAATTAAGATATTTAAATGCTTTGTCAAAATCTTTATTATTTGCATGAAAAATTCCAAGTTTTAAAGAAGCCATAGAATTATCATCACTTATATTTTTATAACAATCAATTCTTTCTTGTTTCTGTTCTACTTTTTTACATTTTTGTATTTCAATATCTTCATTATCTAGATTAAATTCTGGTTTTGAGAAAAAACATCCACTAAAAGAAATAGCTATTATCAAAGCTGAAAGTATTATTTTAAACATATCTTTTATATCCCGTAAATTTTTCTAAGTAAACTATTACTTTTATTTTCATATTGTTCATACCAAAATTTTGCTTTTTCTGGATTATCTTTTGTGATTATTCCATCTCTATAAATCTTAGATAATTCATATTGTGCTTTTTTAACATTTTTGTTTGCAGCAAATGTTAAAAGTTCTATAACTTCATCGTAATCTTTTTTATTCATATAATAAAATGAAAGTTTATAGGCAGCAATTCCATCAACATCCTCAACATCTTTTAAAAGGTCAAGTGCTTTTTCTTGGTTTTTAGGAACACCATTTCCTTTATTATAAAGGTCAGCTAAAAGAGAATTTGCATAGAAGTTACCTTTCTTTTGAGCAAGAGAATACTTTTGGAAAGCTTCTTCATATTTACCATTTGAATAAGCTATCACTCCTGAACGAAGCATTGCAATTGAATTTTTATATGAAATCAAATCATAACAATCTGCTTCAAACTCTTTATTATTACTTATGCATTCATTTGCTTGAGTAACCTCATTTGGAATAGTTTTTAAAGCAGCTTCATGATTACTACATCCTATAAATAATAAAGAACTAATACTAGCAAGTAGTAATACTCTAAGACTTTTTTTTATCATTGTTTCCCTTTTTTGTTTCTCTTGTTTAAATTTTGTAGTCATTTTACCTTTTTTTTTGTTCATAAATTGTTAAGAGATATTTATGTATTATTTAATCTATATAGGAGATAGAATGATTTTTATTGGACTTTTTGTATTTATAGCAATTGTTGTTGTTGGCTTGAATATGTATGATAATTACAATTTACAAAAAATTGAAGATTATATAAATAAAGAAAAATGTGAAAAATACATTTATTCTAAAGGTTCATATAAAGCATTATGTCAAGATAAAATTTTGGAAATATCAAATAGTTTTAGTATTGATATAAAACAAGATAAAATAGAGTATAACTATAAAGATATAGAAAGTATAGATAAAGAAAAGAAAAATATTCTAATTAATGATAGAGATAAAATATCTTTTTCAAAAGATGAAGAACTAGAAAATTTTTATATTCAGTTAGAAGAAAAATTAAACAAACAGGATTAAGATAAATAATGAAAGAATTAATTGATTTTATAAAGTCAAAAAATATAGAAGAGACAAATTTTTATACACAGTTAAAATGTACAAAAGAAGAAGCAATCGTATTACAATATATTACAAAAGAGTACACACAAGGAAGAGATAATCTAGTTGTTATTGATATATTAACTAGATTTTATGATATTGAGAAATTTGAGCACTTAGAAAAGCTAAATTTAATTAAATCATTACTTGAATTTGGGTGGTTAGTTCAAGTGTCTTTCGATCAAATTAAGTTAAACGAAATGTCAAAATTAGAGTTACTAAATGCAAGTGTATCTTTGTCAAGTTCATATTTAAAACTATTAGAAAATGGCTCAAGTGATTTTGTTTTACCAGAAATTAAAAACTATTCTGACCATTTAGAATACTTACAAGATCAGTTTTTTAAAATAGATTTAGCACAGCAGTTAAATGTTGTAAAAAAGAACTTTGCTATTAATTCACCTAGTTCTAATAGATTAAAGTCAAAATTACAATTATTAGAAAATAGAATAAAAGAGAGAATCAAAGTTACAAATAACTCTATCATGCTTGAAGATTTTTTTAAAGAAAATGATTTAAAAGAACAAGAACAAACACTATTCTTAGCACTTTTAAAAGAAGAATATTCAGGAGGAGATGGCTCAATTCGAGATATGAATGCTTTAATTGAATTAATCTCAAGTGATGATTATGAAAAGATTAAATATAGAAGTTTGTTAGAAGAGAGCTCAAATCTTGTATCAAATAACTTAATAGATTATGATGAGGTTCTAACACCTTTTGGTGGAATTAATAGAAACTTCTATATTCCAGATGAAGTATTATATAAAATCTCACATCCAACAAAGAAAAAAACAAGAAGTGCGAAAATTAAACTTGATTCTATTATTAAAGAACAAGATACATTTGAGCTTATTAATACTTCAAAAACTTTAGAAGATGTAGTTTTAAATGATAAAACTAGAGAAACGCTAAGTGCTTTATTAAAACAAGTTGATAAAGATGTAGTAGCTAGATTAAGACAATGGGGAATAAAAGATAAGAAAAAAGGGATTGAAGCAAAGATTATTTTTTATGGAGTAGCAGGAACTGGTAAAACCTTAACTGCTTTAGCTTTAGCAAAGTCCTTGAAAAAAGATGTACTTAGTTTTGACTGTTCAAAAATTCTATCTATGTATGTAGGTGAGAGTGAAAAAAATGTTAGAAGTATTTTTGATAAATATTATGAATTAAGAGAGCAAACAAAATCTGAGCCAGTATTGTTACTAAATGAAGCAGATCAGTTTTTAAGTGGAAGAAGTACGGGTGCTGGAAGTGGTAGTGATAAAATGCATAATCAAATGCAAAACATTTTCTTAGAGCAGATCGAAAAGTTTGATGGTATCTTGATTGCCACTACAAACTTACTTGAAAATTTAGATAAAGCATTCTCAAGAAGATTTAACTATAAAATTGAGTTTATTAAACCAAATAAAAAACAAAGAATTGAACTTTGGGAAAAGCTTTTACCTTCAAATCTTCCCTTAGATAAGGACTTTAATATTAATAAATTAGCAAGTCATGAATTAACAGGAGGACAAATCGAACTCGTTATTAAAAACACTGCTTATAAGATTGCAATTAGTGATGAGCCGATTTTTACTATTAAAGATTTTGAAGAGCAAATTACAAAAGAGCAAAAAGGTCAATTTGACAGTGAAAATAAAGTAGGTTTTTTCTAAAATTGATAAAAGTTCTTTTAATTAAAACAATAATAAAAGAGTGTTTCTTTTTGTGTCATTTTAAGAGTATCCTAAAAAAAACCTTAAAAAATAAGCTTGTTTTTAAAAGGTTAGATTATTATTTGCTTAAAATATTATAAGTGGCTATTTATTACAACTTAGATAAAATATTAGCATTTATAAAGAAACTTTTTTAGCTTTTAAAGGAAATATGATATGACACATATGGAGTTTGCCCATCCTTATTTTGGCGCATTTGTGATGTTTGTAGTAACGTTCACTGCATTTGGTGCTACAGTATGGCTTTCTAGGTATATTAGTAGAAAAATTGCAAGACTAGATACTGAGAAACTTAAGACAACACTATACGAATGTGGACCAGAAGTTACAAAACAACCTAATACTATATCAACACAGTTTTACTTAGTAGCTTTATTATTCATTCTATTTGATGTGGAGATAATTTTTATGTTTCCCTGGGCCGTTAACTTTAAGTTATTAGGATGGTTTGGATTTATTGAAATGTTACTATTTATCATACTATTATCGATTGGATTTTTATATGCATGGAAAAAAGGAGCCCTTGAATGGCACAGCATAAAGTAAATTATTTACAAGATGGTGGTGCACCAATTAAACTAACTACAATTGATAAGTTAGTTAACTTTGGTCGTTCCAACTCACTATGGCCAATGACCTATGGTCTGGCCTGTTGCGCCATTGAGATGATGGCAACCGGCGCATCTCGATATGATTTTGATCGGTTTGGTACAATTTTTAGAGCAAGTCCAAGGCAATCTGATGTATTAATAATTGCAGGAACTCTTACAAAAAAACATGCTGAATTTATGCGAAGATTATATGACCAAATGCCTGATCCGAAATGGGTAATATCAATGGGATCATGTGCAAATACTGGTGGAATGTTTAATACATATGCAACTGTTCAAGGTGCAGATAGAATTATTCCTGTTGATATATATCTTCCAGGTTGTGCTCCAAGACCAGAAACACTTCAATACGCTTTAATGACACTTCAAAGAAAAATCAGAAAAGAATCAATTTTTAGAGCTCATAAGAAAAAAAGGTTAGTGTAATGAGAAAATATACGCCAAAAGACAACGTTCAAAGACAAGCACCTTTTTCTGATAGATTTTTTGTTTCACCTACTGTTCCTCGGCTTGATATTTCAAGTGATGAAATCTTTTCAAATGATTATGAAGCTTTTTCTAAATTATTTAAAGTAACAGATGCATATATCGAGCATACTCATTTAGTTTTAAATATTGATAAAAATGATATTGTTGAAGTTATGAAATTTTTAAGTGAAGACTTAGAATATGACATGCTTATGGAAATGTCTGCTATTGATTATTTAGCACAAAAAGATGGTTATGAATTATTTTATGAAATGCTTTCACTTTCAAAACATAAAAGACTTAGAATCAAATGTTTCTTAAATAAAAATGATGCAATAGAATCTGTAACTTCAGTTTTTAATTCAGCAAATTGGTCTGAGAGAGAAATGTACGATATGTTAGGTGTTAAAGTTATAAATCATCCTAATATGAAAAGATTAATTATGCCAGATGATTGGTATGACTATCCTTTACGAAAAACTTATCCACTTCAAGGTGATGAGGCAGCTTCATGGTATGAAGTTGATAAAATTTTTGGAAAAGAAGCAAGAGATGTAATTGGACCAGAACAGCGAGATCCTGCTGCAATTGATAGATATGATACTACTAGATTTGCAAGATTAGGACATGAGGTTCCATATCAAACTGATATTACTGAGTTTGAACCTGAAACTCCAATAGCTTATCAAGAAGATGATTCATCAAAAATTATGAAAAAATTAAAACCTGAAGAATCAGTAGTTTTAAAAAGAAGAAGGTAATAGTATGCAACAACCAAATAGATTAAAACCTTTCTTTGAAAATATTAACTTCGAGAGAGAAGATAATACAATGATGGTGAACTTTGGACCACAACATCCATCTGCTCACGGACAATTAAGACTTATTCTTGAACTTCAAGGTGAAGAAGTTGTAAAATCAAGACCAATGATTGGATACCTTCATAGAGGTATGGAAAAAATGGCTGAGAATATGATTTATAATGAATTCTTACCTACTACAGACAGAATGGATTATATTGCAGCAACTTCAAATAACTATGGTTACGCCTTAGCTATTGAAAAACTTCTAGGTATTGAAGCTCCACGAAGAGCTGAGATTATTAGAACAATGCTTTTAGAATTAAATAGAATTACTTCACATCTTTTCTGGTTAGCAACTCACGCACTTGACGTTGGTGCTATGTCAATGTTCCTTTACTGCTTTAGAGAAAGAGAATATGCAATGGACTTAATAGAAGACTATTGTGGAGCAAGACTTACACACAGTGCTGTTAGAATTGGTGGAGTTCCTTTAGACTTACCATCTAATTGGATTGCTGATTGTTTATCATTCTTAGATATTTTAAATGAAGAAATTGCAAAATATGAGGGCTTATTAACAGAGAATAGAATCTGGAAGATGAGACTTGAAAATGTTGGTGTAATTACTCCTAAAATGGCAAAGTCTTGGGGATGTTCAGGTATCGCTTTAAGAGGTTCTGGTATTAAATGGGATTTAAGAAAAGAGATGCCTTATGGTATTTACGATGAACTAGATTTTGATGTTCCAATTGCTCATACTTGTGATTCATATGGAAGATATAAAATCTGTATTGAAGAGATGAGAGAATCGGCTAAGATTTTAAGACAATTAGTACCTATGTATGAAAAAAGTGATTCACAACTTATGGCTCATGCACCTAACTATATTTCAGCTCCAAAAGAGCAAATCATGACACAAAACTATTCTTTAATGCAACACTTTGTACTTGTAACTCAAGGTATGAGACCACCAAAAGGTGAAGTATATGTAGCAACTGAATCTCCAAAGGGTGAGTTAGGTTATTACGTTGTAAGTGATGGTACTCCATACGCATATAGAATGAAAATTAGAACACCAAGTTTCCAACATACTGCATTATTAGAAGAGATACTTGTTGGATTACAATTAGCTGATGTTGTTACTTTAATTGGTAACTTAAATATTGTATTTGGCGAAATCGATAGGTAAGGGGAAGCATATATGAAAAGATTTGATTTAAGACATTTAAAGAATGATTTCTATGGCAGAATGCTTGAACTTATGGACAAGCAAATAAAAGATGGTGAAAATGCGATTATTATATTTGAAATTGGAGATTTTGAAAATATTCAAAAATCTGCTGATGTAATATATGAAGCAGGGTATACATTAATGAACTCAATTAAATTCACAGAAGTTGATTGGACATTAGTTATAAAAAAAGTTGCACCAGAACCTAGAGTTGTTGAAGAAGAAGCAGCTAAAGAGGAAGTAAAATAATGAATAAGAAAGAGATAATCTCTAAAAGCGATTTCATTCTTTCTTTAGGAACTATGCTTTCTAATAATAAAGAAGATGTTAGAAATTCAATTATCGAATCAATTGCAAAAACAAATGCACAATTTGTATATATGCATCCAATTGATAATATTGATTTAAAACTTTATTATACTCAATTTATAAAGTATGAAGCGGGAAGTGAAGAGGGTATTTTAGCTTTAATTCTTGATGCTTTTGTAAAAGAATCTACAAGTGAAATTGAAAAATATATTTCTGATTTAGACCTAGGTTATATCTCAGCTGAAAGTTCTGCTGGAGAAGAAGAGTTTGAAGAAGCTTATGAAAATTCAAAAAACTCAAAGTTTAAAACTTTAATTATTGGTGATGATTTAATAGAACATCCAAGAGTAGAAAATATTGTAAAACTTCTTAGTATTATAAAAAAATACACAGACTTTAACTTAATTGTTTTAGACAATAATTTTGAAGATAAAATAAATTCATGTGTAAATTTTGATTTAGAAGAGATTGCAGAGCTAAAATCTTTTGATGGTACTGTAGTATACAGACTTATTGAAGATGAATCTACTGAAGATTTAATAGCTAGTAAGTCTTTTTCGCAAATTGCAAAAGTTTCTAATAATGATGAAGTGTACGTAATTTATAAAAGTTCAATAGTAAAAAAGACTATAAAAATTGATGAAAAATTAAATGGAACAATTGCTATTTCAAAAATAACAGGTTCAAATGAAGAAATTTTTAATGATTATAGATATAAACAAGTAAAAATACAAAAGGTTGATGCATAATGAGTGATATGATTACATTAACAATCGATGGAAAACAAGTAGAAGCAAAAGATGGTGAATCAATCTTAAACGTAGCTCGTGCAAATGATGTATTTGTTCCGGCAGTTTGCTATTTAACAAGATGTTCCCCAACACTTGCCTGTAGATTGTGTTTGGTTGAAGCTGATGGAAAACAAGTATATGGTTGTAATACAAAAGTAAAAGCTGATATGGAAGTAGTTACTGAAACTCCTGCAATTGCAAAAGAAAGACGTGCAATAATGGAGGTTTATGATGTAAATCATCCATTACAATGTGGTGTTTGTGACCAAAGTGGTGAGTGTGAATTACAAAACTATTCTTTATATATGAAAGTTGATTCTCAAAGCTATAGTATTAAAGATGTTCATAGACCAACAGCACATTGGGGTGTTATGAATTATGACCCAGGTTTATGTATTGTTTGTGAGCGATGTGTAACTGTATGTAAAGATATGGTTGGTTCAAATGCACTTAGTACTGTAAAAAGACCTTCTGATGCAATTGAGAAAACATTTAAGTCTGAAATGCCAAAAGATGCTTATGCAATGTGGAATAAACTAAATAAATCACTTATTGGTTATGATGCTGATGCCTGTACTGACTGTGGTGAATGTATCGCAGCCTGTCCCGTGGGAGCCTTAGTTTCTCATGATTTCCAATATACATCAAACTCTTGGGAACTTAAAAAAATACCAGCTGCAAATTCTCATTCAAGTGATTGTGCATTTATTTATTATGAAATAAAACAAGAATCAATTGATAATCATCGAACTAAGAAAATTTATAGAGTTACAAATGAACCACATTATTCTACTTTAAATGGTGCGGGAAGATTTGCTTATGATTTTGATAATAAAGTAGAGCAAAAAGATACAACTGCATTTATAGATGCAATAGAAGCATTTAAAAAAGCAAAAAATATTAAGTTTAATTCATTTATTACAAATGAAGAAGCTTTACTTTTACAAAAAATTGCTGATAAAACGGGTGCAAACTTAGTAAATGAAGATGCAAGATTATATCAAGAATTTTTAGCAAACTATTCAAGTACTGCAGGGACATCTTTATACTCGTCAACTTTAACAGCAGTTCATGATTCAAACTTTGTAATTTCTGTTGGTTCATATTTAAAATCAGACTTACCAAATGCAAGATATGCTCTTAATAACTCTGTTATTATGAACAAAGGTGCCGCTTTATACTTCCACCCCATTGCAGATCCTGTAATGGAAAAAATTGGTAAAAAAGGTAAAACTACTGAGTTTATATACCATGATGCATTAGCGCAAGAATCTATTTTATACTTTATTCTTTATAAATTTGGAAAAGACTTACCTGAAAATGTGAAAGTATATATTGACTCTTTAACTGAAAAAAGAACAAAAACAATAACTGAGACTATTAAAGAAAAAGTTGTTGAAATTGTAAAAGATGAAGAAACAGGTGAAGAAAAAGAAGTTTCTAAAATGGTTCCTAAAAAAGTTTCAAAAGAAGTAGAGTTTGAATATATCACTCTTTTGGAAGACTTTGGAAAAGATGAAACGTTTATTGAATTAATTGACACTATGCTAGCTAAAAAAGATACTTTCTCATTAATAGTTGGTGAAGATTTAATTACTCATCCAAATGCTAAAAATTTAGCAAAACTTTGTGGTTTAATTACTAAGTATACTGCTTTTGAAGTAGTAATTATTCCAACTTCTACAAATACTTTAGGTGTATCACAAATTTGTACACTTTCATGTGAACAAGAAGGATTTACTGTAGGTTACAATGAAAAAGCAGATTTCCAATTATCGGCTTTAGGTGATGGAGATTTAGATATTCCAGCACTTAATCAACAAGAAGGTACTTTTACAAATATTGATAAAAAAATCATTCCTACAAATGCAGCAGTTGGATTTAAAGGTTATGCTCTAAATAATGTTGCAAATATGATTTTAGATGTTGATGTTGAATACACAATTGATTATACATCATCTCTTCCAACATCAAAAGGTTATAAAGAAGTTGAGTTTGATGATTTACCAAATATGTTTGGAAATGATAGAGTTGAGTATAGAGGTTATGATTTAATTTCAAATAGTGTTGAAGTAAATGATGAAGTAAATGAAATAACTCTTAAAAGACTTGAAGTTAAAGAAGAAGAAATTGTGATTTATAAAGCTAATCCAATTAATCAATTTAATGAATTTACTGCAATATCTCATGAATTTAAAGATGAAATCCAAGCAGGTATTTTCTTCTCAACAGCAATGTTTGAAAAGTTAGGATTAGAAACTGGAAATGTAGTTAAAGTTAGTGCAAATAATCAAACTTTAGAATTAGAAGCATTTGTTGATATTCAAATTGAAGGTGAGATTGCTTATGTATCTACATTTGATAAAAACTCTGCATCTACAGCTTTATTTGATACCTTCAGATATAACACAGCAGTAGTAGAAAAGGTATAATATGGAAACAAGTATTATAATAGAAACAATTGTAAAAGTAATAATAGTTTTAGCAGTATTTTCAGCGCTTGCTGGTTTTACAACTTATATTGAAAGAAAAATATTAGCATTTATGCAAAGAAGACTTGGTCCCACAAATGTAGGTCCTTATGGCCTTTTACAAATTGCAGCAGATGGTATTAAACTTTTTACAAAAGAAGATTTTATTCCTGCAAATGCAAATAAACCTATTTTTATGGTTGCACCTTTAATTACAGCAGCAACTGCCTTTATTGCAATGAGTGCAATTCCATTTTTCCCAGAATTTGAAATGTTTGGATATACGGTTAGACCAATTATTAGTGATATTAATGTTGGTGTTTTATTTGTAATGTCTGTTGGAGCAATTGGGCTTTATGGACCATTATTAGCAGGTATGAGTTCTGCGAATAAATGGGCATTACTTGGAGGGGCTAGAACTGCAATTCAACTTTTATCTTATGAAGTAGTATCAGGTCTATCTTTATTAGCACCATTAATGATGGTTGGGTCTTTATCCTTAATTGATATAAATAACTACCAAGTAGGTGGAATTACAGAATGGATTATTTGGTCACAACCTTTAGCCTTTGTATTGTTTACAATTGCAGGTTTTGCTGAGACTAATAGAACACCATTTGATTTACTTGAGCATGAAGCTGAATTAGTTGCAGGTTATGCAACAGAGTATTCAGGAATGAGATGGGGGATGTTCTTTATTGGAGAATATGCAAACCTTTTTACAATTTCATTTTTAATTGCACTTATATTCTTAGGTGGTTTTGAGCCTTTATGGTTTATTCCAGGTGGTTTAGCAATTATCTTAAAAGTGATGTTCTTAATCTTTCTTTTCCTTTGGACAAGAGCATCTTGGCCACATATTAGACCTGATCAATTAATGTGGTTATGTTGGAAAATATTAATGCCTTTAGCACTTCTAAATATTTTAGTTACTGCTTTAGTGATAATGATTTAGGAGATAGTAATGGGATTTGAAGAATTTAAAAATAGAAATATATCAGAAGACTACGTTGTAGTTCAAGAAGATAATTATCCTAAAACATCTTGGGACTCATTTAAACAAGTAGTTAAAAGATCTGTTAAAGGTGAATTATTTACAGGTTTAAAAATTACTTTTAAGATGATGACAGGTGCACTTTTTAAAGGTGAAATGGCAACCGTACAATATCCAGCTGAAAAATTACCAATAGGTCCTAGATATAGAGCTGTACATAGATTACTTGTATTATTAGAATCTGGTGAAGAGAGATGTATTGGTTGTGGTTTATGTGAAAAGATTTGTATTGCAAATTGTATTAGAATGGAAACTAGAGTTGATGAAAACTCTAGGAAAGAAGTTTTAGAATATACAATTAATATGGGTAGATGTATTTTCTGTGGTTATTGTGCAGAAGTTTGTCCAGAGCTTGCAATTGTTCATGGAGGAAGATATGAAAACTCTTCAGAACAAAGAGCATCTTTTTCACTTAAAGAAGATATTTTAACACCATTTGATCAGTTAAACCAACAAACTGAGTTTGATGGTTTTGGTTCAGTATCAATAGATGCTGATGAAAAAATTAAAAAAACACCATTGTCGTACTAAGGAGTATAGATGTTTGAAATAGTAGCTTTTTGTCTGTTTTCAGTTTTAACTATAACTATGTTTAGTATTACAGTATTAACAAACAATGCCTTATATGCTTTAAGTTCATTAGCAGCTGGAATGATTTTTATATCAGCATTTTTCTTTTTATTAAATGCAGATTTCCTTGGAGCTGTACAAATTGTAGTTTATACAGGTGCCGTTATGTCTTTATATGCGTTTGGAATGATGTTCTTTGATACATTATCAGAAGTAAAAGAAAAGGTTAATAATCCAAGATTAGTATTTTTATTATCAGGAATGGTAGCTTTAATAGTTGTAGTTATTTTTGTATCTCCAATTTTAGGAGAAAATTTAGAAGCTAGTTTACCTATTAATCCAAATTATGGAAATACAGTAGATGTAGGTTTAGTTCTATTTACTAAGTATTTAGTTCCCTTTGAGTTAGCAGCAATTATGTTACTTGTTGCAATGATTGGTGGAATTGTTTTAGCAGGAAAGAAAATGGAAGTATCTTATTCTGATATGACTGAAGAAGAAATTGATGCGCATATTAAAGAAGAAGCCCAAAGTGAAGCTTCAAAAAAGGATGTTAAATGACACTTAACGCTTATTTGATACTATCAACAATTATATTTTCAATAGGATTAATTGGAGTATTAAGAAGAAAGAATGTTCTAATGCTTTTCTTTTCAACTGAGATTATGTTAAATGCAGTAAATATTGGGCTTGCAGCAATTTCTAAATTCCATGGAGATTTAACAGGTCAAATGTTTGCTTTCTTTATTATTGCAGTTGCTGCTAGTGAAGTTGCTATTGGATTAGGTCTTTTAATTCTTTGGTATAAAAGAACAGGTTCTATTAATTTAGATGATATCGCTAAGATGAAGGGGTAATAATGGAAAAATATGTATATATCGCACTTTTTGCCCCACTAGTTGGTTCTTTAATTGCAGCTTTATTTTCAATGAGAGGAAAAATAGCATTTACAGGATGGTTTACATCATTTATGTTAGCTGTTTCTATGTTTGCTTCTTTAAGCCTTTTATCTCATATTTATTCAACAGATACCGTTATAAATGTAACACTATTTGAATGGATTAAAACAGGTGATTTAGATATCCCTTTTGGATTTGTAGTAGATCATGTTAGTGTAATTATGATGAGTGTTGTAACAGTTGTTTCAACAATGGTTCATATTCACTCGATTGGATATATGGAAAATGATGAAGGTTTTAATAGATATTTCTCTTACCTTTCAGCATTTGTATTCTCAATGCTTGTTCTTGTAATGAGTGATAACTTTGCTGTTTTATTTATTGGATGGGAAGGTGTTGGAGTTTGTTCATGGCTATTAATTGGATTTTGGTATAAGAAAGAATCTGCTGCATGGGCTGCTAATGAAGCATTTATTATGAATAGAGTTGGAGATTTAGGTCTTCTTCTTGCTATGTTTTTAATTTATTGGAATTTAGGTTCATTACAATATTCAATCGTATTTGATAATATTGCCACTTTAGAAACTAGTACTATTACTTGGATTGGAATATTATTATTTGTTGGAGCTATGGGTAAATCAGCACAGTTTCCATTACATACATGGCTTGCAGATGCAATGGAAGGTCCAACTCCTGTTTCTGCATTAATTCATGCTGCTACTATGGTAACAGCTGGGGTTTACTTAGTTGTTAGATCAAATGAATTATACGTATTGGTTCCTGAAGTAGGTTATGGTATTGCATGTTTAGGTGCATTTGTTGCAATTTTTGCAGCATCAATGGCACTTGTTCATAATGATATGAAAAGAATTATTGCCTACTCAACACTATCACAACTTGGATATATGTTTGTTGCAGCTGGTCTTGGTGCTTATTGGGTAGCATTATTCCACCTTGTTACACATGCTTTCTTTAAATCAGTATTATTCTTAGGTGCGGGTAATGTTATGCATGCTATGAATGATGAACTTGATATTAGAAAAATGGGTGGCTTACATAATAAGATGAAGTCAACTTCAATTATTATGACAATTGCATCTGTTGCACTTGCTGGTATTTTCCCACTTGCAGGTTTCTTTTCAAAAGATAAAATTTTAGAAGCTGCATTTAATGGTGATGCTTATTTCTTATGGTTAATTTTATGGGTAACTGCAGGATTAACTGCATTTTATTCATTTAGATTAGTTATGAAAGTTTTCCATGGAGAGCAAAATTATTCAAATGAAGATTTCCATCCTCATGAAGCAAAAGGTTTTGTAATTGCTGCAATGATTCCATTAGCTATTTTAGCAGTAATTGCTGGATGGTTTGAGCATTCATTTGTAGATTTTACTACAAAAACTTTACCAACATGGGAAGCTAGTAATACAGCACATTCAACTGCATGGATTCTTATTATTGTGACAAGTGCAGTGGCACTTGCTGGGATTGCTTATGCTGTTATTAAATATAGAAATGGTGGATTTTCTAAAGACTGGGAGGATAAAGGGATTTATAAACTTTTATCTAACCAGTATTATATTCCACATTTTTATGAAAACTATATTACAAAACCATATCATCAACTTTCAGTTTGGGTATTTGAGGTTATTGAAATAAAACTGATTGATAATACAATTGAAGGTATTGCAAGACTGATTAATAAAGCAGGTGGAAAAGCAAGAGTTATTCAATCAGGTAATTTATCATCATCATTAAGACTTATGGTTTTAGGATTAATCTTAGGATTAGTTTTAGCTTTAGTGTTATCGTTATTTGGAGGAGTTAAGTAATGGAAAATATCTTATCTATGCTGATATTTTTTCCAGCAGTAGCTGCTACTGTAGGATTTATGATTCACAAAGATTCTATGAGACAGTTTGGAGTTGTAGTTACTATCGTTGAGTTTGTATTAGCTCTTTTATTATGGTATCACTTTGATAGTCAAGTTGCACAAATGCAGTTTGTTCAGACATTACCTCTTATTAGTTCGTATGGTATTAATTATGTAGTTGGAGTTGATGGTGTATCATTGTTCTTAGTTATTATGATTACTTTTATGACTATGATTGCAGTAATTGGACTTACAGAGAAAAAAGCAGTTAAAAACTTAATTATTACAATTCTTTACCTAGAAATGACAATGGTAGGAGTATTTGTATCTTTAGATTTAATTATGTTCTATATTTTCTGGGAACTAACACTTATTCCTATGTTTTATATTATTGGTTTTTGGGGAGCAGAAAGAAGATTCCATGCAGCTATTAAATTCTTTTTATATACATTTATAGGTTCTTTAATAATGCTTATTGGTATGTTATATTTTGGATATATTTACCATGAAACAACAGGTGTTTGGAGCTTTAATTTACTTGATTGGTATAGTGTTGTTTTACCCTTTGATGTTCAGTTATGGTTATTTATTGCATTCTTCTTTGGGTTTGCAGTAAAAGTACCAATGTTCCCATTCCATACTTGGTTACCTCTTGCTCATAGTCAGGCACCAACTATTGGTTCTATTGTATTAGCTGCAGTATTATTAAAAATGGAAACATATGGATTTATTAGATTTTCACTTCCATTATTTCCTGATGCGAGTGTTTACTTTATGCCATTTATGGCAACGTTAGGGATTATTGCAATTATTTATACTGCAATGGTAGCTTACGCACAAGAAGATATGAAGCAAATGATTGCTTACTCTTCAATTTCACATATGGGTGTAATTATTCTTGGAGTATTTGCTTTAAATACTGAAGGTATTTCAGGAGCAGTATTCTTAATGATTGGACATGGAGTTGTTTCAGGAGCACTGTTTATGAGTGTTGGTGTTCTTTATGATAGAAGAAAAACAAAGATGATAAAAGAGTTTGGTGGATTAGCAAAAAACATGCCAATGTTCGCACTTGTATATGGAATTGTTTTAATGGCTTCTATTGGATTACCTTTAACGGTTGGATTTGTAGGAGAGTTTTTATCTCTTCTTGGATTTTTTAAAGTTTCACCTCTTTTAACATTTGTAGCATCTCTTACAATTGTATTAAGTGCGGTTTATATGTTAGCAATGTATAAAAGAACATTTTTTGGTGAACTAATCAAAGATGAAAATAAAGCTATGAAAGATATTCATGGACGTGAACTTATCGCTTTAGGATCACTTGTGTTTTTAATTATATCTTTAGGTGTTTATCCAAAAGTTATTTTAGAACCATTAAATGTTTCTGTTGAAAAAGTCGTAAAAATTATGGATGTTAAATCTGTAGATGATAGAACAAAAGAAAGACTTCGTTCTTTAAATTCAATTGGGGAGGTTAAATAATGGAACCTATTTCAATTAATATTGAATCTTTAAATTTAGCTACATTAGCGCCAATGCTTATTACAATAATTGGTGCTATTAGTATTTTATTAACAGATCTTTTCAATAAAGAAAAACATAAATCATTATACGTAATTTTAGTAGTATTATTTTTAGTTTTTGATTTATTTACACTTCTTGCTCATACAGGAAATCCAAGTGGTATGTTTGATTTAATGCATCTTGATGGTATAGCAATATTATCTCAATGTATTATTATTGGTGGTGCGATTCTTTTTGTATTATTATCTTTATCAAAGTTAAGATTCCAAGAGTTTAGATACGCTGAATTTTTTGCTCTGTATTTATTTACTATTGCTGGTTTCCAGTTTATGGTAAGTTCAGATTCATTAATTTTAATTTTTATTGGATTAGAAACGGCATCATTATCTTTATACACAATGATTGCAATGCATAATAGAATGACATCAATTGAAGCTGCTGTTAAGTACTTTACAATGGGTGCTCTTGCAGCTGCGTTCTTTGCTTTTGGTGCTATGATTTTCTATGGATTAACAGGTTCTTTAGACTTATCAGAAATTTCACAAATTATTGTTCAAGAAAATTTCTTATCAAGTGAAAACTATGCAAACTATGTATTTGTATTGACAGGATTTGTATTTATGTTTGCAGCACTTGGATTTAAATTATCTTTATTCCCATATCATGTATGGGTTCCAGATGTTTATAGAGGTTCAAGTTCTGCAATGGCAGGATTCTTATCTGTAGTTCCTAAAATGGCAGGTTTTGTTGTTGCTATTAGATTCTTTGAAGTATTTATTGCAAGTGATGATATTATTATCAAAACGATGCTTTATACGACAATAGTTTTAACAATTACAGTTCCAAACTTGATAGCCTTACATCAAACTGATATTAAAAGAATGCTTGCATACTCTTCAATATCAAATGCTGGTATGGCAATGGCTGCTGTTTATATTGGAACGACACAAGCAACTACGGCACTATTTTTATACTGGATATTATTTACAATAACTAACTTTGGTGCTTTTGGTATGTTATGGTTAAATAGAGGAAAAGAACAAAGGGATTATGAATCACCATATACTTTTGAGAAATATTCAGGATTAGTTCAGATTTCACCATTTGCAGCTTCGATTCTTGCAATGTTCCTTTTTGCATTAACAGGACTTCCTCCATTTGCACTATTTTGGGGAAAAATGTATTTAGTTGCAAGTGCAGTAAATGCAGGTCAAATAGCACTTGCTGTTATTATTGTTTTAAACTCAGCAATTGCTGCATATTATTACTTAAGACCTATTTCTTATATGTTCTTAAAAGACCCAATTGAAGGTGCAAATAAAAAATTTATGCAAAATGCATCAACACCAATGAAATCAGTAATTGGTCTTTGTGTCTTCCTGGCAATTATCTCAGTATTAACTATTGAGCCATTACTTCAGGTTATAACTTACTACGTTACTAGCGCTGGATTTTAGATAGATATTCTAAGCATTTAAAAATAAATGATTAAATGCTTAGAATTATTGTAAAATCAACTTATGAAAAAAATATTCTTTATATTAATACTTTCCTTTTCTTTCCTTTTTTCTAACTCTTTAAATTTAACTCAAAATGATATTGTAATATTAAAAAAACTAAAATCTCTAACTGATGATAAAATGATGAAGTACTCCTTAATGGCTATTGCTATAAAAGAATCGTCTTTAGGTAAATATGTTATAAACTCAAAAAGTGAAGATTATGGCTTATTTCAAGCAAATATAAAAACAGTTTTAAAAAGACAAAAGGTAAAGGATAATTCTTTTAATAGAAGTATTTATGCTCAAAAATTAATTAATGATGTAGGTTTTGCAACTGCTAATGCAATTATTGAATTAAAATATTGGAGAAAAATACATAAAGGTAATTGGTTTAAAACTTGGTCAAGTTATAATACAGGATGGAACTATAATACTAAAGTAGGTATCAATTATGCTACTAATGTATTTGATATTATAAAAAAATTAAAGCTAGAGTACAAACTATAACCAAAAAATAAACCACAACCTGATACAATCACACTATTAAATTTTAAGGACTGCTTTTTGAAGACTATAAGTGTTGCACACTCACCCGATGCTGATGATATATTTATGTATTATGCTATTAAATTTGGTTGGGTAACTCCTAGTGATGCTAAATTTACTAATATTGCTGATGATATTGAAACATTAAATAAAGCTACACTAAAAGGTGAATATGACATCTGTGCAATATCTTTTGCTCTTTATCCTTTTGTTAAAGATGACTATGCACTTTTAAAAACTGCAGTTTCTTTTGGTGAGGGTTATGGACCAAAGCTTATAAAGAAAAAAGGCACTAGACTTAAAAAGAATTTCAAAGTAGCACTAAGTGGTGAATTTACTACAAATGGTCTTTTGTTTAAGATTGCTTATCCAAATGCAAGAATTACATATATGAATTTTTTAGATATAGAGCAAGCAGTAATTGATGGTACAGTTGATGCTGGTGTTTTAATTCATGAATCAATTCTAAATTTTAGTGATGAGCTTGAAGTAGAACGTGAGCTTTGGGATATTTGGGTTGAGTTAAGTGGCGGTGATTTACCTTTACCACTTGGTGGAATGTGTATACGACGTTCAATCCCACTTCATAGTGCAATTGATTATGAAAATACATTAATCAAAGCAGTTGATGTAGCAAATAAAAATAGAAAAGTATTAGCTCCTATGTTACTTGATAAAGGACTTATAAGAGTTGACGCGAATACTTTAGATACTTATTTAGACCTTTATGCAAATGATAACTCAGTTGAGTTAAGTGAAATTCAATATAAAGCTTTAGATAAGTTATTTGAACTTGGTTATAAAAATGGATTTTATGAAAACTTAGTAAAATCCCAAGACTTTTTAATCCCAAGTCTTTATAAAGAATTAAGAGCAAAATAAAAAAGAATGGAAAATTATTTTAAAGAGCTAGATTTTTCAAGATATTCATCAATTAAAATAGGACCAAAGGCAGATGTTTTAGTGATAAATGAGATAGGTGATTATCCTGAATATCAAATACTAGGTCGTGCCAATAATGTATTAATATCTCCAAATCATCCAAAATTTGCGATTTTAGGTGAAGAGTTTGATTATATAAAGAAAGTTGGTAATTTACTTTATGTTGGGTGTGCAACAACTTCAGGTAAACTTTTAACATATACACGAAATAATGATATTGCAGATTTAGAATTTTTAGCTAAGTTACCTGGAAATATGGGTGGTTTAGTTAAGATGAATGCAGGATTAAAATCTTGGGAAGTATTTAACTATGTTCATTCTATTAAAACAAAAGATGGATATATAAAAAAAGAAGATATTGAGTATTCATATAGACATACAAAAATAGATACTATTGTTTATGAAGTAGTATTTAATATTTCTTATGGATTTTCAAAAGATAAACTAAAACAGTTTAATAAAATGAGAGATAATCAACCTCATGTACCAAGTGCAGGCTCGTGTTTTGCTAATCCAGAGGGTGATTATGCAGGACGTTTAATAGAAGAAATAGGTTTAAAAGGTTTTAAAAAAGGGAGTATGTCTTTTTCAAGTGAACATGCAAACTTTTTAGTAAACAATGGCGATGGAACATATGAAGACGCTGTGTATTTAATTGATTTAGCAAAGAGCAAAATCAAAGAACAGTTTAATATAGATATAAAAGCAGAAGTAATAATTTATTAGTAATATCATTTAATTTATGATAGAATGCAAAAATTCAAAAATATATAAGGTTTTTTTTAGTGAAGAATTTAGTAATAGTGGAGTCACCCGCAAAAGCGAAAACAATATCAAAGTTTCTAGGAAGTGATTACGTAGTAATGGCTTCAATGGGACATGTAAGAGATTTACCAAAATCAAAATTAGGCTTTGATCCAGAAGATAACTTCAAACCTAAATATTTAATATCAACAGATAAAAAGAAAGTCATCACAGATTTAAAAAAACATATTAATAAAGACACTACGATCTACCTAGCGGCCGATGAGGATAGGGAAGGGGAAGCTATTGCATGGCATTTAATTCCTGCACTTAAAATAGAAAATAATCCTATTAAAAGAATTGTATTCCATGAGATTACAAAAGATGCAATTTTAAAAGCCTTAGAAAACCCAAGAGAAGTTGATCAACATTTAGTTGATGCTCAGCAAGCAAGAAGAATTCTTGATCGGGCAGTAGGATATGAGCTTTCTCCACTATTATGGAGAAAAGTTAGATATGGATTATCAGCAGGTCGTGTTCAAAGTGTTGCTGTTAAGATTATCGTAGATAGAGAAAATGAAATTAGAGCTTTTGTTCCTGAAGAGTACTGGAAGGTTAAATCTGAGTTTGCAAATCCAGAATTAAAATCAGAATTAGCAAAAATTAATGGAAAAACTGCAAAAGTTAAAAATGAAGCAGAGGCAAAAGAAATTGAAGCTTCAATTAATATGGGTAATTTTGTATTAAATGATATCGAAGAAAAAGATTCTAAAAGAAATCCTGCTGCTCCATTTACAACTTCAACACTACAACAAGAAGCAAGTAGAAAACTAGGTTATTCTGTTAAACAAACAATGGTAATAGCACAGCAACTTTATGAAGGAAATGTAGGTAATATCCCAAATCACACAGGTGGTTTAATCACATATATGAGAACAGATTCGTTAAATCTTTCTAAAGTTGCAACTAGTGCTGCTAAAGAAGTTATTGAAGCAGAGTATGGAAAAGATTATGCACTTAAAAACCCGCGAACTTACAAATCAAAAGCAAAGGGTGCTCAAGAAGCGCATGAAGCTATTAGACCTGTAGATTTAAGTTTAAAACCTACTGATATAAAAGCATATGTAGATAGTGCACAATATAAACTTTACTCATTAATTTGGAAAAGAACACTTGCAACTCAAATGGCAGCTGCTCAAATCGCAAATACTACTTATAAAATACAAGCAGGAAAAGATAAAGAGTATGAGTTCCAAACAAAGGGACAAAGAATAATCTTCGCAGGATTTATGAAAGCTTATACAGAAGGTAGTGATAATCCAGAAGGTGCTCTTGATAGTACTGAAAAAATTCTTCCTACTATTAAAAAAGGAACAGTTTTAGATTTAAAAAAATTAGATTTAGAACAATTATTTACAAAGCCACCAGCTCGATATACAGAAGCTTCACTAGTTAAAAAACTTGAAGCGGAAGGTATTGGACGTCCTTCTACTTATGCTCCAACAATTTCAACTATTCAGCAAAGAGAATATGTTGTAAAAACAGAAGATAAAAAACTTACACCAACACCAACGGGTGAAATAGTAAATAGCTTTTTAGCAGATCATTTCTCAGATATTATAAATCTTGGGTTTACTGCAAAAATTGAAGAAGAGTTTGATGAAATAGCAGAAGGTAAAATAGCTTGGGAACAAGTAATGCAAGAATTCTATGGTAGTTTTAAAAAGACTATTATTGAAAAAGAAGAAACAGTAAATAAAGAAGATTATTTACAAATTAGAGAAATAGGAACAGATCCAAAATCAGGAAAACCTATGAGTGCAAGAGTTGGAAGATTTGGACCGTTTGTTCAAATAGGAACAAAAGATGATGAGGAAAAACCATTATTTGTAGCAATTCCTAAGCATTTAAATATGGATACTATTACTATGGATGAAGCATTGTTTTTATTCACACTTCCAAGAGTTGTAGGACAAGATAAAGATGGTGAAGATATTAAGGCAAATATTGGAAGATTTGGTCCATATTTACAAGTAAAATCTTCATATTATTCTTTAAAAGAAGATGATCCATATAAAATAGAATTACCACGAGCATTAGAAGTAATTCAAGAGCTAAAAGAAGCAAAAGAAAAAGCAACTATTAAAGTTTTTGAAAAAGAAAAAATTCATGTTCTAATTGGAAGATATGGTGCATATATCAAGCAAGGTAGAAAAAACTATAAAATTCCAAAAGGAAAAATTGCAGAAGATTTAACACTAGAAGAGTGTCAAGAAATCATAGCAAAAGATCCAAAATCAAAAACAGCAGATAAAAAAGCACCTGCAAAAAAAGCAGCGGCAAAGAAAAAGCCTGCAGCTAAGAAAATAGCTACTAAAAAAGCACCTGCAAAGAAAACAACAGCAAAAAAAGCCGTTGCTAAAAAAACTACTGCAAAAAAAGAAGCAAAGTAAAAATAAATGAAAATTGGTATCCTTTCAGATAGTCACTTTAAAAGTGACTATACTAATGAAGTAATTGATTTACTTAAAGAGAAGAAGTGTGAATACTTAATTCATGCAGGGGATTTATGTATAGAAAAAAATCTTCAATTATTAGAAGAATCTAAACTTCCATATGTAAGTGTTTTTGGAAATAATGATATGGATTTATTTCCACTTGCAAATAAATATCTAATAAAACAAGAACCTTACTATTTTAAAATTAAAGAAAATAAGTTTAAATTAATGCATATGCCTTATCACTTAAGTCCTGATAGTGATATAGTGATTTTTGGTCATACACATATGTTTGAATGTGAATATAAGAATAAAACACTTTTTATAAATCCAGGTGAAGTTTGTGCAAGAGAAAAGCCACATATTGAATGTGCACTACTAGAAATTAATGAAAATGAGTATATAATCTCACACTATTTTAAAGATATAAATAAAAATAATTATGAAAAGAAAGAGTATAAATATGAACGATAAATTTAAAAATACAGATGAAATTTTTTTATGCGCGATATGTAATGTAGAAAGTGGTACATGCAATGAAGACTGTAAATTTTGTACACAAAGTGTAAGATATAAAGCAGATATTGAAAGATATACATTAAAAACTATTGAACAAATTTTAAAAGAAGCAAAAGCTGCTAGAGAAAATGGAGCAGTAGGATTTTGTTTAGTAACAGCAGGACTTGGTTTAACTGATAAAAAAACAAAGTTTATTGCAAAAGCTGCACGAGCTATCAAAGCAGAAGATTTAGGACTTAGATTGATTGCCTGTAATGGAACAGCTTCTGTTGAGCAATTGAAAGAATTAAAAGCTGCAGGTGTTGATAATTATAATCATAACTTAGAAACATCAAGAGAATTCTATCCTACTATTTGTACTACACATCCTTGGGATGATAGATATCAAACTTGTTTAAATGTAAAAGAAGCAGGATTACAACTTGTTTGTGGTGGAATTTTCGGAATGGGTGAAACTCAAGAAGATAGAATTTCTATGATTAAATCAATTGCATCATTAGATCCAATGAATGTGCCTTTAAACTTTTTCCATCCAAATGAAGCTTTACCAATTGTTGAAAATACAATTACAAGAGAAGAAGCATTTGATTTAGTTGAATTATCAAGAAAAATGATTCCAAATGCACATAAAATTATGGTAGCTGGTGGAAGAGAATTGATGTTTGGTGATGAGCAATATGAGATTTTTAACAGAGGCGCAAATGCTTTTGTAATTGGTGATTATTTAACAACTACTGGAAAAACTCCAAAAGATGATGTTGAAGCATTAGAAGCTTTAGGATTTAAAATAGCAAAACACGTAGTTAAAATGGAAAACGAGAAGTAGGGCTGCTTAATGAGTGAAGAAATATCAATAATTATTACCATATCTTTAATTATATTTACTTCACCCTTAATTGCTAAGATATTAAGACTTCCTACAATTACTGTAGAAATAATACTAGGTGCGGTTGCGGCTTATTTTGCTTTTATAATTGATCATGCAATTTTAGATCTAGCTGCTAAACTTGGATTTTTATATCTAATGTTTTTAGCCGGTCTAGAAGTTGATATGAAAAAAATTGTAAACATTTCACCTACAATTTTAAAAAAATCCCTTATTTATAATGTTATACTTTTTTCCTTATCTACATTAATTACTGTATATTTAGATATTGGATATATATTTATTGTTATATTACCTTTAATTTCAATAGGTTTATTAGCAGCATTAAAAAAAGAGTATGGAGATGTAGAATGGATTAGGCTTTCCATTTTAGTAGGTCTTATCGGTGAAATTGTATCTATCTTTGCGCTTACTACGGTAACAGCAGGTTTAGAGTTTGGGATTAACTTTGAGTTTTATAAGATTATGTTCCTATTTGTAATGTTCTTAATTTCAATGATAATTTTCTATAAAGTATTTCATAATCTTATTTGGTGGTTCCCTGAAATCAAAGCATACTTAATGCCTGAAAAAGATCATCAAGAGCAAGATATTAGAGTTTCTATGAGTATCTTCTTCTTAATGATTGCTATTATGATGATATTGCATTTAAAAGTAGCCTTTGGTGCATTTATTGCAGGAGCATTTATAACAACATTTTTTGAGCAACATAATAAGCAGCTACCTCATAAATTAGAGCATTTTGGCTTTGGTTGGCTGGTACCAATATTCTTTATTTCTGTTGGTGCTTCATTTGAATTAACAGCAGTATTTCAAGATGGATTATTTGTAAAAGCCATTTTAATAGTATTTGCAATGGTTGGGATAAGATTTATAGCTTCAATGTTATTTGTAAAAGAGATGGGTTGGAATAAGTTCTTTATGATTGGACTTTCACACTCGATGCCAATTACACTTTTAATTGCAGTAACAACAATAGCATATAATAACCACTCTATTACTCAGGAGTATTATTATGCATTTATTCTAGCAGCTATCTTAGAAGTATTAATAGTAATGATAGCTATTAGAATATTATCTTATTTTATTAATTCAAAGAAAATACAGTAATTATATTGTCTTTATATTCAACTTTATAATTACTTGGATTTTTAGATAGTAAAATTACTACCCTATAAAATTTCTCTTCTTTATGATTACCTACCGCAATCTTTTTAAAGTTTTTTGAATCTAAATCACTTCTTTTAGTATAAAAATTCTTTTTAGCTTTATAGTCAATTATAAGTTTATTTTCTTTATCTATATTAAATTTTTTTGATACTATATCTTTTGTATGGAGTATTAATTTATTATCATTGTATTCAACTTTAATAAAGTCTAAAAGTACTTTTGTTTTTGTTTGAGTATCTTCTTCAATAATATCTGTTCTAGGTTTTACATATACAACTTGTTCTAATTCTTGAGGTTTGTTTTTTTCTAACTCTTTTTTTACAAGTTTCTTTACTTTACTTTCTGATTGAACTTGTGCTTTTTTAATTAGTTTCTTAACTTCTTTTTTTGTATAAGTTTTTTCTACTTTTAAAGCAGGAGTTAGCTTTTTTATAGCTTCTTCCACTTTTTTCTTATTTTGATTATTGTCAGTTACATTTGACATTTTTTCTTGCATTTCTTGGATATAAGCTGCTTCATTGATAGAATTCTCATCTATTTCGTTTTGCTCTATTATTCTTGCTGCTTCTTCTTCATAAGCATTTGTAGCTTCAAATGGATTCTCTCTTGCATTTAAGGTAAATGCTAAAATAAGTGTTAATGTAAATAGAAATAAAGTTTTCATTCTTCAGGCTCCAGATTTTTTAATTCAAAATATTCTTTTTGCAGATAAGCATTGTCTTCTTGAAGTCTAGTAATCTCTTTTTCTAAGTAAATCTTTTTGTGTTTTAAAGAGTTATATACTTCTAGCGAATTATCTCCAAAAAGAGTATTAGCTACGTGGTAAGAAAGAAATATAGTAAGAGCAATAGAGACTATTGCAATTACTATAAATTTTCTATAATTACGTAAAAATTTTTTCATAAATTTACTATTTAGTAAAAGGTGTTCTTCCTAAATATTCTGCATAAGCAATTTCTGCACCAATTTCTAATAATCTATTGTATTTCGCGATTCTATCACTTCTTGCCGTAGAACCAGTTTTAATCTGACCACAATTTAAAGCAACAGCAAAATCAGCAATAAATGCATCTTCACTTTCTCCTGATCTATGAGACATTACACAATTGTAGTTGTTTCTTTGCGCTAATCTAATTGTTAGCATAGTTTCAGAAACAGTTCCAATTTGATTTGGTTTAATTAAAATTGAGTTTGCAATATTTTTATTAATACCTTCATTTAAAATAGAAGCATTCGTTACAAATAAATCATCTCCAACTAATTGTACTTTATCTCCTAAAGTTTCAGTTAATATTTTCCATCCATCCCAATCATCTTCACTTAAACCATCTTCGATTGAAACGATTGGATATTTAGCACATAAATCAGCATAATATTTTACTAATTCTTCAGCAGTGATTTCTCTATCTTCTGATTTTAATACATAAAGACCTTTATCATTTATAAGCTCAGAAGCAGCTACATCAAGAGCAAGTGCTATTTGTTCACCAGGAACATATCCCGCTTTTTTAATTGCTTTTACAATTACTTCTAAAGGTTCTTCATTTGATTTTAAGTTTGGAGCAAATCCACCTTCATCACCAACTGCAGTTGATTCACCCATTTCATCAATAACTTTTTTTAATGACTGATAAATTTCAGCAGTAGCTCTTAACCCTTCATTGAAGTTTTCAAAACCTACAGGCATAATCATGTATTCTTGGAAATCTACAGAGTTATTAGCATGTTCTCCACCGTTTATAATATTAAACATAGGTACAGGCATAGTCATAGCATTTGCACCTCCAAGATATCTATATAATGGAATATTTAATGAAGCAGCCGCAGCACGAGCTACTGCCATAGATACACCTAAAACAGCATTAGCTCCTAAGTTAGCATAATTGTTTGTACCATCAATATCTTTCATAGTAGCATCAATCTCTGCTTGATTATAAGGACTCATTCCTAATAATTCATCAGCAATAGTAGTGTTTACATTTTCAACTGCTTTTAAAACACCTTTTCCTAAGTATCTAGCATCGCCATCTCTTAGTTCTAAAGCTTCTCTTTTTCCAGTACTTGCACCACTTGGTACGATAGCACTTTCTTTTGTACCATCACTTAATACAACAGTGGCTCTTACTGTTGGGTTTCCTCTTGAATCTAATACTTCGTCTGCGTATACATTGTCAATAAATACCACGTAGTTCTCCTATTCTTTATAATTTGTATGATTATATCTAAAATTTGATTTTTGTTTGCTTTGCTAAAGTAGTTTTTGTGTGTTTAAAAAAAGTTATAAAAGAAGAATCAAAGAGAAAAATCTCTTTGATTTAAAGAAGAAATTAAATCTTAATCGTCTTCATTTTCATCTTCTTGAGGTATTGCGCCTTTTAAAATCTCATCATTAACACCCATTGCTTCTAGTATTTTATTTTCAATTTCAAGTGCAATTTCAGGATTATCTCTTAGGAATACTTTAGAGTTTTCTTTTCCTTGTCCGATTTTTGCATCGCCGTATGAGAACCATGAACCTGCTTTATCAACAATATCCAGTTTAACCCCATAATCTACAAGTTCTCCCATTTTTGAAATACCTTCACCAAACATGATATCAAATTCAGCTAGTTTAAATGGAGCAGCAACTTTGTTTTTTACAACTTTTACTTTTACTCTATTTCCTATTGAATTTTCACCTTGTTTAAGTGTAGCAATTCTTCTAATATCAAGTCTAACTGATGAGTAGAATTTAAGTGCATTTCCACCTGTTGTAGTTTCTGGACTACCATAACCTGTCATTCCAATTTTCATTCTAATTTGGTTAATAAAGATTACCGTACATTGCATTTTATTTAATAAACCAGTAATTTTTCTTAAGGCTTTAGACATAAGCCTAGCTTGAACACCAACTTGTTGATCATCCATATCACCGTCAATTTCTACTTTAGGAGTAAGCGCTGCAACTGAATCAATTACAACTAAATCAACAGCACCAGATCTAATAACAGTTTCCAAAATCTCCAAAGCTTGTTCACCATAATCAGGTTGTGAAACAAGTAAGTTATCAATATCAACACCTAAATTTTTAGCATAAGCGGTATCTAAAGCATGTTCCGCATCAATAAATGCACAAACACCACCAGCTTTTTGACACTCTGCAATTGCATGCAAGGTAAGTGTTGTTTTCCCAGAAGATTCAGGTCCATATATCTCAATAACTCTACCTTGAGGAAGACCTCCAACACCAAGAGCTAAATCAAGTCCTAGTGAACCCGTACTAATAGCTTCAGTTGCTACTACTTCTTTGTCTCCCAGTCTAATTAAAGTACCTTTTCCAAATGCTTTGTCAATTTGTTTTATAGCTAAGTCTAGTGATTTTTTTTGATTATCATCCATGTTATTTCCTAATTTTGATTCTATTATTTATTTATGAGAGAATTTTAGCAGATTTATTTTGAATTGTTGATTTATATTGCAAATTGTAAGATTTTTATTTTTCTTCTTGAATCTTTTCTACTGTTTCAATAGTTTTAATATGAGAATTAACTCTTTGTTTCATATTAAAAGATTTAATATGCTTTGCTAGAATTTTTGTATATTTTTTATAATTTCTTGAGTTTTTTTCAAATGTTACAAGTTTTTGTTGTATTTTTAATATATCTTTAGAAATAGTATTATTTTGCATGTCGTAAACCTTAAATAAAAATATGTAACATAATAACAAAAAACTATTT
>NZ_JAHKQT010000020.1:57128-63593 GCF_018861145.1 Poseidonibacter lekithochrous
AAATAGTTTTTTGTTATTATTAAATATAATTATTATACAAAAGGAAATATCTTGGAAAATGGATATAAAGAGATAACTATTAAAGATAAAACCACAATTTTGGAAGCCCTTAAATTAATTGATAAAAATAAGAAAAGCTTTCTTATAATTGTAAATAATGAAAAAATTGTAATGGGTTTAATTACAGAAGGTGAGATAAGAAGACAAATAATTAAAGGTGATTCTTTAAACGCTGTAATTTCTTATAATAGGAATTTTAAAAGTATTAATATGAATGAAAGTTTTACTAACCTTTTTGAATATTTCAAGTCTGAAAAAATCAATTTTATTCCGGTTATAAATGATGATCAACATTTAATAAATATTATATCTAAAAAGCAATTTCATTTGATGTTATTAAAAGATATTGATTATGATTTAAAAAAGTTACCTTATTTAAATGAAAATGAATTAGATTATGAAATTTTTCCAAGACCTTGGGGTTTTTATAAGAGTACTTTGCTTGCTAAACATGTTCAATCAAAAATAATAACGGTGTTCCCACAAGAAGAATTAAGTTTACAAAAGCATAAAAGAAGAGAAGAACATTGGATAATAATAAAAGGTGAGGGTAAAATAGTTTTAGAAGAAACAATTCTAAATGTTGAGCAAGGTAGATATATTTATATTCCAAAAGGTTGCAAACATAAAGTAATTAATTCATCAGAAAAAGAGAATTTAATATTTGCTGAAGTACAACTTGGAGATTATTTTGGTGAAGATGATATAATAAGATATGAAGATAAATATGGGAGAGTGTAAAATGAATTTTGAATTTGATTACAAAGAGCCTAAAGTAATAGCAGAAATTGGATGCAACCACATGGGGCGATTTGATATTGCGAAAGAATTAATTGATCTTGCAAAACAAAGTGGTGCAAAATATGTAAAGTTTCAAAAAAGAAATAATAAAGAATTATTAACTGAAGAACAATATAACGCTCCTCATCCTGTTTCTTATAATTCTTATGGATCAACTTATGGGGAACATAGAGAATTTTTAGAATTTGATCTTAAACAACATAAAAAATTAAAAGATTATTGTGATGATATTGGTATAACTTATAGTACATCTGTTTGGGATGTAACAAGTGCAAAAGAGATGTTAAGTTTTGAACCTGAATTTCTAAAAGTTCCATCGGCTTGTAATAATAATTTTGAAATGTTAAAAGTTCTTAGAGATGAATATAAGGGTCAAGTTCAACTCTCAATTGGAATGACTACGAAAGATGAAGTAGAAGAAATTGTAAAGTTTTTTGAAGAAACAAATCAAGCAAAAACAAGACTTTTAATATACTCTTGCACATCAGGATATCCAGTCCCTGCAAAAGATGTTGCACTATTAGAAATAAACTGGCTATACAAGAATTATAAGAATAGAGTTAATGAAATTGGTTTTTCAGGACATCACAATGGTATTGCACTTGATATTGCTGCATTTACATTAGGTGCAAGATGGATTGAAAGGCATTTTACAAAAGATAGAACGTGGAAGGGAACTGATCATGCTGCCTCTTTGGAGGCAGGAGGATTAAGTAAATTGGTTAGAAACTTAAACGCAACGTATGAAGCTTTACACTATAAAAAAGATGAAGTTCTTCCAATAGAGCAAGTACAAAGAGATAAATTAAAAAATAGAAAGTAGTAGTATGGAATTAAATAACTTTAAAACACAGAAGATGTTTGAATATGAAAATGGATTTTATGCAACATCAACTGAATCAAGATTCGGAAAATTATTAGCCCACTATGAATTATATAAGAAAATTGTACATTTACCTGGTGATATAGTTGAGTGTGGACTATTTAAAGGAAATTCTTTTTTTAGGTTTGCACATTTTCGTGATTTGTTAGAATCAAAGAATTCAAGAAAAATAGTAGGTTTTGATATTTTTGGAGTTTTTCCAAAAACAGATTATGAAGATGATAAGAAATATTTAGATAATTTTATATCAGGAGCAGGAGAGAGTAGTATTACTCTTTTGGAAATAGAAAAAATTATGAAATACAAAGATCTCAAAAATTATGAATTTGTAAAAGGTGATATCAATATAACTATTCCAAAATACTGTAAAGAAAATACTCATCAAAAAATTGCATTACTTCATATTGATACAGATGTTTATGAACCAGCTGTTACTATTTTAAAGAATATGTATGAAAGAGTTGTATCAGGTGGGGTAATAATTTTTGATGATTATGGAACTTTCCCAGGAGAAACAAAAGCTGTAGATGAGTTTTTTAAAGATAAAAAAGAAAAAGTCCAAAAACTATCATTAGGACTTACTCCCTCTTTTATAATAAAGGAATAATTTTGTTTTGTACTCTTTGTCATAGCAAGAACCTAAAAAATAGAAGTGGAAGTGTAAGAGATAATAAAGATTTAGAGATATTTGAATGTCTTAATTGTGGATTAGTATTTTTGTCAGAAGATTCACATATTAACAATAAATTTTATGAAAATTCAAATATGCATAATTTATTCGATTTTACTAAATGGAGAAATGATACATTAAATGATGATAATCGTAGATTTAAGTTTTTAGAAAACTTTTTAGTAAATAAAAAAATTTTAGATTTTGGAAGTGGGAATGGTGGCTTTCTAAATTTTTCAAAAAATATTGCTAAGAGCATTCTTGCCGTAGAGTTAGAAAAAGCTATAGTACCTTATTATATAAAAGAAAATATTCCTCTAGAAAATAATATTGATAATATAAAAACAAAATTTGATCTAATTACATCTTTTCATGTTATTGAACATATAAAAGAGCCATTGGATATTTTAGAAAAATTAAAAAATCTACTTGAAGATAATGGTAAACTAATAATTGAAGTGCCAAATGCAAATGATGCACTTCTAACGATTTATGAGAATGAATCCTTTTCTCATTTTACATATTGGAGTTGCCATCTATATTTATATACGAAACATACTTTAGAACTTTTAGCAAAAAAAGCTGGTCTAGAAGTAGAGTTTATAAAACATATTCAAAGATACCCTTTATCAAATCATCTTTATTGGTTGAGTAAAAATAAGCCAGGAGGGCATGAAAAATGGGGCAATTTTCTAGACTCAAAAGAATTAAACAAAGCATATGAAAATCAATTAGCAAGTATTGGTGCGACAGATACTATAATAGCTTGTTTAAAGAAAGGAAATAAATGAATATAGCTTTTATCCCAGTTAGATGTGGAAGCAAATCTATACCTTTTAAAAACATCAAGAATTTTTGTGGGAAGCCTTTGGTTTATTGGAACTTAAAAGCCTTGGAGAACTGTGTAAATATAGATGAAATTTATCTTGCAACTGATTGTGATGAAATAAAAGATATTGCAAATAGCTTTAATTTTTCAAAGGTAAAAGTTTATAATAGAGATAAAGAAAATTCACAAGATACATCAAGTACAGAATCTGTAATGTTAGAATTTATAAATAAAAAAAGTTTTGAAGATAGTGATTTATTTTTTTTAGTTCAAGCAACTTCTCCACTCACACAAACAAAAGATTTTGATGAAGCAATAGCAAAGATGAAAGATGAAAATGCTGATTCCTTACTTACTTGTGTTAGAACGAAAAGATTCTTTTGGAATGAAAAGGCAAGTCCTATAAATTATGATTTTAATAATCGTCCAAGAAGACAAGATTTTGATGGACTTTTTATGGAAAATGGAGCTTTTTATATAAATTCCATTTTTAATATAAAAAAAGACAAAAACCGTTTAAGTGGTAAAATAGCTATTTATGAAATGGAAGAGTTTACAGCTGTTGAATTAGATGAAGAAGATGATTGGATAATTGCTGAAAAATTAATGAACAAATATATCCTATCAAAAAAAATAGCACCTAGAAAAGTAAAACTTTTTCTAAGTGATGTTGATGGTACTTTAACTGATGCTGGTATGTATTATGGAGAAAATGGTGAAGAGTTTAAAAAGTTTAATACACATGATGGAAAAGGATTTGAACTTTTACGAAAAGCTGAAATAAAAACTGGAATAATTACAAGTGAAGATACAAAAATTGTAGAAAATAGGGCAAAAAAGTTAAAAGTAGATTTTCTTTACCAAGGTTTAGAACACAAAGGTAAACTTGAAATTGCAAAAGAAATTTGTGACAAACTTGATATTACATTAGATGAAGTAGCTTATATTGGGGATGATATTAATTGTAAAGAGTTACTTTCCAATGTTGGATTTGCCGCTTGTCCCTTTAATGCAGTAACTGAGGTAAAAAACTTAGATAACATCATTAAACTCTCTAAAAATGGCGGTGAAGGTGTGGTTAGAGAATTTATTGAAAAACTATTTTATAAAGGTTATATTTAATGACAGAAGCAGAACAACAATTACAAAATGCAGTTACAACTACATTTTTAGCAAATTTATCTTTTTTAAGTGAGTATGATAATAATTTATATCAACGAGTAGATGAATTGTCTAGAATGATAAATAATGGTACATACACTGAAAAATATAGTTTAGAATTTATTATGGAAAATGGAGATTTTGATTTATATGATAAAGTAAATGATAAATATCTTTATAAGAGAAACCCTAAAAAGATAAATGACGATTTAGTTAAGCAAATACAATTTGATAAAAAGAATTCTATTTTTAATATAGAAGAGCATTTTACAAGAAATAAAAGTTTTCAAGTTAATAAAGAAAATAAATTTGAATTAGATAATGAAATTGAGTGTACTATTGCAACAAATAATGATATGCATTGTTATTCTAAGGTATTAAAAGATTTTTTAGGAAATAAAAAGAAAAGACTAAAAGAAATAAAGAAGTTTATCTTTTTAGGTACTTTATTAGGAAGACATATTCCTCGAATTGCAGAAAAAATTGATGCTGACATATATCTTGTAGTCGAAAAGAATCTAGAAATATTTAGATTATCATTATTTACAGTTGATTATACAATTCTTGCTAATAAAGGTGTAATTTTTTCAATTATGGATGAAGAAGGACAGGATAAAAAGATAGAAAATTTCCTTGATTTAGGTTTTCTAGATAATTATTTACTTAAATTCTCTACAACAAATATAAATGTTGATGAATATATAGATAAGATACTTACATATTTAATATCTCAGAAGCCAACAATATATGATTATAATAGAACTTTATATTTAAAAATAAATAGAACAACAAAAGTTTTATCTCATAGATATAATACTTTGAAAATAAATGAAATAAATGATAAATGTAATTTTTTTAAAAACAGACCTATTTTATATATTGCAGCAGGTCCTTCTTTGGATGAAAATATAAAATGGATTAAAAAGAATGAGAATAAATTTTTTATTGTAACCGTTGGTGCAGCGTATAAGAAATTATTATTAAATGATATTAAAATTGATATGATAACAACATTGGACGAAAAAAATGTATTAGATAAAATACAGTTTGATGACGAAAGTGTAAATCAAATCAAACCAAATACAATAATTCTTGCATCATGCTCTACAAGCCCTAAAATACTAGAAAAATTAAGTAGTAAAAACTTATTTTTATTTGAAACTCAAATACCCTTTATCAAAGAAAATATTACATTTAGCGGATATAGTATTGGAGAAGTTACCTTAGATATTTTATTAAAAATGAATGCAAAGAATATTTATTTAATAGGACTTGATCTTTCATTAAATCAAGATACAGGATCAACTCATTCAATAGATTCAAACTCAATGTCAGGAGTATATGATTTAAATGCAGAAAAAAGTAGAGAGTTTATTTCATTAAAAGAAGGAGTTTTTAGTATCGAAGGGAACCTAATGGAAACAGTTTCTACAACACCAATATTTTATATATCTATAAAATATTTAGAATATCTTACTTCTGGATTAGATGAAAACATTAAGATACATAATTTATCTAAACATGGAGCTTATCTTAAAAATACTATTAGAACTAAAATAGAATCTTTAAATATAGATACTTTTTCTGAAATAGAATTTATAAATGAGAAGTTGATAAGTTTTTTATCAGAACATTCTTCTTCCTCTATATCAGAGGCATCACAGCAAGATATTAAAAATGATATTACTTTTTTGACTAAGCTTTTAAATGAAGATATCAAATTAATTAAAATAGAAGATTATAAGAATTATGAAGAGTTTTCAAGTAAGGCATTTCTTTTATTATCTATCGTCCAAGAAGAAAAGTTTAGTTTTATTTATTTAATTTTGAACAATTATTATAAAAATATTTTTCCTTATCTCTCTTATCATTTTAATGATATCAAAATAAAGAATGAAAGCAAAAAAATCAAGAATATAAAAGAAATTTTTATTTTACAAATAGAAGATATAATAAAAGATTATATTTTATGTTTGGATAGACTGTTAAAATAATAAAGAAGAGAGTTTTTCTTTATTATTTTATTTACTTAAATAATTATTGTAATAATTTAAGAACATT
>NZ_JAHKQT010000025.1 GCF_018861145.1 Poseidonibacter lekithochrous
GTTTGAATAAGATGTTTTAAATTTCTTCCAAGCCTATCAAGTTTATAAACAACTAAAGTATCATTTTCTCTTAAAGCTTTTAAGCAATGTTCAAGTCCAGGCCTGTGATCTTTGGAACCAGATATTTTATCAGTATAAATATTTTCTTTATTAACACCTTCTTTTGTAAGTGCATCTATTTGTAAATCTAAAACTTGATTTCCATCTGCTTTTGAAACTCTTGCATATCCTATGAGCATTTTTATCCTTTTTTGAAAAGTGTATATTAAACGATGGTTTAGTATACATTGAGAAAATATATTAAATTATCATTCATTAGTGTATATTAATATGTAATTTATTCAAAGTATAGCAAACTACATATAAAATTTGATTAAATTACAAATATAAGAGAATTTGAAATTAAACATTTGTCGATTATAAAAAATAGCATTTTATTAAAATCTTATTGTGAGTTCTTAGAAGTTAAAAAATATATAAAGTACGTGAAATTATGTCATTAGTAAAAGATTATTTAAAAACCTGTATTTTTTTTGGAACATTCTCCAAAAACTACAGGTTGTTGAACTTATTTTTATAACTTATCTTTTAGTGTCCTGTTTTCTGTTGACAGATTAGAGTTTTATGAGGAAGAGATATAAATGTCTATTTATACAAGATAAACTATTTAACTTAGAATATTCTACAAAAATTACAATGTATAAGACGTCCCTATTGGTAGATTTTTTATAAATATTTAACATTTCAATATAATTCAAATTATAAAACTTAAAAATTTTATCTCATTAGATGTTAGGTCGTTTATATAATCTTTATTATTTGGCTTATTTTCAACAGTATTTAAAGTAATAGGATTGATTATTATACGTTTAATTAGCTATGATATAATAATTAAAAATGATATCTGGAGTGCTCTAAATATGATAAAATTTGAATTTTTACCAGCTGGTAGTGGAGATTGTATTTTTATTAATTTTGATAACACAAAATACATTTTAATAGATGGTGGATATGTAAATACATACAATCGTATTTTAAAAAATAAAATAAGTGATTTAAAAGATAAATCAAGTTTTCTTGATTTAATAGTTGTTACTCATATTGATAATGATCATATTAATGGTATTAAGAAATTATTTGGAGATGAATACAAAGATATAGTTAAAAAAGTATGGTTTAATTCCGGTATTATACTTAATAAGTATTTTGATAATAACTTTACATCGAATAAACTTGAATTGAATAAATCTCAAAATTATTCAGAAGAGATAGGATATACAGAAGGAATAAAACTAGAAGATTTATTAGATAATCTTAATATATCAAATAAGACACCTATTAAAGCTATGGATATAGTTAGTATAGATGATGACTTAAGTTTTAATATTTTATCTCCTGATAGTGATAGGTTAAGAGAATTAATTGAAGTATGGAATGACGAGTTAGAAAAGTTAGAGGAAAATGATTCTAATGAAGTATCATCTTATAATTATAATGATTATGATAAATCTATTGAAGAATTAGTTTCTAAAAATTTTGAATCTGATACTTCAATTACTAATGGATCAAGTATAGCATTTTTAATGAAGTATAAAGATCTTAAATTTCTTTTTCTTGCAGATGCTTTTGTAGATGTAGTTGTATGTTCACTTAAATCTTTCAAATATTCAAAAGAAAAACCGCTAAAAATTGAATTTGTAAAAGTTTCACATCATGGAAGTAAAAAAAATATAAATGAAAGTTTATTAGAGCTTATTGATACCGATACTTATATTATATCAACAAATGGAACTAAGCATAATCATCCTGATCAAGAAGCACTTAGTAGAATTATTATGTTTAATAAAGATAAGTCTAAAGTAACAAAAATTTATTTTAATTATGGCAAAGATGAATTCTTTCCCCATATATTTCAACAATATGAGAATGATTTTCTTATAGAAACTGATGAAAATTATGAAGTTTATATAAATAAAGAATATAATTTTATATTATATTTTCCAAAAGAGAATGGAGTAAATTTAGATTTCCCTATATAAATACTTGAATGTTACAGTTTAGAAACATATTAATTGTAAATTAAACTTGTATGATTAAATAGATGAAGAAGGTAGAATTATTAATGGTAGAATGTGATGATTTAAAAAAATATACAGTTAAAGTAAGTTATGTAAGACAAGGCAGTGGTATTATTTTTTTAGCAAATAAAAATAGTGAGTATTGCTATATTTTAACTGCTAAACATAACTTTAAAGATACTAACAAAGAGCTAATAAGTAGAGAAAAGTTAAATCTTAAAGATATAAAGATAGAGTATAAAAAATTTAAAAGTCACAGCTTTAAAAATATTCTATGTAAAGATGTAATTTATACAGAACATGATTTAGCAATTTTAATCACTTTAAAATCAGATGTAATAAAAGTTATAGAAGATATTGATATTTTAAGTATTTTAAATATTACAAAATTCGATAATTGTACCTTTAAGGGTTATCCATCAATCTCTCCTGAAAACAGTAGATGTTTACCTTCTAATTATTTAGAACAATCTGATGAATACGTTTTTACTATTGATGTTAGTAAAACGTTATCTTCTTTTGAACGAAGTGAATTTACGAATACTTCTGGTTTTTCAGGAAGTGGTATTTTAACTCCATTTAGCAATGACCCATATTTAGTAGGATTGATATTAAATGTTGAAAATGCTTTTAATGAGTTAATTTGTTTAGATCTTAGAAAAATTGATATTAATAGTTTTTTACAAGCTAATGATTATCCAATAATAGAAATATTAAATAAAGAGACCATTGAAAATGATGAAAATGAAAGAATAGACTTTATAAAAAGTGTTAGAACAAAACTATCTAGTGAAGAGTCAAGTCAATTAGAGACCTTATTGGAAAGAAAACAAATCCACTCATCTTCTACTAAGAAACTAGGTATGATTACTACAAAATCTTTTTCTGCAGAATCAGTTGATGTTGAAGTGAATGAGACTAAGAATTTAAATAATGAGATTGTTAAGTACTTAGAGAGTGGAAATGTAAAATTTGCAAAAGAGATGATAAAAGATATAGCAATACCAAATGGAGAAACTTATAGATTAAATTCATTAATATCGTTATATGAAAAAGATATAGATAGTGCAAATAAATTTATTGAATCTGCAAAAGAATATGAACTTAATTTAAAAGATTTAGAGTTTACTCAAGGTTTAATATATTATTTTTCATCAATTTTAGATGATGGGTATTCTAACTTAACGCCTTACCCTCTTGATAGAGTTTTTATAAAAAATGATATAAATAGTTTAGATAATATTATAAAAGCCCAATCAATATTTAGGGAGTTAACTCAGAAGAATGATAATATTGACTATGAGACGTGGTACTTAGCATCTTTACATTTAACTAATTTAGAGGAAACAAAAAACAAAGCTAAAGATTTTATTTCAAAATCTCCAAATCATTATGGGGCTATAACATATATAACAGCATATGATTTTAATATAAACCTTTCAAATAGTATAAAATATATTGAAAATATTGAGGATAAGACTCTTGAAAATATCTTTGATTTATTCAATTGTTATATTCATATTAAAGATTATAAATCAGTATTTAGATTATTAGAAGAAAATAAAGAAAAGTATAAAGATAAAGTATTGTTAGAAAAGTCTTATATAAATGCTTATATGGTTCAGGCTTTATTTGATAATGCCTTAGAAATAGCCAGAAATAGTGATTATAGTGAGATAAAAGAACTTGAAAAATCAATTATAATAGAAAAGCTTTATTCTAATAAACAATGGGATGAGTTAATAAAAATATATGAAGAAGATATTACTCCTCTAGGTTTATTTAACTTATGTAAAATAAAAGCTAATTTAAATGATTGGGAGTTTATTGCATTAAAAGTCGATGCTTTGATATCTAGTTTGAATATTAAAAGTGTATTTAGTCTTTCTATTACAGCTCTCTATAATAATAAAGAATATGAAAAATCATTGTTGTATATAGATAAATATAATGAAGCTTTTGGAGATTTAGATAAAAAGTTAAAGAGAATTCAGTCTAGCAGTTTAAATAAAATAGGAGAAACAAGTAAAGCTATTTCTATAGTTGAGAGCATATCTAAAAAAGATATAAGTGATATTCATAGTTTACTCTATCAATATAATAAAACTGGAAACTTTAGTAAAATAGAAGGTCTTGCACATGATCTTATAAAAGATAGTGAAATACCTGATGATGTGAAAATATCAACAGCACATCTATTAAAACAGAGAAATAAAACACTTGCAAAAAAACTTATTTCAAATATTGATATAAATAATTTAAGTAACGAACAAATACCAAGTCTAATACCTTTATCTCTTGAATTAGATAATAAAAAATATAATGAAGCATTATTCCCTAAATGGAATAACCTGATAGAAGAAGATCAAAAATATGGTATAAAGTTTAATAATATAGATGAGTTTATGCAATTTATGAAAGAAGAAGATAAAAGGTCGGTAGAGGTTTTTGAAAAATATAAGAATAATATTATTAGTTTTCATTTGCTTAATAACAGTAAAATTTATTTTGATAAATTATTTAATAACGTGAATTCTCATATTTTCATAAGAGCTGGGAATAAAGCTGAAATACAAATAATTGATGAAAATACAAAATACATTTATTTAGATGTTTCATCAATATTTATGCTTTTTCATTTAAATGTCTTAGATTTATTAATAGAACAATATGAAGTATATATACCACCTTATTTTATACAAATGATTAATAATGGTATGTACGAATATGAAAATGTTTGTAAAGAGTTAGTTCAAATATTAAATATTTATATAGAAAATAAAAAAATCAAATTTACTGAGGAATTAGAAGATAATGAACTAGAAGAAAGGGAAATTACTAATCTAGCCTTTCAAAATTTATTATCTCTTGCTAAAACAAAAATGAAAGATAATAGTATAGTTTTAGCTGATGATAGATTACTAAGTATTTATAGAGCATTTGATAATACACCTATTTATGGGATAAATGATTTATTAAAAACGTTTAATAGAAAAGAGTTTATTACTAAAGATGAATATTTTAAAAAAATTCTAGAACTTAGAAGAAAAAAACTCTTATATATACCATTTGAAAATGAAGAGTTTTTATTTCATCTTTTTAATGCATCCATAGAAGATAATAATATAATAGAAACGGATGAGTTAAAAGTTCTAAGAGAATATTTTATTTATCTATATCCGAATTTAAAATTTCTTACTCTACAAGATAATGATAAAAATAAAATTGAGGCTCATTATATTGGTCACTTACATACTTTCATTGGAAGAATATTTTTTGACATATGGAAAAGAGATAAAGATAACTGGAATGTGTATATTGATTATTTAGTTGAAAATTTTTTAGTTATGAATACAATTTATTTTGTTAAAGATAGAGTCAAAAATTATGCTGAAAACCATTTTACAGCGCTATCTTTATCTAGTATGTTATATCTTTCTATCTTTCATCTTTATGAAGACTTAGAAGAATATATTTATAGAATCAATTTTAGATTTTTAGAACCACTAGTTTATCGTGATAAAAATATTTTTAATGAATTAGTAACTGTTTTAAAATATAATCTAAATCAAGAATATAAAGAAGATAAAGAAGAAAATAAACTATTACAGACATTACATATTAAATTTATTAATTGTTTACCTGATAAATTAAAAAATGAAATTTTAAAAGATAATAAAATAATCAAAAGGTTTAACTTTATTCAAACAATTAAGTTAGAAGATAAATCTATAAATAGAAAAGAGCTATTAAAAAAAGTTAGTTTGGTTTTAAATGGTACTAGTAAAGAAATATTAACAGATGAGTTTGAAATATATTTAGAAGATAATACTTTATTAGTGAAAAATATATTAGATAATAATATTCAAACATTTTCTGATGAATTTTATATAATGTCACCATCTATAAAAGTGCAAAAAAGAGTTTTAAATAATAACTCAGATTGGTTTGACTTTAAAGAATCAGAGATAGTTAGGTTTCAAAAAAATATACTAGGTATAAATGAACCAATTGGAAGATATCTAAAACTTGAAAGTTATAGAGATATGAGTGGGAATAGTTATTATTCCTCTTTATATAGCCAATTAAAAGATTCTAATGAGATTGATTTTATAGAATTAATTCCAAATAGAGTTGAAATAATTGCTTCTCATTTTAGACTTTCAAAGAATGATGATTTTAGAACTAATAAAAAAGCAGCAAATAAAAGAATGTTACAAGAAAAAAATATTAGTGTGACATTAGAAAGATTATGTTCTTTACCACAAGAATTGCCAAATACTATAATTACAAAATTAAATAAATTATCTTATGTAAAGAAAATGGAACTATTAAGAAGCGTCAGAAATGTTGCTTCCACTCCTTTAAATAGATTTCATTTTATAAGAATTATTTCAAAATGTTTAGATAAGAAAATATCAAGAAGAATTATCAGGATAGCTATACTTAAAATGTCAAAAAATATTTTATTAGAAGTAAGAGCATATTTATCTTGCTATAAATGGGTTTACTATAAATTAAAATATGAATTTGAGTTAAATAATGAACTCCTTATTCTACTTAGTTTTGGACATACTGACAGACTATTTAGAAACTTTAAAGCTCTTAGCCTAGACCTTGAACAGCTAAAAAATGAATTTGAACAACGAAGAAGAAATTATTTAGATGAAATACTTGAAAAAAAATGTATGAATGATGTATTAGATCCTTTTGTAATAGATGAATTTAATTTCTTATTTAAAGGGTTGCACTATGCTTTAGAAGATAATATAGATTATATAAAAAATGACAAATTTATAGATATCATTTATTCTGATAGAAAACATGATATTCCCCATTTTGATTTATTAAAAGATAAATCATTATTAAATAATTGTTGTGATTCTTTTATGAATAAAGAATATTCTGAATTTTTTTCACATCTTATTGGTGATAAAAAAAATGTATTTTCAAAAAATTCAATTGAAGAATCAGTAAGTGAAATATTTAAAACATTAGCTGATAACCCTACAAAATACGGGGAATATAATGTTTTAAGTATAATTTTTAGTGATATTCCAATCTACAATCAATACAAAAATAATTTTATTGAACTAATACTACGTATTGATTTTTCAAAAATGGATGATACATACAAGTTAAGTGTGCTTAAATTTGCATCTAGTCAAAATGTATATTTTCAAGATGATAGTTTAGAGAAACATATAAGAAAAACTATTATTACTTTATGTAAAAGTTGTACTTTACAAGATAAGTTTATACAGTATTTTGATGTTTTAATTTATTTATCAATTGGAAATGGTAAGACTATTGAGAGTAAAATTTCATATTTACATATTTTATTAAAAGATTTAATAACTAATGAGAATAAAGTAATAATAAAAGATATAGTAAATAATTTGATGACTCAACTTCCTATAGAAGGATCAAATTTATTAATTGAATTATTGCTTGAATTAAGAAAATAAAATACTTGATCTGGCTACACTAAATAAGACATAGAATTCTAAATAATCTCTTCCTAAACCTCTTATATTTGGAGCACTTTTTACTAATAAAAAGCTTTTCCCAAAAAGACTTGAATTTTGGAACATATAGAAGTAGTCAAATTGACTACTTCTTTTTAGCTATATCTTTAATCGCTCTATAGATCGTATTACGAGCTACATGAAAAATCTTTGATAAGAATGCAACAGGTTTTCCTTTTTCATGCTGTTTGTATATAATATTCTTATCTTTAGTACTTAAAATTGCTTTTCTACCAAACTGAACACCTTTTTTCTTTGCAGCTTCAATTCCTTCTCTAACACGTTCATTTATTAAATCACGTTCAAACTCTGCAATTGCACCTAACATAGTAAATAATAGTCTGCCTGCTGGTGATGTTGTATCAATATTTTGATGTAATACTTTTAAGTTTACATCTTTGTTCTCTAAAAACTTTGCAATATTATGAAGGTCTATTACAGACCTTGCTAATCTGTCAAGTTTTGTAATATAAAGGACATCACCTTCTCTTACGAAATCCATCATTATCTTAAACTGTTCACGATCAGACTCATTCTTCCCTGACTTTTTTTCTGAAAAAATCTTTTCACAGCCTGAATTCTTGAGTTGATTAATTTGATTCTCAAGATTTTGACCAGCAGTTGAAACTCTTGCATAACCTACATTCATAATAAATCCTTTGTATTGAATTTACTATTTATCCCATATATTTGATGGAATGTAAAGTAATCTCTATTTGTATTAAAAAAATAGGATTTAATGAGACAGCCTTTATTAATAGATAAGTATAAACTAGAAATATACTAACAATTGACAAAATTACGATATTCATATATAATGTAATTATATAAAGGATATAAAATGACTCAGGCACAAATTAGTAAATATTTAGATATACCATTTACAACACTTAATGATTGGAAAAAAGAAGATAGTAATAGAAATAAACTATATCAGCTTCTTATCAATCTTAATGAAAAAGAAGTGCAAAATAAACTAAGTAAAAAAACTAATTATAGATTCTTTCATATCCTAAACAGAAACATTGATAAACCTTCAAAGTTTACAGCAAATGATATTAGAGAAGCTTTTGATAAAAAAGATTATCATGAAGCAACTCTTAGAGAACAAAGTATATATGCAAAGTTTTTTAAAGAACTTGAACCAAATGAATTAGATGAATTTATCAAAACCTTTAATGTATCAAAAAGAAATATAAAAAGTCTATATATATCTTCACCTTTTAGAAACTTATCCGGTGTTGCAAAAACTTGGGATAGAAGATTTAGACTAAAACATATTGATTCAAATATAGAAAATAAAAAAACTCTACCAACTGCTTTACAAAATATTTTAAATAGAAAAAACTTGACTCATGTATGATTTTTCTAAACAAAAAGCTATGCTTAATGCAACACTTCTACTTTTAGAAGAGAATAATTTAAATAAAGTATCAACTCTTGGTGGTGGTACTGCTTTAGCTTCTTATTATTGGAATCATAGATACTCAACTGATATTGATATTTTTATATATGATAAAGTTGATAAAAAACATTTACTAAAAGAATCTACATGGAGTGAAAAAGTAAAAACTGAAATGAAGTCTATTGGCTATAATGGTAATTTTAGGAATCATCCAATCTATTCTGAGATAGTTATAGATGAAGAATGTAAAATTCAGTTCTTTGATGTTGTAAAGAAATCACATATTCCTTATGTTAAAGTAAATCTATGGGGTCATGAACTTTTAATTGATACAGTAGAAGAAATTATTGCTAAGAAGATTTATTATAGAGCCAATAAAGGTAATTCAAGAGATTTGTTTGATATTGCAATTGCATTTCATAATGAGCCTGATATCTTAACAAAAACACTTCTAAAAAAAGACAAAGTTATTACTCTTTTCGAAACAGTATCAAATATTTATAATAACCGAGAATTAAAAGATTTATACCTAGAAGAAATACACCAAATGAATCCAAATAAAGAGTATGCGTTTTTAGCTATTAATACCATTGAGTACTTACACAAGATACTTGAGAATATTTGTGGAGCTTATAACATAGCTCATGATTTGTCAACTGAAGAGTATATTGAAATAGAAAGCTATGTTTGTTCTTCATTGACTTAATAGAGATATAGTAAACCTAATAAGAAATAGGACATAAAATACGTAATAGTTCAATCCTCAATCTTTTACTTTTAGAGTAGTTTTTAGTAATGGTAAGCTTGTTCTAAAAAAGAATTGGATTTTTGAACTTACGCCAGAAGGTACAGGTTTAGCAACTGTCTAGTTTATTGGGAACATTCCAAAGATTTAGTTTTGAATTGTTATAATGTATTAACATAATTTTTGGAGACTTTATGCAATTTACTTTAAAATCAGATATAGCAACCACATTCTCTCTCCCTGCACAACAAAACTCTTATCCCCTTATTAAGAATACAATGATTTCTTATTCGAGATCAGATGATGAGATAAATAATGCAATTGAATCTTTAGATGGAAAAATTTCTAATATTTGTGTGCATTTGAGTACAGTGCCAGATTTTATAGAACCAGAAAAGTGGTTGTTTGATGAATTAAAGTTATCCCAAAGTGTTAAACTCCAAGAACGTCCTTTAAAACCACATTATGACAAAATGGTAGGTTTAACTGAAGAGATACAGGTACACTTTATTTTCAATGTTTCTTATATTGATTTAAATGGTAAAACTATTGAGCAGACCTTTAAGTATAATGTGTCTATTTTGCCAGCTAACTATTGGGGTGGAGAATCAAGACAAGCAGAATTATTAGCTGCCTTTGTTCAGCCTAATGTACATACAGTGGAGATGCTTATATCCAAAGTATCTCAATTTTTAAAAAAATCAGGAAATGGGAGCTCTATTGCTGGGTATCAATCAAATACTCGTGAAGAGCCATTTATGTATGGTTCAGCATTATGGAGTATACTCTTTATTGAAAATATTTCATACTTAAGTCCTCCTAACGGATGGGCTTCTTATGGACAGCGTATTCGTTCTGCCTCAGATGTACTTAATTATAAAACAGCGGCTTGTCTTGATACCTCTGTTCTTTTTGCCAGTTGTCTGGAGAATATGGGACTTAATCCTATTATCGCTATGACAGAAAAACATGCTTTTGCTGGGTTTTGGCTTATTGATGAAACAATGCCTCTCTTAACAAATGATGATGCAATGGACTTGAGAAAACGTATAGCATCATCGGATATTGTGATGTTTGAGACAACACTTGTTACTAATGATAATAAAGTCACATTTAATCAAGCAATAGATTACGCTAAAGAACTTCTAAGTGAAGATAATGAAGATAACTTTGTAATGCTAATTGATATAAAGCAAGCTCGAAGTAGAGGAATTAAACCGCTTGCAACAATAGAAGAAAAAGCAAAACTTGAAAGTGAAGTAGAAACTATATCGGAATTAGAATTAGGTACAATCCCCGTATTACCAGCTGTACGTGTTGATGAACGAATTATTGATGAAACGCCAAAAACGAGGATTGAGTTATGGCAGAGAAAACTTCTTGATCTCACTAAGAGAAACCCTCTCCTAAATGTTAAATCTTCTGCATTAAAGCTTTATTGTCCTGATTTACCTACGTTAGAGGATAGATTAGCATCTGGAGAAAAGTTCAAATTTATATCATCGGAGGAATCTCCTCTAAATGACTTAGAACGTAGCACTGAAAGCTTTCGTTTATCCACAGGTAACAGTCTTCATTTAAACTTTGCTTTACAACAATTAAATCTAAATAATTTAATTGTAAATGACACAATAAACCGTACAAAATCAAAATTGGTAGAATTACTTAGAAAAGCAAAGAATGATATGGAAGAAGGAGGTAGTAATACTCTTTTTATATCATTAGGCATGTTACGCTGGAAAGAAGTGCCAGAATCAGATAAATCTTACAGAGCTCCGCTTATATTATTACCAGTCAAGTTAGAACGAAAAAGTGCACAAGCTAATGTTACGATGAGACAACTCTCTGAGGAAGAACCAATATTCAATCTTACATTGATTGAGATGTTACAAACTGACTACGATATTAACTTGAGTGATTTACAAGGGAATTTACCAGAAGATGATTCTGGAGTTGATGTAAACAAAATCTGGAGCATAGTACGAAGTGCCATAGCCGAACAACCTGGATTTGAAGTAGTAGAAGAGATAGTTCTAGGCTCATTCTCTTTTTCAAAGTATTTAATGTGGAAGGATTTAACAGATAGGGTAGATTTATTGAAACAAAACCCTTTTGTGGAACATCTCGTCGAACATCCATCCCAAGCATATCAGCAGGATACCGAATTTATCGATCAGCATGAGGTTGATGAGAAAATAACACCTGAAGAGTTTTATGCTCCACTTAATTGCGATTCATCACAGATGGTAGCGGTAGAAGCAAGTTCAAAAGAACAGGATTTTGTTCTTGAAGGACCACCGGGAACAGGAAAATCAGAGACAATCACAAACATGATATGTCACAACTTAGCACTTGGAAGGAAAGTTCTTTTTGTTGCAGAAAAAATGGCTGCCTTGCAAGTTGTATATAGACGAATGGAGAAAGTAGGGTTATCTCATTTATGTATTGAATTACATTCAAATAAAGCAAATAAAAAAGCAGTCCTTGAACAATTAAATAATGCATGGTCAAAACGAGAAAGTGCTTCACAATCTACATGGATAGAACGTGCTAAAAAACTCAAAGTGATTCGACATTCTCTTAATAATTATGTACATGAATTGCACAAAAAAAACTTATTAGGTTTTTCTGCTCGTCAAGCAATGTCAAGAGTTGTGCGTTATGAAAAACTACATCCACTTCGTCTTGAATGGAATGAGAATCCAGAACAAGCTCCTGTTCAAACTGAAGAGCAAGTAGATAAATTTTTACAATGTGCAAGAGAATTGGGAATCGCTTTTAGAGATGTTGTCGATATAGAACAAGGTGTATTTTCTAATGTTGAACAAGAGGATTGGTCGAACCAATGGCGTTCAGATATTATAGACTTATCGAGAAAGTTCGTGAATGCTACAACAGATTCTATAAATGCGAACAAAGAACTGCTAGAAGTTTTGGATATACAGCTTAATACTATTTCTCTATCAAGTGCAGAGCACTTAGCAAATGTATTGGAATTATGCCAATTAAGTATGGATAATAATTTAGAATTTGTTCTCAATGGTAGAGGTAAGGAGACATTATCTCAGTTAAGCTCTATCCAAGATCTTAACAATGAACTGCATAGCTTAATCAATGATTTTGGACATGGTCTCTCATTTAAACATTTGAATGAAAATCCTTGGCAAGATTGGATAAAGAAGAGAAACGAAGCAACTGGAATTTTTGGATTTATAAAGAGATGGAGTTTACACGGTGCAATCAAGAAAACAGGATTATCAAAAATAGATGACTTGTCTAAGTTAGAACAAGCGATTGATGCAAAAGTAGTATTAACAAAGATTACTCAGGAGGAAAGCTCACTTGAGACATCAAAAGTTTGGTTAGGCATTGAAATGCCGAAAGAAAAATTAGCAAAAGATATTGAGGCTGGGAAAAGGGCTTTAGAAATATATAAGAACTTAGTTTCTTTAGCAACTGATGCTATAGATGCATCCTCAAAAATTCGCCGCCTTTTTGTAGATGGAAGTGAATTTCTAATAACTTCTTCAAATCTATATACAGCTTCCAAAAAAGTGAAAAATAAATATGAAGCACTTATGAAATTGGCTGAACAATCAAATGCACAGCAAATTCATGTTGACCGAGAACTAGAATTAAATATTTTAAGCGATCAATTTAAAAATATTATTGATAATAGTGAAAAGCTTAATCGTTGGTGTCATTGGTTGAGTGCTAAAAAGAATGCACATAGTTTTGAACTCCTTTCACTTGCAGAGTCCCTAGAAAACCATCTAATAAAACCTGATGAATGTGAAGATAATGCTCTAACTGCACTGTCTATTTGGATTGCGCCAAGGATAATAGATAGATCTGAATCTCTCTCAAAGTTTATTGGCTCTAGCCATGACGACACTATTGGAAGGTTTAGAGAGTTAGATAGAGAAGTTTCGGAAACTACATCACAATATATTATTGCTCAAACAGCTGGAAAAGTACCTGATCGAGATTCAAAAGATACACCAAAAGAGTATGGAGTGTTGGCTCGTGAATTAGCTAAGAAGCAACGTCATAAACCTGTCCGAGCTTTAGTTAATGAAATGGGGGAATCTCTAACAGACTTAACACCATGTTTTATGATGTCTCCTCTTTCAGTAGCACAGTTCCTACCTGCTGATTTTGATCTTTTCGATTTAATTATATTTGATGAGGCTTCACAAATTACTACTTGGGATGCAGTAGGCGCTATAGCTAGAGGAAAGAATGTCATTGTTGTGGGTGACCCAAAACAAATGCCACCGAGTAATAATTTTGGTAGAAAGGATGACGATGATTCAGATGAAGCGGATTTAGAGAGTATCCTAGATCAAGCCCTGGCAGCTCGTCTACCACACCGAAGATTAACGGGTCACTATCGTAGTCGTCACGAAACTCTTATAGCTTTTTCTAATTCACATTATTATGAGAATGAATTAACCACTTTCCCATCTGCAGAAACGAAAGAAAGTGCTGTCGTACTTCATCGTGTTGATGGAGTTTATGCTAAAGGTAAAAGTCAGACTAACTCTAAAGAAGCACAAGTTGTAGTAAACGAAGTTGTTAGAAGGCTAGAAATGATGCTTCATGGAGCAAAAAGAGAATCAATAGGTATTGTTACTATAAACTCCAATCAACAACGTATGGTTGAAGATTTTATGGATGAAGCTCGTCGTCATAATCCTCATTTAGAAGAGTTTTTTGTTGCAACTGATACATACGAACCTGTTTTTGTTAAGAATTTAGAATCAGTTCAAGGAGATGAACGTGATATTATTATTCTGTCGCTTACTTATGGACCTACAGAATTAGGAAGTCGTACAATGAGTATGAATTTTGGACCACTTAATAAGCTAGGTGGAGAACGTCGTCTTAATGTTGCAATTACAAGAGCTACTACAGAAGTCCTAGTATTTTCTAGTTTTGATTCTAGTATGGTTGATTTATCAAGAACAAAAGCTATAGCGGTAGAACATCTAAAAAATTACTTAGAATTTGCAGAACGTGGTCCAGTGGCTCTTTCAGAGTTTGCTACTGCTAACCATGGTGTAGATCAGTTTGATTCAGATTTTGAACAGTCTATTGCTATGGCACTTCGGGAAAAAGGCTGGAAAGTACAACCACAAGTTGGAGTAACTAAATTTAGAATTGATTTAGGTATTGTTCATCCTGATTATCCTGGTGAATATTTAGCAGGTATAGAATGTGATGGTGCAACATATCATGGCTCTCCATCGGCAAGAGATAGAGATAGGGTTCGCCAAGTTATACTTGAGGATTTAGGATGGAAAATAATTCGATTATGGTCAACCGATTATTTCAATGAACCTGAATTTGCATTAAAAAAAATACTGAACCAACTTGATGAGGCTTTAATAAAAGATCGTCAACAAAGAGAAGAAGCAGCAATAAAAATACAGGACAATAGTAATCTAGAATCTAGATCAATTATAGATACTGAAGATGTAGAATATAATGAAGATAATAAGATTCAAGAAACTACAGACTATATGTCTGAAAAGCAGATTGCTAATCAATTACATATTAAAGAGCACACTTATAATAAAGACTTATATTTTAACAAAGAGCATGCCGATAATCTAAATAATCTGGCAAAAGACATCTTAGAACATAAAAATGGTATTACATTACATGAATTAGCACTGGATATAGCTAAAGTACATGGTTTAAGTAGGACATCCCGTAAACAAATAGAATATTTATTTAATCAAATATCTAAATGGGCAGGAATACGACAACATGAAAATGCCAAAACGACTGTATGGAAAAGTACTAAAGATATACTAGATGAGATTCCATGGCGTGGTCTAAATGCATTTGGAGAGGAGCGTTCATTTGAAGATTTACCATATGAAGAGCAAATAGGCATTGCAAGAGTAGCTATTTTAAAAGAAGTAACTGATCCTATTGATTGGTTATTCAATGAGTTTAAAATATCACGTCGTCATAATACAACAATGCAAACATTTCAAGAATGGGTAGATAGACTTAAAAAGTAAAGTGGTATATCTAATAGTGGCAATTAAATAGTGAATAATTAAAAACTGATTTGTCAACTCTAAATAGGATATAGAATTTTTGAATATTCTCTTCCTAAACCTCTTATATATGGAATACGAAGTACTCAAGCAAATTTTCGTGTTCCACAAAGTGTTCAAAAAGTAAAAACTGCAAAGTTCCATAAACTTTAAGAGATTATGGAACAAAAAGAGTGAGCTTTAAAATTATATATTTAAGTTTTTTCAATCTCTTAGGAGTATATAAAATTCTCGTCATAAATTATATTTATACTTTAATTGTGGCTAGAGAAAAAGCTCCCTACTTTTGAACTATATAACTTATTTATTAATATTCTTAGGAAATATTGTTTTTACATAAAAATAGATAACTATTGGCAAAACTGCAAAAAGTATTATAAAAGTTATCATACTAATTTTTGTTTGTATTGCTGTAAGCATAATAACAGCATAAACAA
>NZ_JAHKQT010000014.1 GCF_018861145.1 Poseidonibacter lekithochrous
GAATTTTAGTTACCTCTCCACTTTGTATTTAAGTTCTATTTGAGAATGTATATTAAAAAGAAAAATTTTCAAAAATCAAGGATATTAATATTATGAATTAAACGTTATTGTAAATATATTTTTATGATCTTTATGTATATATTCTACTGGTAAGTTATGTTTATCAAAAATCTTATTAACAATACTCAAACCTAAACCAAAGCCATCTGTTTTAGAATCTTCTTGAGTAAAAGGTTTCATATAATAAGAAATATCTTTATCCAATTTCTTTCCAATATTTTCAATACTTAATGAATTATTCTCTGTTTTTATTACAACTGGAAATTCTGTACTATATTTAAGAGCATTATCTATTAAATTTTTTACGGCAATTGTAAGATAATGTAAATCTCCATTAATATTAAAATCTCTATTAATTTCTAACTCTATTAAAGATTCATCTTCAATATATAACTTCTGCAAAGAGTTTAAAACTAAAGTCTCAATAGAAAATCTATTAAACTCTAAATTATCTATATTAAGCTTTTCTAATTCAATCAGACCATTTGTTAAAACTTCTAAATCACTAAATATTTTTTTTAATACTTCTTTATCACGTATATTGTCTATTTTCTCAATAGCAAATTTACCTTTTGCAATAGGTGTTCTTAGTTCATGACCTATGTCTCGTAACAGTTCTTCCCTTGTTTTAATTAAGTTCTCTAAGTTATCAGCCATATTATCAAATGAACTTGCCAATATGCCTATCTCATCTTTTGAATTTATATTAATTCTTGTATCTAGATTTCCTTGAGAAAAATCTTCCATTTTTCTTGTTATAATTTTTAAAGGAGAGAGTAGTTTAAATATATATAAGAAAATAATAACTAACACAAGAATATCTATAAAAATCAAAATATTTAGTATTGTTTTATCAGTAATATTTTGTTCATCTTTGGTTTCATATACCAAACTCTCATCTAAATAATTAACCTCTATAATAAATTCATCTTGAAAAGATTGTTTTCCAATTGTAATATGTCCAAAAGTAAGATTTTCTTTATGAAGTATTTCCATTGAATTCTTTGAAGATATTTTTCTTAAGCCATATCTATTTTCAATAAGTTGTATCTGCTTTTTATTATCAATATTTATTAGTAGTTCATTAGCAATTTTTTTATATTTATCTTTTATTAAAGATTCCACTCTTTTACTGTTAATATTATCTATCCAGAGTCCTATAATGCTCATAAGAGAAAAACTAATTATAAATAAAATTGTAATCTTTCTAAAAATAGACATACTTACCCCACAAATTTATATCCTACACCCCATACGGATTTTATATATTTAGGATTTTTAGGATCATCTCCAATTTTATATCTAAGATTAGATATATGAGTATCTATTGTTCTACTTTTTGTATCTTCATCTAAAGAAGTAGCATTTACAATCTGTTCTCTTGATGTATTTATATTTAGATTTTCCACTAAAAACAGTAATATTTCAAATTCAATCTGTGTTAAATCAACTTCATAATTATCTACATTTACACTTCTGCTATTTTTATCAATTATAAGTTCAGCAATTTCTACTTTATTTAAGGCAGTTTTTTTTAGTATATGTTCTATTCGTAAAACTAACTCTCTAGGCTCATATGGTTTAGCTAAATAATCATCTGCACCTAATTCAAAACCATGTATTTTATTACCAATATCCCCTCTTGCACTTGATATAATAATAGGAATATTAGATAATTTTTTAATCTTTTTAAATAAATCAAATCCATCCATATCAGGAAGCATTAGATCTAAGATTACAATATCATAGTTTTTGTTGTTTTGAAACTCTTTTAAAAGCTCTTTTGCAGTTTCAAAAGCCTTACAATTGAAACTGTAATCATTCAGATAATCTATAATAAACTCTTTCATCTGTCTATCATCTTCAATTAGTAAAACATTTTTAGTCACTATGTTTCTCTCCTAAAAAATATGAAAATTTAACTCTTTGTTTGGGAGTTAAAACTCCATGTATTTTATTAAATTTATCTGCTTCTATTTCTATAAAATACATATTTATTTCATTACTGATTTTTATATATTTCTCTTTATCAAAAGTTTCAGATTGCATAATCTTTTGAAGATTTAATCTTTTTGAATACAAAAGATCTAAATACTTTTGATAGTCTTTTTTATATTCAATTAAGATATCTCTTATTTTAGTATTTTGTTCTTTTTTTAAATCCAGATATTTTAAACTTCTATATATGTGATTTTTCTCATAATGTTCTTCATAATCATCATCTGCAAATGATGAAGAAAGCAAAGATAGGCTACATAAAACTATTAATACTTTTAATATTTTCATCTTCAATAAGTCCTCTTTCTATATCAGTATGACAAGCTTTACAATTAGCTTTACTTTTTATTTTCTCATGTTTAAAAATACTCTTTGGAATATCTTCATGTCTTTTCTTCCAAAAAGATGTTTGACTAATAGCTATTATATCTTTATTTCCTATTGAATCTAATATTTTTTTACTAGCTTCCATAGTAACTTCTTCTGCTGAATTTTTTAATAAAAAAGCTAATACATTATTATAATCTTCTTTTTCTAAAGATGCATCATCTCCAAAATGGTTTTCTAACTCGGACATTAATTTTATCCAAGATTTTTTAGGTAAAAGATTGGGAGGGATACAGAGTGTGACACGATGCACACTCAGAAACAAAAAGTTCATTTTGTTTTTCATAATTAATTGGCTCATAAACAGAAGCCACCAAAATATTTTTAGGTTGTAAAAAATTAAATATTAGAAATCCTAAAAAAAGTACTAAAAAAATCATTGCTATAAATTTTTGAAAAATATTTAGTTTTATAGATTCTTGAGTTTTTGTCTTTTTATATCCATTAAATATTGAATTTAATGTCTCATGTTCTCCATGAAACAGTTTATCAAATGCAATACCACCTAAATGAGCAATAATTAGTAAAATTAAAAGAGTTGATAGCGTCTCATGGATTTCCTCAAAAAGTTCCATCTCTTTAAACATACTGCTATTTAGATGTGAGAATATTCCCTTTCCTTCTTGAATTCCAAGAGTTAATGAACCTGTAATTATAATAAGAAATATTGTAATAAATATAGCAATCATAACATAGGAAGCTAAAGGATTATGTCCTACAAATTTTTGTTCACTATTAAATATATTAGAGATAAACTCCTTAACCCTATTTATTGAAATAGGGAAATCTTTAAACTTAGAATATTTAGGTCCAAATAATCCCCATATAATTCTAAATCCTAAAAGAATTAAAATAGCGTATCCAATTATTGCATGATAATTAAGTAAATTGTCTTCCTCTGCTGTTATATATGCTAATAATATAAAGAATACAAAAAGGCCATGAAATAACCTTGTAGGAATTGACCAGATATATGATTTTTCCATAATATACTCCTTAATCATCCCATCTTCCAAAATTTGGAATTAGAATATTTCTTTCTTTATATAAACCTTCTTTTGCATCAGTATGACAAGCCATACAATTACTAATTCTTTGTACATCTTTTTGGACAATCAATCTTTTAGGAACTTCTCTATGTTCTCTTTTAAACTTAGGAATTTCAGTAATTGCCAATGGTGTCGATGTTCTACTTATAGAACTTGAGAATTCTTTCATCTCACCATAACCTCTTTTAGCGTCACTTGCATTTTTCAAAAGATATTCTCTAACTTTTACTTCATCACTTTTATCAAATGTTGCATCAACTCCAAAGTGATCATCTAACGTGTCCATCATCTTATTCCAAGAACGTTGTGGTAAAAACTCTGCTTGAAATCCCATATGACAAGAAGAACATTCATTTAAATATAAACTATTTTGAATACCATTTGACTTTTTACCTTCATAATTACTTGCAAAAACAATTATACTAAATGCTACTAATATAAAAACTATTCTATTCATTTTTAATCCTTTGATAAAATATATGTTATTACATCACCCTTTTCAAGTGCTGTACCTTCTCTTTTGTAAACATCTTTAAAATTTCGTCTAAGCCATTTTTTGATTGTTTTCAACTTGGCTAATCTTTTGGGATTAGTTTTAGGAGATAGAGGTGCAATTTCTTTTCCTGTAAAAATATTTTCGCCATTTTGCGTGAAATTGTTCGTATGACAAGATACACAAGAGATTTCTTTACCTTTATTTCCTATATGTTTTGAGGTAAAAATCTTTTCACCCCTTTTCTTATCAAAACCTTTAAAGTTTGGTTCTTCTTTTTTAACTTCAATAGACAATGACTCTAAGTAGGATGTTACGACTGAGGCATAACTTAAACTCAATGTTAGTAATAGTAGAGAAATTAATTTCATTTTTAATCCTTTATATTTTTTATAATCGAAGTATAAATGAAATTGTTAGATTTTTTGTCTATAGTTTCTTGACAGTTTCTTAACAATTATTAAGAGAATTATAAATTAGTAAATAAAATTTAGATTATATGATTTTAAATTATACACTGCTAGCTAATATTAATTTGATTTATCAACATTAAATAGGACAAAAAAATGATAGATAAATTGTTCTAAGATGATTTATAAAAAATATTTATAAACTGTTCCAAAAACTACTGGAGATGTAACGTAACTTCATATTTCGGATTTTCTTCGTTACTATTAAATAGCTAAATCACTTCCAGTATAAATTATAGTAATCTAAATATTTTTATATTCAACAAGCTCTTTTATGGTTAAGAGATTTTCAATCATTGAATAAAGCTTTAGAATTTGGTTATATAATGATTGTTCATAATACTGCGAGACTGTGAAAGAACTAACCCTATATAAGTAAAAGAATAGAGATTCAGATGTATAAACACATTTTTTGACGAAAATAAGCTTTAAAAAAGGCTAGAACTGCAATATACTCTGCTATTTCTTGTTTTATATCTTCAATATTGCCACTTTTAATGCCCTTTATTAGCTTTTGAAATAGTTTAATACCAATCAAATTTAACAATCTTCTAAAATTATAGGTGAGCATAATTAAAGCATTCTCTCCAGCAACTTTTGTTTTGCCACGTACTAGAAAATGACTCCAACCAAGCTTTTGTTTGATTGTACCAAAAGGGTGTTCTGCCAAAGCAGCCCGCTGTTTAATCATAGTTTTTGCTTTGCGTGTCTGCATCTTTGTACGGTGTTCATCGATGAGTGATTCATGCTCCCAACGCCAAAGACGTTTTGCAGGTGTTTTAGGAGGAAGACACTGTGAGCGTATTGGACAAACTGTACACACAGAACGGGTACCAAAGTACATTAAACGCTTAAT
>NZ_JAHKQT010000039.1 GCF_018861145.1 Poseidonibacter lekithochrous
GTGAAAGATCATCCATCTCTTCAGTCTTACATCAAATGTTTTTGATATCGTTCGTCTGTTTTTGGACGGGAATTATAGGAGATTTCTTTTACTTTGTCAAGGGGTATTACTTAAATGTAGTTTAAATTTTGAAATTTATGTTTTTAGTGTAAAAAAAATATTTTACTCTTTATATCATTCTATAAATTTAGGTAAATAGTATTGTAACTGAGAAGTAACAATACTTACGATAAAATAAGAAAGTTTATATTATAATTATATTAATAAAATTTATACAAGGAAGCATAAATTTGAACATAACTCTCATATTTTTTTGTGTCGTGTTAGCGATTATTACTTATATTTCTATAAGTAAATTTATAAATGTTGCTAATAAATTTGGTCTAATCGATATTCCCAATCATAGAAGTTCTCACCAAGAACTTATTCCTAGAGGTGCTGGAATAGTTTTCGGTTTTATATTTTTACTTGGACTTTTTGTATATGAATTTCAAAATTTTAGTGAGATGAAACTAACTTTTCTTTCTATTTTAATCATCTATATAGGTGGATTTTTAGATGATAGATATACTCTTAATTCTTCTAAAAAACTTGTATTTATAATAACTGCTTCAGTTATTGCATATTTTGCTGGTTTTCAACTTGATTATATAGGTACTTTTTTTGCTTATGATTTCAATCTTGGTTATTTATCAATATTTGGAACTATATTTGTAATCGTAGCTTTAACAAACTCTATAAACTTAAGTGATGGACTTGATGGTTTAGCTGGTTCATTGTCTATTATAATACTTACATCTTTATTTATCATCGGATATATTTATGATGATCATATTCTTATAGTTTGGCCTGCCTTATTAATCTCTATTCTTGTAGCTTTTTTACTTTTAAACTGGCATCCAGCTAAAGTATTTATGGGAGATAGTGGTTCTTTACTTTTAGGTTTTGTTATCTCAATATTAAGTATTCATGCTATTGAGTATATCAATCCTATATCAATTTTATTTTTAGCTGCTGTTCCTGTTCTTGATACATTAATTGTATTTAGAAGAAGAATACAAAGAGGAAAATCACCTTTTACAGCTGATAGAAACCATCTTCATCATATTTTAAATAATATCAAGCAAGATAAAGCATATACTGTTAAAATGCTGTTACTTATGCAACTAGCTTTTGCTGTTATGTTTTTACAAATTTATGAGCAAGATGAGATGCTAAACTTAGTTACATTTATACTATTATTCTTAATCTTTTTTAATCTTTTTGATCCTCGAGCTAGAAAAAGAGGAAAAGATGCGAGACTGAAAAAGAAATATCTAAAAGAGAAAAAAAAGAAAAAAGATCTAAAAGAAAAGATTGAAATACTAGAAAAAGATAAAAACATAAAGATATGAGAAGATTTACTAAATAAATTATTAAAATAAAGGATAGAAAAGATGATAAAAAAATGTTTATTTCCTGCAGCTGGATATGGCACAAGATTTTTACCTGCAACAAAAGCAACACCAAAAGAGATGTTACCAGTACTTACAAAGCCACTTATTCAGTATGGTGTTGAAGAAGCTATTGAAGCTGGGATTAATACTATGGCAATAGTTACTGGTCGAGGTAAAAGAGCTATTGAAGATCATTTTGATATATCTTATGAGTTAGAACATCAAATCAAAGGTACAAGCAAAGAACCCTATCTTACAGAAATAAGATCTGTGATAAATAGCTGCACTTTTTCATATACAAGACAAATAGAGATGAAAGGTCTTGGTCATGCAATTCTTGCAGGTGAAACACTTATAGGAAATGAACCATTTGCTGTTGTTCTTGCTGATGATTTGTGTGATGCTAAAAAAGGTGTTCTTTCTCAAATGACTGAACTTTATAAAAAGTATCAGTGTTCAATAGTTGCAATTGAAGAAGTTCCAAAGAGTGAAACGAATAAATATGGTGTAATAGCTGGAAACGAAATTGAGCCAGGAATTTTTATGATAAAAGACATGGTTGAAAAACCAGAGCCTAAAGATGCACCTTCAAATCTAGCTATTATTGGAAGATATATTTTAACTCCTGACATCTTTGATATTATAAGAACTACAAAACCTGGAAAAGGAGGAGAGATTCAAATAACTGATGCACTATTGACACAAGCAAAAAAAGGTATGGTTTTAGCTTTTAAGTTTGATGGTACTAGATTTGATTGTGGAAGTATTGACGGGTTTGTGGAAGCAACTAATCACTTCTATAATAAATCAAAGAAAAATGAGAGTAAAAAATAGATGCAATACTTAAAGAATTTTTATCAAATCAAATCAAATGCAGATATATTTGCTAAGATATCAAAAGAGAAAGAGACTATAGGATACTATGATCTTGCGTTCCAAGACACTTCAGCTATCAAAGAATATGCCAAAACTGTACGACAACAAGATATTGTAGTTATTGGTATTGGTGGGAGTTCTTTGGGAACTTATGCTATTCATAAGTTTTTACAACACAAAGAAAATAAGAAGAAACTTCACTTCTTAGAATCAACTGATCCTTTAGATTTAGAAAGAAGAGTATCAAAAATAGATTTAAATGATACACTTTTTATAATCATCTCTAAATCAGGTACTACAATAGAAACTGTGAGTATTTTAAAATACTTATCTAGTATCACAACACTTAATAAATCAAATACTATTTGTATAACAGAACATGATAGTAAACTAAATGATTTTGCAAAAGCAAACGATATGAAAACTTTTGAAATACCTAAAAACGTAGGTGGAAGATTTTCAGTATTTTCTACAGTAGGACTTGTTCCTCTTTCTATCATGGGTTTAGATATAGATAAAATTTTAACAGGTTGTAAAACTATTTATACTGACTATTTTGAAAAAGGCGAATACTATAAATCTATCATGGAAAAAGCTAGATTTATGGTAGAAAATAAAAACAAGTTTAATATAAACGTAATATTTTCTTATTCATCACTTCTTGAAGGTTTTAATAAGTGGTATGTTCAGTTATGGGGTGAGTCTTTAGGAAAGATAAATATAAATGGAACTAAACAAGGTCTAACTCCAATAGGTCTGATTGGTCCTGTAGATCAACACTCATTTTTACAACTAATTATGGAAGGTAAAAGAGATAAGACGGTTACTTTTATAAAAGTAGGAGATTTTGAAAATGAGCTTACTATTCCAGATATTTCACTTCCAGGACTTGAAGAACTTAACTATATAAATAATATCAAGTTTAAAAATATCATAAATGAACAAGCAGACGCAACAATAGAAGCTATAGAGCATATAAAAGACATACCGTGTGATGTTATCACAATAGAAGCACAAGATGAATACAACATAGGAAAACTTATGTACTCATACGAACTACTTACTTCAATAGTAGGAAGCTTTGTACAGATAAATACATATGATCAACCAGGTGTTGAAGCAGGAAAGATTATACTTAAAAATAAATTGAAAAAAACAATCTAATTTAAATAGATATATGAGAATAACTTCTATTTTACAATATAATATTTTATCTTTGATAAACGTATTAATTGGGTTTATAGTTATTCTTTTACTTGGTAGAAAATTTGGTGCAAATATCCAAACAGATACTTACTTTATATCTTTAGTTATAATAAGCTATTTAAGTTTATTTATTGATATAATTTGGTCAGCTTTTAAACAATATTACATTGAAATTAAACTAAAAGACAAACTACTGTCTAACAAAATGTTTAATATTCTATTTAATAATATAATTATTGTTTCTATTTTGATTATTATATCTTACTTCTTAGTAACTAGTAACTTTGAAATAATTTCAAAAGAGAAAAAAGTATTTTTAGATGTATTCATTCTTTTTATACTTATTAGGAATTTAATTAATTATAATAAAGTTATATTAAATTTAGAACATTACTTTACACAAGGATATGTTGTTGAATTACTAATAAATTTAACTAACCTATTTTGTATAATATTTTTCTTGAACAATTCGATAGTAGTCATCGCATATTCTACATTATTAGGAAGTGGTATAGCCTTATTTTATCAATTGTATTTAATATATTTCAAATTAAAGATACCTTATGATTTTGTTTTTTTCAAAAAAGAGATTCTTAATACAATTTATAAAAACTCTTTAAAATTAAATATTGGGGGAATGCTTTATTTGACTAAAGACCTGCTAATAATAAATGTTTTGACAAGCTATGGGAATGGAGTTTATTCATTATTTAGTTATGCATATAAATTTATTTCTGTGATTCTTCAAGTTGTTAATGCGCCTATATTTAATATATTTGTTACAAATACAACTCATTTAATAGCAAAAAAACAATATGCTTTAATAGAAAACAATCAAAAAATAATACGTTTAAAACTAGTTTTATTTTATATATCTTCAAGTATAATTACATATTTAATTTTACCTTATATATTAGAAAATATATTTGCAAATAAGTTTACGAGTAGAGAAATAAGAAGTATTCAAGAAATTTTCATCTTATTAACAATAACATATTTAATTGTGACATTAGAAGGACCTTGTTTAACAGTAATTAATATATTTAAAAAATACAATTATATTTTATTTACAAATTTTGTATTTGCAATTGTAATGTTAATTGGTTTTTTAATTTTTCGTTTTTTAAAATTAGAATATACTGAGTTTTTTATATTTTTAATAATTGCACAATTATTTAATTACCTATTATATTCATACAAAAATAAAAGAATTTTAAAGGAAATAAATGAATAATAAAAGTTATATATTATGAAAATAACATTTGTAATAGGAAGTATGGATGGTGCTGGGGCTCAAAGAGTACTTGCAACTCTTGCAAATTATTTATCTTCAAATGGATATGATATCACTATTCTTACTATTAAAAATAAATGTGCATATTCTTTAAATAAAAATATTAAATATAAATCTTTATTAAAAAAAAAGGGAAAGATAAAAGAATCTATTCTAAAAAAAGTTTTCCATAGATTGATATATCCTTTTTTATTATATAAACAATTAAAAAAAGAAAAATCTGATATCCATATATCATTTTTAGTAGATTTAAATAAACATATGATTTTATTAAGTAAAATGCTTAAGGTACCTGTAATCGCCAGTGAACATACAAATTTCAAAGCTGATATGAGTTTTATATCTTGGATAGAAAGACGTTTTATTTATAAGTTTGCTAATGCCGTAACCGTTTTAACAAAATATGATTACAATAACTATTATTCAAAATTTTTAAATAATGTATATATAATGCCAAATCCTTTATCTTTTAAGCCAATTGATACAGTTAAGGTTAGAAATAAGAATAAAATTATTCTAGCCGCAGGTAGTTTAAATAGGTGGGAAATAAAAGGATTTGATAATTTATTAAGGATTTTTGCAAATGTACAAAAAAAACATTCTCACTGGAAATTACACATTGCTGGAGAAGGAGAAAAAGGATTAAAATATTTAACTCAACTTTCTAAAGAATTAGAAATAGAAGATTCTGTAGTTTTTCTTGGTTTTCAAACTACTATTAAAGAAAGAATGAAGGAATCATCTATTTTTTTACTTACTTCAAGGTATGAAGGGTTTTCTATGGTTTTAGTTGAAGCAATGTCACAAGGATGTGCATGTATCAGTTTTGACTGTATTGCTGGGCCTTCTGAAATAATAGATCATAATTATAATGGGATTTTAATTGAAGATCAAAATACTCTTAAAATGGAAGAAGAAGTAAACAAGCTGATTGAAACTCCAAAGAAAAGAGAAGAATTAGCTCAAAATGCAATCAAAAGCCTTGATATTTTTTCAGTTAAAACCATATCAGAAAAATGGATAAGCATCATAGACAAAATTAGTACTACTAAAATCATATAATAATCTACTGACGTAAAATAAAAGTTAATATGTTATAATATTATATTAACTAAGAGAATACAACTTTGGATTTATTTTATTAATACCCAATTCAAGGATTAAAATTGAGAAAAATTAATACAATACAGCTTGTCACTGGTTTAGGTATGGGTGGTGCAGAAAAAGTTGTTTATGATTTATCTCGATATGCTGACAAATCAAAATTTAATACTTATGTTATATCTCTATCCAATAAAACTGAAAGATTAGAACAGTTTTTAGATGCTAAAATCAATACAACAGTTTTGAATAAAGATAATTCTATACTTAATTTAATTAATATGATAAAAGAGTTAAACTTATTTATAAAAGAAAATAATATACATATATTACATGCTCATATGTCACATGCTATGATATTAGCAACCCTATTAAAGCTTTTTAATCCAAAAATAAAAATCGTAACAACATCTCATAATCTTAATATTGAATCAAAATTTAGAGAATTTTTTTTATTTATTACTAAATTTTTAAGATATAAAGATATTGTATTTTCAAAAGATATTTTAAAATATTTTTATAAAAATGATTATGAAATAGTTCCAAATGGGATAGATATTAAAAGCTACAAAGTAGAAGTTCAGAAAAACAATAAATTTACATTTCTTTCTATTGGCCGACTTGAAACAGTTAAAAACCATAAAATTTTAATAGAAGCTGCAAATGAATTAAAAAATAAGTTTGATTTTGAAATACATATTGTAGGAGATGGTTATTTAAGATCAGATTTACAAAATTTAATTGACAAATATAAATTAAATAATATTGTCAAATTATTAGGGATGAGGAGAGATATACCTATATTATTAAACAAAGCACATTGTTTTTTAATGCCATCACTTTGGGAAGGTTTACCTATTGTTCTTTTAGAAGCTGGATCTAGTAAATTACCTATAATCTCTACTAAGGTAGGAAGTATTCCTACACTTTTAGATAATGATAACTCATATTTAACAGATTTAGATAACTTTTCTTTTTATATGAATAATGTATTTAAGAATTATTTAGAAGCATCAGAAAAAGCAGAAAAACTTTTTATTAAAATACAGAAGGAATATTCAATAGAAAAGATTGTCAAAAAACATGAACATATATATATTGATACAGTGGGTGATTTTTAATATGTGTGAAATAATAGACTATTCAAATAGTTAATTAAATAAGGAAAAAACTAATTAATTAATATAAATAAGACATTTTTTTGATATAATGCATTCCTTAATATAATGCAAAAGGAATATTTTATTGAATTATAAAAAAATACAACAAATACTTAAAGAAAAACCAAAAACATGGCTAGTTACAGGATGTGCTGGTTTTATAGGTTCAAACTTAGTTGAAACTCTTTTAACTCTAAACCAAAAAGTACTTGGTTTAGATAACTTTGCAACAGGTCATCAATATAATCTTGATCATATAGAAAAATCTGTTTCTAAAGAGCAATGGGAAAATTTTTCTTTTACAAAAGGTGATATTTCAGATTATGAAACTTGTATAAATGCCACAAAAGGTGTAGATGTAGTTTTAAATCAAGCTGCATTAGGTTCAGTTCCAAGATCTATTGATAATCCAGTAATTTCAAATAATTCAAATGTTACAGGTTTTTTAAATATGCTAACAGCTGCAAAAGAAAATGGCGTAAAAAGATTTGTTTATGCTTCATCTTCTTCTGTTTATGGTGATTCTGAAGAGTTACCAAAAGTAGAATCACGAACAGGAAACTTACTATCTCCATATGCTGTTACAAAATATGTAAATGAATTATATATGGGCGTATTTTATAAATGTTATGGTTTTGAATCAATTGGTTTAAGATATTTTAATGTATTTGGAAAAAGACAAGATCCAAATGGAGCATACGCAGCTGTTATGCCAAAATGGATTTCACAAATGTTAAATGGTGAAGATGTATATATAAATGGTGATGGGGAAACATCAAGAGATTTTACATATATAGATAATGTAGTTCAAGCTAATATTATGGCAGGAACTACTACAAATACAGAAGCATTTGCAAAAGCATATAATACAGCAGCAGGCGGAAGAGAAACTTTAAATAATCTTTTTAATGCAATTGCTACAGGATTAAAAGAAAAACTACCTGAACTAGAAGTGCAAGAACCAATTTACAGAGATTTTAGAGCTGGAGATATAAGACACTCAAATGCAAATATAGATCAAGCAAAAGAACTTCTAGGATATGAACCAACTCATAACTTAGAAGAAGGTTTAAAAGAATCACTAGAATGGTATATAAATGATATAAAAGGAAACAAATAAAATGGCAAATATGAACAATAGTAAAATATGTATAATCGGACTTGGTTATGTAGGTCTTCCTTTAGCTCACGCATTTTCTTCAAAATATGAAGTTGTTGGATTAGATATCTATCAAACAAGAATAGATGAACTAAGTCGTGCTTATGATAGAACACTAGAACTAAATGAATCTCAGCTTCAAGAAGCTATTGATAATAATATCAAATTTACTTGTAATATAGAAGATATAAAAGATTGTAATGTTTATATAGTTACAGTTCCTACTCCTATTGATAAAAATAAAAGACCCGATTTAACTCCTTTGATAAAAGCAAGTGAAACTATTGGTAAGGTTCTTAAAAAAGATGATATCGTTATCTATGAATCTACTGTTTATCCAGGTGCTACTGAAGAAGATTGTGTGCCGGTACTAGAAAAGTTTTCAAACTTAAAATTCAATATTGACTTCTTTTGTGGATATAGTCCAGAGAGAATCAATCCAGGTGATAAAGAACATACAGTTACAAAGATTTTAAAAGTAACAGCTGGTTCAACTCCTGAAATTGGTAAAAAAGTAGATGCTTTATATTCTTCTATAATTACAGCAGGTACTCATCTTGCACCTACTATTAAAGTAGCAGAAGCTGCAAAAGTTATTGAAAACTCTCAAAGAGATATTAATATTGCATTTGTAAATGAACTATCAATTATCTTTAATAAACTAGGCATCAATACAAATGATGTTTTAGAAGCTGCAGGAACTAAATGGAACTTCTTAAAGTTTAAGCCTGGACTTGTTGGTGGACATTGTATTGGTGTTGATCCATACTACTTAACTCATAAAGCACAACAGATTGGATATAACCCTGAGATTATTTTAGCAGGAAGAAGACTAAATGATAATATGGGTATCTATGTAGCTAACCAAGTTATTAAACTTATGATTAAAAAAGGTCATAAAATAGAAGGTTCAAAAGTATTGGTTCTTGGAATCACTTTCAAAGAAAATTGTCCTGATATTAGAAACTCAAGAGTTATTGATGTAATAGAAGAACTTCAAGAGTTTGGTTGTGATATAACGGTATCTGATTATTGGGCTGATAAAGATGAAGTAAAACGTGAATACAATCAAAACTTAGATAATAATGTAAATTATGATGATTATGAAGCTATTGTAATGGCTGTTTCTCATGATAAATACAAAAACTTAGAGTTTTCAAACAAAAATCAAGTGATTTATGATATCAAATCTATTTTAAAAAATAGTGATGGAAGATTGTAAGAAATGAAAGGAATAATACTAGCGGGAGGAAGCGGAACAAGACTATACCCCATCACAAAAGGTGTAAGTAAACAACTAGTTCCAATCTATGATAAACCAATGGTATATTACCCACTTTCAGTTTTAATGCTTGCTGGAATAAAAGAAGTACTTATTATTTCAACTCCAACAGA
>NZ_JAHKQT010000022.1 GCF_018861145.1 Poseidonibacter lekithochrous
AAAAACTATAACTCATTATGCAATAGCTAAAAAATCTGGAGTAAGTTTTAACACAGTAAAAAAACATGTATCTGAACAAAATTTAGTTTCATTAAATGAAATGCAACAGTAAAGCATATCCTACATATTAAATATATATTAATAATCTTTGTTCCATATTTCCTTAATGTTTGTGGAACTTTGCAGTTTTTACTTTTTGAACACTTTGTGGAACACGGAAAACTAATATGTGTGCTTCGTGTTCCAAATATAAGAGATTGTGAAACCTCTGCTATGAACAATAATTTTCCCATAAGGTAAAATAATATAACAATATTTGACTATTTAAAATCATGACACATTAATATTTTCACTATTCTTTGGAGGTTTCCCTATAAAAATGCCTGTGTCACAAAATTGATTTATATCCGTATCATTTGAACGTAATAATAATGCAGGTGCCCCTTGATGGAATTTAACATCATTTGAGACAACAACAAAAAGATCTTTTGAACGTTTATGTGGTGATTGAGGGAAAAAATATCCTTCTTCAAGCTTTATACACTCTCCACATCCTTCGAATCCACGTTGGCGCAGCCCCTCAAAGAGTAATTTAGATAAGTTACCATTAATAAAACCATCAATAGAAGAAATAATTAAGTTATTTTTCCATGGAACCATTTTACACATATTATTCATTTGAAGGTGTGTATCATTGATACATCCTGATAATCCGCTACCATACACTGATACATCAGAAATAACAGCTATTAGTTGATTACCTATTGGTCTCCATCTCTTACCAACTACTTCACTTCTCGGATTTGTAGAAAAAATAAATGAAAAATCATTATTCTCTTCACAAATATTCATAAAATGCTCTATTGGTGGAATCAAATGTAAATTCTGCTCCGAGGTGATTCCATTTGTAACCACCGATATCATTACATTAATACGATCTTCTTGACGAGTAGCGAATCGTCTGCTTACAGCTGACATTGCCTGAAATGCCGATTGAGCATTTATTTGTTGTGCAGCTACAAGCAATTGCATGCGTTCAAGTTTCTGATACATATCTATATCTTGGATATCTGAGTAGGCTGTTGCATAGGTCATTAGTGCATTAAGAAAATTAAGTTCACTTATAAATTTTTTTTCTTTACCTTCAGCTATTAAGAACATCATTTTACTATTTACAAATTCTTGGTATGTCCAAACCCGGTCTATCCAGTCATCATTTGCAACTGCTATATAATCATTGAGACTTAGTGGCTTTCTATTATATATCCTATTTACAGTATCTAGGCAATTAGTGTTCAATACAACAAATATTTGAGCTGCTGACTTATAAATTTCACCCATATTTTGAATGCATATGTCAGCAGCAGGCTGTTCCTGTGGACTGCATAATGCGTCAATCCAAATAGCAGATGAAGCCTTATGAGCTAATGCTAATTTTTTAGCAAGTTTATCTTCACTATGAAATAAACTTTCTATTTCAGTATTCCAACACTCATCTGACTCAAAAGAATTGATAACCGTTTCAATAACAGGAATAGTTCTAGCAGAGATTTCCTTTTCACTATTCAATGGATTTAATGATTTATCTATACCCCATGAATAAGAGATACAGGTAAAAGGTGGAGCATCAGATAATTGTTTAAAATCAACAAGAGTCCACATCTTTCCACATAATTTTATAGTTTTTGTACTTGATACATTTGCCTCTGTTACTGGAATAAGTAACTTAAAAAAATTTGACATTATTTTACTCCTATACACTAATATAAATTCTAAATTATCCTTATCAATTAAATTTATTAATTGCTTCTAACCTAAACTCTTCACTATATATTATTATTGCCATTTTTTACCTTTATAAATTTTACAATGATTCTTATCATTGATATATTAAATAGTGTCTAGTTTATTGGTATCATTCCAAAACTTGATCCTTAGATTGGAAAAATATGGTTGAAAATATTATAAATAAAATATTTTAACTTTTCCAATCCTCAACGTGAATACCATCCAGAAACCTAGATCGTACAGCACTAAAGGAATCTTTTGCAACTCTATTACCTCTTGTAGTCATATCCTCAATAGCCTCCGTATCATCTAACTTTATTTCACTTGGTATTTGTTGGTTAATACGTAAATGACGTGCAGGACCAAGAAAGCTTTCTGCCATAATTAATGCAGAATGTTCTTGAGCTGAGAAAAAGAGGTCCGCACTTTCCGGTGCCCATCCTGCTTTACCTTTACCTAATGATTTTGTAAAATCAGATTCATTCCCCATAGTTCCAATACTTAAAACATCAATTCTATCTAAAGGAATATCTAAATATCGTACAGCTTCCGCTAAAGCCGGAATTATTGGGTTGTTTGCCCAAATCCCCCCATCTAAGTATTTTTCTACAGCAATCTCCGTATCTATAACTGCTTCATCAAAATAAGTTGGAGCAGCTGACGAAGCTAATGCGGCATCTACTGCTGTAATTCCATGAAAACCAGTTCTATCTTGAGTATGAGGAGTAGTAATTACTTCAGTTTCACCATGTACAGCACGCACCGTTGGAATAACAAGTTTACAGTATGACTCACTAAGAAGGGTATCTTCACCTAATACATCTTTTAATATCTCTCCAAGTGTTTGTGAATCATGCTTAGAATTAAGCCAGTGTCTCATTTTCCTATTTTTAGGAAAAATTTTGGAACCCTTAGATTTATAAAAGGATAGCATTTCATTAGGAGTTAATCCAAGTCCTAATCCTATTGCAAGTATTGCCCCTGTTGAAGTACCTGCAACAAGATCAAAATGCTTAACAAGCTCATTACCTCCACCTTTTTTAAGCATATCATCCCATTTTGCAAGTACTGATGCAGTAAATGTACCTCTAATACCTCCTCCATCTAAGACTAAAATACGAAAATTACGTCCACTTGATACACTATTACGAACTAATGGTAATAGCTTTAACTGAGTAACAATCTTATCTACAAGAGCTTTTGGAGATGTATTTTTTGAAATTTCAAAATTTTGTTCAGGTGAAAGGCCATTACGTAATCGAGATAGTAAGGTACTGTCATCATCAAGATAACCTTTCATTGCACCACCAAAGCTAGAAATAACAAAAGCAGGTTTTCCACGTTCCAAAGTAGTATCTAGTTCTTCCGGTACTCCAGCACGTAATTTGTTCTCATCCCACCATTTCCCCCCAAAGCAAACAATAACATCTGAACGCTCTGACATCCACTCTCTCATTGGAACCAAACTTTTTTCTTCATCTTCTTTTAAACCAGGTATAATTTGTACAACAGAATATTCACGTTGATATTCAATTTCCTTTAAATGTTCTGCCTCTATTGCATATTTTTGAGCACGAACTAAAGTTAGAGCATCTTTCTTACCTCCTGCAGATATAAAGTTCCTAGCAGATTTTTCCAAAGGAGCTGATAATGTAGGGTGACTACCATGAATAATAGTTCCCCCTTCACTAAATATTTTTGTTGCAAATCCTTGAACAAATGAGCAGATTCCTGTTTCTTCTTCTTTAGATAATTTATCCGGTATAGAACCCGAGAGATGAATTCTAACTCCAACTAAAGGTAAACGACGTGTCATAATTTCTCCTATTATTTGTGACTCTTAAAATCCATTCAAAATAATTTTTTATATAATTATACTTATTTGAGAACTATTATATAAAGAATTAGCTTGAAATTATCAATAATAATATTATTTAGTATTAATATATCATTATATACATCTATAAAAAATAAATTTATAAATATGTTATAATATAATAACATATTAAATAATAAAAAGGGGAATAAAATGGCAAGAAAAGTATTTTACAGTTTTCACTATAAACCTGATGTGACACGTGTTTCACAAGTACGTAATATAGGTGCAATTGAAAGTAATAAGCCTGCAAGTGACAATGATTGGGAAACTGTTCTGAGTGGAAAAGATATTTCTATAAAAAGATGGATTACTAATCAAATGAAAGGTCGTACATGTACAGTTGTACTTATCGGAGAAAATACAGCAAATAGAAAGTGGATAAATCATGAAATTGTAAAGGCATGGGATGAAAATATGGGTGTTGTAGGTATTTATATACATGGTCTTAAAAATTTTAATGGAAATATCTCAAAAAAAGGCAAAAATCCTTTTGATTATATTGGTTATGGTAATACTGGTAAAAAGCTATCTAGTATTGTTAAATGCTACAATCCAGTAGGAACAAATAGTAAAGAACGATACGCATGGATTGCAGAACATTTAGAAAATGCTATTGAAGAAGCTATAAATATTAGGAAAGCTAATTAATAAAACTTCTAATAAATTTTTTTATGATTTTTACTCTTGATGAAAAAGGCTACTAAATTTAATTTATTGGCTTCTTTGTTTTCTTATATCATTAGATTTTTCATGAATATAGTCACTATTTTGAGAATAGTTAAAGGTGATGTGACTAAAGTTCCAAGTACTTCAACTTATAAAGCATATGTTAAGAGGTTTATTCAAGAAGTATTAGGGCATAGATATTCTTCTCACTCATTTAGAGTAGAAATTATAACTGATATGTAAAATTTATTAACCCTAAATTCATTCAGAAATTTATAGGCCATAGTGATATAAAAACAACTATGAGATATGTAAAGCCAATAGATGAAGATATAAAATAATGTAAATATAAGTATTAATTTATGTTTTAGTTTTGAAGTTTAACAAAGATATAGTTTTAAAAAAGGCTATTTATAGTATATAATTGCTAATATTATTGTTATAGTAAAATCACAAAATAATTATAATGGTGTTTTAATGAATCAAAATAAGTCTCAGTTATTTATAGTAGGGAACAATAATGTAGGAAAAACAAGCTTAATCAGGATACTTACATCTACTAATATTGGATTATCAGATCCAAGGGCAATATCTATAAATTATGAAGCAGACTGGATTATAGAAAATGATAAGTATTCTGTTTTTGTTGATATAAAAGAAAGAGCAATTATTAATTCTCTTGACGCTAGAAGCAGTCTATTAGGAATTAGAGAAAATTCTATTTTTATAATTGTGATTAGGACAAACAATGATTATAATAATATTTATACTCAAATAGAATATTATCTTAAGAATATTCCAAAGAATAGTATTATAATCTTACTTTTTAATGAAAATTACATTTTTAAAAGTATTGACATAAATGAAAAACTTCAAAGAACATTCCCTGATAGATTACGAGAAATTATATGGAGTAATATTACAGATAAAGAAAATTTTATAAAATTCAAAAATTTACTAGAAAATATAATACTTAATGCGTCTACTGTTAGATTGAATTATGCAAAGCAAATAATTGAAAATAACTTAAGAACAAAAGATAAAATACTTGATTTAGGGAATTGTTATTTGACAAACTTACTTGAAGTTAAAGAAGTATTTGAAAATACGCACATTGAAAAATTAATTTTAAGTAATGAATGGGCTGAATATAAAAATGATAAATGGCATAAAAGTGTTAGTAAAAATGAAAGAGGGAGAAACACTTTAAGTGATTTTCCAAGAGAGATTAAAAAACTAGAGAACTTAAAATCATTAATCTCTGGAGGAGATTGGAATGATGGTAAGAGGAAATGGAATCGATGGAATATCCGAAGTATTAGACCTTTACTAAATCTAACTAAACTTGAATATTTAAATCTTAGTAATAATATAATAGAAGTGATTCCTTCTCTTAAAAAGCTAGAGAAGATTGCAATACTACATCTAAATAATAATCTCATTGTTAAAATTAATAATACAGCTATAATTAATTCTCTTCAAGAACTTTATTTAAGTAATAATAAAATAAGATTCACTTCATTTTTAAAAAAATTTCCTTTTGCCAAAACTATTGATATTCATGCTAATGATATTAAAGACATAACTCCTTTAAAACAACTAATTCACGAAAATAATATTACTAACTCAAAATGGAAATTAAATACAATAAATATTGCTAAAAATCCATTAGAAAGTCCTCCTATTGAAATAGTTAATATTAGTAAAGAAGCTGTTTTGAATTATTTTGAAGAGATGTTATTAGGAGAAACATATGTTAATAAAGATGTAAAGTTAATTTTAATAGGAAATAGTGAAGCTGGAAAAACAACATTAGCTAAATACTTAAATAATGAATTTGAACTAGATAAAAAACATCCTCCTACCCATTGGATGGAAGAGCAGAAACTTAAAAGTAAATATATTATTTCAAAAATTAAGGAGAAGTGTAATCTTAACTTATTTGATTTTGGAGGTCATGATTACTTTCATGACACTCACCACTTATTTTTTGGGAAAAATACAGTTTATTTATTAATCTGGAATCTTGATACTAATAATCTTAATATTAGAAGTACTAAAATGCAAAAAGTTGATGGAAGTATTGAAGAAGTAAAGACTCAAGATTATCCTATTAATTATTGGTTAGATTCAATTAAGTATTATACAAGAGAAATTGAAGCAGAAAATTTTGATTTTGAGATTGAAAAAGATACAGAGTATACTACTCATGTAATTCTCATACAAAACAAAGTGGAAAAACTAGATCAAATACATCACCTAAATCATAAAAAAATAGTTTCTAATTACCCCTTTATAAATGATTTTATTAATATTTCACTAATACCTAAACGAAACTTAAATCATTTAGACTCATTGATAACTGAAACTTTAAACGATACAGAAATCTTAGGTGCAAAGTTACCCAACTATTATGGGATAGTTAAAGATAATATAGCCAGATATAAGGGGAAACCTATTCTTTGTATTGATGAGTTTCAAGAATATTGTACAACTCTATTAGGTGAAGAAATTAATAATGAACAAACAATATATCTTGCCAATTATCTTAATCAAGTAGGAACAATTCTTTATAAACCTTCAATTGATAGTGAAGGAAAAGTTTACATAGATAAGAAATGGATAATTGAAAAAATTCATTTAATACTAAGCGGATTAGTAACGTTAAATGGTGAATTTAATGATAAATATCTCCAAAATATGTTAGGTAAAGATGATATAAAAATGGAAAAAGATATTATTGGATTAATGAAAGACTTTAAAATCATATTTAAACATCCTGACTCAGAAAAATATATTGCTCCTCTCTATCTTCCTCCTCAACCTATACAAGCAGTTAAATTGTTTTTAAATACAAATATAACTCCGTATAGAAAAATTCAATATACAGGTTTTATTCATAAAAATGTTGTACTTAATTTTTTTCAGGAATATGGTAAGTTAGTAATCAAGGAAAATTCAAGTAAAGATTCTTTTTATTATTGGAAAAATGGGCTAATTATTAAGGATTTGAATTCTAATGATATTGTGATGGTTCAATTTAATTTAGGAGATGATTATGGAAATGCATCAATTGATATTATAAAACTTAATAATGATAGTTCAACAGATTTTGCTGATGAAATTGTTATGTATATTCATAAAATTAATGATGGATATGAAACAGAAGAAATGATACCTAAAAGTGTTTCTGAATATATTCCTTTATCTGTTATTCATGAAAACGAAGAGAAAAAAAATTGGACATTTTTATATGCGGATAATTATTATAATTTAGGAGATTTCAAAATGCATTTAAAAACAACAAATAAAATGAAAAAGATATTTATTTCATATTCAAAACAAGATATTACTCTAGTGAATAAGTTTATTGATCATTTATCTGCGTTAAAGCAAGATGGAAAAGTATCCAACTGGTATTGCACAGAACTTAAAGCTGGTACAAAATGGGATTCAGAGATTAATAAACATTTTGAAGAATCAGATATTGTATGTTTTATGATAAGTCCTAATTTTATGAGAACTCAATATATTCATGAATATGAAATTGACAAGGCATTTGAAAGAAAAAAGAAAGATCCAAAATTTAATATAGTACCCATAATATTAGATTTTTGTAGATGGTCAACTGAAATAAATAATTTAAGTGAATTTACTGCACTACCTTATACTGCAAAACCTGTGGTAGATTTTGATAATCAGAATATGGCATGGTATATTATTGAAGAATGCTTAAGACTTATTATAGAGAATGATATTGATAATATAGGAGAAGACCTTTATAAAAATACTGATTTACCTCAAGATATATTAAAAATTTATCAAAGAATTATTGAAGGTAAAGTAGATAGAAACAATATATAGATATTTGCCCACAGTTTATAGGATATAGAAAACTGCCTTTTGATTTTAAATAAATGATTCTTTAATATATGAATGTTCAACAACCTGTAGAGACTGTGAAAGAACTAACCCTATATAAATAAAAGAATCGGGCTAAAGAAAGATTTTTCAATATTCAGATATATAAACTCACTTTTTGACGAAAAAAAGCTCTAAAAAAGACTAGAACTGCAATGTACTCTGCTATTTCTTGTTTTATATCTTCAATATTGCCACTTTTAATGCCCTTTATTAGCTTTTGAAATAGTTTAATACCAATCAAATTTAACAATCTTCTAAAATTATAGGTGAGCATAATTAAAGCATTCTCTCCAGCAACCTTTGTTTTGCCTCTTACTAGAAAATGACTCCAACCAAGCTTTTGTTTGATTGTACCAAAAGGGTGTTCTGCCAAAGCAGCCCGCTGTTTAATCATAGTTTTTGCTTTGCGTGTCTGCATCTTCGTACGGTGTGTATCGATGAGTGATTCATGCTCCCAACGCCAAAGACGTTTTGCAGGTGTTGTATTAGGAAGACATTGTTGGCGTATGGAACAGACTTTACATACAGAATTTACATTCCTATACATAAAACGCTTAATACCATTCCTCTCATAAATGGTTTCTTTTCGCTTTAATATCTCATGATTAGGACAGATATAGCAATCCTTAGCTTCATCATAAACAAATGCATCACGAGTAAATTTTCCTTTGTCTTTTTGTTGTTTTTGCTTATCTTGTATGGGTACATAAACATCTATACCTTCATCAACGCATTTCTTAATCTCTTTGGGATTGTAATAACCTGCATCGGCTGCAACTTTTATCTTCTTATTTCCTGTGGCCTCTTTAGCTTGTATTGATAGAGGATAGAGTTGATCTAAATCTATTCCTTTAGTAGAGATATCAGTGGCAACAATAAACTTGTATTTTCCATCAATAGCAACAACTTCTCCATCAATTAAATCTACAGAACGACATAGTATTACGAAGTCACGAAATAATTGTTTTAAGACTTTAGGATTATCTTTACGGAAGTTAGCAATAGTTTTGTATCCAGGAGAAAGTCCCATACAAAGCCACATCATCTCAATATTACGTTTAATCTCACGTTCGAGCTTTCTAGAGCTTCTTATACTATTTAGATATCCATAGAGGTAAATCTTTAAAAGTAGTGCTGGGTGATATGCTGGTTGACCTTCAGAACCACCGTTACAAGTAAATACTCCTAAAGTAGATAAATCTATACTATCAACATAGCTATCAATAGCTCTTACTGGATTGTTTTCATCAACATACTCATCAATACTAGGCGGAAATAAGAGTTGTTGATGACGGTTTAATCCTTCTTTGTAGTTCGGCATTTTAGGCCTTTTTGTTAATCTATGATAACTATATTTTAGCTAATTTCTTGTTATCAATGGCTTTAGTTCTTTCACAGTCTCTACAGGTTGTTGAACTTTGTTTTTATTACTTTTCTTTGTAACAAATTTTTATAATTGCCTTAATTAAGTCATTTATTGATGTTTCAATATATAACATTTTTTTGATTCAAATTTATAGGATATAAGAAAAACTAAAAAACCGCTTATGAAAGTTGATTATAATTAGTTATATTCAGTATTTACTAATAGTACATTTTCCAATATTCATTAAATAAATAATCTTCTCCAACTATTTCTACTTTTCTCTTTTGGGTATAAAAATTTAAATTTGAAACACAATTTTTAAATTCAATCAATTCATCTTTGCAAAACCCTATTTGTTCTAAGTAAAATCCTGCACATTGAAAATATGGATAAATGTAATTTAAAATTTTAATATACTCATATATTTCTTTGATATCTAGTTTTTCTTTCAAAGGTTTAAAAATATCAATGATTGTAGTGTATGTTTTAAAATAGTGAATATTAATTATCATCTCAACAAAAGACCTATTAATTGATGAAACTTTTACTCCATTTTTCATAGTAATTACTCCGTAACAATCTGAATATTTAGGACTTAGAAAAACGTAATTTTTACCATCTATCTCTCCAATACTATTAGAATATCTTGGAGTACCTTGCCTAAAGGCCTTATCAATTGCATTTTGTTCTAATACATTCTCATGACCATAATATCCCTTATCTGATTGCTCTCTTGATATAAATATAACATCATTTCTATAATCTGTTAAACCTTGAAATCTTAATGATGTTGTCATAGATAAGAAAGTTTTTTTTCCAGAGAGAATAGAAGCAAATAAATCATGATCTAAATTTTTTTTAAATGAATATCTAGTTTTATAAGACCCTTGAATACTAAGTGTAAAAGTATTTAAACCCTCATCTATTAACCTATTGAAAAATCTATCATAACTCATGTTCTCTGGTATTAATGATTTTTTTTTGAGTTCATCTTTGATTCTTGAGATATCCACATTACTAAAATAGAAAGGTTTCTTTTTGAATTGTTTTAAAATGTAAGTTTTGTTGGTGTTAAATAATTCTTTTCTTCCCATCTTAAACCTTTCATATTTAATTCTATATAGTATATATACTATATAGTACTATTTTTAATAAAAAATGTCAAATTTTGCTTTTAAATAAAACTTGACAAAAATTTATATTATGTTATAGTTAAGTATATATACTTAACTAATATTAGGATATAAATGAAAATATATGTTGTTAAAAACAATAGATTACTAGGTGTTCTTGAAGAAAAGAATAATTTGTTTTACTTTAGTTATGAAGACGATATTAAACTAACTGGTTATTTATTAGGTCTTAAAAATAAAGAAAATGAATCAGATGAGCTTTTTCCAATTTTTGAAAACTTAATACCAGAAAGTGAAATAGTTTCTAGTATTAAACACGAGCATGGGATTAGCAATATAATAGGTATCTTATTACACCTAAGCAATAATAATGGTAGTTTTGAGTTCTATAATAAAAAGGATTTTGAAGCACTTACTTTAATTGAAAATGAAATAGTAGCTTATGAATCAGTTAAAGACGAGGTATTACAAAGCAAATATACATACCCTAATATTTTAAAAGATTACTCCTTTGTTAATATTGAAGATAATAAACTGCATCCAAAAGAGCTTAATAAATTAGCTCAAGATAGTGCAATAGGTTTGAGTGGAGTTCAATATAAATTTGCAGTTAGTCTAGACCATAAAAAAAAAGAAATACAATTTACAGATAATAAAAATGATCTATATTTCATTAAGCCTTACAATAAACATAGATGTACTTTTAAAAGAAGAGGAAATAACGATAACTATATACCCTATTTGTTAATAAATGAGCATCTATTTATGACTATGGCAAGAGATTTTGGATTTGATATACCTTATAATGCAATTATCAAAGAAGGTGTTGATTATCATTATATAATTAAAAGATACGATAATTACGCCGGGATAAAGTTTGATCACACTGACTTTTTAACTTTTATTGGGAAAGCATCAAAATACAAGTATGATATAAAATTTAATGAATTAAAAGAGCATGTATTTGATTTAATAAATGAAGATGATACTCTAGAACTTTATAAATTTCTAGTGTTCTCTGTAATAATTGGTCATGGTGATTTACATGCAAAAAACTTATCTTTGATTTATAAATCAAGTAGTTTATATGAAAAAGAATTAAGATTATCACCTTTTTATGATATTGCAACAACAAAAATCTATGGTAAAAATGTCGATTCAAGAGATATTGGACTTAATATAGCTTCTAGGGTTAAAAAGTTTTTTAACAGAAAAGATTTAATTGAAGTAGCTGGCAAAATGACTATTAATAAAACTTTAGCTGAGTCAATAATAGATGAGTATGCTCTTAGATTTTTAAATAATTTTAAAAATCTATATGTTGACACATTATCTAATGAGATAAAATCATTACCTTTTTATAGACTCAAGGGGTATGGAAGATCAGATACACTTGAAGTTGTTTTATTAAGATATTTAGAGAACAGAAAAAAAGATATAAAAAAATATTTAGATGTTGAAATAAAAAAAGAAGAAAAGACTACTGCACAAATGCTTTTTGAGTAAATCGAAAAATGAGGTTACCTTTTTGTACAGTCCCATTTAATTAATATTCTTAGGAAATATTGTTTTTACATAAAAATAGATAACTATTGGCAAAACTGCAAAAAGTATTATAAAAGTTATCATACTAATTTTTGTTTGTATTGCTGTAAACATAATAACAGCATAAACAA
>NZ_JAHKQT010000033.1 GCF_018861145.1 Poseidonibacter lekithochrous
TGTTACTGTTGCTTCTAATGTAAATTCTTCAGATCCTTCAAAAACACCATCTTCAATCGTTTCTACTCTTGCTACTATTTCTGTCTCACCTGCTGGAATTGTTGCACTTGTAGCTTCTACCCATTCTCCATTTACAAATATTTCAATTTTTGGAACATAATCAGCTTCTGTTGCTGTTCCTGCATTTAGTGCTAAATCAAATGTTGTATCTACAGCACTCTCAGTACTTAATTGAATATTGAAAATTGCATATTCACCTTCAGTCACTTCTGATCCACTTACACTTAATGTTGGAAGATCTCCATCATCAAGAATCTTCCCTTCACCTTGTTCTTCAGATATAGTTGCATTTACTGCGTTTGTTAAATTAACAAACATACTTTCTGAATCTTCATATATTAAATCATCTATAATTGAAATTGAAATTGTTTTTGAAGTTTCACCTGGAGCAAATGTTATTGTTCCATTTTGTGCTACATAATCTGAACCTGCTAAGGCTGTCCCATCTGCTGTTGTAAAATCTACTGTTATTTCACTAATACTTGGATTACTTAAACTAACTGTAAATGTTAATACTCCATCTTCTTCTTGTACTTCTGATCCTAATATCGTAATTTGAGGCTCTTCATCACTATCTAATATTGAAATTGTACTAGTTTCATTTGTATTAGAAGTAATACCATCTGATAATTCAACATCAATTGTAAATTCTTCAGATCCTTCAAAAACACCATCTTCAATCGTTTCTACTCTTGCTACTATTTCTGTCTCACCCGCTGGAATTGTTGCACTTGTAGCTTCTACCCATTCTCCATTTACAAATATTTCAATTTTTGGAACATAATCAGCTTCTATTGCTGTTCCTGCATTTAGTGCTAAATCAAATGTTGTATCTACCGCACTCTCAGTACTTAATTGAATATTGAAAATTGCATATTCACCTTCAGTCACTATTGCATCTGTAACTGAAAAAGAAGGTGGTACAACATCTCCAATACCAATATCTGCATTAGTATTTGTATCAACAGGCACTGAAGAAATTGAATCAGATAAATTTACCCATCTATCACTTTCTGCAATACCAGGTAATGTATCATCTACAGATCCTAAAATAGAATTAAAAGTAGATCCATTACCAGTTGCATTACCTTCTCCTCCAGGACCTGCTGCTGCAGCACCTAAAGAATCTAATAATGTTTGAAAGTTTGAAATTAACGCAAGATTATCACCAATATCACTTCCTGTATTAACAGGAGTAGATGATAGTTCCGCTAATTTATCTAAAATTTCACTTCCACTAAATGCACTATTTTCTAAAATTGCATCTAAATCTTTATCTTCAACATTTTTATTAATTATAACTGAAGTAGGATTTTTAGTAGTATCATTGTTTTCATTTAAAAATGGAACTATTCCATTTAAATCAACCGTTACATTTTTTCCATTTACATTGAAAATTAAAGATATTGATTCTTGGTTATCTTTAAAGTTTAATATATAATTTGAAAAACCACTAGAAAATATATATTGTTCACCTTTTGCAACATTAAATTCTAAGTCTTTATTTAAATCTATAACTTTATTTGAACCAAATTCATTTTTTATTGTTAATTTCATTTTATATTCCTTTTATATCTATAATTCTGCAGTAATATCTTCGTTAATTAATAGCTTAACTAAAGAGCTATCACCAGTACCTTGATAAACATTATATGTTACGCTATCTACTATTTCGATTGAATTTTCAATCCATTCATTTTCATAAAGACTTATGTCATCATCTATAAGCAAATCATTATCAATAATCATTTCTTTAACCTTTTTTAATCTTTAAATTAAAATTATTTATTTTATAATAATATAGAAATAAAGTCTCTAAAAAGTTTTTTTTATTGTATTTTAAAGTTTTTTTGAGAAAAAAGATAACTAAAATTTAGTTATCTTTCATGAAGAGAGTCTTGTTTTACTTTTAAAATTGGCTTTAAAAGGAAATCAAGGATTGATTTTTTTCCAGTTACAATATCTACACTTGCAACCATACCTGGAATAATAGGGAGTTTAATACCGTTTCGTTCAAGATAATTTTTATCTGTTTTTACTAAAACTCGATAGTAACTTTTACCTTCTTTAGATTCTTTGTCAATAATACTATCCGCTGAAATTTCAATTATTTTTCCATCAAGTCCACCATATATAGAAAAATCATAAGCAGTGATTTTAATAATTGCCTTATGTCGAGGATTTATAAAAGCAATATCTCTTGGATCAATTTTTGCCTCAACAACTAAAGCATCACTTAAAGGAACGATTTCAACTAGTTCCATACCAGATTGGACAACACCACCTATTGTATTAACATTAAGTTGTTTAATAATTCCATCAACAGGTGAAGTAATAACAGTTTTTGCAACTTTATCTTCATCTCCAACTAAACTGGCTTCAATTCTATTTATTTGACTAGCAGTTTTTTGTAGTTCGTTTGATGCTTCTGCTTTAAAAGTATTAACCTTTTCGTTAATTCTACTTTTTGCTTCATTAATTGCATAATTTGACCTAGATATTGATAATCTTGCTGTATCTAAATCACCTTTTGTTTGTGTATATTCTTTTTCAATATCTAATAAATCATATTTTGACTTGACACCACGAGAAACAAGCTTTTTAATAGTTTTTCTTTGTTCTTCAATATAACCTAAGCTTTCACTTAATTTCTTAATATTACTTCTAATTTCTTTTAACTCTTGCCTTTTTTGATTAGCTTGATTTTCTAATACTCGAACTGATGATTGAAGTTCTCTAAATCTATTTTCTAAAAGTAATCTTTCATTAATATGATATTTAGAACTATCTTCTAATACTTTTTTATCAAACTTGATTTTAGGTAAAGATTTATTTACATCAATTTTAGATTCAATCTCAAGTCTTGCCATAATTGCAAGTAATGATAAATATTCTTGTTTACTTTCATTAAGTGTTGCTCTAAATCTTGTAGTATCAATTTTCATTAACGCATCACCACGTTTAACTGTTTGTCCCTCTTTAATAGAAATTTCAGAAATAATTCCACCATCTAAAGATTGCACCGTTTGGATTTTATCTGTTGGTATTACTTTACCATTTCCTCTTGCTAATTCATCAATATCAGCAAATGCAGCCCAAATAATTAAAGATGAAAAAACTCCAGTAACTAAAAGAAAAACGATATTTGTAGGTTTAGAAATTTCTTGATTAGAATTTGCATAACTTGAATAAACAAATTCTAAATCATCTTCTTCTTCATCAGAAAGTCCATAAAGTTTTCTTATCCAGTTAAAAATTCCTTTTTTGGGTTTTCTTTTTTCTTTTGTAAAATCTTGGTCAGTGTAAAATTCTTCAATTTCATTATCTTTTTTAATTTCATCAACTATTTCTTGCTTTTCAATAGTATTAGAATTTTTAACAATTGTTAAATGATCTTTATCTTCACTTAAAATATCATCAAGTTTATTATTCATTTCACTCATTTTAAACCTGCTTTAGAAGTAGTAAATACTTCTTCTTTTGGACCATCAACAACAATTTGTCCGTTTTCTACAATAATAACTCTATCCACTAATTTTAAAAGTGAAGTTTTGTGAGTAACTACAATAAGTGTTTTATTTTCAACTATGCTAACCATCTTATCAATAAATTGTTTTTCTGTTTGTCTATCCATCGAGTTTGTTGGTTCATCTAACATAATAATATTAGGATCAGATATTAAGGCACGAGCAAGAGTAACAGACTGTCTCTCTCCTCCTGATAAACCCTCTCCTCTTTCACCAACAAGTAAATCATATCCCGCTTCATGTTTTCCTAAAAATTCATCTAGTCCTGCTACTTTTGATACTCTTAATAATTCTTCATCTGAAACAAATTGTTCACCAATTGTAAGATTGTCTTTTATCGAGCCCATAAATAAAAATGGTTCTTGAGGTACTGTTCCTATTGCTTGACGTAAATCAGTTGGATCAATTTGTCTTGTATCTAAATCATCAATTAAAACTGAGCCCGAACTTGGTACATATAAATTCATTATCATTTTTAATAATGTAGATTTTCCAGAACCAATTTTTCCTAAAATTGCAACCTTTTCACCTTGCTTAATTTTTAAATTTATATTCTTTAAAGTTTGATGATTTTGATCTTTATATGAGAAATTTACATCTTTTAATTCAATATCCCCTTTTAAATTAGGTCTACTAATATAAGACTTATTTTCTTTTTCTACAGGCATATTCATTACTTCATCTAAATTATTTAAAGATAACATTGTTTTATCAAATTTAATAATCATACCAACAAGTTGTGATACAGGGGCAATAACTCTTCCATTTAAAATCATTGCGGCAATAATTGCACCCATAGTGATCTCACCATCTTGTGCTAAATAAACCCCTCCAGCAACAATAGCAATATTAGAAAACTGTGAGATAAAAGCTGTAAAATATGTAATACTTTGAGATAAGAAGTGACCTTTCTCCGCATAATGCACAGTTTTATTTACAGATTGATCCCAATGAGTTTTCATTCTATTCTGTGCTTTTACACTTTTTATAATCTCCAACCCAGCAACTGTTTCAATTAAAGTAGTTTGTTTAATTTGATCTTCTTTTACAGATTTTTCAATAATTTTCTTTAATGGTCTTTGTAGATACCATGAAAAAGTAATTGAAATAAGTACAGTAGCAATGGTGATATAAGCAAGTGGCCCTGCTATATACACAATAACTAAAATAAAAATCAGTACAAAGGGTAAATCAACAATTGCTGCAATTGTAGCACTTGTAAAAAATTCTCTAACACTTTCAAAAGACTGCAACCTACTTACAAATTGACCTGTAGAAGATGGTTTTGCATCCATTTTAATATTTAATATATGATTAAATATTTTATTTGACATTATAGTATCAGCACGTTTACTAGCAATCCCTAAAAAGTGGGATCTAATAACTTTTAATATTAAATCAAAAAACATAACTAAAGAAATACCTATGAACAATGCCCATAATGTTTCAATTGCATTATTAGGTAAAACTCTATCATATACATTCATAGTAAATAATGGAGTAGCTAATATGAAAATATTTATAAATAATGAAACGATAATAACTTGTTTATAAATATCTTTATTTCTAAATAATGTACCCCAAAACCATTCTTTTGGATTATCTACTAAAACTTCTTTTTCAATTCTATTATTAAAATTATACTCAGGTTTAATAATAATTGTTTCGCCTGTATATTCTTCTTCTAGTTTTGTGATATTCATTACAGTCTCACCAACACTTAATCCAGGAAGGATTACATTTGCAAAGCCTGTATCTAAATCATAATCAAGTAATACACATGCTCTATTTTTATCTAAAATCAGAACAGAAGGTAGTGCTAACTTTGTAATATTTTTTATATTCTTTCTTTTAACCGTTTTTCCAATAAGCCCAATTTTAGATGCAGCCTCATGGAACATTGAAATGTTCATTGATTTTTTATGAATAGGAAGGCCAAAAGTCAAAGACTCGGCAGAAGTTTCTCGTTTGTGAAATTTAGATAAAAAAAGTAGACAACCTAAAAGGTCATCTACTTTTCTTCTATCTTTTAAATTTGTTAATGTTTCACTTTCAATTTGATTTGAATCATTATTTTCCAATATTTACCTTTTTAAAAGCCTAGTGATATTTTTTATATAATTTTTGATGTTTACTAATATTATCTATATAAGGTTTTCCAGCTTTAATTTCTTCTGAGAAGTTAGCAATTGCAGCTTTTGCTTCTTTTACAGAGTTAAATGTACCATAAATAACCTTTGCACTTTTCATACCTGGACCAAATTCATAAGTATAAGCTTGCGCAGAATCTAAACCTTTAGCAGATACAAATTCTTTTGCCTTTAACAAACCTTTTGTAGTTGTTATATTTATAGTGTATGCTTTTGGTGAAGCATTTAAGAAAGATGGAGATTCAATATATTCTTCATCTGCAGGAATAATTATAGGTTCAACAGTTTCAACATTAGCAACTTCACTATCTTCAGTTACCGTTTGTACTACATCATCTCCTAATAAAACATTTAATTCATCAGAAACTTCATCTTCTTTTACAGCAACAACTGGTTCTTCTTCTAACATCAGTGAAACTTCGTCAGTATTAGATACAGCCGTTACATTAGAAGTATTAATATTAGTGGAACAAGATTGTGGTTCAGAAGCTAAAATAGTTTCACTTAACATAGCACTGTTGTTAAGTATTTCATAGTAATTTGAGTATAAAGCATATTCTCTATTAACTAAACTAGATTTTGCTTCATATAAATCTGTTTGAGCATTTAAAATATCAACAAATGTTCTAGTACCAGCTTCAAATTCACTTTTATATACTTCAACGATATTTTCATTTGCAACAACATATTTTTTAAGTACTTCAATTCTATCTTTATTTTTCATAAATCTTTGATAGTTTATTTTTGTAGCGGCAACAATTTCATTTGTTAATGCATCTAATCTGTCTTTTTCTTCCGCTAAAAATAATTCTTCTTGTTCAGAAACAGCATAATCTCCTCCACCATTGTAAAGATTCCATGCTAAAGTAATTCGACCAAATACTTGATCTTCTTTACCTTCTTCATTTAATGATATATCACTATCAGTTAAAGCTTTTAACTCAAGGTTTAAGTTTGGTAAGAAAGTTGCATCAGCTTGCGCGATTTTTTCTCTTTGAGCTTTAATTCTTTCTATTTGTTCAAGTACTTCATTATTTCTAAGAACAGCTAATTCAAGAGCTTCTTGTAAAGTCGAAGGAATTTTATTTAAATCAATCTTTGGTCTACATTCATTACCAGTAGCTTCAATTCCAATATACCTTTTAAAAGTACTTTCTCTAGAACTTTTTAAATCTTTCTCTTCTAAATACTTCTCTTTCATAAAGTTTAATTTAGAATCAACTTGATATGTTTCTAAAACTTCACCACTTATTGATTCTTTTTCTTTTGCAATTTCTAGATTTTCTTCATTAGTAATAATCATCTCTTTAGTTAAAGCTAATAACTCATTATATTGAACTAAGCCAGTATATGCATTAATAGTTTCTAAAACAACATTTTCAATATTAATTCTAGTTCTATATTTATTTGCAAGCTCATTATGTTTAGCTTCTCTAACTCTACTTGGAGTTAAATCTCCATCATAAAGCATTTGATTTAAAGCAATTCCAAAGTTATAACCATCTTCCTGATCAGAACCATCAGCTAATCCTCTATCATTAGCAGAACTATCATAAGCTTTTTCAGTATTACTTTTTTCTAATGTACCGTCAATATCAATTCGAGGATAATATTCCCCTTTTCTTTCATCAATATATTTTCTAAATGCCTTCTGATTATTTTTTTCTGCAATAACTTCAGGGTTAGTAACTAGAACTTTTTCAACACTATCTTTTAAACTAATTGCATGAAGAGTTGTGCTAGCAAGTATAGAAATACAAGTAAATCTTAATAGTTTACTAATATTCATTAGGAATCCTTTATTTTAAATAATTTTATTTATTACTCTATTATAACTTTACTTAATTTTTAATTAAAAATTTGAATTAGACGTAATCATTTAATGATTTCTTTTATTAGTTTAGAATTAGTTATTTTATGTTATTATAATATTTAAATAAATATTATTTTAAGGCAATTAATGGATCAAAACAATTTACATTTAAATAATATATTAAAAAATTTAAATATCCTATATATTGAAGATGAAGAAAATATTCGAATAAATATTGCTAAAACTTTAAAAATACTTGCAAAAAATGTATACGATGTCGAGACAATAGAAGATGCTAATTATTTTATTGACAATAAACGTATCGATATAATAATTTCAGATATAAATCTTGGCGAAGATAATGGATTAGATTTTATTGAAAAATTGCGTACTTATAATAAATCTATCCCAGTAATCTTGCTAAGTGCTTATACGGATACTGATTATTTACTAAAAGCTACAAAATTAAAACTTGTTGATTATCTTAGAAAACCAATCGATTTTAAAATGTTAAAAAAAGCATTAATCAATTCTGTTCAAGATATTTTAGACAATTCAAAATATATCGTAAATTTTTCAGAAAACATAATATATAATGTACTACATAAGAAACTCTATAATACACAAGAAAATAATGAAATATCATTAACTTCAAAAGAATTAATATTATTAGATTATCTTATAAAGTTTAACAATAGAGTTGTATCCCATGATGAATTAAAATTAAATATTTGGCAAGATAGCTTTGATGCAACAGACTCTGCTTTAAAAAATCTATTAAATAAACTTAGAAAGAAGATTGGTAAAGATTCAATAATAAATATATCAGGAGTAGGGTTTAGAGTGCAAATACAATAAAACAAGGACAAAAGATATATAATTTCTTAATATATTAAGACTAAAAGTTTAGGCATAGAGAATAAAATAAATTACAGATAGATTAGTACATTTATATTAATTGTAGTAAATAAAAAACTTAATTCATATTAAAAAGAAGGCTAAAAAAAA
>NZ_JAHKQT010000003.1 GCF_018861145.1 Poseidonibacter lekithochrous
CTATACACCAGAAGAGAACTATAATGGACCAGATGAGTTTGAATATACAGTAAAAGATAATGATGGAGAAGTATCAAATCCTGCAGTAGTAAAATTAACAGTAGATCCAGTTAATGATGCACCAGTAGTTGTAACAGCTACAGCTATAGTTTCAGAAGAAGGTTTACTTGGCGGGATAAAAGATACTGATGGTACACCAGAAGATACAACAGATGATACAACTATCTCAGGTACAATAACAATAACAGATTCAGATAGTAATGATGTTAATGTAACATTGGTTGCACCAACAACTATAGTAACGTCTGCTGGTATAGAAGTTCAATGGAGTGGTGAAGATTCACAAGAATTAGTTGGTAAAGCTGGTAATAAAGATATTATTAAAGTTACTATTGATGATAATGGTGAATATGTTGTTACTTTATTAGGACCTGTTGATCATCCTGATACTACAACAGAAGATGTCTTATCTTTAAATATTGGAGTAAAAGCTAGTGATGGTACAAATGATACGACAGGAAGTCTTCTTGTAAAAATTGAAGATGATATGCCTACAAGTTGTGAAATTATTAGAGAAATTAATATTGAAAAAGATGTAGTAGTAATAAGTAACTTAGAAGCAGGATTTAAAGATTCAGTATTTATAGGTGGAACAAATGAGGTTACAGAAACAAATACAGATTCTGATTCTTTAATTGATAGAATAGAATGGGGAACAAAAGCTGTTGCAAGTCATGAACAATCAGGATATAATTTAATTGATAATAATGAATATACATCTGCAACAGGAACTGAGATTGATACTAATGGAATCTTTGAACTAGCACAGTTTACTCATCAAAACTGGACAATTTATCAAGGTACTTCTGTATTAGATAAAACTACAATTACAATGACTATGGATGTTCTTGTGAATGGTCAAGCAGCAGAAATTAACTTTGATGTACTTCTTGATCACACAGAAACAACGAATACTAATAATGAAATTGAATCTAGAGATATAATTACTTTACCTACTCAAAATGTTGTAATTGATGTGGATGGAGAAGATTATACATTTACAGTAGAAGGTTTCCAAGATGAAAATGGCGATTATGTAAAAACAATTTATACAAATGAGGCGGAAGATAATGTATTTGGTATCTTTGCAAGTATTAAACCTACAGGTGAATTACCATCAGTTGAAGGAAATGTTTGTAATGATGCTGGAGCAGATGGTCTAGATAAAATTGTATGGGGTGATTTAGATAACCCTTATGGAACAATGACTGTTGATGAAAATGGAGCTTATACATTTGTAGTAAATCAAGAAACAAGAGATAATCTTGAATCAGGTGAAAGTTTAAGCCAAGAGTTTACATATACAGTAATAGATAAAGATGGTGATAACTCTACAAATACTGTTACAATAAATATAAACGGAAAAGATGTTGAAAATAGTGCACCAACTACAACAAATGATGAAGTAACTATTCATGAAGATGTTGAAAAAGTATTAACAGTAAATGATTTTGGAGATTATTCAGATCTTGATAATGATTCATTATCAGCTATTAAAATTGAATCATTACCTACAAATGGGACATTATTATTATCAGGTGTTGAAGTAGTAATAGGTACAGAAATTTCTGTAAAAGATATAGAATCAAGTGATCTTGTTTTTCTTCCAAATGAAAATACTGATTTAGATGATTCATTTACGTTTAAAGTAAGTGATGGAATGGAATGGAGTGAAGATACATACACAACAATTACAAATATTATTGCATCTGCTGATAAACCAACATTAACGGTAGATTTAAGTGAAGGTACTGTTGTTGAAACGACAAGTGAAGAAGTTTGTTCTTCTTCTCATGATTTAGCTAATGTTATCTCATATGTTGAAGGTAATGCAATAATTGAAGCAGAAGATATAATTGCAATTGCTTCTCAAGATGCGAATAATGTTGATTTAGATTCTTTAACTGATGGTGATATTCTAGTTTATGATAACCCAATGAATCAAAATGCTACAAGATTATTAGCAGATGTGGATATTGCAGATGGTGCATCTTTAGATCTTTCTGATACAACAGTGGTAACAGATACGATTAATAATACATATCAAATGACAGATGATGAAATTATTTTTGAAGGTGATATAGTTCAAAATGGTAATGTGTTAGGTACATCAGGTGATGATGTAATTATTGTAAAAGGTGAAGTTCAAGGTGGATCAAATATAAACAGTGGATCAGGTAATGATGTTATTGCAATATATGGTGATATTGGAGCAAATGAGCCAGCAGTAAATGGTGGAAATGGCTTTGATGTATTATATTTAAGTAAAGATGCTTCTTCATACCAGTTTGTAGATATTCATTATCATGACAATTTAGATGGACATATTTTAGATAAAGATACAGGAAAAATCTTAACATTTAATAATATTGAAGGAATTGCTTTTGGTGATGGAACAGGTTTAAATTGTGATTTTACAACAGAGACAACTACTTCTTATGAGTATAATTTAGATATTAGTGCTTCTTTAGTTGATAGAGATGGAAGTGAATCTTTAAGTATAGTAATAGAAGGACTACCTGCTAATGCAATGTTAAATGAAGGTGTACAAAATAGTGATGGTACATGGACTATAACTACTACAGAATTAGATTATGATTCTTCTAATTTAAAAGTTACAGTTCCTGAAGGTGAAACAGATTTTGAAATTAATGTTATTGCAATTGCTACTGAAGCAGCTTCAAATGATGATGTAACTGAAAAAACGGCAGAAACAGAAGTTCAAGTTAATGTAACTATTCCAGATACAAATGATGCACCAATAGTAGAGACAATAGATGTAAATGTATCAGAAGAAGGATTAGTAGATGGAATTAAAGATACAGATGGTATAGAAGATACAACTAATGAGGCAACAATAAATGGAAATATAAGTATTTCAGACCCAGATGCAGATAGTGTAAATGTAACATTAACAGCACCTGTTGATGAAATAACATCAAATGGAGAAGAAATAGTTTGGAGTGGAGAAAATACAAAAGAACTAGTTGGAAAAATTGGTGATGAAGAAGTAATTAAAGTTACAATAAATGATAATGGTGATTACACTGTTGAATTATTAAAACCAGTAGATCATGTAGATACAACAACTGAAGATATATTATCATTAAATATAGGTGTAAAAGCAAGTGATGGAATAGAAACAACAACAGGTTCACTAATTGTACATATAGAAGACGATATGCCAACAACTTGTTCAGTAGAAAGAGAAATTGATGTTCAACCAGAAGCTGTAGTAGTAATTAAAAACTTAGAAGCAGGGTTTAAAGATTCAGTATTCTTAAATGGAACAGATGAAGTTAAAACAACTAATACAGATTCAGATTCTTTAACTGATAAATTAGAATGGGGAACAGAATCAAATAAAAATAATGATCAATCAGGTTATAACTTAGTTGATAATAATGAATATACAAACTCAACAGGATCAACTATTGATACAAATGGAGTATTTAAATTAGCAGAATTTACTCATGAAAACTGGGCAATAGTTAGTGGTACATCAACACTAGATAAAACAACAGTAACAATGTCTATGGATATTGAAATAGATGGAGAATTAGTAGCTGTTGACTTTGATGTATTATTAGATCATACCGAAACAACAAATACTAATAATGAAATAGAATCTAGAGATATAATTCAATTACCAGAAGGTGATGTTTTAGTTAATGTTCAAGGAATAGATTATTCGTTTACAGTAGAAGGTTTCCAAGATTCAAATGGAGATTATGTAAAAACTATTTATACAAATGAAGGTGAAAGTAATTCATTTGGAATTTATGCGAGTATTAAAGTAGCTGATGAATTACCAACACTTAATGGAAATGTTTGTGCAGAGGCAGGAGCAGATGGTTTAGATAAAATTGTATGGGGTGATTTAGATAGTCCTTATGGAACAATGACAGTTGATGAAAATGGTAAATATAAATTTGAAGTTAATCAAGAGACAAAAGATAATTTACCAGAAGGTGAAAGTGTAACACAAGAGTTTACATATACAATAATAGATAATGATGGTGATAAATCAACTAACACTATATCATTTAAAATAAATGGAACAGAATCTGTAGATATTAACACCGCACCAGAGGCTAAAGATGCTCACTATGAATTAGATTGTGATGATACAGTTATTAGTGAAACATTATTATTAAGTGAATCATTTGAGACAACAGCTGGTTCTGGAGATGATGTACACTCTGGATGGTTTGTTGAACATGGTGATAATGGTACAAATGTTTACACGGGTGATAATGGAGTAGAATGGACTTTAAATAGTGCAGGTGTAGAAATTCAAAGTGGTACAACAGCAGGTTCTACTGCTTCAGATGGAGAACAACATGCTGAATTAGATCCACATGGTAATGGTAATACATCAATGACTACAACTGTTAACACAGGGGATAATAGCTCTTTTGTTCTTTCATTTGATTATAAACCAAGACCTAATTCAGAAGGTACAAGTGATATGAAAATGTCATTTGGAGGAATTGAATTGTCAATTGATTCTAATTCTAATGGTGATTTAGTATTTACAGCAGATAATGGAGTGACGTATAATGCAGTTAAAAATACTGAAGATTGGTATGAAATAGAAGCTACATTTACGGGGATAACAGGTTCTACAGCAGATTTATCATTTGAAGGTGAATCAGCAGCAAATACTTATGGAGCATTTGTAGATAATATTAAATTAGTTGGTCAATCTATAGAAACTAGTTCAACAACAAATGGTATTGAATTTAAATTAGAAGACTTTGTTTCAGATGTAGAAGATGATGCTAGTTCAACAATTGTAAAAGTTAAACTTGAATCACTTCCAACAGATGGTGTATTAACAGTAAATGGTAACGAAGCCGAGATTGGTGTAGAGTATGATGAAAATGCAAACTTTAAATATATACCAAATGAAGATTCTACAGATACATTTAATTACATTGCAATTGATTCAGAAGGAAAAGAATCTGAAGTAGCAATGGTTACATTTGATGTAGATAGTACAGGTTGTGTAATTAACAACACTGCTCCAGATGCTGTTAATGATGGTCATGCAGCTGTAATTGTTGATGAAGTAACAACAGTATTTAATTCTTCATTTGAAGTTAATTTAAATACAGATGAAGTTACATTTGTTAATGCAGTAGAAGGATGGACATCAATTAATAGTGATGAAAAAATAGAAATAAGAGATGATATTATCCAAAATGTAAGTGGAGGAAAAACATACACTGGTGAAGCAGAAGATGGAGAAAAATATGTTGAATTAAATACAGATGATTCAAATACATATCCTGATTCATCAGGAATTACAAGAACAGTAGACACAGTTGCTGGAGCAGAATATAAATTAGACTTTAATTATTCTGCAAGACCAGGATATGATGCTGAAGTTTGTAAATTTGAAGTTGTAGTTGACGGAGTAGTTTTAGGAACATATAGTGAAGATGGAACAGGATTATCAACAGTAAACTGGATTGACACTGTAGTTTCATTTACAGGTACAGGAAATCCAGTTGAAATTCAGTTTAGAGAAGTAGGTACTTCTAACCCCGATGCAGGAAGAGGAATGTTTATTGATGATATTACTTTAACTCAAACTGTTAAAACTATTGAAACTAAAGGCTTAACTACAGATGAAGATACAGCAATAACTGTTGATGTATTAAATAATGATACTGATCCTGAAAATGATGTCTTAACAATTACACATATTCAAGGACAAGATGTAACAAATAATCAAGTGGTTAATATAACAGATGCAGGTGTTGTTATTGGAACAGCACAAGTAGTAAATAAACAAATTAAATTCACTCCAGGTGATGAGTTAAAGAAACTAGATAATGGTGAAAATCAAGATGTAGTATTTGAATATACAATTACTGATGGAGATAAAACAGATTCAGCAAATGTAACTATTAATGTAATTGGAATTGATGATGTAATCCAAGGAACAGATATCACAGCTACTGTTGAAGGTAGATCAAACATTGCAGAAGGTGACAGCGCTTGGTATAGTGTTCAATTAGATGAAGCAGTTACAGAAGATACATGGGTAACAGTACAAGTAGTTGATGGAACAGCAACAAGAATCGATGCAAATGGTTGGGAACAATCAAATCAAGATATAATCTGGGGTGGAAACTTTGATGTTAGAAATAGTTGGGGGAAAGTTACTGAGGTAGTTTATGATGAAGTTCCAAATGGTACAACTTTAAGTCATGGTACAAGAACACAGGTTGGACCGGATTATGCAACTTGGGATTATACTGTTGAAAAAGATGGTGAAGTTCAAAATGGTGGAGTTGTAAAAGTATTAATTAAAGCTGGTGAAACTAGCTCTAATTATTTTGAAGTTCAAACATGGAAAGAAAAAATTACTGTTGATTTAGATCTTCATTCAAAAAATGCAGGTAATGAATATAGTGAAGATTTAAACATGAAAATTACAAATGTATCAGGAAATACAGTTGATAACATTAACTATGATTCTGAATATAAAAATGTTACTATTGAAGATGGAACTAATGTCTTTAAAGTATCTCCAATTATATTAGACTTAAGTGGTGATAGTACTATTGGTGTTACTGGTGAAACTTCATCTATTGATAAAGAAATTGATGCAATTATAGGAGAAACTGTTAACTTTGATATTGATGGTGACGGTGACTTAGATACTATTGAGTGGATTGATGGTTCAGGTGATGGCTTATTAGTAGATAATAGAGATGGAAATGCTTCAAATGATATGGATGGTTCAAGATTATTTGGTGATGAAGGTGGTAAGTATACTAATGGCTACGCTAAATTATCAGGTCTTGATACAAATAATGATGGTCAATTAACTGATACTGAACTTGATGGATTGAGTGTATGGGTTGATGATGGAGATGCAGTAGTTGAAGATGGAGAGTTAATTAGTATTAAAGATGCAGGAATTGATTCTATTTCAACTGTTATGTCAGAAGAAACTGGAACTGATGGTAAAATGCATATGCAATCTACAGCAATAGCAAGTGATGGATCAGAAATCATGACTGAAGATGTATGGTTTAACTCTAGTGACACAGATGAAATAGTAAATGTAGTAGAAACATTTGATGATGAGATTATTATAGATGATGAAACTAAATTTACAGGTTCAGTAGATAATGAAAATAATGATATTAAAGATAGAAACAATGATTTAGTTGCAGTAAGTGCAATGCCAGTTGATTTAGTTAGCACAGAAATTAATGATGATTTAATTACATCTGATATTGAAAAAGAAACAAAAGAAGATGTATTATTAACAGAAGCTGAAGCTGAAACTGAAATTACAGAGGAAGAAGTAGTTGTAGTTGCAGATGATTCTACTGAAGAGGTAGATGAAGTAGAAGAAAATAATGATACAGAATTAGAAAATAATACAGATGAAGATATTATAATTGAAGAATCAAATGATTTACCAAAACAATTAGATAAAGAAACTGATTTTGAAGAATCAGAAGTACTTGAAGAAACTGAGAAAATAGTTTCTGATATAGAATTATTAACAACAACAGATATTGATTTATCAGTATTCTCAAAAAATGTAGATGGTTCTGCTATTCTTGATTTAGAAGATGGAAAAGCAAATGATATTCATATTGAAATGGATGATGTTTTAGATTTAGCAGATTTAAATCATCAATTAATTATCAAAGGTGAAAATGAAGATAAAGTTGACCTTGATATTAATGATTGGAATAATGCAGGAAAAGAAGAAGTTGATGGTATTAATTATAATGTTTACAATGGAACAGGAAGTAATTCTACAATCAAACTATTAATTGAAGATGATATAGAAATTAATCCAGATATTTAATTCTTAATTAAATATCTTAAAGAAAAGGGGAAAGAGCTTTCTTTCCCCTTTTTTTATTACTAGAATTAAAAAAAATGTAACAAAAATATTCTTATTAGAATTTTTTTGTTAGACTTATACTTATGAGACAAACACGATTAGATGAATTTCTAGAATTAGAAGAACATAATAAAGAATTAGAAAAAAAAATACAAGAAGAAGTTGCTAAAAATAGAGCTAAAGATAAACTAATGTTCCAACAAGCAAAGCTTGCATCAATGGGTGAAATGTTAGGTAATATCTCTCATCAATGGCGACAACCTTTAATGGAAATGTCTTCAATCTTTCTTCCTATAGAAGCTAAAATAAATATGGATATTCCTTTAGACAATAAAGAAATTCTTGATTCAATTGAAAAACTAAATGATATTACAAAATATATGTCTAATACTATTGATGATTTTAAAAACTTTTTTGCAAAAGAAAAAGAAAAAATATCTTTTGAAATCTTAGAACAAATTAATTCAACAGTAAATATTATAAGTAGTAGTTTAAAAATAAATGATATTAAACTTGATATTATTATTCAGAAAAATACTATTATGACAGGATATAAAAACGAATACTCGCAAGTTTTAATAAATATAATTAATAATGCAAAAGATGTTTTAGTTGATAGAAAGATAAGTAATCCAAAGATAAAAATCACAATTACAGAAAATAGAGATGATATTATCACTAAAATAGAAGATAATGCAGGTGGTATAAAAATTACTCCAATAGAAAAAGTTTTTGATCCTTTTTTTACATATGAAAAAGTTAATGGTTCAGGTATTGGATTATTTATGTCAAAACTAATTATTGAAAATAATATGAATGGAAAACTTCTAGTTTCAAATAATAAGAATGGTGCCATTTTTACAATTATTATCCCAAAAGCATAGGAAAAAATCACTTCATATTGTATTTAATCAATTTTAGATATAATCTCAAAAATACAGATAACTCAATCAAATAACTAGGATGATTATGTCGAAACAATTATTACAAAAACAAGCAGATACAATTAGATTTTTAGCAGCAGATATGGTTCAATCAGCAAACTCAGGACATCCAGGTGCACCAATGGGTTTAGCAGATATTGCAACAGTTTTAAGTAAACACTTAAATATAAATCCTGCAAATGAAAAATGGTTAAACAGAGATAGATTAGTATTCTCAGGTGGTCATGCAACTGGTTTAATTTATTCATTATTACATTTATGGGGATTTAATGTTGCATTAAGTGACTTAAAAAACTTTAGACAAACTAACTCAAAAACTCCTGGACACCCAGAATATGGACATACACATGGTATTGAAATTACAACTGGACCATTAGGTCAAGGTATTGCAAATGCAGTTGGTTTTGCATCAGCTGCAAAATATGCACAGAATACTCTAGGTTCTGATGTTATTAATCATAAAGTTTATTGTTTATGTGGAGATGGAGATTTACAAGAAGGTATTTCTTATGAAGCAACTGCGACAGCAGGGCATTTAAAACTTGATAACTTAGTAATTATCTATGATTCAAACTCTATTACTATTGAAGGTGATACTTCATTAGCATGGAGTGAAAATGTTAAAAAAAGATTCCAAGGTATTGATTTTGAAGTTATCGAAATTGATGGTCATAACTTTGATCAAATTGAAAAAGCATTTGTCCAAGCTAGGTGTGCAACAAAACCTGTAATGATTATTGCTAAAACTGCAATTGGAAAAGGTTCTGTTTCTATGGAAGGTTCACACCATGCTCATGGTGCTCCATTAGGTGAAGAAGATATTGCAGCTTCTAAGAAAAAAGCTGGATTTAATCCAGATGAAAAATTCATTGTTCCTGCAGACGTAAAGGGTGCTTTTGACAAATTAATAGTAGGTTCTATTGCAGAAAATGAATGGAATGATTCTTTAAGTACTGAAGCTAAAGTAAAAATAGAAGAGTTACAAAACCCAAATTATGATGCGATTGAATACCCAACTTTTGAAGCTGATACAAAAGTAGCAACAAGAGATTCAAATCATAAAATCTTAAATGCAATCGCAGCAGCAGTTCCAGGATTCTTAGGTGGATCTGCAGATTTAGGACCTTCAAATAAAACTGAATTAAAAGGTGAAGGTGATTTTCCAAATGGAAGAAATATTCACTTTGGTATTAAAGAACATGCAATGGCAGCAATTGCAAACGCTATGAACCTTTATGGTTTATATAAAGTTTACTCTGCAACTTTCTTTGTATTCTCAGATTACTTAAAACCAGCAGCTAGAATAGCAGCACTTGCATCTATCCCTCAACACTTTGTTTGGACTCATGATTCAATTGGTGTTGGTGAAGATGGACCAACTCACCAACCAATTGAGCAACTATCTCAATTTAGAGCCTTACCAAACTTTTATACATTCCGACCAGCAGATGCTAGTGAAAATGTTGAATCTTGGAAAACTGCATTAAAAATGAATGCACCAACTGCATTTGTATGTTCAAGACAAGGTCTTACAGTTCTTAAAGATAAAAAAGAGTTTGGTGAAGTTTCAAATGGAGCTTACTTACTTAAAAAAAGAGAAAATGCAAATATTACTATTATGGCTTCTGGGTCTGAGTTAATGTTAGCATTACAAACTTCTTGTTCACTAGAAGAAGAAGGAATTTTTGCAAATATTGTTTCTGTACCTTGTTTTGATTTATTCTTAGAGCAAGACCAATCTTATATTGACCAAGTAATTGATTCAAATACTCAAGTGTTTGCTGTTGAAGCTGCTCGTGGCTTAGAATACTATAGATTTGCTTCTAAAGTTTACGGAATGGACACATTTGGGGCAAGCGGACCTGCAAATGATTTATTTGACGAGTTTGGATTTACAATTCCAAAATTAAAAGCTAAAATTATGGCTGACTTTAAAAAATAATACTTAGATTAAAATTACTAATATAAATATATAAATAGATGGATTATCCATCTATTTATTCTCTCACCTTTTTTATATAATTTACAATTTTTATTTACCTTTAAAAAAACTCCCATATAATATACAAAAAATTATAGGAGAAGTCATGCCAATAGGATTTATAGGTTTAGGAAACTTAGGGACTGCAGTTGCTACAAGGTTAAAAGAAGTAGGAGAAGAAGTTCTTGCATATAATAGAACAAAAGAAAAAGCTATTTCAAAAGGCTTTGAAGTTGTTGATACTCCAAAAGATTTACTTGTAAAATGTGATGTAATATTTTTATGTCTTTTTGATTCTCCTGCAGTTGATAATATTTTACATATGGAAGATGGACTTTTATGTGAAGAGTTAAAAGGTAAAACTATCATTGATTTAAGTACTCATCACTTTAATGATGTTTTAGATGTACATAAAATTATGGAAGAGTTTGAAGCTAAATATCTTGAAAATCCTGTATTTGGTAGTGTTGCTCCTGCTCTTGCTGGTGTTTTAACACTAGTTGCATCAGGTAAGAAAGAAGTTTATGAAGAAGTTAAACCTTTACTAGAAAAAATAGGGAAAGAGATTTTCTTACTTGAAAAACAAGGTAGTGCTACAAAAATGAAGTTAATAAACAATCTTTGTTTAGGTTCATTTATGGCTACAATTGCTGAGTGTACTTCACTAGCAGAAGACTGTGAAATTCCAAAAGAAAAAGCTTTAGATATTCTTGGTGTTGGTGGTGGAACATCTTTAGTTTTAAATGCAAAAAAACAAAAACTAATTACAGAAGATTTTTCAGCTCACTTTTCAAATGATGCAATAAATAAAGATTTACATTGTTTACAAGATTTAGCTTATTCTATGAAAAAGCCACTTTATTCAGCCGCAATTCCAAAAGAATTATTCTCTAAAATGAAAATGATGGGAAAAGGTGAAGAAGATTTCTCTTCAATTTATCAGTTATTTAAAAACTCTTAAAATATAAACAAGTGCTTTTTACACTTGTTTATATAAGGCTACTTCAGACTATTTTTTTAATATTGTATCAATTATTACAAAAGGTGAAGTTTGGTTAATCATTGATAACTCTTTTATTGATTTATCTGCTTCAACTATTAACCCCGCATCTTCAAGTCTCTTTTTTGCAATATCATAAGAATCTACAAATAAAACAGAAGTTTTCTCAATAGGGTTTTGTAAAACAGAATTAAATAGTATTCTTTTCACATTTGGACCAGTTGGTGCTGTTAGAATAAATCCTAAAGATACAGCTGAAATAATTCCAGCAGAAATATAAAATATTTTTTTTGTAAAATATTTTTTCATAGCTTTCCAGTTAAAAAATACATGGGCAAATACAATTGCTACAAAAGCTAATCCTAAAATTTGATGTAACTCTTTTGTATAATTGTCAAGAATATGAAAGTACATTAGTACTCCTGTAAGTCCCATAACTATAAAAGCGAAAGTTGTAAGTGATGTTGCAAGTGATTTATACATTTTTATTCCTTAATAATTTGTGGAATTATACAAAATAAATATTAATCAAATATAACAATCTTGAAAATTATGTATAATATATTTTTTAAAAGAAAAGTAAAAAGGATTTAAATGCTAAAAGGAATTATAACTTTATTAGTTTTCCAATTTTTAGGAGAGTGTATTTCTATACTCTTTTCATTACTAGTCCCAGGTCCTGTAATTGGAATGGTACTATTATTAATATTCTTAATTATAAGAAAAAGCAGTTTTCATAGTCTGGACAATTCTGTAGGAATTTTATTAAAATATTTACCTCTATTATTTATTCCCGCAGCAATGGGAATAATTACACAAATTGATTTAATAAGTAAAGAGTTTTTTGCAATATTTATTGCACTTGTTTTTGGTACTTTAATAGCTTTAGCATTTTCTGCAAAACTTATGGACTATTTAACATCAAAACAGGAGAAAGAATCATGAATTTTGATGCATTAAATGATTATATAGGGCAGACCCCTCTAACATGGTTGATTCTTACTTTACTCGCTTACAAAATAGGAATTATGATATATGAGAAGTTTAATAAACATACTTTATTGCAACCAGTTATCATCTCTTATATAATTCTTTTATCTATTGTTTTATTTACAAATACATCTTTTGAAAAGTATTTTAAAAGTGTAGAGATTATTCATTTCTTTTTAGGACCTGCAACAGTAGCCCTTGCTCTTCCTCTATATAATAATCTTAAATATATAAGACAATTGTTTTTACCAATAATTATTACTTTAATTGTTGCAGGTGTTTTCTCTGTTTTAATTGCAGTCTCATTATTATGGATTTTTGGAGCATCTACTGTGACAATTTTATCAATGACGACAAAATCAATTACTGCACCAATTGCAATCATAACTTCAGAGCAAATTGGTGCAATTCCATCTTTAGCAATAGGTTTTGTTTTAATTACGGGAATTATTGGAGCCTTATTTGGAAGCATTGTTTTTAAAATAGTAAAAATAAAATATGAAACATCAAAAGGTTTTGCGCTAGGTTTAGTTTCTCATGGAATAGGAACAGCACGTGCAATTGAGATTAGTGAAAAAGCAGCAGCTTTTGCTGCACTTGCTATGGGCTTATCAGGTATTTTAACAGCGATATTTTTACCTGTAATTATTAACTTTTTAAAGACTTAATAATGCGAATTAAAAAGATATATGTAGGAAAAGAAAAAGAATTCAAGAAAAAAAGTGGATTATTTAATAGCTCTTACATAAAAGAAGAAGTAAAAGATAAAATATCTGTTAATTTTTTTGGTTTAGAAAATGATACTCAAGCAGATAAAAAATCACATGGTGGGAAGGATAGGGCTGTTTGTATTTATAGTCAAAGCTCATATGAATTTTTAGCAAGTAAATATAATATTCTTTTGGAAGAATGCATGTTTGGTGAAAATATAACTCTGTTAGATAGTTGTGAGGAAGAAATTTGTATAGGTGATATATATTCTTGTGCTGATGTACTTTTTGAAGTATCTCAGCCAAGGCTTCCTTGTTGGAAAATATCATATATTACTGGTATAAAAAATCTAACCTCACTCGTAGTAAAAGAAGCAAAAACAGGCTTTTTCTTAAGAGTTTTAAAAGAAGGTCATATATCATTCGAAGATAAATTTTCTTTAGTTAAAAGAGTGAATCCAAATATTTCAATTGCACATATTAATAGATGTTATTATGATGCAAAGAATAATCAAGAAGAAATAGAAAGAATATTAAAAATACCAGAACTTGCAAAGGATTATCAAATATCTTTAAAAAAAAGATATAAAGATAAAAAACAAGGAATAGAACTTTTTCAGAGAGATAAAATTTAATTTATATTAATATATCAAGATATCTTGATATATTAATATAATTCTGATATACTACAAAAAATCAAAGGAAAATCATGGATATTTTTTTAAAAACTATAAGTGCTTTAAATGATGAAACAAGAATTAAATTATTAAAATTTATAGATACTCATGGAAAGTGCTGTGTTTGTGACTTAGAAAACTCTTTTGAAATGATTCAGTCTAGGTTATCTAGACACTTGAAGATATTAAAAGAGGCAGGATTTTTAAAGGTTGAAAGAGAAGGACGATGGGCTTATTATTCAGTAAGAGCTCCTCTTGATGAGTTTAGAATCTCTGCAATTACAGAGATAAATACTTTAGATATAGAATTACCAAATTTAAAAAAGGCTTGTGATTAAAATGACTGATACACTTTTTGTATATGGAACACTTATGCCAAACTGTCCTAATGGACATGTTTTGGAGAATATTGTAGGAAAATTTATACCTGCAACGGTAAAAGGGAATTTAAAAGATGCAGGTTGGTCTGCATCTATGGGTTATCCTGGAATTAAATTAAATGAAGATGGAAGTGGAGACACTATACATGGATTTTTATTTTATTCAAATAATCTAATTAATCATTGGGATAATTTAGATGAATTTGAAGGTAATGAATTTGAGCGTCAAGAAGTTACCGTTGAACGATATGATGAATTAGATGTTGATACATTTATTTATGTATTAAAAGCTACTGATGCAGAGATAAAAGAGGATGAATTGTGATACTTAGTTCTTCGATTTTTATTCTTACTCTTATTTTTGTAATATGGCAACCTAAAAATTTACAAATAGGAACAACTGCTGTAATTGGAGCAATTGTTGCATTAATTTTAGGAGTTGTAAGTTTAAGTGATGTTTTGATTGTTACAGATATTGTATGGGATGCAACATTATCATTTATTGGAATTATAATTCTATCTTTAGTTTTAGATGAAATTGGATTTTTTGAATGGTGTGCTTTAAAAATGGCTAAATTCTCTAATGGAAATGGTTTTAAAATGTTTGTTTACTCTATTCTTTTAGGTGCATTTGTTTCTGCACTTTTTGCAAATGATGGAGCTGCACTGATTTTAACGCCTATTTTATTAGCGAAAATGAAAATCTTAAAACTAAATATGAAATCTATTATTGCATTTTTACTTGCAGGTGGATTTATAGCAGATAGCGCATCTTTACCTTTAGTTTTTTCAAATCTTACAAATATTGTAACTGCAAATTATTTTAATATTGGATTTTCTGAATATATATCAAATATGTTATTTCCTTTTATTATTAGTGTTATAGCTTCAATTGTTTTCTTATGGCTTATTTTACGAAAAGATATTCCTAAGCAAGTTGATATTTCATTGTTAAAAGAGCCAGAAAGTGTAATTAAAAATAAAATACTTTTTTATATTTCATGGGTATTTTTAGCTGTATTGCTTGTTGGGTATTTTGTAGGAGATGCTTATAATCTTCCTGTTTCAATATTTGCTCTTGGTGGTGGAGTATTATTTTTACTTATTGCAACAATATTTAAAACAGTTGAACCTCTTCATATTATAAAAGAAGCTCCATGGCAAGTTGTATGGTTTAGTATTGGTTTATATATTGTTGTATATGGTTTGAAAAATGCAGGTCTTACTGATTATTTAACCATTATATTAAAAGACTTATCAACACGAGGTGATATGATTGCAATAATAGGTACTGGTTTTTTATCAGCCTTTTTATCTGCAATTATGAACAATATGCCAACAGTTATGATTATGGATATTGCACTTCAAGATATACCAAACCAAGCTTTAGTTTATGCAAATATTATTGGATGTAATTTGGGACCTAAAATGACACCATTTGGTTCTCTTGCCACATTACTTTGGTTACATGTATTGGCGAAAAAAGGTGTAAATATATCATTTGCACAATACAGTAAGTTTGGTTTGATTATAACACCACCAGTTTTATTAGTAGTGTTATTAGCCTTAGCAATATAATTATAAATAGGATAAAAAATGGAATTATTTTTAATTGCAATTGCTCTAGCCATGGATAGCGTTGCTGTTAGTATTGCAAGTGGGAGTAAATATAAAGATACTAATTTCTTTATAATTTTAAAAATTGCATTATTTTTTGGAGTTTTTCAAGGAATAATGCCTTTATTTGGATACTTGTTAGGTAATACATTCTCTTCTTTTGTTGATACTATTGATCATTATATAGCTTTTATTATATTAATATATTTAGGTTTTAAAATGATAAAAGAAGCAAGAAACAGTAATTTTGAAGATGAAGTTAAAGACTTGAAAAACAAAACACTTGTACTTTTAGCAATTGCTACGAGTATAGATGCTTTAGCTATTGGAATTACTTTCTCTTTTTCAAGTGTTGATATATTATATGCTGTAAGTTTAATTACTGTTATTACATTTATTTTATGTTTTATAGCTGTTTATATAGGGAGGTTTTTAGGTGGATTTCTTGAAGATAAAGCTGAGTATTTAGGTGGAATTATTTTAATAATTCTTGGATTTAAAATATTAATTGAAGGAATATAAGATGGAAAAAAGAGTTTTAATTTTATGCACAGGAAATTCATGTAGAAGTATTATTGCAGAGGCTTTAATCAACTCTAAACTTAAAGGGATTACTTGTGATTCTTCTGGAGTAAAGGCAAGCGGAAGAGTTAATCCAAATGCTAAGAAAATTCTTGAAGATAAAGGGATTTGGAAAGAGAGTTATTATTCAAAAAATATTGATAAAGTAATTGATAATACTTATGATTTAGTAGTGACTGTTTGTGATAATGCAAATGAAACTTGTCCAATGTTTCCAAATGCTAATAAGGTGATTCATATAGGTTTTGAAGATCCTGATGGAAAAGGTTTTGATGCATTTGTAGATACATATAATGAAATAGAAGAAGTCTTGCTTCCTAAGGTAATTGATGCTTTAGAATAATTTAAAGGATAAAAAATGAAAAAAGTTTTATGTATATTTTTATTTGTTATTTTTAATTTAAATGCAGATGTTTATGATTTAAGAGCAGTTAATATTTCTAAAAAAATCGATTGTTATATTGGAGATTTTAATCCGCCAACAAAAGAGAATAAAGGTTTTGTATCTAATGTGTGTACTGTTGATATAGGCGAATCTATTGTAGTAATTGAAGCAGGTCCGACATATATATTTGCGAAAGAATTGAATAAATTAATAAGAAACAAATATAGAAAAAAAGTATCTCATATAATTGTGACAAATTTTCATGATGATAGATATACAGGAGCTTCTTACTACAAAGAAAAGAATATTCCTATAATTGTTCATAAAACTATAATTCAAGAATTGAAAGAGAATCAGGATAAGTTTACAAGAATTCCTAGAATTACAAGTAAAGAGGAATATTTAAAATCGGAAATCGTTGAAGCTGATATTTTTACAGATGATAAATATGTTATTAAAGGTAAGAATCTAAATATAGAAATTTTAAAGTTAAGTAAAGCTTCTAATTCAGTTTCAGATATAGCAGTATATGTTCCAAGTGAAAACTTTATTTTTACGGGAAATATTGTATTTAATGGAAGAATGATTAAATATGCAAAATATTCAAATATTGATGAATGGATAAAAGCTTTAAAAAAACTAGAAAAGATGAATATAAAATATGTACTAGGTGGACATGGAAAAGAATTTGATGCTAATTCATATAAACCAACATTGGAATATTTAAAAATTTTAAAAACTGATGTTTCCAAAGCTTATGAAGATGAGGTTCAAAGAGATGATATTTATAAATATGTAGATGATACAAAGTTTTCTTATTATAATCACTATAAACAAATAGCTCCAGGAAATGCAAAACAATATTATGATTTCCTTGAGTGGGAATAAAAAAAGGAATAAATATGTGGCAAAGTACGGTAGATTATTTTATATATGAGATTATTGGATTAACAGGGCATTTGGGTGAAGCGATTAACTTTTTCATTTATGATACAGTTAAGATATTTACATTATTAATCGTAATTATATATTTAGTTACATTTTTAAGAAGTTACTTCCCTGTTGAAAAGATAAGAGATTATTTACAAGGAAAACATAAGTTATTAGGACATGTTTTAGCAGCTTTTTTTGGTATGTTAACACCTTTTTGTTCTTGTAGTGCAATTCCTCTTTTTTTAGGATTTTTACAAGCTAGAATTCCATTGGGAGTTACTTTTTCATATTTGATATCAGCACCACTTAGTGATGCTGTTGTTATAGCACTTTTATTTTCACTTTTTGGATGGAAGATAACTTTGATGTATGTAGCTTGTGCAATTTTAATTGCAATAGTTGCAGGTTTAATTATAGGTAGTTTAAATTTAGAAAAAGAAGTATTAATAGATATTAAACCAGTTTCATCTTGTTGTGGGAATAGTGTAGAAGAAGTAAATAGTTTTAAAAATCATATGAGTGAAGCTTGGGATGGAACAATGGATATATTTACTAAAATTTATCTATATGTTATTGTAGGTATTGGAATTGGTGCCTTTATACATGGATTTATTCCTGCTGAAACAATTGCTTATTATGCAGGTGGGGATTCTTGGTATACACCTTTAATTGCCGTTGTTATGGGAATACCTATGTATTCTAATGCTGCAGGAATGATTCCATTAATCGAAGTTTTAACTTCAAAAGGAATGTTATTAGGAACTGCACTATCATTTATGATGGCAGTTGTAGCTCTTAGTCTACCTGAAGCAATGATTTTAAAAAGAGTATTATCAATAAAATTAATTGGTATATTTTTTGGTATTGTAGGAACAGCTATTTTATTAGTTGGGTATGTATTTAACGCTATATTATAAAAAAGAAGGATAAAAAATGAAAATAGAAATTTTAGGAACAGGTTGTTCAAAATGTATCGCCTTAGAAGAAAATGTAAAAAAAGCAGTTGCTGAAGCTGGAATATTCGCACAAGTTGAGAAAGTAGAAGATTTAGTTGAAATTATGAATTATGGTGTTATGAGTACACCAGGACTTGTAATAAATGGTGAAGTTAAATCAACAGGTAAACTATTAAATTCAGAAGAAATAAAAGCTTTATTTTAACTACTATTTAGATATAGTTGCCCAAAATCTAATATAAAGAAAAACATTGAATGAAAATAGATTAGGGCAAATATATGCTGTTTTAGCATTTTTATTTTGGGGTGCAATAGCTCCCATTTATTTTAAACAAGTATCAAGTGTAGAGCCACTTGAAGTTTTAATACATAGAATATTTTGGTCATTTATTATTTTAATACCATTATTATTTATTACAAAGCAAGTTGATGTTTTTAAAATAATAATCAAAGATATAAAAATGATAAAATATCTAACTTTGACTACATTTTTTATTTCTCTTAACTGGTTAGTTTTTATTTGGGCAGTTGCAAATGACAAGATTATGGAAACTGCACTTGGATACTATATTAATCCACTTGTTAGTGTATTTCTAGGATATGTGTTTTTTGCTGAGAGAATGACACGTTATCAAAACTTTGCTATTTTCATAGCTTTTCTTGCAGTTTTATATCAATTGATATCTTTAGGTTCTCTTCCGATTGTTTCACTTACTCTTGCACTTAGTTTTGCTTTTTATGGAATGATAAGAAAGAAAATAAATGTAGGTTCAATTGTAGGTTTATTTGTTGAAACATTGATATTAATGCCTTTTGCATTAATTGGAATATATTATTTGATGATAAATGATAAAATATCTTTTTTAAATTCAAGTGATTATATAAATATAATGCTTACGCTAGGTGGTCTTATTACAATAATTCCTCTTCTTTTATTTAATGGGGCAGCAACAAGAATGAAACTTTCAACTTTAGGTTTCTTCCAATATCTTGGACCTACGTGTTCTTTTCTTTTAGCTATTTTTATTTACAATGAAGAATTTAATACTGATAAGTTGATTACTTTTTCTCTTATTTGGATTGCATTACTTATCTTTTCATTAGATTCTTTTAACACTAGAAAAAAGAATAAAAATCAAAAACTTATATAGAATATTAAGATAGAGCAGCTTAAGCTGTCTTATCTTCTTTTTCTATCTTCTTTTCTACACACATTAAATCAATAATATCATCTTGATTTCCACAGAAGTTACCATTTTTTTCAATTAATAATAAATCTTTGGCATAACCTTTTATTGTATGTAGTTTTGCACTCTCTATCTCAATATTAAAGTCATCAAAGATTTTCGCAATATAAGCAAAAAGTCCTTTTTGATCTTTTGCTACTATACTCATAGCTGCTAAGTGGGCAGTATGATTACAATTAACTTTTATATTCTCTTTTTTAATTATTGGTGTTGATGATTTTGTAGTTTTTGACATATCAAACGAGTTTTTAATTACATCTTCAATAAAAGGTAAATCCTCATCATTTACTCTTTCTGTAAAAGATATATAAAATGCTTTTTTATCATCATAAAGTTTAAATATATTCATTGATGCAATATTTAAAAACTCTAATTTTCCTAAAAGATATCCTAGATTTAAAGGTACATTTCTAATAATTCTAATAGTTAAATGTGTAGTGTTCATAATTTTATAAATATAATTATCTACATCTTTTGCTTTAACTGCTATATCTAAAATATCTTCTGCTTTTAGTATTAAAAACATTTGATTTGATGAAATGTACATAATTTTCTTTTTAACTAAGTTTGGTAATTCTTTGTATCTCTTTAAGTTTTTAATTGTATTTTGCTTAGCAACTCTTCTTGCACTTTCATTTAATAAATTTTTGTTTTCAAATGCAGGAAGAGTTTGAGTATAAAGTTGTTTTAAAAGTGAGGCCATTGAAGAATTATATATATTATTCCCAACAGCTGAAATATCACAGTAAGTAACTATATATAACATTTTTAAGGCAAGTTCTGATTTTACTAGACCTACAAAGTTTAAGATAGTTTTTTCAGAATAAATATCTTGGTGAGTTGCTATATAAGACATCATATTATGATATCTTACAAGTCTTGCACCGATTCTTGTATGCTCTTCATCAAAACCAAATGAAAGTCCCATCCCTTTAAATAATTTTTCTCCAACTATATGATGATCAGTAGGTCTTCCTTTCCCTATATCGTGAAATAGTGCTACAAGTTTTGTAACACTTTGTTGATGCTTAGTTAAAGAATTAAATATCTCTTGAACATAAGGGTCTTTTATATTTTCTGAAAACTTCAATGTTGCAATTGAGTGAACATCAACAGGATGTTGATGGTACCCATCAAATTGTGGTTGATCAATTATCTTTTTTGTACTTGGAAGAACTGCTTGAAATAATCCTGCATTATAAATTAGTTTGATTACAGGGTATAATCGTTTTTTATAAAGTAATGCTTTTATATTTTTCTGAAGTTCTTTAGATTGTGTTTTTGGCAATTTTGCTTTACTTGCATAGTAGATATATGATCTATCAAATCTAGTAACTTTGGCTGGTAATTCAGTAAGTTCTTTTAAAAGAGTGTTCAAAGTTACTTTTTTTGCATTAAAAGAAGTATATAAAGTATTCTCAACAATATATAAATTCTTTTTATATCTATACTGTTTTAGTTTTGTTATATTTTCACTTTTAAAGATAACACCTCTTGTAAATTTCTTAACCATAGTTGCTGTAAAGCTATGAATAATATGTAAACATGTTAAAAGTTTTGCGATACATTGTCTATCTTTAGTATGTCGAGGAGTACTCTTAAATCCTAATTTAGTACTTAAATCAGGTAATATATCAAAAGTTACTAAATCTTGTTTCTTTCTTGCTATATTATGTAAGGCATTTCTTACTTGAAAAATATACTCTAAAGATTGTCTATATCTTCTATATTCATCTTCTGTAAATTCTGTACCTATTAAAGTTTTTGTATCAGTTGTTCCATATAAAATATTTGCCATCCAATACATCATATTAGATTCTCTGATTCCACCATATCCATCTTTAATATTTGGTTCCATTTTTAATGGATGTTTTAAAAGTCTTTGTTTATGTTCTTCTAGTTTTTCTAAAACAAACTCTTTTTGATTTGTTTTTCTAATTAGATTTAAAACATTTTCATAACCATACCAAAGATACTTAGAACCATATATCATTCTTGATTCTAGAATTGAACTTTTAATAGTAATATCTTTCTCAACACTTAAAGCAACTTCTTTTAACTCATGAACACGTGAGCCTAATTTTAATCCACAATCCCATGCAAGAGTGATAAACTCTTCCATAATTTCCTTTAAGTTATAACCCTTTATATCTTCATATAAAATCATAATATCAATATCAGAATATATACAAAGCTGCTGTCTTCCATATGAACCAAGTGCTATTAAACTAATAGGAACAGAAGAACTCATTGGTTGATAAGAACCAAAGTTTTTTCGTAAGATATATTTGTAAAGTAAGATTAGAAATTTATCAGTATGTTTTGTGTGTTTTATAAAAAAGTCTTTACCACCCGTTGTTTCTAAAGTTGTATCAATAGAGGCTACATAGTTTTTAAAATAGTTTTTAAAAACTTTTGATATTTCAAAATCGTTTGCATTCTGAGATATTAATTCTTCAATTTGTATATTTAAATCAATCATAATAACTCTTTATGTGTTTCTAGTTTTTTTCTCAAAGTTATTCTATTTAAACCTAAATGTTTGGCAACTTGAACTTGAGATTTATATTTTTTAGTTGAGGCTTTAATTAAAGGAACTTCAAATAAATACAGAAGATTCTTATATGCATTTTCCCCTGCTAAATTTTCCCCTAAATATTTTTCCAAGAACATTAAAATCTCTTCTTCTCCAATTGTCTCAAAAAGGTATGAAAAATAAATAGATTTTCTTAGTGAATGTGTATTATTTGTAATATTTATAATTAATTTAGAAGAAGAAATTATTTCTACATCTAAAGTAGCAGAAGCTTCAATAGAAAATTTATTTATAAAAGCTTTTGTATCAAGATCTCTTTTATATAATTCTGGAATTTCTAAATTTATTGAAAAGATATCTTTTAATTTTTGATTTAGCATATCATTATGTGATATAGCAATAATTCGTATATTATTTAAATTAATCCATTTTAATAAAAGGTCGACATTTGTTATTTCATGTATTTTATCTATGATTATAGCATCATTTTGCAGATTTATTACTTCATCTTGTATATCTTGCTGTAATAATTTTGCATTGTAAATCTTTGAATTTGGTAGTATGTACGAAGCCAAAGACTTTTTACCTACGCCTGCTGCGCCTATGATTAAAGCATGTACATTTACTGCTTGCAACAACTTTGCAGAATTTAATATCTCTTTTGAAATCTCATCTTGTGCTATATAATCTTGCATATTTAATAACCTTATCTAATATGAATTAATTATACAGTATATTTTTGTAATTTTATTTTATTTTTGTCTATAAAATAATCAATTGTTTAGAATATATATAAAGCCAGCATCATTCTTATTAATATATTTTATGTAATAATAAAATAATAAAAATAAGATAAAGAGAGAGTATGAAAATAGATATGTATAGAATTGTAAGCATTATTACCTTTGCAATTATTTCAATAATTGCTATTTCAATTACAGTAAACTATACTTTAAAGAAAGAAGAAGAGCTATTATTAAAAAAATATTTAGCAATCACAAATAATATTCAAGATAAGGATTATAAAAATAAGTATATTTTTATAGATGTATACAAAAAAGATAAAAATATTATAATAAAAGTTAAAGATAACGCAGGTGGAATTCCTGATGACATTATAGATAGGGTTTTTGAACCATATTTTACAACAAAGCATAAAAGTAAAGGAACAGGAATAGGACTTTATATGAGTGAAGAGATTATAAGTAAACACTTACAAGGAGAAATTTTAGTTTCTAATTGTATTAGTGTTATTGATGAAAAAGAATATATTGGAGCAGAATTTGTCATTTCAATTCCTATTTAGGATGAAAACTAATTTATAAGTTTAGTTACTTACTCTTGTTTGTTGAAAAGTAAGTAAATGCAGTGAGTGACAATAAAATTAAAGAAATACCAGCAATCAAATAAAATGCATTTATCATTTTATCATAATCATTTAAAGCTATTTTAAATACCACAATAAGTGCTTCAATTGACAAGGCAATGATAATTGTACTCAAAAACTTCGTTAATATTTTTGTTTCAACTTTTGCATTCTTTGAATAAGATTTAAAGAATACTTCTTGTTCGAGTATTGTTTTTGCTAAATCAAAAATTGCAATACTAAGAGTTAATGCTATTATTGGTTTAAATATCATTTCTAAAGATAAGTCATTCTTAATAAATAAATAATAGATAAAATCATATAAAGAGAATGCAATAGTAATTATTGCTAATATCATCATCGAAAAACCTGCTAAGATATAAAAACCTTTTGTAACAGCATGAAATGGTTTATTAAGTTCAAGTAGGTTTAATTTCTCAAGTAATATATCAATTCTAAAATCTAGAAATATAATATCATCACCTTCTTTAATTGTAAGTGTTACACAATTATTTCTTGTTGCAATACTAATATAAGGAGTTGAAAAAGCAATATTCTCACCTTTAAATTCTAGCTTTGAGATTAAATATGACCTGTTTTTATCTTTTGCATCTTCTTCAATTTTATTTCTATAATAGTTTGGCGAGCTTTGGATTTTAGTATCTTTATTTGTAAAATAGATAAGTTCTAAAGAAGGAAATAAATTAAATAGCTTTGAAAAATCATTGTTTTTATGAGCTTTTAAACTACCAAGATTTCTAACACTTTCTTGTAAAAAGAACTCTATCTCTTCTTGATGTTGTTTGTAGGTTTCTATGAATTCTTTCATTAAATAATCCTATATTTTTCCACATTATACTTAGTTGTATGAAAGTTAACAGTATTTATATGGTTAATTTTTAACCAAGTGGTTAATTTATATTAAAAATTATAAGATTATATAAGAATAATTTAACTATCTCTTACTCTTTTATATTAAACTCTTTAATCATAGTATTTGCTAGTAATCGTAAACTTCTTCTATCCACTTCACTTTTAACACCATCTTCAATATTAATTATATTTTTATGAAATTTTTCAAAAAATTGTAATATCTTGGGATCTTTTTTATGTGGGTTATTTACTAATGCACCTGCATCAAGCATTTGAATTATTAAATCTTTTTTGCCCATAAATGCCGCATAATTAATTGGTTTTAAACCAAACCTATCTGGTATATTAATTATATTTGGGTTATAAGAATGAATTAATTTGAAATATCTTGTTGTATCTTTCCAAATACAGTTATGAATAATACTTCTACCTTTATTATCAAGAGCTAATGTATCAGATTTAGCATCTAGAAGAAGCTTTACTGTATATTCACATTCTTTAGAAATTGATTTATGTAAAGGAGTGAGTCCTTCATGATTTTTTGCATTAACATCAGCACCTATATTAATCAAATTTTGCATCATTTCTAAGTATTGTTTTTTATCTTTTTTACTTGAATGTGAATAATTATAATCCATTAATTCAAATAATATATTGTGATCTTCTTTATCTCTTAGGTTTATATCAATATTAGAATCTCTAAATATTTTAAATAAATTCATATTAAAGTATAAAATAGAATCAAAGAATAATGGTTTCCCTTGTGAATTTAGTTGTGTAAAATCTACTTTTGAATGCTCTATAATTTTTGCTAAAACAGTTAAGTACTCGCCATTAATATCTAGTTTTTCTTCAATATCAGAATCTATTTCTTTATGATTTTGGAAAAATAAAATTATATCACTTAGTATTTCAATACAGTTTTTACCTTTTTTATTTTTTATATTTGGATTGGCATTATGTTCTAGAAATTTAATAATAGTTTTAATATTTGCAACCCCTTTTAGTATAAGAATTGATAAAACAGTATCACCTTGTATATTTTGGTGATTTATTGAAATAGTGTTATTATTTAAAAAAATGTCAATTAATTTGATATCAGCACTTCTTGTTGCTGCAAAAAATGCAGTTTCATTTTTATCATCAATTGCTTCAATTTCTACCCCTTTTACAATTAGTTCTTTAACCATTAATAAATGGTTCTCTCTTTCTTCTTGTTTATCTTCTGGCGTATTTAAAAAGTGATTAATTGATTCTATTAAAATAGTAGTATTAGTGGAACTTCTAGTATTTATATCACAACCTAATTCAACAGCTTTTTCTAAAATCTGTACATTTTTATAGCCTTTTGAGATAGCATAAAATAAAAAGTTTTTTCCATTTTTATCTGATATAGTAGGATCTGCACCTAATTGCATTAACTCAATAGCAAGTTCATTATTACGTAAAACAACTTCTTGTTGTAATATAGTATTTCCTTTATGATTGATATGATTGATATCAACTTCCTCTAAAGAGGCAACTAAAACGATTATTTCTTTACGTCCATTAGCAATTGCATCAAAAATAAGATTATTTCCATATCTATCTTCATTTGAAAGATTTTCTGATTGAGATATTAAGTAACTAACTACATTATTATTACACGAAATTATGGCTTCTTGAATTAAAGATCTATTATGGATGTTTAAATGATTTACATTAGTTCCAAACTCAATTAACAATGTAACTAAAGGTAAGTTATTAGAATGTAAAGCATAATATATTGCTGTTTCATTTTCAAGGTTTTGTATTTCTGTATTAATATTTTTATTTAATAGCCATTTAACAGATTCTAAACAACCAGCTTTTGAGCATATATGTAAAAATGTTTCTTTATTATCATTTTGCCAATTAATATCAATATTAGAATTTTTAAAAATAGTATCAACTTTTTTTTGATCAAATAGAGGTTTTAATAACTCTTTTAATAAGTCCTTATGAGTATATGTTTTTTTACTTATAAAATCTGTTAACATGTATTCACTCTTTATGTGTTAAATTTTATTTATGATATTATCACTTTGCTAAAAAATAGATATATTGATATAAAATACTTATAAAAATATGTGTCTATAAATATTTTAAATAATTGTATAATAAATATACAGGTAGTATGTTTACTTATCATATGTAATGTTTTATAATACCCGTATAAAAATTGACAAAGGGGTCTTATGGAAAATTTTGCTGATGTAAAATACATCTTAGATGGTTTCCTGTTCGTGTTTGCAGGAATTTTAGTAATGTGGATGGCTGCAGGATTTGCAATGCTTGAAGCTGGGTTAACGAGAACAAAAAATAATGCGACTGTATTAACAAAGAATATGTCATTATTCGCAATATCTTGTATTATGTTTTATTTTGTTGGATACAACTTTATGTATGGTGACGGAAGTTCATTTATTGGTAGTGGAGCAATGTTAAGTGGTAAAACAAATGAAGCAATGGGTTATCCTGTTATGGCTGATTTCTTTTTCCAAGTAGTATTTGTAGCAACTGCAGCTTCTGTAATCTCAGGAACAATTGCTGAAAGAATGAAGTTATGGCCATTCTTAATTTTTGTTGTTGTTTTATCAGGTGTTATTTATCCAATTCAAGGTCACTGGACATGGGGTGGATCTGAACTTGGTGGAGTAATTGCTGGGTTCTCTGATTTTGCTGGTTCAACTATTGTTCACTCTGTTGGTGGATGGGCTGCATTAGCTGGTGTTTTAATCTTAGGTGCTAGAAAAGGTAAATATGGTAAAAATGGACAAGTTAGACCGATTCCAGGTTCTAATCTTACATTAGCAACTTTAGGTACATTCATTTTATGGATGGGTTGGTTTGGATTTAATGGTGGTTCTCAATTAGCATTAGGATCTAAAGCTGATATTGATGGAATTGCTATGGTAATTGCTGATACTAATATGGCTGCTTGTGCTGGTGCAATCATGGCTGCATTATTAACACAACTTTTATATAAGAAAGTTGATTTAACAATGGTTTTAAATGGTGCTTTAGGTGGACTTGTATCTGTTACTGCTGGACCTGATTTAGGTATGGTTGTTTCATTTATTGAAGGTATTGTTGGTGGTGCATTAGTTGTACTTGCTATTCCATTATGGGATAAATTAAGAATTGATGATCCAGTTGGTGCTTTATCTGTTCACTTAGTTGCAGGTATTTGGGGAACATTAGCTGTAGGTATTTTTAATCCTGAAGTTGCAATTATGGCTCAAGTTAAAGGTATTGTTGTTATTGGAGCATTTGTGTTTATTTCTTCATTCATCGTATGGAAAATTTTAGATATGGTTGTTGGATTAAGAGTTGATGAAGAGACAGAAATTGATGGTCTTGATATTCATGAAACTGGACTTGAAGCTTATCCAGAATTTAAAAGAGCATAGGAAGTAAAAGATGAAAAAAATTGAAGCAATAATTAAGCCTTTTAAACTAGAAGATGTAAAAGATGCACTAGTTGAAGCTGGAATTACAGGAATGAGTGTTTATGACGTAAAAGGTTATGGACGACAACAAGGTCACTCTGAGTTATATAGAGGGGCTGAGTATGTAGTAGATTTTTTACCAAAAATTAAAATAGATTTAGTTGTTCATGAAGACATGGTTGATGTAGCAATAACAGCAATTGTTCAATCAGCAAAAACTGGAAAAATTGGAGATGGTAAGATCTTTGTTTCATCATTAGATGAAGTAGTTAGAATTAGAACAGAAGAAAAAGGTTCTGATGCAATTTAACTAATACTTATGATTCAAGAAATAGACTTTTTTCTTGAATCGTATACTTTTTATACAACTTCTTAAAAACAATTATTTTTTATCTCTATATAATATAAATAAAACAATCACAAGGATTTATTTATGAATATAGAATCTGTCTCTTATATAATTGATACTTTATACGCAATCTTTGCTATGACATTAATTATCTTCATGGTTCCAGGTTTCGCAATGCTTGAAGCAGGTATTGTTAGAACAAAAAATGTCACAGCTGTATTAACTATTAATACATTAATTTATGCAATTGCCTCATTATCTTTTCTGCTTATAGGTTATTCAGTAGCTTTTGGAGATTTTGGAAGTGATAGTATGAGTAAATGGGCTGCCTTTATGTTTCAAATGGCATTTGTTGGGAAGGTAGTAAATATTATGTCTGGTGGTGTTAGTGAAAGAGCTAAAATTCTTCCTCTTGCTGCATTTACAATTATTATGGCATCAGTACTTTATCCCCTGATTGTAAATATTACATGGGGAATGAACTTTTTAGAGGGAACAATTCTTTCTTTATCAATGTATGATTTAGCAGGCTCAACAGTAATTCATTCAACTGGTGGCTGGGCATTATTAGCTGCAATTATGATAATAGGTGCAAGAAAAGGAAGATATACAAAAACAGGTGGAGTTAAAGTTATACCTGCTTCTAATATTCCTTTAGTAACATTAGGAGCTTTCCTTTTATGGATTGGTTGGTTTGGATTTAATGGAGGATCAGTTGGGTCAATTGCATCAAAAGAGAATGCAGATGCAGTTGCTCTTACTATTATGAATACAAATACAGCTGGACTTGCTGGTGCTATAATGGTTGCAGCGTTTATGTATTTTAGATATAAGAAACTAGATATTACTATGATATTAAATGGTGCATTAGGTGGTTTAGTAGCAATTACAGCAGGACCTGATTTGTATAGTATTTATACGCCAATTTTAATTGGAGCTATTGGGGGTATTATCGTTGTATTTGGAGTAAGTTTTTTTGATAAATTTAGAATCGATGATCCTGTTGGGGCTTTATCTGTTCATTTATTAAATGGTATTTGGGGAACATTAGCAGTTGGAATATTTGCATCTAATGGAACAGATATTACTTTATTAGGACAAATAAAAGGTATTTTACTTGTAGGAACTTTTGCTTTTATATCATCATATATTATTTTATTTATTATTAATAAAATAGCACCATTAAGAGCAGATAATGACGAAGAAATGCAAGGTTTAGATGTTGTAGAATGTGGTATTGAAGCTTACCCAGAATTTAAAAGAGCTTTCTAGTAAGTTATAAATTTATATAAAATTTGATAGAATAAAGAGAATTAAAAAGGATATAGTTTGAAAAAAATTGAAGCAGTAATAAAACCATTTAAATTAGAAGACGTAAAGGACGCATTAACAGAAGCTGGAATTACAGGAATGACAGTATCTGATGTAAAAGGTTACGGAAGACAACAAGGACACTCTGAATTATATAGAGGTGCCGAGTATGTTGTTGATTTTCTTCCTAAAATTAAATTAGAATTAATTGTTGCAGATGAAGATGTTGATAGTATCATTAAATTAATTACAGATTCTGCAAAAACAGGAAAAATTGGAGATGGAAAGATTTTCGTATCTAATATTGAAAAAATTGTTAGAATTAGAACAGGTGAAGAAGATGAGGAAGCTATTTAATGAGTAGTTTATCTACTTTTGAGATTAATGAGCCATTAGACATGCATCTTCACTTACGTGACGATGATATGTTAAAGTTAGTTGGTCCATTAACTTCTAATACTTTTACAGGTGCTTTAATTATGCCAAATTTAGTACCTCCCATTACGACTAAAGAAGCATTACTTTCTTATAAAGAAAGAATTAAAGAAGCATGTAAAGATGATATTTTTGATGCTCATGTAACACTATTTTTTCAAGCTGATTACTCATATGAGTTTTTAGCAGATATTAAAGATGATATTATTGGAGTTAAACTTTATCCCGCTGGAATTACTACTAATTCTGAAACAGGAGTTTCTTCTATGGATGTTGAAGTTTTAAGACCAACTTTAGAGTCAATGAGTAAGTTAGCAATTCCTTTATGTATTCATGGTGAAACTAATGGTTTTGTGATGGATAGAGAAAGAGAGTTTATGCCAATTTATGAATCAATTGCAAAAGCTTTCCCTGATTTAAAAATTATAATGGAGCATATTACTACAAAAGATGCTGTAGATTTACTTGAAAAGTATGACAATTTACATGCAACTGTAACATTACAGCATTTACTTATTACACTTGATGATGTTGCTGGTGGTATGTTAAAACCGCATTTATTTTGTAAACCAATTGCAAAAAGACCAGAAGATAGAAGTGCATTATTAAAAGCAGCTTTAAAAGCTCATCCAAAATTAATGTTTGGTAGTGATTCCGCTCCTCATCCTAAGCATAAAAAAGAGTCTTGTGGTTGTGCCGCTGGTGTATTTACTTCTCCTATTGCTCTTCAAGTATTAGTTGAATTATTTGAAAAACATGATTGTTTAGATAAGTTAAATGATTTTGTATCTTTAAATGCACAAAGAATTTATGGATTAACTCCAAAAAGAAAAACTATAAGTTTTGAGAAAAAAGATTTTGTAGTTCCATCTTCTTATAAATATAAAGATGAAAATGTAGTACCAATGTATGCAGATGAAACATTAACATGGAGTATTAAAAAGAATTAATTTTTCTTTTTAACTTCTCGTTCACTAAGAAGTCTTTTAATACTTTCAGACTTCTCAGCTGCTTTTACTAGTCTTTCTTCTCTCATAGCTCTTAATATTTCTAATGTCTCTAATTTTTCTTTGTCTAGATTAGCTTCTATTTGAATGGCTTTTCTATTATTTGAAATTCCTGATAAGGCTAGGAATTTTTCTTTTTTATTTATATAAACTTTATTTGATGAAGATGTAGCATTTTTATTAAAAACAATAACATCATCAACTTTTAGATTTAAAATATCTTCTGCAGTTAATTCCGTTTCAGCCATAATTGACTCAACCTTCATTTTTGCACCAGATATTAAAGTTTTAATATCTTTTTTTCTACTTGACTTCCTATTCTTTCCTTCTGAAAAAACTTTTTCAACTATTTTATTTAAAAGAGGTTCTATATATGAAATAGGGTAACAAATAGATAGGAAACCTGACTCTTCATCAATTGTGATTTCAAGAACTACAAGCAATACAATTTCATGATCTGAGATAATTTGAATTGCATTTGCATTAGTATCTCTTGATTCAGTTTTAAAGTTTAACGTTGAAATATCATCCCATGTTTTGTAAAGATTTTTTATAAACATTTTATAAAAATGTTCAAAAATCTCTACCTCAATCTCTGTTAATTCTCTATCTAAATTATCACTTGTATTAACAGCTCCTGAACCTAACAATTCAGCAATGATTTTATGTGAAATACCTGGGTTACATTCAATTACAATTCTGCCTTCCATGGGTTTAATAGAAAGAGTATTAAGTGAAGTAATTTGTGGGATAGAAAGAATAAACTCTCCATAAGTCATTTGCTCAATAGAGTAAAGTTTTACATCAACAATTTTTCTAAGCATTGCAGAAAGATCTGTAATGAAGTCTCTAAGCATTTTATCATGAATTGTAGAAAAAGCTTTAAATTGTTCAGGTGTAATTCGATTTGGTTTTTTAAAATCATAAATAGAATAGTTTTTCTCCTTAGATATAACTTTTTCTATTGGTGAGCTGTCAATATCCTCCCCTTGTTCGGCAATATCTAATAGTGCATCAATTTCATCTTGACTTAAAAATTCTGCCATATTACCCTCTTATCTCGAACTCAACATCAATAGCACCCATCTCTTTTATCATTTTAAGAGTGTCGATTATTTCTGTCATTGGTAATCTCATAACTTTCATAGCTCTTACTAAATCTGAAACAGTAGGAGTTCTTTTTGTATTAATCATTGCATTATTAATATCAACAGCTGCTTTATCAGCAATTGTTACATCATCGCCTACATCAACACCTTTATTATATTTAGGATCATCCCATTGTGGTTCATTTAAAGGAGATTTTTTAATTCTGATTGTAAAAGAATCTCTTGCAATTGTAACAGGAGATATCTCTATATCAGCACCAGCAATTATTGATTCTCTATTCATATCAATTATTATTTTCTTTTTAAAATCAGAGCTTAAAGGAATATTCTCAATCATAGATATAAATTTTATAATAGAAATTTCATCAGGTTTATTAACTCGAATAGTTCTTGTATCAATAGCATAAGCCAATTTTCTTCCAAACTTCTTGTTTATTTTTGTTTCTATTAAATCTGCATTTTTTGCAGAACTTTTATACAAACTTAAAGTTACATGATTCTCTTCTTGTAAATTATAATCAATTTCATTTTCAACTGTAGCACCTTGATAAACAAAACCTGTAGTTTTATTATTTGCATTTGCTACAATGGTCCCTTGTGCAAGAGCATAAACTTTTCCATCAACACCTTTTAGCTGGGTGATTAAAAGTTCACCATGATCAATAGATTTTGAATCACCAATAGTAGATACTTTTATTTTTATTTTATCGCCTTGTCTTGAAAAAGCAGGGAGATTTGCTGTTACCATAACAGCTGCAATATTTTTAGAATTAATAGAAGCAGCAGGAATTTTAATATATGAATTTCTAAGTAAGTTTTGAAGGGATTGCATCGTAAACTTTGATTTATCACCCGTTCCTGCAAGTCCTACTACTAAACCATATCCAATAAGTTGGTTATCTCTAATTCCAATAATATTTGAGATGTCCTTTACAGTTTGAGAGTATAAAGATGAAAATAAAAATAATACTAATAAAAAATACTTCAATATGCTACCTTAGGCTTAATTCTAATTATTTTATCGTAAATTTAATAAAAAAAGGTATAATCATTGTAATAAAATTTGTTACAGGGCATTGATTTGAATATTTATATTTATGGCAATAATAGTTTTAAAAAAGAAATACATGAAACTTTAGAACATGCAAATATAAAATTTAAATTAGATAGTGATACAAAAATTGAAGACATTAAAACTTTAGATGTATTAAAATCTACAATTGAAGCAAGTCCTAATGATATTTATTTAATTGATGATGAAAAAATCATTAAAAAAAATGCAATTTCCCAAAAAATAAAATTTCTTACTCCTAAAGATGGTATTGAGGAAGAGTTCTTATTAGATAATGGAATAGCTGATATATCAGTAGATTCCTTAAAAGAAATACCTAAGTATATTCTAGAAAAACATGAACAACAAAAAGAGATTGAACCAGGTATACAAAATTCAATTATTGATATTGTAGATGAAGCTTATGAAAATGAAGAAAATAATGAAATGGAAGATGATTTTGATATAGAGTTAGATGAGGAATTAGCTCAACTTCTTTCAAGTGCAAATGATGATAATGAAGAACACACGAGTGAAGAAAATCAAGAAGTTAAAGATATTAATATTAAAGATGTAAATTTAGATGAAATAGAAGGTCTTATAAATGATGAAGATACTTCAAATAACGAGTTATCAAAAGATGAATTTTCTTCAGTGATTAACTTTGAAGAAGATTTTGGATTAAACAATATTCAATCTGATTACGATGATGAGAATATATTTGAAGAAGAGAAAGTTCATGAAGTAGAAAAAGAAGAATCAGATTTTATGGAAATGGAAAATATAACTTTGGAAGAACCTATACAAGGAGATGATATGTCTAGTAATTTTTCAGAACTTGATTCATTAAATGAAGAAGATGTTTTAAATGCTTTGTCAAATATTGATAGTCCAGTGGCAACTGCAAGTAATGATTCAAGTAATCAAAAAATAGAAGTTGAAAGTTCAAACGTTAATGATATTGCAGAATTAATATCAAAACTATTAAATAATAAGACTTTAGAAATTACAATAAAAATTAAAGATTAAATGTGGATTTAATTGGAATTGCAGAAAACACAGTAAAAATAATACTTTTACTTGGTTTACCTTCTCTACTTGTTAGTATGGTAATTGGATTAGTGATTTCTATTTTTCAAGCTGTTACTCAAGTTAGTGATGCTTCACTTAGTTTTGTTCCAAAAGTTGTATTTGTATCTGCTTTTATATTAATATCTTTACCTTGGATTGGAGATAATATTGAAACATATACGAGGGATTTATGGGATTTAATACTCGTTTTTGGTAATTAAATATGATTGATCAATTATTTAATCTAAAAAAAACTCAAACAGATCAACGACTTATGCAAAAGGGTCAATTACTTTCAAAAATAGAAAGAATTGATGCTGAAATATTAATTACAAAAACACAAATGGATGCTGCGACTGTACAAAAATTTGGTGCAATTTCAGATTTTGCTGTTTTACAAATGCATAAAAATACAATGAAATTGCATATATCAAAATTAGAGATTGAAAAAAACAATCTTAATAAAGAATTAGAATTACTAATTAAAGATATAGTAGAATTACAAAAAGAAACAGAACAATTTGGTTATATTTTAGAAGAGCAGAGACAAGAAACGATTAAAAGAATGTTAGCTGCTGAGGAAGAAGAAGCTAATGAATATATTCAAAGTAAATACATATCAGGATAAGGGGGTATAAATTGTTTAATAAAATTATTATTTTCTTATTGTTTTCTACTATATTGTTTTGTGCAGATGAAACAAGTAGTGCATTAATCAAGCAAAGAATTGAAGTAAAAGAATTAAAAAAAGAATTAAACTCTTTTTATAACCAAAAAGAAAAAGAGTATCAAGATAGAAAAAAAGAGTTAGAAACTATACTTGATCAAATTAAGAAAGAAAAAGCAGAAATCCAAGCTTTACATGATAAAAACCTTACAATCTTACAAGATATGACTGAAACAGTAAATAGTAAAACAGCAAAAATTTATAATTCTATGAAGCCAAAAATTTCAGCTTCAATTTTTAATGAAATGATTAGTGAGGGAAGAATTGAAGATGTTTTTGATATAATCTTAAAATTAAAAGAAAAGAATGTAACATTATTAATGAAATATTTAAGTGTTCCAAATGCAGCAGAATTAACATTAATGCTTGAGAATTTTAAAGTAGAAAATAAAAAGGGATAACAATGGCTGACGTAGAAAATGCAGAAGAAACAAAAAGTTCAGGTGGAGGAAAAGGTATGATTATTGTACTAATTGCTTTAGTTGTAATTTTATTATTATCAGTTGCTGGTGGAGCTTACTTCTTGTATTCTCAAGGTATGTTCTCTCCTAAAAATACTGGTTCTAATCAAGAAGTGGTTAAAAAAGAAGAAGCAGGAAATTCAAAAGAAACATTCAAAGCTAATGTTGATGATTTAGTTCTAAATATTACAAATGCTAAAGGAAAAGAGAAGTTAATGAAACTATCTTTTGCTGTTAAAAGTGTTGAACCTACAATCGCTTCAATTATGGAAGAGTATAGAGCAGAAGTTATTGATGTAGTAATAAACCAAATTAGTGCTAGAAGTTCTGAAGAATTATTAACTGTTGGGGGTAAAGCTTTATTAAAAGAAGAGCTTTTAGAGGAAATAAATAATATTATTAATGAAGTTACATCTAATAACGAAGATGTAAAAGCGAATAATATTAAGCAAATATTATTTACAACATTTGTAATAAAATAGAATCATGATTGTAGCTGTAAAAAGAAATAAAAAACAAAAAATTATAAAGTTCATTTCTTTAGCTGTATTAGTAGGAATGTTTGCTGCTTACTATCTTTATATGAGTAAAGAGTTTGAAGAGAAGCAAAGAATTGAAATTGAAACAAAAAAAGCAGAAAAATTAGAAGCTTTAGAAGCAAAGAAATATAAGAAAAGTTTAGAAAAAGCTATACTTACGGAAATTGAGAAAGCTGTAGATTTAATAGGTCAGAAATATATACAACATGTAAAAATTATTGAGAATAAAGTTGTAATAATCTGTGAACCTAAAACTAATTTAGATGCATTAAAAGTTAGATATGGAACTATGGCGTTAATAAAAAATACACTAAATGAAATCATTATCGCAATTGATGTTAAATATATAGTAAAAAGTAGATTAGATGAAAAATAGTATATTACTTATAACAATTACTTTTCTATTTACTGCATGTGGTGTTTTACCCGAGCAAGAAATTAACTTTACAAAACCAAGAATTCAAATTCCAAAAAAAATACCAGCGCCTAAAAATAATAAAGGTTCCTTATATTCTATGCAAGGTGCTTCTTTATTCGCAGATAAAAAAGACCTACAAGTAGGTGATATAATTCAGATTAATATTAGTGAATCTTTATCTGCTGATTCAAATGATAAAAGAGAGCTAACAAGTACACGTGAAAATGATTTAGGTGGTGGTATTTTAGCTGGAACAGGGACAAATGTTTTAAATGGTACAGTTAATAATTTAGCAAATAAACTAAATGGTACACTAGGTGTTGGGTTTAGTACTAATAGCTCTTCTTCAGATAAAGGTGCTGTAAAAACACAATTTGATGAAACTTTTGAAACTGTAATTTCTGCAATTATTGAAGAAACTTATCAAAATGGTAATTATTTTATTAAAGGCTCAAAAGAATTATTAATTGATGGACAAAAACAAGAAATTATTATAAGTGGTGTTATAAGACCTTATGATATTAGCTCTGACAATTCTATTAGTTCTTCTCAAATGGCAAATCTAAAAGTATTGTATGACAAAGAAGGACAAGAAGCAAATATTTTAGAAACGCCTTGGGGAACAAAACTATTTAGAGCTATCTGGCCATTTTAATCTAATTTTAAGAATTGTAATGTAATAATAGGAGATCTTATCCTAAAGGAGTCTCAATGCTAGGTACACTAAATGTTTCACAGTCTGGTTTAAATGCTGCAAAAGTTGCAGTTGAAAATGTATCAAATAATATTGCTAATGAGAATACTCCTGGATACAAAAAAAGAGTTGTTCAACTTAGTGAACTAGAACAAAGTGATAATAGAGTAACAGGTAGAGGTGTTGATTCTGGTTCTGCTTATAGAATCACTTCTCAATATATGTATGAAAATATTCTATCTGAAAATACAAAACTAAATCAATATGATAAACTATCTGAAACCTTAGCTAATGTTGAATCTGCATTTAAAGAGACTGAAAGTAGTGGTTTCTCTGCAGATTTAAATAGATATTTACAATCTGTTGAAAATTTAAGAGCTAATCCTGACTCTGAAGTTGCGAGAACCGTTTTACAAAATGAAGGTAATACTTTAGTAGAATCTTTACAAAATATATATTCTAATATACAGAAACAAGAATCTTTAGAAAAAGAAGATTTGAGTAGTAATGTAGTAAAAATAAATGATATTCTTAAAGAAATTGGTCTAGTTAATGAAAAAATTAGTCAATACAACTCTTCTTCTAATGACCTTCTAGATAAAAGAGATCAGTTAGAAAAAGAACTATCAATGTATGTTGATATTGATGTAAGAAGTGAATATGGTGAGTATGAATTAAAAATTGCAGGGACAACTGCTGTTAGATATAGTACAAATGTAAGAAATCTAGTTGTTGAAGAAGAAAAAACTCCTCAAATAGATAAATATGTAGATGATAATGGTTCCAATGCTTTAAATACTACAACTTTTGATGATAAAGATGTAATCTCTTATAAGATTAATAATGAATTTGAAGTTAGTGTTATGCATGGAGAAACATTAGATTTTGATTCCGATGGCGATGGAACAATTGATATTGGGGTAACAGTTAATTCTTCTAATTATATTAGAGCGTTAACACATAAAATAAATACAGATACAGATATAAGTAACTTAGTTGCAGCATATAATGGAAATTACGAAATAGATGCAGCTGGAGATAAAAAAGAACTTTATCCAGGGCAAGATAATTTTTTACATATTGAATCAAAAGTTGACGGAAGTGAAGGTAACTTTGAAGGTAGGATTACATTAGTTGAACAAGCGGATGAAAATGATCCTTTGACAATAACAGAAAAAGAGAATTATTTTGCAAATGATATTTATAGTAAAGAATCAGAATCAAGAACATTTGTTAGTATATATGAGAGTGAAATTACTGTAAAGAGTGGGATATTAAAATCACAACTTGATAATCTAGATTCAACATCATATAATAATAAAATTCAAAGCTACAAAGATCAGTTAGATTCTTTTGCTCAAACATTAAGTGATTTAACAGATAGTTATGTAAAAACAGGTGATGATGAGTATATTTATGGTGATATAAGTATTGATTCTTTAAGTTCATCTTCCTCTACGAGTGCTTATGTATCAAGTACAGTTAATAATATTGATTTATTTTCTGGCGGAAGTGTGATGTCTTTAAAGTTTAATGAGAATACAGTAAATGATTTAGAGCAAGGTGATTTAGATTATTTAGCTACTTTACAATGGAAAAAAGATATTTCATTTACTGGTGAAAAACAAGATTCAACAGGTAATTCAGTAAGTTCCTTATCTGAATTTTTCCAAGATATTAGAATAAATGTATCTTCGGATAAAGAAAGTAATGATTTTTTATTAAAAACTCAAGAGGGTGTTCTTCAATCTTTAGAGAGTGCTCATGATCAACTAACAAAGGTTGATTCAGATGAAGAAATGATAAATTTAATTAAGTTCCAAGCTGCATATAGTGCAAATGCAAAAATTATAACAGTTATTGATGAAATGTTACAAACATTACTTGGATTAAAAAGATAATAGGAGGTAAGTATTATGGCTGAAGGTATTTTAGGATTAGGATCAGGTCAAGCTGCATCTTTAAATCAGGATTTAATTGACAAATTAAAAACAGCAGAAAGAAAATCAACTGTTGAGCCACTTGAAACAAGTTTAGAAAGTATTACAAGTGAAAGAGAAGTGTTTTCTACAATTGATGATAAAGTAAATGAAGTTTTAGAGGCTATAAAAGTATTTGATTTATTCTCATCAACTGGTTCAACTGCATTTGATCAAAAAACTGCAACAGCAACTGGTGATTCTGTAGTATTTGATGCTGCTGATATTTCTTTATTAAATGAAGGTGTTACTACTGTTGAAATAAAGAGCTTAGCGCAAAAAGATGCTTACCAATCAAATGCAGTTAATGTTATAGCAAAAGATGAAGTTGTGAACTTAGGTAATTTAGAAATTACAGTGGGTGGGGAATCAACTTCAATTGATACTACAAATAAAACATATGAAGAGATTGCTGCTGAAATAGATTTGATTAGTGGAGTAAATGCATCATTAGAGCAAGTAGGCACGGATTCTTATAGACTTGTGTTAAAAAGTAGTGAATCAGGGATTGACAATAAAATTGTTATTACTGATAGTGAAGCTGGTAATGCTTTAGGTTTTGTGGGAACAGGTAATGAATTGAATCATACTTTAATAGCACAAGATATGCAAGCATTAGTTGATGGTGTTGAATATAATGTTTCAGCTAATAGTCTAGAAGTTGATGGTTTAAAAATAGCAGCAACGGAAATAGGTATTTCTAGTATTAATATTACAAAAGATAATACTATTATTGAAACAAGTATGAATACATTTATTGAGAAATATAATGAATTAGTAGCTTTAGTTGATAGTGAAGTTTACTCTGCAGATTCTGATATTGCTGATAAATCTGCTTTAAAAGATATTGTAAATCAAATAAAAGATAAATTATTTGGATCTTATGGTGCAAATTCAGATAAATCAGTATTTAACTTTGGATTTGAATTAAATAAAGATGGCTCTTTAACATTAGATTCTGAAGTTTTTAATAAAGCTTTAGATGAAGATGTTGATGCGATTAAAGATCTATTTATTGGTAGTGCTGAAAATAAAGGACTAGGGACACAAATAAAAGAGTTAATTGATACTATGGGATTTAGTGATGGTGTAATTGGTTTATATGAATCATCTATGCAAGAAAGAGAAGATACATTAAATGAAGATAAAGAGAAAGCCGAAGAAGCTTTAAATGATAAATATACTCAATTATCTGCGCAATTTGGATCTTATGCTGCCATTATTACACAATATGAATCATCTTTTTCAGGTTTATCATTAATGATAGAACAATCAACGGCAGGATAAGAGTTAAAAATTATTTTATTCATATCCTAATGATATTTAAGTAAGTATATACTATACTTCTTAAATATTATTAAAATACTAAAACTAAATGGAGACCTACTATATGGGGATAGAAGCCTACAATCAACAAAATGCAGTATCAGATGATCCATATGCTTTAATACTAAAGCTTTATGAAGGAGTTATTAAATACTTGTCTTTCGTAAAAAGTGCAATTGAAGATGAAAATATTGAAGCAAAATTTACATATATAAATAAAGCAATTGCAATTTTTGATGAATTAAGAAATGTTCTTGATTTTGATGGTGGTGAAGTAGCATACTATTTAGATGGTTTATATTTATATCAAATAGAAACACTATTCTCTGCTGGAGTTGATGATAATATTAACTCTATAAATCAAGTAATAAAAGTAACTCAAGGATTAATAGACGCATGGAAAGACGAAACAGGTCTTTAATAGCTCTTAAAGAATTAATTTATATTGATTCTTTAGATTCTATGGAAAAGGCTGATTCTTTAGTTAGATGGCATAATAAATATCTTGATGAAAATGATATTCAAGATTTTGATTTAGAGCTTGAAGATTTAAAACAATTAAAAGAACTTTTTTTTAAAAATATAAATTTTCTAAAAAATCATAAAGAAGAATCTCGATTAGAACTTATAAAGATGAAGAAAATGAAGAGATTTTTAGAACATTAAATTTTCTAGTTTAATCTCTTTTTCTTTTATATAAGCTCGAATATTTTTAGGTATTCTTTGTACTCTACACTTTTCTTTAAACTTCTTATCCATAATCTCATTTGATTTTGGACATATCCAAATAAAATCCTCTTTAATGCTAATACAAACTTTATCAGATATTGTAATTTCTTTTTGTCTTATAATTTCATTTCTTTGCGCTAGAGAAATTAAAAGACCTCTTTTTTTTAAAGATAAATCAATCAGTCGTATATTTAAATTTTCATCATGCATATTTTTATATATTTCTAATTGAAATATTTTATATGAAGCCTTATTTGAGATATTTAATGAAGTGATATCTTTTTCTAAATATTTAAAAGAGTTTTTTATTCCTTCTTTATATTCATATAAAAACTTGTCTGAAAAATTATGTCTAAAATAGTTTCTTTTATATTTCTCATCATAGTTACTTTTATCTATGAAATATTTGATATTATTTTCTTTAAGAAAACTTTCTAGTTCATCTTTTGAAATATCAAGCAAAGGCTTGAATGTTATATATAATTCATTCTTTTCAAACTCTTTAAAAGCTATAAGTTCAACTAATCCAGCACCTTTACTTAGTTGCATTAAAAACCATTCTAGTTTGTCATTTAGTTGATGTCCTGTTATTAAAGTATCGTAAGAGTACTTTTTTATGATTTCTTTGAAAAAACTATATCTTATATCTCTTGCCGTTTTTTCAAAGTTAGATTTAGATTCTAAATGAACTTCTTTGTAAAAGATTCTTTTATTATATTTTAAAGCTAAGTCTTTTGCATATTGAAGTTCATCTTTTGATTCTTTTCTTACATTATAATTTACAATTGCAATATCAAAATCAATATTTTCTTTTAAAAGTAGAAAGAATAGTGCAGTAGAATCAATACCAGCGGAGAATGCTAGTAAATTTTTCGATTCTTTTATGGCACTAAAATTTAAGTTCACTAGTTCTATTTAATTACTGTTGCTAGTAATTTATCTCCAGATAATTCAGTAATTTTTACTGTATATATTTTCCCAAATTCAAGCTGTTTTGGATCGTTTTCATCATAAAGTTCATTATCATTTATATAAATCTCTCCATCAATATCAGGTGCCCAAATAGTTTTTCTAGCACTTAGTAGAAATTCATGCTCGTCACTTTCTCCATCAATATAAACTTCAAAAGTCTTTCCAACTTCTTTTTCTAATGATTCTTGCGTAGTTTGTGCAATAATCTCACCAATCTCATCTGCTCTATTATCAATAGTTTCTTGATCAATTAGCATATTAGATTTAGCAGCTGCTGTTCCTTCTTCTGTTGAGTAAGAAAATACATTAGCACGATCGAATTTATAGTTTTTAATATACTCACATAATGCATCATGGTCTTCTTGTGTTTCTCCAGGGTGACCTGCAATAAATGTTGTTCTTACAAAAGAGTTTGGTTTTGATTTCATATGATCCATTAATTCAATTAACTTTTCAACACCTTTTCCTCTTTTCATAATTTTAAGCATTGAAGGTGTTATATGTTGAAGTGGCATATCAAAATAGTTTTGGAAAACTTTTGAATCAGCAATTTTGTCAATTAAGTCTAATGTTGTTGTTGATGGATAAAGATATAAAATTCTAGCAGTTTTTATACCATCAATTTTTTCAACTTCAGATATAAGTTGTTCTAAACCATCTTTTTGTCCTAAATCTCTTAAAAAAGATGAAGAGTCTTGTGAAATAAAAGTAAAGTCAGTGTAACCTTTTAATACTAAAGATTTTACTTCTTTTACAAGTGATTCAAGCGTTCTAGAGTGAAGTTTACCTTTAAAGCTAGGAATTGCACAAAATGAACATGATTGATTACATCCTTCACTTAATTTAACATATGCGTGATATGAAGAACCTGTTATTACTCTTTCATTTTCATGTGAAGATAAAAATACTTGATTTGTAAAAGCACTTCTTTTTTCATTTACAAGTTCATCAATTCTATCATAATCACCAACACCTGTAAAAATATCAACCTCAGGTATTTCTTTTTGTAACTCTTCTTGGTATCTTTGTGTTAAACACCCTGCAACAACAAGAACTGATTCTTCTTTTCTTTGGTCATGTAGGTCTAAAATTGTATTAATACTCTCTTCTTTTGCAGAATCAATAAATCCACATGTATTAACAATTAATACATCTGCAGATGTTGCATCATCACTTATTCTATAATCTTTTAGTTTTCCTAGCATAATTTCAGAATCAACTAGATTCTTTGTACAGCCTAGAGATACTAAATGTAAAGATTTTTCAGGATTTTGTGTTGTAAATTTCATATAAAGTAGTTACCTTAGTTTTTATGCAATTTTAACATAAAACTAATAATATAAGATAAAATAAAGAATAGAGAGTATCTATTCTTTATCTAAAAAGAGTTATTTTGCTTTGATACCTTCAATTTCAATATCAAGTTTAATAGTATTTCCAACTGTAACACCACCAGCTTCTAGTACTTTATTCCAAGTAATACCAAAGTCTGTTCTATCAATTTTTCCGCTTAAAGAAAATCCAGCTCTATCATTTCCCCATGGATCTTTAATAGTTCCACCATTATCAAAATCAAGTTCAATATTTTTAGTAATACCTTTTATTGTAATATCACCGTAAGCATCATCTCCATCAATTTTTGTTAATTTAAAAGTGATTAATGGAAATTTTGCTGCATCAAATAATTCAGGAGCTTTTAAATGAGTATCTCTTTTTTCATTTTCAGTATTAATTGAAGATACTTGAATTTCTCCATTTAAAGATACTAAAGTTTTTGCTTTTTCATCATATTCAAATGAACCCTTAAACTCGTTAAATTTTCCACTTACATTAGAAATCATTAAGTGTTTAACTTTAAACCCTACATTTGAATGACTTTTATCTACGTTATAACTTCCTGCAAATAGTGTTGAAACTAATAGTGTACTTGTAAGTACTAATTTTTTTAAATTCATTTTAATCCTTTTATAAAATTTTAAATAAGCAAGTATGATAACATAATAAATCTAAAAATTATCAAATCTATATCCAAATATTGTCTAATAATCTTGTTTTTTCAAATCTTGCCACAACTAAAATAATTGTATTTTTTAGCTCAATAGTATCTATTTCATTGAACTCTCTATCAACAATAGCTACATATTCTATCTCTAAGGGTCTCATTATTTCAAGTATTTTATTTTTTACAATAGTAGCATTTAGTTCACCTTTTGCTATAAGTGCTCCTGCTGAATATAATGATTTTGAGATTAGTAAAGCATCTTTTCTTTGCTCACTACTTAAGTAAATATTTCTAGAACTAAGTGCTAACCCATCCTTTTCTCTTACTATTTCACAAGGAATTATGTTAATTGGAAGAAATAAGTTTTTAACCATTTGTAAAATTAATGAAAGTTGCTGTGCATCTTTTTTACCAAAATATGCATTTGTAGGTTGAGTAATTCCAAATAGTTTTAACACAACTTGTAATACACCATCAAAATGTCCAGGTCGGGCGAGCCCTTCTAAAATATAACTTTTATTTGGAGCTTTTATTAAAACTTCTTCTTTTGAGTACATAGTTGAAATTTCTGGCATAAATAAATAATCAACTTTACAAAGTTCACAAATTTTTTTATCAGCCTCATCTTTTCTTGGATATGCATCTAAATCTTCACCTGGAAGAAATTGAGTAGGATTTACAAAAATAGAAACAATTACTATTTCATTTTCAGTTCTTGCTTTTTTTATAAGTGAAATATGTCCATCATGTAAAGCTCCCATAGTTGGCACAAAACCAACATTTGTACTTATCGTTTTTCGTATATTTTGTAATTCTTCAATAGTTCTTAATATTTGCAAAAAGCATCCTTTTTAGTTTATATATTATTTTCCATCGTAATTTGGATTTATTTTTAATAGTACTAAATCAGCAATCATATTTCCAATTAATGTTAAAAATGCTCCAATTATTAATATTCCCATAATTACTGGATAATCGTGGCTTAAAGCACTTTGGAAAAACAATAATCCCATTCCATCTATTGAAAATATCGTTTCAAGTATTACTGAACCTCCAATAATTCCAGGAAGAGAAAGCCCTAGAAGTGTAATAACCGGAGGGTATAAATTGGGTAAAATATAATATCTTAAAATTTGTTTATTATTTAAACCGCGAGAGCGCGCAAAAAATATGTAATCAGATTTTAGTATTTCAATTGTAAGTGAACGAATATATAAAGTCAAACTTCCTATACCTCCAAAAACAATAATTGCAATTGGTAAAATTAAATGCCAAGCATAATCTAAATAGTAATTAATACTTCCATCATCCGGAACAGAGTGCAATCCTGCAATTGGTAAAATCTCAAAAGTTATTGAAAATACTAAAACAGCTAAAAGTGCTAGATAAAAAGAGGGCATTGAAAAACTAATGAGTGATAGTTGACCTGTAAACTTATCAAAAAAACTATTTTTATTTAAAGCAGCTTTAATTCCTAAGTATAATGATACAACAAATATTAAAACCATTGATATTATATTGATTATTAAAGTTATTGGAATCCGAGTTAATATTTCATCTTTTACCATAGAACCACTTGCAAAAGATATCCCAAAATCAAGTTGAATTATTGCTATAATCCATGAATAAAATTGCATATACAAAGGTTTGTCTAAACCATAAATTGCTTTTAATTGTGCTACAGATTCTTCCGTAATATTTGGATTTAAAGCACCACTTGCAAAAAAAGAGTTTGGAGCTAAATTTATTGCTAAAAAAGATATAAGACTAATAATAAATAACATAATGATAAGATATAATATTTTATTCAAAAATAATTTCATAAAAGAATTATACATCAAATAGGTTTAAAATGACAGGAATAGATATAGCTTCAATTAATAGAATAAAAAGAATGCATGAAAAGTTTGGTAGACGTGCCTATGAAAAGTTCTTAAGCGAAGAAGAAATTGCATTAGTTAAAAGACCTGAAACTGCAGCTGGTTTTTGGGCTGCGAAAGAAGCGGCAAGTAAAGCAATTGGTACAGGAATTGGAGCTGATTGCTCTTTTCATGATATAAAGATATCAAAAACAGCAAAAGGTGCTCCCAAACTAAAGTATAAGAAAAAGGTTCGTAGAAAGTTTAATATTAAAGAATCTCATCTTTCAATAACACATGATGAAGGATTCGCAATAGCTGTTGTTTTTAATATCTTGAAATAATTCATCCTTCTATGTTATTTTTAATAATAAGGTTTAAAATGTAGCTTTTAAGCCTGTATAAAAATATGTACCAATATTTGTACCTAAATCTTCATTGACTTGTTTATTAAAGATATTATCAATTCCTCCATATATTTGAACATGTTTATTAATTCTATAACTAGATCCTACGTCAACAAGATTGTAAGAATCTGATTTTGTAGTATTTAAAGTATCTGTATATTGCTCACCTATATATCTAATCATTAAGTTTGTAGATAAGTTTTGAGTAACTTTGTAATTTGAATTTAAAGATACTGAGACATTAGGAGTATAGGTAAGCTCTTTACTTGTGGCTTCATTTTCAGTTTTTAAATAAGTTAAATTAAACCCTAAATCAAAATCATCACTAAAGTCATATCCTAAAGCTAGTTCTATTCCTTTAATATCAACATTTGCAAGATTTTCTGAAGTATAGTATTTAGATGCACCTGAACCATAGGTAACTAATTCTATTTTATCTTTAATTTTATTGTTAAATAGTGTGATTTCAGAAGATAAGGAATTAAATTTATTATATAAAGAAACCTCATAAGATTGAGATTGTTCGGGCTTTAAATTATAAGCAAAAGTTTTAGGTCCATAAATTACATCTGAACCAAATCTTTTTCCATCTTTAAATAAAGGAGAAACAACATATAGTTCTGCAATATCAGGTGTTCTATATCCTTGTGCATAATTAAATCTTAAATTTGTATTATCTGATAAGTTTTTTATAATTCCAGCTTGGAATGTGATTTTATTTTTTGCATTTGAAATATTGTCATATCTTGCACCTATTGTGGCATTTAAAGTATCATTAAATTCAATTTCATCTTGAATAAATAAGGATTTATATTTAACTACTTTTGTAATAAATTCACTTGATGCTGGATTTGGATTTATTGCACCTGATTCTCTTTTTTCTTTTCTATATTCAAATCCTGTAGTAATAAAATTTGAATCATTTACTATATATTTTAAATTTGATTCAAGTGCATCAATAGTCACGTTTGCACTAAATTTTTTATTTGTTGGACCATTAAAATTAATAGGATCTGTTTCATTTCTTTTTTTATAATAAGACCTATAAATTTTTGTATCTATAAATAAATCATCATTTATAATATAATCAAAATCAAAAGAAGCATCAATTCTTTTATTTTCATCTTTTGAATTTACAGGTGTATTTTTTATTAAAGCAAGACCTTCACTTGTTGTCTTTGCATTTCCTATATATTGACCTTGAGTTTCTTCAATAAAATAGTTTAAAGCCATTCCTACTTTTAAATCGTCACTTAAGTCTTTCTCTAATCTTGTACCAATAGTTTTAACTGTTGATTCATCTCTGTAAGTAACATTATGTTTTCCTGAAATGTTATCTAAAGTATGAGTATCATTATCGGCTCCTGATGTTGGATTTGTTGCTTGTTGTGAATAAGATTTTGAAACTGTATAAGGACTGGTATCATTTATAGAACCATAAATTTTATATCTTATACTTTCATTTTTTCCCATAGTATTAAAATTAATATTTTTATTTCTTGCATCACTATTTTTATTTGAACCATATTTAAGATCAATATTTGTAGTATTATAATCTATTTTTTTTGTGATGATATTTATAACACCACCAATTGCATCAGAACCATAAAGTGTAGACATAGAACCTTTTACAATCTCAATTCGTTCAATCATAGATGCAGAAATTCTTGTCATCTCATAAGGACTTTCAGTTTCTCCTGATAATCTTTTCCCATCGATTAAGATAAGTGTACCATTAGCACCCACCCCTCTTAAAGAAATAGCTGCTTTAGATTTTGCACTAGGATGTGGAAATCTTCCATATTGAGCATTTATTGATGGAATCTTCTCTAAGATAGTACTCAATGTAGATGCTCCAGTTTTTTCTATATCTTCTTTTGTAATAACAACAATTGATGCTGTTACACCATTAATAGATTTCTCAGTTTTAGTTGCAGTTGTAACTGTAATATCATCTAAAGTACTTGCTTGTAATATATTAGCAGTTACAAACCCTATGAGTATAGTAGAAAGTGTTTTATTATGCATTTTTTAACCTTGTTTAGAGTTAATTACTCTTATTTTGAAAAGTATCATCTCTGTGATACTTAATTTTATTTATTTCAATATTTTTATGATTAATATATTTGATTATTACAGATTTATTTTCTTTTTTTATATTAATATCTGAATATTTAGCTTCTAGTAAGTCACAATAATCTTCAATATTTCTTATTAAGCCTTTACTTCTAAATTCTGGTAGAATCTTTCTAAATTCATCTATATCTTCTTTACTAGTAAATTCTCTTAAAATATCAATTCTAGAATCTGAGTAAGATAAGATATTTTCTAAAACATTAATATTTTTATTTAGAAATGCATCTTTAAAGATTAGATTTGTATTAATGAAAATCATTTATCATCCTTTCTTTTTTCAGCATCTTTAATAGATTTCCATCTCTTTTGTAATTCATCTACATTAATAACTTCATGTTCATTCATTGTCATATCCTTAATAAATATTTTAATGGCTTAATCTAATTGATAACCATTATTAAAAAGAATAATAACAATATAAACTTATGATACTATTAATTATGATAATCATTCTTGAAATCATAACAAATAGTTAAATATTTATTATTGATACGCATCAATTTTTTTAAAAGATAATTATGATAATAGTTATCATAATTATATTAAGATTCAAAAAAAGGATTTAAAATGTTAAAAAAAATGACAATTGCGCTTATTTTACTATCTACTATAAATTTAAGTGCATCTGAAAAAATAGAAAAACTTGTTTTAAGTGGTCCTGTTGCATCTGTATCTCATCCACTTATTCATATGATAAAAACAGGAGCATTAAGAGATATTGCAAAAAAAGTTGAATTTAGACTTTGGAAGAATCCTGATGAATTAAGAGCTTTAACTTTAAGAAATAGAGCAGATTTTATCGCAATTCCTACGAATGTCGCTGCAAATCTTTATAATAAAGGAGTAAAAATAAAACTTCTTAATGTATCTGTCTGGGGTATTTTAGGAATGATAACAAGAGATAAAACACTCAAAACACTTGCTGATTTTAAAGGTAAAGAAATAGCAATGCCATTTAGAGCGGATATGCCTGATATTATCTTTGAAGAACTTGTAAAAGCTCAAGGAATGGATCCTAAAAAAGATTTCAAATTAAAATATATGAGTAATCCTTTTGATGCTATGCAAAATTTAATTTTAAGACAAGTTGATCATGCGCTTTTAGCCGAACCTGCAATTTCAATTGCACTAAAAAAAACTGGTTCATTTCCATTAAAACTTGTAGCACCTGACTTGTATAGAAGTGCAAATTTACAAGAAGAATGGGGGAAAACATTTAAAGTTGAAGCTAAAATCCCACAAGCGAGAATGTCTGTTATTGGAGATATGATTTTAAATGAAAAAGTAATAAAAAGATTTAATGAAGAATATGAAAAATCATTAAATTGGTATAAAAATAATCCAAAAGAAGCTGCTGAAATGATAGTAGAAGAAATGCCAATGCTTGATGAACTTGGAGTTCAAGAGAGTATTAAACATGTGCAACTAAATACAGTAAGTGCACAGGATTCAAAAAAAGATTTAGAGTTTTTCTATAAATTATTAGAAAAGAATAATCCTAAAACAATAGGTGGGAAATTACCTAATGAAAGTTTTTATTCTAAATAAATACTAGAAGATAATTATTGATTTTAATCAATAAGGAAGATAAAATCTTCTGGTATTATTTAAGAATGATTATCATTAATAATTATAAAACTATGAATTAAGGATTTCTAGTGAAATTTATATTAAAAATATTAAAAGATTTTCCAGCATATTTGTGGAGTGGATGGGGCGCAATTGCTGCAATATTATTATTTATTGCCATCTGGGATGTTGGAAATCAAGTTTATGGAAACCTTGTACTTCCTTCTCCTTTAGAAACTTTTCAAACATTATATTTGATGCTTCAAGATGATTTAGTAATTCAAGAAATAAAAACTACTTTATATCGTGCTGGACTTGGCTTTGGAAGTTCTTTATTTTTTGGATCTATGTTAGGACTTCTTGCAGGTTTCTTCGCAACAGCATCTATGATGAGTCGTCCTATTGTTACTATTTTAATGGGGATGCCTCCAATTGCTTGGATTGTTTTAGCAATGATTTGGTTTGGAATGGGAGATGAAACAGTTATTTTTACAGTTATCATAGCTTCTTTCCCTATAATTTTTGTGGGAGCCTTACAAGGAACTAGAACTTTAGAAGGTGATCTAAAAGAAATGGCTGATAGTTTTAATTTGCCATGGCATATGAAATTTATTGATATATATTTCCCTCATATTTTTTCTTATATTTTTCCAGCTTGGGTAAGTGCTCTTGGAATGGCTTGGAAGATAGTTATTATGGCTGAATTACTTGCAACTTCAGATGGTATTGGAGCTTCTCTTGCCGTTGCTAGAAGTCAGTTAGATACACCAACTGCTTTAGCTTTGGTTACTATTATGATTGGCTCACTGATGTTTATTGAATATATTATTTTAGAACCAATTAAAAGAGAGGTTGAGTTATGGAGAAGCTAGAAAATATAGAAATAGAATATTTAGAAGTTGAAAGATTAAATCATAACTTTGGTTTTACACAAATACTAAAAGATATAAATCTTTCAATAAAAAAAGGTGAAGTTTTATCTGTAGTTGGACCCTCAGGTGGTGGAAAAACTACTTTGATGCATTTATGTGCAAATCTTCTTGATGTTGAAGAAGGAAATATTAAAAATAGTTTTAGAAGTTCGGCCTTTGCTTTTCAAGAAGCAAGACTATTACCTTGGAAAAATGTTATTGATAATATATCTCTTGGATTATTAGCTAAAGGTATTAAAAATAGTATTGCAAAAAAGATGTCAGAAGAAATAGCTTTAAAGTTTGGTTTAGAAGAAGAGGATTTTGATAAATTCCCAAAAGATTTAAGTGGAGGGATGAAACAAAGAGTCTCATTTGCAAGAGCTTTAGTAGTTGAACCTTCATTACTTTTTTTAGATGAACCTTTTTCAGCTTTAGATATTGGACTTAAAATGGAATTGCAAGCACACTTAATTCAAATGGTTAAAGAGAAAAATTTAACAATTTTATTTATTACTCATGATTTAATGGAAGCAATTAGATTAAGTGATAAGATACTTTTACTTGAATCAGATCCTGGGCATATAATTAAAGAATTTACTTATGAATTAGCACAAGAAAAAAGAGATGATAAGTTTGTTTATAGCCAAACTGCAAAAATACTACAAGATGAAACTATAATAAATACTTTTGAATTACAAGGAATAGGATTTAAATAATGGCAAATGAATTAAATAACAATCAAAAATTAGGAAATAATGAACAGCCTTTACATGCAACAAATCACTATTTACATTATCCAGATGAAAAAAATATACCTCCCTATCTGGCCTATGGATTTAGACCTATTTTCTTATTACTAGCTCCTTACATGGTAATTTCAATGATATTATGGGGATTAATCTGGAGTGGAGTTTTAACTATTCCTTTTATGAATGACACTTTAACTTGGCATATATATGAAATGTTATTTGGAGTATTAACAGCAGGTGTTATGGCATTTTTAACAACTGGAATACCAGAACTTTTTCCAGGAATGGTTCCTTTTGTTGGACGAAGATTAAAAATGATAGTTATCTTATGGATTTTGAGTCGTATTAGTTTTTGGACAATTGATATAACGGGTATTTTTTTAACTGCAATTTTAAATATTGGAATGTTAGTTTGGTTATTGTGGTTTGCAAAAGAAGCAGTTTTAGATCCACTTCAAAGACATGCAAGTTTAGGATATAGTTTATTATTAATTCTAGTAATTGAAGTATGGTTTTTTGCATCAAAACTAGGCTATGCAAGTACTGATGGACTTGTGATATTAACACTAGCTGTTGGTGCTATTGTTATACTTATTTTACTAGCTTTAAGAAGAGTAAATATGGAAGCAGTAAATGAGCTAATGGAAGATAAAGGAATTGATGATATTTATATTTCAAGACCACCTTTAACAAATCTTGCAATTTTTTGTGTAGCAATTTTTACTAGTGTAGAATTTTTATATCCACAAAATAGTGCTTTAGGATGGATAGGACTTGCAACAGCTGCTTCAATATTAGCACTCACGAGTGATTATATTTTAAAAGATAAATTTATTTTAAATCAAGGATATGTAATATATTTAGGACTAATTCCAATTTTACTAAGTCTTGGTTATGGATTAATAGGATGGGATATATTAAATAATGATATTTATGGAATTAATCACTTCAGACATTTTATTACAAGTGGAGGAATTGGATTATCTTATTTAATTGTAATGATGATTATAGGATTTGTCCATACGGGTAGACATTTAACTGTAAATATATATACAAATATGATGGTGTTTTTAATAGTTCTAGCTACATGTATGAGGAGTTTAATTCCATTTTTGGAAGAATTTACATATGAACTGTATCTATATTCTTCAATACTTTGGGTAATTCCCTTTATTTTATATATGAAAGTTTTTTATAGTTTTCTACTAAATCCTAGAGCTGATGGAATAAAAGGGTAAGGTTTTATTTTAATATAAAACCTTACAAACTTTTAGTTCTTTTTCCAAGAAATTAAAGCCCATCTATTATCTCTTAGAGGAGGAGTTTTACCATTTAAAAGACACTGTTTGTAAAATTGACTAGCTCTTTTATTTTCTTCTTTGCTAATTCCATCCAAGCTCCATGAAATAGCTTGGATATATTCCTCTTCACTTGAAACAGTTGATGAAGAATTTTCTTCAGGAAAGATAAATTGGAGTTGGGCATAAATACCCATATTATAAAGCACATTGATTAAATAAATATAATCAGGTTTAGGAGTGATTTGTCTACCTATTGCATTTAAAACTTCTTCATCTAGATAACTTATTCCCACTTTATAAGTAAGATAAACAGCTTTTCTTGCATGAGTATCAAGTTCTTTTAATACTGCTTCAATATTATCTACTTCTAGGCATCTAGAAGCTAAAACTATATCACAAGTTGGTACATCAACCCATGATTTTTCCATATCATGAATAAATGATGATATATTTTTAATATTTTGTTCTTTTGCATTCTCTTCTAAAATTTCAAGCATTTTTGAAGAAAAATCAAAAGCATTTACCTGTTTAACTAGAGGAGCAAATCGTAAAGAAAAAGTTCCTGGACCACAACCTACATCAAGAAGAGTATCTTTTTTATCAAAAGAAATGCTCTTTTCTATCGTGTCATTATAAAAACCACTATGAACTTTTTTATTCATATCCTTAGCTTTTTTATTCCATTCTTCTTTATCTTTTTTCTTGTGAGTTGATGCTACTCTTTGAACTGAATAAAGTGAGGCAAAATTAATTGCCTCGATATTACTACTATACATATTTTTTACTTTTTAAAATTTATAACGCATTTTTGCGAAGAAGTTTCTACCTTCTTCTGGATAACCTAATCTATAAGAATAGTCTTTATCAAATAAGTTATTTACACCACCTGTAACTTCAATACCATTATCCATTTTGTAAGTAGTTTGAAAGTCCATTACAACAAAACTATCAGTTTTATAATCATCTTCTACATCAAAGTATTTTTCTGTTTCAAAATGAAGAGATGGTACAATCGCTAGCTTTTCTATAGGACTATACTTAGCTCGTAAACTTAATGAATGCTCAGGAACATCAGTAATATTTTTATAATTAGGATCTTCGGCTTTTTTAAGTTCAGAATCTATAAAAGTATATGAAATGTTTGTTGAGAAACTATCATTCCAATATGACTCAACCGAAAGTTCAAATCCAGTATGCTCTTCTTGCCCTATATTTTGATATTGTGTACAATCATCTCCTGTACAAAATGCCGAATAATTGGCAGAATCAACATCTACTCCTGCTATATAATCGTCTGTTATTACCTTAAATACTGATGTTTTTAAAAAATGATCATATCCAATTTTATGTTCTAGTCCAAGCTCATAAGTAGTCGCAATTTCTGCATCTAAACTTGGATTTGGCGCATCTTCTCCAAATGAATTTGAGTATCTGTTACTAAGAGAAGGAAGATTACTTCTTCTTGCAATTGCACCATATATAGTTGTATCATTATTTATATCAAAATATAGTGCTGTTTGAGGTGAAAAAATCTTTGTATCATGATTACCCCAATTTCCAACATTATCCCCATCTCTATACTCTGCTTTTTCAACATCATTAATATCATAAGAAAGACCAACTACCCATTTAAGTCTATTAGTAATTTGCCAAGAGTGCTCTAATCCAAGTGATCTTGTGATACTTTCCATGTTAACATCAGGAGAATCACCATCTATTGATTTATGGTGATCATGCTTTTGAAAGTATGCAGTTTTTAAAGTTTGGGCATCATTAATTCTATAGTCTAATTGTCCACTTCCCCCAAAAGAATAATCATCATACTTTGAATTGAACCATTCATTTGTATTTTCATAGCCTCTATTATGTCCATCATAAGCTTGAAGTTCATTTTCAAATTTATCATAAAAAAGTTTTGTTTTAAAAGTAAACTTATCAAAATTTGTTGAACTGTTGAAATATAAACTTGTTTTATCCCATTGTGGCCATTCCCAGTTTCTTGTTCTCCATCCTTTACTTCCCGCTTCTAAATCTGCTGCATAATGAGGACTTCCTTTTTCCGCTCTTTGCATTATGAAGTTTAAAGCGTACTCATCTGTATCATTTGGAGTATATCCAGCTTTTAAATTCACTTTTAAATTCTTTGAAGCTGAATTTTCTCTTTTCCCTCCATCTTCCCAATGTGTATCACCAAAGCCTGTAGAATCAAAATCTTTTGACATTCTCTCATAATCTTTTTCATAGTTAGAAACAGATAAAAGCCCATAATAAGTTCCTTGATTTGTTCCTAATGTTAAAAACTCTTCATGTCCATTTCCATTAAATGCACCAACTCCAATTTCACCCTCAAATTCTTTTTTAGGCTTTTTTGTTACAACATTTATAGCTCCAGCCATAGTATTTGGCCCAAACATAGGTGAAACATAACCTTTAGAAACAGTGATCTCAGAAACATCATTAGTAGTATAATTACCTAAGTCAGTTTCTCTGTTATAAGGAACATATACAGGTATTCCATCTATAAAGATTGGTACACGTCTACCTTCAAAACCTCTAATTCTAACTTCTGTTAAGTTCTTTCTACCTGTTTTTTCTAGTGTAACACCAGGAACAAATTGTAAAGCTTCTACAATACTTCTACTTTCTGTATCTTTAATCGCTTCTGCATCAATAACTGTTGTAGTTTTATTTTCACTAACACCACTATCAACAACCTCTATTCTTCCCAAATCATATACTGAATTTTCAGCATATAACAGTGATGCAGTAAGCATACTCCCTAATAAAATATTTTTCTTCATTTATTCTCCTTTTATAAGTGTGTTTATTTGTTCATCTGTTAATTCTAAGTGTAAAAATAGTTTATAAAACTTCCTTACTTCTTCATTTATATCAATTTTAAAATGTTCAGGGTAAAGTTTATTATGCATCCATACAGCTCCTAAAAAACGCATAAGAGAAGGTGGTCTACTAAGCCAATTAAATGGAGAGATAGGAGAAAAGAATATTTGATTATTTTTATAAGCTCTTAGATTTCGCCATGTACTTAAGTTTTTAATTGAGTCATAAAAGGATTTATCCCAAATAAAAATTACATCAGGATCATATTTATAAAGTGTTTCTAGAGTAATTTTACTTTTTCTTGAAGTTCCTTTTTTTAAACCTTCACATTTATGTACATTTACTCCACCTACTAATGGAATAATTTGTGATTGCATATTACCAGTACACTCTGTCATAAGACCATTACTCCCTTGTGCAAGATATACTCTTTTTTGTGGAATATTTTTTAAGTTATTAACACTTTTTTTAACTCTATTTAAATTATTTTCTGCATAAGTAATTAACTCTTTAGCTCGTTCTTCTTTTTTTAGAAAAACTCCCATTGTTCTTAGAGCATCTAACATTTGTGGTATTGTATTTTGTGCAATATAGGCAACTGGTATATCAAACTTTGCTAATGCATTTTCAAAATATACTCCATTTTTTTGCATAATATCCCACATAAAAACAATATCAGGAGATATGGCTAAAACCTTTTCTAAATTGGCTTGATTTCCAGAACTAAAAAAACTTCCTAATACAGGAAGTTTTGCAACATTTTTAAGCATAAACTTTTTTTCTACTTCAAAAAATCTATAATTAACACCTATCATAGTTTCTGGAGCTAAAGAATAAAGTAAAATTGTCATGGCAGGTGATGCTGAAAATACTTTTTGTGCATGTTCAGGTATTTTAACTTCTCTTCCTACCATATCAAGGCTAGTGTTTGCCTTTGCAAATGTAATTAGAAATAAACTGAATAAAATAAGGGCTTTAAATTTTGATAGCATCATTGTTCCTTTTGTTTATATTTTAATGGCAAAATATACCCTATACCATTATTTTTATGTTTTAAAAGTTCTGATTCAACTCTATAAACATCATAAATTCTTTGGGTACTAATAACTGTCTCAGGAGAGCCAAAAGCTAGAATTTCCCCTTTATCTAACCATAAAACATGAGTTGAAACACGTAAAGCATGATCAGGATAATGTGTAGTCTGAATAACGATTTTCCCATTTTGGGCAAGGGTACTAATCAAATCTAAAAGTCGCATTTGATTTCCAAGGTCCAGACCAGTAACGGGTTCATCCATAATAATAATCTTACTTTTTTGGGCTAATGCTCTAGCTATTAGAACAAGTTGTCTTTCTCCACCGCTTAATTTTCTAAAAATTCTTTCTTTAAAATCTTCAATTCCTACTTGTTTTAATGCTTCACAAGCTTCATATTTATCTTTTTGTGAATAAGATAGATTTAAAGTTGAGCTATGAAAACGACCCATTAAGACAATTTCAAGCACATTAAAATCAAAAGGGATACTAGAACTTTGAGGAACATAAGCAACTAAAGAAGCGCGTTCTTTTCTATTAAGACCTCGTGTATCATTTTTATTTATAGAAATATCTCCTTTATAAGGAAGTATTCCAACCATTGCTTTTAATAATGTGCTTTTCCCACTTCCATTTGCACCCAAAATTGATAAAACAGCTCCTTCTTCTATACTAAAGTTGATATCATTTAATATCTCTTTTGAACCATATCCACATGAAAGATTTTGTACTTGTATCATCCTTCATTCCTTTTAAGGTTATAACGTAATACAAAAATAAACACAGGTATACCAACAAGAGATGTAATAATTCCTAGAGGTATTTCTGTTTGTGATATTGTTCTTGAAATAGTGTCAACAATTACTAAAAAAGTTGCACCTAAAATCGCACAAAAAGGTATGAGTGTTATATGATTTGAACCTATTATAAAACGAGCTATATGTGGAATTACTAATCCTACCCAACCAATAATTCCAGCTAGCATTACACTAAGAGTACTTAATAAAGTAGCTAAAATAATCATTATAAATCTAACTTTTTTTACATCAACACCTAAAGATAAAGCCTCGTCTTCTCCTAAACTCATAAGGTTTAAATGCTTACCAAAAAGTATCAATAAAAAAGTAGAAATAAGAACCCAAGGAAAAATTAATCCTACAGATTCAAGAGTAACAGAAGATAAAGAACCCATTAGCCAGTAAACAATTGAAGGAAGAGTATTATAAGGATCAGCCATATATTTTATAAGTGATAAGAAAGCACTAAATAAAGAAGAACTTATTATTCCACCTAATACAAGCATTAAAAGACTATTTCCTCCACCATAAGTTTTGCCAATCATCATTGCTAAAAATACAGCTATAAAACCAAAAAGAAATGCAGTAAATTGTATAAATAATAAAGATTCACCTAAGAGCATTCCTAGTGCTGCTCCAAAAGATGCACCAGATAAAACACCTAAAATACTAGGTGAAACTAAAGGATTTACAAACATTCCTTGAAAAACTGCACCTGAAATAGATAGGGAAGCTCCTACAAGAATTGCAGCTAAAATACGAGGTAATCTAATCTCTTGTAAAATCATATTTATAGACTCTGATTTCTTATATATTTCAGGACTTTGTTCTAATCCTAGCCAGTAGTAGATGACATCTATATATTCATTAAGAGTTATTGGGTATTGTCCTACACCAAAAGATACTAAGATACTTATAGCGAGTATTATTGATATAAGTAAGAATAAAATTTTTTTCATAATAAATATGACCTTTGCATTTATAAATTAATTTTTATTAATATGCAAAAAATGCATATTTAATATGAAGACAAATATGTTCTAATAAAAACACTATATTTTTATTAATATGCAGAAATAGCATATTTACAATAAGCTGATATAAAGCCATCTTGAACTAAAATAATTGTACATAAATCAATGTTATAATTACTTTAATATAAATAATTAGTATCTTACAATATAATTATTCTAAAAAAGAAAAGAATTAAAATTTGATTTGTATATAAATGAAATATAGGATATCTCAAAAGATAATATTAATCATTATATATTGGAAAGAATATTAATAAATTCACTATCTAAATTAAGTAAGAAATAATTCCTTTTTACTATTTACTAAGATATCTCTCAAGAATAATCTTAGCAGCTATTGAGTCAACTCTTCCATCTCTTTTATATTTGATTTGACCTTTCATCATATCTTCTGCTTCAATTGAACTCATATTTTCTTCTTGAAACTCATAAGGAATTTCAAGTTCTAATAGATTTACAAAGTGTTTTATTCTTTTTTGCATATCATCACTTGAGCTAGGAAATCCAACAATTAGTTTTTTGATATCCCATTCTTTTAAAAAAGTATTTACATCTCGTGCTGCTTGATTTCTATTTTTTCGTAAAATTGGATCTTTAGGAGTTACAATATTTGAACCAACACATATTGCAACTCCAATTCTTTTAAGACCTATATCAATACTTGCTATACTCAAGAAATAATCTCATTTGCAACATCAAATCTATTTGCTGTCATTAAGTGTACTTTTGGATGAAACTTTCTGATTTTTTTATAAACATCTTGACTTAATTCCATTCCTACTTTATACTCTTCTTCTTCAGAAATCTTGTGAGCTACTTCAAGTTTATCTATCCACATTTGAGGTACATGAATACCTGGAACTTGTGCTGAAAGAAATAGGGCAGTTCGGAGTTTCGTAATAGGGAATAATCCAAATATCAGCTGAGCTTTTTTCTTATCACCTTCTACATCTTCTTTTGCTCTATTAAATGACTCAAGTAATTTTTCTGCATTTTCAATATCAAATACAGGTTGAGAAATTATTCCTAATGAGCCATTTTGTATTTTATTGTGCATTTTTTTCTCTAATGAAGTAAAACTTTTTGCATAAGAATTTACAACAGAAAAAGGAAAGATTTGTTTTGGTTCAATTTTAAAAGGATGTCCTGAATAATCCATTCCATAATTAAATGATTTTATGATTTTTAAAAGCATAATTGAGTTTGCTTCAAAAACACCTTTTGTATTTGGTTGATCACTCATTTTAGCTGGGTCACCAGTTAGTGCTAAAATTGCACGTACATCAAAATCACTAGCTCCAAGTAAGTCAGATTGTAAAGCAATTTTATTTCTATCTCTCATTGTCATTGTTGCAATTACAGGTTTTTTAAACTCTTGTTGTAATTTTAAAGATGCGAAAAGAGCATTGTATCTTAGTTTAGCAAGTGGGTTATCTGTACAAGAGAAACCATCTACTTTATTTTGTAGTTTAAATTTTTTAATTCTTTCAATAATATTATGCATAGAAGGTTCATGTTGTGGTGTTGTTTCTAATGTTAAATAATAGTCTTCTTGTAGTTTTTGTAGTAGTGTTTCAAACATAGTGAAAAACAATCCTTTTAGTATATTTAGTTTAATTTAGATAATATTATATCCTTAAAAGACTAAAACTAGGGAAAATTAATGAAATTAGCTGTTTTTGATTTTGATTCAACACTTATGGATGGAGAGACAATAGACTTTCTAGCAGATGAGTTAGGAATAGGACAAGAAGTTGCACATATTACAGAAGAAGCGATGTCTGGAAGATTAGATTTTTTTGAATCTTTAACTACAAGAGTAGGTTTATTAAAAGGTTTAGAGTATCAAAAAGCTGTCGATATTTGTAAAGATTTACCTTTAATGCCAGGAGCAAAAGAATTGATTCCAGCACTTAAAGAAAAAGGTTATAAAGTAGTATGTTTTTCAGGTGGCTTTAGAATTGGAACTAGTCCTGCCAAAGATATCTTAGGTTTGGATGCTGACTTCTCAAATATATTACATGAAAAAGATGGTATTTTAACAGGACAAGTTGGTGGTGATATGATGTTTTCTCACTCAAAAGGTGATATGATTCAAAGACTACAATCATTATTAGGTGTAACACGTGCTGATACTTTAGTATGTGGTGATGGAGCTAATGACTTATCTATGTTTGCTCATGCTGATACAAGAATTGCTTTTTGTGCAAGAGATGTATTAAAAAAAGAAGCAAATATTATAATAGATGAAAAAGATTTAACAAAAATATTAGAAAAGATATAAGGATAACAGATGAGCTTAAAAGAAGATATTAATTACTCTTTATGGTGTGATTTTATAGAAAGAGATTTTTTAGAGAATAGATTCCAAGAGATTATAAAAGACAAAACAATTCAAGGTGCTACATCAAACCCAGCAATCTTTGAATCTTCAATTTCAAATTCTGTTGCATATAAACAACAACTTGATATGTTACAAGCAAATAATGCAAAAACTATTTATGAAGAATTAGCTTTAACTGATATTAAAAGAGCCGCTAAATTACTTTCTCCTTTACATAAAGAAGATACTGATGATGGATTTATTTCAATAGAAGTTGATCCTTCATTATGTGATGATGCTCAAGGAACTATTGATGAAGGTTTAAGACTTTACTCTTCAATAAGTGCTGAAAATGTGATGATTAAAGTACCAGCAACAGAAGCTGGATATATTGCAATGAGAGAATTAACTTCAAAAGGTATTCATGTAAATGCAACATTAATCTTTTCACCTGAACAAGCTATTAAATGCACACAAGCTTTAGATGAAGGTATTAAAGACTCTAATAAAGATATAAAAGCAGTTGTTTCTGTTTTTGTTTCTAGATTTGATCGAATGTGTGATGGGGAATTTATTACAAAAGGTTTAGCAACTTCTAAACTAGGTATTACAAATGCAATTAAGTGTTATCATGAAGTTAATAAATTCAAAAACTCAAATATTAGAACACTATTTGCAAGTACTGGAGTTAAAGGAAATGAATTAGCACCAAGTTATTATATTGATAACTTAATCTTTCCAAACTCTGTAAATACTGCACCTTTATCAACTATTGAAGATTGGGTAAAAGATGGAGTTAAAGAAGAAACAAACATTATGAGTGAAGAAGATTGTAATGCATATTTTACAGAGTTAAAAAAGAAAAATGTAAATATGAAAAAAGTTTATGATGATCTTTTAAGTCAAGGTTTAGAAGCATTTAAAGTTTCATTTAAAGATTTATTATCAAAGTTAATTAACTAAGTTAAAATAAGATAATATTTCAAAATATAAGTAAAATAAAATAAAAGGTAAAAAATGAAGAATTGGGAACCAAACAGTTGGAGAGATTTTCCAATAAAGCAACAACCAACTTATACAGATTTAGATAAGTTAAAAAAAGTAGAAAAAGAGTTAGGATCTTATCCTCCACTTATTTTTGCAGGGGAAGCTTTAAATTTAAAAAATCAATTAGCTGATGTAGTAAACGGAAAAGCATTCTTACTTCAAGGTGGAGATTGTGCGGAGTCTTTTTCTTCATTTGATGCAAATAATATTAAGAATTTATTTAAAGTTATGATGCAAATGGCAGTTGTTTTAACATTTTCAGGAGGCTGTCCTATTGTTAAAGTTGGACGAATTGCTGGACAGTTTGCAAAACCTAGATCTTCAGATTTTGAAGAAGTAAATGGAATTTCATTACCTTCTTATAGAGGAGATATTGTAAATGATATTGAATTTAATGAAAAAGCAAGAGGTCCTAAACCTAAGAAGTTATTAAAAGCATATAATCAAAGTGCAGCAACTATGAACTTACTTCGTGCATTTTCTCGTGGAGGAATGGCAGATTTAAATCAAGTTAACTTATGGAATACAGATTTTATAAAAGATAATACTTTAGGTGAAAAATATGATGAGGTGTCTTCAAAAATCACTGAAGCACTTAATTTTATGAAAGCATGTGGAATTAATAGTCAAACTGCACCTAATTTAGCACAAACAACACTATTTACATCTCATGAAGCATTATTATTAAATTATGAGCAAGCATTAACTAGAAAAGATTCAATTACAGGTGATTGGTTTAACTGTGCTGCTCATATGTTATGGATAGGCGATAGAACTAGAGATTTAAAAGATGCACATATTGAATACTTTAGAGGGATTAAAAACCCAATAGGTTGTAAAGTAGGTCCATCAATGAAAGAAGACGAATTAATTCAATTAATTGATACTTTAAACCCAGAAAATGAAGCAGGAAGACTTAACTTAATTGTACGAATGGGTGCAAATAAAGTTGGTGATTTTTATCCTAAATTACTTGAAAGAGTAAAGCGTGAGGGAAAAAATGTATTATGGTCATGTGATCCAATGCATGGAAATACTATTAAAGCTGATAATGGTTATAAAACAAGAGATTTTGAAGCAATATTAAGTGAAGTAAAACAATTCTTCCAAATCCATAAAGCAGAAGGTACTTATGCTGGAGGAATCCATCTAGAAATGACTGGTCAAGATGTTACTGAGTGTACAGGAAGTGCAAGTTCAGCAGTTACAACTGAAGGCTTAGCATCTAGATATCATACACAATGTGATCCAAGATTAAATGCTGATCAAGCACTTGAATTATCATTTATGATTGCTGATACTTTAAAAGAAGCTAGAAAAGATTTAATTATTTAATTAAATCTTTTAATTATGTGCATAAAAAAGGGGATAGTTAAAAAACTATCCCCTTTTTTTATATCTAGTAGTTTAAAACTTTTATAAAAAAGTTTCTTTATAAATCTCTTCATTAAAAGCTACTAAAACTTTTTCATCATATTCAATAACAGGTCTTTTAAAAAGCATTGGCTCTTTTTTTAGCCATTGTATTTTTCCCTCATCATCTAAATTTAACTCTTTTAATTTTAAAGTCCTATATTTAGTTCCTCTTGAATTAAATAGTAAATTTAAATCTGATTTTTCTACCCATGAATCTATTAGATCTGAACTTGGTGTTTCTTTTTTAAAATCAAAGAAATCAACTTCTATTTCATTGTCCTTAAAAAACTTTAAGGCTTTTCTAACAGAATCGCAGGTTTTTATTCCATAAACCTTAACCATTTTTCTTCCTATTCAATAATTTTTGGTACAACAAAAAATCCATCTTCACTTTTTGGAGCATGTTTTAAAATGTGATTTGATAATTCTAAGTCTTGATTGGCATTATCTTCTCTAAGTGGTGTTCCACCTTCAATTGTACTAAATGTAGCTTCAATATTTGATACATCTATTTCATTTAAGTTTTCAACAAAATTAATAATATCAGCAAGTTCTGCTTTTAAATTTTCTTTTTTTGACTCATCTATTTCTAAACTAGATAGTTTTGATAGTTTCGCAATTAAGTTATCATCAACAGTCATATTTTTCCTTATAATTTCTAATATTTATCTATTTTAACATAAAAATAGAAAATCTTCTTTTAATCTACGATCTTTTATCGTAGAACTCTTTTTTAAATTCAAGCCAATTATCTGCAAGTATTGCTTCTCTAGCTTGACTCATTAAATTTAAATAGTAATGTACATTATGTAATGAGCCTAATCTAAAGTATGTCATTTCACCGGCTCTATAAAGATGATTTAAATATCCTCTTGAAAAGTTCTTACATGTATAACAATCACACTCTGGATCTATTGGTCCCTCGTCTTCTTTAAAGATTGCATTTCTTACATTTATTCTACCAAATGAAGTAAATAGTGTTCCATTTCTAGCATTTCTTGTAGGCATTACACAATCAAACATATCAACACCACGTTCGATATTTTCAATTAAATCTTCAGGAGTTCCTACACCCATTAAATATCTAGGTTTATCTTTTGGCATAAAATCTGTAGTCCACTCAACTGTTTCATACATTTCTGCATTTGGTTCACCAACACTTAATCCACCAATTGCAAAACCATCATAATCTTCAAGTGCACATAATTGCTCAGCACTCATTTGTCTGAATTTTTTACTTGTTCCACCTTGAATAATTGCAAAGATATTTTGATTAACTCCAATACCTTTTTCTTGTTGTTCTTTATGATAAGTAATTGCTTCTTGTGCCCATTTAGTTGTTCTTTGAATAGATTTTTCTATTCTTTCTTCTGTGTTTGGAAGAGCAACTAAATCATCTAATATCATCATAATATCTGAACCTAAATCATATTGAGTATCAAGTACACTTTGTGGTGTAAAGAAATGCTTACTTCCATCGATATGAGATTTGAACATGATTCCATCTTCATGTTGCTTAGTATTTTTACTAAGAGAGAAAGCTTGGAAACCTCCTGAATCTGTTAAAAAAGAGTTAGGAAATTTTGAAAAACCATGAAGTCCTCCAAACTTTTTAACTGTTTTACTTCCTGGTCTTAAGTATAAATGGTAAGTATTACCTAAAATGATTTTTGCACCCATATCTAACATATCATTTGCATCAAGAGTTTTTACAGTTCCTTGCGTCCCAACAGGCATAAATACTGGTGTTTGAATCGTGCTATGAGCTGTTTTAATTGTACAAGCTCTAGCTTTGTGGTGTGATGTTGCGTCTATTTTAAATTCCATTAAATATAGTACCTTTTCTTTAAATTAATAGAATTATATCTAAAGTAGATTAATATTTAAATTTATAATTATTAATTCTAAATATGACTTATTCTCTAGGATTATTAGAATTATTTATTTTTTTGTTTTTTTTAGTTATACTATGAAACTATAAATTTTTCAAGGAAAAGTATGAAATTATTGTTATGTTTATTAATATGTACAAATGTAATATTTGCGAAAACAAAAGAATTTACATTAAAAGAAGTAATAAATATTGCTTTAGAGAATAATCACAAAAGTAAGATTTCAAAAGTTGCACTAGAAATTGCAAATGCTCAATATAATCAAGCCCTTAGTGCAAATTATCCAGCGTTAAATGCAATGGTTGTTGGACAAAGAAAAAATGAAGATGTTATTTTTCAACAAAGAGGTACATTTTCTTTACCTTCGGAGCTTACAAAAACCTTAGCTTTAGCAAATACTTTAAGTATATCTGATAGTGCAACTAGAACTTATGCTCAATCTCAAATTGCTGCAACACCATTAAGTGCATTCCCAGAAGGAACAATAAGTGCAGATATAGATTCAACTGCATTAGGTAGAGATACCATTAAAAGTTCTCTAAACCTTTTATATCCATTATTTACAGGTGGGAAAATATCTTCAGTAATTGAACAAGCTAAATTAAATAAATTATTAGCAATGAATACAATTAGAAGAAATGATTTAGATGTTGTTTACGATATTAAAAAATATTTTTATGGATATGTTTTAACAAATGAGTTATATAAAATCGCGAAATCTACACTTACTAGAATGAATTATATATCTACTTTAACAAAACAGTTTTATGAAAGTGGAGAGTCTTTAAATGTTAAAAAAACAGATTATTTATCTATACAAGTTACAGTTGCTTTAATAGAATCAATAGTTGCTAAAATTGAAGCAAATAGATTTATGGTTAGATCAGCCTTATCAAATGCTATGGGTTTAGCATGGGATAGTGAAATAAAATTAAAATATACAAATAATGAATTATTACCTCCAAAGTATTCTTTATCAAAATTAGTTCAAGATGCATATAGAACAAATAGTGATATTAGAAAAATGGATATTGCATTAAAAATATCAAAAGAGCAAATAAAAGAACAAAAAGCAGGTCATTATCCAAGTGTTGCTTTAATGGGAGAACTTGCTCACACATATAATTCTTATGAATATGGATATTTATCTGATGATAAAGAGAATACATGGAATATTGGCTTTGCAGCACAAATCCCACTTTTTGATGGCTTTAAAACGACAAATATGGTGAGTGAAAAGAAGTTAGAAAAAAAGAAACTATATTTATTACAAGATATGTTAAAAGAGGGAGTTGCATTACAAATTAAAAATGAACTTAATAATGCACTTATTGGTTTTAAACAAATTCAAACATTGAAAAAAGCAAAAAAACTAGCACGTGATAGTAGAGAGTTAAATGTAAGAGGTTATCAAATAGATGCTATTGAACCACAAAAAGTTATAGAAGCACAATATATTGAATCTTATGTAAAAGCTGATTATTTAAAATATGTTCATGATTATTTATTATCTTTAGCTAAAATTGACAACTTAATAGGACAGGAAGTAAAGTAAAAAAATTAGCTTTATTTCTGCTACTATTAATTTAAAAAAGATATAATGTCCAAATGAAAAAAATCTTGATTATTTTAGACGGCATTGTTGCAAAAAAATTAATGCACAGAATCGTAGAAGCAAATACTGGTGATAACGCTTATGATATTATATATATGAGTGATGTTATCCTCCCTGTTCAAAAACCTTCGAACTTTACTTTTTATAAATTTGATCCAACGTCTAAATCAAAACTTGCAATGGTTTTAGATAAAAATATTCATACAGAAGTATTAATCGCACTTAATTCAAAAGATGAAATGATTAATGTAACAAAGAATATTAGAAGTCACAAACAAAACTTACAAATGACAATTTTAGATTATTGGGGTTTAGATTTTAAAGATCCATATATAAATGTATATAAAGGTATCGATGTTCTTGCAAATGGAATGGTTGAACGACTTCCAAATATTCCTGTTGTAGCCCAAAATATTGGTTTAAAGCAGGGTGAAATTATGGAGATTAGAGTTCCATTTGGAAGCTCTTATGCATATAGATACTTAGGTTCAATTGAGCAAAAAGAGTGGAAAATATTTGCACTTTATAGAAATCAACAACTTGTAAATATTAAGCCATCATTAGTTTTAAAACCAAATGATGTGATTTTAGTAGTTGGAAAACCTTATGTTTTAATGCAAGTATATAATGCAATTGGAAAAACACAAGGGCAGTTTCCTATGCCTTTTGGTCACAATATTTATTTATATTTAGATCTTTATTTACAAGATGAAAAAAGTGTAAAAAAAGCTATTGAAGAAGCAAAAACATTAAACCAAAGGTTAAAAAATAATAAATTAATTATTAGAATCACTAGACCTACAACACCTGCTATTATGAATTATATAAAAGAAAAGTTAAAATATTTTGACAGTATTGTAGTAAGAGTTGATTATTCGAGTAAAGGTTTTAATAAAATTCTAAAAGAAGATTTTAGAAAATATGATATTGGAATGATGATTCTAACTCAAGAAATGTTTAAATCAAAAGATTCTTTAAGAATTATAGTTGATTATAAAGTTCCTATTTTTAAATTAGGAGAAGAGAGTATGAAATCTATAAAACAAACTGTAGTTTTATTAAATGATACTCACTCTTATGAACAAATATCTCCAATTGTATTTGATGTTGCAAGTCAAATCAAAACAAAAACAAGAATCTTTGATTTAGACCCAATTGGAGAGGATGAAGATAAAACAAATTTATTAGATCACTTTGAAAACTTAGCAAAAATATTTAATGAAAAAATCGAAATTATATCAAATAATAAAAATCCAGTAAGAGAATTACTAAAAGAAAAAAATATGCTTCAAATTTTACCTTTAAAAGAAGAGATGCTTAAAAAAAGATTTTCATGGAAATTCTTCTATACAAATACTGATTGTATCTCTTTTGATATGAATAAATATAACCAATTATTAATACCAATAGTTGAAGAACACTAGATGGCAAGGAAAAATTAAATGAATTTTGAGAAATACCCTTTTGAAAGATTAACAGAAATATTAGCAGATGTTATACCTAATGAGAATTATGAATTATCTGCTTTAACTATTGGTGAACCGAAGTTTGAAACACCAGATTTTATACAAGATGCATTAAAGCAATCAACTTCTTTATTGAAAAAATATCCAGCATCAGCAGGAATTTCTGAGCTTAAAGATGCAATGATTAATTTTGTAAATAAAAGATTTGATGTTGCTTTAGATTATACGCAAATTATTCCAACTTTTGGAACAAGAGAAGTTCTATTTAACTTCCCTCAATTTGCATTGTTTGATAAAAAAGAGCCAACTATTGCTTTTACAAATCCTTTTTATCAAATTTATGAAGGTGCTGCAATAGCAAGTAGGGCTTCTGTTATCCATATTGATTTAACTAAAGAGAATGATTTTAAAGCATATTTAGACGAAGAGCAGCTAAAAAAATGTGATTTAGTAGTTTTAAACTTCCCAAATAATCCAACTTCTGCATCTATGAGTAAAGAAGAATTAGGAGAATGGGTAGAAAAAGCTTTAATATATGATTTTATTTTAATTAATGATGAATGTTATTCAGAAATTTATTTTGATGAAGATAATAAACCAGCTTCTTTACTTGAAGCTAGTATCTTAGTTGGAAATAAAAAGTTTAAAAATGTTTTAGTAATGAATTCGATTTCAAAAAGAAGTTCTGCTCCAGGATTACGAAGTGGATTTATTGCAGGTGATGCAAAAATACTTAAAAATTATATGCAATATAGAACTTATGTTGGATGTGCTTCTCCTGTACCTCTTCAACTAGCAGCTGCAGCTGCATGGAATGAAGAAAGTCATGTAGAGTATTTTAGAAGTATTTATAAGAAGAACTTTGAACTAGCACGTGAAATATTAGGAGTTGCTACTCCACAAGCTACATTTTATATTTGGCTTGAAGTTGAAGATGAAATAGAATTTACAAGAAATTTATATAAAGAAAAAAATATAAAAGTACTTCCAGGATCTTTCTTAGGTAGAGAAGGAATTGGAAAAGGTTATGTACGAATAGCACTAGTTGAAAATGCACAAAAAACAGAAGAAGTATTAAAAAGATTAAAGGATTTTATTGATGGATAAAGAGCAGTTAAATGATGCAAGAACAAATCCAGATTTTCTAAAGTATTTAGAAGAGGCTAGAGTTAAATCTATTGCAGAAAAAAATATTAATGTAATGTATGAAACATTAGATTCAATGTTAATTTTAGATTTAGATGAAGAAAAGATAAATAAACTTTATGAAGAGATTTTAAAAACTTCTTTTGAAAATGTTGAGCAAATTGTAAATAAAAATGAAAAGCTAAAGTTAGAAAATGAAAACTTACTTTATGTAAGAGCTTTTTATGAACATGCAATTGAAAAATGGTCATACGATAATTTTGATGGGGCTAAAGAACTAGTTTTTGTTTTAGCTAATATAATTGATGATGAGACTTTAGAGAAAGCTTTAAATGTTTTATTAATAGTTTTATCAACAAAAAATCAATTAGACTTTTTCTATGATACAAGTGTTGATCTTGAAAAAGAAAGTAGTGAAGAAAAGTATGGATACTTTATTATGAATTTTAAATTTGATATAGATGAATTTTTAAATGATAATAAGGAAATACTTGAAAAAGAGTATAAAAATTTAAAACATTTATTGGAAAGCTAATGAAAGTACATTTTATAGGAATAGGTGGAATTGGACTTTCAGCCTTAGCAAGATTTTTAAATTATGATGGTCATGAAATAAGTGGTTCAGATATGAAAAGTTCACCTATTACAAAAGAACTTCAAAATGAAGGTATTCACGTTTCTTGCCCTCAAAGTGCAAATAATATAAAAGATGATTTTGATTTAGTAATTTATTCTGCAGCAGTAACAGATGAAAATCCAGAATTAATTCAATCAAGAGTTAAACAAATTAGAACACTTTCAAGAAAAGAAGCTTTACCTATTGTTTTAGGAGATAAGAAAAATTATTGTGTAGCAGGTGCTCATGGAAAATCAACTACAACTGCAATACTAGCTTCTATTTTACAAAGTTCAGCATTAATTGGTGCAATCTCAAAAGAGTTTGGTTCAAATTTTAAGTATGTAAATGATTTAGTTGCTTTTGAAGCGGATGAATCAGATGCCTCTTTTTTACTTTCAAACCCATATTGTGCGATTGTAACAAATGCAGAACCAGAACATATGGAATATTATCACTATGATTATGATAAGTTTTATGAGTCTTATGAAAGATTTATAGCACTTGCTAAAAAAAGAGTATTAAATGGTGAAGATAAAGATATTAAAAAGTTAAAGATTGAAGAAGCTACGTATCTTTATCCTAGTGTTGATATTAAAAACTTATCGTATACTCTAAAAGATAAAGAGCCATGTACTAGATTTGAATTAAAAGATTTAGGTAGTTTTGAAGTTTGGGGCTTTGGATATCACATTGCAGTTGATGCATCACTAGCTATTTTAGCTGCACTTAATGAACTTGATATTGAAAGTATTAGAACTAATCTTTTAAAATACAAAGGGATTAAAAAAAGATTTGATGTTGTTCAAGCAAATGATAAGTTTGTTGTAATTGATGATTATGCGCATCATCCAACAGAAATTGAAGTTACGATGAAATCAATTGAATTATATGATAATTTAACAAATTTAAATAATAGAATTGTTTTATGGCAACCACATAAATACTCAAGAACAAGTGATAATCTTGAAGGTTTTAAAAAATGCTTTAGAAGATGTGATGAGTTAATTATACTTCCTATTTGGACAATTCCAGGTGAGCAAAAAATTGATATAAACTTTGAAAAAGAATTTGCTACATATAATCCTATTTTTGCAGATAGAATCTCTTCAACAAATGGAAGAATTGATTTAATAAAAGATGAGAAAATTATAAAAAGTTATGACGAAGGAATATTCTTAGGCGTTGGAGCTGGAGATATTACTTATCAACTTAGACATTAATTTATAAACTGCTTTAATATTTAATAAAGCAGTTTATACTAAAATTATATATTACGCTCTAAAAGGCAGGTATTATGAAGATTTTAGTTAGAAAATTTTTGGAAAAAGAATCAACAGCTGGTATTATTTTAATGATCGTAACGGTCCTTGCGTTAATATTTAGTAATACCTTTTTATCAGAATTTTATGCAAACTTCTTACACACTACTATTGAATTTAAAATAGGTACTCTCTTAGAAATATCTAAACCATTAATATTATGGGTAAATGATGGCTTAATGGCTATTTTCTTTCTTCTTATTGGTTTAGAAATAAAAAGAGAACTCTTGCTTGGTCATCTCTCCTCTTTTTCAAAAATTGCATTACCAGGAATTGCTGCTATTGGAGGGATGTTATTTCCTGCATTAATTTATATATTTTTTAATTATGATAATGATTTTGCTCTTCGAGGTTGGGCAATTCCAACTGCAACTGATATTGCTTTTGCTTTAGGTATTGTAGCTTTACTTGGAAAAAGAGTACCAGTTTCTTTAAAGATATTTCTAATGGCATTAGCTATTTTTGATGATTTGGGAGCTATCTTAATAATTGCATTTTTTTATACTTCAAGCTTATCTCTTACGTCTTTATTTTTTGCATTAATTTGTATAATTATATTAGTAACAATGAATAGAATGCAAATAACATTAGTAAGTGCTTATGCCTTAGTTGGATTGATTTTATGGGTATTTGTACTAAAATCTGGAGTTCATGCAACACTTGCTGGAATTATATTAGCTTTTACAATTCCTCTTAACGCAATCAATGAAAAAAGAAAACGTGTCTCACCTGTAAAAAGTTTACAACACTATATACATTTTTGGGTTGCTTTTTATATTCTACCAATTTTTGCATTTGTAAATGCAGGAATTGATTTAAGAACTTTAGATATGAGTCAAGTTTTTAATCCTGTTTCATTAGGTATTATTTTAGGACTTTTTCTTGGAAAACAAATGGGAGTATTTTTATTCGTTTTTATAGCTGTAAAACTTAAATGGGCAAAACTCCCCAAATGTACAACCTGGGCTCAGATATATGGAATAAGTGTTTTAACCGGTATTGGTTTTACTATGAGTTTATTTGTAGATTCACTAGCCTTTGAAGACTCATCACAGTTTTTTTATACTGATAAGTTAGCTATTTTAATAGGTTCTTTATTGTCTGGAATTGTAGGATATTTAATCTTACTAAAAGTAAAAGGAAGAAAGCATTGCTCAGTAAATTAAATTACTGAGACCTTTGCATTGTTAATTGCAATTTTTCCTTCTAGTTCATATTCAAATACTCTATTTCCAAATTTTAATACAGCTTCTTCATAACTTGGATTATTTTCGCAAAAAAGTAAAAGTTCATCTGTAGTTTTTTTTATTTCATTTGTATTTGTGTATTTTGAAATAAAATCTTCGATATTATAAATAGGTTCAACTAAACCTTTTTTTACAAGTTCTTGAGTTCCTAAACTTTCATTTATTCTATGTGGTAAAGTATATATTTTCTTTTTCATTTTTATTGCATATTGCACTGACGTAAGACTTCCTGAATTTAAATCAGCTTGAGTTACTATTAAAATATCTCCTAAAGCTACAACTATTTCATTTCTTAGTACAAAGGTATAATTTCTAGCTTTCTCACCTACTTTATAAGCAGATAGTACTAAACCTTTTTCTTCAATATTTGAAATTAGATTTTTATTTACACTTGGATATCTTATATCTAAGCCATTTGCAACAACGGCTATTGTATTTTCAGGTTTTGCGGCAAGATGTGATATTGCATCAACACCCATAGCAGCTCCACTTACTATACAAATATCCAAAGAAGAGAGTTTATGAGCTAACTTGTGTGTAAACTCTTTTGTATATGAATTTGGCCTTCTAGTGCCTATTATAGATATTTTTTTCTTTTGTAAAAGTTGTGTATTCCCAATATAGAAAAGTTCTTTTGGATATTTTTTCATATTAGTTAATTCAGGAATATTAAAGTCTATTTCTCTAATCATTAAAAAGCCTTGTAAGTAGATATATAATAATATATTTAATTATATATCTTAAAGCTTAAAGGTAAGGAAGTTTATTTATAAAAATTGGTTCAACATCTTTTAGTAGGTGTTTTGATTCTTTTAAAACTTGTATCGTTATAGAGTAAGGATGTCCAATTGCAATTGCATATCCTCTTTTTTTTGCAATTTTAATAGCTTTTTTTAATTGATTTTGAATATACTGAAAATTTCTTTCATTATCAAGAAAAGTATTTCTCACAATATAAGGCATTCCATATTTTTTTGCATATTTCTTAGCTACACTTTTTGCAGTTGTTCTACTATCTACAAAGACAAAGTTATATTTTTTTAAAGCGCGAAATAGTTTATCCATTGCTGCATCATTTTGCGTAAATACTGAACCTGTATGGTTATTTGTATATTTTGCTTTTGGATATTGTTGTCTTAGTTTTTTTACAATACCTTCAATTTTCTCGTAAGAGTCATTTATATTTAGTGTGGTTTTCTCTTTTGATTTAAATTTAGATGAGGCTTGCATTGGAAAGTGAATCATATGAACTGGTACATCTTGTGCAATTTTTGCAGAATTTAAATGACCTTCTTGTGGAGGAAGAAAAGCCATTGTTACATTATATCCTATATTTAAAATTGCTTTTTTTTGTTTACTACTACTTATATCATCAAGTATAATTGCAAGTTTTGGTTTAGTTTTTTTATCATAAGTATATAAATCTTTTTTACTTTTTGTAATAGTTACTTTTTTTACTTCTTCTTTTTTTGTTTCTTTCTTTTTTTCATCTTGCTTTTTAATTTCTTTTATTTTAGGTTTTATTTCTTCTTCATCTATATGAACTTTTTTTAATTCTTCAGTATCTTCTTCAAACTTTTCTTTTGGAGTTTCTAATTTATCAAAGTACTTATCAAGTTTTTCATCTTGAAATTTTTTAAGTTCTTTTGCAGGTGTATTTAGAGTTTGTTTTTTCTCTTTTTTAAGTATATTATTAATATTTTCATTTGAATTTTTATCTTCATTCTTCATTATAAAGTAGCTTACGCCACTCGCTATAAATGCAAATAAAAATATTAGTAGAAAAATTTTTACTAATTTAGTTTTTGAAACTGTTGCTGATGATTTTTTACGTTTAGTTTGTTTTTTACTCATAATTTAGGAAGTAAATAAGAAGAGAAAACTCTTCTTATTTTAATACTAGTTTTTGTCTAAATCAACGATTTTACTTGAAGAAATCCAAGGCATCATTTCTCTTAAGTTATTACCTGTTTTCTCAATTAATGAAGCTTTAGCATTTGTTCTTTCAGCATTCATTCTTGGGTATCCAGCTTGACCTTCTAAGATGAAGTCTTTTGCAAATCTACCATCTTGAATTTCTTTTAAGATTTCTCTCATAGCAGCTTTAGACTCATCATTGATAACTCTTTTTCCAGAAACATAATCTCCGTACTCAGCAGTATTAGAAATAGAATATCTCATATCAGAAATTCCACCCTCATACATTAAGTCAACGATTAATTTTAATTCATGTAAACATTCGAAGTATGCCATTTCAGGTGCATAACCAGCTTCAGTTAATGTTTCGAATCCAGCTTGAACTAAAGATACAGCTCCACCACATAATACAGCTTGTTCTCCGAATAAATCAGTTTCAGTTTCATCTTTGAAAGTAGTTTCAATAATTCCAGTTCTTCCTCCACCAATTGCAGAAGCATAAGATAATGCTACTTCTTTAGTATCTCCAGAAGCATCTTGATGAATTGCAATTAAATCAGGAATTCCTCCACCTTTAGTGAATTCATTTCTTACAGTATGACCTGGAGCTTTAGGAGCAACCATCATTACATTAATATTTTTTGCAGGTGTAATTCTTCCATAGTGAATGTTAAATCCATGTCCAAATGATACATAAGCACCATCTTTTAAATTATCTTTAATTTCAGCATCCCAGATATCAGATTGATTTTCATCTGGTAATAAGATTACAACAACATCTGCACCTTTAGTTGCATCTGCAACAGTTTTAACAGTGAAACCTTTAGCTTCAGCTTTAGCCCATGAAGAACCATTTTTTCTTAAACCAACAATAACTTCAACACCAGAATCTCTTAAATTCTCTGCGTGTGCGTGCCCTTGTGATCCAAATCCAATCATTGCAACTTTCTTTGATTTGATTAACTCGATATTACAATCTTTGTCATAGTATACATTTAATGCCATTATTATGTCCCTCTTAGTAAAATTTTTAGAGATTATACTGAAAAAAAGTTAAAAACTTGGTAATTTACCATAAAAAATAGTAATACTTAACATATTTTAGCTAGGATTACGAGATATATATAAAAGGAAAGAAAATTGCTAAAAGAGCTCTTTATAAAGATACAAACACAAAATAACACTTATAGTAAATTGGAATTAATTGAAATTGAGAAATTTATAAAAAAAGATATTATTATAAAACAAGATGATAATTCTTATGAACTTAATTCAAAGTACAAAGTAGCAATTGTTAATGTAGGTAAAAATTTAGTAATACTTGAAGATTTAGTAAGTGAACATAAAAATATTAAAATAGAGTTTGATAATTTAAATGGTGCATATAATGGAGACTTGGTTTTAGCCAAAAGAGTTTTTAATCCACGTTCAAAAATCAAAGCAAATATTATTGAAATTTTAGATGGTAAGAAAAATGATATTTTAGTTTATATAAAAGATAAATCTTTTTATACTGTAAAAGAAAATATAAAATTGGAAAACAAAGGTGCATCTAAATATGAAGAGGGAGATATCCTTTTAGTTGATAATCAATCTTTAGATTTAGTAAAAAGCTTAGGAAATATTCAAGACCCAAAAGTTGATGAGTTAATATCATTGCATTTATATCATGAAGAAATAAGACTTGAAAAACCTATAGAAGTTGATGCAAAAATGAATGATGAAAAGCAAAGAGTTGATTTAACATATCTCCCTTTTTGTACTATTGATCCAAATTCTGCAAAAGATCATGATGATGCAATTTATTATGATGATGAAGAAAAAGTACTATATGTAGCAATCGCTGATGTGTCATATTTTGTAAAAGAGGGAAGTGCCCTTGATAGACTTGCATTTTTAAAATCAACTTCAGTTTATTTGCCTGGAAAAGTATTACCAATGCTACCTAATGAATTAAGTGAAGATATGTGTTCTTTAAAAGAAGGAGTAGATAGATACTCTTTTGTTTTTAAAATATATTTAGATTTACAAAATAAAAAAGCAAAGAAAGCACAACTTTTTGAAGCTATTATAAACTCTCATAAAAAATTCTCTTATGGAAGAATTGATAGAGTTTTAGAAGGACACTTAGATCAGTATTCTGCCGTTGATAAAACAATTTTTGATTATCTACTTCCTTTATATGAAATTACAAAGAGCTTTAGAGCTAAGAGATTAGAAAAAGGTTATGATTTTAGAACTACAGAATTAAGACAAAAACTTAAAAACTTTAAAGTAGTAGCAGTTGAAAAAGAAGAATCTACAGCATCTCATCAATTAGTTGAAGAGTGTATGCTTTTAGCAAATATTGAAGCTAGTAAAAAAGTAAATACAGTAGGAATTTATAGAATACATGAAGAACCATCTTTAAAAGCAATTTCAAGATTAGTTGATGATGTAAATATATTAGGTGTAAAAGTAAAAGTTCAAAGTGATGTTCATGAAACAATTACTCATATACAAAAGAAGGCAAAAGCTTCAATGATGAGTGAAGAAATTGATGAACTTATTATTCAATCTCAAACACAAGCTAAGTACTCATCAAAAAACTTGGGACACTTTGGTTTAGGTTTCTCATCATATTCACATTTTACGAGTCCAATTAGAAGATATTCAGATTTAGTACTTCATAGAATGCTAAAATCTAAACAAACTCCAAAAAACATAGATGAGATATGTGAGCATATATCATTAAATGAAAGAAAAGTAGCTCAACTTGTTTGGGATTATGAAGATAGAAAATATGCACGATGGGCAAATGATAATATTGGAGCTATGATAAAAGTAAAGATTGTAGATACTGAAAGAAACAAAGCAGTTTCTTATGATGCTATTTCTGGATTGAAAGTAACTATTGATAACGTAAAGGGTCAGAAGCTTTTTACAAAATTAAAAGTTAAGATTAAAGAAGTAGATATTGTTACAAAGCAGATAATTGCGAGTATTAAATACTAACTTCGTTTAGTGTTGTAAATAGTCTTGGAATTCTGTCTTTAAGAACGTATTGACCTATTAGCCTCTTTTCTTCATTTATTAAAATTGGAGCTGCAAGATTTACAATAGATTCTTCTATTGGATTTTGCATTACAATACAGAAAAATATTTTGAAATCTTCTTGTTTTTTAATTTGCATTTTTTCTAAAATATCATCATCAATGTTAAAATTGAAATTAGTATCTTTAAAATAAGTGATATTTACAAGATTAATATTTAAGTCTTTTTCTTGATTTAATTCTAATGTTACAAAGTTATTATCAAGAGATTTTATATCTAATTCTTTAAATTCTTCAAAACCTAGTAGGGGAAGTTCTATTTTGTACATTAATAACCTTTTTATATATTTCATTCTTAGATGAATTTTATTGAAAGATAACTTAGGATAAGATATACCCTATGTATAAAAACGAATTTGATAATCATTTAAGACAAAATAAAAAATTTAATGCTTATATGTTCTATGGACAATCAACCTTTTTAGTTGAGCATTACTCATATATTGTAACTTCTTCTCTTGGACAAAAAGATGAAATTGAAAAATTGTATTTTGATGAATACGATTTTAAATACGCAAAAGACAAGTTACTACAATCTTCACTATTCTCATCAAATAATATATTACTAATAAAATGTGATAAAAAAATACCTAAAAAAGAAGTAGATACTTTAGTCGAAGCTTGTAATGCAAATCCTGATAGTACAGTTATCTTTTCTTGTATAGGAGATACAGATTTTAGAACAATGGAGAAAAGCTTTTCTGCTAAAACAAATTCTGTAGCAGTAAGAATGTTTTCTCCTAATGACAATGAAGCAGTACGGCTAATTGAAAATGAAGCAAAGAACCTAAATATTAATTATGAGTTGTCTGCACTAAATCATTTATACTTTATGCATAAAAATGATTTATCATTATGTATTAATGACTTATCAAAACTTGCTATTTTGGATGAAAAGATAAGTTCAAATATTGTAAATACACATTGTTTTGGAATAGGTGCTGTTTCTTTTGAAGACTTTTTGCATGATTTATTAAGTGGTAAAGATATAGCAAATGATTTAACCCTTTTATTAGAAGAGGGTGTTAATGAAATATTCTTAATAAATCAAGTAACATCATTTATTCAACAACTGTTTATGATTTCTTCATATACAAGAGCAATTGGAGCACCAAATCCTAAAGAAATATTAGGATTCATTCCTCCGAAGAATATCTGGGAAAAGAAATCAAAACTAGCAATAAATATAAAACCAGAAAAGTTTCAAGAAATGCTAGAATACTTACTAAATATTGAGTTAGAACTCAAATCTTCAAAGATAGACAACTTAAATCTATATTTACAAGCAACTCTAAGAAAGTTTACAGTTTTATTTGGGTAAAATCCATGACTTTATAAAAAAGTACCCTTGCTAATATTAGTGTAAAACTAAAATATTGGCATAATCTAGAAGGAGAAAATAGATGAGTAAATTAAGACATTATGAAACAATGTTTATTATTAAGCCAACGTTAACTGAAGAAGAAACTGCAGCTCAAATTGATGGTGTAAAAGCTATTATTGAAAAGAATGGTGGAGAAATTGTACAATGTGACAATATGGGTTCTCAACAATTAGCTTACGAAATTGAAAAACACAAAAGAGGTTACTACTACCTTGTATATTTCAAAGGTGAACCTGCAGGAATTGCTGAAATCGAAAGAAATTACAGAATCAATGAAAATATCATTAGATTCATTTTCATTAAATATGAAAATAAAAAAGAGATTGCAGCATGGACTTATATGTGTGGCGAAGCAGCTAAAAAAGCTAACTAATTAAAATTATAGGAATTTAGTATGTATAATAAAGTAATCATGGTTGGAAATTTAACAAGAGATATTGAGCTAAGATATTTACCATCTGGTGCAGCAATAGCAAAATCTGCAATTGCAACATCATTTAAGTTTAAATCAGCAGCTGGAGAACAAAAAGATGAAGTTTGTTTTTTAGATTTTAATATGTTTGGAAGATCTGCTGAGGTTGCTAATCAATACTTACGAAAAGGTTCTAAAGTTTTATTAGAAGGTAGACTTGTATTTGAACAGTGGACGGCACAAGATGGAACTAACAGAAATAGACACTCTTTAAGAGTTGAAACTATGAAAATGTTAGATTCAAAAAGTGACTCTATGAATAATAATGCTGGGGATAACCAAGGTTATAATCCACAAGGATCGTATAATCAACCAGCACAAAATCAATACAATAATACTGCTAATACTCAAAATGCTCAAAACAACTATGGTGGTAATAATCAAGCAGCAAAAATGCCTGAACAAAAAATACCTGAAATAGATATAGACGAAGACGAAATACCGTTTTAGTAAATAAAGGAAAACGACATGGCTGAAAGAAGAAAATACGGAAAAAAATATTGTAAATATACTGAGATGAAAGTTACTTTCATTGATTATAAAAACTCTGATTTATTAAAAATTTCAATGAGTGAAAGAGGTAAAATTATGCCTAGAAGACTTACTGGAAATTCTAAGAATTCTCAAGAGATGGTAGAAACTGCAATTAAAAGAGCTAGACATATGGCTTTAGTTCCATACATCGTTAACACTCATAATGTTACAGATGCAGCTTTCGCTAGATAATTCTAGTAAAAGTTTATAAAAAAGGGAAAATGCAATTGCATCTTCCCTTTTTTTATGTCTAAAATTTATTTTTTATTTGAGAAAAGTAATTAAACCTTTTCCCAAACAACACCTGCTGGTGTATCCATAAGTGAAATTCCAAGTGCTGTAATTTCATCTCTGACTTTATCAGCAGCTTCAAAATCTTTAGCTTTTTTTGCTTCACTTCTTTTCTCTATTAGTTTTTCAATGCTAATTTTTTCTTCATTGCTTATTCCAAATTGGAAATATTCGTAAGCATCAGATGACCCAATTCCTAAAATATCTGAAATAAATTCTATATTTGAAACTAGTTCTTTTTTTAATACTTTATCTTTTGGATTAATATCCAGTTTATCATTTGCATTTGAAATCATTTCATCAATAGTAGAAAGGGCTTTTGATGTATTAATATCATCATTTAAAGCATTAAATAGTTTTTCTTTAAACTCTTTATTAACTTCTGATTTTGCACCACCATAAACTCTTTTTTTAACTCTGTAAAGTTTATCTAATCGTTTTTTAGAAGACAATAAATCTTCTTCATTAAAGTTAAAATCAGTTCTATAATGAGCAGTTAACAAATAAAATCTAATAACCTCTCCACTATAAGATTTAAGAACATCTTTTAAGAAAAATGAGTTACCAAGTGATTTACTCATTTTTTCTCCATCAATATTTACAAAACCATTGTGCATCCAATATTTTGCAAGTTCTTGATTTGATGAACATCTTGTTTGAGAGGCTTCATTCTCATGGTGAGGGAAAAGTAAATCAGCCCCTCCACCATGAATATCTATTTGATAAGGAGTATTTTTATAAGCTAAATGTTTTTCAATCATAGCAGAACACTCAATATGCCAACCAGGACGACCATTTCCAAATTCTGCTTCAAAAACTACATCTTCATCTTTTGCAAATTTCCATAAAACAAAATCAGCTGGATTTCTTTTTTCTTCATTTGCTTCAACTCTTGCTTGTGAGTTTTCGTCACTTGCTCTATGAGAAATTGAACCATAAGTAGAATCTTTCGATGTATCAAAATAAACACCATTTGAAATTACATAAGCTATATCTCTTGAGATTAGATTATTAATCATCTCTTTCATGATTTCAAGATTCTGCGTAGCTTTTGGCTCTATTGTATTATCTAAAACATTTAAAGCTTTCATATCAGCTTTATATGTGTTGATATATTGAGTTGTAATGTCTTCCAATGTTCTTGAAGTTTCATACATTTTTTTGATGATTTTATCATCAATATCTGTGAAGTTTTTTGTCATTGTTACTTCATAGTCGTTCATTTTTAGAACTCTATGAAGTAAATCAAAGGCAATGGCAGATCTAGCATGACCTAGATGTGAATCATCATAAACTGTTGGTCCACACACATAAATCTTTGCTTTTTTCTCTTCTATTGATTCAAATAAAACTTTTTCTTTTTTTACTGAATCATAAATATATATATTATTCATTTTATTTAAATAGTGCTTCTAATGAAGAAGTATCTGTTGTTCTTTCTTCTCTTCTTTCGTTGTTACCTTCAACAGTTGGAGCAGAACCTTCAATTTCTACTAATTCAATTTCATATTTAGTAAGCATTGATGCAAGTCTAATATTTAAACCAGCTTTTCCAATGGCTTTAGATTTTTGATCACTAGGAATTGTTACAATTGCCTTACCTTTATCTGTAAATGTAGGTGCTTGTGTAATCTCAACTTTTGAAATAATTGCAGGTGATAAAGCTCGTGAGATAAACATTTCAGGAATTGTTGAATACTCTACACAATCAATATTCTCTCCACTTAGTTGGAAAGAAACAGCAGAAATTCTAATACCTTTTACACCAACAACTGCACCAATTGGATCAATTTGTGGATCTATACTAGTTAATGCAATTTTAGCTCGACTACCAGGAATTCTAGCACTTGCTTCTATGATTACTTTTTCATCTTTAAGTTCAGGAACTTCAAGTGCTAGTAAACACTCTAAGAATTTTGGGCTAGTTCTTGAAATATCAATGATTAAACCATTAGTTTTATCTATATTAACACCACGAACTACAGCTTTTACAGTATCTCCAACTTTAAAAGTTTCACCTTTAATTCTACTTTTTCGTTGAAGCATTCCTTTTACTTCACCAATTTCGATGTAAGTATTTTCCTGTCTATCAACTCTAGTTACTACACCAGATACAACTTTTCCAATTTTATCTTTGTATTTGCCAAGTAAGTTTTCTTCAATAAATCTTTGTATTCTATATTCAAAATTATTATGTAAAATTGTTGCAGCATTTCTTCCCATATTTTCAAACTCTAAATCGTAATCAATAAAATCACCAATTTCTAAGTCTGCATCAATCTCTTTTGCTTCATCTAAATCAATAAAATTTTCAGCATTGATTTCATTTCCATATTCATCTTCTACTTCACCAGTTAGTCTTTCATCACCAACTGCCAAAACTTCTATTTTTTGTGATAATTGTAATTTTTTATTTTCTCTATCAATATTAGCATCGAATCTTAACGTTTCATCAACCATTTTTTCTGCTGTTTTTATAAGTGCTTCTTTTAAAGCATTTTCAACATTTTCAATTTGTAGACCCTTCTCATATGCAATTGAGTCTAAAATATCTATAATTTTGTCCATTAATAACCTTTAATAATCTTTTATTTGTTGACATTGAAATGTAATGTTTATGAATTCAATGTAGTGTAGAGTTATATTATATCGAAAACTCCTTTTATGAAAATAAAAGTAATTTTAGATATAATATTTAGCTAATTAAAAAGAAAAGGTTTACTAATATGGAATTATTAATTGCAAGAGAAGAATTAAGTAAAAAACCAAAAAAAATGCAACTAGATAAAATTAAAGAAGAATTAAAAAAAGGTTCAAATGCAGAGCTATTGTACTTTGACAGAGATAACTCACATAAAGATATGATGGCATTAGTTGATGCACTTGAAGATGATGACTATAATGTTTACTTCAGAGAAGTAAAATATGGTTTAGCAGATGATGAATATTTATATGAGGTTCATGCACTTTAATCAAGTGATAAAGCTATGAGTTCAAATAAAAAACTATTTATACAAACACTTGGTTGTCAGATGAATGACACCGATAGTCAGCATATAGTAGCTGAGTTAGAAAAACATAAAGACTATTCGCAAACTGATGTTATGGAAGATGCAGATTTAATTATTATAAATACATGTTCTGTAAGAGAAAAACCAGTTCAGAAACTATTTTCAGAAATTGGTCAGTTTAATAAGAAGAAAAAAGATGGCGCTAAAATTGGTGTTTGTGGTTGTACTGCATCACATTTAGGAAAAGATATTATTAAAAGAGCACCTTACGTAGATTTCGTTGTAGGTGCACGAAATATATCTAAAATTAAAGATGTTGTAGATATTAAAGGTTCAGTTGAAATTTCAATTGATAATGATGACTCTATGTACGAATTTGCAACTGCAAAAACAAACAAATATAGAGCAAGTGTAAATATCTCAGTTGGTTGTGATAAAAAATGTACTTACTGTATTGTTCCAAGTACTAGAGGTGAAGAATTATCTATTCCTGTTGAAATGATTGTTGATCAAGTTCAAAAATCAGTTAATCAAGGTGCTGTTGAAGTAATGCTTTTAGGGCAAAATGTAAATTCTTATGGAAGAAGATTTTCTGATGGTAGAGAAAAATCTACTTTTACTAAACTTTTACAAGAAGTTTCAAAAGTTGAAGGTTTAGAGCGAATTAGATTTACATCTCCTCATCCTTTGCATATGGATGATGAATTTATTGAAGAGTTTGCAAAAAATAAAAAGATATCAAGATGTATTCATATGCCTTTACAAAGTGGTTCAACATCAATTTTAAAAGCTATGAAAAGAGGTTATACAAAAGAGTGGTTCTTAAATAGAACTGCAAAAATAAGATCATTAGTTCCTGATTTAAGAATTACTACTGATATTATTGTAGCCTTTCCTGGTGAAACAGAAGCTGATTATCAAGATACTTTAGATGTTGTAAGAGAAGCTAAATTTGATCAAATCTTTAACTTCAAGTACTCTCCAAGACCTGGAACTGAAGCTTTAAAGATGGAAGATTTAGCAGTACCAGATAAAATTGGGAGTGCTAGATTAATTGAGTTAATTGAATTACACAAAAGACATTTAGAAGCTATAATGCCTACATACGTTGGACAAACTTTTTCTGTTTTAGTTGAAAGTTTAAAACCAAATGGTGAAGTTTGTGGTTTCACTGATAATTATTTACAAGTATTTGCAAAAGGAAGTGATGAACTTCTTGGTAAATTTGTAAATGTAAAAATTACTGATAACTCAAGAACATCGTTAAAAGGTGAAATAGTTCAGTAATGAAAAAATATTTTAAGACAAATATTTTACCTTACATATTATATTTTCTTGTAAAATTTATTTATTTTACTAACAAAAAAGTTTTTCATCACTCAGAAATTAAGAGTGATGAAGCTTTTATCTTTGTTGCATGGCACGGAGATTTATTAGCTCAACCTACTAACTATTTTAAATTTAGACCAAATGGAAATGTAAAAGCAATGATTAGTCATAATAAAGATGGTGAAATTATTGCGAAGATTTATGCCCTTTTAGGAACAGGATTAATAAGAGGTTCATCTTCTAAAGGTGCTGCTAAAGCTTTAATTAGTACAATTAAAGAGATTAAAGCAGGCTCAGATGTAGCTTTAACGCCAGATGGTCCAAGAGGTCCTAGATATAGTGTTGCAGATGGTGTTATTGCAATTGCTCAAAAAAGTAAAGCAAAGATTATTGTTTTAAATTCAAAGCCATCTACTTATTGGCAGTTTAGTTCATGGGATAAGTTTATTTTGCCAAAACCTTTTGGAAAAATAGATTTTTATTTATCAGAACCTTTTTGTATTGAAGGTTTAGAATTTGAAGAGGCAAAAGAGTTTATCAAAAAAAAGATGATGACTCATGCAATGCCCTAAAAAAATTTAAATAGGAAGTATATGTTTACTAAAGAGTCTTTATATATTAATGCTATTAAATATGATACACAATTAAAGCTTGATTATAAAAAGTTAAATGATAATGAAATCATTGAAGCTAATAATTCAGTATTTTTAGTTGATGATGAAATTTTAGCACATGATATTGCTCATAAAATAAATGCTTCTCAAAATGAAATTAATAATACTTATATATCAACACTTTTAATAAGTGATACAACAAGATTAGTTCCAAAAGCATTATCTTCAAAACTAAAAGATTGTGAAATCGCAGAACTGAATAATGAATTTGATATTGCTGTTTTAAAAACAACTCTTTTTGAAACAAAAAACTACTTTGATAAAACAGGTGTAGATTATATTTATTCTGCTTTTCATATATTAAATCTACATTTAGAACAAAATATTTGTAAAAATCAATTATTAGTTTTTTTATTTAATAATAAAGCTCATATTTTAATATTAGGAAATGATGCTTCTATTGTATTTAATAAAACAGTTGATTTACCTACTTTTGAATCGATAAAAAAAACACATTTTTATGAAGATGATATTGCTGGTCAAAAGCTTTATGATGAGATATATTACTTAGAACTAAATGAAATAATTCATAATATGCTAAATGAGTTTTATAAAAAATCTAAAGATATATTTGTAGAAAAAATTGTAATTCTATATGCTTTAAAACAGTTATCAAATGAACAAATAGAGCAATTAAGTGAAGAGTTACTCTTACCCATTGATTATCATCCAATAAATATTGATGAAGAAATTTTTGAGTTATCAAAAGATAAGCATTTAAGAAAGAGTTTTATAAAGCCTAGAAAGAAAGCTAAAAAAACTAATTTTAATAATCTATTTATTTTAGTGTTTTTTGTTGTTGCTTTTTTTGGTATTTATAAATTGTATATAAATATGCAAGAATCAACAAACGAGCAAAAACAAGAGATCAAAAAAATTGTTGATCTTCCTGATCACGTAAATATAAATGATAAAATTAATAAAAGAATAAAATCAATTTTTAAAAGAATACCTTATGATATAGTTCTTAAAAGTTTAAAACTTGAAGAAAATAGCTTAGAAATTAATGCAACACTATTAGCTGATGATACTTTTATAAAATCAGTAAAACCAAGTTTAGATGATATGTATACTCAAATAGATATAAAAGTTGAAAATAATAAAAAAAATATGATATCAGGGGAAATAACTGCTAAAGATGCATTACCTTTAGAAGATGTTGTTTATAAAACATATACGGATAAATATATTACAGATGAGTTCTTACCAATTTCAAGAGTTAGTGAGCAATTAAAAATTTTATTTCCTGATGATACACTTATTAAATTTAATTCTAGTAAGAATGAAGATATTACAAAGTTTTTTTATTCAGTAAGTATGATGGTAGAAACACCAGCTAAATTTTTTAATACAATTGAGATGTTAAATAATGAATTATATTCTATAAATATTATGTATCCTATAATAATGACAAAAAATGAAGATGGCTTCTTAGAAATAGAGTTTAAATTAGTATTTAATCAGCCAAAGTAAGAAGTAGAACTAAAAACTTTTACCAAGTTTTTAGTTCATTATAAACAGAGTCCCTCTCAACTGGAGTAAAACCAGTATTTTTAATCAAGTCAACAAACTCTTTTAAAGCAACTCCTTTGGCACTAGTTGCACCTGCCGCACTTTGAATTGATTCTTTTTCAATTGTTCCATCAACATCGTTTGAGCCAAACTCTTGAGCTATTAAAGCAAGTTTTACAGTTGATGTTGCCCAATATGCTTTTATATTAGAAATATTGTCTAAAACAATTCTAGCAATTGCATATGTTTTTAAAATCTCAACACCTGTTAGAGGAGCTTCAATTTTTAAGTAATTATTCTCAGTTTGATATACAAGTGGAATAAAGGCATTGAAACCACCTGTTTCATCTTGTAAGTCTCTTAGTCTAATCATATGGTCAATTCTATGATCTCTGCTTTCTACATGTCCAAATAGCATTGTTGCATTACTTTGTTTTCCTGCATTATGCCAAGTCTTATGAATTTCAATCCATTGATCTGATGTAACTTTTCCACCACAGATTTTCTTTCTAACTTTTTCATCAAAAATTTCAGCACCACCACCTGGCATAGAATCTATTCCATGCTCAATCATCATATCAATTAGTTCTTGGTATGTAAGATTATATTCAGTACTTAAAAAGTGGATTTCAGCAGCAGTTAGTGCTTTTACATGAATTGATGGAAAATTCTCTTTTATTTTTCTAAATACATCCATATACCATTGCAAACCAGTATCTGGATTGTGTGCAGATACTATATGCACTTCTTTAATATCATTTTTAGAAGAGTTTTTAACAATCTCAATTATCTCTTCATGTGTCATTGTATATTGTAGGGGATTCTTTCTACTAGCACTATATGCACAAAATTGGCAAACATCTTTACAAACGTTTGTTGGATTTATGTGTCTATTAATATTGAAGTATGTTTTTTTACCATGCTTTTCTTCTCTTATTTTATTTGCATATTTTGCAAGTGTAAATAAATCTAAATCATAAAGTTTAATCGCATCTTCATATTCTAATCGTTCATTATTTTCTAATTTTTCTATAATACTCATATTATTCCTATTTACAGTCAAAGTCTTTTGTGTTTTTATTATATCTACCCATATGAATAAAACCTATACATGTTTTATCTAAGTCATTATCATAAAATCTAACTTTATATACTTTACTTTTATATCTTGTTTCTTTATCTTCAACGCTTAACTTATTAATTACTTCAATTTTTTGAATATTGTTGTGACCTAAAGTGGCAAGAATTTCAGTCATTTTATCTTGTTTTAGTGTTTTTAATATTGTAAATACAGCAATTCCTGCAAGAATTAAAACACCAATAATAATTATTGTTTTTCTTGGTAATTTTCTTACTTCATTCTTAGTCATCATCATTCTCCACTAGTGGCAAGAATGAACATTTTTCGCCATCGTAAGATTCTAAAGTTCCATCTTCAATTCTATAGTACCAACCATGAATTTGTAAACTACCATCTTTTATTTTTCGTTCAACATCAGGGAATGTAAGTAAGTTTTCCATTTGATGAACTACTGAAATTCTTTCAGTTGCTCTATATAACTTTTCTTTATCACTTTTATCTTGAATAGCAAGAAGAGTATATTCTTTTGCTTTTTTACCTAATTCTAACCATTTTTTAACATGTATTAAATCTGGTGAATCTCCAATATCTTGATATAAACTTTTACAAGCACCACAGTGAGAATGCCCACAAATAATTATATGTTTAACACCTAAAACAGAAACTGCATACTCAATAGCAGCTGAACTACCATGGTAATCTTCATCATGACTATAGGGAGGTACAAAGTTTCCTACATTTCTTAAAATAAACATATCTCCTGGTTTTGTATCAAGCATTAAATCAGGGATAATTCTACTATCACTACATCCTACAAAAAGTATTTCAGGTTTTTGACCATTTTCAACTAGGTCTTGAACATTTCCTTGAAATTTAGGGAAAGAAACTTCTCTAAACTTTTGATTGCCTTTTATTAAATCATTTATAATCATTCTATTTTCCTGTTTTTATTACTTTTTGAGTAGTAGGAGTTATCATTGTTATTTTTTTTATACTGTCTTCTTCACTTAAATCAGCTTCAATTTTATACTCAACTAAATAGTCTATTTTATGACATGAAAATAGTTTTGTATATTGTGACATTTCTAATAACTCACATTTCTTCATATTTATTGTAGCTTCTGAAAATAATGCAGAAAATGCAAGTAAACTAATCATTAATATTTTCATTTTAATTCCTTTAATATTTTGCATACTTTTATTAAATCATCTTCACTTATATCTATTTTTGCAATAAGCCGTATAATAGCACTTTTAACAGTTGGCTGTCTAATTGCGCCTACTATATAGTTTTGTTCTTGTAAAAAAGCTTGTATTTCTTTTACTTTCTTATTATCTCCTATATCAATAGGAATAATTAAACTTTGCGATTTTATATGTAACATTCTATGTATAATAGTTAAATTTTTATTTATCTTTTCTTTTAATGTATTTTTATTTTCAATAATATATTTTAAAGACTCTAATCCTAGTGCAATGTCAAAAAGTGATGGAGCAGTTGAATAGATAATTGGCTTTGCTCTATTTACTAGAAAATCTATGATTTCTTTTGATGCTAAAATATAAGCACCATATGAACCATAAGCTTTTCCTAAAGTTCCCATTTTTACATGGTATTTATTTGGTTTAATTTTATAGTAATCAAATAACCCTAATAAATTATCACCAATAACTCCAGAACTATGGGCTTCATCAACTAATAAAATAGCTTCATATTTAGAGGATACATCAAAAAAATCTTTTGGTGCTATATCTCCACCCATAGAATAAACACCTTCTATTGCTATAATTTTTCTGCCATTTCTTGTATTTTTTAAAATCTTTTCTTCTAAGTCTTTATAGTCATTATGTTTAAATATAACAACTTGTTCAGGTCTTAAAAGTTTAGTGGCTAGTATTCCACTAGCATGATATTCTTCATCAATAAATAAAGTGTCATTATTTCTGCATAAGGCTTCAATCATTGAAATATTTGCAAGAAAACCAGAACCTACTGCAACACCTGCTTCAAAATTGTTAACTTTACATAGGGTGTCTTCAAAATCTTTATGTATTTGATTGTATCCATTTACAAGCATAGATGCTTTTGGTGAAGTATATTGTTCTTGAAGTACTCTTTTATAAGCTTTTTGAAATAGATCTTTATTTGTAGATAAGCCCAAATAGTCATTTGAAGCTAAATCGATTATATTTTTATTAAATACTTCACGAGTTCTAAAACGGTTTGATTTTTTAATAGATAATAGTTCTTTTGAATACAAAAAGGTCTCCGTAAGTGTTTAGGAATATTAACTAAAAATTGCTAAATAAGACTTGAATATATTATATGAAACAATCATGCTAGTTTAATGCTACTAACAGTTGTTATACTTTTAACACTAATTTTATATACAATCAAAATAAAAAAGGTGAAAGTTTACTAACAACTTATCTTTCATCTTTTATACTCACAATAGCAATATTTTCCAAGACTTTTTAATACTTTCTTTTGTAAGATACTCAAATGATAGAAAACAACAATAATAGAATTTTTAAGATAAATGAATTACCTTATTTAGAATTAAAATATAGTACAACATTTTTTGAATGCCCTCAAAAACATTACCATAATATGATATGTCTTATAGGATTAAAAAAAGGAAGTGCTAAGTTTATTGTAAATGAGAAAGAAGTTCTTTTAAAAAAAGAAAAACTTGTTGTTATAAACCCAAATGAAGTTCATTATTCAATTTCGGATGAAAAAAATCAAGACTATTATGTAATTTATATAGATAGAAACTGGTATAGAACTTTACAAAATCAAGTATTTGAAAGTGAAAATATTATTGCCCTGCCTAATATTCTTGACGATTTAAATATAAATAAAGATTTCTTTAAACTATTTGATTTTTTATCTGATAAAAATGATGTTATAGAAAAAGAGATGAAATTACTGGATTTTTTAAAAACTATTTTTAGTTTATCTATAGATGAGAAGAAGTTTTTGAAAATCAACGAGACAACAAAAATAGCAAAAGAATTTAAAGAGTATATAGAAGAAAATATTTCTTCAAAATTAACATTAACTTCTATATCAAAAGAATTAAATGTAAGTGCATTTCATATAATTAGAGTTTGTAATCAAGATTTTGGATTATCTGCAAATGCCTACATTGTAAATAAAAGAGTGCATAGAGCAAAAAAATTAATAAGTGAAGGTTTTGATATCTCGCAAGTAGCTGTTGAAGTTGGTTTTTATGATCAAAGTCATTTAACAAATGTCTTTAAAAAAGTTTTTGCGATGACACCTAAAGCATATCAAAATGATATTTTAAAAAGTACACAAGGAAAAAGAATTGAATAGTTTAAATTTATTAGATAAAAATAAAAACTTTAATATTTTATTAGCCGGAATTATAGGTTTATTTATAGGTGTAGGAGTTGCACGTTTTTCATATACTTCTCTTTTACCTTCAATGTTAGAAGATAATACTTTATCTTTAACTTTTTCAGGTGTATTAGCTTCTTTGAATTATGTAGGATATTTATCTGGTTCAATATTTGCTATTTTTATAAAAGATATAAATACAAAAGTGAAGTATTTTCGATTAGGAATTATTTTATGTATTTTGACAACTGTTATTATGGGAATTACAACAAATGAAATCTTATGGTTATTAGGACGAATTGTTGCAGGATTTGGAGCTGCTATGGCTTTAGTTGTAGGAGCTGCTATAGTAATGACAAAATTAGATTTTGAAGATAAAACAAAAGCTATGGGAATATATTTTTCAGGTATTGGGCTTGCGCTTGCATTATCTGATGTCATAAGTAGATATGTTTTATATATTTCATCATGGCAAACGTCATGGATTGTATTAACTTTAAGTGGAGCCTTGGTAGCTTTTTATCCTTTGTATATCTTGTCATTTGATAAACATGTTAGTCAAAAAAATGAAAAACATCCATTAAATAAAGCACTATTTTCACCTTTTGTTGTGATTCTAATTGCTGCATATTTTACTGAGGGTGTTGGTTTTGTAATACAAGGAACATTTCTTCCTACTATTTTAAAATCTCTTCCAGGATTAGAACATGTTGCTGGATTATCTTGGTTATTAGTTGGACTTGCAGGAATTCCTGCTGCTATTATATGGATGAAATTAGCACATAAATATGGAAGTGTAAATATAATTATAATTGCAATGTCAATTCAAATTGTGGGTATTCTAATTCCTACTATGACTGCTAATATTTATTTGAATTTATTATGTGGAATTTTATATGGTGGAACATTTACAGGGTTAGTTGCCTTATTTATGAATTTAGGTGGTAAGTTATCTGGTAAAAATCCAGTTATGTTAATGGGTGCACTAACTACTGCTTATGGAATAGGGCAAGTTACCGCTCCTTTATATGCAGTAAGTTTAACTGAATGGACAGGAAATTATGATTATGCTTTATATGTAACTGCTGTAATTGTATTCTTTGGGGTGCTTATGCTTTTAGGAGCTAAAAAATTTAAAAGTTATGTTTCATAAAAATAGTTAGAAAATATTTACTTGCTTAAATCGTAATATTTTCTAGTAGTTCAATTTCATTGTCTACTACAATTATTACGTCAATACAGTATGCTACATCAAGTTTTTTTATTTGTAAATAGTAATCAATGCTTCTTTTGATTTTTGAGAGTTTTGAAGTAGTTATATTATTTATGGCAATCTCATACTCAGTTGCAGACTTAACTTCACAAAAATGGTAGATATCATTCTTTTTAGAGATAATATCTATTTCTCCTAGCTTTTTAGCATAAAAGTTCTGTTCTATTATTTTATAATCTAAATCTTCTAAAAAAGATATAGCTTTCTTTTCTGCTTCATCGCCTTTTTGTTTACTCATAAAATTTATTTACTACCTTTAATCTTCTTTTTTATATTCAATCATATATCCAAGACCCCTAATATTAGTAATAAAATCTTCTTTTAATACTTTTTTTAATCTATTTATTTCTGCTCTAATTGTTGCATTATCAATATCATCATCCTGCCATACAAACTCTCTAAACATATCATAATTTACAGGTGAGTTCTTATGTCTTGCAAGAAGCTGAATAATTTGTATTTGTCTTTTGGGTAGAGTATGTGCTTCATTGTTATATAAAAGAGTTAAGATATTTGTATTAAAACTATATGAATCTGATAGCTGTTTATTTTGTTTTGGAACTATTTGAGATTGTGATATTTTGTTTATTCTTAATGTTAATTCTTTTAAATGAAAAGGTTTTTTTAAGTAATCATAACATCCAAGTTCAAAAGCTCTTGATATCTCTTCAATATCAATAAGAGCAGAGATAAATATTGTTGGAATAATTATATTCTTTTCATGAAGGGTTTCTAAGACTTCAAACCCATTAATATCAGGTACATTAATATCAAATATTAATAGTTCAAATTCTTCTTCTTCTATGATTCTTAGACAATTTGTACCATCTCTTGTTGTCCTAACAGAATGGTTTGTCGATTGAAGATATTGAGTGATCGCTCTATTTAGCATTACATCATCTTCAAGTAATAAGATTTTCATTTTGTCTCCATTGTTTCCGTACATTTATTATTTTAAATCTATCGCCCATTCCCGTAGGTTCTAGTAGAGTTTTAACATTTTGAGTTTGTCTTAAATAAGTCGATTCATCTACGTTTGCTTTTAAAATTTCAAGTAATTCGATAATTCCAAATTCAACTAAAGCCTTTAATTGAGTATTAAAAATAACATTTTTAATACTATTATTTTTAAAACAATCATTTAAATGATTAAAATGTACATCATAAGTAATATCAGAATTTTTATATAGTTTTTGTAAATCTAAACCCTCTTCAAATATTGGATAAACTGTATGCTTTTCATAAATTCTTGCAGAAAAATCGTTTCTTGGATATCTATCTCCATAATCAAAAGTTAGAAATTCAAAGTTTTTGATATTTGTACAAAGAGTATTTACAAATTCTTCATAAGATAATCCAACTTCACCTTTTGTAATTTGATATTTTTTACAATGCTCTATTATTTTTTTATCAACACAATCAATAAATTTTATTTTATGATTTTCTACAAAAGCTTGTTGTAAAATATTTTTATCATTTGTATATACTAATTCACATGAAAAAGCATCAAATATTTCATTTGCTAATACAAAAGCATTTTCAAGTTTTACATTTTCTAAATCATTATAATGTTTTAATTTTATAATATCACCAAAAGATTCTTTGATATATGATATTTGTTTTTCTTGTAAATTAGGAAATCTTTCAACTATTGAAAAGTTTAAAGTATCTAGAAGTTTTGGTTTAAGTGTGTATATAAATTGAATTACATCAGCAAGTAAATAGCCATGATGCGCTCCAATTTCTAGTATTGTTGTATCTTGTGGTAAGAAACCATCTTCAATAGATTTTATAATCTTCTTGGCAATAGCACCACCAAAAAAAGGAGAGGTTGAAACAGAGGTAAAAAAATCACCATCTTTACCAATTTCTTTATATGTAGCATAGTAGCCATCATTTCCATATAGCCAGTTATTAAAATATTCACTAAATTTTATCATTGCTAATTGTATCAAAATTTATTTAGTCTAGATATAAACAAAGGCTTGTAAATAAAAAGATTTCTCTTTTTATTTACAAGTGTCGATTACAGATTGAGCATTTGGGTAAAGATATACTTCTACTCTTCTATTTAAGCCCATATTAGCTGCTGAATCATTTGGTGCAACTGGTTTATCAAAAGAACATCCTTTTGAGAAAATTTGATTTTGTACTCCAGAATTATAAATAATATTTCCAACATTTGAAGCTCTTTGTTCTGATAATGTTTTATTATAAGAATGAGATCCTCTACTATCTGTGTGACCTGTTACTTGAACTAAAGTATTTGGATACTTTTCAAGTACACCTGTAACTTTTGATATTTTAGAACTAGCACTATAAGTAGGAGTTGCTGAGTTTGTTTCAAACATCATTGCATCTCTGAACATGATTTTTACATAGTTATCTGTATTTGAAACAATTAAGTCTTGATTTGGATCTAAAACTGCATTTGGATTATTGTTTACATTTGTATTTAAACTATCAGCAACTTCTTTTGCTTGTTTGTCTAAATTATAACCAATTGCTCCACCAATAGCAGCACCAGCCATCGCACCAATTACTTTATTTCTACTTTTACTTCCACCACCAACATTATTCCCAAGTGCTATACCAGCTAAGGCACCTAAAGTTGTACCAATTATTGCTTTTTGATTATTATCAATAGTTTGATTTCCTGTTCCTGTTGCACATCCACTAATCATTGTAGCCGCGATAACAGAAGATATCATTAACTTTATTTTCATTTTATATCCTTATTATTTCAATTAGTTATTTTATCATACTATTGACTTATTGTGAAATAATTGTAAAGTAATATTGTGGTTAACTTGTAACTATATTATGCTATAATTGTACAATTAAAATAAGGAGAAAAAATGAATAAAAGAACTAAAATACTAGCAACTTTAGGCCCAGCAAGCCATAGCATAGAAATAATTGAAGGCTTAATAAAAGCAGGCGCAAACATGTTTAGATTAAACTTTTCACATGGAAGTCATGAATATCATTTAAACACTCTAAATAATATAAAAGAAGCAATGAAGAACTTAAATACAACAGTTGGTGTATTACAAGATATCTCCGGACCAAAGGTACGAGTAGGAGATTTAAAAGAACCTTTTGAACTTTTACGTGGAGATATAATTACATTTTTAAAAGATGAAATTGTAGGATATAAAAAAGAAGATAAACATTATGTAGTTTCTATTAACTACCCAGATATTTTAGATAAAGTAAAAATTGATGAATACATTTATCTTTATGATGGAACAATCAGAGCAAAAGTAATTCAAATTGATGGAGAAGTTCAAGCAAGAATTGAAAATCATGGAATCTTATCTTCAAGAAAAGGTGTAAATTTCCCTAATACTGTAATTGATATTAATGTAATAACAAAAAAAGATGAAGAAGATATCGCTTGGGGTGTTGCAAATAATGTAGATTACTTCGCAATTTCATTTGTACAAAATGGAAGTGATATGAAAAGAGCTAGAAAACTTTTAAATGGTTATAAAGGTAAATTAATTGCAAAAATAGAAAAGTTTGATGCAGTTGAGAATATCGATGAAATCATGGAAGAAAGTGATGGAATTATGGTAGCACGTGGGGATTTAGGTATTGAAGTTCCTTATTATGATGTTCCAACTATTCAAAAAATGCTTATTAAAAAAGCGAATACAAAAGGAATGCCAGTAATTACTGCAACACAAATGCTTCTTTCAATGACACAAAATGAAAGAGCAACAAGAGCAGAAATTTCAGATGTTGCAAATGCAGTATTAGATGGTACTGATGTAGTTATGCTTTCTGAAGAGAGTGCAGTTGGTGAAGATCCAATTAATGTAGTTGATACTATGAGTAATATTATCTCAAGAACTGAAGATATTTATAATTATGATAAACAAAGTAAATTTGATTATCTAGATGAATTTGATGTTATACAAGCTACTGTAACAAAACTTGCAGATGATTTAGGGGCTAAAGGAATTCTAGCACTTACAAGTTCAGGAAAATCAGCTGTAAAAATATCAAGATATAGACCAAAAACTCCAATTTATGCATTTACTCATAAAAAGAAAGTTTTAAACTCTTTAACAGCAATTTGGGGAGTTAATCCAATAGGAATAATAAAAGAAGCACAAGCTTCAAAAATGTTCCAAAAGATGTTAAAAACATTAGATGCTAAAGGATTATTAGATAAAACAGGAACTTATGTAGCTACAGTAGGATATCCAGTTGGAATGCCAGGTAGTACAAATACAATTAAAATTTTAACACCTGCAGAGATTGAGTATTATATTAATTTTAAAGAAAAAAAGAAGTAGTTTTACTTCTTTTTTTATTGTAGTTTTACATATAAATTAAGTAGGGCTATTTGCTTATCAATCTCATAAGTTTTTAGCTCAATAGATTTCATTTTTTGTGAGTTTTGAAGTGTATCTAAATCACTTTGTGTTTTTAGTTCTGCTTCTTTTTCTTCATTTATGATTTTTAAAATTGAATCATAAACTTCTAAATCTTCTTTTGTAATTTGTAATCGTTCTTCAATCATAGAAATTTTATCTAGAGTAGTTTTAAAAAATGTCTCTTCATCTGTAATTGTATTTTCTAAATCAAGTTTTGATTTTAAATAATCAATTTTTTTACTTTCAATATCATTAAAAGTTCTTGTATCAAAAGGAACAGTTACTGTTAAACCAAGTGTTTGGTCATTTTCTTTATCTAGTGCTGAATTATCATCTGTTTCATGATATTTTGAATAGGTATAATAGGCATTTACACTTGGCAGATATTTAGCCATAGTCATAAATGAAAAATTTCCTTTTTTTGTGATATCAGCTTTTGCTTTTTTTATTTCAATATTATTATTAATAAACTCTTCTTTTGAAGATATCATAAAAGTTGGTAACTCAAAGTTTGTATAATCACTTGATGCAATATTATTGAAATTATTGATAAATTCTTGTTTTTGGTATTTTAAATCAACTAAACTATTTTTTGTAGTGTTTAGTGTTAAAAGGGCATTATCTAAAAATGAAGCATCTAAAAATCCATTTAGAACTTGCTCTTTTTTTCTATCTACATCTATTTTTGCATTTGCTAGAGTATACTTTGCTTTTTGTATATTTAGGTTTGTCTTTTCAATATTATATAGTAAATTTACAGCTTGTTTAATAAGCTCTTTTCTTTGCTGTTGTATCTCCAATGAAGCATAATTGTATGTAGAATTGGCATATTTAATTGCTTGATATATTCCACCACTTTGAAAAATAGGTTGATTTATAGAGATCACAGATTTCTCTGTACTATAATCTTCTCCCAAATTTTTTGTAAATTGGTATTGAATTGGATTTATCCAATCTTTTTTTAGTTTTGAACTATCTTCTTTAATTTGATCCTTAGATAGCTCAAAAGTCTTTTTTCTAGGTTCTGAAAGTATTGAATCATCATTTAAAATAGTTTGTGAAAACAAATTTAATGATATCAAAGAACATAAAAGTACTTTGATATTAGCTGATTTTAGAAAGTGCATTCTCTAACCTTTTAAATCCTTCGTTTATTTCTTCTTTTGAGATAGTTAAAGGTGGTAATAATCTTAATGTATGTTTTCCAGCTTTAAGTACAAGAACTCCACAATCAAAAGCTTCTTTAATAATTGCACTTAATGTATCTGCATCAATTACTCTAAGTCCTCTCATCAATCCAAGACCTACTTCTTTTGTAAATAGTTTTTTATTATTTTCATAAAGCTCATTTATTTTATTTTGGAAATGAATAATAGTTTCATCTAAAGCTCCAGAGTTTTTAGTTTCTTCTAAAATATCTAATACTTCAAGTGCTGCACTTGTACTTAAGTAATTTCCTCCAAAAGTAGAACCATGATCTCCAAAAGTTAAAACATCTTTGTGTATAGTTAAAACTGCACCAATTGGAACACCTCCACCTAAACCTTTTGCCATAGTTATAATATCAGGATTAATTTCATATAAATTAGAAGCTAAGAATTCTCCTGTTCTAAATGCACCTGTTTGTACTTCGTCAATAATTAAAAGTATTTTTTTCTCTTTTAAAAACTTTGCTAATTCTTGAATCTTATCTTTAGGAAAGGGTTGAACACCACCTTCTCCTTGAACTAACTCAATCATAACTGCAGCTGTTTCATCGTCGATTGCATTATAAACATCATCAATAGTATGATTATATGAAAAACCTTTAGGATAAGGTGCAAAACTTGGAGTATGCATTGCCTTTTGTCCAGTTGCTTTTACAGTTGTAATTGTTCTTCCATGAAAAGAGTGAGTTAATGTTATAACTTTATATCTTTTCTTTTCAAATTGAGTTTCTCCGTATTTTCTAGCAATTTTAATAGCACCTTCATTGGCTTCTGCCCCAGAGTTTGCAAAAAATACTCCAACATCCATGTTTGAAAACTCTGCTATTTTTTTAGCTAAAAGAGCTTGTGGTTCAATTGCATAAAGATTTGAAGTGTGTGTGATATTACTTACTTGCTTGTAAATAGCATCTGCAACTCTTTTATTTCCATGTCCTACAGAAACTACCCCAATACCTGATGTAAAGTCTATATAATCTTTTTCTTTATCATCGAATAAAGTTGCATTTATTCCTTTTTTAAAATTAACATAATTTCTTGCATAAGTTTGAAGTACGTATTGTTTATCTATTTGTTCTACCATTTTGTTTCCTATATTGTATATACTTTTTTATATTTATAAACAGATTATATCTAAAATATTTAAACGAATTATTAATATACTAGTCATTAATAGCTTTACTTATATATCTATTTAAATCCATTAACCCATAATTTAAACTATCTTTTCTTTTAAATTCACTATTAAACCAATCAAAACTTTTCCAAAAATTTGGATTAGCTCTATTTATTACAAATTTAAATATTTTCTTTTTATCATTTTCATTATTTTTATAATTTTTTAGAAGATTGAAAAACTCATTTAATTCATTTTGTTTAACTTCAACATAAATATTTGGATAAGAACCTATAAATCCTTCTATGTAATTTATAGTATCTTTTGTACTATCTAGTCTTGATTCTTCTGAAAATAGCAAAGAAACATTTTCATGCCATCTATTTATAATAATAGAATAAACTAAGTCTTTTTTATTATTCATTTTTATTCTAATATGAGCAAGATTTGATTTTGAATTGGTAAATGTTTGAATTAATTCAGAACTATTTGGAAGAGTTAAGGATTTTAGTGTTTGTTCAATTTCTTCTTTGCTCTCATAATTTTCTTTTATTTTTGAATTTATATATCCTTTTTCAATAAAATTAATTGAATCTTTTTTAATTTTTGTATGATTGAAAACTTTTTGAATAAATTCTTCTTTAAAATCATTTGTTTTATATGAGATAGAACTTTGACTTCCTGATGGAACATAAACACTTAATTGTGAGGCTAACCAACCTTTATACCAAGAAGAGAAATATGCTTTTCTTGATTGTTTTGGTAGATATTCTAAGAAATTACTTTCACCTTCAATTCTTAGTCTATCCATATGTTTTCGAACTAATAATTGATGTGGTGTATTTCCAAATATATCAAAGCCAGCAACAAGTGAATAATATATACGTTCAAGCAAAGGATAATCAATTACCCATAAAGTTTTAGGAATATTTCCTAAAGCACCTTTATGAACAGATGCTGAATTAAAGTGTCTATATATAGTTAACATCGAATCATTTTGCGTTTTTTCACCGTTCCCTTTCCAAATAGAGTTGATATCTAAACCTTTTGGATAATATTGTTTATATATTTTAGATTTATTTTCTTGGTATTTTTTAGCAAGTTCATAATTATCTAAAATAGAAGTAGTTTTTAAAATACTTGGATTATCGCCATATTGATTAGGAATAAATAGATTTTCTATATTATCATGTAAGAAAAACTTATCATGTACAGATACATCATATTTAGGATCCATAAACATAACCCAAAAATGATCTTGAATTACATTAAGAGCTACTTGACCTTTACAAACTGGACCTCGTATAAATGTCATAATGATGTAATGAATATCATCAAGCATAAACTCATATCTACTCTTTGCTGGAATTTGCTCTAATACTCTTAAAGCATTTGCTGCAATATCTTTTTCATAAGTTGCTAAATAAGGTTTTACATCCCATTTTGGTTTTATAAATAGTTCATGATATCTTTGAAGTTTTGAATTATTTAATTTATAAACCATATGTGTTTTATGAACTATTGTAGATTCTATTTTTCTAAATCTATAGAAGAATTCTTCTTTTACTTCATCATATGGAAATTTTGTAGCAATAATCTCCACTTCATTACCATTTGGAGTTTTAGATCTAACTAGTTCATAAAAGTTTTCACTTTTATCATCAAAAGATATATGAGCTAAAAAAAGATGTTCATAAATATATCTAGCACTAACTTTGTATTTAATATCTTTATTGTTTAAAAACTTTTCGAATCTTTTTATTTGTACTTGTTCTTTCTTTGGAATAATATTTTTAGGAGTATCATCTTTTGCACCATTTTTTAACCAAGTCATTAATAAATTGTATTCTTTTTTCTCTAAAGCAGGAAAACCATAAGGCATTCCTTTATGGGGATTATCGTCAAAAAATTCACTTAATTCATCATTATTTTTCGAGCAAGATAATTCATCTGTTTCGGGAGAATATTCACCTATATTTAAAGGGTTTTTATCTTTTTGAAAAAGATATTGCATCATAATAGATTCTTTTGAATTATCTAAAGAATTTACAAGAGTATCGCTAACAGAAAAGAAACCTTTTTCTCTCCATTGTTTTTCATTTACTGCATCGGTAAATAATCTTGTAGGATTTGCTGCACTTAATCTATTTGCATACATATCTTCTTTTGATGCACCTCTTTGTAAGCCTTCAAAAGATGATAGTTTTAATTGACAAGGTGAGTTATAACAAGAATGACAAGATACACATCTATTATCTAAAATTGGTTTAATATCATTTGTAAAAGAAATATCTTCTTTTATTGTTTCAAATTTGACTGGTTCTAAGGGTTTTATAGAACATGCTGTAAATAAAAGTGTAACAAGTGTTAGTACGAGTATTTGTATTTTCATTAAAATATTTCCTAAAAAAAAGTTTTCTATTATACATAAAACTTCTAATTTTTAAAGAGCTTTTTGCTAAAATCAAAATTAAAATAAAGGAAATAAATGCAGCACTTAATTAGAACTTCAGATTTTTCAAAAGAAGAGATTTTATCACTTTTTGATGATGCAAGAGATTTTTTAACATCTAAGCCAAATGAGATTTTAAAAGGTAAAATTATAGTAACTTTGTTTTTTGAAAACTCAACAAGAACTAGAAGTTCATTTGAAATTGCAGCTAAAAGATTGGGTGCAGAAGTTGTATCTTTAGATGTAGGCTCATCATCAACATCAAAAGGTGAAACTATATACGATACCGTTGCAAATATAAATGCAATGAAGCCAGATGCAATTATTATTAGACATTCAGAATGTGGCTTACCTGAAACTTTAGTGGGATATGTAGATTGTCCAATTTTAAATGCAGGAGATGGAAGACACTCCCATCCAACTCAAGCGCTTTTAGATTTATTTACAATTTATGAGCATTTTGATGGTAAAACTGATGGCAAAAAAATTGGAATTGTAGGTGATGTTAGAAACTCAAGAGTTGCAGGATCAAATAGAAGATTACTTCCTAGATTTGGAATTGAAGTAAATTTAATTGCTCCTGATTGCTTTAAATATGAAAGTGATGATTTTAAACAATTTAGTACAATTGCCGAAGTAATTGATGATTTAGATATTGTGATGAGTTTAAGAAGTCAACTTGAAAGACATAATTTAACTTATTTTGAATCTTTAAATGAATATGCAAAAGACTTTTGTATTACATCAGAATTAATGGCTGATAAAGATATCTTACTTTTACATCCAGGTCCTGTTAATAGAAATATTGATATTACAGATGAGATGTTAAAAGACCCAAGATGTAAAGTTTTAGAACAAGTTACAAATGGGGTTGCAATAAGAGCAGCTGTGTTAAAAAAACTTATATTAGCTTAGTTTGAACAAAGAAGCAATACGAGATAAACTAAATAAATTAGGTTCGCAAAAAGAACCTTTTTTGTTTGTACTTTCATATGATTTAGAAGATTTTTATATTGAAAAATTATCACAACTTCCAGTAGATATAAAATATAAATTAAACTCAAAACATATTTCAAAAATAAAACATCAAACTAGACTTTTAAAAGAGCCAATTTCATTTGTAGAATATAAAAGAAAGTTTGATTTTCTTCAAGAGCAAATTAAAATGGGAAACTCTTATCTTTTAAATCTAACTGCAAAAACAAAAATTAAGACAGAATATTCTTTAGATGAGGTTTATGATAAAGTTCACTCAAAATTTAAATTAAGATTTAAAAAAGATGACTTTAATTTTGTATGTTTTTCTCCTGAGCGTTTCATTGAAATAAAGAAAAATAAAATATACACACATCCTATGAAAGGAACTATTGATGCCTCAATTCCAAATGCACAAGCTAAAATCTTAGGTGATATAAAAGAGATGGCTGAGCATACGATGGTTGTAGATTTACTTAGAAATGATTTAGCAATAGTTGCTTCAAAAGTACGAGTTGATAAGTTTAGATATATTGATAAAATAAATGCAGGTGATAAAAAATTATTTCAAATTAGTTCAAAGATATCTGGAAATCTAGAAGATAATTGGCATGAAAATATTGGTACTATTCTTACCTCGTTACTTCCTGCAGGTTCGATTACAGGAACTCCAAAGAAAAGAACTATTGAATTACTAAAAAACATAGAAGATTATGATAGAGGATTTTATACAGGAGTGTTTGGAGTATATGATGGCAAATCATTAGATTCATCTGTTATGATTAGATTTATTGAAGAACAAGATAATGAGTTATTTTATAAAAGTGGTGGCGGAATTACTAGTGATTCAAAAGTAGAATTAGAATATGAAGAATTAAAAGATAAAATATATTTACCTTTTTAGAAAATAAAATTAAACAATAAAGAGAGTTATGGAAAAAGAAAACTATTTTGAGACAATAAAATGTGATGATTGTGAAGTTCTAAACTTATCATATCATTGTAATAGAATCGCAAATACAATAGCTTTAAATATTAATTTACAAGATTATATATATCCACCTTCAAATAAACTTTTAAAATGCAAAGTGATTTATAATGATGAAGGTGTTTTAAATGTAGTATATAGTGAATATAAAAAAAGAGAAATAAAATCTTTTAAAATAATTTTTGATGATAATATTGAATATTCTAAAAAATCTACAAATAGAGATAGATTAGATTTACTTTATAAAAAAAGAGATAATTGTGATGAAATTATTATTATAAAAAATGGTATTGTTCATGATACAAGTATTGCAAATATTGCAATTTTATATAAAGGTACATGGATAACTTCTTCATCTTATTTATTAAAAGGTACTACAAGAACTAGATATATAAATGAGAATTTATTAATAGAAAAAGATATCACTTTAGATATGTTAAAAGATGCGCAAAAAATTGCACTTATGAATGCAATGATTGATTTTGATGAATTAAGTGATTACTCTTTATCTTTATAAATTCTTTTTAAAAGTTTATTCCATTTATCTTCTTTTCCCCAGTTAACATTAACTTTTTTTGTAAATCTTTCATTTGTAAATTTATATGAATCAATTTCATTAAAAGCAAACTTTGGAATAAGTTTCTTTCTTTTTGTTAATGGAATTACTCTAAAACTTAAGTTATCTAACACAAGTGGAGTTGCATCTTTATTCTCAAGATATAATAAAACCATATGTCCAGTATTCGTACCTTTTACTTTTACAACCCCAAAATATAACTTCTCTTTTGGAATATCTAATTCTAAAAGAGTAAAATATTTCGAAATAGCATAATCTTCACAATCTCCATGTCCTTCTAATAAAAACTCTTTTGGCGTTGCCCAATGGTCAATTGATGATTTTGAATCTATATCTAGTTTTGAGAATATCTTATTCATGAAAGAGTTTACATGGGAAAGTTTCCTTATTAGTTCATAGTTTTTAACTTTCTCTTTTAATGTTTGATATTTCTCTAATCTATTTTCTATAAATTTCTTTTTCTTTGAGTTATTAATATATTCCCAATCTTTTTTAGTTAGTTTAAATTCATAGGCAAAACTATTTGTAATGGTAAATGTAATAAAAATAAGCATAATTATTTGTTTCATAAGTTATAATACCACTAAAATTCAAAAATGGAAATTAAATAAATGATTACAGATATTATAGAAAATAATGAATATAAAGATTTGGTATGCAAACAAGTAAAAGAAACAATTGAATTCTTATTAGATAATAACCAAGAATTCTCAATTACAGCAAATATTGAAGGTATGACATTTAATCCAGAACTTCCTAAAGCTATAAAAGATCAGCTTGTTAAGTTTTCTCTATTTATTTTGAGTAACTATACTTATACAACAGTTACTATAGATGATGATTTTCTTACATTTGAAGCAGGATATGGAAGTGAAAACTTTGGTTCAGTTGCAAAAGTTCCTTTACATTGTGTTTTTCAAATAGTTGTAGATGAATCAATTTTATATATAAACTCAGTTGCAACTGTTGACAAATTTAATCAAAATAAAGAGCAAAACTCAATGAATGTATTTAAAAATAATCCTAATAATAAAAAATTTAAATAGTAAATAATTAGATTGAAATATAAAAATGAAATAAAAAAAGCATTTGAAGTATCTATCCCTGTTATGATGGGATATGGAGTTTTAGGATTTGCCTTTGGATTGTTATTAGTATCTTTTGAATACTCATGGTATTTAGCACCGATTATGTCCTTATTTATATATGCAGGAGCTTTACAATTTGTTGCAATTAACTTTTTTAATGCGAAAGCAGGATTTGTAGATATTGCAATAGCAACTTGGTTTATAAATATAAGACAATCTTTTTATGGCTTATCTTTATTAAAAAGATTTAAAAAGACAGGGAAGTTAAAACCTTATTTAATCTTTGGTTTAACAGATGAAACATATGCATTACTTACAACTATAAAAGATGATGATCAATTAAAAAAAAGATGGTATTATTTTTTCTTAACAGCTTTTAATCAATTTTATTGGTTTGCAGGTTCAACTCTAGGAGCAATAGTAGGCTCAAATATAAAATTTAATACAGCAGGATTGGAATTCTCTTTAACTGCATTATTTGTAGTTTTATGTATTGAGCAATATAAAAATTTACAGAATATAGTTCCTTTTATAATAGGAGCAAGTGCTTCTTTAATAGCATTATTTATGGTTCCCAGTGACAAAATGCTAATTGTTTCAATTATTTTTGCACTTCTTTTAATATTTTTATTTAGAAAAAGAGTTGAGAATGAGTAATTATGAGATTTATATGGCCATTATTATTATGACTGTAGTTAATTATTTTACAAGAATTTTACCATTTTTATTTTTTAAAAAAAATGATTTACCACAATACATAGTCTTTATAGAAAGATTTTTTCCAGCTGTTATTATGACTATTTTAATAATGTATTCTGTGAAAGATATTAATTTTACTATTGCACCTTATGGTTTAAAAGAAGTTGGAGCTATACTATTTACTGCAATTTTACATTTAACTTTGAAGAACTATTTGATTTCTATTTTTATAGGAACAATATTTTATATGGGATTGATTCAATACTTATAGAAGTCAATTAAAAGAAATAAAAAAGGGGAAGAATATTTATTCTTCCCCTTTTTTATATTAATAAATAATTTATTTTTTAGGTGCAAATCTGAATAGTGCTGATCCCCAAGTAAGTCCACCACCAAAGGCATCAAATAAAACAGTATCACCTGCTTTAATTCTTCCTTGCTCATATGCATAGTTCATAGCCATAGGAATTGAAGCAGCTGAAGTATTACCATATTTATCTACAGTAACCACAGTTTGCTCTTCAGTCATTTCTAAAGCTTTTCCAACAGCAGTGATAATTCTTCTGTTTGCCTGATGAGGAATAAAGTGATTTATATCTTTACTTGTAAGATTATGCTTTTTCATCATAGTTTCTACATCTGAAGTTAAAGTTCTAACTGCTAATTTGAAAGTTTCATTTCCTTTCATTTTAATACAAGCCATTTTACTATCTAAAACTTCTTGACTACAAGGATGTTTAGATCCTCCACCTGGAGTTTTAATTAAATCTTCATAGTTTCCATCTGATGAACAATTTACATCAATAATTGCTTCATCTTTATTATTTGTTACAGAAATAATAGCTGCTCCTGCACCATCTCCAAAGATGAAACAAGTTCCTCTATCTGTATAATCTAAAATTGAACTATATGTTTCAGCTCCAATAATTAAAACATTTTTTTTCATACCAGATTCAATAAAAGCTTTAGCAACAGCTGTCGCATAAACAAATCCAGTACAAGCAGCACTAATATCATAAGCCATAACAGGAGGAAGACCAAGTTTAGATGCAATTAAACATGCAGTTGAAGGCATACATAAATAATCAGGAGTTACAGTAGCACAAATTACTAAATCAATATCTTCTTTATTAATTCCCGCTCTCTCAATAGCAACTTGTGCTGCTTTTGCTCCTAAATCAGATGAAGCTTCATTTTCTTCAGAGATTCTTCTTTCTTTAATACCAGTTCTTTTAGTAATCCATTCATCACTAGTATCAATTATTTTCTCAAAATCTGCGTTTGTCATAATCTTTGGAGGAATATATGCTCCAATAGATTTAAAAGCTGCATATGTCATTTACATATCCTTATATAAAAAAGTATAATAAATAATAATTATTTACTATATCGTGCTAATCTTTCCTCAATATCTTCATTAAGGTTAGAACTAGCTGCACTAATTGCTTGTAGAATTGCATTGTGTATTGCTTTAGGATTAGATTTTCCATGTGCAATAATAACAGGCGCTTTTACTCCAAGTAATGGAGCCCCACCATATTCTGCATAATCAACTCTAACTTTCAAGTTTTTAAATACTTTTCGCATTAGCACTGCACCAGCAATTGAAATTAATGATCTCTTAAGACTTTTCTTTATGATTTTACCGATAGTATCTGCAACACCTTCGGCAGTTTTTAATAGGATATTTCCTACAAAACCATCACAAACAACAACATCAACTGTTCCTTTGAAGATATCACTACCTTCTACATTACCTGCAAAATTGGGAACTTTTGATATTAAACCGTAAGCTTCTTTCGTAACTTCATTACCCTTGCTTTCTTCTTCACCATTTGATAATAATCCAATAATTGGATCTTCAAGTTGTAATACATCTTCTGCATAAACTTGACCCATAACAGCAAATTCGAATAAATTTTTAGCATCACTATCTACATTTGCTCCAACATCTAATACTAATGTATTTTGATTCTCGCTTGTAGGCATAAGTGTAGCTATAGCAGGTCTTGATACACCTTTGATTCTTCCAATTCTTAAAGTTGCTAATGACATTGAAGCACCAGAATGACCAGCAGAAACAACAGCTCCAGCTTTTCCATCTCGAACTAATTCTATAGCTTTATAAATTGTAGATTCTTTTCTTTTAAGTGCGTCTGTAGCAGAATCGCTCATACTAATTACATCATCTGTATCTAGTATTTCAATTCTTGATAAAAAGTTTTGTGGTATTAAAGATAATAATTCATCTTTTTTACCTACTGCTATTGCAGTAAAGTTATTATTGCTCTTTAAAGCACTAATAAGCCCGTCAATGATAGGTTCAGGACCGAAGTCCCCACCCATTGCATCTATTGCTATTGTATGCATTAGCTTTTATATTCACCAGTATTTGGGTTAACTGTATGAGGCATTTTCCACGTTCCATCAGTATCTTTAACTGGTCTTTTTAACGTAATCTTGTAGTGTGTTCTTCTTTTAGCTGCTCTACTATGAGAGACTCTTCTCTTTGGTACTGCCATTTTATTTTCTCCTTAAAATTCTTTTTCAAAATCATCATTATCATTTGAACATTGTTCACAGATATGATAATCACTCTTAATAGCTTCTAGTTCACCTTGAATTATTTCATCAAAGTCAATTAAACCGTCTTCTATTTCAATTACTAAATCTTCGCTTTCGTCATTTTTGATAATACGGTCAGATAATAAAAAATCTAATTTTTCATTAATTTCAATATTGTCTGTTATTCCACATCGGCAACAATCAATATCTGTATTTCCAATTAACATCGCATCAATTTTTACTAATGATTGCGACATTTTACAAAAAGTACCTTCAATTTTAACTGAATCAACAATAACTTCCAATTTTTTGGGAGTTTGCGGTGCTTTTTTAAATTCTATTTTCATTATAAAATATGTTAATTAATGAATAATTAACAAATTTCTTTTTGTGCAAAGAAGAAATTAATTTCAATATTTGCATTTTCAACTGAGTCTGAACCATGAACTGCATTTGCATCAATTGATTCTGCAAAGTCTGCTCTAATTGTACCAGCTTCAGCTTCTTTAGGATTAGTAGCACCCATTAAGTCTCTGTTTTTAGCCATTGCATTTTCACCTTCTAAAACAGTTACTACAACTGGTCCAGAAATCATGAAGTCTACTAAGTCTTTAAAGAAAGGTCTTTCAGCGTGAACTGCATAGAATGCTTCTGCATCTGCTTTACTTAATTGCATTTTTCTTGTTGCTGCAATTCTTAATCCTGCGTCTTCAAATCTTGATAAGATTTTTCCAACAACGTTTTTTGCTACTGCGTCTGGTTTGATGATAGATAAAGTTTGTTCCATAGTGTTATTCCTCGATTTTTATTAAGTCGCGGATTATATCTAAAAAATAAAAAAAAGGCAAGTAATTAAAAATTACTTGCCTTTTTGTGAGTGATGTAAAGTGTAAAACTAATTAAATATTAGTCTTCAACACAAGGTTCACCAGCTGTTTTTCCATCTCTAACTGGATTAGCTGCTGAATCTCTTGCATCCCATTGAATACATCCCTCAGTAGGACATGCATCAGCACATGCTGGTGCATCATTATCACCAATACACTCTGTACATGTTTCTGGGTTTACATAATAAATATCTTCACCTGTTGGATTCTCATCATTATCTACAATTGATTCTGTTGGACACTCGTCTAAACATGCATCACAACTAATACAAATATCTGTAATTATTACTGCCATATATAACTCCTTTTAAATTTAAAAAACTTTATCACACAAATTATAAAACTAACTTTAAAAAAGAGTAATTACTAATATTAATAAAAAAACTAGTAAATTTGAAACAATTGAATTAATATTTAACTTTGTCTTTATTATATTGTATATAATTTAGTTTTATTTACTAAGAAAGGATAATATTTATTAAATAATAAATATTTGTTTAAATTTTAAAATTTAAGCAAACTTTAGTTTTTTTTTATTGAAATTTATTATATAATACACTTCTAAACAAAAACTAAAGGAATATATATGTTAGTAACAAAAAAAGCTCCAGATTTTACAGCAACAGCTGTACTTGCAGATGGTCAAATTGTATCAGATTTTAATTTATATGAAAACATTGGTGAAAAAGGTGCGGTATTATTTTTCTACCCATTAGATTTTACTTTTGTTTGTCCATCAGAAATTATTGCTTTTTCTAAAAGAATAGAAGAATTTACTTCAAGAGGTGTTAATGTTATTGGTGTTTCTGTAGATTCACAATTTTCTCACTTTGCGTGGAGAGAAACAGATGTAAATAATGGTGGAATTGGAAGAATTAAATACCCATTAGTTGCAGATTTATCTAAACAAATTTCAAAAGATTATGATGTATTATTTGGTGAAGCTGTTGCATTAAGAGGTTCTTTCTTAATTGATGCAGATGGAACTGTAAGACACTCAGTAATTAATGATTTACCATTAGGTAGAAATATTGATGAAATGATTAGAATGGTTGATACTATGTTATTTACTAATGAGCATGGTGAAGTTTGTCCTGCTGGTTGGTCAAAAGGTGACGAAGGTATGAAAGCATCAACTGAAGGTGTTGCAGAATATTTAGGAAAACATGAGGGTGATTTATAATCACTACTTATTTATAAGATAAGGTGTCAAGTTTCTTGGCACCTTTTTTTATGTTTAAATTTAATAAAAAGTCAAAATAATTGACAAATTTCAAAATTCACACTACAATAACATTATTACTTAATAAAAAACTACAAAAACTACAAAAATTACATAATCTAAAATATGTACAATCAAAGGTAAATATTACTAATGGAAGAGTCTAAAACTCAGAGCAAAACAACAACAAAGAGTCCTAGAAAAGCTAGAACTCACGTACCAGTTGAAGGGTACAGAATTGAACAACTAAGAGAACTTACACTAGAACAACTTTTAATAATCGCAAAAGAACTTGATGTAGAAAACCCACAAGAATTAAAAAGACAAGATTTAATGTTTAACATTTTAAAATCTCAAATTGATGCAGGTGGATTTATTTTATTTACAGGAATTTTAGAGATTAAAGATGGTGGATTTGGTTTCCTTCGAGCTATTGATGGTAACTTTTCTGATACTTCTAATGATTCTTATGTAAGTGCAACGCAAATTAGAAAATTTGCACTTAGAACTGGAGACATCGTCTCGGGGCAGGTTAGGCCTCCTAATAAAGATAGTGAAAAATATAACGCACTATTAAAAATCGAAGCTATTAACTACCTACCAATAAAAGAATCAAAAAATAGACCATTATTTGATAACTTAACTCCTCTATACTCAACAGATAAATTTAAATTTGAATATGACTCAAAAAAGATGACAGGAAGAATGTTAGATTTATTTGCTCCAATGGGAAAAGGGCAAAGAGGTTTAATCGTTGCACCTCCTAAGACAGGTAAGACTGAACTTTTAAAAGATTTAGCTCATGGTATTTCTAAAAATCATCCTGAAGTTACTTTAATGGTATTACTAATAGATGAAAGACCAGAAGAAGTTACAGATATGCAAAGAAGTGTAAAAGGTGAAGTTTATTCTTCTACTTTTGATTTACCTGCTCAAAACCATGTAAGAGTTGCTGAAATTGTTATTGAAAAAGCAAAAAGACTTGTAGAGATGAAAAAAGATGTAGTTATTTTATTAGACTCAATTACAAGACTAGCACGTGCTTATAATACTGTAACTCCAAGTTCTGGAAAAGTACTTTCAGGTGGAGTTGATGCAAATGCATTACATAAACCAAAAAGATTCTTTGGGGCTGCACGTAATATTGAAGAGGGTGGAAGTTTGACTATTATTTCAACTGCTTTAATTGAAACTGGTTCAAAAATGGATGAAGTTATTTTTGAAGAGTTCAAAGGTACTGGTAATAGTGAAGTTGTATTATCAAGAAATGCAGCTAATAAAAGAGTTTATCCTGCTCTTGATATTATTAAATCTGGTACTAGAAAAGAAGAATTACTTCTTACTCCTGAAATCTTACAAAAAACATGGATTTTAAGAAATGCAATTGCTTCAATGGATGAAGTTGAAGCTTTAAAGTTTCTTTACTCAAAAATGCAAAAAACTAAAAACAATGCGGAATTTTTCGCAGGAATGAATGAATAAAAGGAAAGCTTTTTAAGCTTTCCTTTTTTTATGCCTTAATCACTTTATTCTCCCATAAACACTTCTCAAATAAGTAATCTTTTTAACTATTTTAAATTATTATTTAATAACTAATTTAAAATAAATAGCTATAATCCTTAATATACAGTATATGAACTAAGGTTAAAATAGATGTCTAAACTCCATTACCCAAGTGATGACTTACAAAAGAATATCATAAACTTAAAAGAACAAAGAAACCTAGAATCAGAAATAAACACAATAAAATTCCAAAATAAAAAACAATCTATAATCTCTCCAACAGATGGCTTTGTAGCAAAGATGATGATAAATACAATAGGTGGTGTAGTAACACCAGCTGAAAAACTAATATCTATAGTTCCAAAAGATGCACAACTAATAGTAAAAGTAAATGTACTAAACCAAGATATAGGTTTTATAAAAAATGACATGATTTCAAAAATCAAAATAGATACTTTCTCTTTTCAAAAATATGGATTTTTTGAAGGAAAGATTATCAATGTAGGAAATTTTTCCCTTGATGATGAAAAGCTAGGACCAATATATGAAGTTAAAATTGAACCAAATGGAGAAACTTTGATGGTTGAAGGTAAAGAGCGATACCTAGAAGCAGGTATGAGTGTAACTGCTGAGATAAAAGTAGGTAAACGTAGAGTTATTGAGTTCTTTATATATCCTATTATTAGGTATTTAGATGAAGGTTTGAGTGTTAGATGATGAAAAATATTAAATTTAAAGGATTATAATATGGGACTTGCAGTAGGAATGATGTGGACATTATATTTAATTGTATTACTGATATTTTGGGTTATATTTAGAAAATTTATAAAAAGAAAGATTTATAAAAATATATTTTTAGCTTTTTTAGTTCTTCTACCATTTTGGGATGTGCTTATTCAAAAAACAATAAAGACATATTTTGAAATATTTAAGATGAATCCAGTTGTTTATTCATACCCAGAGCGTGATGCAAATGGAAAGATTGAGAGTTTGGGATTATCTGATGTTACACGTTTTCTTATTAATAGTAGTGAAACTACAAGATATATACAATCATATTATGATGATATACCTCAAAATGTTGATAGATATGTTGAAGTACTTGTATATCAATATAACTTAAGAAAAAGAACTCAAAATATTGTAAGAATCAATATAAATAAAATCCCCTATACATTTGAGAATATAAATATAAAAAAAGCTAGATATCAAATTCAAACAACAAAAATTGAAGATAGTTTTTTTGGATTTTATAGTAAAAAAGAATTTTTACTTATAGATACAAAAAATAAAAAAACATTAGCTAAAGCAGCAGCTTTTTATTTTCCAAACCATAGATGGTATGCTTGGTTTAGAGATGATATATTGTTTGATGGAGATAGATTAGGTTGGAAAACACCACCACCTATATTGTTTGTAAAAGAAATATCAAATTTAGATGAAATGATAAAAGAAGTATTAAAAATAGAAATGCATACAATAGATAAATATAAAGGATTTAAAAATGACTAGTATAAATAAAATTACAGATATGGGATTACTTACAGAATTGGCGTATTTAAAATTAGAAAGTAATGAGTATAAGATACTTGCCCCTGATGATTATTTATCTGAAAATTTAATAAAGTTTATTAATAAGTATGATATTGGGATCACTGGCATAAAAAATGAAGGTAGAAAAGATGAGATGATTGCACTTCTACAAAAATATGAAATAATAGATTTTGCTAGTGATCAAAAAATCCGGGGACAGTATACTAATTAACTAAAGGGAAGATATTTCTACTCCTTCAAAAATAAGAAAACTTTGTAGAGATGAAGAATTCTAGGATAAAATAAATAATTTAAAAGGCACAATTCATAAACACTTTTCTATATTGTTCTACTCTAAAATCAAAGGTTGTATAGTTTGGGTTTCTGATTTTTTGTTCTTTATAATAAGAGCTTGATCCTATAAATCTATTTGCAGCATTTGATGGTGATGTTAAACTTATTGTTTGGATTTTTCTATCATCAAAAAAAAATGAATGAACTTTTGGAATTTCATTTGAAACTTGGATAAACTCTATTTTTTCTTTTTTTAGAATTTGTCTTAAAAAATACTCAGGACCATTTTTAGAATTTCCTCCTGTAAAAATTATAGTTTCAATAGTTTTAAACTTTTTTAAATATCCTAAAATATTTCGCAGTTCAATATCTCTCATACCTATATCACTTGCATCTACTTTTTCTCTTTTACAAGTGTTTACAATATCGCAAACGCCAATCTTTTGAGAAATTAAAAACTCTTTTCTTTTTGCTATTTCTTCTTTTGTATTTTTATACTCTAAATTTAAATCAAAAATGACATCTAAGCTTTTCCATAATAATCCATCTTGAGAACCATAACAAAAATCTACATCATTTGGTTTATACTCTTTAGTACAAAACCTAGGTGGTGGAAGTGTTCCTACAATGATTTTTTTTGTATTTGTATTAAGAAAAGGTTCATAAGGGTGAAAGTGATGAAACATAAAGAATACCTTTTTTATAGATATATTATTTAATATATCTAAATATTTTTATTAATTACTTATTTAATTCATATTTTATACATTTTTATATACTATTCCAGCTTGATAAGGGAAAATTATGATAAATATAAAGAATCTAGATAAGTATTATAGTGATACAAAAGTTTTAAATAATATTTCTATTGATATAAAAAAAGGTGAAATTTTTGCGATTGTTGGACATAGTGGTGCTGGAAAATCTACACTTCTTAGATGTATAAATGGTCTTGAAAATTATTCAGATGGTTCTTTGATTGTAAACAATAAAGAAATAAAAACACTAGGAAAAGATGAATTAAGAGAGTTTAGAAAAAATATTGGAATGATATTTCAACACTTTTCATTAATTCAAAGAAAAACAGTTTTTGAAAATGTAGCTCTTCCAATGCAATTATGGGGATTTAAAAAAGAAGTAATTTCTAAAAAAGTAAAAGATTTATTAGAATTAGTTGGATTAGATAAGAAAATTGATGCATATCCAAATCAATTAAGTGGTGGTCAAAAACAACGTGTGGCAATTGCAAGAGCTTTGACATTAGACCCAGATATTTTGTTAAGTGATGAGGCTACCTCCGCACTTGATCCAAATACAACTACATCTATTTTAAATTTATTAAAAGAGATAAATGAAAAATTAAATATTACTATTATTTTAGTAACTCATGAAATGGAAGTTGTAAAGCAAATTGCACAAAAAGCATTATTGCTAGAGCATGGAAATATTATTGGTTTTGATGATACTGAAGAGTTATTTCTAAAACCTGATAATAAAATGAAAGAGTTTTTAGGAGAAACTGAAGTTGTACCTAATAGTGGTGTTAATATTAAGATTTATTTTCCAAAAGATAATGCTTTTCAATCTTTTATTACAAAAATGGCACGACAGTTAGATATGGATTTTAATATTGTATGGGGAAAACTTGAAGAAATAAACACTCATATAGTAGGTAATATGGTTATAAATATTGAAGAAAAAGATAAAGAAAAAGTAACAAGCTATATTAAAGAACACAAAATTATTTGGGAGGTATTATAATGTTTGATATTTTAGTTCCAGCTCTTGGAGAAACTGTTTATATGTCATTTGTTTCAACTTTCCTAGCTTTAATAATTGGCTTCTTTTTAGCAATTATTTTAACACTTACATCAAAAGGTGGATTAAGAGAGAATTTAAAAGTTTATTCAATACTTGATGTTGTTATAAATACTTTAAGATCATTTCCTTTTATTATTTTAATGATTGTTTTATTTCCACTTACAAAGCTTTTAATAGGAAAAAGTATTGGAACAACGGCTGCTATTATTCCTTTGACAATTGGAGCGGCACCCTTTGTAGCTAGATTAATTGAAAGTGCTTTAAAAGAGGTTGATATTGGTGTTATTGAAGCTGCTAAATCTTTTGGTGCGAGTGATTTTCAAATTATCTTTAAAGTCATGTTAGTTGAAGCCTTACCTGCTATTATTTCAGCAATTACTCTTACTTTAATTACTGTAATTGGTTTTTCTGCAATGGCTGGTGCTGTTGGTGGTGGAGGTTTGGGAGATGTAGCAATTAAATATGGTTATTACAGATTCCAAACAGATACTATGATTTACACTGTACTAATTTTAATCGCCTTAGTACAGATATGCCAAAGTTTAGGCGATTACATATATAAAATTACAAAAAAATAAAGGAAAAAATTAATGTTAAAAAATATTTTAAAATTTACGATGGTAGGTGCATTAGCACTTGGAATTACTGCTTGTACAGATACAAAAGAATCTAAAAAAAGTACAGAATCAAAAGTTGAAGCTAAACAAACAACAATCAAAATTGGAGCAACACCAGTTCCACATGTTGAGATTTTAGAAGCTGTTAAACCACTTTTAAAAGCTAAAGGTTATGATTTAGAAATAGTTGAATTTACTGATTATGTAACTCCAAATATTGCAGTTGATGAAGGTGAGTTAGATGCAAACTTTTTTCAACATTTACCATATTTAGAAGAGTTTAATAAAAATAAAAATACTAATTTAGTAAAAACTGTTAATGTTCACTTAGAGCCAATGGGATTATATTCGAATAAAATCAAAGCGTTAAGTGAATTAAAAGATGGTGCATCAATTGCAGTTCCAAATGACCCAACAAATGAAAGTAGAGCTTTAGATATTTTAGTTAAAGAAGGTCTATTAAAATTTAAAGATGTTGATTTTAAAACAGTAGTAGATATTATTGAAAATCCTAAAAACCTTAAAATTAAAGAGTTAGATGCTCCACAATTACCAAGAGTTTTAGATGAAGTTGATGCTGCTATTATTAATACAAATTATGCATTAGCTGCAAACTTAAATCCATTAAAAGATGCTCTTGTTATTGAATCAAAAGATTCTCCTTATGCAAATATTGTTGTAGTTAAAAAAGGAAATGAAAATAAAGAGTATATTAAAGCTTTAAATGAAGTAATAAACTCTGATGAAATTAAAAAATTTATAAATGAAAAATATCAAGGTTCTATCGTAGAAGCTTTCTAATTTAAAGGGGATTTATTCTTATCCCCTTTAACAATAACTCTTAAAATCTAAATCAAAACATTATTCTTCGCTTTAACATATTAGTTATACACTTTTAGTTATAATCTATAAATTTAATTAAAGGTTTTATTTGAAAGTAGGTGTGTTTGATTCTGGACTTGGTGGATTAACTGTTATTAGTGCAATTCAAAAAGTTTTCAAAGGTGCAGATATCTTTTATATAGCTGACACTGCATATGCTCCTTATGGAGAAAAAACAACCCAACAGATTTTAGAACGTTGTGATAATATTACTAACTACTTATTGCAAAAGCATGATATTGAAGCTTTAGTAGTTGCTTGTAATACTGCAACTTCTGCTGCTATTGAGCATTTAAGAAAAAAATTCCCTTTCTTAATAGTAATAGGAACAGAACCTGGAATAAAACCTGCTCTTTTAATTTCTAAGACTTCAAAAATTGGAGTTTTAGCAACACCTTCAACTTTAAAAGGTAATAAATATCAAGAGTTGGTAAATGAATTATCAAGTATTAAAAAAGTAAAGCTTTATGAGCAAGCTTGTATTGGATTGGTTGAGCAAATTGAAAAAGGTGAAATTGATTCAGAAAAAACATTTAAAATGCTAGAAAAATGGTTAAATCCTATGAAAGAGAATAGTGTAGATACTATTGTTTTAGGATGTACTCATTATCCTTTAGTTCATAATGTAATAAAAAAGATCATGGGCGAAAATACAAACTTAATACAAACAGGTGATGCAATAGCAAATAGACTTATATCCTTGAGTTTAGAAAAAGAGCATAAAAATCAAGGTGATTTAAGTATTTCTATTTGTCATACTGGTGAAATTAACAAAAATATGATAGAAAGAATTTTAGATAATAAAAAAATTATAATTAGGAAATGTGATATATGAGTGAATTAGGACAAGAAAGAAAAGTATTAGCTTTAAAATATAGACCTCATAGATTTGAAGATTTAGTAGGTCAAAGTACTGTATCTCAAACTTTATCATTAGCATTAGATTCAAATAGATTATCTCATGCCTACCTTTTTAGTGGATTAAGAGGAAGTGGTAAAACTTCAACTGCTAGAATAATGGCAAAAGCATTATTATGCTCAGAAGGACCTACTTCTAGACCTTGTGAAGTTTGTGATAACTGTGTTAGTTCAAATGCAAATAGACATTTAGATGTTATTGAAATGGATGCTGCATCAAATCGTGGAATTGATGATATAAAAGATTTAATAGAGCATACTAAATATAAACCAAGTTCTGCAAGATTTAAAGTATTTATAATCGATGAAGTTCATATGCTGACTACTCAAGCTTTTAATGCACTTTTAAAAACATTAGAAGAACCTCCTGGTTTTGTAAAGTTTATACTTGCAACTACGGATCCTTTAAAGTTACCTGCTACGATTTTAAGTAGAACTCAACATTTTAGATTTAATAAAATCTCAGATACAGATGTAGTACATCATTTATCACATATTTTAAATGAAGAAAGTATTGACTTTGATACAGATGCCCTAGAAATTGTAGCAAGAAGTGGTCAAGGAAGTTTAAGAGATACTTTAACTTTATTAGACCAAGCAATTATTTTCTCACGTGGAAGAATAACAACTTCGACAGTTGTGGATATGTTAGGATTAATAGATCCTAAACTTATGGATGATATATTTCATGTGATTTTAAATAAAGGTGAAATAACAACAATTATAAAAGAATTAGAAAATTATGATGTATCACAAATATGTGATGAAATGACAATTTATTTAAAAGATAAGATGATTAATAAAGATGCTAAATTTGATTTACTTTTATTTGATAGATTTTTTAGAATAATAAGTGATGCAAAACATCTTTTAGCTATAAACTCTGATGGTGGATTTGTATTAATTTTAACATTAATGAAAATGATTGAAGCTACAAATATAAAAACAATAGAAGATATTATAGCTCAAGTTGAAGATATTAAAGTAAAAGAAGAAAGTATAAAACCTCGTGTAACTAAAGTAGTTGATACAAGTGTTATAGAAAATAAACCTGATGAAATAAAGCCTATTGTAGAAGAAACTCCTTCTTTTGAATCAAATATAACTGAAGAAATAATGGAAAGTATTCCTGAAACAAAAATTGAAGAAGTTACCCAAGCTGATAAAATTCTGATTGAAACTACTTCAATGGTAGATTTATCTGTAATTGATTCAATTCCTGAGGTTTCATATCCTACTCCTTTTGATGATTTACCAACAACTAGAAATGAAGTAGTTAATGTTGAGAAAGCAGTTGAAAGTTCAGAAATAAAAGTTGAAGAAATAATAGAAGAACATAAAGAAATAAATTTACATCAAGAAGTTGAGGTTGTACCAATTGAAGAACCAGAACTTGAAGAAAAAAATGAATTGTATGAACAACTAACATCAAAAGTTTATGATAGAGATTATACTTTAGGTGAATGTTTTGAAAATAACTTTATTTTTAATGGATATGAAGACAATAAACTTTCAATTCTATCTTATGCCCAAGGTGATGATCGGAAATTTTTATATAAACACTTTGCATTAATTAGAACATTTGCTCAAGATGTTTATGGGAATGATGTAGAATTAGACTTTAAAAAGGAAGAGGCCTCCAAAACTGTAAATAAGAGTATAGAAAAAACTACTACAGAAGTTGGAAAAGTAGAAGAAATTGAAGACTCAAATATAGAAGATACAGGTTCAATGATTGAAGAAGTTGAAATGAGTTCAGGATGTGTTGCTGATATGCATAAAAGTTCAACACCTACACCTTCACAGCAAGAGTTACAACTAAATGATATTATTAATTCTCCAATGCTAAATAAGGCAAAAGAGCTTTTTGATATTAAAAAAATAACTGTAAAATCAAGATCTTAGCATTAACCATGTATTAATGCTAAATAGTTAAACTATTAATTAATATTTAATCAAAGGAATAATTATAATGAAAACTGCTTCAAAAGTATTAACACTTGCTGTTTTATTAACTACTAGCTTATTTGCAAGTGTAAGTGATAATAATGTATTAAAATTTGAAAAAGAAAGAATTTCACAAAATCCAAATGTGAAAGTTGAAAATATAAGTATAAATACGAAAAAAGAATTACCTGTAAAAGGTTGGTATGGTTATATAATAGATGTTGAAGCTACAGTAGAAAATAAAACTGTTAATGCAAAAGATATAGTGTTCTCTGATGGAAGATATATTTCATTAGAATTAATTGATTCAGAAAATGGTAGATCTTTAAAAGATTTAGTTACACCATCTTTAACAGCAAAATATTATAATAAAGCAAAATTAATTGCAGGTAATCATAAGGCAAAAGATAAAATTGTAGTTTTCTCAGACCCTTTATGTCCTTTCTGTATGGATTATGTTCCAGAAGTAATTAATCATGTAAATAAAAATAAAGACTCAATCGCTTTATATTATTATCATTTCCCATTATTAAGATTACATCCAGCAGCTGATGCATTATCAAAACTAATGGAATTAGGAAAAGAAAAAGGTATAAAAGATATTGAATTAAAAGTTTATCAAGCTGATTGGGATGAGTACTTTGGTTCAAAAGAGACTGATAATAAAAAGATAATTGCAGGTTTTAATAAAGTATTTAAAACATCATTTACAGAAGATGATATTTCAACAATTGAGAGTTTAGAATCAATTGAAAATGATATTAAGATGGGTGAAGATGTAATGGTTCAAGGAACTCCAACAATATTTGTTAATGGAGAAAAAGATACAATGCGAACTGAATATGGAAAATTAGGTAAAAATAAGTAATAAGGTAAGTAAAAGATGGAAAAATTAGTAATTGCAACAAGAAGAAGTCAGTTAGCTTTATGGCAGTCAGAATTTGTTAAAAATGAACTACAAAAGCATTATCCAGATATGGAAATTGTACTACAAGAGTTTATGACAAAAGGTGATAAAATTCTTGATGTTCCTTTAGCAAAAATAGGTGGAAAAGGTTTATTTACAAAAGAACTTGAAATAGCTATGTTAGAAGGAAATGCTCACTTAGCTGTACATTCATTAAAAGATGTTCCAACTGAATTTGAAGAAGGTTTACAATTAGCTGCAGTTACTAAAAGATATGATCCAAGAGATGCCTTGTTAAGTAATAAATATTCATCTATAAAAGAATTACCAGCAGGAGCAGTTGTTGGAACTACTAGTTTAAGAAGAAGAATGGCGTTAAAACTATTACGACCTGATATTGAATTAAAAGATTTAAGAGGTAATATTAATACTAGAATTGCAAAGCTTAATGCAGGAGAATATGACGCTATTATTCTTGCATCAACAGGTGTTCAAAAACTAGGAATTGAGAATGAAGTTAAATATTTTATTCCAATTTCAACAGATGAAATGATTCCTTCAATGGGTCAAGCAACACTAGGAATTGAAACTACAACTGATCCTAAAGTGATTGAATTAATATCTGTTTTAAATGATAAAAATGCACATATTGAATCTACAATAGAGCGAAGTTTTGTTCATACATTAGAAGGTGGATGTCAAGTTCCTATAGGTGTAAAAGCTACGATTATTGATGATAAATCTGTTAGAGTTCAAGCAATAGTTGGAATGCCAGATGGAAGTGAATCAATTTCTGAAGATATTACAGCAAATATTAAAAATTATGAGAATGTAGGACAAATATTAGCACAGACATTTATAGACCAAGGTGCAAAAGATTTACTTGAACGTGCTGAAAAAGTAGCTTTTAAATAAATTCAAAATTGTCAATATTTTCCAAGATATTTAGATATATAAATAGTATTATATAAAATATATATAAAGGAGTAAAGATGAGAATTAATGTAGAAGATACAGTTTTTTGTTTAGTTGATGTTCAAGAGAGATTATATCCTCATATGACTAATAAAGAGGAAATAGAAAAGAACTTAATAACTTTAATAAAAGGTTTAAAAATTCATTCTGTTCCATTTATTGTAAATGAACAGTATAAAAAAGGAATTGGTGAAACGATTCCAAGTTTAAGAGAATTTGTAGATGCAGATCCTCATTTTGAAAAAACTACTTTTTCTTGTTGTCAAAATGAAACAACAATGGATGCTATTAAAACTGCTAATAAAAAAGTAGTAATTGTTGCAGGTATTGAAACACATGTATGTGTTTTACAAACTTGCATTGATTTACTTGAAGCTGGATTACAACCTGTACTTGTAACAGATTGTGTAACTTCTAGAAAACAAAGAGATACAGATATGGCAATTAAAAGATTAATTCAAGCAGGGGTAATTCCTACAACATATGAATCACTTCTTTTTGAATTAACTGTTAATGCAAAAAATCCTGTATTTAAAGAAATTTCATCATTGGTGAAATAAAAAAGAAGAGTTAAATGAAAAGAATATTTTTTTTGATTTTTTTTATCAGTTTGTTAATAACAGGTCAAGCAAAAGAATTTAATAGTATTAAAGAGATGCCTTCGAATAAAGATATAGTTATTATGTTTAGTATTCCTTCTTGTCCTTGGTGTGCAAGACAGTTAAAAGTTTTAGAAGATATAAAAGAAACAAGAGATAATTTTGAATTTATGAAAGTTCAAGATGACAATATTATATATGATGAATTAATGGAAAACTATGCATTTCCTGTTGAGGTTTATCCTACTTCTTTTATTGTAAATAAAGAAGAGGGTGAATTATATATTAAATATGAATTTCAGGGTTATCAAAAGAAAAGTAGTATTTTAAAAATTTTAGATAGTGATGATGAGTTTTAAAAAATAAAGAATATATAAATAAAAAAGGCTTATGATTATAAATCATAAGCCTTTTTTTATGGAAGTATTTACTAAATTAAATACTAATCCATAGTTCCAGCAGGTACATGAACATTTCCATCCATAATAATTCTAGCACTTCTACTCATAGAAGCTTTTTCAACTATATATTTACCATCTTTTTGTGATAAAGCGGCTCCTACTTTAATAGCTCCACTTGGATGACCAAAAGTAACTGTATCTTTATCTCCACCACCTGCAGCAATATTTACAAGTGTACCAGGAATACAAGCAGCAACACCAATAGCAACTGAAGCTGTACCCATCATTGCATGATGTAATTGTTGCATAGATAAAGCTCTAACGTGTAAATCCATTTCGTGAGCCTTAACTTCTTTTCCTGATGATGTTGTAAAGTCTTGTGCAGGACTTACGAATGCAATTTTAGGAGTATGTTGTTGAGTAAGTGCATCAGAAGCATCTTTCATAACACCCATTTTAAGTGCACCTGCAATTCTAATTTTTTCAAATCTTTCTAAGGCTTGGGTGTCAGAATTGATATCACCTTGTAATTCAGTACCTTTGTATCCAATTTCATCAGCATTTACAAATACAGTTGGAATACCAGCAGTAATCATAGTAGCTTTAAATGTACCAACTCCCTCAACTTCTAAATCATCTACTAAATTTCCAGTAGGAAATAATTCTTCACTTGGATCAACAGGTTCTACGAATTCTAATTGAATTTCTTCAGCAGGGAAAGCAACACCATCGATTTCATAATCACCCATTTCTTTAACCATTCCATTTTCCATTGTTACGTAACAAAGAATAGTTTTTTTGATATTTGCTTGCCAAATTCTTACACAACAAACACCATTATCAGGAACATTATCAACTAAACCTTCATGAATAGCAAATGGTCCAACAGCAGAACTTAAATTCCCACAGTTTCCACTCATATCTACAAAATCTTTATCAATTGCAACTTGACAGAAGTAGTAATCTACATCATGGTTAGCAACATCAGATTTTCCAACTAAAATAGCTTTAGAAGTAGAAGAACTAGCTCCACCCATTCCATCCATTTGTTTTTTATAAACATCAGGAGAACCTACGATTCTTTGTAAAAGTTTATCTCTTTTTTTAGAATCTTCTTGTGCTTCTTTTGGTAAGTCGGCAATATTAAAAAAAGTACCTTTTGAAGTACCACCTCTCATATATGTAGCTTTTACTTTAAATTGTGGTTGGTATGACATTTTATTTTCCTTGAGTTTATTTTTTAAGTGTTTAAAAGTATTTAGAAGAAATTTTTAAATTTCTTCTAAATACTTTTAGGGCAATGCCCTAAAAGTGTTTAGTATTCTTGATATTATTTCTAATTATTTTTTAGAAGAAGCAATAACATCTTTAGCGAATTTTTGTAAAATACCACCATTTTTATAAACATCAACTTCAGCTGAAGTATCTAATCTACAAAGAACAGTAAATTTAACAACTTCACCATTTGCTCTTGTCATTACAACTGTTAAATCAGTTCTTGGAGTAATTTCACCTTCGATATCAAAAGTTTCAGAACCATCAATTGCATAAGTATGTCTAGTATCACCAGCTTGGAATTGTAATGGTAAAACACCCATTCCAACTAAGTTAGTTCTATGAATTCTTTCAATTGATTCAGCAATTAAAACTTCAACACCTGCAAGTCTAACACCTTTTGCAGCCCAGTCTCTTGAAGACCCTTGACCATAGTTAGTACCAGCAATGATAATTAAAGGTTGTTTTCTATTTGTGTAAGTTTCAATAGCTTCCCACATTCTAGATTCAGTACCTTCAGGCATAATTTTAGTTAAAGAACCTTGTTTAGTTTCACCATTTTCATCTTTAACCATTTCGTTAAATAATTTTGGATTTGCTAATGTAGCTCTTGAAGCTGTATGGTGATCACCTCTATGTGTTGCATAAGAGTTTAAATCTTCAACAGGAAGACCTTTTGATAAACAATACTCACCAGATGCAGATGTTGGTAAAATTGCATTTGAAGGAGATAAGTGATCTGTTGTAATATTATCAGGGAATACACCTAATGGTCTCATACCTTTAAGTTCAGGCATTTCCATATACTCAGCTTCCCAGTAAGGTGGCTTATTAATATATGTAGATTGAGTATTCCATTTATAAAATGGTGAAATTTCAGTTCCACTTAATTCACTTTTAGCAAACATTGGATCATAAATTGCATCAAACATTTCAGGTCTTACAGATGCTTTTTCAACTGCGTTGATTTCTGCATCAGTTGGCCATAAATCTTTTAATGTAATAGGATTACCGTTTTTATCTGTACCTAATGAATCTTTTTCAATATCAAATCTAATTGAACCTGCTAATGCATAAGCAACAACAAGTGCAGGAGATGCTAAGAAAGCTTCTTTTACGTAAGGGTGAATTCTACCATCAAAGTTTCTGTTTCCAGATAATACAGCAGTTGAATAAATATCATTATCAACAACTTCTTTTTGAATTTTTGGATCAAGTGCACCTGACATACCATTACAAGTAGTACATGCAAATCCAACAATACCAAATCCTAATTTTTCTAATTCAGGAAGAAGTTTCGCATCATTTAAATATGTTTCAACTACTTTTGATCCTGGTGCTAATGAAGATTTAACCCATGGTTTTCTTTTAAGACCTAATTCATTTGCTTTTTTAGCAAGTAAACCTGCTGCAATAACATTTCTAGGATTAGAAGTATTAGTACATGAAGTAATAGCTGCAATTAAAATTCCACCATCTGGGATTTTATTTTCATCTTCTTCTTTAAAGTCTTTAATTAAACCTTCTTTAACTAAAGTATTTGTAGGTACTAAATGGTGAGGTTTTGATGGACCTGCTAATGATCTTGAAACTTCTGATAAATCAAATGTAATTTCTCTTGCATATGTTGCTTTACTTAAAGAAGTAGCCCATAAACCATTTGCTTTAGCATATGCTTCAACTAATTTAACTTGTTCTGATTCTCTACCTGTTAAAGTTAAGTAATCTAAAGTTTGCTCATCAATACCAAACATAGCAGCACTTGCACCATATTCAGGAGTCATATTTGAAATAGTAGCTCTATCACCTAAGTTTAAGTATTTTAAACCTGGACCAAAGAATTCTAAGAATGCAGAGATTACATTGTTTTCTCTTAAGAATGATGTTAATGTTAATGCAATATCAGTTGCAGTAATTCCTTCAGCTCGAACACCAATAACTTTTACACCAATAACTTCAGGAACTCTCATAAATGAAGGGTTTCCAAGCATAACATTTTCTGCTTCTAATCCACCAACACCAAGTGCATAAACACCAAGAGCATCAACATGTGGAGTATGTGAATCAGTACCAACTAATGTATCAGGAGATGCAATACCATCAATATTATGAATTACAGGAGACATTTTTTCTAAGTTAATTTGATGCATAATACCATTCCCTGGAGGAATAACATCTACATTATTAAATGCTTCTTTTGTCCAGTTAATAAAGTGGAATCTATCTGCATTTCTTCTATCTTCAATATCTCTATTTTTTTGGAATGCTTCTGCATCAAATCCACCACATTCAACTGCAAGTGAGTGATCAACGATTAATTGAGTAGGAACAACAGGATTAACTTGTCTAGGATCTCCTCCACCAGCTTCAACTGCTTCTCTTAAACCAGCTAAATCAACTAATGCAGTAAGTCCTAAAATATCATGAGTTACAACTCTTGATGGGTACCAAGGGAAATCTTTATCAGTTCTTTTTTCAATTAATTGAATTAATGAATCTTTTAAATCTTCACTAGGACATTTTCTAAGTAAGTTCTCTGCCAATACTCTTGAAATGTAGTTTAGTTTTTCAAAAGAACCAGGAGTAATGTCTTCAACAGCAGCTTTTACATCATAAAAGCTTGTGTCAAAACCTTCTAATTTTTTTAGATATTTATCATTTGTCATATTTTATATCCCTTTATATAATTAAAAAAAAGGATGAGCATATAAACTCATCCTTTTAGTGTTTGTCATTTAGTTTTTACTATGTGACACTAGAATATTTAAGTATTATGCTCTATCCGCTAAAGGAACGAATTTTAAACCTTCAGGTCCTGTATATGTAGCAGAAGGTCTAATGATTTTTCCATCTTCTCTTTGCTCAATTACGTGTGCACCCCATCCAGTAACTCTTGAGATAATGAAAATTGGAGTAAACATATCTGTTGGAATTCCCATTTGGTTATAAGAAACTGCTGAGAACCAATCTAAGTTAGGGAACATTTTCTTTTTATCCCACATAATAGATTCAATTCTTTCAGCAACGTCATACATTAACATGTCGTTGTTTTCTTTAGATAAATCTTCAGCAACTTTTTTAATTACAACGTTTCTTGGATCACAAGTAGTATAAACTGGGTGTCCAAATCCGATAATAATTTCTTTTTTAGCCATTCTTTCTAAGATATCTTTTTCAGCTTCATCTGCTGAAGAGTATCTTTCTTGAATTCTAAATGCAACTTCATTAGCTCCACCGTGTTTAGGACCTCTTAAAGCTCCAATTGAACCAGTAATACATGAGAACATATCAGAATTTGTTCCAGCAATTACTCTTGAAGTAAATGTTGAAGCATTAAATTCGTGTTCAGCATAAAGAATTAAAGATACGTGCATAGCTTTAACCCAAGATTCTCTTGGTTTTTCACCATGTAATAAATGTAAGAAGTGACCACCAACAGTATCATCATCTGTAACTACATCAATTCTTTTACCATTATAAGCATAGTGGTACCAGTATAAAAGAATAGAAGAAAATGATCCCATTAATCTATCAATGATATCTTGAGCTTCATTTTTAGGATGATCTTCTTTTTCTTGATCAAGAGCACCAAGTACTGAACAACCAGTTCTCATAACATCCATTGGATGACAAGTTTTTGGTAATTGTTCTAATGCAACTTTAACACCATTTGGAATATCTCTATAAGATCTAAGCTTTTGTTTATAAGCATCTAATTCTGCTTGATTAGGTAATTTTTCATGTACAATTAAATATGCAATTTCTTCGAATTCTGCTTTATCAGCAAATTCTAAAATATCATATCCTCTATAATGTAAATCATTTCCACTTTTTCCAACTGAACAAAGAGCTGTATTTCCTGCTGAAGTTCCAGAAAGTGCAACTGATTTCTTTGGTTTAAATCCTGTAGGTGTACTCATAATCTTTTTCCTTTTTATAGTTATTAATTAATATGTTTTCTTTAATTTAATAAAGCGAATTACTTCGCTTTACTTTGTGCAAATAATGCATCCATTTTTTGCTCATATTCGTGGTAACCTAACATATCGTAAAGCTCCATTCTTGTTTGCATTAAGTCTAAAGTACCTTCTTGTGTACCTTTTTCTCTTAAGTCTTGGTATACAGTTAAAGCAGCTTTATTCATTGCTCTAAATGCTGATAATGGGTAAAGTACCATTTCAATACCAACTGAACCTAATTCTTCAGTAGTAAACATTGGAGTTGCACCGAATTCAGTAATATTTGCTAATACTGGAACTGTCATTTGATCACAAAATTCTTTATATTCTTTTAATGTATGAACAGCTTCTGCAAAAATTGCATCTGCACCAGCTTCAACATAAGCTTTTGCACGAGCAACTGCTGAAGCTTGACCTTCAGATGCGTGTGCATCAGTTCTTGCAATAATATAGAAATCTGGGTCTAATTGCATTTTTGCATCAACCGCAGCTCTAATTCTGTCACACATTTCTTCAGTAGTTACTAACTCTTTATTAGGTCTGTGTCCACATCTTTTAGCAGCAACTTGATCTTCAATATGAAGTCCAGCAGCACCAGATCTGATAAATTCTTTAACAGTTCTTGCAACATTGAATGCATGTCCCCAACCTGTATCAGCATCAACAATTACTGGTGTATCACATATAGAAGTAATTCTTCTAATATCAATACAAACATCTTCAATCATTGTCATACCTAAATCTGGTAAACCATATGATGCATTTGCAATTCCTCCACCTGAAAGGTAAATTGCTTTATAACCAACTTTTGTAGCTTGTAATGCTTGGTATGCATTAATTGTCCCTACGATTTGTAAAGGAGTCTCTTCACTTAAAGCTTTTCTAAATTTTTTTCCTGCGCTCATATATATCCTTCAATATTTATTTGTGATTTATTATACATCATTTCTACATAGTAGTAATGTATTATTTCTGTATTGCAAAATACAACTTTTTCTACTATTGAGCTAATATGTACAATATTTGTTTTTATGCTTTAAAATGGTACAATCATCAATAAAGTTTATAAAGGTATAAGAATGAATTACAAAAGTTCAATTGATAAATTCATAGAAATATTTAAAAGATCAAACCTAAGTATTTCTAAATTTGCATCATTAATAAATAAGGATAGAAGAACGGTTACCTCGTGGATTGACAATGTTACAGATATTGAGCCTAGTAATGAAATAAAAGATAAAATCTGTACGATTTTTAGATACCCAGATTATATATGGGAAGAGGGTTGTAATAGTGATGAGTTCTTAAAATCAATAACACAAATCCCTCAAAAAGAAGTTAGAATTATTGATGAAGACTATTATGGGCGTTTAAAATACATAATGGAGCTAGAACAAAACAGAAGATTTGTTATTCAAGCACAGTTCCCTGGACCTATGTATAGAGATACGGCTGTACAAGAAGTGTACAGAACTAAGAGCAGTAAAGACATAGAAGAACTGAAATTAGCAAGAATTGACCAAATGCTTAGATATGACTATGATACTACAGAGTGGTACTCTATTAAATCAGTTTTATCTTTTTGTTTTGCAAGTATTGGTAACTTTTATTCTAAAGAAGAGAAGATTAAAATATTAGAACTTATATATGAGTTATTCAACAATAACTATAATAAAAAACTTTTTCTTTTTGATTCCTTCTCAAGAAAAATATATGGAATGGAAACTACATATATTTCAATAAATGTAAAGCAAAAAATACTTTTCTTTAAATCCCCAATTGAATCTGTATTTATTGAAATAAGAAATAAAAATTTAGTTGAAAGAATGCATAAGTATTATAGTTCACCAATAGAAGCACCTTCTCATGTTAACTTTTTAGAATCTGTAAAGATTATAAAAATATTACAAGATGCTTTAAAATATAATAATACTTTAGTTCAAGCTTATGAGATCATTAATAGAACTACAGATTATGGTGAACTTTTCTATCATAACTTATCTATTGATTTACAAAAAGAAGTAAGTGCTCCAAAACCAGGTCAGCGAAGAAATTAATTATGGATTATTCAAGTTATATAAATGAATTTTCAATTATTGTTGCTGCTTTACTCTTAGCCCTATTATCTCCTGGACCAGATTTTGCAATGATTTTAAAGCAAAGTATTACATATGGAAAGCGTGCATCAATTATCTCTAGTATTGGTATAGGTTTAGGAATTTCTGTGCATGTTATATATACTGTCTTGGGGATTGGTTTAATTATTTCAAAATCAATCATTTTATTTAATATAATCAAATATTTAGGTGCAGCTTATTTGATTTATCTTGGATATAACAGTTTAAAATCAAAGGGAATGAAACTTAATGTTGAGGAGGGGTCTTTTACAAATGATATAAGTGATTTAAAATCTTTTTCTATTGGTTTTTTATGTAATGCTTTAAATCCAAAGGCAACTTTATTCTTTGTATCAATTTTTACAGTTGTTGTAAATATTGATACTCCTATGTATATTCAAGCAATTTATGGAATATTTTGTATTTTTGCAACGATGTTGTGGTTTATTGGTATATCTTTAATTTTAAGTAAAAAAAGTGTTAGAAAATTCTTTAATTCTTTTGGCATATGGTTTGATAGATCAGTTGGTGTTGTACTTATTGCTTTAGGTATAAAAGTTGCATTGAGTAAAGGATAATTATGAGTAGTTCACGAGATAAATTATTAGATATAGCACTTGAAGAGATTTATCAAAATGGTTATCATGGTACATCAATAGATAAAATTCTTAAAAAAGCATCAATGAATAAAGGTTCTATTTATCATTTTTTCAAGTCAAAAAAAGAGCTTACTCTTGCAATTATAAATGAAAGAATAAGTATATATATAGAAGATAAATATACCGTTTTATTTAAATATGAAGAAAACATTATTGATGAGTTAATAAAACTTATTAAAAAAAGAGATAATTTTAATTTTATTTCTGGTTGTAAACTTAATAACTTTGTTCAAGAATTATCCTCAAGTGATAATGATTTTAAGTTATCTCTTGAAAAAGTTTATTTTAGATTTGAAGAGATTATCGAAGAAGTTTTAATAAAAGCTGTAAGTAAGAATGAAATAAAACATGATGATCTTAAAGCTTTATCTATCTATATAGTTGCTTCAATTGAAGGCTGTTTAGGCACAGCTAAAAAATCACAAGATGAAAAAATATTTGAAACTTGTATCTCTCAACTAGAATTTTTTCTTAACAGTTTAAAAACTTCAAAATAAATATCTTACGAATATTAACTAATTAGTTAATATTTTGATATACTTCTTCACTTGACTAATTAGTCAAGTGAAGGAAAATTAAATGTTTAACATTAATATTAAAGATTTTTTATTACCAATAAGTTTTGTTTTTTTATATGGCAGTGGATTTATATTTACTCAATACGGATTGGTAAATACAAGTCCTATGGCATTCCTAGCGATTAGATTTTTTATTGCGTTTTGTATTTTATTAATAATTACAAGCTTAGTAAAAGCTAAATGGCCAAAGACTATAAAAGAGTTTATTCATATAAGTATTGCCGGGATGTTAACTGTTGGAACATTTTCAGTAGGAGTATATATGTCCATATCATATGGTATATCTGGTTCCTTGAATTCTTTGATTATCGCTTTACAACCAATACTTGTTTCTTTTTTAGCTTTTAAATTTTTGAATGAAACATCAGATGGAAAAATTTGGCTTGGTTTGTTTATAGGTTTTATTGGTGTTAATATTGTAGTAATCTCAAATATTGATACAAATATAGGAGCAATTACTGGAGTTACATGGTCCTTTATTGCACTTTTTGGGTTGAGTTTTGGTAATTTATATCAAAAAAAATACTGTAAAAAGATGAATTTATTTTCAGGAGGTGCAATTCAAACTCTTAGTTCAACAATTTTGGTATTACCTTTTTTATTATATGAAGATATTAGAGTTTCTTGGAATTTAGAGTTTATTGTAGCTTTATTTTATATGGTAGTAGCAGTTAGTATTGGAGCCTTATCTCTTTTATATATAATGATTGAAAAAGGGGATGTTTCTAAGGTATCATCAATATTTTATTTGGTACCTGTTAGTGCCTCAATTGTTTCATATGTATTATTTGATGAGGCATTTAAATTAAGTATTTTAATTGGTATAATCACTGTATTAATTGGAATGTTATTTATACATAAAAAAACAAAAAAAGGAAAAATATGAAAATAGTAATTTTAGATAGAGCAACATTAGGTTTTGATATGGATGTATCAATTTTTAATAGTTTAGGTGAAGTTACATCTTATGATATAACAAGTAAAGATGAAACTAAACAGAGAGTAAAAGATGCAGATATTGTAATTACAAATAAAGTTGTAATTTCTAAAGAGGATATGGATAACTCTTCAATAAAATTAGTTGCAATAACAGCAACAGGAACTAATAATGTAGATTTAGAATATGCTAAACAAAATAATATAGAAGTGAAAAATGTAGCTGGATATTCAAGCTCTTCTGTTTCTCAAGTTGCTTTTGGAATGATATTCCATTTTGTACAAAAGTTAAATTATTATAAAGCTTATGTTGATGAGGGTAATTGGCAGAAATCAAAAATATTTACTCATATAGATAAACCATTCTTTGAACTTGATGGGAAAAGAGTAGGTGTTATTGGTCTTGGTGATATTGGTTCATCATTTGCAAAAAGAGTAAAAGCATTTGATTGTGATATTGTATATTATTCTACAAGTGGAAGAAATAATAACAGTGAATTTAAAAGAGTTGAACTTGATGAGTTACTTAAAACAAGCGATATTATTTCAATTCATTGTCCTTTAAATAAACAAACAGAAAATTTGTTAAATTATGAAAATATGAAAACAATGAAAGACGGCGCAATTTTATTAAACCTTGGTCGTGGTGGAATTATAAATGAAGAAGATTTGAGTGTATTAATAGATGAAAAAGAAATTTATTGTGGAATAGATGTAGTAAATAAAGAACCAATTGAAAAATCAAATCCTTTGCTTAAAATAAAAAATAAAGATAGATTACTTTTAACTCCTCATATTGGATGGGCAACTATAGAAGCTAGAACTAGACTTATAAAAATGGTAGCAGATAATATAAAAGAGTTTATTAAATAATTTAATAAAAATAGTTAATTAAACTAAGTTTAGTTAAAATAACTAATTATTAGTATCTTTGTTTAGGGAGTAGAAATGAAAGAATTATTATCTCAGATTAATTTATTATACGTTGAAGATGATGATGAGATACGTTTTGCTTTACAAAGAGTACTAGAACGAAAAGTTAAAAACTTATATGTAGGAGAGAATGGGCAAGAAGGATATGAAAAGTTCTTAGAATTTTCTCCTGATATAATACTTACAGATATAAAAATGCCAATAATGGATGGTATTGAAATGTCGAGAAAAATTAAAGAGATTAATCCTAATATCCCTATAATCATGGCATCTGCACATAGTGAATCTGCACTTTTATTAGAATGTATAGATATTGGAATAGATGATTACTTGTTAAAACCTATTCAAAGAGATAAACTTTTAGAGATGTTCTCATCAAATATGAAAATAATTTTATTTAATAAAGAAAAAGAGAGGCATCAAAAGTTACTACAAACGGTTATAGACCTACAGGCTAGTATAATATTCTCATATGATGAATCAAAGAAAACTTTATTTGCAAATAAGCTTTTTTTAGATTTCTTTAATAAAGATAACATACTTGATGGTAAATTATTATACGAAGAATTAAGAAATAATAAAAATGTTACTTTAACTGATGTTAATGAAGAGATATCTTGGCTTGATTATATGTTTTTACACCCAGAACAAGATTTTCGTATTAAAATTAATAAAGACAATATTGATATAAACTTCATAGTTAAAACAAAAAAAATAGTTCAAGATGATGGAAAAAATATATTTGTTATTACATTAGTAGAGTTAAAAATTTAAAAAAGGTACTAAAATGAATAATAAAAAAGCAATCTTATCTCCTTTAATATTAACTACATTCCTTTTAGGTTTAATATTTTCTATTTTTGTTTATATGTATATTGTAGATATGGAAACTAAATCAAGTAAAATAAAGTTTGATAATTTAGTTGAACGAGAACTTCTATCAATTGAAAAAGAACTCGAATTAAATGTAAATGTATTGTATGCATTAAAAAGTTATCATAAAACAGTAGGTAAGTTAACAAGAGAAGAATACAATCTTTTTACATCAAGGTTAATAAAAGAGAAAAGGAGTATTCAAGGTGTATCTTGGATTCCACGTGTAGTAGATAAGGATAGAAAAGAGTTTGAATCAAATAGAACTAAAGAATTAGGCTTAGATATTTTTATAAAAGAAAAAACTGATGATGGAAAGATAGTAAGAGTAAAAAGAAAGAAAGAGTATTTTCCTGTTGATTTCGTAGAACCTTTAGCTGGAAATAAAATTGCATATGGCTTTGATATATCTTCTAATAAAACAAGACTTGATGCATTAACTTTAGCTAGAGAAACAAATACAATGTTAGCAACAGGAAGAATACAACTAGTGCAAGATATAGAAAATAAATTTGCTTTTTTAGTTCTTTTACCAGTTTTTGAAAAAAACACTTCATCTTTAGAAGGCTTTTATACAGGAGTATTTAGAATCAAACCTTTGGTAGAAAATGCTATAAAATTTAGGAAAAATGATTCTTTAATGTTAAATATACGATTAGTTGATACAACAAATGGTATTTCAAAGCTTTTATATACAAATAGTGATAAGGATTTTGTTTCTAAAAAAGCTATTGATCTTAATATATTAGGTAGAACATGGACTTTATACTCGCAACCAAGCGAAAAACTTCTAAGCACAAATAATTTTTATTTATCAAATATCTTATTGGCACTTTGTTTATTTATTACATTTTTAGTTACTTATATTTTAATTATAAAAAATAAAGATAGTCAACTTTCAAGAAAAAAGCTTGAAGAATTGCTTTTTATGTTTGATAAAAAGGTTATAGCTTCACATACTGATAAAGAAGGTATTATTACTTATGCTACTAAAGCATTTTGTGAGATAAGTGGATATTCAAAAGAAGAACTATTAGGACAAGATCAAAGAATTGTGATACATGAAGATATGTTTGATGGTACATATGAAAAAGTATTAGAAACTATTTCAAAAGGTGAAATATATACAGGCGAGATTAAAAATAAAAGAAAAGATGGAACTTTTTATTATGTTAATAGTACTATTTTCCCAGAAAAAAATGATGAATCAGAAATAACTGGTTATTTTGCAATAAGAGAAGATATAAGTGCTAAAAAAGAAGTAGAATTATTTAATGACACTCTTTCTTTAAAAGTAGAACAAGAAGTAGAAAAAAATTTAAAAAAAGATAAGCTTTTATTACAACAATCAAAATTAGCAGCAATGGGTGAAATGATCGGAGCAATAGCTCATCAATGGAGACAGCCTTTAAATACTTTAGCTATTAAATTACAATTTGTTGTTGATGATTATGAAGATGGACTAGTAGATAAAAAATATTTAGATAATCATTCTAGGGAGGGTATGAATCTAGTTAATTTTATGTCAAAAACTATTGATGACTTTAGAAATTTTTTCAATATTGAGAAAGCTAAAACTACATTTGATATTAAAACAAAGGTTTTAGAAACAACAAATATTTTATCTTCACAGCTATCAAAATATGATATAAAAGTTGAAGTTTTAGGAAATACTTTTGATTTTTATGGTCATGCAAGTGAATTCCAACAAGTGATATTGAATATTGTAAATAATGCAAAAGATGCATTAGTTGAAGAAGAAATTGTAAATGGAGTTATTAAAGTTGATATAAAATCAGATAAAGAGTATGGATATATTATTATCTCTGATAATGCAGGTGGAATTGAATCATCTGTTTATGAGCGTATTTTTGAACCATATTTTACAACTAAAGAACAAGGTAAAGGGACAGGACTTGGTTTATATATGTCTAAAATGATTATTGAAGACAATATGCAAGGTGAGCTTAGTGCTAAGAATAATAAAGACGGGGCAGAATTTATGATTAAATTCAGAATTAAAAATGGATAGTAAATATATAAAGAAAATAAATCTTTTATATGTTGAGGATGAAGAGTCTGTTAGAGAAATATTGTCTAAAAAGTTAGAAAGATTTGTTAAAGAATTATATGTTGCAAAAGATGGAGAAGATGGATATTCAAAATATTTAGAACTTAAACCTGATATTATTTTAACTGATATTACTATGCCAAAATTAAATGGTATAGAAATGTCAAAAAAAATTAGAGAAGATAATAAAACTATACCTATTATTATCATCTCAGCCCATTCTGATTCTAACTTTTTAATAGATGCAATTGATTGTGGAATAACAAGCTATTTACTTAAACCAATAAATAAAAATAAACTTTTAGATTTATTAGAAGTAAATGCAAAAAATGTTTACTTAGATAAAATAAATATTTTGCAGCAAAAAAAGATTGAAGAACAACAAAGTATTCTTCAAAATATTATAAATGTTGAACAAAATATATCTTTTGTAACTGATTTTAAAAGCTTATCCTTTGTAAATAATGCATTCTTAAACTTTTTTGATATTGAAAGTAAGGAAAAGTTTGGAGAAAAGTTTGAAAATATTGAAGATATATTTATTGAAAATATTGATTATGTTCATAAAAAGCTAATTAATAACTATTCAGAAATAGACAATCAATCTTTTGGAAAAGACTTTTTTGAAGTTATAAATAATCTAAATGCTGAAAAAAGAGTTGTTTTACTTTTTGATAAAAATAATGATAAAAAGTCATTTTATTTGACAATATCAATAATTGATAATGATAAAGAGTTGTATTTAATAAACCTAACGGATATTACAAGTATAAAAAATGAACGATATTCAATTGAACAAAAAGCGTATCATGATGGATTAACAAATCTATATAACAGACATAAATTTAATGAATTATTTGAAATAGAATTAGCAAGAGTAAAAAGATATAAACATCCTTTATCAATGGCAGTATTAGATATTGACAATTTTAAGATATTCAATGATACATATGGCCATTTAAAAGGTGATGAAATTTTAATTAAGATAGGAAATAGTTTAAATCCACAGTTAAGAATAACAGATATTTTTGCAAGATGGGGTGGAGAAGAGTTTGTTATCTTATTTATAGAAACAAAATTAGAAAATGCTATACAGTGTTCAAATAATATTAGAAAAAATATAGAAAATTTAGAAAATGATTTAGATACTAAAGTAACTGTTAGTTTTGGTGTCTCTGAATATAAAGATAATGATACTCTTGAAAGTTTGTTTGCAAGATGTGATAAAGCTCTATATAGTGCAAAAGAAAAAGGTAGAAATAGAGTAGAATTTTCTTAATTAAACTTAAAATTCTACACTAAATTTTCATAATTTTCTTTGATATAAGATGCCACTCTAAAAGAGTTGGCATAAATTGTAAAGGTAAAAGGAACAGAACCTCCACTTGGCATAAAACTTCCATCTGTTACAAAAAGATTTTTAACTTCATGTGCTTGGCAATATTTATTTAAAACTGAAGTTTTAGGGTCATCTCCAAATCTACAACCACCTGCTTGTAAGTTTGAAGAAGGAAGTGCATTTATATTACTTTGGATATTTTTTGCACCCATTTGTTTTAAAATACTAACTGCTTTTTTTGCTAAAAAGTTTGATACTTCTAAATCATGTTTTAAAGTTCCTATTCTTATATTTGCAACTGGTGTTCCGTATTTATCTTTGTACTTTTCATCTACACTTACAAAAGAATTATCATTTGGAGTCCAATCTGCAAATATTTCCATGTTTAAAGTTTTTGTTTTTGTAAAAGAAGTATAAAGTTTGTCTTGTAACTCTTTGCCAATTAAAAGTTTATTTAAATCCTTTTCATCCCATTTAAAAAAGTTTGCTCGTCTTATTGGATTTGCATGTTCAAAAACCATTTCAACCATTCCACCTTTAAAATCCTTTGTAAAATAAAAATCTTTTATTGCTCTATTTACAAAAAGTCCCGGAGTCATTAACTCTTTTAAAGGTATAGCGCTTTGATCAAATGTTCCTGTAACTATTCCTCCACTTGAAGAGAGTAGATTTTTTCCTACATTTAAAGAATTGTTAGCAACTCCATTTGGGAAGTTTTCATCTTTTGAATTTAACAATAATCTTGAAGACTCAACAGCTTGAGCTGCTAGAATAAAAAGCTTTGCTTTTAACTCTTTTTTATTTCCATCTTTTGTTAAGTATGTAGCTTGGGTAATTTTTTTATCTGTATTTGTATGTAGTTTAATCACATTTGCATTTGTAATAATTGTAAGATTATTCGTTTTTATAGCAGGAAGTATTAAAGCTTCTCTTGAACTTCCTTTTGCTCCACTAGAACATCCGTAAGAACCACAATAATTTGAATAATAACAAGCACTTCTATGCTTGAAATCTTCACTTATAATTGCTCGTGGTGTTTTTACAATACTAAAGTTTAATTCTTTTGATGCTTTATCTATTAGTTTTGTAATTGGATGTTCATCTAAAGCTTTAAAAGGAAAAGCTTTTGAGCTTCTAGGCTCTTGATGTACATAAGTTGAAACTTCACCAGATACTCCAATAAGTTTTTCAACTTTATCATAATATATTTCCATATCATCATACGTTATTGGCCAATCAGTGATATTTGAATCTTTTATTTTTCCATATTTAGAAGCTAATTTGAAATCATCAGGTTTTAATCTATAGAAAAATCCACTCATAAAATTTGAAGAACCACCTACTAAGTTTCCATTATTAAAATCCCAACCCGTATCATATGTAGGAAATTTAGTCCATTTATTATCAACAAACTCTTCAATAGTATGGTATTCATCTTTTAATTTTGGATTATAAACACTTCTTCTATTAACAGCTAATTCATCTTTTGAAAAATCATCTCTTTTATAGAAGTCACCTTTTTCTAAAACACAAACCTTATGTCCTTGTTTTGATAACTCATAAATAATAGGACCAGCTCCTGCTCCACTTCCTATTACACAAATATCATACATCATAATTTTTTTCCATATCTTCTTTTAGGTTTTGGGTAGCCTATTTTATGATTTATGCTTTTCCATCCAATTTGATTTGTATTTCCATTGTAAATAGGGTCTGATAGCATTGCTTCAATTCCAAAATATACTAGTTTTGAAAGCCAAGTATTAGCATAATCATTGTCATTTACAATTGAGTAAATTAATTCTTTTTTTTCTTCATTAGTTAAATTCAAAAACTTTGGAAAGCTTCTTATAAAACTAGTTGTGCCATTAATGATTAAATCTTTATCATAATCTAAAAAAGTTTTATGGTTTATTGTAGAAAATAAAAATCCTAATGCATTAAACTCTTTTGAACTTGGCATATTTAAAGTCTTTGGAAATAGTATTTCATAAACTTCTTCTAAAACTAAGGCATTGTTTTTTGATATAGTTTTAGCAATAAGTGTCTCTTTTTGAAATAATACAAGTCCAAGAATAGAAAACTTTATAAAGTTTCTTCTTTTCATAAACCTATCTTATTTAATATTTTTTGAAAAAATGTTTTCTTCTCTTTCTTTTTAGCCCTTATTTTATTTGATAATTCTTTTAATCTTTTAGGTTCAAATAACTGCTCTTTCATTTTTTGTTGCCTAAAAAGTTTTGAAGTTCTTTTATTGCAGTTTCATTTTTAATTCTAAATTTTATTTCAATTCTTCTTGAATTATCTTTATCTTCTACACCATTTTTATAAATAATATCAGAGTAAGACCTACCACTTGCATTTACATACTTCTCTAAAAGTGCCTTATCTACAATTTGTGAAGTATATAAAAACTGCATAACTTCTAAGGCTCTTTGTTGAGAAAGAGCAAGGTTATCTAAGTAAGATCCATCAGAGTTTGTATGTCCTTCAATTGTAATACTATGAATATATTTTCTTATACTTTCATCATCAAGTAAGGCTTGTAAGTATTTTTTTAAAACTAAACTAAGTTCTTTTTTTGATTCTTCTTTTAATGTATATTCACCCTGATCAAAAAGAATATTTGAAGAAAATGTAATAGCACCACTTTTTTCATCTATATTTATTGATTTCCCTAGCTTATCTTTTAGTTTTGATATTACTGTAATTTTAATACCTGTTAGATGTTTGATTTTTACTTTTGTTATATCAAACTCTTCTACAAGTTTTTGATGAAGTTTACTTTGAATTAGTATTTTATTTTCAAGCATTAAAAGTTCTTCATCTTTTAATGAAATCATATTTTTTTGATTTTCAAATTTTGTTGAAAGTTCTGTATTTGTATCTTTTTGTTCTTTAACTTGAAGTTCATAATCAAATAATAAAGCTTTTAATTTATCTATTTCTTCATTATTTAAATGTATTTGTGATGTTTTTTCTAAAAGTATATTTCTTTCATCTTCAAGATTTTTATTTAGAAGTTTTATATTGTTTTCTTTATCTTCTAAAATGGCAGTTATCTTTTCAATTTGTTCAGTTGATATTGCTAAGTTCTTATTTTTTGTTTCTAACTCTTGATTTAACTTATTAGCTAATATCTTTTCTTCTTCTAATTGTAGTTTTGTTTCATTAAACATATTTTTAGATTTAGCTAATTCAAATGATAAATGAATCTTCTCTTCTTGAATTTTTTGAAGTTGTGTATTTACAATATTAAGTTTTTTCTTTTTATTTAAAAGTTCTTCTTCACTTAAATTTAAAGCATCTTTTTGTTCTTGTAAATTAGTTTTAATTACTTTTAAATCTGTTTGAGCATAAAGATATTTTATAATAATTGCACCAATTACTAAAATAAATACAAAAAGTAATCCCGCCATTAAATCAGCATAAGATATCCAAAAATTTTCTTCATTGCTTTGTTTTTTATCATACATAGTGACTACTTTTGCATCTCTTTAAATTCTTTTAAATCTTCTATTATTTTAGCTGTTTCTTCATCTATTGATTCTAAAGAATTTTCAAGTTTTTGGGAGAATTTAGTATCATATTCATCTAATTCTTTATTAAATCGCCAACCAATTCTATCCATTTCATTTTTCATAGTTTCAATACTTTTTACGATATTTGTGTAAATAAGTTCTAGATTTTTTGTACTTATATTTTCTAAGGCTTGATTTAATTCTTTTACATTATTATTTAAAAGTTTTGTGTATTCAGTATGAATTTCTTTTTCTTCTCGAAAGTTTTCTATTTTTGTATGTATGTTTGTATTTAGTGTGTCAATCATAGAAGCTAGTTTTTCACTGTTTGCAATATTATCACTAACTTTTGAAGATAAAGTTAACTCTTTTTCTAAAATATTTTCAAGTAAATCTACTCTTTTTTCTATTGAAGTATTAATATTATCTAAGATATCTTTTGATGTAAGTTGCTCAAAAATATGAGTCATTTTTGCGAAGTTTTCTATATTACTTTTTATATTAATTGATTCAATATCTATTTTTGTCCAAAAGAAAGATTTAGTATTTTCAGTAATTACAAAGCAGTCATGCTCAAATCTACTCATTCCAAACTTTTCAAAAAAAGTCCACCAAATTGATAAAAATATTCCATAAATTGATACATAAAAGGCAGTTCCAACTCCACCTAAAAGTAAAGTAATCTCTTCTTCTAAAGCACTAGAAGTTCCAGATGAAAAATCAGGCATAGAAAAAGCAATAGATATAAAAGTTCCTAAAATACCAAGAGTTGGAAATATCCCTGATGCAATTGATGAAAAGTTTGTATTTCTAATATTGCTTGTAAAATCTTTTAAAAAATCATCTGCACTACCATTCGCTTTTGTAGTATCTCCAATTGTTAAAAGGTTGTTATTTATATATTCTTTTAAATAGAAAACTAATTCTTCATAAGAAGTTCTAAATTTACAAGAAACATAATAAGCGTTATGTCTAATAAAAAATAAATAAATAAAGTAAATAAAGCCTATTAAAATTACACTATGTATTTCAACTTTTAATGGAAAATGTCCCAAATATCCTAATATTATAATAGCGAATAATATAGTTGGTACTGTAAGTAGAGTGAAAATTCTAGCTATTGCTTTGCATGATGTGTTGACTTTTGTATTTAAGTCAATAAAGTCTTCGTTTGTTAACATAAAAGTGTCCCTTATGGTAGTTAGCTTTTTTAGATAATATTTTAGCATAGTTATGTAAATGGTAAATGAAATATAATGATAAATGATGATATATTTTGTAAAACAAAGCCGTATAAAGAAATATAAAAAGATTTCTAGATGATTTTATGTTTTAACTTTCTAAAGATAAATTTGAATATTGGAAATCACAAATTGTGACTCCCATAATTATATTGATGAATCAATATGTATAAAATTATTTGCTCTAAATTCAGTTAAGCTACGAAATGTATATTTATCAACTATTTTCATCATTTCTTTCCATCCAGATTTGCCATAATAATAGAATTTAAATTTTGATTGAATGATATCATTTGATCTTTGATTAATATAGTCTTCAAAATATGAACTGTCTGTTATTCCAATTGAGTGACCAAAAATTATAATCTCATTTTTTTTATTAAATTCTTTTTTTATATTATGTTTTCCATAGTTCTTATTATAAGCTTTTTTTAAAAAAATATGTTCTTCATCACCTAATCTCGCCTTATCTTCTACACCAAAAATAATATCTTTATCTTCTATTGACCCATGAACATAGTAATGTTTATTTTCTATATTTTGAATATTTAAAATCTCTGCAACTTTAAATACTGAATTTGTATAGTTAAAGTTAAAAATAGTATCTACCTTATCAATTTCTTCTTTTAATATTTCAAATGCTTTTGAATCTTGATTTATATCTTTTTCTTGTGCTTCTTTTAAATAATTCATTAAAGATAATCTTATTTCATTAAAATTATCTTCTATATCTAAGTTTTTATTTTTAACTTTTATTGAATAGTTATTTAATTCATTTTCAATATCAACCCAATTATTTAATTCATTTTTTTCATTAAAATATTCAGCCATATTATTTCTCTTTGCAACTAAATCTTTAAAATGTTCACTTTGAATAAAATCTTTGTAACTTGTCTTAAGACCTAAATTCAAATCAAATCCATTACCTATAATTAATATTTTCATTTTCATCCTAATATTTAAGTGATAGAATATTATATACAAATTTAAAATAAAATAGTTAATAAAATACTAAATTAATAAATACACACCTAACCCACGATATGCTAAAATCAAAAATGAATAAAAAACAACAAATCCTAAAAGACATATTTGGACATGACAACTTTCGTTCTTTCCAAGAAGAAGTAGTAGATAGTATATTAAATGGCCAAGATGTGCTTACAATTCTTCCAACAGGTGGTGGAAAATCACTTTGTTACCAATTACCTGCATTACTTATGGATGGAGTTACTGTTGTGATTTCTCCTCTTATTGCGCTTATGCAAGATCAAGTAAAAGCTTTAAAAGACTTAGATATAAAGGCATCTATGATTAGTTCATCTCAGACTAATGATGAGAATACATTTACAATGAAAGCTTTGTTAAAAGGTGAGTTAAAATTTGTATATGTTGCACCTGAAAGATTTACATCAAATGAGTTTGTTGGAGTACTTCAAAGAATAAATATCAACTATTTTGTAATAGATGAAGCGCATTGTGTATCTGGATGGGGACATGAATTTAGAGCTGAGTATAGAAATCTAAATAGGTTAAAACAGTTTTTCTCTGAAGTTAGCATTGCTGCATTTACTGCAACTGCTACAAAAAGAGTTGAAGCAGATATTGCATCTTCACTTAATCTTGTAAATGCAAAACATTACAGAGCAAAAACACAAAGAGATAATCTTGAAATAAAAGTAGAACCACGTATTTCAAATGGAAAATCACAAATATTAAACTTTTTAAAATCACATAAGGGGTTATGTGGAATTATATATACCTTTACAAGAAAAGAAGCAGAATCAACAGCTAAGTTTTTATGTGATAATGGCTATAAATCAAAAGCCTATCATGCAGGATTAAATGCTAGTACTAAAGATGAGGTATTTAATGACTTTGTATATGAAAATGTAGATATTGTGGTTGCAACTATTGCTTTTGGTATGGGGATTGATAAATCAAATATTAGATTTGTTATACATACAAGTTTACCAAAAACACTAGAGAATTATTATCAAGAAATAGGTCGAGCGGGAAGAGATGGTCTTATGTCTTATGTATATTTACTTTATTCAAAAGGTGATGAGGTAAAAAGAAAGATACAAATAGAAGACTCTATAGATGATTCATATAAACAAACTGGACTTGATAAATTAGAATTTATGTATAGGTATTGCGTTTCAAATAACTGTAGACATCAAATCATAGCTTCGTATTTTGAAGATGAGATAGATGAATGTAATACTTTATGTGATAACTGTACTAAAGGTGAGGTGAACCAAGTTGATGTAAGTATTGATGCTCAAAAGTTCTTATCCGCTGTATACAGAAGTGAACAGAGATTTGGAACTAATCATATTATAGATATTTTAAGAGGTTCAAAAAATCAAAAGCTTTTAGAGTTTGGTCATGATAAGCTAAAAGTATATGGATTAGGACATGATAAGAGTAAGAATGAATGGGTAGCAATAGCAGATAAACTAATAGATATACAAGCACTTAACTTAGGTGAATTTAGAGTTCTTAAAATAAACAATCTTGGAATGAGGATATTAAAAGGTGATGAAAAACTTTTAATAGATTCAGATAAATTAGGAATAGCTGTAAAACAAGAGGCATCAGAAGAAGTACTTTCTTTTGATGAAGAATTATATGAGAAGTTTAGAACCTTACGAAGAGAAATGGCATCTACACATGAAGTACCAGCATATGTAATTTTTGGAGATAAAAGTTTAAAAGAGTTTAGCTCAAAACTACCAACTACAAAAGAAGAAATGTTAGAAGTAAATGGTGTAGGACTTGTAAAGTTTGAAAAGTATGGTGAAGAGTTTATTAATTTATGTAAAGACATAAAAGAAGAGTTTAAAGAAAAAATAGAAACTAGGGCTCCTTTAAAGAAACTAACTAAAACATATACTGATACATATGAACTAGTTCTAGAAGGACTTCCTTTAGAAGATATCGCACAAAAAAGAGACTTAGGAATAAGCTCAGTTTTAAGTCATATCTCACTTTTATTTGAACATGGTAAAATATCAAAAGAAAAAAAAGAAGAGCTCCTAAAATCACTTCAAGTTCCAGAAGAAATAAAACAATGGATTGAATCAGGTTTAAAGTTAGAGAGTTTAAAAGAATTAAGACAATACTTGTATTTATATGATTACATGAAGAAGGAAAGCAATTGAAACAATATTTAGATTTATTAAACCACATCTTAACAAAAGGTGTTAAAAAAGAGGATAGAACAGGTACTGGTACAACTTCAGTATTTGGATATCAAATGAGGTTTGATTTAAATGAGGGCTTTCCTTTAGTAACTACAAAGAAAACTCATTTAAAAGCTATTATTTCTGAACTGTTATGGTTTATTGAAGGTAGTACAGATGAGAGAAGACTTGCTGAAATTAACTTTGGTGATAAAAGAGAAAACCTAATAGGTAAAAAAACAGTATGGACTGCAAATGCTGATGCTCAAGGAAAAGACTTAGGTTATGTTAATACTGATACTATAAAAGAACTTGGACCTGTTTATGGAGCTCAATGGAGATCATGGAAAGGTACTGATGGTAAATCAGTTGACCAATTAGCAGAACTAATTAATCAAATCAAAACAAACCCAGATTCAAGACGTTTAATATTATCAGCTTGGAATGTAGGTGAATTAGAAAAAATGGCATTACCACCTTGTCATACATTCTTTCAATTTTATGTGGCTGAGGGAAAACTTTCTTGTCAGTTATACCAAAGAAGTGCAGATACATTTTTAGGAGTGCCATTTAATATTGCTTCATATGCGTTACTTACTATGATGATTGCACAAGTTTGTGATTTAGAAGTGGGAGATTTTGTACATACATTTGGTGATGCACATATATACTCAAACCATTATGAGCAAGTAAACCTACAACTTTCTAGAGAACCTTTTTCTAAACCTACTATGAAAATAAATCCAGATGTTAAAAACATTGAAGATTTTAAAATGAGTGATTTTGAATTAGTTGGATATGAATCACATGAATCTATTAAAGCTGTAATGGCAGTATAAGGATAAGATATGAAAATTTCAATGATAGTAGCATATGGTAATAATTGGGAAATTGGTTTAAACAATGAAATGTTATGGCATATAAGTGAAGATTTTAAAAACTTTAAAAATATTACAAGTGGTCATCATATTTTAATGGGAAGAAAAACATTTGAAAGTATAGGAAAACCACTTCCAAATAGAACATCTTTAGTATTGTCAAACTCTGGATTTGAACATGAAGGTGTACATACTTTTTCTGATGTTCACGAGGCATTTAATTTTGCAAGAGAGTCCGCTGAAGAAGAGTTATTTATAATAGGTGGTGCTAATATATATGAAACACTATTTCCATTTGTTGATAAAATGTATTTATCAGAAGTGGATTTTGAAGGTGTTGCTGATGCCTTTTTAAAACCTATTGATTTTTCAACTTGGGATTTAGAAAAAGAGAAATCATATGATGAGATAATTGAACATGGAAAAGTAAAATCTCCAGCTTGGAAATTTAAAGTTTGGGTTAAAAAAGATTAGTTATGAAATATGAAGATATAGATTTCAATAAACTTTATGTAGAACAAAAAAAACTTACTTCTTTTAAAGCAAAAGGAAAAGATGCGTGGGATGAAAAAGCACCTTTTATGAATAAAAAAGTTCATAAGTCAATTTATAATGAGCAGTTTTTGAGTCTTTTAGACTTAAGTAATATAAATAGCGTTTTAGATGTTGGTTGTGGAGTTGGAAATTTATCACTTAGACTTGCAAAAAGTGTAAAGGAAGTAAATAGTTTAGATTACTCGTCCGTAATGTTAGAAATACTTCAAGAAAATGCAAAACAAAAAAATATAACAAATATCAATATTATAAATAAATCTTGGTACGATTCATGGGATGAGGTAGCTAATTGTGATTTAGTAATAGCATCTCGTTCTATGGAAGTAAAAGATATGAAAGAAGCCTTATTAAAACTAAATAATAAAGCTAATAAAAAAGTAGCTATAACATATAAAAAAGGTGGCTCTTTTGTAAGTGAAGAAATTTTAGAAGTCTTACAAAGAGAGATTATTAGAAAACCTGATTATATTTATCTTGTAAATATTTTATATTCTCTTGGAATAAATGCAAGTGTTAATTTTATACAAAGTGAAGGTAGAAGCACTATTTATACATCAAAAGAAAAATTTATTCAAAGTGTTTCTTGGAGTATAGATGGTTTAAGTCCTGATGAGATTAATCGATTAGAAAAATATTATGAGTCTTTAGATAAAACGAAGAAAGAAGAAAAAGATTTTGCTTATTGGGCTGTGATTTCTTGGGATAAGAAAACTTTTTAATCATCACTTAAATATTTTTCTCTAAATTCTTTTAAGGATAATGGATATGATCTATGTTTAGGTATATTATTTACAAGTAGTGCAATTAATAATAATATCAAGGATCCAGAAGCAACGGGAACTAATACATATAAAAAACCTAAATCATGAATTTGGTCACTTCCAATTACAGCTATTAATGCAGTTGCACCTCCTGGAGGATGTAAAGTAAGAGTTAATTGCATAACTAAAATAGCAGTTGCAACTGCAAAAGCTGAGCAAAATAATATATTACCATCAAATATTCTAAACGAAGCCACGCCAATAATTGCAGATAAAATATGTCCTCCTACTAAGTTTCTGGGTTGTGCAAGTGGTGAGTTAACTGCTCCATAAATTAAAACAGCACTAGCACCAAACGATGCAATTACTAAAGTTAAATCTTTATCATTTAATACGTCTTGATGGAAGTAAGAAACAGCTAATATTCCTAAAAAAGAGGCAATCCATGTCCACGTGATATTGGCTTTTTCTATAGGTTCTGAATTTATTTTTTTAAATTGTTTAAAGAATGTTTTCATAAATTACTTTCTTTTGGGATTAGAAAATAGTATCGAAAAATTTAAATTGAAATTATGATTTAGGTCAAGTCATAGTAAATACAGTAGGAAGGGAGAACTTAACCTACTGTAATATATTAATTATTTTAAATTATTTTTTGCGTGTTGTCTTACTTGTTTATTACTGTCGTGTGATAAGATTTTTAAAACTTTTAATGAAGTTTTAGAATCTTTAGCAATAACCGTTCTTACATTTAATGAAGCATTATTAGTTAGATAGTCTTCTGTTAAATTGGCAAACTTGTCTCCAGCTTGTGCTGAAGTTAATATTAATAACATAAACAAAATAGATTTGAAAGTTCTTTTCATTTTTCATCCTTTTTTTAATTTGTATTGGAAGTATAATTAAATAGGATAAAAAGTGTCTTGATTTAAATCAATACAAGATAGAAATTGTCCTATTTAAAGAAAAACACTAAAATAGGATAGTTATAAGAGGAAAAATCCTCTTATAAAATATTTAATTGATGTGCTAAATCATCAGCTATTCGTTTATAGTTTCTAACTGCAAGAAGTCTAGCTTGTCCTTCAAGACCAACTTGTGCAACTTCATCTTTTGTTAATCCTAAGATATAATCAAGTTTTTCTTTAATAGCCTCTTTTGAGAAATTACACATCCATGCACTTGTATCTTTTTGGAAAATTGATTCATTATTTTCATTTTTTGTCATGATACAAGGAACAGCTGAAGAATAATAATCTAGAACTTTCATAGGTGTTGAAGAATTAAATAACTCAATATCTGGCAATAAAGCAAGACCAATATCCGCTTTTGCAATCAAATCTAAAAGTTCATCTTTTGTTTTAGCATTATATATTTCTATATGTTCTTCAATATTTGAATACTTTTCAACTAAACTTTTAGTATATTCAGGGTCTTTTGATGAAATCATAATTTTATATGTCCCATCTGATAATTCACTAAAGGCATCTAATATAGTTTCAAATTCTCTTAGTTTATCTAATGTTCCTGCATAGAAAAATCTTTTTTCAACACCTTCATGTTGAATGTTTTTTGTTATAACTTCAGGATCAATTCCCGATGGAATAACAAAAGTTCTTGTTTTAACTTTTTTTAGATAATCATCTCTCATTTTTCTAGATGTTGGCAAGAAGATATCACAATCATTTATAAGGCTTGTTTCCCCATATAATTTTATTTTGTTGTTAATAACATCTAAGAAACTTTTTTTGTTATTTGCTTCATCTTTTTGAAGTTTTGCAATTCTTTTTGGATAAGACAATCTAAATGCAACTTTATAGTTAAATATTGCTCTTTTTTGTATAACTTCTTTTAGAATATCAGTATCATTTCTTACTGCTACAAAATCATAATCTCCAAGATTTACATTATTTTCTTCTAATATTGCTAGAGTATTTGTTTTTTTGTCATGAGGAATAATAAACTTATTGTCATAACTCTCAAAATTGGTTTTAGTTTTAGAAAAATAGATAATATTTATTTCATAATGTGCAGTTAGATATTTTTCAAAAAGTGGGCCAATAAAACTATGTTCTTTATGCTCAATCTGGTCTGTAATATATAGAAATTTACTCATTTAATGCTCCTAAATAAAATATATAGTAATGTTATCTATAAAAAGTAGCATTAAAAAAGCAAGTTTTAACTATGTTTTTTTCTTAAATTGTAACTCTGCTATTAAAGTAGCAAAAATAATTAAAAGAGCTCCTATAATTTGAATACTTGTAAGTACCTCTCCTCCAGCTGCATATCCATATATTGCAGCACTAACAGGTTCCATTGTAAATATAACGGCAGTTTTAGTTGCTGTTGTGAATTGTTGCATATATGTTTGTATTAAAAAAGCATAGACAGTCGCAAATACTGCTGTTACGATTACTGCTTTAAAAAAAGTATAATCATAATTTAAATCAAAAGTTGTGCTATCAAGACTTAATGAAAAAACAAGAGATAAAATTGTTACTGTAGTTAATTGAAACAAAACTAATAAATATACATTAACCTCTTTTGAATATTTACCCGTAAATATTATATGTAATGCAAAAAGAAAAGCACAAATAAGTGTTAAAAACTCCCCATAACCTAAAGTAAGCTCGCCAGACATAGTAAGTAAATATAAACCAACTACAGCGACAAGCGAAGCAATAAATACATTTCTTCGTACATGATCTTTAAATATAAAATAGGCTAAAAAAGGTACACAGATTACATTAAGTCCAGTGATAAAAGCAACAATAGAACTTTTTGTATAACTTAAGCCAAAGGTTTGTGTAGCAAAAGCTGAAAACAAAAAAGTACCTAATAATATTCCCACTAGAATAGTTTTTTTATTAATTTCTTTTAGATATTTATAAGCTATAAAAAACATTAAAATACTAGCAAGACCAAATCTAAAAAATAAAAATGAGTAAACAGGTGTTGAATCAATAGCTTCTTGTACCATTAAAAAAGTAACACCCCATGCAATTGCTACAGTCAATAGTAAAATATCTGCTCTATATTCAAAAATTTTGTATTTGTTCATTTTATCTCCATTTTAGCTTGGAATTGTACCAAAAATTTGATAAACTATTAATTGTATATTTATTATAGAGAAATAACATATTAATGGTATATTAAATAAATCTATAATAAGATGATAATTTAAAAACTAAATAAAGAGACTTAATGAGTGAAAATATAATTTCTATGAGTAAGATTGATAAGTATTATGATGACTTTCATGTACTTAAAAATATTGACTTTAGTGTAAAAAAAGGTGAGATTGTTGTTGTCTGTGGGCCATCAGGTTCAGGTAAATCTACATTGATTAGATGTATTAATGGACTTGAAGATATTGATAGTGGAACTATATTAGTTGACAATATGGATATTCATGCTAGCAAAAAGAATTTAAAAGAAATTAGAAGTGAAGTTGGAATGGTTTTTCAACACTTCAATCTTTTCCCTCATTTAACAATTCTAGAAAATATTACTCTTGCTCAAAATCTAGTGAAGAAAAGATCAAAAGCTGAAGCTATTGAAATTGGAAGAGAATTACTTGAAAAAGTTAAACTTTCAGATAAAGCAGATTCTTATCCTGCAGATTTATCAGGGGGGCAAAAACAAAGAGTTGCAATAGCAAGATCTTTAGCTATGAAACCAAAGGTTATTCTTTTTGATGAGCCAACATCTGCTCTTGATCCTGAAACTATTGGTGATGTATTATCTGTAATGAAAGATTTAGCTCAAGAGAACTTTACTATTGTTTGTGTTACTCATGAGATGGGTTTTGCAAAAGAAGTAGGTGATAGAATAGTATTTATGGATCATGGTGTAATTGTTGAAGAAAATACTCCCGAAGAGTTTTTCAATAACCCAAAAAGCGAAAGAGCTCAAAAGTTCTTAAAAGAAATTTTAACACACTAATCAATCTTAAAAAAAAGGAAACACATGAAAAATTTAGTTAAAAAGTTTTTAGTAGCAGTTTTTGCTATTAGTACATTATTTACTGCAAACTCATTTGCAGATGATATTGAGTTGTGGAAGAAATCTACATTAAATCAAATCTTACAAAGAGGTGAATTAAGAGTTGGTATGGAACCAGGTTATATGCCTTTTGAAATGAAAGATAAAAAAGGTCGAATCATAGGTTATGATGTAGATATGGCTAAGAAAATGGCAAAAGAAATGGGTGTTAAATTAAAACTTATTCCTACTTCATGGGATGGAATTATTGCTGGTTTACTTACAAATAAGTACGATATTATTATGTCAGGTATGACTATTACTCAACAAAGAAACTTAAAAATTAACTTTGCAGATCCATATGTAGTTGTTGGTCAAACAATTATGATTAGAAAAGAATTAGCTGGAAAAATTAAATCTGCTGCTGATTTAGATAAACCAGAATATACAGTTGTTACAAAACTTGGTGTAACAGGTGAAATTGCAACTAAAAAATTCTTCAAAAAAGCAAAAATTATTACTTTTGAAACAGAAGCTGATGCAGCATCTGAAGTATTAAATGGTAAAGCTGATGGTATGGTTTATGACCAACCTTATAATATCTTATTTATGAGTGATAAAGGTAAAGATAAATTAGTTCACTTAGATGCACCTTTAACTTATGAACCTTTAGGTTGGGCTGTTAGAAAAGGTGATCCTGATTTTATTAACTGGTTAAATAACTTCTTAAGACAAATCAAGGGTGATAAAGTTGTTGACTTCCATGAAAAATTAAATGAAAAATGGTTAAGAGATACTTCTTGGTTAAAAAGAGTTCAGTAACATATGGCGAAGAGACAATCATTAGCAGAAAATAAAACATTAGGGCATTTTATTGCCGTAATGTTTTTCGTAGCCGTAGGTTACTTCTTTTATGCAGCAGCTGCAAATATGAATTATGTTTGGAAATGGAATAGTGTTCCAAAGTATTTTGCATATGAAGAAACAACTTCTTTAGAATCTCCAATAGATGGAAAACTAGTATTCGAAGATAACAAGTACTTTATTGAAGGTGATGAGAAAGTAGAAGTTAAGAATTTAGATAGTAGTTTTCTATTTGATTATACAATTGGTGAAGATGTTTATGAAGGTGATGTAATCGCTTCTAAAGATGAGATGAAAGCAGGTCCTGTTTTATCTGGCCTTTGGGTTACTCTGAAAATCTCATTTTTTGCAATGATTTTAACTTTAATCATTGGGATTATTGTCGCACTTATGAAGTTATCTTCTATGATTTTTTTACGTGATATTGCAACTGTTTATATTACAATTGTAAGAGGAACTCCTCTTCTTGTACAAATATTTTTATTTTATTTTATAGTTGCAAATATATTTGAACTTGAAAGATTTGTTGCTGGTATTTTATCACTTGGTATTTTCTTTGGTGCTTATATGGCAGAGATTTTAAGAGGTGCAATTCAGTCAATTGATAAAGGTCAGTTAGAAGCTGCCAAATCACTTGGTATTTCTAACTTCCAAGCTATGCGATATATTATCTTACCTCAAGCTTTTAAAAGAGCTTTACCAACACTTGTAGGTGAAACTATTGCACTTGTAAAAGATTCATCTTTAGTATCTGTTATTTCAATTACGGATTTAACAAAAGTTGGTAAAGAGATTGTTGCAAATACATTCTCTCCTTTTGAAACATGGATTGTAATTGCATTATTGTATTTATGTATCACGTCAATATTAAGTTATATTGGACATAGAATAGAGAAAAGAATGGCAGCCAAAGGTGGAATGTCCTAAGTGGAAAATTTCTTTTCTGCCTTCTTGCAACAAGGGATTACCTTCTTTGCAATTATGGATCCAATTGGAGTTAGTGCAATTGCACTATCTTTACTTAGTACAAATATCACAAAGGACCAAATAAATAAGGTTGCAAAAAAATCAACACTTACTATTATAATTGCCTTTTTTGTTGTACTTATTACTGGTGATTTTATTCTAAAACTTTTTGGAATTGGAGAACATTCTCTTAAAGTTATGGGTGGAATCATTTTACTTTTAATGGCTATATCAATGGTTAATGGAAGTTCAAGTGATAAGAAACCTACAAAAGAAGAAGATGAAGATTTACAAAATAATGAAGATTTATCTGTAATTCCTATTGGTATTCCAATTGCATTTGGAACTGGGCTTTTTACTACTATTGTAATTTTTAAACACCAAGTAGAAGTATATACTGATATCTTATCAATTACTTTAGCTTTTTTAGTTAATGCGGCAATTTTCTATTTTGTTTTAAAAAACTCAATTTATATAAAAAAGTTTTTAGGGATTACTGGACAAAATATAATTACAAAGTTAATGGGACTAATTGTTGGAGCAATATCTATTCAATTTATTGTTTCAGGAATAATTAACTTAAGTAAATTGTATTTATAAGTGATATATTACAAATGGTAAGTGAAATATTACTAAAAGGTTTCATTGTAACTTTTTCTTTGATTGTTGCAATTGGAGCTCAAAATGCTTATATATTAAAACTTGGACTTTTAAAACAATACGTCTTTACCTCAGTTATTTTGTGTATTTTATTTGATACTTTACTAATCTCTGCAGGTGTTTTTGGTCTTGGATTTTTTATTCAAGGAAATCAGTTATTAATTAATATTATTGCTGTAATTGGAATTTTATTCTTAAGTTTTTATGCTTTTATGTCTTTTAAATCTGCATTTAAAAATGAAAGTTTAGAAATTGATGGAAAAAATAAAACAAATCCTTTAAAGCAAGTTGTTGGAATGCTTTTAGTTTTCACATTTTTAAATCCACATACTTATTTAGATACAATTTTATTAATAGGTGGAATTGGTGCAAATATTCAAGATGATTTAAAAATATTCTTTTTATTAGGTGCTATTAGTGCTTCTACTGTATGGTTTGTTCTTTTAGGTTTTGGAGCTAGACTTTTAATACCTTTATTTAAAAAACCAATAACTTGGAAAATTCTAGATATTTCTATAGGTATTATTATGCTTATAATTGCATATTCTTTGATAGATTTAATTGTATATTAGATAGTATTTACAATTATTAAGCGTAAAGGTAGATAAATGAATAATACAAGTATCGAAGAAATAGGGTGTTTTAAAACTATTTTAGACCCCTATAATGGAATTACAATAGAACAATCTTCTCTTCCAAATTCTAAAGAAGAGTTTGAGCTAAACTTGGACTATCTTATTGAAAATACAAAAGATAGAAGAAATGTTATTTGGATATATATTGATATAAAACGCTCAGATTTTATTCCTATTGCTACAAAAAAAGGCTTTTTCTTTCATTCTTGTGATGAAGAATATATCTTAATTGTAAAAAGATTAATAGAAAATGCAATAATTCCAACAGCAGCAAATCATACTTTAGGTGTAGGTGCAGTTGTAATAAATGAAAAAAATGAATTATTAGTAATAAAAGAGCGAATATCAAACATAGGTTTTAAACTTCCAGGTGGACACATAGATAATGGTGAAATGATTTCTACTGCAGTTGTACGAGAAGTAAAAGAAGAAACTGGAATAGATGTAGAGTTTGATTCAGTTATTAGCTTGGGACATTTTTATCCACATCAATTTCATAAATCAAATTTATATATATTATGTATTGCAAATGCAAAGTCAAGTGAAATAAATATTGAAGATACAAAAGAAATTTTAGAAGCAAAGTGGATGGATATAAATGAATACATAGAAGATGAAGACGTTCTTGCTTATTCAAAAGCTGTTGTTATTTCTGCTATAGAATACAAAGGCTTTAAACTTGCAAATCAAGAAACACTTTGTCATATAAAAAAAGATTTTGAATTATTTTTTCCTGTAGAGAATAAATAGTTTAAATTTTATAAAAATTAAATATAATACATTTTAAAAAATAAAGGAATAAAATGAAAGAAATTATATCAACTAATAAAGCTCCAGGTGCAATTGGACCTTATAATCAAGCTACAGCACTAGCAAATTTAATATTTACATCAGGACAAATACCTCTAATTCCTGAAACTATGGAAATAGTAGAAGGCGGAATTAAAGAACAATCAAAAGTTGTTATGGATAATTTAAAAGCAGTATTAGAAGAAGCTGGAAGTTCTTATGAGAATGTTTTAAAAACAACTTGTTATTTATCAGATATGGATAACTTTGCAAGCTTCAATGAAGTATATGCCCAATATTTCGAAGCTGAAACAGCACCATCTCGTGCAACAGTTGCAGTAAAAACTTTACCTAAAAATGTTTTAGTTGAAGTAGATGCAATCGCTTTTAAAAACTAGAGAATATTTTCTCTAGTTTTACTATAATTTAATTACTTCTTTAAACTACAAACATCACTTTTGCTAGAATAATTATAATAATACCAACAAGCAATACAAACTTATGAAAATGTTTCATTATAGGATTTGGAGTTTTCTTTAAAAACTTACAAGATAAAGAATAAACAATTCCAGAGGCAATAATCATTGCAAGAATAAGTTTGATTAACAAAAGAATTTGAAGTGAGCTATTAAATATACCAAGTTCAGAATTTATGTATTTTGAAAACATATATCCACCTGTCAGAATTAAAATCAAAACAGTTATTGGAAATATCTTTCTTGCTCTATTTGAAATTACAGTCATAACATTCTGATGTTCTTTGTCTGTTAAAACTTTTTTCATTGCTGGTAAAACTATAACATCTGCAAAAACAAAACCTAAAAAAATTATTGCACTGAATAAGTGTAAAATTACTACTAAAGTATATGACATTTTATATCCTTCTAATATTTTAAATTTAAACTACAAACATTAATTTTGCAATAACAACAATAGCTATTCCTAAAACTAAAGCATAAGTATGAAAATAATTCATAAAAGCAACGGGTTCTTTTTTAGTAAGCTTACAATACATAGTATAAACTACTCCAAGAACAATAAGAAGTACGAAAAACACTTTAATCATAAGTAATATTTGCATATTACTTGAAAAGTATCCTAACTCACTATTTGAATACTTTGTAAACATATATCCACCCGTAGCCATTAATAATACAACTATCGTTGGATAGATTTTTAGACCACGACCAACAATAGCTTCAATCATATTTTTATGAAACTCAACTCCAAGCTTATTTTTCACTGCTGGAAAAACTATAACATCTGCGAAGATGAAACCTATAAAGATTATTGCTGAAAGTAAGTGGATGATTAGAATTAATGTATATTCCATGTATTGACCTTTGATTTATTTATGATAATTATAATCAATATTATAGAATATTTAATTGATTAAAATCAATTGAATACAATATTATCTTTTTTGTAGCTAATAATATCTTGAACACTTAAAATAGGCATGGAGTGTTTTTTAGCAAAAACTTCTATATCTTCACCTTTTGCCATTGTTCCATCTTCGTTTGTTATTTCACATAAAACAGCATAAGGTTCTAGTTTTGATAATTTCATTAAATCAATACTTGATTCAGTATGTCCTGCTCGTCCTAATACACCATTTTCATTTGCTCTTAGTGGGAATATATGTCCAGGCGAAACAATCTTTGATATACCATCTTTTGAAATTGCAGATTTTATTGTAGTAACTCTATCTTGTGCTGATACACCTGTAGTAACATTATCTTTTGATTCTATTGAAATAGTAAATGGTGTTTGAAACTTTGAGTTATTGTTTTGTACCATCATTGGAAGTTTAAGTTCATCGACTTTTTGTTTAGTTAAACATAAACAAACTATACCGCTACCTTCTCTTATCAAAAGTGCCATTTGTTCTGTTGTTAAGTTTTGTGCAGAAAAAATCATATCTGCTTCATTTTCTCTATCGTAATCATCTACAACAATTACACCTTTACCTTCTTGTAAAGTTTTAATTGCACGATCAATTTTCAATTGAAAATCGTCATTTTTCATTTTTTGATTCATTTTAGTAATACCTTTATTTTTAAGTAAAACTTATTGAATCAGGGCTAATGCTTAAAGCAATATTATCCTAATATTTAACATTTATAAGACATATTATTTTCTCTTCCATCCAGACTTTAACTGTTGGTTTTGGATTTACACCAAATCTGCTGACCTTTATAAAAAATAAAGCGCTCGTGGACTTCTATATCACTATAGTTACCACCAGTAAGGAATTACACCTTGCCCTGAGAAATAAATTTGAGTGATTTTATCTAAATTATTATTATTTGAAGATTAGAAAGGTAACGATTGACTTAAGAAGGGATAGTAATCCTTTTCTAGGATTTATTATATATATAATTTAAAATTCGTAGTCTCTTTCAACTTTTGCTATTCTAACTTTATATTGTTTGTACCAAAGTTCTTTTCCTGTCTTTTGTGCTGATTGATGTTCTAAATTAGCTTTCCAATTTATAATTGATTTTTCATCTTTCCAATATGATACTGTAATACCTAAGTCTTCTCTTGCTGATTCAACTCCCAAAAATCCATCTTGTTGAGATGCTAATTCGACCATTCTATCTGCCATTTTACTATAACCTTTATCTTCATCAATTTTTTTTGATGTAAATATTACTGCATAATATGGTGGTTTTGGTGTATCAATTATTTGTGACATATTTAGTTTCCTTTTGTATATATCGATTGAAGATTGCCAATGAATAGCTAGTAAAGGTTAAAAAATCTGCTGAGTAACTTGTTCTCTTTCGGTGTTTTGTTATATTTAATATTTAATTACATTCCACATCTAAACTATAAATATTTTTACTATTTGTATCAGTAAAAGTTGGTTGATATTTTCCATATGAAGTTGTTGTTGAACTTGTTATCTTATTATTCATATCTGTATTTGTTATATTATATTTATCAAAACCTTTTTCCTTACATAAATCTTTAGCTCTTTTATAAGCAAATTCCATAACTTTTTGTGGTTCATCTGATACGCTACCAGTATAACTAACTTTGTATTTATTTTTTCCTATTTCAAAATCACTATAACCAACTTTATGAGCTACACCTTCTCCATACTTTTTGTATGCCATAGCACAACCATTAAACCCAATAGCTACTAACAAAATACTACTTCCAAGTAAAATCTTTTTCATTATAATCTCCAAAACTAAATTTGCAATTTATTTTCATAAATAGGCATATTTAAAATTGTATTTTATGGTCAATCTTAGATATAACTACTTATTAGTAACCAATTATAGTCCAATATGACTTAAAAAAATTATTTAATAACATTTCAATTCTATTCAATAAAAGAATATAGAAAAACCTATACTATAGACTTTTTAGAATATAAATATTAGAAATTGATGTATTTTAAAACTTCATAAATATCTTAAATATTATTAAATATGTCCTACTAAGATCAGTTTTTAGGCAGAATCGGTCGTTTCCCTACTTTTATCAAATCTTACTTTAAACTCAATCCAACTCTTTGTTTTTCTAAATCAACGCTTACGACTTTTATATTTTCTAAATTTTGATTGATACTTAGTACTTCACTAGGATGAGATATTCTTTTTGCTGATATTTGTGATATATGAAGTAGGGCGTCATTTTTAAGACCAATATCTACAAAGGCTCCAAAATCTGTAATATTTCTTACAATTCCGCTTAAAATATAGCCCTCTTTTAGGTCTTCTAGTTTTGTGATATCTGAAGAAAATTTTACTTGATTAAACTCATTTCTTACATCATATCCTGGTTTTTTTAGCTCTTCTATAATATCTGTTAGTTTTAGAGGTGTTGTGTTTAGCTCTTTTGCTATTTGTTCTATTTGATTATTTTGAATATCTTCTATCTTATATTTTTTTTGTAAGCTTTTTGTTACTTCATAATCTTCTGGATGAATTGCTGTATTATCTAAGATAGATTTTCCATCTTTGATTCTTAAAAAACCTACTGCTTGTTCGTATGCTTTTGCTCCTAAGCCTTTTACTTTAAGCAACTCATTTTTACTATTGAATTTTTTTATATTATCTCTATGTTCTATAATATTTATTGCTAATTTTTCTGAGATTCCTGAGATAAAAGACAATAGTTTATACGATGCTGAGTTTAAATCAACTCCTACTTTATTTACCAAATCCACAGTTGTATTTTCTAGTTTTGAAGATAACTCTTTTTGATTTACATCGTGTTGATATTGACCAATTCCTAAGGATTTTGGGTCAATTTTTACAAGTGTTGCCATTGGGTCTCTTAATCGTCCTGCGATTGAGATAGCTCCTCTTATTGTTACATCTAGGTTTGGGTATTCCTGTGCAGCTATTTTTGATGCTGAGTAGACGCTCGCACCTATTTCACTAACAATTGCATAGTTTAAATCTAGATTGTTTTCATTTATTAGATTTGTGATAAATTGGGCTGTTTCTCTCGATGCTGTTCCATTTCCAATTGCTATTGAAGTGATATTGTATTTTTTGATTAAGTTTAGTACTACTTTACTTGAAGTTTTTATATCTTCTTTTGGTTTTGTACAATAGATTACATTTGAGTCTAAATAGATACCATTTTCATCAATAACTGCTAATTTACATCCTGATACAAATCCTGGATCCATTCCTAAAATTACTTGATTTACTAAAGGTGCTGTTTGAAGTAGTTCTTTTAAATTTTTTCCAAAAAGTTCAATAGCCTCTGCACTTGCTTTTTCTTTTAAAGTATTAATAGCTTCACGTTTTAAAGTTGGCAAAAGAAGTCTTTTTAAACCATCTTTATATGCATCAAAAACTATATCTTTTGAAGAACTAGCCCATGATGGGATTTTATACTTTTTAATATTTTCTAAAAGATGTTTTTCATCAATATCTATTTTTATTGATAATTCTTTTTCATTTACAGCTCGTAAAATTGCAAGTGTTCGATGTGATTTTATATATTTTATTTTCTCAGTCTTGTTGGCAAAGTTTGAATAAACACCATTTTTATCAAACTCTTTTCCTTCTTTTATTTGTATTTCTCCCCAATTTGCGATTAGGTTTCTTACAATTTCTTTTGATTTAAAATCATCGGCATATCTCTGGGCGATTATGTCTTTAGCCCCTTGTATTGCTTCCTCTGTAGATTTAATATTTTTATTTAAAAACTGTTTTGCTTTTTGATTTATTTCTTCATTTGTATATTTTAATGCTTGAATAATATTTGCAAAAGGTTCAAGACCATTTTCAATTGCACTTGAAGTTCTTGATGATTTTTTATCTTTAAAAGGTGCATATATATCTTCTAAAGCTTGTAATGTATTTACTTCTTGAATACTTTGTTTAATCTTTTCATTTAAAAAGTTTTTTTCTTCAAGTAAATTTAAAATATCTTCTTTTCTTTTTAAAAGTTTTTGAGAATAATTATAAACTTCCTCAAAAGCTCGAAGGTCTTCATCTGTAGCATTTCCAGTTTGATCTTTTCTATATCTTGCAATAAAAGGAATTGTACAACCTTCGTCTAATAAAGTGATTATATTTTCGATTGATTTATTTGATAATTTTGTTTTCTCTTTTAATAGGACAATTAAGTCTTTAGGTAAATCATTAGTCAAGTATTATTTCCTTTGAATCACTTCTTGTGTTTTCTATTGGTGTATTTGATTTTGCGCGAACTGTATAAACAAATGAAATTTTTGCATCGTCACTTTGGTTTTTACTTGCATGATGTAAAGTTTTACAATGAAATAAAACTACATCACCTTTTTTAAGATTTTGAGATGTTCTAGTTTTTATTAATTCTTGGTTTTCTTTATTTTCATCTAAGAAGTTTGAATTATCATCAAATCTATCTTTTGAGAATTGAATTTTATGAGATGCAGGAATAAACTCTAAAAGCCCATTATCTAAATACTCATCCCCTAAAGCAAGCCACACAGATACCAAGTCATCATTTTTAAAATGCCAATATCTTCTATCTTGATGCCAATACGTTCTTGTACTTTCATGTGGTAATTTAGTCATAATTGAATTATGATGAGCTAAAGTAAGTACGGGTGTATCATCTAATATTTGTTTTAAAATTGGTCTGATTTCTTTATTTGTCATCCAATCTTGAAAGACTTGTTCTCTATCATAAACTTGTCTTAATCTTCTAACTGTAATCTTTTCTTCATCCACATTCATATATTCTTGTTCACTCTCTATTGGAGCTTCTTTTCTTTTTAAGTGTTCTTTAGCTTTTTCTAGAATGGCATCACATAAGTCTTTATCTGCAAAGTTTTTTAGTATTAGAAAACCATTTGAGTTGAATTCTTCTAATTGTTTATTTGATAGTGTCATATTTTCTCTTAGTGTATTAGTTTGTGACATTATAGTAGAAGTTCTATTTTTCTTTGATTATCTGGATTATTTTTCCTGATAATATTAATTATTATCTAAGCTTCTAATCTTTATAATATATAAGTTTTACGTAAATAAAAGTAGGACATTTTATAAAAGGAATTATTATATGAAAAAGATTTTTGCAATGACACTAGCAGTAGTGTTATTTATACCAAATTTATTAAGTGCAGATTCTGCAAAAGGTTTAAATGTTATTCTAACATCGAAAGATTCACAAACTCAGATGATGGCTATGGTTTTATCAATGGCTACATTAAAACAAAATAAAAAAGTTAACATGACTCTTTGTTCAAGTGCAGGTGATTTAGCTGTAAAAGGAATGGAAAGTGAAGTTCTAAAACCTATGAATAAATCTCCTAAAATGATGCTTCAAGCTATTATAAAAAAAGGTGGAAATGTTATGATTTGTCCTATTTATTTACCAAATGTGAATAAAGATAAATCAGTATTATTGGAAGGAATTACATTTGCAACTCCAGCTGGTGGAGCGAAAGAACTTTTAGATTTAGACTTTCAAAATTTAACTTACTAATATAATAGATAGAAGGAATTTATTTCTTTCTTTTAATATTTAATATAATAAGTTTTACTTATGTATTAAATATTAGAATTAATTATAATGTAAGTATACAAATAATATAATCCTTTACTTTAGTTAATGACTAAAATATATATTAAAAGGAAGAATTATATGAAAAAAATATTCGCAATCTCATTAGCAGCTATGCTATTCATCCCAAATTTACTAAGTGCAAACTCTGCAAAAGGTCTTAATGTTGTAGTTACATCTGCTGACGCACAAACACAACTAATGGCAATGGTTTTATCAATGATGACATTAAAACAGAAGAAGGAAGTTAATATGACTCTTTGTTCAAATGCAGGAGATTTAGCTGTAAAGGGTATGAAAAGTACTGTTTTAAAACCACAAGATAAAAGTCCAAAAATGATGTTACAAGCTATTATGAAGCAAGGTGCAAAAGTTACTGTTTGTCCTTTATACTTACCAAATGCAGGAAAAGATGCATCTGTTTTATTAGATGGAATTACTGTTGCGAAACCTATGGATGTTGCAAATAGTTTATTAAATACTGAATATCAAAACTTAAGTTACTAAAAACTAATATATTAATTTAAGAAGTAAGAGAAAATCATTTCTCTTACTTTTTTTTACTTCAATACTTATACCTATGTAAAATAATCAAGATTAAATTAATAGTATATTTAAATTTATATGATATAATTTTAGAAATTAATTTAAAAAGATATAAATATTAGGAGTCCTTTATGGCAGAAAAAGAATTATCAGCTGTTGAACAGCTAAAAGCTTCTAGAAATCCTTTACATGTTGTTGAAGATATGTTCAAAGAAGCGCAAGAGGGAATACCTCTAAGTGATGAATATATTGGCTTATTAAAATGGTATGGTATGTATCCACATATTAATGCAGATGAAACTGAAGATAAAAAATATTTTATGAAAAGAATCAAATTAGTTGACACTAAGATGAATCAAAAACAATTAGCAGTAATGGCAAAAATTGGACTGGAATATGCTCAAGGTTTAGTTGATATTACAGATAGACAAAATATACAATTTCACTTTATTCAAATAAAAGATATTCCAGCAATTTTTAAACTTTTAGATTCTGTTGGTTTAACGTCAAGAATGGCATCAGGTGATGGTCCTAGACCTATCATGACTTCACCTGTTGGTGGAATTGATGCTGATGAAATTATTGATGCTAGTATTCTTGCACGTGAAGTTGATACATATTTTGATGAAAATGAAGACAGATTTTGTAATTTCCCAAGAAAATACAAAATAGGAATTTCAGGATGTTCAAGACATGCAGCGGCTCATGAAATCCAAGATGTAGCATTTACAGCATTTAAAGATGAAAAAGGTGAAGTTTTATTTGATTTAACACTTGCTGGTGGACTTTCAAAATCAAAGCAAATTGCATTAAGAGCTAATAAATATGTTAAGCCTGAGCAAGTAAAAGATGTAGCAGTTGCATGTGCTGAAATCTTTAGAGATTATGGAAATAGAGCAAATAGAAATAAAGCAAGAGTTAGACACTTAGTAAATGAGTGGGGATTAGAAAAATTTGTAGATGAAATTGAAAAAGTTATTGGCTATGAATTACAAGATGGTTTAGAAGAACCAGAAATTACTCCTTTAGAAAATAGAAATCATTTTGGTATTCATAAAGCAAAACAAGAGGGTGAATCATTTATAGGATTTGCTACAAATTCAGGAAGAGTTGATGGTGAAGACTTTAAAACAATAAGTGATATTTGTAATAAATATAACGCAGGTGGAATGGCTTTAACTTCTACTCAAAACTTTATTATTTATGGTGTAAAAACTGAAGATGCACAAGCACTTGCAGATGAAATTGATGCATTAGGATATCCTTATTCTCCAACTCCTTTTAGAGCTAGATTACAGTCATGTACAGGTAGAGAATTTTGTAAGTTTGGTATAACTGAAACAAAAGAATATGCTAAAAAAGTAGTAATAGAATTAGAAGAAAAAAATCCTGATTTTACTGAAACGGTAATGATTGCAATTTCAGGTTGTGGAAATGGATGTTCACACCCACAAATCTCTGACATTGGTTTTGTTGGAACTAAAGTAAGAGATGAAGATGGGAAAAGAGTTGAAGGTTATGATGTTTTATTAGGTGGACAACTTCAAGGTGAAAAGGGAAGTAGAATTGCTCATAAAACTGGTGTAAAAGTTGAAGCTTCTAAACTTGTGGATTTTGTAGGAGATTTAATATCTTCTTATAAAGCAGATAATTTAGGTCAAGATTCTTTCAGAGACTATTTAAACATAGTTGAATTAGAAAAGTAAAACTAAAAGTCTAAAAAATATGGAAAGTTAATATAACTTTCCATATAAATCTAAGTGAATTAAATAAACTCTTAAATCAAACTCTACTTGATGATAATCTTCTTGAATAAATGTACATAAATTATAAAAAGCTTTATTATGCTCTTTTTCTTTAAAATGAGATAATTCATGAACTATAATCATTTCTAAAAATTTTTCTGGTGCATTTTTAAACATAGAGGCAACTCTTATTTCATTTTTAGATTTTAGTTTATTTCCTTGAACTCTTGAAATAATTGTATGCATTCCAAGAGCGTTGCTGATTACGTTTATTTTTCCATCATACATAACTTTTGAAACTTGAGATTTTTTAAAATATTCATTTTTAAGATTCATTACATATGAGTATAAAGCTTTATCAGTTTTAATCTCATGTTTCTTTGGGTATTTATTTCTTAAATAATCACCTAGCTTTTCTTTGTCTATTAAGGCTTGTATTTGGTTTTGTATTTCTTGTGGATAGTGTTGTATGTACTTTAATTTCACTTTAAATTAATCCTATCATTTTGTATCTTATTAAAAGTGTAAGTAAAAATATTTTGATTGTCTTTATATGTTGCTTTATATGAAATATCATATTTATCACATATATTTTTTACAATATTTAAACCTAAGCCTAAACCTCTTTTTGATTCTTCTTCTCTATAGTTTTTTTCAAATATTTTATTTTTGTCTTTTATTTCTTTTGCAAAACTTTTAAATTCTAAAATGATTTTATCACTATGTCTTGATTTAAATAAATTAATATAAATAGGCTTTTCTATTTGTGCATATTTAATAGCATTTGCTATATTATTATCAATTATTCTTTCACATTCTACAATATTTATATAAGCATAAATATTTGTATCAATATTTGCTTCTACTTCTTTTAAATTCATTTTACAAACAGTTTGAAAAAACTCAATTCTTTTTTCTAGCATTTCACTTAAAGATAAAAGATTAGGATTATATTTGATAGAATCATAAGAAGTTATATATGATAAATCTTCATATGAATTTGATAACATGTTTATAGAGGCATCAATTGAGTCTATATAAGATGTTAAGGAATCATCTTTTTGCAAGTGCCTTATCATTTCTGCATTCATAAGAATACTAGATAAAGGAGTTCTTATTTGATGTATAGTATCTGCAATAAAACGTTTAATATCATTTTTTGCTATATCTAATTCTTCATGATTCTTTTCTAACTTTGAAATAAAAGTGTTAATAGAATTTACAATTAATCCTAGTTCATCTGAGGAAATAGAAGATAATCTTTTGTGGAAGTTTGCTTTTCCTTGCGAAATACTTTCAGCCTCTTCAACAATTTGTTTTATTCTTGAACTCATATCTTTGTAAATATAATAAAGACCTAAGGATGATAATAATAGCCATAAAATAAAAGCATAACTACTCTCAAATAAAACTCTACTTGATGTTGATGAGATTGATGAAATATCATTTTTGATATCATTTTTAATTATTTCTCTTGTACTTTGAAAAAGTTCTAAAATTTTATTGTATTTACTTACAACTAAAAGCGTTTTGATATGTATATAGTCATAATTATTATTATCTTCAATCAAATCATCAGATAAATCACTAGCTTCAATATAATATTCATTAAATGCTTTTTCTATTTCTATTATTCTATTTTTAAAAGTAGTATGTTTAAGGTTTTGCAAACTTCTTTGAATTTCTTTTGCATATGGATTCGTTTTTTTTACCCAATCTAATTCTTTCGCAACAACAGCACTATGAAGTTCAAAAGAAATCTTTTGTAATAAAAACTCATTATTATAAATAGTTTCATAAATTGGAATAGATTCTTTGTTGATTTGATAAATCGTTTTTTTCATATATGTTGTATTGGATAAAATATATATATAAAAAAGTAGAAAAAACATAAAACCAGTCATTGAAGGTATTAGAAATTTTTTAAGTATGGATAAAGAATTATAATACTTAGCAAATTTTTTCAAGAAGCTCATAGTTTTATTTTTCATATATTATTTTCCAATTTTTATTAATATTTTTTTTGTCAATATAAATTATTGTATTTTTTTCATTAAGTTTTTGTTTTATTTCTTCACTACTTAATCTTCTAGGTATTGGTTCTCTTCCTGTAAAAACTAGTCTAGCCCAATAACTACTATATTGAAGAATATCTTTATCAATAATATTATTAATAAATCTTTTATGTAACTCTTTATTTTTTGATAGTAAAGGTTTAATTTTAATGTTATTGATTTTATTTACTTTTGCTAAATATAAATACTTGATGGATTCTTTAGATAAACTACTAATATCTGAATTTTTATTTGTTACTATTACAATTTTTGCTTGTATTATTGATGTAAAAATAAATAAAAATAGTATTAATTTCATAATTAAATTCTTAAAAAATAAAATCTATTGCAAATGAGTAGATATTAGAGTTTGAATTTTCATAATCACCAGTAGCATTTAGATTAAAACCTCCATTTGTACCTTTAGGTCTAATTCTTTGATACTCAAATTTAAAATCAATATTTTGATTTATATGATATTTAAATCCTAAAGTTTTTGTATCTTGCGCAACATTTTGAATTTCTATCAAATAATTTAATCTATGATCTTCAGTATTTATAGTTGTATTCTCATCCATTTTGATTTTTGCATATGTAAAATATGGTATTAAAGCTCCAAATCTATATCCTAATGTTGTATAAAAGCCTGAAGTACCTAAATAAAAGGAATCAACTTTTCTTTTTCCATATTCACTAGAGAAAATGAAATTATGATAATCTATAAATAATCCTAATCCAAAATATTCAGCATTTTTATCTTTCATTTCATATTTATTTGCTAGTGTAATTAGATTTTTTTTACCTTTTAATGAGGAAAAGATATTATCAATAAATTTGTTTTTTGTTGATATCTTTCCATGTAAATATGAGGCTCTAGCTTCAATTATATCATTTCCAAAAGTGAAGTTTATTGCTTTTAAGTCTTTTATTTTATTCTTAAACTCTTGATTTAGAGTTTGTATTGGAATATTAAAATCTTCTTGACCATAACTTCCTTGCAGAGTATAGAAATATTTATTAATTAAATTAGAATAAATAAATTCTACACCATTATATATATTAAATGGCATTTGTCCATATACTTCAATTGCTTCTCTAATCATTAGTTTAGAATAGCCAATATTATTATTATTAGAATTTTTATAATAGGGTAGTTTAATTCGACCTATTTTAAAGATAAAATTTTCATTAGAATCATATTTTAAATAACTCCAATCTATAGAGGGTTTAATATCTCCAAAATCATCTTTTCTTATTATCCCTTGAGTTATTAAAGATAAATTATCATTAAATTTATAACTTAGTTGAGATCCAAGTATACTATCTACATAAGCATTTATTTTTTTTGAGGAACCATCTTTACTATGAGGACCTTTTGTAAATTTATACTTATTATTATCATTATAAACTGCACCTAAAGTTCCAAAAAACTTTAGATCAAGTTTTGATTCTTGAGCCTTTAAGCTTAAGCTTAAGCTTAAAAATATCGATAAAAAAAGAAGATACCTCAAATTTTAAACTTCTTCTTTTATTTTTTCTAGGTCTTTTATTTTTTGAATATATTCTGCTTCTTTTGACTTAACAAAACTGATTCTATCTTCATTTATATCTAAATATTGATCTTTTGAGTATTTTGCAATTTTAAATAAATAATTTCTTCTTGAAGTTAAAAAATCCTCAATTTTATCAAACCCAAAATTTGCTTTTAATTTTGCAAGTATTTCATCTTCTCTTGGGTGTTGAATTGCAAATCTTGTTGGTTCTTTTTTGTATAACTCTTCAGATTCTTTAATTTGTTCTTCAAAGTAAGCAATAGTTGCTTGTGTTGTTTGAATATATGAATAAGATAATGCTCCATTAAAATAAGCAAACTTTTTTCTTAAAGCTGAAATATTTTCTAAAATTGCTCTATGATAGGATCTTAGTACATTTTCATATACTTTTGCTGCGAAGTGTCTTGTGTTTGAAAACTCAGCATCAGAGGCAATTTCTCTATTTTTTTTAATAAGTTCATAAGGCTCTTGCCATTTTCTCACTTCTGTTTTTATATGTCGGTAAACTTCTCTAAAAGCTTCATCTGTGTTTAACTCTACATTTTTAAGTAGTTTGATTGATCTTTTAAACATTTTATCAATAGTTTGATCATCATAAAATAAGTTTTTATAAATATTATCTGCATTTATCCAGTATGTTTCAAATTTAATTTTTTGAATTTTTTCAGATTTTAAAAAACCTCCTGATGACTCTTCAAATCTAAATGCAGGTCTTCTTTGTATATTTTTATAAGTCTCATTTGCAACTTTTTCCATAATACTTTCAAGGGAATTATAAATAGTAAATAACTCTTTAGAGTGTTTACTATGGATTTCATCAAATTGTTTAAGTACTTTCTCTTCACAAGATTTTAAAACATTAGCTAAAGCATCATATACTCCAATAATTGTTTTATATTCTTTTATTAAAATATCACAGATACCTTTTAAATCTTTTTTAATTGCATACTCTTTTGATTCTGCAGCTTTTGGTCTCATTTCATTTTCAATAAAATCTAGTACTTCTTGAATATTTGATTCTTCTAATAATTTTAAATTTGAAGAGGTATCTGAATTGTGTATTTCTTTTAATTTATTTTGGAAATTATCATATTTTTCTTCAAAGAAATTTAAAGTATTTGCATTTAAATTTGTATTTAAATCTTTTTTGAAATCTTTTAAAATTGCATCAACTGAATCTTCAATAAGTACGTTTTTTTGTAAAGCTCTTGCATCAAGCGCCATTTTTGCTGATATTGGAGTTACTTGTGCAAAATATTTACCAAATTTATCTGAAACATATTTTGTAGTTGTTTCTACTTGTTCTTGAGAAAACTTATCTTTTTGATTTAAAACACATAAAGATTTATCTTTAAAAAGTTGCATATATTCTTCAAGAACTTTTGCTTCTGACTGCTTTCCTGCATTATCAATAAGTGTTAGCCAAATAATTCCACCAACATCTCTTAAAACACTTCTAGTAGTATCTGTATCACTTTGTGATTGTGAGTTAAGTCCTGGAGTATCTACAAAAGATATTTCTTTTAAAATATCCATAGGCGCATATAGAGTTAGATATTTAATATCTTTCATATCTTCTTGTCTTTGATCGGTGAAGTCTGATATTGCTTCTATTGGAGCATATTCTTGAGCCCCTGAATAGTAAGTAATTTTAAGTTTATACTCTTCTCCATAGCTAATAAAGTTTACTTTAGAAGTAACTGGTGTAATTCCAGTTGGAAGAATATTTTTTGAAAGTAGGGCATTTAAAAATGTTGATTTACCTGCTGAAAATTGTCCTGTAATTGCAACTTCCATTGGAAATCTTGCACGTCTAATTTGCTTTTGTAAAATACTTTCTAATTGTTTAGATGGAAAGAATTTTTGTGATAAAAGTTGATCTTGAATTTTCTTTATATCTCCTATTAATCCCTCATCATAAATTATTTCAATTTCTTTATAAGTATCTTTAAACTCATTAATAAAACTATCTAATATTTTTAAATTTGCACTCATTATTTTAGTCCTTTAATATTAGAAGAAATTTGATCTAAATTCTTTATTTTTTTATGTATTTCTATAGATAAATTTGCTCTATTTTTATCATTATCTTCAAAGGATTTTATTTGATTTTGTAAAATATTTTCTTCATCTTGAAGTTTTTGTTTAACTCTATTTAATGGAGCATTTAATGTTTCAAAAAATGTTTCAACTAAATAGTTTGAGATTTTATTTGCTTTTGTTTTTATATTTTCTTCTATTGCTTCAAATTGACCTTTTATAAAATTCTCTATTTCTCTATCTAGTTCATTTAATTTAGAAGCTTTTGATTTAGAGACAGCTCCTGTAATTTGAGAAATTAGAATTTCATTATTAGAAGTTAAAAATCCTGATTTAAAATCATCTTGAAAAAATCCTCTTGCATCAAAATTGTCATTTTTATGACCTAATACAAAACCAAAATCTTGATATTTTTGCTCACATTGCTCACCAATACTTTGAGATTTTACAATAAATTTATATCTATAATCTCTTATAACATCAATAATTCCATCTTTGATTGCAGTTTCAACAATTACTTTAATTCTTGAACTTTCAGGTTTTTTCTTTGTTTTTTCAAAACTATATCTTACATCTGAAATTACTCTTTGTTTTATAACAGTTTGAAGATCAACCAATTCACTTTCCAAAAATGTTTCTAGTGAGTCTATATAGTTTTTTGCATCTTTTTTATAATAAACAATATCTTCATTCATAGCATCAAAGATTCTTTTATTTACTACTTTCTTTTTTTCAAACTCTGTTAACTCTGTTTCTAACTCTTCTTTTGATTTAGATAAAAGTTTTAATTCATAGTTTAAAGATAAGTTCTTTTTTTCTAATGTTTTTAAAAGTTGAGTTTTTGCAGATTGGATGATTATTTCACCCTTTTGTGAGCTAGAACCAAAAAGTGTTTCATTTAAATAGTTTTCAATCTCTAAAATACCAGTGTCTTCTAACGTGAATCCTGCATCTAAAGCTTCTTGTTCTTTTCCTGTTCTATGTAATAAAGCCATTTTCCCCGAGATTGGTATAAACTTTATTGTTTTTAAAATATAATCAAGTTGTGAATCTTTATTTTGAGCTTTTAGTTGTTTTTCAATTGATGATTTTGTATAAGATATTACTTCTTCTAACTGCTCTTTTGATACAGTATCTGCTCTTGTAATTACCACTAAAAGTTTAGAAATATTTTGATAAAGTAGGGCATCAATTATAAACTCAACATCTTTTAATGTAGCACTTTGAGATACATTCATTAGATGAAGCATCATATCACATTGAGAAATATATTCTTTAGTGATTTCTTCTCTTTGAATAACTGGATCATCTAGACCTGGTGTATCAACTATTTCAATACCATCTGATAAAAAGTCTAGATTTGAACCTAATTCCACATATTTCACAAGATTACATCTTTTACCCTCAGCTTCTGCAGATGTATATAATGAAAGGTCATTTATATCAACTTCATCAAATCTTGATTCTTTTTGAATATATGAGTTTAGTTCATCGCCAAATATCTCAATCGTTTCATTTACATAATCTCTCATTGATTCAAGCTCTAAAGCAGCAGTTTCAATTTTTCCCCATTCTTGAGTATTCCAATAAAATACTTTTGCTTTTTCTTGAGTATTATGTTTTACAACTGTTAAGTTTGCAGTTTCTGGAACTACAGCACTTCCTAAAATCTCTTTTCCCATTAAAGCATTAAGCATAGTAGATTTTCCAGCATTCATAACACCAGTAATTCCAATAGAGAACTTTTGGTTATTTAGATAATCTTTTGTTTCACATAATTCATTTAGTGTCATTTCATTTTTTGTTAAAGATTTAATCTCTTCGACAATATCTTCTAATATTGGTTTTAATTCTTTAAATGATAATTTTTTATTATCCATATTTTTTACATCTAAATCTAAATCTTCATTATTTATATCTAGTTCTTTATGATCAAATAGTGAAGATAGTTTTTGGAAATCATCACTATTTACTATCTCTGATTTCTTAAGATAATTAAAAGATTCATGTAAAGTATCAATATAGTCTTTTGATTTAGTTTTTGCAATATTTTCAACAATATTATGTTGTAAGTGATTTAATTCACTAATATTAGAAGGTGTTTTTACATTTAATTGTTGGCAATATGTTTTAAATGATGTCAATGGTAAGTATTTATCACAATTTTTTCTAGTTGTACTTAATATTAAAGCATAAATAGAATATAAATCATTTGTTATGTTTGTATCAATTTCTTCAACATCTAAGTTTTGTTCAAATGTGATTCCATGATAAAGTAAAAAGTAGTCATTAGCTAAGCTCATTATATCTCCCTAAAATACAAAAAGTTAAATATCAAAACTATTGATACTTAACTTTTTATACATTTTATTAATGAAAGTACGAAGAGGGAAATCCTCTTTCGTAATTATCTTAATGCTACTAATTTTCTTCGTAAGTAAGCAATTTTATTTTGTAATGGTAAGTGTTTTGGACAATGGTCTTCACAAGCTAATAAAGACATACAACCAAAGATTCCATCATCATCACCAATTAATTCATAGAAATCTTCAGCAGTTCTTTTATCATGAGGATCTACCTCAAATCTTGCAACTCTGTTAAGTCCAACAGGTCCAACAAAATCTGGTCTCATAAGTTTTGTACCACAAGAAGCAACACAAATACCACATTCGATACATCTATCAAGTTCAAAAGTTGCATCAGCTACATCTGGATCAACTTTCTCTTCAAGTTTAGTAATATCATTCTCTTCACCATTATCAACAATCCAAGATTCAACCCTTTTAGACATTGCATCCATCCATTTACCAGTATTAACTGATAAATCTTTGATAAGCTCAAATGCAGGCATTGGCATTAATTGTAAATTTCCTGTAGGATAATTTGCGATTAATGTTCTACATGCAAGTGCTGGTTTACCATTTACTACCATTCCACAAGAACCACAAATCCCTGCACGACAAACGAAGTCAAATGATAAATCTGGATCATACTCTTCTCTAATTTTCATTAATGCAATAAAAAGAGTCATCCCTGGAGTCTCTTCTAATTTATAATCAACGAAGTGAGGTTTAGAAACCTTAGATCGTGGATTAAATTTAAGAACAGATATTGTTATTTCTCTACCTTTTTCAATACTCATTATAAGTCTCCTACTCTTTCATTTTTTTCTCTATAGTTCATTGGTAAATCAAATGGCATTAACGCATCTTGGATTTCATGTCTATCTTTACCCTCAGCTTGCATTTTTTCAGTTACTTCGTCAACTACAGCTTGTCTTTTTTCTGATAATTCATTTTCAATAATCATACCCTTAGCCCCATAACCTCTAAATGCTGGTGGCATTTCCATAGTCATAATATCTAATTCTTCATATGTTATTGTAGGAAGTGTATCACTTGGATTTGGCCAAGAAGTTAATGTTCTGTTTAACCAGTTTGCATCATCTCTTTTTAAGTAATCTTCTCTATAGTGAGCACCTCTAGATTCCGTTCTCTCTCTTGCACCTTTGGCTACACAAAGTGCAATTTTAAGCATTCTTGGAACTCTATAAGCTTCTTCAAGTTCAGGATTTCCAACTCTTTCTTTAGATTTAACATTAATATGTTTAGTTTTCTTTAATAGTTCTTCAAGTTCATTAACCGCTTCTGCTAATCTTTTACCATCTCTAAAAATTCCAACTTTTTCATCCATTAGGTTCTGCATTCTATTTTTAATTCTAAAAATATCTTCAGGTCCTTCATAAGCTAAAATTTGGTCAATATACTTATCTTGTTCGTCCATGAATTTTTGAACAGTTTTTGTTCCAATTACTACATCATTTTCAATACAATAGTCTGCGAAATAGTTTCCAACAATCATACCAGCAACTACTGTTTCTGATACTGAGTTTCCACCAAGTCTATTAAATCCATGCATATCCCAACAAGATGCTTCACCACAAACAAATAAACCATTTAATTTTTGTGATTCACCTGTAGGTTTAGTTCTAATTCCACCCATAGAGTAATGTTGCATAGGAAGAACTGGCGCCCAACCTTTTTTACCTTCATCTGCTGGATCAATTCCATTAAAAATTTGACAAATCTCTTGAACATCTCTTAAGTTCTTTTCAATATGTTCTCTACCTAAAATAGAAATATCTAACCAAATGTGATCACCATATGGAGAAGGCACACCTTTACCATTTCTAATATGTTCAATCATTCTTCTAGAAACAACATCTCTAGATGCTAATTCTTTCTTTTCTGGTTCGTAATCTGGCATAAATCTATGACCATCAACATCTCTTAAGATTCCACCATCACCACGACATCCTTCAGTTAATAAAATACCTGATGGTACAATTGGAGTTGGGTGAAATTGAACAGCTTCCATATTACCTAAAGTAGCAATTCCTGTTTCAAGTGCAATAGCTGCACCAATACCTTCACAAATTACAGCATTTGTAGTTTGTTTAAATACTCTACCATATCCACCAGTTGCAATACATGTTCCCTTAGCAACATATGCTTCTAATTCACCAGTAATTAAATCTCTTACAATTGCTCCATAACATCTTTCATTTTCATGAATTAATGATAATGCTTCTTTTCTATCTCTAATATCAACATCATGTTTTAACGCTTCATTAGCAACACCAAATAACATAGTATGTCCCGTTGCATCAGCAGTGTAACATGTTCTCCATTTTTTAGTACCACCAAAGTCTCTAGACATAATTAAACCATGTCTATCAGCATCTTCAGTAATTGTTGTTTTTTTAGCATTAATAACAGCTTCTCTTGAACCTTCTCTAACTCTAGTCCAAGGAACACCCCAACCAGCTAATTCTCTAATTGCTTTTGGTGCAGTGTGTACAAACATTCTTGCAACTTCTTGATCACATCCCCAATCTGAACCTTTTACAGTATCAGCAAAGTGCATATCTTCATTATCACCATCAGACATCTTAGAGTTTCCTAAAGATGCTTGCATTCCACCTTGAGCAGCTGCAGAGTGAGATCTTTTAACTGGTACAAGTGATAATACTACTGTATTTAAACCTTTTTTTTGTGCAGCAACTGCAGCTCTTAAACCTGCAAGTCCTCCACCAATTACTAGTGCATCACAGTAATTAATTTTCATTATGCGATTCCTCCAATAGTTTTATTTGTTATTTTATATTCCATAACTTTTGCTGTTGGCACAAATCTTTCACCAACTTTTCCTGCTTTTGCATGATCATAACCTATTTTCATATAAGCTGCTAATGATAAGAAACCTAATGTTAAGAAGAATATAGTTAATGCCCATTTAACTTTTTTAAGTGCAATTCTAGTAGCTTTTGGATTTTCACCATCAAACCATCCCCATTTAACACATAATCTGTAAAGACCAATAGTTCCATGTAATTCAACTGCAATTAATAAAAGAATATATAAAGGCCACATCCATTCAGACCAGATTCTATCTGCTGATGCATAAGGACCAATTGCATCTGAATTTGTCATGATAATATATAAATGCACTGAACCTAAGAAGAACATAGTAAAACCAGTTCCTGCTTGAGTAAACCAAAGTTTAGTATCATCATGATCCATATTTTTAGAGTGTGCTCTCATTACTTGGAACTGCTTAAAGTTACCAGGTAATTTTCTCATACCTAATCCCGCATGCGCAATAAAGATTACAAAGATTACAAAAGCTGTAATACTTACTAAAATAGGACTCCCCCCATCAATAATAAAGCTAGCTTCTAATAGCTTTGTAATTGTATACATGAATTCTTCAGATATTAATATCGAAGATACTAGTAACATATGTGCCCACATGAATAATGCTAAAAATCCACCTGTAACACTTTGTAAATAGTCAAGTTTAGCAGGTAGTCTACTTTTCTTCCCCTCAACTGTTTTACCTAAATAGCCTTCTATAAGGTTACTCATATTCAATCCTTTCCAGTGACAAAATTTATTTTATAATAGCGTAATAATAGCGAAAAGGTACTTCAGTTTTGTTTATTTTTCTATGTATTATAAATGTACAATTGTATAATTAATTATCATAAGGATAGTAATAAAGGCCCATTATATGGGCTTTTATAATGTACAATTTTTGATTGTACAGTTGAAGTGTTTAGAAAGTATTGTGTTACTAATTAACACATTCTATTTTATAAATAAAGATTGAACAGCTGTTTGACTTAAAGCAATCAATGTATCTATATTTAATATTGGAATAAAGAATACAATTGCAGATCCAACTCCACCTAATATTGTTAAAATTGCAACAAATGCAATTGCATAAGTTGAAACTCTTTTATCATTAAATCCTTCTATACTGCAAGTAAGTGGTGCAGGGTAGAAATACATAACAGCAATTAATTTAAAATAGTAATAAACTGAAACAATTGTTGCAATAATTGCTAAAACAGCAAGTGATATGTATCCTGCATTTATAGCTTCTGTAAATACGTAAAATTTACCAATAAAACCAATTGTTGATGGAATTCCTGCAAGAGAGAAAAGGAATATTGTCATCATTGCAGCCAAGAAAGGTCTTTCATGTGCTAAACCTTTAAAATCATCATATGTAACTCTAACATTTGTTTCTGAAATAACATGAGAAGCTAATCCAAAAGCTCCAAGTGCTGATAGTAAATATGCAATTAAATAGAACATTGTTGCATATGCAGAATCTATATTTAAGATTTGACCATCTTTATATGAAAGGGCGATAAATGCTAGTAAAAGATATCCTGTATGGACTATTGAAGAAGCTGCTAACATTCTTTTTACAATATTTTGACTTACTGCTAACCATGTACCAAATACAAGAGTCAAGACAATAATTACTGATATAATCGTATCCCAAAAGTCAATAATAGGTGCTAAGTCTTGTAAAAATGCTCTCATGAAAAATGAGAAAATCGCAATTTTAAAAGTTGAGGCCATATAGGCTGTAATAACCATAGGCGCTCCTCTATAAACATCAAGAACCCACGATTGAAATGGAAATGCTGCAATTTTAAATAGGAAGGTAAATAGAATTAATGTCAAACCTATATAAACTAATATCATATCATCACCAGAGTGAGTTGATATGTATACACCTAATTCACTTAAGTTTGTAGTCGCAGCTGCTCCATAAACTAGTACCACACCAAGTAAATAAAAGGCTCCAATAAATGAACCTAATACTAAGTACTTGAATATTGCTTCAACTCTTTTAGAATCTTCAGTATTAACACCCACCATAATATAAACAGAAAAAGATGCAATTTCAAGTGCTATATATGCAGTAATCAATTCATTTGTATGGGATAATAACATCATTCCAAATAGTGCAAATAGCAAAATTGAGAAAAACTCACCTTTAAAATATGATCTATGTTGGAAATAATGCTCACCAATTAGAAGTGTTAATATAGTTCCAAGAATTAGTAATATATTAAAAAAGTTTGAAAATGTATCAAATATTAATACATTATTTACTAAATCATTATATGGTTGAACTGAATATAAATCAGTAAAGTGTAATGATGAAAAACCAAGTGCAATAAAAAGAAAAATACATGAAACTGTAATAAAATTTTTAACGCTATATCTTTCATACATACTCATAAACATCAGAGTTAAAGCTCCAACTAATATAGTAATTGCAGGAATTAAATATATAAATTCACTCATTTTGAAGCTCCAATATGTAAAATGTCATTTAAATAATGAGTAACTGTTGGCTCAAATTTATCTATAAATATTTCAGGATAAATACCCATTAAGAATACTAAAAATACCCAAGGAGCAAGCCCAATAATCTCTTTTATTTTTAAATCTCTCATAATTAGTGTCGGTGAACCTTCTGGTCTATCTTGTAGTATAGCTCTTTGAAACATCCACAACATATATGAAGCACCTACTACAACTGTAATTGCAGAGATATATCCTAAAGTATGATTAAATTCATAAATACCAAAAATAATTAGTAACTCAGATACAAAACCATTTGTTCCAGGAAGACCAACATTCGCAAATAACATAATTGCAAATATAAAAGTTAAAATAGGAGCTTGTTTTGCTATTCCTCCTAAATCTTTGATACTTTTAAACCCTGTTTCTTCATGTATTAATCCAACTAATAAAAACAGTGCTCCAGTTGCAATTGCATGTGCTATGATTAAATATAGAGCACCATTTATTCCATATTCATTTAGTGAGAAAATACCAGCTGCTATAAAACTTAAATGTGAGGCTGATGAATATGCAAACATTCTTTTAATATCATCTTGCATAAGTGCAGCAATTCCAAAATAAATAAGACCAAATAACCCAATAGCTACAAAGTACATTGAGAATTCAATGTATACTTCTGGAAAAATTGGAATCATAAATCTGACAATTGCGTAAACACCAAGTTTTGCCATTATCGATGATAAAAGAAAAACAGCGCCCGTTGGAGCGTTTTTATATGTTTCCATAATCCAAGTATGCAATGGAAAAATAGGAATTTTAATAGCAAAGGCTGCTAGAAATCCTAAAAATAACCATACTTTAGTTGAGTATTCAATTGTAGTAATTCTCATTAATTCATTATAAGCAAATGACCATACTCCAAACTCATTATGATATGCAACACCTAAATACAAAATTGCTACGAACATAAGCAGCGAACCTACCATTGTATAAACAGTTACTTTGATAGTTGTAAAAACTTTTTTCCCAAATCCATATGAACCAATCATAAGAAATACAGGTAAAAGCATAACTTCCCAGAAAAAATAGAATAATACAATATCTAAAGACAGTAAAGTTCCTGTAACTCCTGTTTGAACCAATAGCATATTTAACCAATATCCTTTAGTTCGACCTTCCCATAATAAAAGGTAAGAAGTTGGAATTAAAATTGCAATCATCATTAAAATTGTTAAAGAAAAACCATCTAATCCTACATAATAATTAATTCCATATGTTTCAATCCAAGGTACATTTGTAACAAACTGCATACCATCACTTGGAATAAACTCAATATAGATTTTCAGAACAAGTGCTAATATAACAGTTGTTGTTAAAAAAGCGATATTTCTAATAGTATTTACATCTTTAGTTGTAATCATTAAAGCAAAAGCAACAAGAGCAGGTAAAAATATTATAAATGAAAGTATATCTGGGCTCATACTATAATCCTAACTTAATATATAAATAAATAAATATGCATGTCATTCCAACAAGCATAAAGGCTGCATAAAATCTAACATTTGCATTTTGAGTTAAAGAAACTTTTTTACCAATGTTTACAAAACTATTTGAAGAATTCATAATAAAGCCATCAATAATTTTTTCATCTATTACTTTATCAATAAAAGTTGATACTTTTTTTGTAGACTGTACAAATAAATAATCATACAATTCATCAATATAAAATCTTTTACCAATTAGACCAGTTTCTTCTTCTGGATGATAGATATCAAACTTAGCATATTTCTTGTAAGCTACAAAAATACCAGAAGCAGCAACTGCAACTGAAAGAATCATTAAAATCCATTCTGTTAAGTGACTCATATGTATTGAAGTTGATTTTAATTGAACTAACCATGTATCAACTAAATGCTCCCCACCTAAAACAGCTGGTAAATTTAAATATCCAGCGGCAACTGCCCCTATTGCTAATAACAATAAAGGGAAAGTAATAGTTCTAGATGTATATTCATATTTTACATCATGTTTTGTAGGAGCTACAAAAACAATAAAATATAATCTAAACATATAAAATGCAGTTAAAAATGCTGTGAATAGTGCAATCCCCCAAATTAAGTATTCACCCTCTTGGAAAGCGGCTGCTAATATTGCATCTTTTGAGAAGAAACCAGAAAAGAATGGAACTCCTGAAATTGCAATCACACCAATTAAGAATGTAAATTTTATAATAGGCGTATGTGCTCTATGTTTAGCAATATCAAAGATATTTTGTCTATGATGAACGGCTAAGATAACTCCACCAGCTCCCATAAATAACATTGCTTTAAAGAAAGCATGTGTAAATACATGGAAAAGTCCAGTTGAATAAAACCCAAGACCAACAGCTATAAACATATAACCTAATTGACTCATTGTTGAGTATGCAAGTATTTTTTTAATATCAGTTTGTCTTGTTGCGATAATTGCAGCAAGTAGGGCAGAAAATGCACCAATATATGCTATTAATAAACCAATTTCTTCTATTCCCGAATAAAGGAAATGAAATCTTGCAACCATATAAACACCTGCTGTTACCATAGTAGCTGCGTGAATAAGTGCAGAAATTGGTGTAGGACCTGCCATTGCATCTGGAAGCCATACATATAATGGAATTTGAGCTGATTTACCCATAGCACCAATAAATAGTAAAACTCCCGATAATACTAATAACTCACTATTAGCATTTGCTATATTTGCTTCCAATGAAGAAAATGATAAATCAACTTCACCAAGTGCAAAGAATAAAGTTACAACTCCTAAAATAAATCCAAAATCTCCAACTCTATTTACAATAAAGGCTTTATTTGCAGCAATTACATTTTCAGCTTTTCCATAGTAGAACTTAATTAGTAAATAAGAACAAACACCAACACCTTCCCATCCAATGAAAAGAATAATTGGATTATCTGCTAGTACTAAAATTAGCATTGAAGCTAAGAATAAATTAAAGTAAGCAAAGAACTTACCAAATCCATTATCACCTCTCATATATCCAATTGCATAAATATGAATTAACCAACCTACAAAAGTTACAAACATTGACATAAATATTGATAAATTATCTCCTAATAAAGACATTCCAATATGTAATTTATCAATATCTAACCAAGTAAATAAATCTTGTTTAAACGTAATACTTTCATCATTCATTCTTAAAAATAGACTAAGAGTAATTAAAAAAGATATTAAAGGAGTTCCCGTTCCTATTAATGCAAATGTTAAATCAGAAACTTTTTCTTTCTTTATATGATAGAAATAAAATCCTGCATTTAATATAGCACCAATTAAAGGAGCTAATATAATCCAAACTAACAAGTTTGTATTCATGATTTTTCTCCTTGTTTTAATGTATTAAAGATATCAGTATCAAGTGATTTTCTTGATCGGTATAAAAGAATAATTACTGAAAGAAAAATTGCAGCTTCCGCTGCAGCTATTGCTATAACCATTACAGTGATTACTTGTGGGTCCATATTAAAATGATATCTTGCAAAAGTAACTAGAAATAAGTTTATTCCATTTAACATCATTTCAATTGACATGTAAATAACAAATATATTTCTTCTTGCTATTACCCCTATTGCTCCAATAGAAAAAAGCATCATTGCTACAAATGCATAAGATGTTAATGAAATCATGATTCTTCTCCTACATTTTTAATTTTAGAGGTTCTTTTTTTTGCAAGCACAACTGCACCAATAAGAGCTACTAAAAGTAAAATTGATATTAACTCAAAAGCTAATAGCCAGTTGTTATATAGTTGCATACCGATTGGTTTTATATCTCCAAAATTTGTTTGGGAAATAGAAAAATCTTTTGCTGGTAATTTTGCTACTGCTTTTAAAATTAAAATATTTAAAGGAATCATAATAACTGCACCCAGAGCAATTAACTGAAATTTTCTAGGCTCTTTTGGTAAATCCTCTTCTTTTATATTTAAGAACATCAAAATAAAAAGTATAAGTGTCATAATTGCACCTGCGTAAACTATTATTTGAACTAAGAATAAAAATGTTGCATTTAGAAGTGCGAACATACCTGCTACGCTAAGCATTGAAATTAAAACTCCAAGTGCACTATACATAGGATTTGCATACACAATCATTGCAATTGCACCAGAAATTGCTAAAAATGCAAGTGCCATAAAAATAATATCAGCCATCATTTAAATCCTTTGATCTTTCATTTGCCATTAGAGCTTTTTTATCTAATACAAATTCTTCTCGTGTTCCACCTGTAAAAGAAAAAATTCCTGTATCCATTCTAATTGCATCACAAGGACAAGCTTCAACACAATATCCACAAAAAACACATTCAAGTAGATCTATTTTAAACTCTTTTGGTCTTTTTTCATCATGCTCATCAAATCGTTCTTCTGCTTCAATGAAAATACAATCAGCAGGACATGCAGTTGCACACATATAACATGCAACACATTTTTCTGTTTCATCTTCCCATTTTGTAAGTCTATGAACCCCTCTGTACCTTTCATTTAAATCTGTTGGTTGAACTTCTGGATATTGCATAGTTTTTAATTGATCTACATCTTTTAAATTCTTTGTAAAATGGCTAAGAGTTGTTTTCATTCCACCTATTATCGCTGGAAGATATAATTTGTCTTTAAATGATTTACCGTATCTTGGTACTACTTTAATTCCCATCTTAACTCCCTTGAACTACAATAAATGTAGCTGTTACAACAATGTTTAATAATGCTAATGGTAATAATACTTTCCACCCTAGCATTTGTAATTGATCATATCTAAATCTTAATACTGTCCATCTAATCCAAATAAACACAAATGCCATTAAAAAGAATTTAACTAAGAATGTACCAATTTGTAATACTGCAGTTGCAATATTTACACCATTTGTTCCTAATCCAACACTTAAGAAAATTGCTAATAATGTAATAACAATTAATGAAATTGACCAGAATACAATTGTAAGAATTTTCGTTTCTAAATCTCTTGATTTATCTTTACTATTTTTTGATCGATTATTCTTTTTCATCCATCTTGTTAAGAAAAATACCTTAATAGGCAAAAGAATAATAACTGCCATCATAATATAATTTATATTGTTTTGAACAGTTGGAGTATCTATCCAAGGAATTTGATAACCACCAAATATAAGTGTTACAATAATTGCCGCACTTGCACTCATTGCCGCATATTCACCTACTTGGAAAAGTCCAAATCTCATAGCTGAATACTCAGTATGATAACCTGCTACAATTTCAGATTCACCTTCTGCTATATCAAATGGAGCTCTATTTGTTTCAGCAAAAGCACATACTATAAATATAATTGATGCAATTGGTTGTATAAAAATACCCCACATTGGAATAACACCTAGGTATGTTCCTGCTTGCGCATTTACAATATCCGTTAAGTGTATAGAACCATAAGATAAAAGCATAGAAATAATTGCTAATGCCATAGCTGCTTCATATGAAATAACTTGGGCTGCTGCTCTAATTGAACCTAATAAACCATATTTACTATTTGATGAATAACCACCTAAAATAATTCCATAAATTGAAAGTCCAGCAAAAGCTAAAAACCACATAATTCCAAGTTCATTTGGAATTGCTGACATAATAAATTCTTTTCCATCAATTACTAAATTATCTGCAAAAGGAATAGTTGCAAAAGTTAAAAAAGAACAGAAAAATACAATTACAGGAGCAATTGTAAAAAAGAATTTATATTTAATATGTGAAGGAGTAAAATCTTCTTTAAATACAAGTTTTAACATATCTGCAAAACTTTGAATTAATCCACCTAATCTAATTGGACCTATCCCACATCTATTAGGTCCACTTCTATCTTGCATAAATCCAGATACACGTCTTTCCCACCATACAAAAACAGGAGTAAGACCAACTGCTAAAAATGCAGCAAGAGCTATATTTACAGCTATTACAATTGCACTACTCATAGCATTCCTTTTTCAATCATTGATTTTAAATGTTCAATAATAGTTGTTATTGATTCCATTGGATTATTTTTATTAATCTTTGAAATCACTTTTTGTTTTGTCCCAGTTATATTTATATATGTTCCTGATTTTTCATAAAATGATGAAATGGGGATAGCTATATCTGAATTTTCTATTGTTTTACAATTATGACTGAAAAGTGAAATTACTTTTTTGTCTTTCAATAATTCTAGTTTTTCATCAAAGTATTTATTATCTATAATAATTATTAAACTTGAAGTATTTAAATTATCTTTAAAATATTTTTCTTCTTCATTTATATCTAATTCTTTAAATGCAGCTCTATTTGCTGTTCTATCATTTGTTTTTAAATAATCATCTTTAAAATCTTCATCAAATGTATCAGGTGAATACCCAGAAACCTTTGCTTCTAATTTTTTTGCTAGATTATTTACATTTTGCATTTCTTCTATAGAAAGATTTGGACTTAATACAAATAAAATATCTTTTTGAGTTGTTAACTCTTTAAACATATTTGTAATTGTGTTACTTATTTCTGTTTGAGCATTATTTAATAAAGGAGTTGTAAATCTATTATTAGCTTCATTTTCATATGATAGTCTTCCTTCATCACACATAAAAAAACCATTTACAGCATCATTTCTTCTTGGTCTAAATCTAAATATTTGGTCATCTTTATATTTCTCTTTCCTATGATCAACATAAATATTACATCCTTTTGAACAACCATTACAAATGGCATCAAAAGTTTCTAAAAACCAAACTCTTTGTTTAAATCTGAAGTTTTTACTAGTTAGTGCACCTACAGGACAAATATCCACAACATTCATTGCATATGGATTAGCTAAAGGTTTCCCTGGAAATGTCCCAATAACTGAATGATTTGCTCTATTAATTACACCTAATTCATTAGTTTTAGTAATATCTGAACAAAATCTTACACATCTTGTACAAAGTACACATCTTTCTTGGTCAAGCATTACATTAGAGCCTAAATCAACTCTTTTCCTTGCATTGACTTTTGTATCTGTATTTACTCTTGAGTCATAAAAACCAGATTCCATATAATAATCTTGTAATTTACACTCTCCAGCTTGGTCACATGTAGGACAATCAATTGGATGATTTATTAGTTCAAGTTCTAAAATATCTCGTCTTACTTTTTCGATATTTTCACCCTTAGTTCTTATAATCATACCATCTTTAATTGGTGTATCACAGGCAATCTGAGGCCTTTTTTGACCTTCAATTTCAACCATACACATTCTACAGTTTCCATCTTTTCCAAGTGCTTGATGGTAACAAAAATGAGGAATATGAATATTTTCATCTAATAATTTATCAATTAGAAGACTTCCTTTAGAAGCCTCCATTTGTGCGCCATTGACTGTTATTTCTACCATTTCACTCATCTATTTTACCCCTTACACTTGTTTGTTTTTATTCTTAGTTACCTGTATATAATTGTCTAGGTCTTGCAATTTTATGTTTAGGATCTTGTTTTAATTCAGACCATTGTGCAATCCAACCTGGAGTTCTACCGATTACGAAAATTGGTGTAAACATTTCAACTGGAATTTTAAGTGCTGTTAAGATAACACCCGAATAGAAATCAATATTTGGATATAAACCTCTTTCTTTAAAGTAATCATCATTTAAAGCTGCTTGTTCAACTGCTGCTGCAATATCTAGTAATTTTGAATCTAGATTTAATTCTTCTCTTAATTTATCTTGTAATCCTTTTAAACATTCAGCTCTTGGATCTCTATTTTTATATACTCTATGTCCAAATCCCATAAGTCTAAATGGATCATTTCTATCTTTTGCTTTTGCAATAAATGAAGGTACATTTTTAATATCACCAATCATTCTTAATTGATCCATTACTTTTTCATTTGCACCACCATGAGCTGATCCCCATAAAGCTGCGATACCTGAAGAAATTGCAACATAAGGGTGAGCTTCTGTAGAACCTACATTTCTTACTGTTGTTGTAGAGGCATTTTGTTCATGATCTGCATGTAAAGTAAAGATTGCATCTAGTGCATCTACTTCAATTTGTTTAATTTCTTCATTTGTTCCATCTTTTAGTCTTTTCATAGAACCACCTGGATAGGCTCTTAACATATATAAGAAGTTTTCTGTAAAATATCTATTTACATCTGGATAAATTAATGGAGTACCAATTGAATTTCTATATGCCATTGCTGCAATTGTTGGCATTTTAGCAACAATTCTTCTTCTCATTATTTTAAATTCTTTATCATCTTCTAAGTTTAAGTGATCTTTATAAAATGCTGCAAGTGCCATTGTTGCAGCACCCATAGTTGCCATTGGATGTGCTCCATCTGGTAATGCATCAAAAATTCTAATTAAACCTTCATTTAAAAATGATCTATGTCTAATTTCTAAATCGAAATTTTTTGAAGCTTCTTCTGTTGGTAAAGAACCTCTCATAAGTAAATAACAAACATCTAAGAAAGAGTGCTTTCCTGCTAAGTCAGCAATATCATAACCTCTATATCTTAATTCAGAATTTTCTCCATCAATAAAAGTGATTTTTGAATCACAAGATGCAGTTGATGTATAACCTGGATCATAAGTAAACATTCCTGAATCTTTATAAAATGTAGAAATATCTACAACACTTGGTCCTCTTGTTCCATCAAGTACATTATATTCATATGAATTACCGTTTCTATTATCTGTTAGTGTAAAAGTATTTTTTGCCATTTATTTCTCCTAATATAAAATTTAATTTCTAAAGTATGCTTCAAATTCTTGTGGGAATTTTTGCACCATGCTTTGAATGATATCTTTAACAGCTGGTGCAAATACACAAATTGTTTTACCATTCAATGACACGCATACATCAAGTATAGTGTCAATATCTTTTTTTGAACCCTCTCCTTGTAAAATTTTTGCAAGGATATCATCTATCCATCCACATCCCTCTCTACAAGGAGTACATTGCCCACAAGATTCATGATGGTAAAACTCAATTAAGTTTTTTGCAGCTTCTACCATACATGTATCTTCATCAATTACAATCATTCCTCCAGTTCCTAAAGTTGAACCAATATCCCACATAGATTCATAATCTAATACAGCAGATTCAACTTCTTTTGCTGTTAGAATAGGACACGAAGATCCTCCTGGAATTATCGCTTTTAATTTTTTACCATCTCTCATACCACCACCAACTTCATTTAAGAAGTCAATCATTTTGTTTCCAAATGCTAATTCATAAACTCCTGGGTTTTTAACAGGCCCGCTCATTGCAAATAACATTGTTCCAGGTGATTTTTCTGTTCCATAAGCAGTATAAGCTTCATATCCATTTTCAATAATAAAAGGTACAGTTGCAATCGTTTCAACATTGTTAACAGTTGCAGGATTTCCAAAGAACCACTCACACTCTTTACCATGTGGTTTAAGTCTTGGATGTCCTCTTTTACCTTCTAAAGATTCAATAAGTGCAGATTTTTCTCCACAAATATATGCTCCAGCACCTCTATGAACAGTTATTTCTAATTTATAATCATGTCCCATAACAGTATCACCAATAATTCCAGCTTTATAGGCTTCTTGTATTGCTTCATCTACTCTATCTGAGAAAAATTTATATTCACCTCTTATGTAAATATATGCATGATGTGCATTTATTGCATACGAAGAACAAATAATTCCTTCAATTAATAAGTGTGGATCATATTGAAAAATTTGTCTATCTTTAAAAGTTCCAGGTTCTGATTCATCGCCATTTACGATTAAATATGCAGGTCGTGGATCATCTTTTGGCATAAGTTTCCATTTAGGTCCACAAGCAGCTCCACCACCACCTTTTCCTCTTAATCCTGATTTTACAACTTCATCTGTAACTTCATCAGGACTCATAGTAAATAGTTTTTCTATAGAAGAGTAAGCACCATTTTTTTGTGCTACTTCTAATTTATGATAGTCAGGAATATCAAACTTTTTGCTTACAACTTTAACTACCATTATTTACACCCTTCTACAAGTTTTTTTAATGATTCTACACTTTGATTTTCTTTATATTCACCATTAATTGCAAACATTGGAGCACCACCACAAGCACCTAAGCACTCAACTGCACTTAAATGAAACTTTCCATCTTCACTTGTTTGACCTGGTTCAATTCCAACAGTATCTTTCATGAATTTAATTAAGTCATTAGCACCCATTAACATACAAGATAATGTTTTACATACTTCAATATGATAAGTACCAATTGGTTTTAAATTAAACATAGTATAAAAAGTTGCAACTTCATATACTTGAATTGGAGTTTTTTTTAATTTATTTGCAATAAATATCATAGCTTCTGGTGATATCCAGTTTTCTTGTTCTTGAACTAGCCATAAACAAGGTAACATCATTGCATCTGAATTAGGATATTTCTTTAGTTGTTCTTGAAATTTCTCTTCATTTTCTTTAGTAAATACAAATGTTTTCATTATCTATCAAACTCCCCAGCAATAAAGTTCATACTAGCCATTGTTACAACTGCATCTGCTAGCATTCCACCTTCAACTATATTAGAATAAGCACCAAGTGAGTAAAAACAAGGTGGTCTACATTTTACTTTATAAGGTCTTCCTTCTCCATTACTTACAATAAAGAAACCAAGTTCTCCATTTCCAGCTTCAATAGAAGAATAATATTCACCTTTAGGTACTTTAATACCTTCAAATGTAAGTTTAAATTGATTCATTAAACCTTCAATATTTCCATATACATCTTTTTTAGATGGTAATAAAATTCCAGGAGCATCAACATTTATCGGACCATCTGGTAATTCTTTCATCGCTTGTCTAATAATTTTTGTACTTTGTACCATTTCTTCAAATCTGCACATCATTCTGTCATAAACATCCCCATGAGAACCTACTACAACATCAAAGTTATAGTTTTCATAACCATAGTAAGGTTTGTCTTTTCTTAAGTCATGTGCAACACCAGTTGATCTTAAATTTACTCCTGATATCCCTGCATTTAAGGCAAAGTCAGATTTAATTACTCCAACATCTTGTGTTCTATCGTGAAAAATTCTATTATGTGCAATTAAACTTAATGCATCAGAACAAGCAGTTTCAACTTCTTTTAATACATTTTCTAAATCTTCAGCAAAACCATCATATAAATCAAACTCTAAACCACCAATTCTTGTGTAAGTATTAGTAAGTCGTGCGCCTGTTAATTTTGATAATAAATCATAAGCTGTATCTCTTGGAGCGAATAAGTACCAGAAGTTTGTAAGTCCACCTAAATCAACCATATTTGCTGCATTACAAACAAGATGATCAATAATTCTACTTAATTCTCCAATTATCACTCTAATTGATTTGGCCCGTGCTGTTATATCTATATTTAACATTTCTTCGACAGCTTTTGAATATCCAATATTATTTAAAATTGCTGAACAGTAGTTTAATCTATCTGTGTATGGTATCACTTGTGAATAAGTATGGTTTTCGCAAGATTTTTCAAAACCTCTATGTAAGTATCCAATTTCAGTAACACAGGCTGTGATAGTTTCACCTTCCATTGCTACAAAGTTTCTAATAGTACCATGTGAAGCAGGATGAGAAGGTCCAACATTTAACATCATTAAATCGTTAACTTCTTCTGCTGAATAACCTTTTTGTTTTAATAAAGGATTCATTTCATCCATTAAATCTTCAGTTTCAGTACAGATTTGACCTTTTGTAATTTCATAATCTTTTCTTAAAGGATGTCCTATAAATTGATGATGATTTAAAAGTCTTTTTAAATTTGGATGACCATTAAAGTTAATACCATATTGGTCGTAAGCTTCTCTTTCAGCCCAATTTGCTGATTTGTAAATATCACTTAATGTATCAACTGTTAAAGTATTATCATCTATATAAGATTTAATACTAATTTGCTTTTTAAAAGTTGCATCTCTTAATATATATACAACTGCAAATCTTGATGGAGTTACATCTTGATGTTTTAAATAATCAATAACTGTAATATCTAAAAGAATTGAATATTTGTCTTCATTTTTTAATTTTAATATTATAGATTTAATTTCATTTGAGTCAATTAACATATCGCATTTAAGCATCTAGGAATCCTTTATACTCTTTTACTCTATCTTTTATAATTGATTCATCATTTGCTTTTTCTTGAATTCTCATAATTGCATCAAGAACAGCTTCAGGACGTGGAGGACAACCTGCTACATATTCATCTACTGGAATAATTTGATCAATTCCTTGAACAGTTGTATAGTTATCATAAAAACCACCAGAACAAGCACATGCACCCATTGAAATAACCCATTTAGGTTCACACATTTGTTCATAAATTTTCTTTAAAATTGGCGCTTGCTTGTATGAAATTGTTCCAGCCACAATTAGTAAGTCAGCTTGTCTAGGAGAAAATCTTACAACTTCTGCTCCGAATCTTGATAAATCGTATTTAGCTCCAGCAACACTCATAAACTCAATTCCACAACATGCAGTTCCAAATACCATAGGCCATAAAGAGTAAGAACGACCCCAGTTTATTGCGTGATCAAGTTTTGTTGTAACTATTGAATCACCTAATGCAGCTTCAGCTCCTAATCCCATGATAATGCCTTTTTCTTATAGATATAAATTAATCCTGAAAATAATAGTCCCATAAACATGAACATCTCAAAAAGCCCTAGATATCCTAGTTCTTTAATATTTACAGCCCAAGGAAACATAAAAATTATTTCTACATCAAATAGAACAAATAAAATTGCAACTAAATAAAATTTAATTGAAAATCTAATATTTGTATTTCCTACAGGGTTTGAAACACCACTTTCATAAACTGTATTTTTCATTTGAGCTAGTTCATTTTTTGGTCCTATAAACCTTGTAAGTACGAATACACCTACTAAAATGAAACCAATCGTAACAAAAATAACAGATGCAAGAACTAATTCTGTTGACATTTCATATCCTATTTATTAATATTGTTTTAGGATTGTACACTAATTCTATCCTCTTATAAAGGATTTAACTCCTTTATAAAAGTATAATTAAAATAGTGAGAAAAAAGGTAATACTTTGCTATTTTATTGCTATTTAAAACTCTTTGAAATATCCTCAAGGGCCACAAGTAAAGCATTTTTTGGAAGTGCTATATTTAATCTAAAATAAGAATCTCCATTGCTACCAAATGATACACCATCATTTAAAGCAACTTTTGATTGAGTTAATAGTTTATTTTTAATATTATTATGAGAAAGTGTTGTATTTTTAAAATTTAACCATAGAAGATATGTTGCTTCTGGTAACAGAAAATTAATATTATGAGAGTTCTTTAGTAGATATTCTTGTGTAAAATTCATATTTTCTTTTAAGTACTCTTTTAATTCATCAACATAAATATGACCGTTCTCATATGCAGCTTTTGTTGAAATATATCCAAAAAAGTTGATTGAGTTAATTTCTCTTCTTTGTGCTACTTCTTTAAATTTATTTAATATCTTATTATTTTTACTAATTGCATAAGCACAATTAAGACCTGCAATATTGAATGTTTTTCCTGCAGAGTTTAATGTAATTGTAATATTTGCTATTTCTTCAGAGATGGAAGCTATTGGTGTAAATTTTTTAAAAGTAATATCTGAATGTATTTCATCTGATACTATTGTAATATTATTTTCAATGCATATTTTTGCTAACTTTTCAAGTTCTTCTTTACTCCAAACTCTTCCGACTGGATTATGAGGGGAACATAAACATAAAATCTTTGTTTTATTTGTGATTTTAGATTTTAAATCCTCTAAATCCATAGTGTAATAGCCATCTTTTTCTTTTAATTCATTAATAACAACCTTTCTATTATTAGCTTTAACACTTTTAAATAAAGGTGGATAAACAGGAGTTTGAACAATTACTTCATCATCAACATCACTATATGCCTCAATACAAGCTGAGTATGCAGGTACTACGCCATTAATCATATAAATGTTTTTTTGTTCGATATCCCATTTATGTCTGTTTTTTTGCCATGATATAATTGCATTATATGTTTGATCATCATCTATACTATATCCATAAACTGAATTTTGAGCTGCCTTTATTATTTCATCATTTATAAATGCAGGTGTTTTAAAATCCATGTCTGCAACCCAAAGTGGATTTAAATCCTCATACCCAAAGTATTTTTTTAAACCGTCATATTTAGTACAATTTGTACCTTTTCTATCTATTTTCTCATCAAAATTGTATTTAATTTTATTAAGCATATATAAATCCTCTATTATAAACTATATTTTATTGATAAAATGATATAAGATTTATACTAATTACCTGATTAGGTTATATTGAGGAAAATATGAAACAAGCTATTGAACTATTAAAAAAAAATGATTTATTAAGAATTATTGATGATGAATTAGATATTAATTTAGAAATTCCACATATCTCGTATATTGAAGTTAAAAAAGAAGATTCAAAAGCATTATTATTTACAAATGTTGTAGATAAAGAAAATGATAAAAAATTTGATGTTCCAGTTTTAATGAATGTTTTCTGTAATGAAAAAGCAGTAAAACTATTTATTGGAGATGGAGACAAAATTGGAAGTGAGATTGAATCTTTATTAAAGATGAAACCACCAACAACATTAAGCGAGAAATTTTCTACTTTTGGTAAGCTATTCGCTCTAAAAAATACAATTCCTAAGAAGAATAAAGGAAAGGGTGAATGTCAAGAGGTAATAAAACTTGGACGTGATGCAAAACTATCTGATTTACCTATTTTAACTACTTGGGAACAAGATGGTGGGCCTTTTATTACTATGGGACAAGTTTATACAACTTCTTTAAATGGTGAAATGAAAAATCTTGGTATGTATAGACTTCAAGTTTATGATGATTATACAGTAGGAATGCATTGGCAAATTCATAAAGATTCAAATCATTTTTTTCATGAATATAAAAAAGCAGGTAAAAAAATGCCAGTATCTATTGGTATAGGTGGTGATCCAATGTACATTTGGTGTGGACAAGCACCATTACCAATTGGGATTTTTGAATTAATGCTTTATGGTTTTGTAAAAAATAAAAATGCACAATTAGTAAAATCAATTACAAATGATATTTGGATACCTAGAGATAATGATTATGTTATTGAAGGTTTTGTAGATCCTTCTAAGATGAAAATAGAAGGTCCTTTTGGCGATCATACAGGATATTATACTCTTGAAGAAGAATACCCATTTATGGAAGTATCTGCAATTACTAGTAAAAAAGAGCCTGTATTTTTAGCAACAGTTGTTGGAAAACCGCCATTAGAAGATAAATATATGGGACATGCAACGGAGAGGATCTTCTTGCCTTTATTAAAAACTACAGCACCAGATTTAATTGATTATTATATGCCTGAAAATGGTGTATATCATAATCTAATTTTAGCAAAAATTAAAACTTTATATCCAGGACATGCACAACAAATGATGCATGCATTTTGGGGAGTAGGGCAAATGAGTTTTGTCAAGCATGCATTATTTGTGAATGAAGATGCCCCAGATTTATTTGAACATGAGGCAATTACTGAATATATTTTAAATAGAATTAATATAGAAGATATCCTTATTTCAAAAGGTGTAGTTGATGCATTAGATCATTCAAGTCCAAAATTTGCACTTGGAGGTAAACTAGGTCTTGATTGTACAGGAGAAGAAATTGAAGAATTAGGTATTACCTTAATTCAAGATGATGAATTATTATTTAAAATACAATCAATTACAAGTGAAGTAAAAGAATTAAAACAATATTTTACACATACAAAAAACCCAGTTACAATAATTACAGTAGAAAAAATAAGAAGTCAGAAACATTTATTTGATGATTTAAAAGCAGTTTTAGAAAATATTAAAATTTTAGTAATAGTAGATGCTTCACATCAAAATGATGTTAATAATCCTTATATGTTAGTGTGGAGAGTTGTAAATAATATTGATTCAAATAGAGATATTTACTTTGATTCAAATACTATTTGTGTAGATGGTACAAATAAAAACTCATTTGATAATTATAAAAGAACATGGCCTGATGATGTTGATTGTACGCCAAGTGTGATTAAATCACTTCAAAAAAGAGGAATTATTGATATTGATGATGAGTTTATAAAGAAATATCAATTATAAGATATAAGAGCTTGTTCTCTTTTCTTATAAAACTTTTGCTGCATTTTTACCTTGTTTTTTTATATCATACATCGCTTCATCTGCTCTTTTTATTAAATCTCTTTTTGTATCATTTTCCAAGTATTGCGTAATCCCTATACTAATAGTTAATGGTTTATTTATTTCAAAATCACTTTTACAAATGAGTTCTCTTAAATTATTTGCAAATACTAATGCTTTATCTGAAGTTGTTTTAGGTAGAATTATTATAAATTCTTCTCCTCCCCATCTTCCAATAATGTCTGTTTCTCTTATATTAATTGATACTAAAGAAGTGATATTTTTAAGTACAGAATCTCCTTTAATATGACCGAAATCATCATTTACTAATTTAAAATCATCAATATCAAAGAATATAATAGAAAATGTTTGATTTAATGATTTACAGTTCTTAATTTCTTCTTTAATTACAGAGTCTATTTTTGCTCTATTATATATACCTGTTAAACTATCTCTATTCGCAAAATCTTTTAAAGCTTTTTCTGCATATTTCCTTTTTTTAATTTCTTTTCTCATTTTATTATTTACTAGTAATATAATTGTTATAGTAAGTAATAAAGGAAGAATAAATTTATATATCCATGAATAGTCATTAATCTTTTCAAATAATATCAACTGATATTTCTTAGTTATTTCTTCTTTTTCTTCATTTGTTATTAAAGGAATTACTTTATTTATAACATCAATTAGAAGAAAATCTTCTTTATTTGTTGATATACGTACTTCTAGATTATATGGAAGGGTTCCTGATATTTTTACAGTAGATAATTTTTCTTTTATCATTTGATGAGAAAGGGATAATATATTATCAATAAAACCAAAAATTTCTCCCTTGTAGATTAAAGAAAAAGCTTCTTCTTTAGAATTCACGAGAACAAAATTTATATAATTATATTTTGATTTTAATTCTTTATAAATATCAGAATCTTTTAAAATTGCAAGCTTTTGCCCTTTTAAAATTGAAAGATTAGTAATTATATTTTTATCATGAGAAGTTACTATTCCCATAGGAATACTTAAAAGAGGTTTACTATAAATAGTTTTTCGTAAATTAACTTGATTTACTGAATAGTTAAACTTTAAATGTATACTATTAGTTTTAAGATTATCAAATATTCTTGGATTTTCAGGGTCTTCAATTATATTATAATTAACATCAATTTTTTTACTTATCAGTTTAATTAAATCAGCTTCAATTCCCATGATTTTGTTGTCAATAATATAAGAAAAAGGTCTATTTTTAGTTTTTGTAATTAGAGAAAAATTATTACTTTTTATAAAATTACTTTCTAATTCATTTAATATGACTTTATGTTCATTAAAAATAAAATCATCAAAATTGGTATTGATTTTATTAGAAAAACCTAAAAGAGAATACAATCTTTTTATTTCATCTATTTTCTCTGGATCAATAAATCCTATATGTTTATTTTCTTTTGTTTGAGAAAGTTTTTTTAAAGCTTGCCCCTCATAAATTAAAGAATCAAGTGTTTTATTTTGAGTATTATATTTTTCATAAATAAGTGTTGCAGTTTCTTTAATATTTGAAAAAGCATAGTTCCAACCTTTTATACTTGCATTATAAAAGTCTCTAACTCTTTTAGGATTTGTAATAAGTTCATTTTTCGAAGTAAATAGGATACCTCCATAAAAATTAAAGCCATAATCACTTGGGTTAAATATCTTAAAATCTATATTTCTATTTTTTAGAATATAAGGTTCATTAGATAAATAACAACCCATTGCATCTGCTTTCCCACTTATTAAAGAATCAAGTTTGAAAGAAGGAGAAATGAAATCTATATCTTCAATTTTTATATTTTGAGATTTTATCATTGCATGTATATTTGCTGCTTCTTTTGCATCTAAACTTAGCATAACTTTTTTATCTTTTAAATCAGAAATAGTTTTAATATTAGATTTCTTTAAAGCTACTAAGGTCATAGGTGAGATTTGATAAATCGCAGCTAATAATACGATATCTTTATTATTTAATTTATCAATTATTAAAGAAGATTTTCCAACAGAATATGTATTTTTATTATCTAAAACATTTTGAGCAAGATTTATATTATTCTTAAGTTCTTTAATACTTACATCAAGGTTATTATCACTATAAAAACCTTTTTCTTTTGCTATATAATATCCTGCAAACTGAAACTGATGAAACCAATCAAGTTGCAAAGTAATCTTATCTTTTTCTTGTGAGAAAAGATTTGATATTAAAATAATAAGTATCAATAATATATTTTTAATCTTCATAATATTATTATACACTAAAAATAAATTAAAAAGGTATTTTATTTAAATATAATCCTTATATTTTCTTCTTTTAAATGCAAGTAAAGCTTTTGATTTAAATCAATATTATTTAATGAAGATTTTATCATTATAGATTTATTCTCTTCTTTTGATTTAATATTTATTAAAACTTCATAGTATTCACCACAAAAAGCCTTATCAATAATCTCAACCTCAAATAAACTTTTGTTATTAGATATATGACATTTTGACATTTCTATAATGGCAATTTTTTCATTTGAACATTCAATTTTTAAATTATTAATTACTTCTATTGGTAATATATTTACTTCAGATAAAAAGTTTGCAACGTAATAATTTATAGGCTTATCATAAATGGTTCTTGTTCTATCAAATTGAAGAAGTTTTTTATTATTTATTATTCCAATTTTATCTGAAATACTTAATGCTTCTTTTTTATCATGTGTTACTAAAACAGCAGATAAATTATACTTTTTAATAATATTTTTTAGCCACATTTTTGTTTTGTATCTAAGTTGTGAATCAAGATTTGCAAAAGGTTCATCAAGAAGTAATATTTTAGGCTTATTAGCCATTGCACGCGCTATTGCAACTCTTTGTTGTTGTCCTCCTGAAAGTTGGTGAATTTGTTTTTTTCTATGAGCTATTATATCAAACTGTTCAAGTAATTGATCAACTCTTTTTGTCTTATCTTTTTTTGATAATTTATCCAAAGCAAAAGATATGTTTTCTTCAACATTTAGATGCGGGAAGAGGGCATAATCTTGGAATATATAACCAACTTCTCTATCTTGCATATAAACATCTTTTGATGATACACACGTATCTCCAATACAGATTTTTCCTTCATGTTCTTTTTGTAATCCTGCTATTGCTCTTAAAATTGTAGTTTTTCCGCAACCACTTGACCCTAGGAGAGTTACTATTTCACCTTGATGTACTTCAAAATTTATATCTTCTACAATCTTTGTATCATTAAAAGATATTGATAAGTTATTTATACTTAGCATTTTGTGCCTTTTTCATATTTTTTGTCAGTAATAAAACTGATATAATCCCAATTAAAACTATAAACATTGAAGGAACTGAAGACTCTACCGTTTGTGATTGTTCATTTAATTCTAATGCTCTAATTGCAAGGGTATTATAATCAAAGGGTCTTAAAACCATTGTAAGAGGTAATTCTTTTACAACTTCAATAAATATAATGATAAAGGAAGCAGCAGCAGATGATTTTATTAGAGGTATAAAAACTTTGATAAATGTTTTTATTTTACCAATTCCAGAAATTTGGGCAGCATCATCATAACTTTGTGGAATTCTATTAAACCCTGATTCAAAATTGTTTATACTAATTGCAATAAATCTTACAATGTATCCAAATAATACAGCTATAATACTCCCTGATAGTATGAATTCTATTGATAAAATATCTAAAACATATTTATGCAATATTCCAAAAAATGATAATATTCCTATTGCAACTACTGCACCAGGGATTGAATATCCTAATTTTACTATTTGAGTTAATGATCCTGAAGTTTTATCTTTATTCATACGTGAATTATAAACAATTAATAAAGCAAGAACAGTAACAAGAGTAGCGGCCATAATCCCTAGTTGTAGAGTTTTTAATAATAGATCAATAAAATCTTCATCAATAATATTTTTATAAGATTGAATAAACCAAACTGTAAGTTGAATAAAAGGTAATATAAAACCAAAGAAAAATGGTATTAAACAGGCAAAAGTTGCCATTATATTTTTTGAACCTTCAAGTTTTATTTTAACTATTGGTCTGAAATCTTTTCCAGAACTTTTATATACTTTATTTCTTCTTTGGTATTTTTCAAGGATTACAAGTATAAAAAGAAAAGTCATTAGCATACTTGCTAATTTTGAAGCATCTTCAATACTCCCCATTCCTTGCCATACTTTAAATATTCCTGTTACAAATGTGTTTACTCCAAAGTATTGCATCACTCCATAATCAGCAGTAGCTTCCATAATTGCAAGAGTTGCTCCTGCAATTATTGCAGGTCTAGAAATTGGTAAAATCACTTTTTTTAAAATTTGCCATGAAGAAAGATTGAAGGTTTTAGCAGCTTCAATTATTGATGCAGATTCAAAATTAAAATATGTTCTACATACTAAGTATACATAAGGATATAAGACCAACGACATTACAAGTACAGCACCTTCAAGTGATTGTATATCAAAAAAGACTACTTTACTTAAATTTGTATCAAAAAGATCTAGTACAAATGTTGTGATATTTCCAGTTATTCCAAACATTCCATTGTACATAAAAGCGATAATATAAGTAGGGAAAGCAAAAGGAAGAATTAGACCATAATCAAAATATTTAGAAAAGGTAAATGTATAAAAAGATGTCAAATAAGCTGTTGTAAAACCAATTATTGTTGTAAGTACTCCTACTCCAATCATTACAAATAATGTATTGTATATATACTCAAAGAGTACAGTATTCTTTATATGCTCCCAATTTTCAGTGTTTGAGATAAAAAGATATACAAATATTGTAATCATAGGAATGGAAATAAGTAGTGTTACAAGAACACTACTTATTTTTAAAAAGGAAAGTCTATTTTTCAATAAGCCTTACTTCCATCCAGCAATATCAAGAGCTTTTACTGCATCAGTATTATATTTACCAAGGTCATTTATAGTTACAGTATCATCTTGAATATCACCCCAAGATGCAACTAAAGGAGCAGTTTGTGCTTCTTTTAATATTGGATATTCAAAGTTTCCTTTTGAGTATACTTCTTGAGCTTCTTTAGATAATAAAAATTCAATAAACTTAATAGCATTTGCTTTGTTTTTAGAAGTTTTAGTAACACCAGCTGCACTTATATTTACATGAGTCCCACCATTTTCAAATTTTGGGAAAAGAACGTTTAATTTTGATACAACTTCTTTATCTGAGTCATTGCTAACAGCTAATTTACCAACATAATAAGTATTCATAATAGCTGTTGAACCAATCCCTGCAGCAACCGCTTTTGCCTGATTTCTATCACTCCCTTTTGGATCTCTTGCCATATTTGCAACAACACCTTTTGCCCATTTTGTAGCATCTTCTATACCATGATGTGCAATCATTGCTGCCATTAAAGATTGGTTATATACATTACTTGAAGATCTAACCATAATTTGATTTTTATATTTAGGATCTGCTAGCTCTTCATATGTTTTAATTCCATTTGCAAGAGGACTATCTTTTCTAACTACAACAACTCTAGCTCTTTTTGTAAGAGCGAACCATTGATTATCTTTGTCTCTTAATTTACTATCAATATTTTTTGTTAAATACTCAGATTCGATTGCTTGGAATAAATTGTTTTCTTTAACTCTTTGAATTCTTGCTGCATCAACTGTGATAAAAACATCAGCAGGAGAATTTTTACCTTCACTTTGCATTCTTTTTATTAAAGCATCAGCGTTATCTTGGATAACTTTAACTTTTATACCAGTTTTTTCTTCAAACATTTTGTGAATAGTTTTATCTGTATCATAATGTCTACTTGAATAAACATTAACCTCATTACTTGCAAATAATGAACTTGCTAGTACTAAGGTACTTAATGCTAATTTTTTAATCATAATTTTTCCTCTTATTTTACCTATAATGATAATTGTTATTAGAATTATAAAAGAAAAATACTTTAACTTTTCTTAATATTAAGAATGATTATCAAATAATTTTAAATTTATTTTAACTTATTAAAATTTTTTTATGGATATAATAATACCAAATAAAAAGGAAAATTATAATGAGTGTAATTTTTGAATCAGTAATTAAATGTAATAACTTAGGATTTGCATATATAGAATTAACAGATACAGTAACGCAAAAAGTTGAAATCTGTAATGATTTAGAAGATTTTTCAAAAAAAATTGAAGAGTTAGGTAGTGAGTATGGTGGAAGAATAGATGAAGTTAAATGGTCAGCTGATAAAAATGTGCCACAAAGCGAGATTGATAAAATTAAATTGGCTATGCAAAAATATCAAGAGGAAATAGAAGAAAAATGATTTTAATGATTGATAATTACGATTCATTTACTTACAATATCGTTCAGTACTGTTTAGAATTAGGTGCGGATTTAAAAGTAATAAGAAATGATGAATTAAGTGTTGAAGAAATAGAAAAACTTAATCCTGAAAAGATAATAATATCTCCAGGACCTGCAACACCAAATGAAGCAGGTATTTGCTTGGAAGTAATAAAATACTTTTCAAATAAAATTCCAATTTTTGGAATCTGTCTTGGTCATCAAAGTATTGCTCAAGTATTTGGAGGTGAAGTAATTCGTGCTCAAAATATGATGCATGGAAAAACTTCGAAAATAAAAGTATTAAAAGATACAGTTATTTTTAATGGCTTACCAAAAGAGTTCGTTCAAACTAGATATCACTCTCTAACAGTAAATAAAAATAATTTGCCATCTATTATTATCCCTACATCTATCAGTTTAGATGATGATGAAATCATGTCTTTAGAAATTAAAGATAAACAAATATATGGGGTACAATTTCATCCTGAATCAATTATGAGTGAGCATGGATATGAAATGATAGATAACTTTCTAAAACTATGACTAATACAAACAAATACAATTACTATTTTTACACATTATTATCTTTATTAGTTTTTGTATTGTTGTTTGTTGCTAATACTCTTAGTATTTCTTATAAAGAGGCATTAAATGTATTCATTAATACCTCTATTTTAACTTATATTACCAATATTTCACTTTACATATTTGGACAAAATGATATTGCATTAAGATTACCATTTATTATTTTATATATTTTAAGTATTTTATTGATGTATAAGTTAACTGATAAATATTTTAAAAAAGAAAGTGATAGATTTATATCTATTTGTATTTTTATGTTATTGCCTGGTGTTTTAAGTGCATCATTATTAGTTAATAGTGCGATATTAGTTACTTTTTTAACTTTGTTGTATTTATATTATTATAAGTTAAGAAATAAGCATTCATACTTACTTCTTTTTTTGTATGTATTTGTTGACAACTCGTTTGCAATATTATACTTAGCATTATTCTTTTATTCATTAAAAAATATTAAAAATATTGAAGAGCTGAAAGATAAAAAACATATTTTAGTGTGGATTTCTTTTGTACTTTTTATACTATCAATGTATATCTATGGATTTAATACTGTTGGAAAACCTAGAGGTTTCTTTTTAGATACTTTTGCAATATATGCAACAATATTCTCACCTTTACTTTTTATATATTTTTTCTATACAATTTATAGAATAGGGTTTAAAGAAAAAGAAAAATCATTAACTTGGTATATTTCTACAACTGCATTAGTTGTATCTCTTCTTTTTTCATTTAGACAAAGAGTCTATATAGAAGACTTTGCACCTTATGTAGTAATTTCTTTGCCCTTTATGCTAAAAATATTTTTTCATTCATATCGTGTTAGATTAAAAGAGTTTAGAAAAAATCATAATATTGCTGTTGTATTAGTACTTTTAATGTTGTTTTTAAATGTCTTACTTACTATTGTAAATAAACCTTTATATATGTTTTTGCCAAACCCTGAAAAACATTTTGTTTATAAATACCATTTTGTAAAAGAGTTGGCAGATGAAATGAAAAAAAATAAGATAAATTATATTTCAAGCGATAACAAAAGGTTATTGTTACGATTAAGATTTTATGGAATAGTTCAGGGGAATGAACATTTTATTAGTTTAAATGAATTTCTAGGTTACGAAAAGAAAATGACAGTAAGTTATTATAATAAAAAACTTTATAAAGTGTATATAAAATAAATTCTATGAAAAAATCTTTTTCTCTTTTAGAAATAATATTAATAATTTCTCTATTAGGATTTTTATATACAGCATTTATCCCTAAAACACAAATTAGCAAAATTGATGAGTTAACAAATAGATTAATTTTGTATTTAAAACAAACAAGATACCAAGCCTTAATAAATGATAAATACAGTGATAATAATGAATTATGGCATAAACAAAGATGGACATTAAAATTTTTTAGATGTAGAAAAAGTGTAGGAGGTATTTATTATTCAATATATAGTGATAAAAATGCATCTGGACATCCTAGTATTGAAGATAGTTTAAAAGATAGTCTTAGTTTAAAAAACATATATAGTACTAACCAATGTATTGAAAATACAAATAATAGTAAATATGTATTAATTAGCCAGAATTTTAATATTAAAGAAATAGAAGTTTCATGTAATGAAACAAGTTCTTTAGGCCAATTATCTTTTGGCTCAAATGGAAAATTATATTCAAAATCAAGTAATATACCAAATGATAGTGAATCATATGAAATAAAAAATAAGTGTAAAATCAAACTATTAAACACACTTGGTGAAAAAAGAAGCATAATATTAGAGAATAATACCGGATATATATACAAAGAGATCCTTTAAGTACTATTCAACCTAAAAACCGCAAGAAAAACAAGAAAAAAGAGATAGAAACATAAATTTCAAAATTTAAACTACATTTAAGTAATACCTCTTGACAAAGGGGAGGAAATCTCCTATAATTCCCGTCCAAAAACAGACGAACGATATCAAAAGTAAATGATAGAGGACAGATGGGA
>NZ_JAHKQT010000002.1 GCF_018861145.1 Poseidonibacter lekithochrous
CATAATGAGTTATAGTTTTTTTCTCTGTTTGAAGTATTTCAATTGCTAAATCTATTTTATATTTAACTTTTTCAGTTCTTACTTTAGTAGCTTTAGATGCAGCTGTAGATTTACTAGCACTATATGCTATATTTTTAGGATTATTTAATTTTTCTGTTAATTTAAATCCTTCAAAAGTTTCAATATTATCATATTGTTTTTCAACTTCTTTTAATTTATCATAATTTATACATTTTAATAAATTCTCATATTCAAGTTCTGTAAGATCTATTCTTTTATAAAAAACTTTCATTTTAGTACTTTCCTTTATTATATCATTTCATTTAATGAAATGATATAAGTTTTCAACTATTTAATAAATTAAATAGAAGTTTAACTATCAATCTATATTTCTATCTTTTTCTAATTTAACATAACAAGCATAAATCATTATTTTTTATTATAAGCTTACGCTTTTCTAAACTTTTTATATTCATCAATGATCTTTAGTTATATGCTCAAAATATTAGCTCAAATTGACTTAACAATATTAATAGATCTTGCAATTTATAATAATTCTTTTAGATTATATCAATTAAAATTAAATTATTAGATAATGAAACAATATTGAGTTGAGATTAAACACTTTTGAATTATATTTCCACTCTTCTACAAATAATATCACATTAAATAATATAATTAATTACCTATAATTGCAAATTCTAAAATGCCCTATTCTTTATTTTACTAGTAAACTATATTATATATGTTTATAAATTGCTTTATTTTAATACACTATTATAGATATAATAGTGTATAATATTAAAAATTAAGTAAGAATTGAGGAATTTCTGTGAATAATCATACTTTTTTAAATGAATTACATATGTTTTGGGGCCATTTCAAAAATGAACTAAAACTTACAAATAAATCTAAATACACAATTATTTCATATAACACTACAATTAATAGTTTTATTGAGTTTGTTGAGCAGTATGAAAAAATCTTAAATTTTACAAATTTAAAAAAAATTGACATTATGAATTTTTTAGAATACAAAAATCTTGTACTAGAAAAACATACAGAATTAGCTATGAGTTCTAAGAAATTATATATTACTCATTTAAAAACTTTTTTTACATTTATAAATGAAAATCTTGATTTAGATATTAAAATCTCTACTATATTTAAAATAAATATTAAAATTTCAAAAAGAACTCCGAAAGGTGTAGAAAAAAAAGATATTGAGATTTTAGAAGAATATTTAAAGAATTTACAATTAAATAATTTTTTAAATATAAGGAATTCTTTGTTAATAAAAGTATTACTTTACTCCGGTGCAAGAAGGGGAGAATTAGAGGTTTTAGAGACAAAGAACTTTATAAAAGATAAAGAACTTTATATTATTAATACAGTAGGAAAGGGAGATAAAGAAAGAATTCTGTATATTCCATCTATTTATATAGAAAAGGAATTATCTTACTATATTAGGAATAATATAGAGTTTATTGCAACAACAAAATCAGGTAAAATAATGGATGGTTCACAAATCTATAGATCATTAAATAATATTTATAAAAAATTAGGAATAAAGTACAGTGGAGTTCATATTTTAAGACATACTTTTGCAAAAAGCATGCTTGCAAAAGATGTAAATATTGTAACTGTTAAAGAATTATTAGGACATGCAAGTATTCAAACTACTATGATTTATACTAATCCAAATCAAAAAGAAGTTCAAAAAGCTTATTTAAATAGTATTAAATAAATTTTAATGATAAATATTTTACTAGTTTCACACAAGTATTTGGTGATTCGACTCCTTCTAGGTGTACTATTTTTTGACTAACTTAATCTATGAAATATCTTCAAAGTGTAATTATATAGTGCATGTTAAGATTATTATATTCCTACCCTTTAACAAATAAGCAAATTAAAAATAGGAATGATTTTTTATCTCTTTCTTATTCTATATAGGAAAAGATAACTTTATTTTATGTAATAAGCTAGTTTAAAATCTATGTATCTATAAACATATATAATAATTTGTACTTATTATAATTAAATAATAACTTATTGTGCTATTATTATTTAATTAAGTAATCTTTCCCTCATTTAGATGTAAAAATAAATAAGATTTACTGTCAAACTAATATTCAACATTTAGAGAGAATTATTTCATTTATGACTGGTACAGTAGAAGTATACTTATATAATGAAGAAAATGGGAAAAGATTAGATTTTACTGAAGATTTAGGTAATAAAAACTTCTATTTTAGATACATCTTCGCAAAGAGATATAAATTCTTCCTCTTTTTTTAAAACAAGTTTAAAACTTTCTAGATTATCATATCCCGAATAAAGTTTATGTTTTGAATCATTTATTTCTTGAGCATATTCAAGAGTTTTTTTTGGCATTTATAAAAATTCCTTTTATAATTATATTTTCATATCAGGACAAGCTGCTTTAAGATTAGAAAGAACTTCTTTTTCAAAAGGCAAGTCTTCAACTTCAGCTAAAGGCGTATCTAATTCTAAAAATACTTTTACAATCTTTGTATTCATCAGTTCATGAGTAAACTTATTTGGATTTTTTAATCCATGTTGTTCTCTTAGTTTTAGCCATGCTAATATTTCATAGGGAAATATCTGAAAACAAGGTATTTCATAGTTTTTCATTCTCTCTTTTAGGCTATCATTCTCTATTTGTGATGTTGCGTAGATTAGGTGGTATTCACAAAGCATTGTTATATGTTTATCTATTAAAGCTTCATCTTGGGTATCCCAATCTTGTAGTACATCATAAAATGGTTCGTATTTATTTTTTCTTGGAGCTATTGCTATTTTTTTATTTATTTCTATTTTTGATACAAATGAAAATAGGTCTAATAAAAACCAAGACCTTGTAGCAGCATGAAGTTTATAGTCTTTCTGTGCTCTTAAAGATAAGAGTTCTGCTGCTGCTTTATCTTCAAATAAAAGCTCATTATATCCACCACCACCTGGTGTTGTTTGTGTTTTGATATATGATTGTGTTTTATTTGCTACTGGATCATATGGTATTTTATTATTTCCATTATAAACTGCACCAATTATTATTGGTTTATCAATATTACCATTGATAAAACTTACAATTACTTCTGTATTTACTCTTGGGAAAAACTGTGCTCCCCAATCATTTCCACTATACATAGTATCAACATCTATAGTATTGTCACCACCTTGTGCTACTATTGCTGTTTGAACACCTGATATTGTTGGTTTTGTGATTATTGTTGATGTTGTATACGGTACACCTTCTGCAATTGCTTTAAAATCAACACTAAAAAGATAAGGATTTCCACTATCGACAAATTCATCAAGTGCATTAGGAAAGTTTGCTTCTAATGTAGTATTTGTAATGATTGCTGAAATTGTTTTATTTCTTCTTTCTTCATATAGAGTAGCTAATAAAGAATCATTAGTATATAAAGAAATAGAATTTCCAGTGATAAACTCTGCTCCTTAATAATTTTGAGTAGCATTTAATTTTGTATAACGGTTAATATCATTTGCTAAACCACCATTAAAAAGTTTCAATCTATCACGCATATTTTCAACTTCTAAACCAGCACGTAATTGGCTACTTATACTATTGTCTGGTAAACTAGATGAGGCAATTGAACTTCCTACGTTATCGTATTCATATTCACGTTCTTTCATTTAGTTTTTTACTTATTATTTGAGATACATCATTGTATTTATAATCTAAGTTTAAAGATGCTGTTTTTATTTGTTTTACATTATATACTGCACTAATAATTATTGGTTTTGTTATTAATAGTAATATTATCTTTCATATTTAAAGTTTTCATTTGATATACTCTTAGCTTTAAATATAGGGAAATATATGTCAAATACAATTATTTATAATGATGGTGAGTTGGAATTAAAAGTTTCTATTGAGAATGAAACAGTTTGGTTAACACAGAAACAATTAGGTGATCTTTTTGATGTTGAAGTAAATACCATTAATTATCATATTAAAAATATTTTCAAACAAAAAGAACTTGATAAAAATCCAACTATTCGAAAAATTCGAATAGTTCAAAAAGAAGGAAATAGAGAGGTCGAACGAGATGTTGAACATTATAATTTAGACATGGCTATATCTCTTGGGTACAGAGTAAATTCTATAACCGCTACAAAATTCAGAAAATGGGCAACATCAGTTTTAAAACGATATATTCAAAATGGGTATTCAATTAATACTCAAAAAATTACAAATGAAAGATTTGTATCTTTAGAAAATGAGGTTATAGATTTAAAGAGTAAAATTGTAAAAATAGATAGTCTTATAAAAAATAATACCCTAGAACTGAAACAAGGAATATTTTACAATGGACAAATATTTGATGCTTATGTATTTATATCTGATTTAATAAAAAAATCTAAAAAATCAATAATTTTAATAGACAATTACATAGATGATAGTACACTAACTTTATTTTCAAAAAATCTAGATATTAATATTCTTATTTACACACAAACAATTTCAAAAAAACTAAAACTTGATCTTGAAAAATACAATAAACAATATAAAAATCTAAATGTAAAAACTACTAAAAACTTTCATGATAGATTTATGATAATAGATAATGAAAAAGTATTTCACATAGGAGCTAGTTTAAAAGACCTTGGATCTAAAACCTTTGCATTTACTCAGATAAATTTAAATCATGAGGATATTTTGGATAATTTATAATTATTAAATTCCAAGGAAGTATTCTTGGAGTTAATTAAGCTTAAAAATATTGCACTTGTTAGCGGAATTTTTAGTTCTTAGGCATTTCAAAATCTTTTTCTATCATATATTCTTTATAACGTTTATCCAATAAATCAAATATCATTTTATAGCTTTCTTCATTTTGTGGGATTTGGGAAAAGCTTCTTATATTACTAAACATTACATCTATTTCATCATAAAATCTATATTTCCATTGGCTTGTAAATGCTACATAATCTACTACAAACTCTTTTCCATATTCATTATAAATTATATTATCAAGTTCTATACCTATAATTTCTTTCATCATAGTTATAAAATCTTGATGTTTTTCAAAAGTGATATTTTTTGAATAAGCATCAAATACATCTTGCATATTTTGTATTAGAAGTTTATTTTTATATGACCAATAGAGTACTAAAGCTATTTCTATACCTTCATAAGGATACTCTTCATTTTTTTCTTCTGGTAGTAATCCTATTGGAATATTATATTTGAGTTCTGTTGAAAACTTTTTTAGCAAATCTTCTAATTCTTGTGACATATTAACAACCTTACTATTCTAAAGATTTATTTATTTCATCTAACATTTTTTGTGCTTCATCTTTGTATTTTTGTGTTTCTTCATCGCTAATAGGTTCAATCTCTTCTTTTGGAAGTGGAGTCCATTGTGAATTTAACTCTTTATTGAAAAATTCGTAAAATTCATCAATAGGGCTATCCCCTAACATATCTGATTCTTCAATATTTTTAATAGCATTTTTCATATCTTCTTTATTCAAATACCTTTTTGCTAAAGGAAATACTACTGATTCTAATTCTTCTTGAGTTAATTCTCTTGCATACCATTCATCTAGCCATGAAGAAAAGTATAAACCGAATTCTTCTCCCCAAGCTTCAATGTATAGTCTTAAACTTGAAAATAATCCTTCATAATATACTTCAAAGCTCATTGTATTTAATGTATTTTTAACAGTTTCATCTACACCTTCAATTTCTATACATAAACACTCTATTAAGACTTGAACAATACGTACATCATTTGTACCTTCCACCATTTTAAGTAATTCGTTAATTCTATAAAACTCTTCTCTTGTACAATTATATTGTTTATTATATAGATTTAATAATTCATCTGCCCACTCTTGTGTATATTTAAAACTCACTTTTTCTCCTTGTTATATAAATATTCAGTTAATTCTTTTTTATATAAAGCCCATACATTTAGAATAACCCATCATCTCTGCTATTGCTTTATCATACTTATTTCCAAATTGTGTTTTGATATCTGCTATATCCATCAACATAGCTTCTTTTAGCATGCCAGCTCGAATTAATTTATTTTGCATACTTCTATAAGATTTACCAACATTTCCTTCCCAGCCGTGACTTAATGTTTGGTGATGGTCTCCTGGGTCCATTTGAATTGCAGGCATATTGCCTTCACTTACTTTTCCTCCATTATATATCCCTGTCTTAGTTCTATTGTTCCACCCTGGATAAGATGATTTTGCTGGCATATGATGTGATTCAATTCCTGATTTCTTTGTGCCTTTATAACTTCCGCCTGAATACTCTCCATCTTTTGTTTTCTTTCTTCTTCATAAAAGAAACTTTCATCTATATTTAGATTTTGATATTTAGACTTTAATTTATTTAGTAAAACAATTCCATATGGCATATTATAAGGTTTATTAGAATTTTTGATTTTATATATTTGATTAATATTATAGTTTATTAAAGGATGTGAAAATTCTTTTGGATTTTCATATCCTTGTCTTTTTCTTAAATTCAACCAGACTAATATTTCATAAGTAAATAGTTTTATATTAAAACTTGAATATATTTCAGTTTCTTCTATAAATTCTAAGTGTGCTTCACACATCAGATTTATAAGTAAGTCTACTTCTTTTAAATCTTTACTGAAACATTTATCTAATACTTGATTATATACTGGTAGAGTAAAAAGTTTATTTGTATCTTTATTTAATACATCTTGATTTGTCATTTTAGAATATAAATTTAGTATAAAGTCTAGGTTTATATTTAATATGTCATTATCTAAAATAATAGAATCATCTTTTTTATTTAGATTTAGTTTTATTATTTCAAATAAACTTTTAGTATCATCTTCCCAATTACATAAGATACTTTGAGAAAAGTATAAAGCTAAATTGTTTTGATTTATTTCAATATCTATATTTTTTAGTTCATTTGCTAATTGAATAATTAAAATTCCATACATAGCTGAAATAGCAAAATTATTGTTTATTAGTTCTTTATCTTTTAAAATCAACTCTGAATAAATATAATATGTAAGATAAGTAGTAGAAGAGTTATTAAAAGCATAAATAATCTCTTCTAAATCTTTTGAACTCTCAGCTATCCTTTCTAAATAGTTTGTATTTTTTTCAAGATACAAACCTTTGGAAATATCACTTGGAAAGTAATATTGTAAGGATTCGTTTTTTAAGGTTTCGTTTTGTTCTTTGATTAACTTTTCTGTTTTATTCATATCCATAATTTTAATACGTAATAGTATTATTTTCTATATCTGAAATACTAATAGTTGGTTCTTTTAATTGTTTTTGAATACTATAGTGGTTAAACAAATCCATTTTTTCTAAGTTTCTAATACTCTCTTTCCCTCCTAGAAAGTGAGATAACTTATATCCATACATTTCATTTTTTTCTACTTTACCTAGCTTCTTTAAGGCTCTATGAAATAATGGTTTACTACTTGCGTCATCCTCGTCACAATGCTTAGGATTTATAGAAATAAACCTATTCATAGCATAGTTTTCTTCTTCTTTATTAAAGTTTTCTCTATCTGCATCAGCAGATAAAAATATCATATTCATCATTGATAATAAAGATAAAGTATTTCCTTTTTTAGGTTCCCAAATATATAATTGTCCAAAAGCACTTCTAGCTATTACATAAATATCTTTTCTATTTTCGAATTGTGTTCCTTCTAAATAATCTTCTACTAACTCTTTATAATCATCTGGGTTAGTAAGCCAATAAAGTCCATCTAAAAATGAAGAAAACCCATATGTCTCCCAATAGTATATTAATTCCTTTGGTAAAATATTTTTATATTTATTGATTACTTCTTTATTTGCTTCATAAACTCTATCTGGTTCTTTAATTCTATTTTTAAACATATTTCTAAAGTGTTCAATATCAACAACTCGTCCCTTACTATCTCTTTCAAATTCTGGCATTTCTTTCCTTTATTTACATCTACTTAATTTAGCATTCATTTTATCTTTACCTTTACCATCAGCTTTTGCTTTACAAGCTGCATTATCAAGATCAGATACCCTATCTTTCCATTGACTTCCAATAGAAGAGTTTATTCCTTTATCTCCAAAGCCAGTTATTACATCTTTCCCAGCTGCAACCATATCTGGATTATGTAATGCTGCTAAAGTTTTCATTTCAGCTGTAGCAGCTGCTTCTGGATTTAAAGAACCACTATTCTCATATTTTTCAACTAACTTTTCTTGATGTTTGGCTCTTGCTGTCCTAGCTTCACTTGCATTCCTCTTTGGTCTATTTTTTAAAGAAGAATCTGTTGTTGCTTTTTCTCCTTTACAAGATACTCCATCAAAGGCTTCTCTTCCTTTAAGGTATTGATCTGCTGACATATCATTTAAACCAGCTTCTTGATCTTTTAATTGTTTATCATAGTCTTTTGCACTGTGTTTATCTTGTTTTTTCTTAAAACATTTAACTTTTGTTTGTTTTAGACTCTTAACTTTACCACCATCTTTTTTCTTTGCATTAGCCTTCTTACAAGCAGCAAGCTTCTCCCCTGCTTCTTGCGTAGCATCTGCTGCTGCATTATACTCTTTAACCATATCAGCAACATCCATACCAGTATTAACCAGGTCATAAACGTCATAGGCAGCCATTGCCCAACCTAAAAAAGGAACAGCTTTTAAAGGAAGTGTTGCTACTTTTTTAGCAGCTTTTTTTGCAGCAAATTTTTTTAAACCATCTAACTCTTTTAGTTTAGAAGCTAACTTACCTTTTGCTTTGTTAAGTTTCTTTTCTAATTTCTTTTGATTACACTTAGCAAACCCTAATGCATCAGTAAAGTTTAAAGGCTCATTCCCAACATACCGATAAAAGTTAAAATCCCCGCTCAGAAACTCAATAGGATCTAAAGGTAAGAATCTAGCAGTTGTAGAATCATAATACCTAGCTCTATAATAATAAAGATCATAAGAGTCAAACTCTCGTCCTGTATAACAATATGGGTTATATGTTTCTACAAGTTTTTCATGTTGAAGGATTTTACCATATGTATTATCATAAGTAATTGATTCTATTATTTCTCCATCTTTATTTGATAGAGCTATTATTGAGTTTTGGTGGTCTCTATGATAGTAGTAGGTTTTTGTTCTTTTTTTATTTACTTCGTGTTGTTGTTCTAGGGATAAAGCTTTATACTTTTCACAACATAAAGTTAATTGTATGAAGAGTTTTCAAGGATGTTATTCCCTGTTTTATCATAAGAGTAAGAAATTTAGGGGACAGTTTATATATTTAAATGGATAGTTAACTAAGTAGCATGTCTCCGGAATTTTTGAAAGTAGAAATTCAACCCTTTTTTATTTAAATAGTTCGTTTCTTTTCACATCTCGACATTTTTTATATAAGTGGTCTAAAAACTCCTTTAAAAAAGGAACTTCATTAGGTTTTTCTAAAGGTTCTTTTATTTCTAATAGTGTCTTTGCTATTAGTTCATTCATCAAAGGATGTGAAAATTCTTTTGGATTATTTAGCCCTTGTTTTTCTCTTAGGTTTAGCCAAGCTATTATTTCATAAGGATAAAGTTTCATAAATGGTAAATCTAACATTGAAACTTCATCTTCAAAGTGTTCTTGCTGTTGCTCTAAATGCATATCACACAAGATATAAACATATTTATCAACTTCACTTAAATCATTAGTATCCCAGTTTTCTAATATTTTATCATATGGTTTAAACTCTTTAGGATAAAAAGCTCTTCTTTTATTAATTTCATAATCTGAAATTTTACTATATAGTTCAATTAAAAACCAAGCTACTAAAGCGTTTTCATCCCCTCTTCTTATAATACAAGATTTAGCATTTAGTGAATCTATTAAATCATTTCCTATATCAAAAGCTTGATTCCATTGTTTTGAGATAATATTACTTGCAAAAAGATGAGTAGTTCTAATCATATCTAGTTCAGGATAACCTTTTAAGCATTTGGCTGCTTTTGAGTTTTCATGTATTGTCATATGAGAATAATATGAATATAAAGAAAACTCTTCTAAATACTTACTCTTGTCTTTTAAGTAAAACAAAGAATACGTAGCTCTATCTAAAGCATACAAAGCCAAAGCTTCAAAAGCAAAAGTAAAAGCATTTTCTGAAAAATTGTTTTCATATATTTTAAGATATTGTTTTATTTCAACATCTACAAATTCACTATCTTTAAAGTTTGATGTATAAAACCATGTTTTATTCTCTTCAAATCTTGAGTTTAATTCTTCATTTAATTGTTCTATTTTTGTCATTGGTTTTCCTATTTATTTTTTATAGTTTTATTTTATAAACCTATACTAAATCTTTCAATTATTAATAGCTTTTCATCTGTAAAAACAATATTAATAAAATATTCTTTCTCTTTGTCATTTAGAATCCAACGAAATCTATTTTTTACATATTTATTTTTTGAATCAGCTTTCTTACCTATTTTCTTACATATAGCTTCATAGTTATCTGAAGTTTCAATACCAAATGGTAATTTTATCTTAGTATCATTCTTTAATATTATTTGATTAAAATATAAATTTCCCTGACCAATATTTTCTTTTTGTTTTTCAGTAGAAGCTACTTCATCAAACATCATCTCAAAGCCATAATCTTTTCTAGTGATAAAAATTGTTGTGTTACCATCAATTACTTTTGGTCTTTCCTCTCCAAATTCTTCTAACATATCTAAAACTCTATCATCCCATTCAGGTAAGCTTAACATCTCTATCATATTATTTCCATCTAGTAACATTTTTATTCCTTTTTAACATTCTTGATTTTCTTTTATTTTATCTTCTAAAAACTTATCATAATCTATTTTTTTCATTTTTTCTAGACCTTTTTTTATCTTATCTTTACAATCATCATCTACACTATCCATTTTTTCTTTGTCTTTATCAGTTAAATCTTCCCCATATTTATTTGTTAGAGCTATTATTGAGTTTTGGTGGTCTCTATGATAGTAGTAGGTTTTGATTATTGAAGTTATATAGTGTTTTTTCTTTAGGGTTCTTTCATTTATAAATCTATAAGTCAAAAAACTTATAGATTGTTAGTATTGTTTTATTGTCAATTATTTATTCTAAAAATCTTCATCTAAAGTAATATCAGGACATTTTTTCTGAAGTTTTACAATAAGTTCTTTAGCATATGGTAACTCTTTTGGTTTAGAAAGTGGTTCTTTATTATCTAAATAAATTTTAGTGATATCTGTGTTCATTAAAGGATGTGAAAACTCTATTGGATTTTTTAGACCTTTTTCTTTTCTAATTCCTAAAAATATAAAAACTTCGTATACATATAATTTCATCACAGACTTATCAAATAACATATACTCACTTGTATTTTCATCATTATCTTTATTTTCTTCAATTAATAAATGTAATTCAATTAAATTACTTACAAATAAATCTACTTTTGTTAAATCATTTGTATCCCAATCATTTAAAATATTTTTATAGTCATCCATATTCTCAGGATAATCAGCTCTTTTTTTATCATATTCTTTATTGAAAGCTATAGAATATAAATCTATTAAAAACCATGCTTCTGGATATAATCTACATCCATATCTTATAATTGATCCTTCATTATTTAGAGAATCAATTAATTCAGAGCCAATTTCTATAGCTTTTTTATTCCAAGATATTAGAAATAATGAACTCCATAAATAAATAGCTTTTCTCATTAATAAAACAGAAGAGTGAGAATCATTACAATTTTTATTAAAAATAGATATAAGCTTATAACTATACCATGGGGAAGTTGAAAGAAACTGAGATACTTTCTCTTTATCTTCACAAAATGTATTTGCATAAATTGAAGTCATTAAATAAAAATCTGCAAGCTCTTCAAATAGTATAGAAATAGGAGTTTTATTATTTTTTATATTTTCAAGAATTGTATTAAAATACTTATTCATTGTTTTATGTAAAGAAAAGTCTTCATTGAAATACATTCTTAGATTGTGTTTATACTCTTTTTCTAGTTTTAAACTTATTTGTTCTTGATTTAGCATTATTTATTCTTTTATTTTCAAATATGTTTAGGTAGTTTTTCTACCGCTTTACCATAGGTTAATACTTTAATATTTAAAACTTCACTATACTCTTTATCAAAAAAAGCGTAAAGTAAATATAATTTTCCATCATCTCTTTCAAATTTCCATACTTTTTGGGGAAATCTTTTTGTATTATATGTTTGTTCTTTTCCTATTTTCTTAACAACTTCCTCTAAATTATCTCCCATTTTGATATTAAAAGGTGGTTCTATTTTTGAGTTATATGAAAACATAATTCCACCAAAAATAATATCACTTTTTCCATAAGGTCCTTTACTTTCTTCCATAACTCTAGAAAAATCTTTAAAAAACAACTCAATACCTAAATTTTCAATTGGCATTGAATTTCCACCATATTTTTTAAAATCTTTATCTATTATTGGTTTCGGAGCATTTAACTCTTCTCTCATATTTAATATTTTTTCATCCATCTCTGATAGATATAACATATCTATAAAATCATTTCCTGTTATCATTTTTTTCCTTTTTTTAATTATAATTTTTCAAATATGTTTAGGTAACTTTTCTACAGCCTTACCATAAGTTAATACTTTAATATTTAAAACTTCACTATACTCTTTATCAAAAAAAGCGTAAAGTAAATATAATTTTCCATCATCTCTTTCAAATTTCCATACTTTTTGGGGAAATCTTTTTGTATTATATGTTTGTTCTTTTCCTATTTTATTAACAACTTCCTCTAAATTATCTCCCATTTTTATATTAAAAGGTGGTTCTATTTTTGTATTGTATGCAAAAGAAATACCAGCAAAATAAATATCCCCTTTCTTATATATTTCATTATTATCATAATCACAAGGATCTTCAAAAAACAACTCAATACCTAAATTTTCAATTGGCATTGAATTTCCACCATATTTTTTAAAATCTTTATCTATTATTGGTTTAGGTGCATCTAGTTCCTTTCTCATATTTAATACTTTTTCATCCATCTCTGATAAATATAAGATATCTATAAAATCATTTCCTGTTATCATTTTTTTCCTTTTTATAAAGTGAATTTTCCTGCGTCAATACAATGTTGTATTTGATCATCAATAAAGTCAGTCAATTCATCATCTGTTTTTTCTTTTATTTCTTCTAATGCTTCTTTAATCTTTTCCTTACATTCCTCAGGAATATCTGCATCGTCTAATTGATCTTCATAAGCTTCTACATCTTTATCAACTGCATCACCTAAGTCTTCAGAATCTAACTCAATTTGTTCTTGAGTATTCTTATTTCCATTTGTTCTTCCTTGTTTATGAAAGTCCTTAGGTAAAGCAAGTGTTTCAGCCCAGTTTTTTAATCTATTTTTTATACAAGTTCCTAACTCAGAAACTCTTTTTAATCCTAAATCATCTGCTGCTCTTTTTAAAACTGATGCTTGAGAAGGAATATGATCTCTTTCTAAACCATTTTTTGCAGGATTTTTTTGATCTTTAAATAATCCTTTATTTCCACATTCTACATCACCTTCTGTACCTGCCACCTTAACTTCAGTATTTATATTTGTAGCAGTCCTTGCGGCAAGAAGTGCTGCTCGTTTTTCTGCTTCTGTTAAGACAACTCTTCCACCTGCTCCAACTGCAACAGCTCTTCCAACTGCAGGAGCAGCAGCTCTTAAAACTAAAGGAATGGCAGCTCTAACTGCTATTGAACCTACTATATAAAGAAGAGGTAGAAATGTTCCACTAGGATCCGTAAAATTAACAGGCTCATTCCCAACATACCTATAAAAGTTAAAATCCCCAGATAAAAACTCAATAGGATCTAAAGATAAGAATCTCTGCGTGCCTTCATGGTTCATTTCATTCAACCATGAAGGTTCCAAAACTATAAAAGTAAAGCAGTTTACTTTTATTTTACGTTTTTCACATAATACCTAGCTCTATAATAATAAAGATCATAAGAGTCAAATTCTCTTCCTGTATAACAATATGGATTATATGTTTCTACAAGTTTTTCATGTTCTAAAATTTTACCATATGTATTATCATAAGTAATTGATTCTATTATTTCTCCATCTTTATTTGTTAGAGCTATTATTGAGTTTTGGTGGTCTCTATGATAGTAGTAGGTTTTTGTTCTTTTTTTATCTTCTAGGAATTTATCTTCTTCTGATAAAGCTTGGTACTTCTCACAACATAAATGTGAAGTATCATAAGTAGTTATACTAAGTGGTGCATCTATACTTTCATCATGTAGAATTGTTGCTAATAGGTCTTGATTTTCATCTAAGATTGCTACTATGTTTAATCCATCATAGATATAGTTAAATACTTCTTTATTTACTACTTTTTGTATTCTTCTATTTACCGACAGTGGTGCTAAAGCACATCACTTTTGGTTCCGAACTTAAAAATAACAAGCAGTTGTTATTTTCTTTACAGTTCTCACATATTTAAAGCTTAAGTGTTTTACTACTTTACCATTTGGGTTATAGTATTTTACTTCTTTTAGTAGGTTTTGATTATTGAAGTTATAAGTATCATTCACAAAATGGATGGAGGTAATAAATGATGGTGAAGCATTAACAACAGCAATATTAGATTCATTAATTCATTGTGTACACTTTAGTGCATTTTTGAATTACACTTGACACTTTCTTATAATTATATTTAAATCTGCAAACATATTAATAATCAACCTTCCAACACCCTCTTCCCATAGTCTCTAATTTCACCATCTGGAGATACATA
>NZ_JAHKQT010000031.1 GCF_018861145.1 Poseidonibacter lekithochrous
TGGTTATATGTACTAGATCACTGTAAGGGAATAGATTTAGTTTATCATACAGGATTAGAAGCTAATGTATATAATATTGGCGGAAGAAATGAAAGAACAAATCTTCAAATAGTAGATACTATTTGTTCTATTCTTGATACTAAATCTCCATCAAGAACTTTAAACTCTTACAGAGACTTAATTACATTTGTAGAAGATAGAGCAGGACATGATAGAAGATATGCTATTGATGCTACAAAACTTGAAACAGAGCTTGGTTGGAAAGCTGACGAGAACTTTGATAGTGGAATTGTTTTAACTGTACAGTGGTATTTAGATAAATATAAATAATGAGAGAAGAGTTAGCAGCTATAATAATACTTTATAAACCCAATTATAAAGAGGTTTATGAAAATATTTTAACATATGCAAAGGATTTAGAAACCTTGTATATAGTTGGTAACTCTTTGATAAGAGATGACTTTTTATTAAAGTTACAAAAACTAACTACTATAAGATTACTTCACAATGGAAAAAATATAGGTATATCTAAAGCTATAAATTTAGCTTTAGATCAAGCTAATAGTGATAACTTTAAGTGGATTATGACTATGGACCAAGATAGTTCTTTTATAGAAAATGATTTTACTAAACTACTAGCTTATTTTTCAAAGATACCTAATAAATCAAAACTAATGATTTATTCACCAATTCACAACAAAAAATTTATCAAAGATTATTATCAAGAAGAGTCATTTGTCATGACATCTGCAAATATTTTAAATATACAAAATGCTTTGTCTATAAATGGATTTGAAGAGAAACTATTTATAGATGAAGTAGACCATGACTTTTGTTTTAAAACAATCAAAAATGAATATACAATATTACAAGATTATAGAATTGCTATAAATCATCAATTAGGAACTAAAAACAAAAGAAATATTACTATATATGAACCTTTTAGACTATATTATATGATAAGAAATTATTTATATTTAAGAGAAAAATACAAAGATGAGCAAAAAGAATTTTTCCTAAAAAGAGATAAATATATGCAAAAATTCTTTCTTAAACATATTTTATTTTCAAAAGAAAAGATTAAGTCAATTCATATGATTTTTATAGGAATAAGAGATTTTAGAAATAAAAAGTTTGGAAAGCTTATTTATGAATAACAATCCTTTAATCTCAATAGCAATGACCACATATAATGGTGAATTCTTTTTGGAAAAACAATTAGATTCGATTATTAATCAAAGTTATAAAAATATAGAAATCATAATTTGTGATGATAAGTCAAGTGATAAAACCTTAGAAATATTACAAGCATATGTAAATAAATATAGTTTTATAAAACTTTATAAAAATAGTTCAAATCTAGGCTATGTAAAAAACTTTGAAAAAGCAATAAAACTTTGTACGGCCGATTATATTGCACTAAGTGATCAAGATGATATCTGGGAAAATAATAAATTAGAAAAACAATTAAAAATAATGATAGAAGAAGAAAAACACTCTTTAGATATACCAATTTTAATACATTCTGATTTATCAATAATTGATAAAGATGATAGAATCATAAATAATTCATATTTAAATTTTAGAAAATATAAATTAAAAAAAGATAAGGACTTAGGTCATATTATAGGACCATGTGGAGTTATGGGTAATACTATATTATTTAATAAAATACTTAAAAAGAATATTTTACCCTTTCCTATTTATGTTGAGAATCATGACTATTGGATTTCATTGATAAATGAAATTCTTGGAAAAAGAATTACACTAAATAACAAATTAGTAAAATACAGAATACATCCTACAAATACAAGTAATACAGAAGCTAAACTAAGCTCGAAAAAAACTTTATTCACTTTATTTAAAGAATTATTTACAAATAATAATTACCCAGCTTACATAAAAAGCCATAGATTTTTACTTATTTCCTACATACTCAAGAATTTCAAAATTTCTAAAGATGACAAACAAATATTAATAAAATTTCAAGAGTACTTATCTTCTGAAACAACTACATTTACAAAAATCCAGAATGCATTTAAATATTCTTTTTATAAAAGAGATTTTAAGTATAAAGTTTATGCTTTATCTACTTTAATAAGAAAAAAAGATATTTCAAAGAAAAACTTTTATACTTATAATATTTTTGAAATATTTTCATCAAAAGTATTTCAAGGTTGGGGAAGAAAAAAAACAGGAAAATTTGCACTTTGGTGTCATAAAAACTTTGGTGGAACTTTAACTTTACAAGAAGATGGATTCATTAGATCTCTTGGATTAGGAGTTGATAATTCTCCCTCTTTTTCAATTGTTGAAGATGATACTGGCATATATTATGATGCTAAAACTGCTAGTAAATTAGAAAATATTTTAAATACTTATAACTTTTCTTCAGATAAAAAGCTTATGAATAAAGCAAAAGAAGCAATATCTTTAATAAAAAAATATCATATCTCAAAATACAACAACTCAAAAGATATAGCTGAAAACTATTTCTTAAAAGATGAAAAAAGAGTTCTTATTATAGCTCAAACAGCAGGGGATAGTAGTCTAGAATATGGAAATGGAAATACTTTTTCTACTGAAGAAATAATATCTAAAGCATGTGAAGAAAATCCAGATTCAAAGATATATCTAAAAATACATCCTGATGTATTAAGTGGCAAAAAAACTTCTGATATAAATATAACAAATATAGATAAAAAAATAGTTCTCATAAGTGAAAATATAAATCCTATATCTCTTCTAAAAAACTTTCATACAGTATATACTAAAACTTCACAAATGGGATTTGAAGCAATTCTAGTAGGTTGTAAATGTGTGTGTTTTGGTATGCCTTTTTATGCAGGTTGGGGAATTACTGATGATAAAATAAAAGAAGCTAGAAGGGTAAAGGTACGTACAATAGAAGAAGTATTTGCAGCTTCTTATATACTTTATAGTAAATATACAAATCCATATTTAAAAAAAGAAATTGATATAATAGAAACAATAAATACAATAGCTAAGATGAAAGCGTCAAATGAAAAAAAATAAACTTTATCTCTTTGGTTTTTCATGGTATAAAAGATTTTATTTTAAATACTTTATTAAAGAATATCCTATAAAAAATATCATATATATAAATCCTATTTTTAAATCTCATTTTGATTTAGCTTTAAAAAAAGGTTTAAATAAAAATAGTGATATATTTATTTGGGGTAAAAAAGAGTTTAAAGAAATAGAATACTTTGCAAAAATAAATAATATAAATATCACAAGAATAGAAGATGGTTTTATAAGATCAGTTGGTTTAGGTTCGGACCTTACTTGGCCCTATTCACTTGTAATTGATAAGGAAGGTATATATTTTGATCCTTCAAAATCTAGTACTTTAGAAACTATACTTAAAACTTATGATTTTCAATCAAATCAAGAGTTATTAAAAGAAGCCAAAGATTTAAGAGAAAAAATACTAAAAACTAAGATATCAAAATATAACACTTCAAATCACAAAAAGCTATCTTTCCCAAAAGATAAAGTTAAAATATTAGTTTCAGGTCAAGTAGAAGATGATGCTTCTATAAAGTATGGGGCTATGGGAATGACAAATTTACAGCTTTTAAAGGAAGTAAAACAAGATAATCCAAAGTCTTATATAGTTTTCAAACCACATCCAGATGTGTTAAGCGGAAATAGAATAGGAAATATAGAAGAAAAAACTGCCTTAAAATATTGTAATGAAATATTAATAGATATTAGTATGTCTTCAGTTTTAGATGCCATTGATGAAGTTCACACAATGACTTCACTTACAGGATTTGAGGGACTATTATATAGTAAGAAAGTTGTGACTTATGGTTTGCCTTTTTATTCTGGATGGGGATTAACACTTGATAAAAAAACTTGTGAGAGAAGAAATAGAAACTTAACTCTTGATGAACTAGTTTGTGGTGTTTATATACTATATCCAAGATATATAAATCCAAAAACTTTAGAATATTGTACTCCTAATATATTGATTGATGAGTTAGAAAAAGAAAGAAAGAAGATAAATAATAATATAATATATAAATATAAAAGTAAAGTATATTCTTACTTAAGTAGATTAACTCAAAAAATAATAAGTATGGTAAAGTAGATGAAAATAAAAAAAATAGTTGGTGAAGTAAAAAATAATAATATATTACTATTACAAGGTCCAATGGGAAGCTTTTTCAATACTTTAGATGAAAAGTTCAAAAAGGATGAAGCAAATACTTTTCGTATAGGTTTTAACGCAGCAGATGAGTATTTTGCAAAAAGTAATCAATATACAGGATATAAAGATATTCCTAAAAACTGGCCTAATTTTATTTCAAACTATTATAAAACATATAAAATTGATAAATTGTTTGTATTTGGTGATTGTAGATTTTATCAAAAATATGCAATAAAAATTGCAAAAGAAAATAATATTGAAGTATATGTTTTTGAAGAAGGTTATTTAAGACCAAATTTTATTACACTTGAAAAATATGGAGTAAATAATCATAGTACAATTCCTAGAAATAGAGATTTTTATGACAATCTAAATTTAGATGATGATGTGATTTTAGAAATTGAACACTTAGAAAACTTTGGATCAACTTATAATAAAATGGCTTGGGAAGCTACTGTATACTATTTTTTAGGTAATTTATTTTACTATAAATATCCAAACTATAAACATCACAGATGTTTCTCATTTCTTAAAGAAGGTTGGATAGGAATAGTAAATTTTACAAGAAAAAATATAAATAGAATAAAAGAAAGAAATCTTAATAATTATTTTGAAAAAGAATTAAGTAATAAATACTATTTTGTACCACTTCAAACATATAATGACTTTCAAATAATAACACATAGTAAATATAACTCTATAGAAGAATTTATAAAAGAGGTTTTAATATCATTTTCAAAACATGCTCCAAAAGATAAATATCTGGTATTTAAACACCACCCAATGGATAGAGGAAAGAAAAACTACAAAAAATATATAGATTTTTATTCAAATTATTATGGAATAAAACATAGAGTAATAATAACTTGGGATGTCCACCTACCAACACTTCTTAAACATTCTATTGGAAGTATTATGATTAATAGTACAGTAGGAATACAATCACTATATCACAAAGCACCAACTATATGTTTAGGTAAAGCTATCTATGATATAGAAGGTTTAACTTCAAAAGGTTTATCTTTAGATGAGTTTTGGGAAAATTATAAAGAAGTAGATCAAGAGTTATTTAGAAAATATCGAACCTACCTTATACAAACAACTCAGGTAAATAGTAACTTTTACTTATAATTGTTTTCCAACTGTTTGTTGGTGTAGTTTTTTCTTTAAAACTAAATCAACGATAGGCTGTTCTCTTTTGTTTGCTCTCTTACAGTGATCTTTTTGAAACTTGTCTGTTAGTTTGATTACAATTTTTGCCCATTTTTTATCTTTTTCTCTCCAGGCATGAGAAGATAATGATTCCCATGCGTAGCCATTGAAAAGTGTGGCATTTACAAAGTGATCCAAAGCTCGAACGCCTTGTCTAACTCGAGCTACATTTCCAAAAGTACCAACAATAACTATAAAAAGGTAACTTATCACTGCAAGTGGAACTATGGCACACATCAAAAGTGTTCCTGCTAGTTTTTCTTTCATTATTTTTGTTTTTCTCTTTTTGTTAAAATTATATTCATTCCATTTGCAGAACGTACTGTTAGACGACCTACTACATCTGGAACAAAGCCCTCTTCTAGTTCTATCTTATAGTTTTTAAGTATTGAAGAAAGTATTAGTATTGATTCTTGCATTGCAAAACCTTGACCTATACAAACTCTCTCACCCATACCAAAAGGAAGATAAGTGTCTTTTTTGATTTCTTTGTTTTTTTCATATCTAGTAGGATCAAAACCATTTGGATTCTCCCAAAAGTCTTTATGTCTATGTATTAACCAAGGAGCTACAACCATAGCTGCACCTTTTTTGATATCTTTTCCTCTCATAGTAGTGTCATCTTTTGATTCTCTTGCAAAAAAACCTACTGGAGGATAAAGTCGTAAAGCTTCTTTAAATACATTTGTAAGGTATTTCATTTTTCTAATATGATGGATTGTTACTTCTTCTTCACCTTGTACTTCTAAAACTTCAACATAAGCTTTTTCCTGCTCTTCTTGGAACATACTTAATAAATATAGCGTCCAAGTCAAAGAACTAGCAGTTGTCTCATGACCTGCTAAAAATAGCATAGCAACTTGATCTAAAATCTCTTCAAAAGAAAATCTCTCATTTGTATCACAATCTACTACTTGTAAAAGAGACGATAAAATATCTTCATTTTCTATTTCTTCCTTGTTTGTAACAGCATCATATCTTGGTTTTATTATATTTGCCAAAACTGTTCTAATTTCTTCACCAGCTTTTAGTCTTCTTTTTTCACCTAAAAAATAAGATATCCATCTTGGAAAACAAAACATCTTTCTCATTGCAGCTCTTGCTGTTTCTTCTTGGAAAGTTACAAAAGCTTCTAATACTTTTTTACCTTCTTCCCTATCTAAGCGTTCAGACATAATAGTTCTAAAAATAACATCTGCAGTTACATATGTCATTTCTTCATCCATTTCTACAACGTTTCCACTTTTATTTTTGTCTAAATGCTTTATCAAATCATTTGCAGCATTTTTCATATGTTCAAAAACTCTTGATATTCTTGTCATTTCAAAAGATGGTTTGATTAAATCTCTTTGCTTTTCCCATACTTTATCATTTGTAGTAAAAATACTATCTCCTAATAAGGGATTTAGTAATTCATGAAGAAGCTCACTTTTAGGAAATTCTCGAACCTCATCTACCATTATTCTTCGTACTTCTTTTGGATCATTTACTACATGCAAATCCAGTCCTGGCATTTTAACTCTGCCCATTTTCATGCCATAGCTTTTTTCATATAATCCATCGAGCCATGAACGTCTTTTCAAAAATAGTGTCGTAAAAAGTGATGCTTTATTTTTATGTGGTTTTGGGTGAAAGGGGCATTGTGCCATCTTATTTTTCCTTCATATAGTTTTTGATTCGATATTCTAATACTTTATTTCCTGCTGTTATATCGAAATAATCATAATTCCCTGCTAGGTCAGTTGCTGTAAGATATAAAAAATGTGCTTTATATTTTTCTTTCTTTATTCTTTTATAGTTCACTTTAGTAAAAAGCTTAAAAAATCTTGGAGACATTAGTACAGGACCACAATCTTTTTCTCTGTTTATTCCAGAAGAAACAATAGGATCAACACAAAAACAAGCACCATCAATAGTTGCAGTGTAATCAATCCAAATAAAATTCTTTGTTTTACCTAAATCTTCTAATACTTCTTTATGTTTTTTAGAATTTCTTTGATAACTAACAAGTGGGATACAGTGTCCTAAGGTCAATAATTTAAAACTAGAATAATCTATGTTTTCATCTAAACATTTTTTGATAACCTTATTTGCAATATTAATAGCAAGAATCGTGCCAACACTATGTGCAGATAATATAAACTCTTTATTTTTATCAGTAGTTTCTTTTATTTGTTCAAAGATATATTCAGAAAAGTACTCAACTCTATCATCTACTTTTAAAATCTTTTCTTCTCCCCATCTTGCACAAAAAGCATAAATTCTCGATAACCAAAAAACTGCTATTTTATTTGCAATAATATAAATAAGTTTAATTCCTAAAATAAAAACAATTATACTTACTACTATTGCTAAATAAATATTTAGATAATTAAACAAAAATGAATAACATTGATAAGAGACATAAAAAACAAGAGATAGCGTACTTATTAGATATATAAGAGGATACAGTCCAGCTATTAGTTGGTTTCTTGATTCTTTTGTAAAACGTACAAAAATACCTGAAAACAAATACATTTTTATAAAATAAAGTGTATCTAATAAGTTTTTTACAAAGCCTTCTGCCCAAGTTTGTTTTACTATATCATTCCATGAAAAGAAATTATAAGTTGTCTTTGTATCTTTATCACTTGTTATTTCACAGGAATGTATATTTTCATTTATTTTCTTTGTTTTTGATATTTTTAAATTAAGATTATTAATTTTATTTTGTTTTTTTGCATTCTTCTTGTATATAGAATAATAATATCTATAACCTCTTGGATCATATCCTGCAATATAAAAGACTTCTCTATTTTTAATACTTTCCATCAAGCTCACTTTTTAATATTATCATGTATTATAGTCAAAACTAGCATAGGATATTATTTAAAATTTTACTATTATAAGATATAATCACAAAAATAAAAAGGAAGAGCTTTGAGTAAAATAGTTTTAGATGTTGATGATAAAAACATTGATACAGTATTAATAATTTTAAATAATTTAAAAGTTGGTTTGATTAAAAATATATCAGCGCCAACAAACAATATAAACTCTAGAATACAAGAAAAAAAACTTGCAAAACAGCAGCATATTTTAGAAGATGAATTTATAACTAGCACTCCAAGTACTGGGAAGTATCTTTCAAGAAATGCTTATAAAAATAAATTAAGAAAAGGATAAAAATGCAAATATTAATATTTTCACTAGTAATTTTAGCAATATTAACATATTTAATCTACAAGATTAAAAAGTCAATTACACAAAAAGATATCATTATTTTCTTTGTAGCAGTAGGTCTAATAATAGCATTTATTGTTTATAATAGTAAGGTTCAAGAAGAGAAACTACCAAATGTATTTAAAGAAAACTATTTACAAGAGAAAAATATAGAGATTTTAAAACTATCTTCAACACAGGTAAATTTTGAAGTTTTAAGTAGTACAAGATCTATTTACGATTTTATTTATATAATCAAAAAAGGCAATCAAGAGTATGTATGTGAAGCTAAAAACGTAGAAGTTTTACTAATAGAAGATGAATACGTAATCAAAGAGTATAAAGAAGAGTGTAAATTAAAATAGAGTTTTAAAACCTAAGCAGGTTTAAAACTCTTCTTTGTTTTACAAACATGAGGAAAAAGGCAGTTATCACAATCTGGTTTAACTGCTTTACAAATATATCTACCAAATAAAACCATAGCTTGATGAAAGATATGTAAATCATGACCTTTTAGTTTTTTAACTAAATCAGCCTCAGTAATCTCTACTGTCTTCCCATCGCTAAGTCCTAATCTATGAGAAACTCTAAATACATGCGTATCTACAGCCATTAAATTTGCACCCTCAAACTCAATCATAAAAACATTTGCTGTTTTATTACCAACCCCTGCTAGTTTCATAAGCTCTTTTTGAATATGTGGAATCTCTCCATCATAGTTTTCAATGACACTTTGTGCCATTTTTATAATATTTTTTGATTTATTATTAAAAAATGAACAAGATTTTAGTAAATCTTTTACATCATCAAGTGAAGCATCAGCCAACTCATAAACACTTGGATACTTTTCAAATAAAGCAGGTGTTATAATATTCACTCTTTTATCTGTACATTGTGCTGATAAAATAATAGCTATTAATAACTCATAGTCATTTTTGTAATCAAGCTCAGTAACTGCATCTGCATATTTTTCTATAAAGGCTTCTTTTAATATTTCTATTTCTTTTTTTGTTGCTTTTTTCATATTTTATCTTTTTATATCTTCTTAATTTTTTCTATTTCATCTCTTATTCTAATTGCTTCTTCAAAGTTTAAATCATGTGAGGCTTTTTTCATTTGTTTATTTAATTCTATTAATATTTTCTTTCTTTCAGCTGCTGGCATTTTTTCAATTTTTTCTTTTTTCCAAGCAAGTTCATCATACTCTTCTAGTTTTAAACTTCCATCTAGTTTTCTTTTTGTTGATTTTGGTGTTATTCCAAATTCTTTATTATGTGCTTCTTGAATCTTTCTTCTTCTATTTGTTTCATCAATTGCAAACTGCATCGAATCTGTTATTCTTTTTGCAAAAAGGATTACTCTTCCATTTTCATTACGTGCACCCCTACCCATTGTTTGAATAAGCGCTGTACGTGATCTTAAAAATCCTTCTTTATCTGCATCTAAAATAGCTATTAAAGAAGCTTCAGGGATATCTAAACCTTCTCTAAGCAAGTTAATTCCAATAAGCACATCAAACTCACCTAGTCTTAGTTGTCGAATTATATGGTTTCTTTGAATTGCATCAATATCACTATGCATATATTTAACTTTGATACCTAAATCACTATAATAAGATGCTAACTCTTCTGCCATTTTTTTAGTTAAAACAGTTACTAGTACTCTTTCATCTTTTGCTATTACTCTTTTAATTTCATCATGTAATTTTTCAACTTGGTATTCTGAATCCATAATATCAATTTTGGGTTCAATTAAACCAGTTGGTCGTATAACTTGCTCTGCTACAACTGAAGATAAATTTACTTCCAATTCATTTGGTGTTGCACTTACAAAAAGAAAGCTTGGAGCTTTTTTTATAAATTCATCAAATTTTAAAGGTCTATTGTCAAGTGCACTAGGAAGTCTAAATCCATAATCAACTAATACTTCTTTTCTAGACCTATCAGCGGCATGCATTCCTCTAAATTGTGGAAGCGATACATGTGATTCATCAACTATTAAAAGAAAATCTTTCCCTATTTGTTCAAAATAGTTCATTAAAGAGTATGGAGTTTCGCCTGGTTTCTGACCTGTTAAATGTCGTGCATAATTTTCAATACCTTTACACATTCCAGTACCTTCAATCATTTCTAAATCAAACTCTACTCTTTGTTTTAGTCTTTGATACTCAACTAACTTATCATTTTCTTTTAAATTTTTAAGTCTCTCATCCAACTCTTCTTCTATTTGTTTTACTGCAACTGAAAGTTTATCATTTGACACAACAAAAGGATTAACTGAATAAATAATCACTTCTTTTAACTCTTGAGTTTTATTATTTGTTAAATACTCATGTTTTGTAATAGATTCAACTTCATCTGCAAAAAATTCAATTCTAATAAACTCATCTTCATAATAAGCAGGATATATATCAATTACATCACCATTTACTCTAAAATCAGATCTATCAAAGAACTTATCATTTCTTTTATATCCCATTTCTACAAGTTTTAATAAAAGTTCTCTTTGAGAATATTCAAAACCTACTTCAAGTCTTTGAACCATTGCTTGGTACTCTTCAGGATTTCCTAAACCGTAGTTTGCAGATACAGATGCAATTACAATAACGTCATCAAAAGAAAGTAATGATGCTGTAGTACTAAGTCTTAATCTTTCAAGTTCTTCATTTATAGATGAATCTTTTTCAATAAATAAATCAGACCTAGGAATATAAGCTTCTGGTTGATAATAATCATAGTAAGAGATAAAGTATTCAACATGGTTATTTGGGAAAAACTGTTTGAATTCACTATATAATTGAGCTGCTAAAGTTTTATTATGAGTCATTATTAGCGTTGGTTTTTGAGTCTTTTCAATTACCTTTGCCATAGTATAAGTCTTACCTGAACCAGTAACACCTAAAAGAGTATTATATTGATTTCCCGCATTAATTGAATCACTTAAGGCTTTTATGGCATTAGGTTGATCACCTGCTGGACTATAGTCACTTATAACTTCAAACTTTGCGATTTTATTATCCTTGTGATTTTAATATTTTTGTTATTGTATCTAAGATTTTATTATGAGTTGGTTTAGGTCTAAAAATAGTTCTTTTTTATAAAACTATAACTAATTCTGCTCCAGAATATTCTTCATCTTCATATTTATAGATTGCATTTTTAGCTTCAATCTCTCCATTCATTCCATCAACAATTAAATTATATGCCATATGAAGTCCTAGGCCTGTTCCTTGAGATTTATATTTTGTAGTGAAATATGGTTCAAAAATGTGAGGTATAATATTATTTGGTATTCCATATGCATTATCTTTAACTTTAATAATTATTCTTTCTTTTTCTTTATATGTTGAAATAAAAATGAGTTTATTTTCAATATTTTTCTCTTTTAGTGCATCTTTTGCATTATTGAATATATTAATAAGGCATTGAACTAACTCATTTTCATAACCATTTATTTCAATATCTTCTTGTAAATCAAGTATTATATTTATATGGTTATCTTTAATAGTAGAATTTACTAAGTGTAAGAAACTTTCAATAGTTCTTTTTAACTTAAATACTTTTCTAGATCTATCACCTTTGATGAAATTTTTAAAATCATCTATAGTTCTTGATAAATATTGGGCATTATCATTTATAATTGTACAGGTTTCAATAAGTTTATTTTCATCTAATATGTCATATTTTTTCTGAAGTATTATTCCAGTTGCTGCAGTAGTAATTACAGATAGTGGCTGTCTCCATTGATGTGCAATATTTCCAATCATTTCACCCATTGCCACCATCTTTGATTGATTACCTAATATTTTATCTTTTTGTTTATTCTCTACTATTTGATGTTTTAAAGATTCTTCATTTTTAATAATTGATTCTTGCATAAAATTAAAGTTTTTTATCAACATTGTAAATATATTATAATCACTCCTAACATTTTCATCCATTTTAAAAGTATGATCTATAGCAAATTTATTAATATGTGAAGTTAACTGCTCGAGAGGACTAACTATACTACTTGCAATTTTTTTAGCACTCATTATTGAAATAAATGCTATAAGTAAAATAATTAATAAAAGAACAAAAGAGATATTAAATATATATTTATTAACTTCATCATTGTTCTCTTTGACAATTATCATCCAAGATAGATTATTGAATTTTTTATATGAAATATAATTATTCTTATCACTATCTTCATTATAATATTTGATAAGTGTATTCTCTTTATTTTTAGATATTTTTTCTTTATATAAACTTGTTGTAAAAAATGAATTTCTATTTGTTACATTAAATTCATTTGAAGTGTCTAAAATATATGAACCATTTTTATCTATAATTGAGATGTCAATATCACTAATTCTTGATGAATTTAGATTTGAAACTAACTTGTTTATAAACTCTAAATTTAATTCTATTATATAAATTTGATTATGAAATTCAAAAACATAAGATATTAAAGGAGTTTCAACTAGATTAGAAAAATAGACATTACTTAAAAAGTCTTTCTTTAAATTCATATATTCTCTAAACATTGGCTTGTTTGAGTAATCAAATCCAGGGAAAACTCTTATATCTTTCTTTGAAGAAACTTCTATAATTTTTCCAAATTCATCTAAAATCATAATAGTATCAGTTGATTTTTTATATTTTAAAATTTCTAATAATAATTCTTTTCTTTTATCATCATTCACACCCTTTAGTAATTTAGGAATATCTTTAATATCTTGATTGAATATATTAATATTATATTGTATGTTTTTTACTATATTAGTATGTTGTGATAAAATCAAATCATATTTTTCTTTAATTATTAAAAAAATAAAAATAAGACTTAACAATACTATAGGAACAATAGAAAACAATAAGAATTTCCTATAAAGATCTTTTTTAAATATTTTGCCTTGAGTTTTCATCGACTTACTTTATTTTCTTAAACTTACTATCTATTACTTCAAAAATATAATATGGTGTTTTAATATCTCCAAATTTATTAAATGATATTTTATCCCCAGATATATTGAAAGTCTCTTTTTCAATAATATATTTTTTAATATCATTAACATTTTTATTGCCATGTTGTAATGCTTCAATTAGAACTTTAGCAGTTTGATATCCTTGCATATTTGATCTATTTGCTTCATATCTATATACTTTAGAAAAATATTTCTCAAATTTACGATATTCCTCATCTTCATAATTAATATAATCTGATGAAATAAAATAAATACCTTCTGACCATTTACCAGAATTTTCAATAAACTCTTTATTCATTGCCCATCCCGATGAGATTATAGGGGTATGATTGTTATTGATTCTTAAATATTGGATTAAACTTGCTGAATCTCTACTATTTTGAACTTGTACTATAAAATCAGCAGGTTTAATTTTTTCTAGAATTTCTTCATAAGGTAAACTTGCATCAATTATTTCTTCAAATTTCATATTTTTATTATCATTGAAAATATGCATGTAGTCATATAGATATGATTTATTTTTTTTATCACCAATTAAAAAAATCTTTTTTGCATTATTCTTCTGTAATAACTTGATTAAATTAATAAAATGTTTCGAAGAGTTTGCTGTTTGAAGTCTAAAAAAATTATCATCAATATTAGAAAATTTACTACTACTAGCAGATGGAGAGATTTGAAAGATGTCATTATATTTTGAAGTAATATCAAGTGTAACTTCAGTCATAGAACTTGTAGCATTTCCAATAATATATTTAACATCAGACTCAATAAGTTCTTTTACTGCTTTTTCGTTAACTTCTTTATCTTGCTTATCATCTTTAAAGATTAATTCAACTTTCTTATTATTTATCTGATAATTAATTTTATCAAAAGCTAAAACAATCCCATTTTTTTCATATAAGCCTAAATCAGAATATTTACCTGTAAGTCCTAATATAACACCTATTTTTATACTATCATCTTTATTTTTATCAATACATGCGTTAAATGATATAAATATAAAAATTATTAATAAAATATTTCTAATCATAATTTTCCTTAACTGAATAGTTATAATCTGATTTAATAATACAAACATCATATCATCTTTTCATTAATAATAAAATAAAATAATTATTTTATGAAATTATATTTCTAATATTTAGACATGTAATAAAAAAGTATGGATACTTCCCTGCTTGACCAAATAATATCTTGAGACAATTCATCTCTACTTTTATTAAGATTAATATGATTATTATATTTATCAATAATTTTTTGAGTAGATTGAACTATTAAATTTTTATTACTATTTAGAATTAAATCATGAAATAAAGAATCGTCATTTGACACAAATAAAAATTTATTTTGTTTAAACATAGCCATCAATAGTGAAACTTGCCATGTATGCCATTCAATCTTATCAAGTTTCGAAGGAGATTTACTTGCATAATCTAATGCTTTAAAAGACTCAAATACTTGTTTTGCAGCTTTTGTTAGTGAATAGTCATCCATTTGAGATATTTTTTTTGGTAACATTATATTTTCAACGACTAAGTTTTTTGGAGCACTAATATTAGTATTAGAACTTTTATTAGAACTTTTATTTTGACTACTTATATTAATTAAAATCAAAAGTAATAAAATAGCTATAACTATTATTACAGTTATAATTCCAATTAAAAATGCACTCATATTTTTTCTCCTACAAACTCATAGTTATTTAATCTTATATATTTTTTATCACAACAAAGAGAAGGAATATTTATATATTTTTTGCTCTCAAATTCAAAAGTAGAACCTTGATGATAGTGACCTTCTATAATTATATCAGTTTTATAATTATTTATTCTTTTAGCTACTAATTTTTCATAAGTTTGCATTTTATGACAAATGTTTTTTTCTAAAAGTGATGAATCTATTTTTTTTGAAATAAAATTGCCAAAATCAATCATATTCAAAAATTTTAATAAGATTGAATTTCTAATAATTGAACAATATAAATCATATTGCCAATTTATAAAATTATCTCCATGAGATAACGCAATTGTTTTATCTTTATATTTACCAAGTAAAGGCTGTTTTTCTCTTTTATAAACTTTTATATTGGGAAATAGTTTTTGCAAGTTATAATCATGGTTTCCCTCTAAGTAAACTATTTCTATGCTTAAGGATAATTTATTTAAAAGATCAATCAAGATTTTATTTTGTTTTATAAAGTATTTACTTTCACCTGATAGAAAGTCAAAATTATCACCCATAAGAATGAGTTGATGTGTATCAATCTTTTTAGAGTCTAATTCCTCTAAAAAGACTAAAAATTCTCTATTTTTTGAATTAAAATGAGAATCCGCTACAAAAATTGCGTTATCTTCTAGATTAAGGAACATAGGCTATTTTTGGAATTCCTTCATTATCTTCAAAGCCACACATAATATTTGCATTTACTACAGCTTGTGATGAAGCTCCTCTTAATAGATTGTCAATTGAAGAATTTATAAATAATGCTTTCTTATTTCTAGCTACAAAAACATCACAAAAGTTTGTTCCAGCTGTTGATTTAATATCAACTGCACTTTTTCTAACTCTTACAAATTCACTATTTTTATATCTTTCTTCTAAAATTTCTTCAACATTTACTTCTTCTTTTAATGTTGCATAAACTGAAATCAACATACCTCTTGTAACAGGAATTAATTGAGGAACAAAATTAATTTGAAACTCTTTATTTTTTACTAATTTAATTTTTTCTTCAATTTCAGGCATATGTCTATGTTTAAAAGGATTATAAGCCATCATATTTTCATTTAAATTAGCAAAATGAGCTAATTCTGTTAATTTTTTACCAGCTCCACTTATTCCAGATTTTGCATCAATAAAAATTTGACTTCCTTCTTCAATATAATCTATAAAAGGTAATAATCCTAATAATGAAGCTGTTGGATAACATCCAGGGTTTGCAACTAAATTAGTATTTTTTATTTCATTTCTATAATACTCAGGTAATCCATAAACAGAATTAGGAATATTTTCTTTATCTTCATGAGCACAATAATGTTCTTCATAAGTATCAAGCTCAAGTCTATAATCAGCTGATAAATCTACAACTTTTACATCTAAGGATAATAACTCTTTTGCAAAAGACATAGATGCTTTATGAGGAAGTGCTAAAAAAGCTAAATCAGCCTTGGCAGCAACATCACTAGCACTTGCTTTTTCTACTTTAATATCTAATACACCTTTTAAACAAGGATGTAAATCTTCTACATTAATATCACCTGTTGTATTTGCAATATAAGTAATATTAAATTTTGGGTGATTTAATAATATTTTAATTAATTCTAAACCAGTATAACCACTAGCCCCTATAATTGCTACATTCATTATATTTTCAACTCCTCGTATCCAACACTTAGAACTTCAAAAGTTTTAACTCCACCAGGAAGCATTGCTTTGATTTCATCACCCTCTTCTTTTCCTAAAAGCTGTTTTGCTAAAGGTGAATTAAAAGATATTAATCCATTATCCGCATTTGATTCAACACCACCTACAATTGCATATTTAAATTCTTCATCTGTATTTACATCAACAAGTTCAACTGTTGAACCAAAACTTACTTTAGTATGTGGAAGAGTTTTAGGATCTATAATTACAGCTTTAGAAATCACGGCACCAATTTCTGCCATTTGGATATCTATTAATGCTAATTTCTCTTTTGCTGAATGATACTCTGCATTCTCTTTTAAATCACCTAGTTGTCTAGCTTCTTCTAATGCAATTACAGTTTCAGGTCTCTCTTTCTTTTTTAGAAACTCCAATTCACCTGTAATTTTTTCGTATCCGATATTTGTCATGGGTTCTTTATCCATCAACATCTCCAATCATTAATTTATGATATAATAGCGAAAATTTTTAAAAGAGTAGTTTAGATGAAATATGATAGAACAAAAAAGCTATTTGGTGATGAAACTTTTAATAAATTCCAAGATACAAAACTAATTTTATTTGGTGTTGGTGGAGTTGGTAGTTTTGCATTAGATGCACTTTATAACACAGGAATTACTAATATTACAATTGTAGATTTTGATACTTATGAAGAGTCAAATATGAATAGACAATTAGGAAGTGTTGGTAATATTGGAAGAATTAAAGTTGATGTAATGAAAGAGAGATATCCAGAAGTAATTGCAATTAATGAAAAAATCACACCTCAATGGATTGATGATTTTGATTTTTCATCTTATGATTATATTTTAGATGCAATTGATGATGTTAAACCAAAAGTTCATTTAATTCAAAGACATTATAAAAAAGTTATTACAACAAGTGGTGGAGCTAAAAGAATTGATCCTAGTAAAATCGAATATATTTCAATTTGGGATACGTATAATGATCCCTTCATTAGAAAAATCAGAACTGAATTAAAACAAAAAGGTTTTAAGAAAAAATTTAAAGTAATTTTTTCATCTGAAAATCCAATGTGTATTGAAAAAGGAAGTTTTGAAGGAGTTACTGCATCTTTTGGTTTGATGATGGCTTCTGTTACAATACAAAAAGTTATTGCTAAAATGAAAAAATAACTTAAAGTTACTTAAAGAATAAAAGATATATAATAAATCAATTAAGAGATAAAAGGATTAATATGAGCGGAATTAGTGGTAGTGTTGAGCAAATGACACAAGCTCACTTGAGAAATGTCCAGCAATTAGCAGTATTTTACACTGGTCACGATAATATTTACGCAATTAATATAGCAAAAGTAAAAGCTTTTATAATTACAGAAGAAGTAGCAATAAACGATACTCCAACTGATTCTGATGTAATCGCAGGAATTGCTACAATTAGAGGTGAACCAGTTACATTAATCAATTTAGATGCATGGTTAGGTGGTAAAGCATTAGAAGTAAAAGAATACAAATTAGTGATATTTTGTGAATTTAATCATAAAAAAATTGGATTTTTAGTAAAAGATATGCTTGATATTGTAGAAAAAACAACTGATGAACTAAGACATACAGAAGAAACAAATTCCAAGATAACATACACAACTTATGTTAAAGTTCATAATAAAGATGAACTATGTACAGTCTTTAATGCAGAACAATTATTAAGAGATATTGGTTGGACTGATGATGGAGAAAATGATGTTCAAAAATATGTTGAAAATAAATTACAATCTGAAAAAATAATCTTAGCAGCGGAAGATTCAGGAGTTGCTAGAGAAGTTTTAAATTCTTTCTTTAAAAAAACAGGTGTTAGATTTGAAATATATACAAATGGAACTCTATTAATAAAAAGAATCGAAGAGCTTGATCCACAATCAATTGGTATGATAATTACTGATATTGAAATGCCTGGAACTGATGGATATCAAGTTGCATCATTTGTTAAATCAAATTCAAAATATGAACATATTCCAGTTATTGTAAACTCATCTATGACAACAGATGCAGTAAGAGGGAAAATGGATCAAATTGGAGTTGATGGTTTTGTAGGAAAAACAGATATTCCTACATTATTTGAATTAACTAAAAAATTCTTAACTTAATATTATAATATTTAAATAACTTAAACTAGAAGTTTTCTTCTAGTTTACTTTTCTTATTTAATTTCTTCTAACCATCTTTTTAAATCTTCTATTTGTTTTATTGTTTGTGTCGTTGATGTTCCACCAAGTGAAGTTCTTGCATTCATTGAATTTCTTAAATCTAAATACATAACAATTTCTTCATCAATATCTTTGATTTCATCATTTGATTCCCTGATTTCTTCAACTGTTAATTCACTAATATCTTTATTTAAACTATTAGCTTTTTCTACTACATCTTTTGTAATGTAATATGCTGTTCTAAAAGGCATATTTTGTTTTTGTACTAAAAAGTCTGCTAAATCAGTAGCACTTAAATGTCCTATTTTACAAGCACTTTCCATTTTATCTACATTTACAATCATAGTTTTTATAACTTCATTTAAAATTTTTAATGAAATTTCAATAGTTTTTACAGAATCAAAAACACCTTCTTTATCTTCTTGAGTATCTTTATTATAAGCTAATGGTAAACCTTTCATTACTGTAAATAATGAAATTAAGTTCCCGTATACACGTCCTGTTTTTCCACGAAGTAATTCAGGAACATCAGGGTTTTTCTTTTGTGGCATAATAGAAGAAGTTGTTGCATACTCATCACTCATTCTTACAAATTGGAATTCATAAGATGACCAAGTTACTAACTCTTCAGAAATTCTACTAATGTGCATCATTGAAGTTGAAATATTAAATAAAATCTCTAAAGCAAAATCTCTATCTGAAACTGTATCCATAGCATGTGCAGTAGGTGCATAAAATCCTAACTTATCAGATGTACTCTGTCTATTTATATTATGTGGAGTTCCAGCTAAGGCTGCTGAGCCTAGAGGCGAGTAATTATTTCTTTCATATGAACTTTCAAATCTTTGTAAATCTCTTTTAAACATATTTGCATAAGCTAGTAAGTGATATCCAAAGTTAAGTGGTTGTGCATGTTGCAAGTGAGTCATTCCTGGAATTAAAGTTTCAGTATGATTTGCTGCTACATTTACAAAAGTTTCAACTAATTGTTTTAATAACTCTTTAATACTTAATGATTTTTCTTGTACATATAATCTAAAATCAGTTGCAACTTGGTCATTTCTACTTCTAGCTGTATGAAGTCTTTTTCCAGGTTCACCTATGATTTCAGTAAGTCTATTTTCAACTGCCATATGAATATCTTCATATGCAAGTGAAAATTCAAAAGCACCAGTTTCAATCTCTTCTTTTACTTGTAATAAGCCATTTTCAATTGCCTTTTGCTCTTCAAAAGTTAAAACACCTTGTTCACATAACATTTGAGAATGAGCAATAGAACCTTTTATATCTTGTGAATAAAGTTCTTTATCGAACATAATTGAAGCATTAAATTCATCTAGAATTTGTGCATTTGTATTTTTTAATATTTGATTATTTTGATTTGACATATTTATATCCCTATGTTGTAATAAGCTTAAATTTCGCGTATTATAACATAAGTGATATTATTTAAAAGCAGTCATATCCGCAGGATCAGTTTTTGCTATTTTTGAGTATTTTTTCACTCCAATTAAACAGTTAATAAAAAACATACTATTTGAAATAATGAAAAGTATTGAGGCTAGATAAATGAAAGTGTTAATAAAATAGCTTAAAACAAAAAATACTACAGAAGCTAAGTGAAAAAAGAAATGATATTTTATATTTTTTTCTTCAATAAACTCTCTAATTGTTGGAATTGAAAAATAACCTTTTGAACTTAAATGAAACCAGGATAAGAAAGGAATAATTTTATAAACCATTCCTTGTAATAATGAATAAAGAAAACCAAAAGCAAATACAATAGCTAAAATAAAGTTTGATTCAAAAACATCAAATAACCATAAAATCATTGATAGTATAAACATAATAAGAGAAAGTTTCCAATACCATAAAGTGATATCAAAAACTGGCCGTTTTCTATTATTTAGTGACTTTAATCCAAAATATGAGTATGAAATAAAAATACATACAAAAAGTAATTTTAAAATAAAAAAATTTATTTCAAATAATAAAAAGAAAAAACTTATAAATAAAAGTGCAAATAAAACTAATGGCACTTTATTTTGTATAACTTTAGGAAAATCTTGGGATACATAAAACATAGGAATTACTTGAAAAGAAACGCCCATTATAATTAAGCTTGCAAAACCAAAAAGAGCGAATAAAATATGAGAGTTTACAAAAACTGAATAGTTTTCTCCCATACTTCCACTTATATGAGAAATAGCAAGAAATAATCCTAAGAAAAAAGTAATTAATCCTGAAATAGAAAATAATCTCATTGCTTTAACTGTTGATGTTAAGAATTCAACTTTAAAAAGTAGTTTTATTGTGATTATAAAAAAGAGCAAAAAAGCAATTGATAAAAACAATACCCCAATATGTAAAAACATTTTTATATCAAAGATAAAAGAAGAGCTTAATCCTAAAGTACCCAAAACTAAACTAGTATGAACAACATTTCCAAATAAAAGTGGTTTTTTTATTACGCAGCCTGCAAGTACTGGCATCATTTGTTGCATTGCACCAAAAATAATCATACTTAGAATACCTAGTGTAAATAAATGCACAGCAGCAATTGCTATATATGAATATTGATTTGAGATTTCTAAAAAAGGAGAAAAAAGAAAAAGAAGACCTAAAAGTACTCCAAAAATAGGAGCACTTAAGAAAAACTTAATAGGTACACTAATAGGTGGTGCTTGATCTAGACTTAAACCTTGATTGAACATAAGCTTTTAAATTGCTTTCATATTTTCTACAACATCACTTACAACATCACCTAAATGACTATCTGCCATTGCATATAACATTTGTTCTTCTTTCATATTGTGTTGTTGCATTAGCATCATTAAACTTTCACTAACACCAAAGAAGTGATCTTTATTTGTTGCATTTACATCAGCTTTTAAATCTTCTAAAAGACCTCTCATTTGGTCATGTTCCATTCTCATCATTGCTGTTGGTCCTTGAGTTATGCCAGTCTTATTTTCAAATGCAGGAAACATTACTTTTTCCTCCATATCAAAATGATGCAATAAATCTGTAGAGAATTTAACTAATTTAGAATTAGCATCTATCCAATCTCCTGAAGCAACTGAATTTTCCATATTTGCGAATTCTTCGTCACAAGCTCTATGATCTTGCGTTAAAAATGATGATATTGTTTCCATGATAATGCCTTGTTTTAATTTAGGACATTATATTGGAAATTTAAATTAGTTAAATTGATAACAATCAATATGATTAAAAATTGTCTTTATTATTAAAAACCTTATTTTGGATATTATATTTTCTACAAATAAACATAAATGAAAAGAAAATGGAAGTATGAAAAACAACTAATAAAAATATAGCTAAAATAGGAACACCAAGTATTTGATATGGCCAAGTATAATTCCAAACTCCTAAATAGATAGTTATAATTTCACCAAAAGTTGGTAATATTGCAGATAAAAGAACAAGCATAAGTAATTTATTTTTAAATCTATTTATATTTATTACCTTTAATATATCTTCTTCAATACGATAAAAAAACATAAAAGTTAAGCCCCAAGCAAGTGGTAACCAATAAGGGAACTGCCTATTATTACTTAAATCAAAATATAACCAGTATCCATTTTTAATTCCCCATAATTCAGCAGAAACTCCTAAAACTGCACTTATAAAAGTCCCAGCTAATAAAATATAAGCTTTATTTTTCTCGTAATTAGTATTTATATCTTTATAAAATCTGTAGATAAATACACATAATAATAATAGAAAGACTAAAAAATCATACTTATGAAAATAACCTATAAGAGAACCTATAATAAGTAAAGAAATAAAGGGTCTAAATAAAATAACTGAAAGTTTTTTTAACATGTGATAATCTAATCTAAAAAACTATGAAATAATAATCTTAATAAGATTTGCAAGAAGCATAAAAACTAAAACTATAATTAATACTTTTTTAATAAACTTTTCACCACCTTTAATAGCATAGTGACTTCCAGTCCAAGACCCTGCCATATTTGCTAATGCCATAGGAAGTGCAATCATCCATAAAACTTTTCCGGCAGCTACAAAAGCAATTGCTGAACCTAAGTTTGTTGCTAAATTTAAAGGTTTAGTTGATGCAGTTGAAATAATATAATCTAAATGTAAGAACTTTTTCATTGAAATTGTCATATAAGTTCCAGTTCCAGGACCTAATAATCCATCATAAAATCCAATAGGAGCAGTTGCTAATACTATATTTTTTTTCGTTAATTCAGTATTTTCTTCTTTTATATCTCTACTTTTCTTCATTAAGAAAAGAAGTGCAATAGGAATTGATATTAAAATAGCCCATTGTATAATTTCATCTGACAAAAACATTACTAATTCACTTCCTACATAAGAAGCTATTAAACATGGGATAATTGCAATACTTACAACTTTAAAAGAAATCTTTTTACTAAGATAGTATTTAAGTGTTGCCATTGAAACGCCAAATAAACTTGCCATTTTATTTGTTGCTAGTACAAAAACAGGAGGAATCCCACTTAGGAGTAAAACTGGCACTTGAACCATTCCTCCACCCCCAGCAATTGAATCTATATATCCTGCTATAAAACCTGTAATAATAAAAATAACAATCCAGGTACTTGTTATATCTTGTAAAAATTCCATATATTCTCTTTTTCTTTTTTGGGAGTATATCTAAAAATTACAAAATGCTAGGCTAAGCTTGAGTAAGTGATTCTTTCATTTTCATATATAAGTCTTTATATTCATCTTTCTTTAAAACCTTTTTATGAGTCATTAATAAAAGTTTTAATTCTTTTTCACCTTTTCTAAATGGCACTTGATAATGTTCATGTTCATTTAATTGAAACTCGAATTTTTTATAAAACTTTAATCTTTTTTCACTTATTTCATCACTAATCTCTTCTATTTCCAAAACAATATTTTTATTATCTTTTATAAATTCTTCTAAGATTTTAGAACCATAAGACATACCTCTTAAATTACTGTTTACTGCAAAATGTTCTAAGTAAGTATATGAAGATATTTTCCAATAAAAAACAATAGAAAGTAAAATATCATTTTCAATATAACAAAGCATTTTATAATCTTTTTCATCTAGTAATTTTATTTGTTCATCTAAAGTTCTCCTTTCTTCTAAAGGAAAAGATTCTATATATAATTCCCATGCAGAATTAAAGAAAAGATCATTTTTATTTTTTAGATAAATTATTCTCATAATTAAAATAGCTAAAAGCTGTATCACCTTTCCATATTATTTTCTTTTATTTCTTAACTATATTCTTCGTCTTGTCTTGGGTCTAACTCTGGCAATTCGGCTCCTGAAGTAATAGGAATATTTACAAAGACACTTAAATCTTTATCTTTTACTCTTTCTTGTGTTAAAGCATAGATACTTAAAACTAAACATAAAACAAAAAAACATATAAATAAAAAGTTAGGAGTTAAACTCAAACCTAATCCTATAATTAAAGGAGAAAGAAATGAGCCTATTCCATAAGTAAAAAGTAAAGTCCTACTAATTTCAACTATATCTTTATTTTCATCAACAATATCATTTGCACGTGCAACAGCTAAAGGATATAATGTGAATATTGTCAACCCTAAAGAGAAACCAAGTATAAGTAAATATAACTCTTCATTTGCATATACAACAAAAAGCAGTGAAGTAATAGCACTTATAAAAGATACAATAGATATAAGTTTTCTTCTACCAAATTTATCAGAAAGCATTCCTACTGGCCACTGAGAAATCAATCCTCCAATAATTGAAATTAACATGAATTTTGATACTAATTCAACTGAATCACTTTGCATTAAGATATAAACAGGAAGCATCGTAAAAAAACCACCTATTAAAAATCCACTAATAAAACTAGTAACCGTGGCAAGAGGAACTATTGAAAATATCTTTGGAAAACTAAACTTATCAAAAGGTGTTAAAACAGGTTCTTTAATTTTTGTTAATGATATAAAAATTACAGAAAATAAAACAAGAGCCGAACCAATTGTAAAAATAAATTGCTTGAAGTGTTCATCAATATTTAAAAAAAGTTGTCCAATTGCAGTTGCTAGATAAAAAATAATTGTATATATTGCTAATATTTTTCCTCTACTATCTTCAGAACTTTTTTCGTTTAACCAACTTTCTAATATGATTAAAAGAGCATAAAAAGAAAAACCAGAAAGAAGTCTTAAAATTGCCCATAATACTTCATTAAAAAAAACTGCATGCAATAAAAAAGTGATTACCATTAATGCTGCAAATGCTGCAAAACTTCTGATATGTCCAACACTAGAAATGATTTTTTGACTAAAAATCGAAGATAATACTGCACCTAAAAAAAACGAGGCATTAATTATACCAATTACAGAATTACTAACTTCTAACTCTTTTAAATAAATTCCAATAAATGTCAGAATCATTCCATAGCCAATTGCTAAAAAACCAATTGCAAAGAATAAAGAAGATATAGGAAAGATAATTTTTTTTACACTCATGAATAGCCTTATTTAAATATATATATTAATAAGCGATATCCTAACTAAAAATAGCTATATTTTAATACTATTTTTCAAATAAAAAAGGCTCATTCAGAAGAATGAACCTTTAAAATATTTATATTTGTATCGATTTATTAAATTGGTAAAACTCTTATGTTTTCATCAATTTTTTGTTGTAATACAGATTCGATTGCATATAAAGTTCCAGTAGACCCAGACGAACATCCTGAACATGAACCTAAATATCTGATATATAAATCATAATGAGGAATATTATCTTTAATATCAATAATTTCCATATTTCCACCATCCATTACTAACATTGGTCTGATATCTTCATCTAATACTGAATCAATAGTTTTAATTCTTTGAACTAAAGTCATTTTATCAAAAGTTAATTCTCCAGATTCACTAGCATCTGCTGCATTTTTCATTTTTTCTTCCTCCATTTGAGCTCTTGTATCAGCCAAGATATCAACTAAATAGTAATCCATTTCTTCGTGGCCACCTGGCTTAACACATGATTTACAAAAAGCACCTGCTTTTGTATAATCAGTAATTTGCTCAACTGTTTTTAAGTCATTAATTTTAATAACTTCTTGAATTGTTCCTAAACTTACTCTTGCACATTCACATACAATAATTTCAGTTTCAAAAGATTCCATATCAACACCTTTATACTCAGATGCTGCTTTTTTAATTACATCATAAGCCATAACTGAACAGTGCATTTTTTGTGGTGGAACAGCTGGAGTATCTGGATTATCTCTTAATGCTTTTTCAACATCAATATTTGTAATCTTAACAGCTTCATCAACAGTTTTACCAACACATAATTCAGCCATAACATCAGAAGATGCAATTGCCGTACCACAACCAAAAGATTTGAATTTAGATTCAACAATCTCATCAGTTTTTTCATTTACTGCCCAGTATAATCTTACTGCGTCACCACATGATTCAGCACCAAAATCAGCAACAATTAATTTTGTTCCTAATTCTTTTGCTCGCTCTTCAGTAATTTCACCTTGATGTTGTGGGTTATTCATTCTATTTACAACTTGATTTGAATACTCGTCCCAAATTGATCCACTAATTAAATCATTTTTTGCCATATCATTTTCCTTTTTATTATTCTTTTATTTTTATAAAGCTGACTTATGCGATTCTGGCGCATATGCATACGAACTTGAAAGTGCTCTTAATCTTGTAACAGCATTTTTAACTACTTCAATTGCATAATCAATTTGTTCTTCTGTATTAAATCTACTTAATGAGAATCGTACACCTGTATGAGCTAATTCACTATCACTACCAAATGCATTCATAACAGGATTTGCTTCTAAATCTTCACTAGCACATGCACTTCCAGTTGAAGCTCCAATACCATTCTGATTTAAATCCCATAACATAGATTCACCTTCAACACCTCTAATAGAAATTAATGTTGTATTCGGAGTTCTATTGTCTTTTCCACCAATTACAATAGTTTCTGGTAATTCTAAAATTGCTGCTTCTAATTTATCTCTTAATTTACTTACGTGATTTTTTTCATAAGCTAAAGCCATAGTAGATGTTGCTAAATGCATAGCCCATCCCATTCCAACCATTGATGCAACATCAACAGTACCAGCTCTATTTCCACCCATTTGTTCACCACCATGAAGTAATGGAGTTAATTCAGAACCTTTTTTAACATATAATCCACCAACACCTTTTGGTCCATGGAATTTATGTGCAGAAAAACTTATGTAGTTCAGATTACAATCTTGAACATCAACTGGAAATTTCCCAATAGCTTGTGTAGCATCAGAGTGAAAAGCAACACCAGTTGTTTTACAGATTAATCCAATCTCTTTAATTGGAAAGATTTTACCTGTTTCATTATTTGCCCACATAATTGTAACTAAAGCCGTTTCTTCTGTAATATTATCTCTAACTAAAGATGCTTCTAAAACACCATCTTCATTTACAGGTAAATAAGTTACTTTAACACCTTGTGTTTCTAAGAATTTACAGGCTGCTGTTATTGCTGGATGTTCAACTTCACTAGTAATGATATGATTTTTATCACCATTTAAAATCTTATCAACCCAAATACCTTTAATTACTGTATTATTACTTTCAGTTGCATTTCCTGTGATGATAATATCATCTTCATCAGCTGCATTAATTCCTTCATATAAGAAATCTAAAGCTTCAACCATTTTAGGATGAGTTCCTGCCCCAAATTTATGAAGTGAGTTAGGGTTTCCGTAAATCTCACAAAAAAATGGTTTCATTTCTTCGAAAACTTTTGGGTCTACCATTGTAGTTGCGTTATTATCTAAATAAACTTCCATCATATTCTATATTCCTATTAGTTTAATATTTTCTATTTTTTACTTTTAAATACTTTTTCTTAATTGATTTTCGTATTTTAGTGCAAATAGGATAAAAATTGTCTTAATTAAGATTTCAGAATCTTAATTATTAAATTTATCACAAATTTTCGGAATATTATAGTGGAATTTTTATAAATAAATAGACCATTAATAAAGTAATGTTAAGTTTAGTATGGAATAATATTATAAAATTAACAAAAGGTACATAATGAAAAAAATATTATTCACATTAATGTTTACATTAATATCTCTTACTTTAGCAGTTGCAGATACTAAAGAAGACAAAAAAGTTTTAACAGTTGGTATGGAATTAGCATATCCACCATTTGAAATGAGTGATAAAGATGGTGTTCCTCAAGGTGTTTCAGTTGATTTTGCAAAAGCACTTGGTGAATATTTAGGACGAGAAGTTGTTATTGAAAACACAGCATGGAGTGGTTTAATTCCATCTTTAAAAACAGGAAGAATTGATTTAATTATTTCGTCTATGACAATTACAAAAGAAAGACAAAGATCTATTAATTTCTCAATTCCTTATGCGCAATCTTCACTTGCAATTTTAGCTAATAAAAATTCTGGAGTTTCAAGTATTGATGATTTAGATAAAAAAGGGAAAAAAGTTGCAGTTAAAAAAGGTTCTACGGGACATGTTTACGTAAGCAAAAACTTTAAAAATGCAGATATCTTAGTATTTGATAAAGAAAATGCTTGTGTTCTTGAAGTAGTTCAAGGAAAAGTAGATGGTTTTTTATATGACCAATTAACAATTTATAAAAATTATGTTCAACATAAAGATACAACTGTTGCTCTTTTAAAGTCTTTTCAAAAAGATTTTGAATACTGGGGTGTTGCATTAAACAAAAAAGATGTTGAGTTAAAAGAAAAAGTTGATGAATTTATCAAAAAAGCAAAAGCTGATGGTACCTTTGCTAAATTTGCAAAAAAACATTTATCTGAAGCAAAAGCTACTTTTGATGAATTAAATATACCTTTCTTTTTCTAGGGAATTACTATCTTTAAAATAAAAAAATTATTTATAAATGAATTAACTTATAAAGAAAACAACTCCCTTTCATGGGGAGTTTATTTTTTCAATTTTATCTTTTTAAGTATAATCATAGTTACACCTGTTTATTTTATGTTTGCAAATATTTCTTATGACTTTAATTGGGAACATGTTTACGAATATAAACAAAAATTTATCAATGGTTTTTTAATGACCATTACTATTTCTTTTTTTGCTCTAATTTTAAGTTTTATAATAGGTCTATTTTTTACTTATGCTCAGAACTCTAGACTTATTATTTTAAGATTTTTTGCAAGATTTTATATTGAAATTATTAGAGGAACACCTTTGCTTGTTCAAATTCTAATATTTTTCTATGTTTTTGCAAATAATTTAGGTTTTGAAAACCGATATATAGTAGGAACCTTTATCCTTGCAATATTTTCAGGAGCTTATGTATCTGAAATAATAAGAGCAGCTTTACAATCAATTGATAAAGAACAGTATGAAACAAGTATAAGTTTAGGAATGTCAAACTACCAAACATATAGATATATAATCTTTCCTCAAGCTTTTAAAAGAATGCTTCCATCACTAACTGGACAGTTTGCTTCTATTATTAAGGATTCATCTTTATTATCAATTATTGCAATTTCTGAATTTACTATGAATGCACAAGAAGTTGATGCAATTACCTACTCAACACTAGAGAGTTATATACCTCTTGCAATTGGATATTTATTATTAACCTATCCTATTTCTTACTATACAAATAGATTAGAAAAAGATATTAAATAACCTTTTTTATACACTTAACTTATAAATAGGATATATATTGTCCTATTTAAGTTTCGTTTAATTTAATTACTGTTATATTTCAAATAGGACAATTAATGTCTTATTTAAAAAATTGAATAATTATGGAGTCAATTATGAGTGAGAATAAACACATTCATGACGTTATTAATAGTGAATATAAATTAGGATTTGAGACTTTAGTACAAAGTGATACTTTTCCTAAAGGACTAAATGAAAATGTTATAAAAGCAATATCTGCCAAAAAAGAAGAACCTTCTTGGCTATTAGATTTTAGGCTTAAAGCTTATGATAAATGGTTAAAAATGGAAGAGCCTTCTTGGGCAAACTTAAAATATCCAAAAATAGATTATCAAGATATTGCATACTATTCAGCACCTAAAAAAGCTTTGGACTCTTTAGATGAAGTAGATCCAGAAATATTAAAAACTTATGAAAAACTAGGAATACCCCTAGAAGAACAAAAACAACTAGCGGGTGTTAAAACTGTAGCTGTTGATGCCGTATTTGATTCTGTTTCAGTTAAGACAACTTATCAAGCAGAATTAGAAGAATTAGGAATTATCTTTTGTTCAGTTAGTGAAGCAGCAAATAGATTTCCAGATTTATTAAAAAAATATCTAGCATCTGTTGTACCTGTTACTGATAATTATTTTGCATGTTTAAACTCGGCTGTATTTACAGATGGTTCATTTGTTTATGTTCCACCTAATACTATATGTCCAATGGAGTTATCTACGTACTTTAGAATTAATGCTTTAGATACTGGACAATTTGAGAGAACAATTATTATATGTGATGAGAATTCATATGTTTCATACAATGAAGGATGTTCTGCACCAACTAGAGATGAAAGACAACTTCACGCAGCAGTTGTTGAACTAGTAACACTTGATAATGCACAAATAAAATATTCTACTATTCAAAACTGGTATCCAGGTGATAAAGATGGAAAAGGTGGAATTTTAAACTTTGTAACAAAAAGAGGACTATGTCTTGGTGATAGCTCAAAAATATCTTGGACACAAGTTGAAACAGGTTCTTCTTTAACATGGAAATATCCATCATGTATATTAAAAGGTGATAACAGTGTTGGTGAATTTTATTCAGTAGCTATTTCATCAAAATCGCAACAAGCGGATACTGGAACAAAAATGGTTCACTTAGGTAAAAATACTAAATCAACAATTATTTCAAAAGGTATTTCAGCAATGCATGGAGTAAATGCATATAGAGGATTAGTTCGTGTTGGGAAAAATGCAAGTGGTGCACGTAATATTTCAGAATGTGATTCACTTCTAATTGGAAACACATCAAATGCGCATACTTATCCATATCATGAAGTGAGAAATATGGATGCAATTATTGAACATGAAGCTACAACTTCAAAGATTTCAGATGAACAACTTTTTTATATCTCACAAAGAGGTATTAGTGAAGAAAATGCCATTTCAATGATTGTAAATGGTTTCTGTAAAGAAGTATTAAAAGAGTTACCAATGGAATTTGCTGCTGAAGCAAAAGAATTATTAAATATATCATTAGAAGGGAGCGTTGGTTAATTTAACCAGCAAACAAAAATTATGTTAGAAATAAAAGATTTAAAAGTAAATATAAATGATAAAGAGATTTTAAAAGGCTTAAACTTAAATATTAAAGAAGGTGAAGTTCATGCTTTAATGGGAATTAATGGAGCGGGGAAATCAACTTTAGTTAAAACATTAAGTGCTCATTATGACTGTACTGTAACAGAAGGTTCAATTACATATAAAAAGAAAAACTTATTAGATTTAGATGTTTCAGAACGTGCTAATGAAGGTATTTTTATGAGTTTCCAAAACCCTATTGAAGTTCCAGGAGTTAACAATAGCTATTTTCTAAAAACTGCAATAAATGAGAAAAGAAAATATGCAGGACAAGATGAAATTGATACTATGGATTTTTTAAAAATCATTAAAGAGCAAACATCTAAATATAACCTTGATAAAAAACTTTTACAAAGAGATTTAAATGAAGGTTTTTCAGGTGGTGAAAAAAAGAGAAATGAATTAATTCAATTACTACTTCTTGATCCAGATTTAATTATGTTAGATGAAATAGATTCAGGTCTTGATGTAGATGCTATTAAAACAGTTGCAAATGTAGTAAATGCAATGCTAGATGGTAAAAAGTCTGTACTTATGATTACGCATTATGATAGATTATTAGAATTAATTAAACCTGATTTTGTTCATATTTTAAATGACGGACAAATTGTAAAAACAGGAGATTACTCTCTTGCTTTAGAGCTAGATGAAAAAGGCTATGAAGGAATAGGAATTAAAGATGAGACTAAATGATATTGAAGGGTTAGTTCTACCTGCTAAAAAAGATGAAGAATTTATAAAAGTAAATTTTGCAGAACTATTTTCATATGATTTTAAAAAAACTCAAAACTATGACTTAGATATTATAGGACTGAAAGTAAAAAAAGATACAAAAGAATATGCAAATTCATTATTTGAGATAACAAAAAATATAGATAATAAACAAGTGATTTTAACAATAAACGCTAATACTCCAGAACCAATTTGTTTAATTCATAAAATAAATGAAGATGAAACATTTTTTACAAACTCTTTAAAAGTTGAAGTTAAAGAGAATGTAAAAGCATCTGTGATTGAAGTTTTTACAAATACTTCAACAAATAGTGCATATTGCGTAAATAGATCTTTTGAAGTAAATGAAAATGCAAACTTAGAGTATGCAAAAATTCAAGATATAAATGATGCAAACTATTTGCTTTTTAATTTAGATATAGATCAAAAAGATAATTCAAAGTGTAAAATTACAAACTTTGAATATGGGAATGGAATAATTATCAATAATATTATAAATATATTAGATAATAAAAATTGTGATTATGAGTTAAATTCATTAGTTAAATCTAATGACTCAGCAAATACAGCAAATGTAATAAAAACAGTACATAATGGGGAGAGTTCAATAAGTAATATAAACTTTAAACATTCATTAAAAGATCATTCTCGTACAGTTTTCAAGGCTTTATCAAGAGTAAATAAAAATGCACTTTATACTAAAGCATTTCAAAATTCAAATACTATTTTACTTTCAAATGATGCAACTATTTATGCACAGCCACATTTAGAAATTTTAATAGATGAACTTGAAGCTAGTCATGGTGCAACAACAGGAACTTTAGATAAAGATCAATTATTATATTTACAATCACGTGGAATAAATAAAAACTTAGCATATGAAATACTTTTAAAAGCTTTTGAAAGTAAAATATATGATAATATTGATGATAAATTAATTAAAGAATTTATGGATTCATATAAAAGGAAAAACTATGTTTAAAAAAGATTTCACATATTTTGAAAACTCAGACATAGTCTATTTAGATAATGCAGCAACTACTCAAAAACCAAAAGCAGTAGTTGCCTCGCAAGTTGAGTATTATGAAAAATATTGTGCAAATACACATAGAAGTAATTTTGGTGATGCAAACAAAGCAACACTTAAATTTGAAAATGCAAGAAAAACATTAAAAGAGTTTATAAATGCAAAAAATAAAGAAGAGATAATATTCACAAAAGGTGTAACTGAATCTATTAATTTTATTGCAAGCTCTTATGCAAAAGATTTTAAGACAATAATAATATCTTCGCTTGAACATCATTCAAATATCGTGCCTTGGCATATACAAGGAAGAAGTTTAGGAAAGGGACTTGAAGTTGTAAAGTACAATAAAAACCTTGATTTTGATATGGAACATTTTGAAGATTTATTAAAAGAAAATCCAAAATCTTTTGTGAGTATTACACATATATCAAATGCCTTTGGAAAAATACATGATATTAAACAAATTATTTCAATTGCTCATAAATATGATGCAGTAGTTATGATAGATGGAGCTCAAAGTTTGGCTCATATGAAAGTTGATATGCAAGAACTAAATGTAGATTTTTTTGCAATTTCAGGACATAAAACATTTGCACCAACAGGAGTTGGAGCTATTTATATAAAAGAGAAATATTTAAAAGATGTAAAAGCTTATCAAACAGGAGGAGCAACTATAGATCAAGTTGATTTTAATTCATCAACCCTATTGGACGCACCTTTTAAATTTGAAGCAGGAACACAAAATATAGCTGGAATAATAGGATTTGGAGAAGCTTTAAAGTATCTAAACCATATTGGTTATGAAAATATAGAAGCTATAGAGAAAGATGTTTTTAACTACTTAAATAAAGAGTTAGAAAAACTTCCAAATATTATATTTTATAATGACATAAGTGATTCAATTGGAAGTAGAAGCTTTAACTTTAAAGGTCTTATTCATGATGATGTTGGTATTTTAGTTGACAAAATGAAAATAGCATTAAGAGTTGGTCATCATTGTGCACAACCTATTATGAAAGACCTTAATATTAAAGGTACAATACGAGTATCAATTAGTTTTTATAATGATTATAGTGATGTTGATAAACTAATTGTCTCACTAAAAAGAGCTTTACAAATGTTAGAGAATTAAAATAGGATTAAAAATGAGTATTGAAAAAAGAGTAACAGATATAAAAGAAGATTTAGAATTTTTTGAAGATGAATTACAAAAATATGAATATATTATTGACTTAGGAAAAAAACTAGACCCTTTAGATGAAAAATATCAAATACCTGCAAATTTAGTACATGGTTGTACTTCACAAGTTTGGTTAATATGTGAACAAGTTGATAATAAACTTATCTTTAAAGGAACATCTGATGCAATAATCGTAAAAGGTTTAGTTTATATGATTTTACAAATATTTTCAGATTCTACAATTGAAGAATTACAAGAAATAGATATGGATATTGTTCATGAACTAAATTTAAGTGAAATAATAACACCAAATAGACAAAGTGGAGTTATTGGAATGATTAAAAAAATTAAAGAATATGCACTAAAAGCTTAAAGGATTAAAATGTCAAGTAATTACAATTTTGAGGAAATAAGAGAAAAGATAATAGAAAATCTAAAAAATGTATTTGATCCTGAAATTCCTGTAAATGTTTATGATTTAGGATTAATATATGAAATAAATTTTGAAGAAAAAGAAGAAGGCTTATACTGTGTTATAATGATGACTTTAACAAGCCCTGCATGTCCTGTTGCTGGAACAATAATGGAGCAAGTAAGACTTGTAACACAAGCTGTTGAAGAAGTAAATGAAGCAAAAGTTCATATAACATTTAAGCCAAGATGGACAAATGATATGGTTAGTGAAGAAGGAAAAGAAATTATGGCAGCTTCAGGAGCAGTTATATAAAATGGATAATAATACAAAATCACATCATAATTATGTAAGAATCGGCAAATGAAATCAATCAATCGATCTGCAAAACCTAAAAAAAGTAATTTAGGTAAAATACTTTTTTTTATAATATTAATTATGATTGCAATATTTAGCTACTTATTAACAAAAAAAACTCCTAGTAAAAAGCAATCTAATGCCTTTAGTGCTTTATATTCAGGGGAAAGTAAAACTAACAACACAAGTCTACCTGAAAAACTAAAATGGTCAGATTCATTCAAAGGAGTTAACAATATGGGAAATAAATAAATTTATTTATTTTCTAGAAAATATTGATAGTAAAATTCCAATAGATATAATAACTGTTGAAAGTGCTAAATCAAAAGTAAATAACTCATTTAAGAAAATTACACTAAATACAATCGAGATTATAGGTACAAATAGCTGAATTACTGAAGCTGTAATAATCTGCATTTGAGGTAGTACTTTATACCAAACCACATAACCAATAGCTGATGTTAAACTTCCAGAAAGCAAGGCTAATAAAACTCCATTTAAAGAAGAATGTAAAGTATTTATATTAAATAAAAAATAAAAAACTATTCCTATAAAAGTAGCTTTTAAAAAGTTATCCATAGTATTTGATATTGCATCTGTAGATTTTTTACCTAGTATTGAATAAAAAGCCCAGGCTATACCTGATAAAACCATCCAAAAAACATGTATATAGGATAAGTCAAAACTTTCTTTAGGATAAAGTAAATATACTAAACCAAAAAAAGCGACGATCATTCCAAAGATTTTTTGTAAGCTTATTTTTTCTTTTAAAAATAAAGAAGATAATAACATAGTAATTTGAACAACCCCAAATAAAAGTAAGGTCCCAAGTCCTGCATCTAGATTCATGAATGAATATGAAAAACAAATAGCATATATAAAAAGCATAAAAGATGTAGTCCAATTTGTTTTTAAGGATAAGTTAATTTTTTTATTTTTGTAATAATAAAGTGATAGTAAAGTAAGTGCTCCAAAAAAGAGTCTAAGAAAAGTAAAAGAATAAGCATCAATATAGTTATTTACAAGTGCAGCCTTACAAAGAATAGAATTTAAAGCTAAAAATAGCAATGATAAGATTGTAAAACTTAATAGTTTCGTAGTTTCTTTATTTATTGTAATCATTCTCAATAATATATTAACTTTTCTTTTTTTTAGCTCAAAGTAGTTATAAAAATACCAAAATAAAAATATTAAAATGAAAAAATCAAAAGGAAGCTTATTGAAGATATTAATAGTTTTAATTATACTTAATAGTATTTTATTCTCAAAGATTGCTATTTTAAATGAAAAAGAGAAAGAATGGCTAAATAAAGATTATAAAGTAAAAGTAAGAGTTGCAAACTGGCCTCCTTTTCAAATGTATAAAAATGGTAAAGCTTCAGGGATTTCAGTAGATTATATTATCAAAATATTTAATAAATATAATATTAAATATGAGTTTATCTCTACAGATAAATATGCATTTTCACAGGTATTAAATGAAATTAAAGATAAAAGAAATATAGATTTACTTCTTACTTTAAATCCAACAGAAGAAAGAAAAAAAGATATGCTTTTTACTCTTCCTTATTTATCTCATCCTAGAGTTATATTTACAAGAAAAGACTACACTTTTGTTGCTGGAATTAAGGATTTAAGTGAAAAAATAGTCTCAGTACAAGATAAATTTGAAATATATAAAATCTTAGAAAAAAAATATCCAAAAATTAAACTTTATCCAATAAATTCTAATCAGGCGACAAAAGATTCACTAGAGGCAGTAGCAGTAGGAAAAACTGACGCTTTTATTGGTAATTTAACTGTAGGAAGTTTTATTATCCAAGAAAATGATTTTAATAATTTAAAAGTAGCAGCACCAACTGAATTACCAAATCATAAAAATGCAATGGCCGTTAGAAATGATTGGGGTGAACTTGTATCTATTATTGATAAAGAACTCAAAACATGGACAACTTTTGAAAAATCTAAAATAAGAGATAAATACTTAACCATGTATGACCCTAGTAAAATAGACCTAAATAAGGTACTTTTAATAATAACTATTTTAATTTTTCTATTTTGTTTTATTATAATTGTTTTTTATTTCTCTAATAAAAGATTAAGTAAAGAGATTAAAAAAAGAAAAGATATTGAAAAAAATTTACAAGATGCAAAAGCTGAGCTAAAAAAAGTAAATACTAACTTAGAAGATAAGATTAAATATGAAATAGATAAAAATAAGAAACAGCAACTTATAATGATGGAGCAAAGTAAACTAGCACAAATGGGCGAAATGATTGCAAATATAGCTCATCAATGGAGACAACCACTCGCTCAAGTAAATTCATCTATTTTAATTATAGATACAGTACTTGAAAGTAAAAAATTTCAAAATGAAATAATTGAAGCTAAAATGTTAGAAATAGAAGATTTAACTCAATATATGTCTAATACTATAGATAATTTTCAGAACTTTTTTAATCAAGATAAAATAAAAATAGATTTTTTTTTAAGAGAGATTATTGACAACTCAATATCTATTATAAAAGGGACTCTTTGTTCTAATTTTACCCAAGTAGAAATTAATGTAGATAAAGACTTAAAGGCTATAGGATATCCTATGGAATTACAACAAGTATTAGTAATAATCCTTAGTAATGCAAATGATGCTTTAATGATAAGAAAAATACCAGATCCAAAAATATTAATAGATATTAAAGATGAAAACAATACTTATATTATATCAATATCAGATAATGCAGGTGGAATTAATATAGAAAGACTTGAACGAGTATTCGAACCTTATTACACAACAAAACATAAATCGCAAGGAAGAGGAGTAGGTTTATATATGGCAAAAATGATTATAGAAGATGGAATGAAAGGTAAACTTACACTTAAAAATAATGAAAAGGGAGTATGCTTTAGTATACAAATTTTAAAAGAGATAAATAATGAATAATACTAAATATGACTATAGTATTTTACTTATAGAAGATGAAAATATACTCCGAAAAAATTATATAATATATCTAAAGACTATGTTTGAATTTGTATATGAAGCTACAGATGGAGTAGAAGCGTATAATATATATAAAGAAAAAAGACCAAATATATTAATCATAGATATAAATATCCCAAAAATAAATGGACTTGATTTACTTCAAATGATACGACAACACGATCATACAACAAAAGCTATTGTATTGACAGCACACAAAGATAAAGATTTTTTATTACAAGCAACTAAATTGAAATTAACAGATTATTTAGTAAAACCCATTTCAAGAAGAGCATTAAAATTATCACTTGAAAAAGTTATAGATGAATTAACAAACTTCAAAATAACTGCTCTAAAAAATAAAATATTAAAAGATGGTTATATATGGAACTACGATTCTGAAGAACTTACATGTAATGGAAAAGTAATTCATCTAACTAATAAGGAAAAGTTAATTTTTACTTTATTTATGAATAACTTAAACTCAGTTTTATCAATAGATAAAATTATATATAGTGTGTGGGATGAGTATTTAAAAAGTCATGAAGATTCACTTAAAACAATACTTAAAAAATTGAGAAGAAAATTACCTAATGGAATAATAATAAATATTCATAGTATTGGATATAAAATAAATGTTTAGAAATAAACTATCATTTTTATCTTAGGAAAACCTAAAATAAAAATGATAAGAAATTATTTAATATTTGAAAGTAAAGCAGGATTAATTACAAGATTTCTCACACCATGTGCATGATCTTCTTTAAATGTATTACCTTTACACCACTGACCAACTGTATTAATATTTACTTTTGCAACTTTTGGTCTAACACTCCAAGATACTTGTAAAGGAGAAGCTTTTTCATTATATCCAGGACCTGTAGTAGAACCAGCATATTGTACTGGAGTACCTGTATTTGTTGGAATATTTAAAGCTTGATTTAAACCATTTTTAACACCATATTTAGTTAATTCATTAAAATCAAGTGCATTTTTATCATTTACTAATACATATACCTGTGTTTCAACTCTTAATTGAGGATTCATAATAGAATCACTTAAACAAGAACCTAACGTTGGTCCAGGATTTACTTTTGCAGTAGAATGAACATAATGAACTTCAATAGTATCACCTGAATTTAAAGATCCATGTTTACTTGGACAAATTTCATTTTTAGGTGCAAGTAATTCTGCTGTAGTTAAAGAACCATTAAATTTATATCCACTTTGATATCCATGACCATCTCCATTTCCTGCAAAGGTAGTAAACTCTCCACCTTTATGTTCTGCATTTTTATGGAAATGAATATTACAAAGATTCATTTCTGAATATTCTGGTGCAATATTAAAAGCTCTAGTATTTTTACCAAGTACAGAATCGATATCTCGTGGAGCTTGAGGACCAAATCCTTTACCATCTGTATTTTTTGCTAACATTGCTCTTTGTTCTTTAATCATACCATCTGTAGCCATATGCATTGCATGATGCTCAGTATTTACACAACCTGTAAAAATCGATATTGCAGTAAGTGTTGCTAGTGTTCCAATAATTTCTTTTCTCATTTATACTCTCCTGAAGTGTTTTTAACTACTTTTAATACATAACAAAAGTTCGCTATTTGCCTAGGATTAAACATTAATTAATAGAATATTATAAAAGAAGAAAGTAATTAAATAGTGACTTTTTAAGAAACAGAAGAAAACTTCTATTTCTCAAATATTCTATCAAGGGTAGAGACTGCTAAAAATTTATCAAAATAGGCTCTATTTAAACCTTGTTTTGACTGAGTTAATAAGTAGTTTGCATCTGTTAAATCAGTACTAGTAGAGATACCTTCATCAAACCTATTTTTAACTATTTGATAATTCTCTTCTGCTTGTTCTTGCGATAAACTTGCTGTATTAAAGTTTTCTATTGCAACTTCTAGATTTGAAATTGCATTTTCATATTGAAGTTTAATATCAAGTTTTGTTTTATCTAATTGAGTTTTTGCTTTTAGATATCTAGTTCTATAAATATTTCCTTTAGTATTATCGAATCCACCATTGTATAAGTTCCATGAAGCACTTAAACTTGCAATATTTTGATTTTTGTAATCACTTATATCTTCATAATATTCATTATGAGATATTGAAGCATCAACTTTTGGATAAAAAGAACTTTTTATTGATTTCTTTTGTTGTTTTATCGCTTCTAAATTCATATTTAAAGCTTGAATTTCACTTCTATTATCTAAAAGTTTCATATCATAATCAGATGTTTTTAGCGTTGTATTACTTAACTTTTCTATACTTTCAGAAGATAAGTCCATACCACCTAAAATATTTGATAATGTATTTTTTGCTGTTTTTAAATCGCCCTTTGCTTTTGCAACATTTTGTTTTGCAGAAGACATATTTACTTGAACTTGAAGTAAATCATTTTTAGCAATTAAACCTTGTTCATATCTATTCTTTGAATCAATATATTGTTCTTGAAAAAGGTTATAAGCACTTTTAAAAGTTTCAAGTGCATTTTCTTTATCAAGATAATTTATATAAGCTATTTTAGTATTTAAAATAATATCTTGTTTTAAGGCATTTAATGAATACTGTGAACTTTGAGATAAAAACTTTGAAGAGTTTCTATCTGAAATATTTTTAAAACCATTGAATAAGTTATAAGAGACCTCAGCAGAAAAAGTAGCATCTGTATCTACTTGAGTAGGATAAGCTATTTCATCTCTATTATTATATACAAAACCTAATCCTACTTTTGGTAAGAAATCTGCATCATTTAACTTTACATTTTCTAGTGATTCTAGATAATCAAAGTTTTTTGCTTGTACCTCATGATTATTTTCTAGGGCAATATCAACAGCTTCTGGTAATGTTAAAGCATTTATATTAACAGTTAAAATCGAAGCTGCTAACATACTTAGTATTAGTTTTCTTTTTATATTTTTCATTTATTTCTCCTATGCTTTACTAACATCAACTGGTTCTTTTGTTTTTCCACCAATTCTTTGTTCTAATTTTATAAAGAACATTAAAAGAGCTGGTGTTACAAAAATTGTAAATACAGTAGAAAGCGCAAGACCACCTGTAATTACAGAACCTAAACCTCTATAAAATTCACTTCCAGGCCCTGGAAGTAAAACAAGAGGCAACATACCAAAAATAGAAGTTAACGAAGACATATAAATAGGTCTAATTCTTGTTCTTGTAGCTTCTACAACTGCTTTTTTATGATCATAGCCTTCATTTTTAATTAGATTCTGACTTTGGTGCACTATTAAAATTGCATTATTTACAACAATACCAACTAGAATAATAAAGCCTAGCATTGTTAAGACATCTAAAGGTTGCGGTGCTATAAATGTATTTGTTAAAGCAAGTCCAATAAACCCACCAGCAGTTGCTAATGGCACAGTAAACATAATAACAATAGGATACAAGAAGTTACCAAATAATGCAGACATTAGTAAGTAAATAATTATAAGTGCTAGTATAAAGTTTAACTCAAGCATTGAAATTGTTTGTGTTAATTTATCAGCTGTTCCAGAAATTCCAATTTCAACACTGTTTGAAATTTTTCCTGAATCTTTCATTTGATTAATCATACCCTCTAATGTAAGCATTGTTTCTTGTATTGTCATAGTAGCAGGTGGTGTTACTTGTAATGTAATCGTTCTTTTTCCTGCTAGGTGTCTAATTTCTGAAATACCTGTAATACTTTCAGAAGTAGCTAATGATGATATTGGTAATAATGAAGAATTTGGCAATGCTATTTGAGTAGCCATAATATCTTCAGGTGTTTGAATTTGCTCTTCATTTGCTTTTAATACTAAATCCATTTTCTTTTTACCATCTTGTTCAAAATCAGATATTTTTCTTCCGCTCATTAGAACATCAATAGTATTTCCTAAATCTAAAGAACTCATACCTAAAGCTTTTAAAGCATCTTGATTAGGTTTAATTCTAAACTCTGGATAAAGTAACTCAATAGATGGTACAGGTCTAACTTGTCCACCTTTTATAACTCCTCTAGAAGCCATAAATAATTGAGTTCCAACTCCTGCAATATCTTCTATCCTCTCACCAGAAATATCTACATTAACAGTTTTACCCTCACCTATTCCATTTTCAAAAACACCTGATTGTAAAGATACACCAAAAATTGATGGCATAGAGTTTACTATTGGTCTAAAAAATGGTATTAGCTCTTTTGCTCTACTTTCATGCATAGATGTTCCACCAAAAAGGTTAAAGTCTCCAAAAGAAACATAAAAGGCACGACTTAATCCAGGAACTCCATCTACATCTTTATTAATATTCGGCTCTATTTTTTTCATTAAATACTCACCCATATCATATCTTTCTTGATATGATAAACCAGGTGGTGTAATTAAGATATTAAAAATTAAGTTTTTATTACCTTGAGGTAAATAGTCTAATTTTGGGAATAATAAATAAATTGTTGAAGCAGATAATATTCCTAAAGTTAAAATAGTAGCTACTTTTGTTAGCACAGATTTTAATGACCAGTTAACAAAAGACATAAAGAAATCAACTATTTTATTTCCAAGTTTTGTTAAAGCTGTCTCTTTTTTAATCTCTTTTCCTGACATACTTGCAAACTTTTTCCATAACATTGGAATAACCGCAATTGATACAAATAAAGAAAAAGATACAGATGATACAACAGCAATTGCAATATCTTTGAATAATTGTCCAGCTTCATCTTCTAAGAAAATGATTGGTAAAAATACTGCCATAGTTGTAGAAGCTGATGCAATTAATGCACCCCAAACTTCACTCGTACCTTTATATGCAGCATCAGGAATACTCATTCCCTCTTTTCTATGTCTATCAATATTTTCTAAAACAACAATAGCACTATCAACTAACATACCAACAGCAAAGGAAATACCAGCAAGTGAAATAGTATTTAAACTTCTATCAAGTGCTGATAAAATAATAAATGTACCAATTACAGAAATTGGAATTGCAATAGAAACAACAGCTGTTGGTGAAATAGCTCGTAAGAATAAAATTAGCATAAAGATGGCTAATACACCACCAATCATAATATTTTGTTGTACTAAATCAACAGAACCTACAATATATCCACGTTGATCATAAATCCAAATCATTTTTAGTTTTTCTTTTTCTAAAATTGTTGCATTTAAATCATTTACTACTTTTTCAACTTCATTTGTAAGTTGAACTGCATTTGCGTTTGCAGTTGGTTGAACTCCTAAGAAAATACCATCTTTTCCTAAGAACATAGCAACAGATTTTGCTGTTTCATATCCAAAATTAACCTCAGCTACATCACCTAATGTTACTCTTTGTTCTCTATTTGAAATAAGAATAATATCTTTTATATCTTGTGCATTTGAAAACTTATGAACTGTTCTAATTCTATACGAACGCCTTCCTATATTCTGCACACCTGCTGATACATTTATATTTTCATTTTGTAATATTCTTGTAACATCAGCAATTGTAAGATTATATGATGCAAGACTATTTAAATCTAAACTAATTTGCATCTGCTCTTTTCTTCCACCAGCTGTCATAGTTCCAGAAACTCCAGAAACTCTTTTGATAGAAGGAACAATTTCATCATCGAAAAAAGTTTTGTACTCATCAATATGTCTTGGATTATTCTCTTGTGTTTGAAGCATCATCCAAATAATTGGACTTGCACTTGCAGTTTCAATTATAGGTTCTTCGGCATCTGCTGGATAAGAGCTTACTTCATTTAATTTATTTGAAACATCTTGAAGTGCAGCTCTTATATCAGTACCTAATGTAAAAGTAAGAGTAATCTCACCCATATTATCTTGTGAAGATGATTCATACTCTATTAAGTTGTTTAAACTCTTTAAGGCATCTTCTTGATCTTCTATAATCTCCCGTTCTATCTCATAAGGAGTAGCACCTGGCCATACAGTTGTAATTTTAATTTCTGGCTTACTAACACTTGGTGTTAGTTGATATGGTAATTTATCTAAAGAGATAAACCCAAATAAAACCACAATCAAAACTGAAACTATTATAGTTACAGGATTTTTAATTGAAAATTTAATTAAATCCATTATTTACCCTATTTCACTTTTTCTTTATTATCTTGTTTATTTAAAATCTTTACATCCATTTTAGGGAAAACTCTCTCATTTCCTTTAACAACAATATCCATTCCTTCAACTAAACCTTTTCCCGCAATCGCAGCATTTGTTCCTTGGAAACCTACAATTTGAACAGGAATCATTACAGCTTTATTATCAACTACTGCAAATACAACATCCATATTAAATCTATTAATTACGGCATCTCTATTTATTAGTAAAGCTTGTGTTTTAGCATTTTTAGCAAAGCTAACTTTTGCTTGTGCTCCATCGTAAATAAACATATCTCCAACATTTGCTTTAAATCTAACAGGGAAAGTTCTAGTTAGTGTATCTCCACTTGGAATTGCCGCATATAATTTAGCTTTTACAATTTTTTCAGAAATATTTACATCATAAACATCACCTGTTTTTAGACCATTTATAAAACTAAGTGGTAAATTAAATATAATTTGAACTTCTTGTGTATTCACAATAGTTGCTACTTTGGAACCTATATTTAACCATTCTTTTATATTTACATTCTTTTCTACTATTACACCATTAAATGGAGCTTTTATAACTTTTTTAGATTTTTGAATTTTTAATTCATTTAATCTAGATTCTGAAGAGATTAAACTTTCATTGGCTACATCATAGGCTAATTTTGAATCATCAAAAACTTTCTGAGCAATAGATTTTTTTGCAAATAAAGCTTTATATCGTAAGTAGTTTTTCTTTGTATTTTTAAGTTGCACTCTATACATATTAACTGAAGATTCAGCTGCTTTAATTTGTGCATTTAAAATATCTGAATCAATAGATACAAGAATATCACCTTTTTTTACTTTTTTTCCTACTTCAAAATTTATCTTTTGTGCAATTCCTGAACTTTGACTTGCTACTTTTGATTTCTTATCAAAAGATACAGTTCCTACAAATTCTTGCAAAGGATTTACCTCTGAAAGTTTTATAACATCTGTATTAACTAAGGCCGTTCCCTCAGCATTTATATTTGTAAGTGTTACTAAAAATAAAGCAACACTTATTATTAATTTCTTATACATTCTTTTTTCCTTTTTTTATTTCTATTAAATCAAATAAATTATTTATAAAATTAAGACATATCTCTTCTGGATTAAAATCAACTTCCGTCATTTTCTTTAAAACAAGACCTTTTTCAAAAACGATTAAAGATTCACAAAAATCAATAGATTTTGGCATTAAATCACCTTCATCTATACCTTCTTGAATTACTTTTTTTAATTGATTATGAAAAAAAACATTACATGTATCATTAAAATCAATCATCTTTTCATCATTATCAGATAAAACAATAGATAAATACTCTTTATAACCATTAAAATGTTTTAAATTTTCTTCACTATTATCAATTACAAAATTAAAGAAATGAAAAACTTTTTCTCTTGTTGACTTTAAATCTTTTATAGATTTTAAAAAATTATTATGATATTTCTCTATATGTATATTTATAATTTCAAAAATTATATCTTCTTTATTTTCAAAATATCCATAAACAGTACCTTTGCCAATTCCAGCAGTTTTTGCAACCTGAGCAACTGTTATTTTTTTAATACCAAGGTCATGAATTAAATCACTACATGCCAGTGCAATATCTTTTCTTTTCTGTTCTTTATCAACAATTTTTGGCAAAAAGTTTCCTTTTATTTATTTTGACTGACTATTGGTCAGTTAAAAGTTTAGCTTAAAACTCTTAATTAAATTTAAAATTGACCAATAGTCAGTTAAAATTACAAATCTTTTTTTTAATTCAAATAAAACTAAGTGGTTATTAAATAATATTCATGTACATTTTAGTAAACAAGAAAGGATTTACAATGAAAAAAATATTATTAAGTTCAATTTTAGCATTAGGATTAAGTATTAATTTAAGTGCTTATGAGATTGATGGTGATTTAGGTGTACAATGGACTGGATATAAAACTGCAAAAAAAGTTGCTGTTTCTGGTACTTTTAAAGATATAAAAATAAATATTAATAAAAGTGAAAATTTATCAGAGTTTTTAAAAAGTGCAAAAGTAGCTATAACAACGGCATCATTTGATTCTAAAAATCCAGGAAGAGATAAAAGTATTACTAGTACTTTATTTTCTTTAGCAAGTTCAGAAACTATCTATGGAAATATAAAAAGTGTTGATGAAGAAAATAAAAAATTAATTTTAAATATGACTATGAATGAAGTTACAAAAGAAGTTTTAATGTCATATGATATGAAAGATTCAAAAATTGTAGCAAAGGGAACTATTGATATTTTGGATTTTTCTATGAAAAGTTCTTTTTTAGCATTTGCAAAAAAATGTGAAGTTTTTCATGAAAACAAGTCATATTCTGAAGTAGGAATAGCATTTACACTTCCATATAAATAAACCTAAACAATAAAAATTAATAGCTCTTTTGGGGCTATTAACTTTTTATTATTTAAGAAGAACAAGAAAGTTTAATATTTGCAAACTTCATGGGTGTTGGATTTGAATATCTTTCATATTTAGAATGCTCTTCATATGGATTTTGTGCAATTTCTAATAAATCATTTACCAGTGAATAATCTCCTGTATGTGCTAACTCAATTGCTTCTTGAAGCATATAATTTTTTATTATATATTTTGGATTTACTTTCTTCATTATTTCATTTCTTTTTGAAAAACTATTCTCTTGTATCTCACAAACTTTTTTATATGAATCAAACCACTTTTCTATTGGATCTCTAAATACACATAAATCTGTAATATATGATAAGTCATCAAAAGATTTAATAGAATTTAATCTATGAAAAAATACATTATAATCCATTTTAGATGTTTCTAATGCTCCTAAAAGTTCTAATATTAAATCTAAATTGCTATCTCCACTTTTACTTGCAATTAAACCTAATCTTTCATTCATCAGTTTTAAATATACATTTTCATGTTGAGGAAGAAATGTTTTCATGTATTCAAGAAGTTTACTTTCATCACATATCTCTTTTAAGGCATTAGCTAACACTATTAAATTCCATCTTGCGACATAGGGTTGATTATTATAAGAATATCGTCCTTCCCCATCAGTATGATTACAAATACAATTTTTATCAAAGTAATCCATAAATGCAAAAGGACCATAATCAATAGTAACGCCAGCCATTGAAAAATTATCAGTATTCATAACTCCATGCATAAATCCATATACTTGCCAACGTGCTAACATAGAAGCTGTTTTGTCAACTAGAGAATAAAACATTTTTTCATATTTTCCCTCTACTTCTTTTAAATGTGGATAATTTTGCTCTATTACATAATCTGCAAGTTTTGTTACATTTTCTTTTGAATTTTCTGTATTTGCAAAAAATTCAAAAGTACCTATTCTTATCCAAGATGATGACATTCTTAAAACAATAGAACAAGATTCTTTTTCCCATTCTCTATGCGCATATGTATCCGAATCAATAATAGCTAAGGCTCTTGTAGTTGGAATATCTAAAGCATACATTGCTTCACTAATAATATATTCTCTAATTGAAGAGCGTAAAACTGCTCTACCATCTCCTCGTCTTGAATATTTTGTAGGCCCTGAACCTTTTGTTTGTAAGTGCCAAGAATTTATATTTCCTAAATTTATAGCCCTACCATCTCCTAATTGTGGTACAAAATATCCAAACTGATGACCTGCATATACCATAGCATAAGGTTGTGAGTTTTCTAAAGTTTTTGTACCATTTAAAAAATCTAAAAACTCTTGTGTTTCACACTCTTTATAATCTAAGTTTATTAAATCACAGGCTTTTTTATTAAAGGATACTAGCTTTGGATTTTTTAAAGGTGTTGGTTTTAGTTTTTGATATAATTTTTCATCTATTTTAAAATAATCCATATCAACTTTTAATTTACTTAATTTCATAATTCTTCTCTTTTAATAAAATATATAATTGTAAGAAATAAGATATCAAAACTATTTAGAGAATAAGATAAAATTTGTCTTCTTTTAATTTACAGTGCTGTCTTTACAAAGACTACACATATAAAAACTATACTTTGTCAAATAAAAAGGATTGATAAAATGAAGAAATTATTTCTACTTTTATCTCTTAGTTTTTCATCATTATTTGCATTTGAGCATTTAACTCTTGAAAACATTGAAGATAAATTAAAGAACAAAAATGTAATTATCGATTTTTATGCTACTTGGTGTCCATCTTGTAAGGTTTTAGGTAAAAACTTGACAAAATATAATACAAGCAAACAAAGTGATATAGAAATTTATAAACTAGATATAGAAAAACAAAAACTTCTTACAGCACAATTTGAAATTAAAGCTATTCCTACTTTAATATATTTAGAAAATGGAAAAATTGTTGCTAAAGAAATTGGAGTTCGAAGTATTGAGCAACTAAAAGATTATGAAAAAGAGTATTTTACAAGCTCTTCTAATAAATAGAAACCTAAGCTCTTAGGTTTCTATTAGCAATATTCTCAATTAAAACTGTAGCATATGAGCCTTTTGGCAAAGTAAACTTCAACTTACATTTTTTAGTATTTTTATCATAGTTTACATTTATATTTGTAGGATAAACAATCGCATCCCTTCTGTAGCCTTTTTCTTGAATATAAGTATCATCATATTTTTCTTCAATTTCTCTTGCATCTTTAATACTTCTAAAAGCTTTATTTCCTGGTAATAAACCTGTCGGAACAATTTTCTTATTATTAAAATCATTTAGCATTTGTGGTGTTAAGTTTTTTGGTGTGAAAAACTCATCACTTCTATATTCTCTAAATACATCACCATCCATTGGAACAAATGTATCTTCACATAAACTCAATCTTTCAACTAACCATTTATTAAAAAAATCACTTTGATAAGCAGACACTAACATCTTAGATATTTTTCTATCTTTTATTTGATAATCTTCATAAATATATCTTCTAGCTTTTTCTAAGTTATCTTTACCATCTCGTCCAAATCTTTGGTAACCAAAATAGTTTGGCATACCAACATTTGAAATCTCTTTTAAAAGTTTTTCTATTTTTCCTACATCTTGGGCTTTAACTTCATGAAGATTTATTTCAAAAGAATTTCCTATTAAATCTCCAATATTTAGTTTTGTTCCATGAAGTGTAGTTTCTAAGATTTTGATTTTATTGTGTCTAAATTGTTTTAAATCTTTTGAATACTTTTTGGGAATTGATATATATTGTGTTGTTGTTGCATTTTTATCTTTAAGTCCAGCATAGCCTAATTCATTTTCATAAATTCGAAGGCCTTTTGATAAACTTTCTAATAAATCCCAAGTTCCTAATCTAGTTTTTTTAATCTTTGCAATTATAAAATTACCTCGACCTTTAAAAGGGATTGGAACTTCTTCAACAATAAAATCATCAACATTTTGATAGAATTTAAAATCTAATTTTTCGTGCTTTTGTAGAAACTCTCTTTTAATCATAAGTTATATCTTTGTATTTATTTTTTGCAATTATAGTCTAAGTTTTATTTACTTTTCATTGCCCAAAATACTTAAGCTGAAATCTAAAAATTTATCCCAATCTTAAAATAAGCCCTTATACAATAAAATGACCCATAATATAAAGGGAATAAATACATGAATAACAATATACAATCAATCAAAGCAGATAGACCAGAGATTATAACAACAGAAGTAGAAGCAATAAGTTTCTACCGTAAAATGGACACTAGTGCAACTGTTCTTGATATGATTGCAGGTAAGTACGTAATCGTCGAAGAATACTATAGTAATGGATTAGAAGTCTTAGCCGAGCTTAAAAAAGTTCTTTTAAAAACATTTACAGATAAAAGTTTTAAAGGTCAAAGAGAATATCGTTCTGCATTTAGAGAAGCTTCGCATAGATTACTAATAAAAGTAATAGATAATAAACTACCTTTAAAAAAAGCTCCAAATATTGGATGGTTAGAAATTTTATATCCTGAAGTAAAAGATTTTTATATCTCATATCCAGATATTCAAGGAATGAATAGTTCATGGCAATGGTATAAAAAAGGAATAGAGATTAAAACATTAGACTTAAATATTTATCCCTATTATGGAACATATTTTCCTACGAGATTTGATCATCTAAAACTATTTGATAAATGGCTAAAAAAATATGATGGTTCAAAAGAAAAAGCAATTGAGATTGGAGTTGGCAGTGGTGTTTTATCTTTTCAGTTAATTCAAAATGGATTTAATAATATTACAGCAACAGACACAAATAAAAATGCAATTATTGGAGTAGCAAAAGAGTCTCAAAGATTAGGTTTTGAAGATAAGATAAGTTTAAATCATGGGGATTTATTTGAAAATTGCGAAGAAAAAGCAGATGTAATAGTTTTCAATCCTCCTTGGTTAAAAGCTAAGCATAAATTAGAAGAGGGAATTGATAAAGCTATGTATTATGAAGATGAACTTTTTCCAAGATTCTTTGAACAAGCTAAACAACACTTAGAACCTGAGGGGAAAATAGTATTAATATTTTCAAACTTTTCAGAAGTAGTTGATAAAGAAACTCCACATCCAATAATAGAAGAGTTAAGAAATAATAATCGATTTAGAAAAGACTTGCACTTACGAAGAGATGTTAGAGCGTCATCTAAGCGAACAAAAAGAACAGATAATAGAGAAAATGAAAAAGTAGAGTTATGGGTATTAGCTCATAAAAAAGAGAAATAACACTATTTGATAAAGGATTACCATGGATATGCAAAATATAGAAAAAATCATAAAAGATTTTTCAAAACAAAGAGATTGGGATAAGTTTCATAATCCAAAAAATATTTCGATGGCACTAAATGTTGAAGCTTCAGAGCTTTTAGAAATATTTCAGTGGTTAGACTTTGATCAATCAGCAAACTTAGATAAACAAAAACATCAACATGCAAAAGAAGAAATAGCTGATATTGCAGTATACTTAATAAGAATGTGCATGACTTTAAATATAAATTTAGAAGATGCAATAAAAGAAAAAATGAAACTAAATGAACTAAACTACCCTTTAGTAGATGAAAATGGTGAAAAAATTATTTACGGAAAGAAAAAGTAACAAAAGTTTCGTATTTAATCATTGCCTGATGCTTTTTCAACTAATAAATCGGCAACTTCATGTTGAGCTAAGACAAAAGACTTAATAGGTAAATCTCTTAAGCTCTTTTTTTCTTCAACAGTATCTACATTTAGAATAATATTCATATCTTCTTTAAATGATAAAAGTGCTTCACAAATAAGCCGCTTGTTGCTTAGGTTATGTACTGTAATAATTATGCTTGATGCTTCATCTACTTTTAGAGATTCTAAAACAGGAGATTTATTTAAGTGTCCAAAATAGGCTTGATATCCTCTTTTTTGTGCAAGTAATACATGTCTTAAATCATCAGATATGATAACAAACTCTTCTTTTTTCTCTTCTAGTTGTTTTGCTACTATTCTTCCAAGAGTAGAATATCCACAAAGTATGATATGATTTTTAGAATTAATAGGTGTAATTTTATCTGATTCAAAGAACTCTACTACAAAAAATGAAGCAAGTTTATATATATTATTTACAATAAAAGGTGTAATAATCATGGAAAGTACAGTAACTAAAATAAGAAATTCACTTAATTCATCTGTTAGAAGAGTATTGCTTGAAGCCAATGCAAATACTGCAAAAGAAAATTCACCAACTTGAGATAATGCAAATGCAGCTTTAAGTGAATCACTTTTATTAGCTTTTCTTTTTATAACAAAATATATTACCAATGCTTTTATAATCATTACTGATAACAATACTATAAAAATATAATGAAGATTATAAATAAAATATGTAATATCAATCTTTGTTCCAACTGAAAAAAAGAAAGCACCTAAAAGCAGATCCTTATAAGATGAAATATCTGATTCAACTTTTACATGATAATTTGTTTCAGCAATAATCATTCCTGCGATAAAAGCACCCAAAGAGTAAGTAAATCCAATTTCATGTGCTAATAAAGATGTACCTATAACAATAGAGAAAACCGAACCTAAAAAAAGTTCTTCTAACTTAGCTTTAGTAGCAAAATATAAAAACCAATTTAAAAGTTTTTTACCTATTGTAAACATAAATAATATAATTCCAGCTGCAGATACAGATGTTTGAAGTAAAACTTCAGAAATAGAAAGTGTGGAATTAGATAAGAAACCAATAAGTAGTAATATTGGGATTACTGCTAAATCTTGAAAAATCAAAATAGCAGTTGATTTTTCTCCATAAGGTGTATAGATATCTTTTGACTGTTTTAAATAAGTTAAAACTACAGCTGTAGAAGAGAGTGAAAAAGCAAGTGAAATAATAATAGATGAAGTAATATCAATTGAAAATACATAGTATGAAATCATAAAAATAATAAGAGTACTAATCCCTACTTGTAAAAAGCCATTTAAAAATAAAATCTCTTTCATTTTTTTTAACTTAGATACAGACATTTCAAGACCAATAGTAAACATTAGAAAAACTATTCCAAACTCAGCAATTAATTCAAGTGCTTGTAGGTTATTTTGATTATTAAAGTGAAAGATATTATTTATAATAGTACCTGTTATTATATAACCTATGATATGAGAGATACCCCATTTTTTTAAAAAGATATTTAAAATTGTTGCTAGGGCTAAGGATATAAAGATAATAACTAAAATTGATTCCATTTTGATATTTTAGCTAAAAATGAGGGATTAGTTCAATTATTAAGTATATTAGCTAAACAAATAGATTTAAATGTAAACCAAAAAATAAATATTAATTGATTTACATCTTTTTTTAAAAATTATTGTTGTTTATTCATATCATATTGAAGATATACAACTTTTGTTTGTAAAAACTCTTCTAAACCATGTTTACCATCAGCTCCACCAATACCAGATTTTCGCCATCCTGCATGGAAACCTTGCATAGCTTCAAAGTTTTCTCTATTTATATATGTTTCACCAAATTTAATCTCCTTACAAGCTCTCATAGCTAAATCTATATTTTGTGTATAAATTGAAGATGTCAACCCAAACTCACTATCATTTGCCATTTCTATTGCTTCATCAAATGTTTCAAATGTAACTACAGGAAGAACTGGCCCAAAAATTTCTTCTTTAATAATTCTCATATCTTGTTTTACATTTGTAATTACTGTTGGCTCATAATAAAAGCCATCAACTCTTGATGAAGGCTCTCCACCTAAAGCAATCGTGGCTCCCGCTTCTTTTGCACTATCAACTAATGATTGAACATGAGATATTGCAGCTTGATTAATAAGTGGTCCCATAGCTACTTCTTCTTTTAATGGATCCCCATAAGTTACTTCTTTCATAGATTCTATCAATTTTTGAGTAAACTCTTTTTCTATACTCTTATGAACATATACTCTTTCTGCACAATTACAAACCTGACCATTATTTATAACTCTAGAGTTTTTAATAGCTTCAACTGCTAAATCAATATTAGCATCCGCCATAACAATTGCAGGAGCTTTTCCTCCAAGTTCTAAAGAAACTTTTGTTACATTTTTAGCTGCAGTTTCCATAATCTTAACACCAACAGGAACACTTCCTGTAAAACTAATAATACCAACTTTTTCATTTCCAGCTAAAGTATTTCCTACTTCAGAACCTGTCCCTGAAACTAGATTAAAAACACCCTTTGGCAAATCAATCTCATCAACAAGTTTTGCAAACTCAAAAGCATTATTTGGTGTTTCACTACTTGGTTTTATAACTATTGTATTACCTGTAACTAATGCAGGTGCTAATTTTCTAGCGATTAAAAAGAAAGGGAAATTCCAAGGTAAAATACCAGCAGCAACACCAATTGGAAGTTTAAATAAAAATATATTTTCATTAGGTCTATCACTTTGGATGATTTCACCTTCATATCTTCTAGCCCATTCAGCCATATAATCAAGATAATCTGCTGTGAAATTTACTTCAACAAGAGCTAAATCTAAAAGTTTCCCTTGTTCTTCAGTAATAGTATTTGCTAACATATCAGCATTATCTCTTATCTTTTGAGCAATCTTCTTAAGATATGAAGCTCTTTGAATCGCAGGAAGTTTTTCCCAAGATTTTTGAGCTTCAAAAGCAGCATTTACAGCTATATTCACATCTTCTTCTGTTCCTTTAGGAATATAAGATATTATCTTTTTATCAGCAGGATTTATTACAGGTATTGTTTCATTTTTTGAAATAAACTCACCATTAATATACATTTCATAGACTCTATTCTTTGACATAAGAAACTCCTTTGAGTTAATATTTTTTATATATTAAGAAATTACTACTTTGTTATTTCCACTCTCTCTTGCTTCATATAAAGCTAAATAAGCTTTGAAAAAAACTCATCACTTTAACGATAATAATATAACACTAATTATTTAAGTTTAATCTTAAATAAATCACAAGTAAAATACTATACATTTCTTCATTTAAATTCAAAGATAAACTTAGATATAATCACGTCAAATTATAATACAGATAGGACTTTCATGAAAAAAC
>NZ_JAHKQT010000040.1 GCF_018861145.1 Poseidonibacter lekithochrous
TTTTGAATCATCTACTATTGTTGTTATTACTGCTGTTGTATCATGTATTACATTTTCATATACACTTGCATTTGTATATGTATCATCTGTAATTTGTACATTAAATGTTTCACCACTATCTGCTACATAATCATCACTTGCTACTGCGCTAAATACTGTATTTAAAGCTACTGTTGCATCTGTTCCTGTGAAGTCTAGTTCACCATCTGCATTTGTTCCTGTTCTAATTGCTGTTCCATCTGTAAATGTAATATTTACATCTCCAGTAGCTGTTGTGATTTGATTACCTGAAGGATCTACTAAGATTGCTTTATAGTAAGATGTTTCACCTTCTGCTATTGTTGCTGGATTTATCTCATTTCCTGATGTATCTGTTGATATTAATTTTACTGTTACACTATCTAATCCATTTGCTTCTTCTGGATCACTTGGGTCATTTGGCGTATTTGGTTTTGAATCATCTACTATTGTTGTTGTTACTGTATCTTTCACTGGATCAATTAATAAACTATCATATCCTCCACCTGTTGCAGATATTATTTCAATAATATAAGGTTCATTATCATCTAAAATATAATCATTTATTGTATCAATTGAAAAAGAAACTTGATCACTTCCAGCAGGAATAACAACAGTTTTAACACTTGTATAATCTACTCCATCAATTGATACCCCACTATATTCAAGAGTAACCGTTACCTCAATAGAGGGTTTTTGTGTTAAATTTAATGTATAAGTAGCTGTATTCCCTTCAAATACAACAGTTGTTCCATCAATAGAAATAACTGAATCAAATGAAACTTGATTTTCCTCTATTACAACTTCTTCAACTTCTTCATTTAAATCTAATTCTGCTTCTCTTAAATCTGCGACAACATCTACCACATCTGCATTTCTATCTAGTTCTCTAGCCTTTGAATCATCTGATTGAATTTCATCATCTTCTTCTTGTGTATCTGTATCAGAATCATTATTATTTTCAACAACTAAGTTTGTTTCATCTACTAAATCATTTTCTAAATTATCTAAAGTCTCATTATCTATTTGAGTTTCATCAAAAGTATTTACTTCATTATTAGTTACTGTAGGATCTACAGATAAAGGAGTTTGGCTATTAACGATTACTTGTTCACCATTATTTAGAGTAACAGTTGCAGCCGAAGTTTGTTCAGGTATAGAATCGATTGTTTCTAAAGTTAATCCATCAGTTAACTCTATTGGTTCTCCATCTTCAGTTACAATTTGTAGTTCTCCATTAATTTCTTGAACTACACCTTGTATTTGATCTCCAACTTGAATTTCTTGTCCTTCGACTAATTGAACTACTTCTCCATTTTCATTCACAATTTCGAATTCACCATTTAATTCTGTTATTTTTCCTATTACTGTAGCCATACTTTACTCCTGAGTAAATTTTATAACTATATAATACCCAAATAATAAAATTATTTTATTGTACTATAGTACAATAGGAAGAAAGTATTCCTAAAATAGCAAGTTTATTAAGAGACTTTTATGACTGTAGAAATATTATTAGCAATCTTTTCAACTCTTTCTTGCCAAAGTTTTCCAAAATTTAATTTCTCAGTTTCATCTGCATTTCCTTGAACACATTTTTGCATTAAAGTTTGCATAGAAGGATCAAATTGTATTGAACTTGGATCATAAACGACATCAACACTTTGTTTTGTATCAAGTCTTGTAAATCTAGCACTTGCATCATTTATATCTTGCTCAAATTTTAAAAGATAATTACGATCAAACTTACCACCAATTCCTTTAAATCCATTTGTAGTACAAGCTCCTGTTATATACATAGCAACATTTCCAATTACTCCTGCAACAGCTTCACTTTGTCTTTGTGAAAATGAAACTTCTATTTCACCTCTTTTTGCAATTCCTTCTGGATATAAAGCTTTAAGTGCTTCAAGGTTCATAAGGTAAGCGCCCATAACTGTAGGACATGAATGACCTGCTCCTTTTACAATATCTAAATATGAAATTTCATAAATCCCATCTTCAAATGCTCCTAAAAATGATGATAATTCATCTTGTACTTTGATTGTTTCAATTTTGTTATAGAAATCTGGGTAAGTCATTTTTTGCCTTTTTTATTCTTAGTATACTTAAAAAATAAATATATGACATTGAGAAAGAACAAGAAAAAAGTATTTGTAAAAAGTTTAGCTCTTTTTACAAATAAATATTAGTTTATCAGCTTCATCGTCTGTATGAAGATTAAAATTAGTTACATCTTCAACTATAAAACCTGCATTTTTTAGCATTAAATTTAAGCTTTTTGATTCATGATAATATTGAGTAATACTATCTTCTTCTTTTATATATAAATTATTTTTAGTTTTTTCAAAATATGTGATATCTGTTTTAAGTTCATTATCTTCAAAGAAAGCATCAATTCCTATAAATTTATCATCAAGTTTTATATTTAAACTTCCTTGTGCAATTTCTTCAAAGCCAAATAATGAATTAACATCAAAAATAAAATAACCATTATCTTTTAAAATATTTGCAGTATCTTTGAAAAAGTCTTCTAGTGAAGTTTTAGGAATATAATTAATCACATCAAAAATTGCAGTGGCACAAGAGAATTTATCTTCTACTTCATTTAAAGCAATTGCATCTGCTCTTAATCCATGAGCTTGGCAAATTTTTACTTGCTCCACACTTAAATCTATTCCATAAGCACTTACTTCATTTGCACGTAAATGCATCATAAAGGCACCTTGACCACAGCCAATATCTATAATATCATCAAGTTGTTTTTTAAAAACTATTGATAGGAAATATGAGTGAAGCTCTTTAACCTCATCTTCTAAACCTAAATACTCTTCAACTTTTGAATATAACTCTAAACCCATTATAGTTGTGCTTCAATCTTTTCTTTTAAATCTAAAATTAAATCTTTTTTAGCATAATAAGAATTTTTATTTGCAATTAAATGTGCTGAACTTTCCATAATTGTAGGTCCTACTTCTAAACCATTTTGTTTCATTGTTTCACCCGTTTCGACAATATCAACAATACAATCAGCTAAATCTACAAGTGGTGCTAATTCTATAGAACCATATAGTTTAATAATATCAACAGCCATTGCTTTTTCTTCAAAATATCTTTTTGCAATTTTTTCATGTTTTGTTGCAATTGTGATTTTACTTTTATTAAAATCTAGTTTCTCACCACGCTTAAGTCCAAAAGCAACTTTACAACGTCCAAGTTCTAAATCAAGCAATTTGATTAAGTCGTACTCTTTTTCTTCTAATACATCAAGCCCCACTACGCCTAAATCAGCAGCTCCGTGCATCACGTAAGTTGGTACATCTTGATTTCTTACATTTAAAAATCTAAACCCAGCTTTTTCAAGTATTAGTTTTCTATCTTCAAAAATAAACTTTTCTCCAAAAGCTTTTTCAAACTTTTCTAAAGTTTCTTTAGCAATTCTTCCCTTAGGCAATGCAATTGTTAGCATCAATAATCCTTTTCATATTTTCAAATATTAAATCTTTTTTATATACACTATTTTTAAAATACCCACTTAACAACTCTCCATCTCCACCTGTAAATATAATATTCTTATTTTTTGCAACTTCTTTGATTGGTAAAATGATAGATTTCATCATTGCATATTGTATGGCATCTTTTGTTTGAAGCGGTATTTTATCTAAATTTATATCTTTTTCAAAATCAAATTCTAGTTTTCTTGATATTTTGGGATAAGCTTTAATAAAAGAACTTAATCCAAGTAAGATAAACCCACCATTATGTTTACCTTTTTTCATAATATCTACAGTAATTGCACTTCCTGCATCTACAATAACTGCATCTTTTTGGAATACACAAGCAAGTGCTCTATCTATTCCATGACCTTTATATTCTGTTTTAAAATCTAAATATTTTTTTATGTTTATAGCATTTGGATTAGCAAGTAATAGTTTCTTTGTTGCTTTTTTATTTACAGAGACAAAAGATATTCTTTCATCAAACTTTGGAATATCATCTTTTAAAGAATATTTCTTATGTTTTTTTCCAATTAAAAAATGAAAAGTTGTATTGCCAATATCACATAAAATCAATATAAACACTCCATTTATTATCTTCTAAATATGCTTTTGCTTTTGAGCATAAAGGAGAAGATATTAATAATACTTTTCTCTTAAAATTATGGTCAACATTTGAAGATAATTTATCACAAAGAGCCATTAAATCATCAGCATTTTTTCTTATAAATCTACTTTTTGCATCAACTATAAAAATAGCATAAAACTCTTTTTTAACAGAAGTAGCCTGGTATATACCTATTTTTTTTCTTGAGCCTAACTCTTTTGGAGTAATCTCACTTATTTGTTTAAATATAATATCTTTTTTTGTAAAATAATTTGTTAATTCTTTCAATTTTTACCTTAGTTCTAATGTCGTAATTAACTTTTCGCTATCATCAATTTTTACTTCATCAATCTTTGCATGGTATTCTTTTAAAATAATTTTATATGTTTTATTAGTTAAAAGTTTAATTGTTTGAGTTAAATCTTCATCTACATTTGTTCTAGCTAAATCATTTGAATACTTTGTTTTACAAGAGAAGGTATCTCCATTGCTTTCAGTAAGAGTACGAGTACATTCAGTATTTACTTCTGATTTTAAGTGTGCTTTATATTCTAAAAGTTCAGAACCTTCATCATCTTCTAAAATATAACTTACATTTACAACATCAGTAAGTCCTAGTTTTGTTAGGTCTGTTGAAATTAAATTAATATCAAGTGTAATTTCAAAACTAGTATTCATATTTGAAGAATCAACTCTTATTTCGTTTTCATCTATTCCTAAAATATCATTTACTTTACTACTTCCACAAGCAATAAATAATAAAGGTACTAGCAGAAACATCATATTTTTAAACATATTTATCCTTTTATTTTGCGAATAATAACATATATTGACTTTAGTAATTAAAATTTTTATATTTCTATTTTTTATACATCAAATTTGATAATTTTTCGATAATATATGAAAAAAATTAAGCATAAGATTTATATGAATAAAATAACTTACGAAGAACAAACAAAAATCACAAGAGCTATTATTAAAGCTGCTGTTTTAATGTTGGAATTTGGTGCAGAAAGTAGACTAATAGAATTAACTGCTCAAAGACTAGGAAATGCTTTAGGAGTTGATTCTGTTGAAGTATCACTTATTCCTTCTGCAATAGTATTAAGTACTTTAAGCAATAATCAAACACAATCAGTTACTACAACTAGAAGAGCTCATCATAAACCAATTAATATGTCCATTGTTTGTGATGTCCAAAAAATGTGTCACGATTTAGAAAAAAACAATTATGATATAGATTTTGTTTTTACAACTATAAAAGAAATAAAACCTAACTATTATAATAGATGGTTAGTTATATTTATGGTAGGTTTATCTTGTGCTTCATTTGCTTATTTGACAGGATCAGATGTACAAGCTTTCTTTGTAACTTTTGTAGCTTCAAGTTTAGCAATGTTTACAAGACAAGAACTAGCCAAAAGAAAATTTGTTCTAATATTAACTTTTATGTTTACAGCATTTGTAGCAACTATTATTGCAGGTCTTGCTCAAATTTATAATTTAAGCTCCACTCCTAATATAGCACTATCGGCTAGTGTTATATTACTAGCTCCTGGTTTTCCTTTTGTAAACTCAGTTTTAGATGCAGTAAAAGGCTACTTAGCTATGGGATGGGGACGTTGGATGCAAGCGGTATTATTAACAGTGGCTACTTCTCTTGGAATAATTCTTGCACTTGCTTTATTAAGTTTAAAAGGATGGTAAGATGATTACTACTTATATTTTAAATGCCATTTTCTCAGCTATTCCTGCTCTTGGTTTTGCAATGGTTTTTAATGTTCCAAAACAAGCACTTTTTTACTGTGCTTTTGGTGGATCTATTACATATACTACTAGAGTTGCATTCCAGGATATGGATATTCCATTAGAGTTAGCAACCTTTTTAGCTTCTACAATTATTGGAATAATTGCACTTTATTGGTCTAAGAAGTTTGTAATTCCAAGACCTATTTATACTATTCCAGCAATTATTCCTTTACTTCCTGGAACATTTGCCTTTTCTGCAATTATAAATTTAATAGATATGAATGCACATGGTGTAACTACTGAACTTATTAATCTTTTTATTGAAAATGGTTTAAAAACTATAATCATATTGGGTGGGATAGGTTTAGGTTTAGCATTACCATCTTTATATACGATAAGATACAATAGACCGATCACTTAGGTAGATAAAAAGATAGATTTTTATCTTTTTATCTTTTATTTAAGTAACCATATAGGTCACCAGTTGATAAAACTTTTAATTCTTCAATTTATGTCTATTAGTTCTCTAATGACTTAGATTTAGAATCATTTTTCTTTAAAACTCTTCGTTCAAACAACTCATCCATATCATCATGGATAATTGAATCTTTATCTAAAAAGATTAGTTTTTCTTTACTTAAATCTTTCACATTCTTAAGTCCCATAACAGCAAGTAAACTTTTCATACTTTTTAATAAATTATTATGATAATTCTTCACATTTTCTGAATGTTTTTTAACAAAGAAATATTTTCGCTTTTTTATATCTTGAGTTGCAAGGCCTACGGGACATTGATGTTTTGTAGCCCCTGAACAAAATCTTGCTCTAATACATCCAGCACTCATCATAAAACCACGTGCAATTTG
>NZ_JAHKQT010000035.1 GCF_018861145.1 Poseidonibacter lekithochrous
AGTAGTAGCAGAGTTTCAAAACCCTGGAATGCTTTATAGTGTAGGGAAAGATAGCTCAGTAATGTTACATATATTACAAAAAGCATTTTACCCAGCACCTCCACCTTTACCATTAGTACATGTAGATACTAAATGGAAATTTAAAGAGATGATAGAATTTAGAGATAAAAGAGCAAAAGAAGTAGGTATGGAACTTATTACTTACTCAAATCCTAAAGGTATTGAGATGAATATCTCTCCTTTTGAACATGGAAGTGCTTTACACACTGATGTAATGAAAACAGAAGGTTTAAAACAAATGCTAGATATGCAAAAGTTTGACGCTGTTTTTGGTGGTGCAAGAAGAGATGAAGAAAAATCAAGAGCAAAAGAGCGAATTTATTCTTTTAGAGATAAGAACCATAGATGGGATCCAAAATCTCAAAGACCAGAACTTTGGAATATCTATAATGGACGACATACTAAAGGTGAATCAATTAGAGTATTTCCTATTTCAAATTGGACAGAATTAGATATTTGGCAATATATTTATTTAGAAAATATAGATATTCCAGATTTATACTTCTCAAAGACAAGAGAAGTAGTAGAATACATGGGTACAAAAATCATGGTAGATGATGACAGAGTTCCTGAAGAATTACGAAAAACTGCTAAAAAAGAAATGGTAAGATTTAGAACACTAGGTTGTTATCCATTAACAGGTGCAGTAGAATCAGAAGCTACAACGTTACCGCAGATTATTCAAGAGATGCTTGTTTGTACTACTAGTGAAAGACAAGGAAGACTTATCGATAGTGATGGTGACGCATCAATGGAAAAAAAGAAACAAGAAGGGTATTTTTAAGATGGCACATCAATCAGATTTAATTAGTGAGAATATAGAAGCATATTTAAAAGAACATGAGAATAAAGAAATATTAAGATTTATTACTTGTGGTTCAGTGGATGATGGGAAGTCAACATTAATTGGTAGACTATTATATGATTCAAAGATGATCTTTGAAGATCAATTAGCAGCAATTGAAAAAGATTCTAAAAAAAGTGGAACTACTGGGGATAAAATTGATTTAGCTCTTTTAGTTGATGGTTTAGCATCTGAGAGAGAACAAGGTATTACTATTGATGTTGCATATAGATTCTTCTCAACTGATAAAAGAAAGTTTATCATAGCAGATACTCCAGGTCATGAGCAATATACAAGAAATATGGCAACAGGTGCTAGTACAGCTGATGTAGCTATTATTTTAATAGATGCAAGACAAGGTATTTTAACTCAAACTAAAAGACACTCATATATTGCTTCATTATTAGGTATTAAAAACCTAATTGTTGCTATTAATAAAATGGATTTAGTTGATTTTAGCCAAGAAGTATTTGAACAAATTCAAAAAGATTATAAAGAAATTGTTCCTAATCTTCCTCATTATAAAGATTTAAATATTGACTTTATTCCTCTTTCTGCATTAGATGGAGATAATATTTTAACTGTATCACCTAAATGTTCATGGTATAAAGGTAAGCCTTTAATGGAATTACTTGATACTGTTGATATTCATAAAAAAGCGTCAAGTTCATTTAGATTACCTGTTCAATATGTTATACGTCCACACTTAAATTTTAGAGGATTCTCAGGAACAATTGCAAGTGGTTCAATTGAAGTTGGTGATGAGATTACTGTATTACCTTCAAGAAAAACATCTAAGATTAAATCAATAGTATCAAATGATATTAAAGATTTAAGACCAATTGGAAAAGATGAAACAGTAGAAACTATTTCTAAAGCATTTGCTCCAATGGCTACAACTCTTACACTTGAAGATGAAATTGATATCTCACGTGGAGATATGATTGTAAAATCTACAGATATTCCTAAAGTATCAAATCATCTTTCAGCAATGGTAGTATGGATGGATGAAACTCCATTAGCTTTAAATCAGAACTATATAATTAAAAGAGCAACTTCTGTGTTAAATGGAGCATTTAATAATATTGAATTTAAAAAGAATATTAATACATTTGAAGAGATTAATACAGAAACATTAGAATTAAATGATATTGCAAAAGTTACAATATCACTTGATAGAGAAATTGCAGTAGATCCATATCATGAGAATAGATATACAGGAAGTTTTATTATTATTGATAAGTATACAAACTCTACTGTTGGTGCTGGTATGATTGTATCTTCAGTTGAAGGTTTTGCACACTTAGAAGAAAAGAAAAAAGTTTATACTCAAGCTGAAATTGAGTTAAATGCTTATATTAGAAATAACTATCCAGAATGGAATTGTAAGGCTATATAATGTCAAATAATTTAACTTTAAATATCGAACAAATAAAAAAAGAAAAAAAA
>NZ_JAHKQT010000043.1:0-1793 GCF_018861145.1 Poseidonibacter lekithochrous
TCATCATCATCTATTATTGTTCCTGTTGCACTAGCTGTTGTACCTTCTGGATAAGTATTATTTGTTGTTGTTCCTTCAATTACTTCAGCTTGTAAAGTATATGTTTCATTTGATTCTGCTATATCATCTTCTATAGTTGGAACTCTTACTAAAATAGCTGTATTACCTGCCGTTATTGTTGCTTCATCAGCTTCTGTCCACGTAATACCATTATCACTTGATACCTCATATACTTCAATGATATCAGCATAATCATCACCTTTTATAGCACTCCCATCAATAGTAGAGAATTTAAATTTAATATCTTCTGTTGATTCATTAGATATCTGTACAGTAAAGATATTGAACTCCCCTTCAGTTACAACAGAATCAGAAATACTTAATGTTGGAATATCACTTTCATTCCCGCTGTCTGCAATTCTACCTTCACCTTGTTCATCAGCTACTTCTGCATTTACTGGGTTTGTTAAATTAATATACATACTTTCATCTGCTTCAAAAATATTATCATCTAAAACAGAAATTGAAATTGTTTTTGAAGTTTCACCTGGAGCAAATGTTATTGTTCCATTATCCGATACATAATCTGAACCTGCTAATGCTGTCCCATCTGCTGTTGTAAAATCTACTGTTACTGCACTATCACTTGGATTACTTAAACTAACTGTAAATGTTAATACTCCATCTTCTTCATTAATAGAAGAATCTGTAATAACAATTTGAGGAATTCCATCATTATCTAAAATTGATGCTGTCCCTTCTGATTTAACATTTGTTGTTGTTCCATCTGTTACTGTTGCTTCTAATGTAAATTGTTCTGTTGGCTCATCAATATCATCTTGAGTTGTTTTTACTCTTGCTGCTATTTCTGTCTCACCTGCTGGAATTGTTGCACTTGTAGCTTCTACCCATTCTCCATTTACAAATATCTCTACTTCTGATTCGAAGTCATCTGTACTTGCTGTTCCTGCTTTTGGTATTAAATCAAATTTAATATCTTCTGTACTTGGGTTACTTAATTGAATATTGAATACTGCGTAATCACCTTCAACTGCGTCTGCTCCACTTACACTTAATGTTGGAATATCTCCATTATCAAGAATTCTTCCTTCACCTTGTTCATCAGCTATTTCTGCATTTACTGGGTTTGTTAAATTAACTAACATACTTTCTGAATCTTCATATATTGAATCATCTATAATTGGAATTGAAAGTGTTTTTGAAGTCTCACCTGGAGCAAATGTTATTGTTCCAATTGCTGCTTCATAATCTGAACCTGCTAACGCTGTCCCATCTGCTGTTGTAAAATCTACTGTTACTTCACCATCACTTGGGTTACTTAAACTTACTGTAAATGTTAATACACCATCTTCTTCTTGTGCTACTGCATCTGATATTACAATTTGAGGAATTCCATCATTATCTAAAATTGATGCTGTCCCTTCTGATTTAACATTTGTTGTTGTTCCATCTGTTACTGTTGCTTCTAATGTAAATTGTTCTGTTGGCTCATCAATATCATCTTGAGTTGTTTTTACTCTTGCTGCTATTTCTGTCTCACCTGCTGGAATTGTTGCACTTGTAGCTTCTACCCATTCTCCATTTACAAATATCTCTACTTCTGATTCGAAGTCATCTGTACTTGCTGTTCCTGCTTTTGGTATTAAATCAAATTTAATATCTTCTGTACTTGGGTTACTTAATTGAATATTGAATACTGCGTAATCACCTTCAACTGCGTCTGCTCCACTTACACTTAATGTTGGAATATCTCCATTATCAAGAATTCTTCC
>NZ_JAHKQT010000043.1:2055-2477 GCF_018861145.1 Poseidonibacter lekithochrous
ACTTAATGTTGGAATATCTCCATTATCAAGAATCTTCCCTTCACCTTGTTCATCAGATATAGTTGCATTTACTGCATTTGTTAAATTAACAAACATGCTTTCTGGATTTTCAAAAATATTATCATCTATTACTGGTATTGTAATTATCTTTGAAGTTTCACCTGGAGCAAATGTTATTGTTCCATTTTGTGCTTCATAATCTGAACCTGCTAACGCTGTCCCATCTGCTGTTGTAAAATCTACTGTTACAATTTGTGAATTTGGGTTACTTAAACTCACTACAAATGATAATACACCATCTTCTTCATTTACTACAGAATCAGATATTATAATTTGAGGCTCTTCATCACTATCTAAAATTGATGCTGTTCCTTCTGATTTAACATTTGTTGTTGTTTCATTTGTTACTGTTGCTTCTAATG
>NZ_JAHKQT010000010.1 GCF_018861145.1 Poseidonibacter lekithochrous
CTTTAGTTGTTTATAAACTTGATAGGCTTGGAAGAAACTTAAAACATCTTATTCAAACAGTTGAAGACCTTACAAAAAGAAAAATTGGATTTAAAGTTTTAAGTGGACAAGGTGTTAATATAGATACAACTTCACCTGCTGGAAAAATGATATTTTCTATTTTTGGAGCATTAGCAGAATTTGAAAGAGAATTAATTCGTGAAAGAACAATGGCAGGACTTCAAGCAGCACGTGCAAGAGGAAGAAAAGGTGGAAGAAAATTTAATCTTACAAAATCTCAAGTAAGACTTGCTGAAGCATCAATGAAAAATAGAGATACAAGTGTTGCAGAACTTTGTAAAGAATTAAAGATTACAAGAGCTACTTTATATAAATATGTATCTCCAGATGGTGAAATTAGAGATTATGGGAAGAGAGTGTTGGAAGGTTGATATCTTAGGAATAATCAATTTGGCTATTTTAATTAATGTTAATAAAAATTCTTGTTTACTTGTTGAAGTTCTTATAAATATCCTATAATAATTTTTTCAAAACTTATTAACGTGATAGTTCAATTTCATTTAATCTAATTAAAGTTTTTGAATTAGTTCCTTTAATGTTTTCTAGATCTTTTATTATTCCAATAAAAAGTAAAATTAATACAGTTATCTTAATCTTACAATTATAGTTTGTTTAGATTAATATTTAATTATATTTATAAAAATAAATTTTCATTATTTTCTTTTTGATAGTCATAAATTGGACATACTCTATACAAATGACTTAATTATTAGTTGGAATTTTAAGTTTACATTGTTCTTCTATAAAATCTTTAGATGAACAAATGATAGTTTTAGAACCTGCATATTTATAAGCTGCAATAGCTTTCTTAGAAAATGCATTATCATTGGAAATTAAATAGCAAGATCTTGCGGCTATTGTTGCATGTAGCATATCATTAGTCGAAGCTAAAAATCTATCACGATTTTTTTTATTTTTATCAAAATCATCAGGATAATATCCAGCCCAATTCATAAGAGTATATGCAATAGAAATTTTTCCTTCTAAAGTATTATTTAAACTTTCTATCCAAGTCTTTGATGATTCGTTTTCTCTATTAAGTATATCTTCAATTGCTAAAACTACTTTAGAACTATCTAAATCATTAATTTTCAAATTTTTTATTGAAAGATACTCTCTAAAAGGTTTAGTTCCTAATGGCAAATCATTAAATTTTATAAACTCACTACCTTTAGGTTCAATTTTATTTAATACTTTTGGTAGATTATTTTTTAAAATCTCTTTCATATTTCCGATTTCTTTTGTATATTTTTTATAAGGTTCTTTTAGTTCTTCTTGATTAACTTCAAAATTATCTAACAAATCATATATTTTATCTGGAAGTGCATTTAAAAATTTGTCTAAATTCATTCCTATCTCATGGAAACTATTATTAATAGGTAACCCTGATATTTTTCTATTAAGCAAATCAAAAGTCCTTAAAGCTTCTTTTTCTCCTAATGTATCATCATTAGAATTTAACTCTTCAAGATAATTTCCCCATATTTGACTTGGCTTAGTATTGAGTAATCTGTTGTTGTGTATATCAATATATTTTGCATCAAGTTCATCTAACAAATTTATATGTTCTATTTTATAAGAATCTTTTTGAATTTGGTTTATTTCTTTTAATGTGATATTAGAATATATTGTTTCAATATTAGACATTAACAGAACTTTTTTAAGTGTAATAAAATATATATTTTCTGTTTGTTTAAGTTTTCTATCTCTAAGTTCACTAAGTACATTTTGATCTAAATATATTAATACTGCTATTGTTAATCCTTATAGTATATTATTAATCAGTATAATATCATAAATAAATTTCATTCTAATTACAATACTAAGTAAGTTTATAGTAAAATAGACACTATTTGTCATAAAAGATAAGTATAATTACTTCAAATTATTTAAAAGGTTAACGATGAATATTAATGATATGATTATGAGAATTCCTTTAGAAAAGAATATTTCATATCAGATTACTTTTAGTTTACTTATATTGAAAAGATTAGCAGATAATGAAAATCACTATGATATTAATTTCAAATTATTATGGATTAATCTTGTAAAGTTGAATACTAAAGAAGAAAGAAAAAAATATTTTATAAATGTTTATTTACCTACATTACAAAGTACTCAAATATCACAAAATATTGATTTATTATTTAGAAATTTTCATATTCCATTTTTATCTATTGATGATAAAACCTTAAGTATGTTTATTGATACAGTGGAGACTTCTTCTGAAGAAAATATCATTAAATTTATATTAAATATAAAGGAAGAATACCAACTTGGATTTGTAAAAACACTAGATGAAGAAATACAAGAAAATATCGCAAAATTATTAAATATAAAAAACAATGATAAAGTACTAGATTTAAATTTAGAATCAAGTAATTTCTTATCTTTATTAAAACCTTACTCTTCTGATAATATTGGATTTATTCAAAATCAACAAACTTTATTGCTAAGATTTTTAGAATTATTGTTAAATAATGATAAAAATACTAATTTAGTATTAAGTAATCCTCTACATAGTTATAGTGATAAGTTAGATTGTAGTTTTGATGCTATTTTTACAATACCTGTGTTCGCTCAAAGATTACAAAAAAAAGAGTATGATTTAGACTTTCCTATAGAATCATCAATTTCTCATAATCTATATATTCAAAAAGCATTGAATTCTTTAAAAAAAGATGGTAAATGTGCATTTATTATTCCCGATGGTTTTCTAACTCAATTAAATAAAGAAACTATTAATTTGAGAAAACTTATTTTAGATAAACTTATATGTATTATTAATCTAGGGACTATATTTAAACCAATGATGGGTGTTAAAGTAAGTTTATTTATATTAAAAAATGATAATTATAATGATGATATATTAATGTTGAATTACAAAAATGATAGAGAATTTCCAATTAAAAAGTTTACTTCATTTACTGAAAAGTTTATGAATTGTAATTATGACTTGAAGAAAATAAATTTAAATGACATTGAAGATCAACTTTTAGTTAATAAAGAGGAAATTAGTAATAATCAATTTATTATTGATTTTAATAGATATCAACCTTTAGAAGATTTTATTACAGAAACTGAGAATCCATTTACATTAACAAATACTATACAAGAGAATACTGAAAAAATAATGAATAGAGTTGCAGAAATTAAGAACAATCTTAATTATCTACATAAGATTAAATCAGATATTAAACCGTATCAAATAGAGGACTTTGCTCAATTAATACAAGGTAAACCTTTACCAAAATGTAATATTCAAAATGGTGAAATCTCATATGTTAACATATCAGATATAACTAAATGTAAAGATGATTATATTTATACTTCAGAAACACAAATTAGTGAACAATTTGCTTATGAAAACGGTTTAATAATAGTAGAACCAAATAGTATTTTATTATCTGTAAGAGGAACAATAGGAAAAGTAATTATTACAAAAAAGAAAGTTGTTATATCTCCAACGCTAATTGCAATAAAAATTGATACAAGTAAGGTTAGTACATATTTTATATATCAATGGTTTTTAAGTAATAGGGAATACTTAGAATCTAATGCAACAGGATCAACGATTCCTTCTTTGAACATGTCTTTTTTTAAGAATCTTAAAATTGAATTACCATCAAAAGAAATACAAAAAAAAATTGAAAGTTATCAAGATGATTTAAATATTGTAAAAAATAGTTTAAGTATCTTAGAAGAAGCAAATCAAGATTTATCAAAATCTATATTTAAACAATTTTATTAGGAGCTTAAAATGTTGTCATTTTCATTAGAAAATTTCAAATCTTTTGGATCAAAGCAAAAAATACCACTAAAACCAATTACCTTAATTTATGGTGCAAATAGCTCAGGTAAATCTAGTGTAATTCATGGATATCTATTTATTAGAGAAGTACTAAAAACAAATAAATTTGATCTAAACTATTTTACTATAGGAGGGGAACTCCTAGATTTAGGTGGACATAAACAGTATTTACATAAAAAAGAATATCGTACAAGAAGTTTATTTATAGAAGTCGAACTTGCTAATTATAAATTTATATTAGAAATAATTGCTGATGGTATAGATAAAAAAGAGTTAAAAAATTATGCATATTTAGCTTCTCTTACTGTATTTAATTATAAAGAAGATTGTGAATTCAAATTTACAAGAAATAAATTTACTAAAGAATTTTTATTTGAGCATTATAATAATATTCCTACAAATGATAAATTTACTTTAGATTTAGAAAAACCAATAGAAAATCAAATTCCACAAAAAAGTTCTCTTCCTGAATATATAATAATATGTAATACTTTAAATGAGATATTAAAAGAAGTAAACAAAGATTATAAAGAAATATTATATTTAGGACCTATCAGATCTTATCCTACCAGAGATATATCTCTTTCAAATGAATCAATTGAAGGATTGGACTATAATGCATGGAGTATAGTAAAAAAAGATTCTGAAGTTAGAAATAAAATAAATAAATGGTTAGGTGGTAAAGATTCTAAATTAAAAACTGGTTATGAATTATCAGTAAAGAAGTTTGTAGAATCACAAGATTACTTTCAAAATATATTTGAGATATTTTCTTTAGAGAAATTTGATGATTTAAAATTTAGTTTCATAGAAGATGATGGATTAACCAAAGAAGACTTTGATACAGAGGATAGATTTAAATTATATATCTTAGAAAAATGGAATGATTATTCAGATGAAATAAATAGTTATATTGTTAATAATTCTTCAGAAAAAGTATTAGAAGAACTAGTGATAAAAGATTTAAGAACAGATACTACTGTAAGTCATAGAGATATAGGTGTAGGTATTAGTCAAGTTTTACCTGTACTTGTAAGTGCATATGCTTCTACAAATGCTGTTATTGCAATTGAACAGCCAGAGTTACATTTGCACCCAGCTTTACAATCTGAAATTGCTGATGTTTTTATAGAAACTTCATTAAAAGAAAATAATACTTATCTTATAGAAACGCATAGTGAGCATTTATTACTTAGAATCATGAGAAGAATACGAGAAACAACTAATAACGAATTAGCTCAAGGACTAACACCTATTTCAAAAGATGATGTACAGATAATTTTTGTTATGCCAGGACAAAATGTATCAGGTTCAGTAATAAAAAAAATAGATTTAGATGAAGAAGGTGAGTTAATTGACGAATGGCCTGGAGGTTTCTTTGAAGAAGGATATAATGAAAGGTTTGGAATATGACATCAAATCTTGTTTTAACACCTAATATTTTTCAAGAAGGAAATAATAAACAAAATATAATTAGTATTTTAAAAGATATAATTTCAAATCCAATTTTTATTACAGAGTATCAGAATACTAATTGGAGTAAAACTATTCAGTCTAAATATGTAAGTTCTTTTGAACCAAAATATAAAGATAAATTTCAAGTTTTAATAAGAAAATTAAAAGATGAAAAAAAATTAATAAAACAGACGAATTATGATATCCTAATTAATTCTTCTGAAGATTGGATAAATGTATCAAAAAAAGCACTTAGTATTAATTTAATTGATTTTATAATTACAGATGATGAATTAAATGATAAATATAAAATAGATTTAAATGAAGACTGTGAGTCAATTAATAATATAATTATAGATGATACAAAGTGGGATACAATTAAAAATAAAAGAAGTTCTACATTAATTAAAACAGAATCTAGTATGGAACCATTTCTTTCTCATTTCATGCCTTATTCTTCAAAACTCATTATTATAGATCCTTATTTTCAATACCAAACTAAAAACGAGAATTTTTTAAAACTATGTTCTAGATTAATGGGAAATAGAACTAACTTTTCTAATAGTAGTTGTAAAATAGAAATTCATACAAGATTTGATTCTAATCATAATTACAACTTTCAGACATTTTTGACAGGCTTAAAATCTCAATTTAATCATACATTTACAATTTATATTTGGGATGATAGTACTATACAATCACATAAGTTTCATGATAGATTTTTAATTACAGAAAGTATTGGTTTTTCTGTATCTCATAGTTTTGATATTACATACGTTTCAAATCAAGAAACAACATGGAGTTTTTTAGATAAAGAAACAAAATCAAAACATATATATAACTTCCAAGAACAAGACCCTTTGTTTGTATTGAAAAGTAAGATAGAGGTTTAACCTTGAATGACATCCACGATACATCATTAGAAACTTTAAAATTATTAAAATACTTAATTCAGAATAATACTATTTGTACAAATGAATTAAATACAATTTTAAATAATGATAAATCAGAGCGTTCTAATTTAAGACACTTTAAAACTATTCAATATTTTTTCAAAAAAGAGTTTGATATTGAAATATTTGAAAAAATTTCAAGAGGCTGTTATAAAATAATCAATAAAGATATACTTAAACAATCATTAGACTTTAGTGATAAAAAAGAGCTATTAAGTTATATAAGGATTCTAAAAGAAATTTTGCCAAATTATTATGTGAAACTTGATAACGAGCTAAAAAAAAATATAGAGAGCAATTCCAAAAGCTCTAAAGAACTTTACCATTTTCATAACAATCCTTTAGAAGATTTTTCTAATAATATTCTTTTAAAAGAAATTGAAGAAAGTATCTTAAAAAAAAGAAAAGTTAATTTTAAATATAAAGATTTTAATATAAAAGATGCAAAACCTTTACAAATTATTTTTATGGAAGGAAACTTGTATTTAGCTTCACTTACAAGTGATACTTTAAATGATGGCTTCAAATTTTTAAGACTCAGTTATATAAAAGATTATAAAGTACAAGTAAACGAGTTTAATGAAACATCAAATATTTTAAATGCTTATAAATTTTTAAAAGAGTTTCAAACACCATTTTCTTGGTTTAATAGTGAATACAAAGAAGTAAAAGTTTTAGTAGACTTCTATGCTAAAGAGTATTTCGAAATCAAAAAACATTTACCTTCTCAGGAAAATAAGATATTGGAAGGAGGGGATCTGCAATTAACTTTTTATGTTACAAATTATTTGGAGATAGTATTATTAGTTAGAAAGTGGTTTCCACATTTAAAAATAATAACTCCACTTGAATGGAAAAATAAGTTTAAAAATGAGATAATAAATTATTTAAAAGATGACAAATAGTGTCCATGAATATAATTATAATTACAGCATAAATACAAAAGGAACAAAACTAAATGATAACAAACGAACTAAAAAGTCAAGTAGATAAGATATGGGAAACATTCTGGACAGGTGGTATATCAAACCCTCTTACTGTTGTAGAACAATTTACCTTTCTAATTTTTATAAAAAGTTTAGATACAGCACAAATAAAAATAGATAGAAAAAAAAGACTTGATAGTAAAGTAAAAGATATATTCTCAAAAGAGAATGAACACTTAAGATGGCAAAATGTGTCATTATTAGCAGCAGAAGATATGTTTTCTATATTTCAAACACAAATGTTTCCTTTTATAAAATCATTATCACATGAACAATCAGCATTTTCAAACTATATGAAAGATGCATCGTTTTTAATTCCTACAGCCAAGCTACTTCAAAAAGTAGTTGATATGGTAAGTAAGCTAAATTTAGAAGATAAAGATATCAAAGGTGATTTATATGAATACCTTTTAAGTAAACTTGCAACTGCTGGAACAAATGGACAGTTTAGAACACCAAGACATATAATTAAAATGATGGCTGAACTAATGTTGTCAAATGCTAATATAACAAAAGAATTCAAAATATATGACCCTGCTTGTGGAACTGCGGGATTTTTAATCAATTCTATTGAATATATAAAAGAACATAAACCTGAACTACTTGATACTTTAAGTTCAAAGGAGTTTGAAGGATTATTCCATGGAAATGATTTTGATATATCAATGGCAAGAATTGCATCTATGAATATGATGTTACATTCTATTGAATCAACTCATATATCAAATACAGATGCTTTAGGAAAATTTGATTTAGAGGAAGAAGGTAAATATGATTTAATCCTTGCAAATCCACCTTTTAAAGGTTCTTTAGATTATGAAGAAGTTGCAAAATCTATTTTAGATGTAGCAAAGACTAAAAAGACTGAACTTTTATTTGTATCTTTAATATTAAAGGCATTAAAAGTTGGAGGAAGAACTGCAATTATTATTCCTGATGGTGTTCTATTTGGTTCAACTAAAGCACATAAAGAAATAAGAAAAGAGATTGTTTCAAACCAACAACTTGATGCAATAATCTCAATGCCAAGTGGTGTATTTAAACCATACGCAGGAGTAAGTACTGCTATTGTAATTTTCACTAAAACAAATGGACACAAAAATGAAAAAGTTTGGTTCTATGATATGCAAAATGATGGATATACATTAAATGATAATAGAACTCCTTGTGATGGTTCTGATATTCCTGATATTTTAGAGAGATTTAAAAATCTTGATAAAGAAGAGAAAAGAGCAAGAACAGATAAAAGCTTTTTTGTACCAATAGAAGAGATAGAAAACAATGAGTTTGACCTAAGTATCAATAGATATAAAGAAACAGTTTATGAAACTATTGAATATGATAAACCACAAAATATATTAGAAGATATAAAAAATATTAATGAGAAGATAACAAAAGGTTTAGATGAATTGGGTGAGATGCTATGAGTCAAATTGTAAGTATTCCTGATGTCCTATTCTTTCAAGAAGGCCCTGGTGTAAGAAAGTCACAATTTACGAATAAAGGCGTAAAACTTTTAAATGTAGGGAATATAAATAATAATAAAATTAATTTAAGTACTACAGAAAAATATATTTCAGAAGAAGAAGCTTATGGAAAATATAGTCATTTTTTAGTTGATGATGGGGATTTACTTATCTCATGTTCTGGTATAGTTGTTAATAATTTTCATAATAAAATTTCCTTTATTACTGAGAATGATTTACCATTATGTTTAAATACTAGTACAATGAGATTCAAGTCACTAGATGAAAATAAACTATATATAAATTTCTTTTATTATTTTTTGATGACAACTAGTTTTAAAAAACAAATAGGTCAGTTGATAACAGGTTCAGCACAGTTGAATTTTGGTCCAAGCCATATTCAAAAAATTAAAATGCCTTTACCTACACTACAAAATCAAAAACAAGTTGCCAAAACATTAGACAAAGCAAATGAACTTATAGAATTACGAAAAGAATCAATAACAAAACTTGATGAACTTTCAAAATCTATTTTTATTGATATGTTTGGTGACCCTATTAGTAATCCATTGAAATGGAAAATTGTAAAACTAGAAGACTTAACAACTAAAATAACTGATGGAACCCATAAAACACCAATTTATAAAGATAGTGGAATTATTTTTATTTCTGCAAAAAATATTAAAAAAGAAAGGATTACCTTTTCTGATGTGAAATATATTTCAGAAGAGGAACATATACAGTTATCAAAAAGATGTAATCCTGAATATCAAGATATACTTTTGACAAAAAGTGGTTCAACAGGTATGAGTTCAATTATTCCAAAAGTAGATTTTGAGTTCAGCCTATTTGAAAGTTTATGTTTAATAAAATATGATAGAACAAAAATGAATCCATTTTTTTTGAATAATTTACTTAATTCTGAAGCCACAAAATTCCAGTATTCTAAATTTATTAAAGGCGTAGCAATAAAACATTTACACCTAAAAGATATAAGAACATTAAATATAATATATCCTCCAATGAAAGAACAACAAAAATTCGCAAAAATAATAGAAAAAATAGAAGAACAAAAAATATTATACACTCAAGAACTAGAAAAACTACAAGAAAACTTTGATGCACTTTTACAAAGAAGCTTCCAAGAATAGGAGATAAACATGAGTAATTTTTCATTTTTAAAAGATGAATTCCAGATATTGGCAAATGATTCTATAAAAGCAGAATCAAATGTAATAGATGATCCAGAGGTTTCAGCATTTTATGCTAGAAAAGCTTTGGAGAAGTCTATTAAATTTGTATATAAGATAGATGAAGATCTAGATGAAAATTTACTTTATGACTTAAGCACATTCGAACTTATAACGAACTCTACTTTTACAGAAATTCTACCACTTGAACTAATAGATGAATTACATATTATTAGAAAAATAGGAAATAATGCTGCTCATTCAAAACATAATATTACTATAAATGAAAAAGAGAGTTTATATGCAAATAAATGCCTATATAAATTCCAAAGATGGATAGTAGAAGTTTATAGTAACTATGAAGTAAATGGTGAATATGATATTTTAAATATTGGAAAAACTAAAAAAGAAAATATTGAAGATATTTTAAAAATAAAAGATCATGAACAGAAAAAAGTTGAAGAAGAAAATGAAAGACTTCAAAAAGAACTAGAAGAACTAAGAAGAATAAAAGAATCTTTACCAACATTCACAAATGAAGAAAAGAAAACTAAAAGAACGAAAGTAACAAGCCTTGAAGGACTTAATGAAGCTCAAACAAGAGAGCTTCTTATTGATTTAGAACTTAGAGAGGCTAAATATAAAACTGAAGATTTTGAAAAGAAAAAAGATATAGAGTATAAGCTTACACTAGATAGTGGAAAGACTGGCTTTGCTGATTATGTTATATGGGATGAAGATGATACTCCTCTTGCAGTTATAGAAGCAAAGAAATACTCAAAAGGTGTAAGTGCAGGAAGATACCAAGCTCAACTTTATGCCCAAGCTTTAGAAAAACAATTTAATAAAGATGTATTAATATTTGTAACAAATGGAAAAGTAATAGAATATACAAATGGTATTTATCCATTTAGAGAAATACATAGTTTCTTTCCTATACATGAATTAAAAAGAATACTTCAACAAAAACAAGCCATCCAAGATAATAAACCTTCAACTTATGAAATAAGTGATGCAATTACAGATAGAACTTACCAAAAAAGAGTTATAAGAAGTGTTTTAAAAGATTATGAAGCTAATAAAACAAGAGCTTTACTAGTTATGGCAACAGGAAGTGGAAAGACAAGAGTAAGTGCTAGTTTAAGTGATGTTCTAATTCGTTCTGATTGGGTTAGAAAGGTTTTATTCTTAGCAGATAGAGTTGAACTTGTTAAACAAGCTAAAAACAACTTTAATGACTACTTGAGTGAAACATGCACAAATCTAGGTGATGATAAAGATTTAGATGCAAGAATGCATTTTGGAACATATGAAACAGTCCATAACCTAATACAAAATGGTGAATATAATAGTGCTTATTTTGATTTGATTATAGTTGATGAAGCTCATAGAACTATTTATAAGAAATATAAGGCAATATTTGAATATTTTAATGCTTTTATATTAGGACTTACAGCAACACCAACAGATGAAGTTCATAGAAATACATATGAATTCTTTGAAACAGGGGATAAAGAACCAACAGATGCGTATTCACTTGACCAAGCAATAGAAGATGGTAACCTTGTGCCTTTTAAAGCAAAAGAGATAGATTTAGGCATAGTAAAAAGAGGTATAAAATACGAAGATCTAAGTGAAGAAGAAAAAGAAGAGTATGAAGACAAATTTGAAGAAGATGAAGAAGAAATTAGTTCTTCTGAAATAAATAAAAGAATACTCAATAAAGAAACAAATGAAAAAGTACTTAAGTATTTAGATGAGTATGGATTAAAAATAAATGATGGTAATAAAATAGGTAAAACTATTATCTTTGCAAAAAATAAAACACATGCTGAATATATTAAAAAGATATTTGATTTACTATACCCTTCACGAACAAAAGAAGCAGAAATTATTCATAGTGATATCTCACATAAAGATACATTAATGGATAACTTTAAAAATCCTAATAAGAATCCTCAAATTGCTATTAGTGTTGATATGCTTGATACTGGTATTGATGTTCCTGAAATACTTAATCTAGTATTTTTCAAACCTGTTAAATCAAAAACTAAATTTTGGCAAATGATAGGAAGAGGTACAAGGTTATGTCCAAACCTTCTTGGAGAAGAACAAAATAAAAAAGAGTTTTATATCTTTGATTTTGGAATGAACTTTACCTATTTTGGACTAAGCCCTGATGGAGTACCAGCAACAAAAAGTACATCTTTAAAAGAAAGATTATTCTTAAAAAGAGTAGGATTATTAAGAGTTCTTGAAAATGGAACTTTTAAAAATGAATTACTTAAAACTGTAAAAACTCAAATAGATGAATTAGATTTAAGTGATTATAGACTTAAGAAGAATAGATTTATTATAGAAGAATTACAATTAAAAGACTTAAATATTATTACTGATAAAGTATATGCAGATATTAAAACTATAGCAGAGTATATAGAAGATTCTACTAAGTTTGAAACACAAAGATTTCAAATGGAGATCTTAAATTCAGAAGAATTGATTTTAAAAGAAAAAGATAATAAAAAATATAGTGATACTTTAAAAGCTAGATGTACAGTACTGAAATCAAATGAAAATAACGGTAGTTTAGTTGCTATAAAGAAGAAAATTGAAACAATAGATAAAGTCTTAGACAATGGATTTAATCTAAAGAATATAAACGATTTAGAAGAGATTAGAAAAGAGTTAGAAGATATAGCTGACCTATCTGTTGAAAAAGGTTTCATCTCACCAATAGAGACTAACTTTAAAGATAAAATAGAAGAAGTAAAAGAACATAATAGTAGTGATTTCGTTGATAAAGTTTCTATTAAAACTGAACTACAGAAGAAAGTTCAAGAGTATTTAGATAATTTATCAATTATTCAAACTCTTCACAAAACTAATTTAATTACAAGTATGGATATTGAACAAATTAAACAATTCGTTTTTAATTTAGAAAAGAATATTGAAGACAATTTAACCGATGATAGTAAATTTGAAGACTTAGTGAAAGAAATTATAAATCAATCAGATAAAGAAGTTGCAAATAAAATTCTAGAAAACTTTTTATCTAAAGATACTTATACCCAAAAACAAATTGAATTAATAAACAGAATTAAAAATATAGTGTTTGAAAAACAATATATTGATATTGGAAAAGCAGTTACTAGTATTAAAGATATTTTAGGAAACGATAATCATCCTTTATCAAGTCAATTTGAGAACTTATCAGATGATGAACAAGAAGATATTGTTAATGCAATAAAAACTATTTCAGAATTAGAAGGATAATAAATGGCATTTAAACCAGATTATGGAGTAAAACTTTTGGAAGAAGGTGTTTCTAAAGAAGCAGAAATACATTTCTACGAATTTAGATTTTATAGTATTACTATTTTAGAAAATGATCAATTTTCAACCGCAGTTGAAATACCATATGATGATGAAGTTTATGCAGTATCAATTGATTTCTCACGATTACAACTAGATGAATTAATAAAAATAGCATCAAGAGAATCAAAAAAACAAATAAATGATATCCTAGAAAATGACAACTTACCTTATGGAACAATAGATATTCTTGAACCTTTTTCTGCTGATATAACAGTATCTTTAGGGGAGCAACAAAAAAGCCAATTTGAAACATTTGTTCCTCTTATTCTTAAGAGTATAAATCTTCCAGATGATTTTAAAGAAAGTACAAAAGAAACTAAAGTATATGATTATTTATATTCAAAAGAAGAGGTTTCTAATGTATTTAATAATTTAAATCAAGATGTCGATATTGATTGGTTATTCTCTCAGTTAGAAATTATAGATAATAAAGAAAAAGAAAAAACTAATTTTTATGCAGAGTGCTTTGCAATATTAAATCTTATTTGTATATTAGAAATAAAAAGAATATCCATAAATATTTATGAAGAAATCGAATCTGACCTAACTGAAAGCATTGATTTCTGTTTAGAATTAATAAATGAATTAGAAATAGATTTTAAATTATTTATATTATTGGCAGGAGAAGACTTTTTTAAATCTGATTATTATGAATTTGATGGCGAAATAGGTGAATCTCAGGTTTTAGAATATTTAATATCAGAGTACTATAATAAGGTATCTAGAAAATTAAGACTTCATTATAAAGAATGGCAAATAATGCTTGAAGAATTTATAAAAAATGAATACTTTTATGATACATATTTAGATGCAATAAAAAGTAGCTCTACACTAGAAGATTGTTATGATCATGTCGAAATAATGAAATTATATAGTTGGGCTAATTCTGGTTTTTCAAGTAGCGGTGAAGCTTAGAAGATAAAGTATTGAGGAATTAAATGACTATAAAAACTGATAAAATAAAAGATTTTAACAGTATATTCTGGAAAATATGGGGTGTAAATAATAGAGTTTATGAACCTTTAGATGTTTTTAAAATAAAAAGAGATAAACAAAGAGAATCGAAGAAGCATGATAACTTTTTAAATGATGACAAAAAGCTTAGTAATGAAGAATATCAATATCATTTAAATCGAGAAGCATATAATTTTTATGATTTATTTACTATTCATTTATTAAATAATACAAAACAAGTAAATTTTTATGTTCATCAATTGAATAACATAAATGATAATTACAGATTATTTGAGAAATTACAATTTAAGAAAGACCAATTTATTAATTTATTCTCTTTTCAAATTGCATTTATAATTGAAAACATGAATTATAATTATATTGACATATCAATGTTTGATAATGCATTAAAAGATAATTCTTTAATACCTTTTTTTGATAAATATAGAGAAATTAGAGATTATAATAATGAGATAAAAAAAATTAGTCAAAAAGATTTGGCAACTCAGTTATCACATGTAAATCATGATTTAAAAGAAATATTTGAAAAGAGTGAAATATTTATAGAAGATGTTACTGCTGAAAAATTTGAATCAGATTTATCAAAATGGAAAAAGAATAAAGAACTACCAACTTTTACTAAAATGCTTGTAATTATAAATACTATTCATAAAGTGTCTAATGAAGAAAAGATAGGTAAACTTTTTCAACTATTAATTATTAGAGCATTGCTACATATTCAAAAAGAATTCGATATCTCAGAAAGTATAAAATTAGAATTAATAGAAAGTGTCAATAAATTTAGAGAAGATATTAAAAGAAATTATTCTATAAATAAAGAAGCTAAAATTTATGAAGAACAATTAAAATATCTCATTGATATGCCAGATGAATCAAAAGAACTAACCTTTAAAGAATCCTTACTTCATCTCGAATCTAAATTGCATGAGTTTTTAAAACATAATAACAGCGATAAACTAATTAATATAAAGATGATAGATAGAGAACTTATTATCAATAAGTTTAATAAGTGTAAAACAAAAAAAGATTATAGAGTTTTATTATCTGAAATTATTGATATCCCAGAGAATAATGCATTTAGCTTCCTTATTAATAATAGTTATGCTTTTATGAGATTTATTATTTCTGTAAAAGTTGAAGATAAAATACTTTTTAATAGACAATTTAAATATCTTGATAGAGCATTTGGAACATTACTTTCTAAGGGAACAAGTGATAACACTTTAATTGAGTTTATTAATCTTTTAAAAGAGGAAACGGATTTTCTTAAGTGCATTGATATTGTTGGAGACTATTTTAAAAAATGTCAGGTTTAGGGTAATTTTCTAACTAAAAAAACTTGTATACTTTCCTTATCAAAACAAATAAAGGAAAGAAAATGGCAAACAATGACCACAAAAATAATCAAAAGAATGGCAATACAGGAACATCTGGAACAAACAATGAATATCAAAAAATGCTTGATAATAGAAGTAATCAATTGAATATAAATCATCCTGAATATAAAGGAGTTAAAAATGGGAAATAGACCAGTTAATGCACCATCAACTACAGGTAATCCATCTGGTGGAGGAAGAGGTAATAACCCTCCATCAAAATAGAAGCTATAAGCTTCTATTTTGTAAGGGCATCTTGTAATTACTATTAAATATACTGACTAATAAATGTAAAATAAGAATCAAAAATACAAGAATTTTAAGTTTATAAATGACTACTTGTATTGAAAAATGAAAAAAAATATTTAAAAGAAATCACAAGAACTGTTTACTCAACTGTTTATTTTTTGTTTATTTCTATATTTTTCAGTAAAATTTAATCTTTGATAAAAGCCCTATATTAGTACTTTTATTTGTTATTTAGTTAAAATGGAAACCGTAAAAAACAATTACCTCTCTTGATTTTTATCCTTGCACTTGAATAAACAAAACTTCATGTTATAATTTTTCATAACTTTATTTTAATACAAAACTAAATTTATAGTTGGAGCTCAGTCTCACTTACGAGTGTTACCACCCATCTCAATCAAAAGAGCATGAAATATTTTTTATTACTTTGATTAAAGAAATATTTTGATTAGTGAAAATCAAAGAAGTTTGGCAAGCTTTGATATGCAAGTACAATGAAATAAATACAATAAACTTTTACTATTAACAAGTACGTACGAAATGTTAAAAAATTCAAATGCAAGAATTTAAATAAAAGCAGATTGACTTAACTTTTAACCGCCCCAGATAGAGGCTGAAACTATCAAAACTAAAATATATAATATTGACATAATTATAAAGAATATAAATTATTCTAAAAAAATAAAGAGGGAAATTTTGAGAGGAAGTGTTTATTATCAAAGCTCACAACTTGTAAAACAAGTATTTATAGCTGGTCTTAAAAAAGAAGATAAAGTTAACCCTAGTCATCCATATTATCAATTTGTATCTTCATATAAAACTATGGAAAGTTATAGAGCAGTTTGGAACAATTTCTTTAACTATTTACTTGAACACTGGAAAATTAAAAACTTTGAGAAAATAGAAGATTATCATGTTGTAGCATATATGGATTATAAAATAGAATACTATCCTTCTAAGCAGTATTTAGAAAAAATATCAGCATCAATTGGTAAGTTAGAAATTGCATTAAAAAACTTTGCAAAGAATATACATAATGAAAATCGAGAATATGATTTTTCAATCAGACAAACTATACTAGATGAAGCTAGAGATTTAAAATATATTAGCAATAACTATCATAATCGTGCATATAAAAATCCATTAAAATTAATTGAAAATTTAAAGAATCCACAACATAAACTTGCAGCATCGATTCAACTTGAAGGTGGTGCACGAATTGAAGGCATTGCATTAATTAAAAAAAAGCAATTACTAGATATTAAATATGATCCAATTAGTAAAGCTATAAAAGGTTGTCTTTTCACTAAGGAGAAGGGTGGTAAGCAAGGAGAAGTCTTAATATCACTTGATACATATGCAAACTTAGATTTATGTCTACAATTTGATGGTACATTTAAAATAAATCGACAGAAATATTACAATGATATAAAACAAGCATGTTTAATTTCAAATGAAATTACAGAAGGAAGTCATGGCTTACGTTGGAACTTTGCAAAGTCTAGAATGTTTGAATATGCACAAGCAGGATATTCCTATCAAGATTCTCTTCAACAAGTATCTTATGAGATGAAGCATAATAGAGCTAGTATTACTGAGCATTATTTATCTTAGTAGTATAATCTTGTTTTTTTAATTAATAATGGTACTTAACAGCCATCTTATATACATGGTTAGACTTACAAATTATTAGTTCATGATAAGTTTTAGATCTTATTTTTTTAAAAAGTTTCGGAGGGTATATATACTCATATCCTTCTCTTTCTTCTAGAGTAACTAGAATATTAACATTATATAGTAAATATTTAAATAAGTCTTTTTCTAGATTTTTTAATTGGATGTCATTACTACTTCCAATAAAGATGTTCTCACTTTTACACCTAGGTGATGTTATTTTAATCTCTTTTTGATTATTAAACATCATTAATATATTTAATCTAAGTTTTGAAAGATAGATAAGAATATTCTTCTTCTTTATTCATTCTAAATTCTTTTATAGCATGAAAGGAATAGTCCATACTATACAAAATAGTGCTGTAAATCCACTAACCATAGTAAAAATAAGAATTGGCATATAAAGAATTATTTGCACTATAGTAATGGTAATACCAAAAATAAAATTTGATGACTTTATATTTCTAATAATTACAAGTACAAGAAGAATAGCTGCAAGTATAATTAGAATTATTCCATTTAGAATATCACCATTTGATTCTATTGCTTCTTCATACCATTCATATCCATAATAGATAAGTGTAAAACTAATAAAGTAAACAAATAAATATTTTCCATGAAAAAACTCTTTCCCTCTTTTAATATTTGTATACCTATTTGTTTTTATCATCAAAAAAAGTACAAAAATATAAAAAGTAACTACACCTAACACTAGTAAAACTACCATTATACTCTCCTTAAGTATCCATATTGGATAAATATAATAAAATTATAACCTAAATTAGTATGTCATGTCAAGAGGATATTGTCTATATTAGATATATTTATGCTATAATATTACTAATGTAGTTATAAACTGGTGTTTATGACAAAGAGTCAAAAATAAAAGAGTTTTAAAATTAAAAGGTAATATATCATAATGATTTAAATTATTTTTAAAAGATAGAAACTCATATTAAGAAATTTTCAATATTAAGTCAAAGTAAGGAAAGTTGTAATGAGTCTGTTAAAAGTGATTTATCTTTAAGTGCGATAAATCCTTAAAAATAGACATTTTTCTTAGGGATTTAAATTATACATAGTATTTATAAAACTAATTCAACCCAACCTAATCTAATCATTCTCCAAAGCCATTTCTTTTTGAACTTCTTCAGCTATTGTTTGTGCAAAGAAGCTTTGTTTTGAATAATCTTTTATATCATAGATTTCTATTTCATGTTTATATATATCATAATATTTAAGAAGAAATTTTTCTAGTTCTATTCTTTGAGATTCATCAAACTTATAATCTAGTTCTATTATTGTTTTTGGGTTTTGCATTTTATATTCCTTATATAATTAATTTATCAATAAATTCTTGATTTTTTGTTTAGGTTTTAGGTTTAAATATTTTAATGATTTATTTCTTTTAAATAAGTATCTGCTTCAAATTTTCCAATAATATTAATAGCTGCAATAAGTGGAATTATTACAAATGAAATTAACAATGCTACATCATTAAATTCATAGGATGTTTGTATATTAAACAC
>NZ_JAHKQT010000015.1 GCF_018861145.1 Poseidonibacter lekithochrous
TGAGAATAAATATTATAGAAAATACAATATTGATTTAATATACCAACAAAATAAAAAGGAACTATTTTAGCGAGTTATATTTTATAATATAAGATTTAAATAAAAAAGCTAAAAAATAATGAAAATTATTAGCCATGACATAGAATTTGAGAACTATTTACATAAATGACATAAGATTTGAGAAATTTAAGCATTAAATAGTTATTATTAATAAAATGATATTTAATGGAAAAATAGTGGAAAAAAGAGTTAAACCTACAAAAAAAGAATTATTTAACGAAGAACAAAAAAAGATATTAAAAAATAGAAAAGTTGTTCAGTTAAATAAATTTATAAAAGGTGACGTTTCAGCTTTTAGTGTTAATGATCTTAAAATTTTTAAACTTATTATTTCAAAAGTTGATAGTCAAGAATCATTATTTAAAGATTTTTATGAAATTTCTACTGATGAAATAAAAGCGTTAAATATTAAGGAAAAACACTTATATAGCGAAACACGTAAGACACTTAGACGACTTGCAAATATATACATAACATTTGACGAAGGTGAATCTATTAGAGAAGTAGGGCTAATAAGAAATGACTTTAAATTTGAGAAATATACAAAGAAAGTACTTATTAATTTTAATAAAGATATGGATGAATATCTTATAAATCTTAAGAAAAACTTTTTTATGTATGATTTAATTGATATTGTTAATTTTAAATTTAAACATACAATAAAATTTTATGAATATATTAAATCTCAATCATTAAATGTAATCAAATTAAAAATCGATACAATTAAAGATATTTTAGATTTGAAAAATAAATATTCTCGATATGCAAATTTTAAGAAAGATGTTTTGGAAGTTATATTGGAAGAAATAAATGAAAGTTCAAATACTCTATATATTTCTTATAATGTACAGAAAATAGGCCCAAGAGTAGAATTTATAATATTTCATGTAAAAAGAATTAAAAATAATTTAATTTTAGAAGATAATTCTAGAAAAAATAAATATCAATACTTAATTGGAAAAGAGTGTGAATACTTAGATAAGTTTTATACTTTAGATAATGTTGATACAAATAAATATATAATAGCATTAAAAGAAGCCTTAACTAATAATTTTACTCATATTGTTAAGGACGATGAAAAAGGACTTGAAGCAACTTTAAAAGCGCTATATAAAAAAGATTTTGTTGAATCAGGGAGTAATGAAGATATTGAACAAGATGAAATACAGAGACTTTTAACTGTAAAAGACTTCAAAAAATTTAAAGAACAAGTAATTAAGGAATATGAAGGAAAACAATTAGGTAATAACCTCCCTGGATTTGATAAGGAAGATATAATTTCTGTTCAAAATGAAACAGGATATCTTCTAAATGCTACAACTGGAGTAGTGATTAAGAAAGAAGAGAGTTTACTTATTTGGAGATATCTATACAAGAACAGAAATCTGGTTGGTAAAATTATTAAAGATGATCCAACAAAAGAGTTTATAAATAAGGTATTTACAATAAACAAGAAAAATAAATTTGGAGATAGCGAAGTATTTAAATATTTGGTTACAGACATTAAAGAAGAAAAAGAAAATGGTAATATAAAATATAGACTTTTCATACAAAATTTAAACGATCCACTTACTGAAATTGAGAAATCTAAATCACTTCTAACATTTGAGCAACTAAAAATTTATATTGAAGAAAATAGTAAAAAAGATATTTAATAAAGTATTCGTGCTAGAGCGAATACTTTTTATATAAAGGTGAAACAATGGATATTATGCATTCATTAAGTATTGAAAAAACAGTTCTAAGTTCAATTATATTTAGATATGAAGAAATATATACAGTATCTGAAATACTTGAAGTTGAAGATTTTTATTTAAAGATACATCAAGATATATATAAAATTATGCTTGAACTTCATAGTGAAGATATGCCAATTGATGAAGAATTTATTAGAAAAAGAGGGGTAGGGTGCTCATTTAGTGATACAGATTTAATTGATCTTTTAAGTGTAAATCCTATTACAAATGTTGAGGCATATTGTCATGAAATCAAAGAAGATTCAAAATTCAGAAAAATTCAGGATCTATCTAAAAGAATTCCAAGATATATAGAAGAGAATAGTAAAAGTGACGATGTTTTATATACTTTACAAAAAGAAATAGAGAATATAGAAAATCAAAATACAAATGATTCATTAACTTCAAAAGATTTAATCTCAGTTGTTTTAAAAGATATGGAGTTTGCTGCTGAAAATGGCTCTAAAGTTTTAGGACAATCATCTGGATTAAAATCATTAGATAATATTATTGGTGCTTTTGAAGATGGAGATTTAATTGTAATTGCTGCTAGGCCTTCGATGGGTAAAACGAGTATAATTTCAACACTTGCAATTGAATCATTAGAAGATAAAAAAGGTGTTTTAATTGAATCATTAGAAATGCCAGCAAAAAAAATTATGACTAGATTGATAGCAACTAAAGCTGAAGAAAGTTTAAATGATTTAAAAAAAGGCTTAGTTAAAAATAGAAATAAATTTGATGAAGCAACTGCATTCTTTGGAACAGATGATTTAATTATTCATGATAAATCATATCCAACACTAACAGAATTACAAAGTAGAATAAAAGTAGTATTACGTAAAAACCCAAATATAAAAAATATTTTTGTAGATCATACAGGTAAAATACAATTATTAGGTAAGACAAGAGAAGATATAGAAATAGGGCAGATTTCTGCAATGCTAAAGAAAATCGCAAGAGATTATAATATAAGAGTTTTCCTACTACAGCAATTGAATAGAGGACTTGAAACAAGAGAAAATAAAAGGCCTAAATTAAGTGATTTAAAGAACTCTGGAAATATTGAAGAAGATGCAGATATTGTTCTTGGTCTATATAGAGAATCATATTATAAGCAGAATAAAGAGAATACTCCATCAATGTATGAAAAGAAACAAGAAGCAGCAGAGATTATAGTGTTAAAGAATAGAGATGGAGAGACAGGTACTGCACATGTTGGTTTTGAAGGTAAATATGTAAGATTTGTTGAAAAAAAACCTACAGAACCATTGGTAATTGAATTTGAGTAATTAAAAACTACTATAAGGGTGTATCTTCATATGATCTCGTTACCCTAAATAGGACATAGAATTCTGAACAGTTTTTCTTTAATCTCTTATATTTTAGACGTGAAGTATTCAAAAAGTTTCATAGACATTACTAGTTATATTTTAACATGTTTGATATAAGATATTTCATTTCATTTAATGAAAATATACAATACTTAGATATATTCTTTATTTAAATATTTTCAATTGCTAAATTTATTTTATATTTGATATCAACGTCTTTCTTTTGTTGTTTCAAATATAACTGTAGATTTATTAGTACTATTGCTGTATTTTACTTTTACACTTGACTATATGCTATATTTTCTTATTTTCTATTAATTTGAATCTCTCATACGTATCAATATTTTCATATTTCTTTTAACTTCTTAAAAATATATGCATTTAAGTAAATTAGCATATTCATTTTTTGTAAGATTTAATCTTTTATAAATAATCCTAATTTGGATACTTTTATTTATTATACTATTTCATTTAATGAAATGAACTACTCCTTGGCTTTTGCATTAAATCAAAAAAGATCCACTAATATTTTTATAGCTACTTTGTGAAATTCCTAATTCTTTAGCATATTTTTTAAAGTTCTTCACACCATCTTGTACTTCAGATATTATCTGCTCACTATTTTTGATATTATGTTTTTTTGCTAGTTTATGAATATGTTCTAGAGTAGGTTTTTTCCCTTCACCTAGATAAGTTGTGCTATGTTCACCATTTGGACCGAATGAAAAGGTCAAGTCATAAGCAGGTAACAGTTTCCAATTGTTTTGATTATCCAATAAAAATGAGAAGTTTTTAGCATGATCATCTCTATTGTGAGTGAGTAGATTAAATACAGCTAATCTAAACATCATGCTTTGTTGTGATACGTCTTTTGTAAGATGTAATGTTAAGCCTAAAAGGTCATCATAATCAACAGTTGGCAATCTAAAATCAGTATGAGTAAGTCCAGCAACAGAATGGATATGTACTCTTTTATCTTGTACTCTATCAAACCTTTGAATAGCAAAATAACTATTTGTTTTAGTATGAAGTAGTTTAGTATTTGGAATATTTATTTTTGCATCTTTTGCCATCATTGAGTAAATATATTCTATTTTTCCTATATCTTTATCATCAAGAGAGTTTGGAAATTTCACTATATAGTGTTGGTACCCTTTTTGTAGAGTTTGACTTCCATGAATAATATTATTTTCATTATCTATTTGTATCATAGCTTTTGGTCTAGCACCTGCACTAGATCCACCAATAGCCAAAAGAGTGTCAAGAAGTTCTGTACTTGTTCCTTGTAAGATTTTTTGAGAAGATTGTGCTATTTTTTCAAGTGATATTTCATCTTCATCAAATGTGATATTTTCAAGTATAGGCTCATAAGTTAAAGCTCCCATACCAAACTCTCCGATATGTCCTAGTCTGTCTAGTTGTGTAATATCTCTAAAATTTATCCCTTTACTTAAAAGATATCTATCTAAAAGTAGTTTTCCCCAACCATCAGGTAAACTATCAGCAAATACTCCAAAAAGTCCCTCAAAAGTATTTTTTTGACATATATGTACACCATTTTTTTTTGGAAGTTTATAAGGGGATAGCTCTATATTTGTTTTTAGAAAGTCTTTATCATATTCAAAGTATATCTTTTGAGACTTGTATGCTAGAGTTCCAACTTTTATTTTTTTGTTATTTGTATTTAGATGAACATTTATAGTTTGTATACTCATTTAATACTACCTCGTTGTTTTTTTTGATTTTCTTGTTTAAAGAGATCATCTATAGCAGCAATCTCATCTTTTATTATTGCTATATTTTTAAACTCATCTAAACACTCTAAAACTAAGGCAAGTTTTAAAAGTGATTCTAAAGATATCTGACCAATACTCTCAAACCTTTTTAAACTCCCTAAACTCACACCACTTTTTTTGCTAAGACCTTCTTGAGTAAGATTAAAACTCAGTCTTTTTTGTTTAAAATTATCCTTTAAGACTTCCAAGATTGAAGATGGTGTTTCTATATTAATATCTAACATATTAATCCTTATTAAGAAAGATAATATATTATAGCTAATATATTATCTAACACATCTTTTATTTTATATGCTTGTATTTTGATTTGATATTGTTTCTTTTAATCTTTTTAAATACTCATCTTTAAGTTCTTGTGGTTCAAGAATTATCATATTTGGCATCCAATTTTGAATAAATGGTAAAACTTCAATATTTTGTGTGTATTCAACTGTTATTTCTATACTTTCATCATCATATTTTTTTAATTAATAAATGCAAGATACTGAACTAATTAGAAATGATCTTACAATACCTTATTCTGGTGGTCAGAAGTATAAAGATAGGTGTAAATAGTTAGAAAAAAGGGCTTGATTTAATTAAGTCCTTTTTATTTAAACTCTAAATACAAAAAATAGACCTTAAGAGTAAATACTATGATTAATACTTATGGAAAGATTATCTTTTCTCTCTGAAATAGAAGGAATAACATTAATATACCCTAGAATTTGGCCATCTCCATAGTCAAACATAGAAGTGTTTCTAATTCCATTAACAATTTTTTTAAATCTATATCAGAATGCTTAGACACTTGAAAGATAAGCTTAGCTCTTCATGTAATCTTTGTCATAGGCATGTTTTTTCATAATTTAGAACCTATTGATAATTTACAGACATTATAGAGTTTATATATTATAATATATAAACAGAAATTATGAATGAATACTAGTTGCTATACTAATATCAGTAAATGTATTAATTATAAAATATACACAATGTATTGGACTAAATATGAAAAATCTAACGGATTTAAAAGCTATATTACACTCAAAAAGAGCAAATATATATTATCTTGAGTATTGTCGTGTTATGCAAAAGGATGGTAGAGTTCTTTATCTCAGTGAAGCTAAGAAAGAGTATCAATATTGGAATATTCCAATTGCTAATACTACTTGTTTACTTTTAGGAATAGGAACATCTATTACTCAAGCTGCAATGAGAATGTTAGCCCAAGCAGGTGTACTAGTTGGATTTTGTGGAGGTGGTGGAGTGGTAACATGAATT
>NZ_JAHKQT010000026.1 GCF_018861145.1 Poseidonibacter lekithochrous
AAAGTATATTATCCACTTTCAGTTTTAATGCTTGCTGGAATAAAAGAAGTACTAATTATTTCAACTCCAACAGATTTACCTAGATTTGAAGAACTATTAGGTGATGGTTCAGATTTAGGAATGAAATTTGAATATATAGTTCAACCAAGTCCAGATGGATTAGCTCAAGCTTTTACTTTAGGTGAAGAGTTCTTAGATGGTGATGATGCTTGTTTAGTATTAGGTGATAATATTTTTTATGGACATGGACTAACTAATCTTTTAGCTCAAAGTGTAAAAAATGCTAAAGAAGAAAATAAAGCTACAGTATTTGGTTACTATGTAAAAGATCCAGAAAGATATGGAGTTGCCGAATTTAATGATAATGGTGATGTAACATCATTAGAAGAAAAACCTACAAATCCAAAATCAAACTACGCAGTAATAGGATTATATTTCTATCCTTCAGATGTAGTAAAAAAAGCAAAAAATGTAAAACCATCAGATCGTGGTGAATTAGAAATCACAACTTTAAATCAAGATTATTTAAAAGAAGAAAGATTAAAAGTAGAACTAATGGGAAGAGGATATGCATGGCTTGATACAGGAACTCATGAATCATTACTTGAAGCATCTCAATTTATACAAACTATTGAAAATAGACAAAGTTTGAAAGTAGCGTGTTTAGAAGAAATAGCATATGAAATGGGATATATTTCAAAAGAAGATCTTTTAATATTAGCAGAACCTTTAAAGAAAAACCAATATGGACAATATTTAATCCAAAGAGCTAATCAACCAAGAGGATTAGGTAGATGAATTTTATAAGAACTGCGATTCCTGATGTAGTTGTTATTGAACCAACAGTTCACGGAGATCATAGAGGATACTTTGTAGAAACTTTTAGAGCAGACAAATTAGAAGAATTTTTAGGCTTTAAAATAAACTTCTGCCAAGATAATGAATCAAAATCTTCAAAGGGAGTTTTAAGAGGTCTTCATTATCAACTAGCACCTCATGCACAAACAAAACTTGTACGAGTAATACAAGGAAGTGTTTTAGATGTAGCAGTTGATATAAGACGTAATTCACCAACATTTGGACAACATGTAAGTGTAGAATTATCAGCTGATAATAAAAAACAACTATTAGTACCAAGAGGCTTTGCTCATGGATTTGTAGTACTTGAAGATGATACAATATTTGCATATAAAGTAGATAACTATTACAGCCCGCAATGTGATAGAGGAATAGCTTTCGATGATATAGATTTAAATATAGATTGGAAACTATCACTTGAAGAATTAAACTTATCAGAAAAAGATAAAAAACAACCAAAGCTATTTGATATTGAAGATAATAAAGAGATATTTGAGTTTGGAGTTAATCACTATGAGTAGTTCTAAGTCTTTAAATATTCTTGTAACTGGTTCAAATGGACAAGTAGGACGTGAACTAAGAGAGTTATCAAAAGACTATTCTTATAACTTCTTTTTTACAACAAGAGATAACTTAGATATTACAAATAGTGAAGATATAAAACATTTTATTGAATCAAATAATATCAATACTATTATAAACTGTGCAGCATATACAGCAGTTGATAAAGCAGAAGATGATGAATTAAATGCTGATTTAGTAAATAGAAAAGCTGTAAAGAAAATAGCAAAGATTTCACAAGAGTTAAATATAAAACTAGTTCATATCTCAACAGATTATGTTTTTGATGGGAAAAACTTCAAACCATATACAGAAGAGTTTCAAACAAACCCAAATTCAATCTACGGTAAAACAAAACTTGATGGTGAAATTGAAATGATTAAAATCAATCCTTTAAATTCTATCATCATTAGAACATCTTGGGTTTATTCAAGCTTTGGGAATAACTTTGTAAAAACTATGCTTAGATTAGGTAAAGAAAAGCAAGAGCTTGGGGTAATATTTGATCAAGTAGGAACTCCTACATATGCTAAAGATTTGGCAAGAGCTATTTTAGATATATTACCAAATATAAGTAATACTAAAGTAGAAATATATAATTACTCAAATGAAGGAGTACTATCTTGGTATGACTTCGCAAAAGAGATAATGAAAATGGCAAAGATTAAATGTACTATAAATCCTATAGAAACATTTCAATATCCAACACCAGCTTCAAGACCACATTATTCAATACTGAATAAAAGTAAAATAAAAAATAAATTCAATATATCTATTCCTTTTTGGAAAGATAGCTTAGATGAATGTTTAAGAGCATTAGGAGAAAGAAAGTAATGGCAGGAAATATTAACAATAATCAAACAATATTAGTAACAGGATGTGCAGGATTTATAGGATCAAATTTTGTACCATATTTTTTAGAAAAATATCCAAACTACAATATAGTAAATTTAGACTTATTAACATATGCAGGTGATTTAGAAAACCTAAAAGAGTGTGAAGATAATGTTAATTATAAATTCATCAAAGGTGATATTTGCAATCGTGAGTTAGTAGAGTTCATTTTCAATGAATATGATATAAGAGGTGTAATACATTTTGCTGCAGAATCCCATGTAGATAACTCTATTAAAAACCCAGGTGTATTTATGCAAACAAATGTAAATGGTACTTTTACACTTCTAGATGTTGCAAAAAATTATTGGATGAATAAACCATTTGAATATAAAGAAGATTATCTAAACTGTAGATTTCATCATATATCAACTGATGAAGTATATGGAACACTTAATGAAATAGATCTGTTTACTGAATCTACTCCTTATGCTCCTAACTCTCCGTATTCTGCTTCTAAAGCTTCAAGTGATATGATTGTAAGATCTTACCAAGAAACATATGGAATGAATACAGTAATCACAAATTGCTCTAATAACTATGGTCCTAAACAACATGATGAAAAACTAATACCTACTATTATTAGAAAAGCTTTAAACAATGAAGCAATACCAATTTATGGAGATGGTAAAAATATCCGTGATTGGTTATATGTACTAGATCA
>NZ_JAHKQT010000027.1 GCF_018861145.1 Poseidonibacter lekithochrous
TCTGTTGGAGTTGAAATAATTAGTACTTCTTTTATTCCAGCAAGCATTAAAACTGAAAGTGGATAATATACCATTGGTTTATCATAGATTGGAACTAGTTGTTTACTTACACCTTTTGTGATGGGGTATAGTCTTGTTCCACTTCCCCCTGCTAATATTATTCCTTTCATTTATGCTCCTTCTTTTTTAATTAATTATTTTTATTATTATATCTTTATTTTACTACAAACCAAGGATTAAGTAAATCTTCTTTGTTATAAATTATTGGTTCATCCTTTTCAAATTGATAAGTCATTTTTCCAGCTTCTCTTACAACTGCATCAGCTGCTGCTGTATCCCACTCCATAGTTGGAGCTAGTCTTGGATAAATATCAGCAACTCCCTCTGCAACCATACAAAGTTTTAAAGAAGACCCTTTTGAAACTTGTTCAATCTCTTTTGTATCAAGATTATTTATAAACTCTTGTGTTTCAGATGATAAATGAGATTTTGAAGCTACTACTGATAGCTTTTCTTTTGGACTAGAATTTGTTTTTAAAGGTAACTTTTCATTATTTTTAAAGGCACCTTCATTTTTCTTCGCACTATACATGTCATTTAGTGCAGGTGCATAAACAACACCTAAAACAGGAGTATTAATATGCATAAGTGCAATATTTACTGTGAACTCACCATTTTTTTTGATAAACTCTTTTGTTCCGTCTATTGGGTCTATACACCAGTAATATTCCCAGTTTTTTCTAGTATCATAATCTGTTTGTTTATTTTCTTCACTCATAAGTGGTATACTCGGATATAAGCTGTTTAATGCTTCACAAATAATTTCATTTGATTTTAAATCAGCTTCAGTTAAAGGTGAATTATCTTGCTTTTGCTCTATTTGAAAATCTTTATTATAAATTTCCATAATTGCATCACCAGCTTTTACAGCTATATTTTTTATATCTTCTATATTTATATCTTTAAATTGCATAATCGTTTTCATTCCCTTTTACATATCCATATTTTACTAAATAATTTACAACAATATCTGCACATTGTTGTATAGTATTTTCATTAGTTTTAATCTCTATTTGTGGTTCTTCAGGTGCTTCATAAGGAGAGTCTATCCCTGTAAAGTTTTTAATAGCTCCACTTCTTGCTTTTTCATATAAACCTTTTGGATCTCTACTTTCACAAACATCTATTGGAGTATTTACAAATACTTCTATAAATTCATCATATTTAACTAAGGATTTTGCGATTTGTCTATCTGATTTAAAAGGAGAAATAAAAGCAGTTAATACAATAAGACCTGAATCTACAAATAGTTTTGATACTTCGCCAATTCTTCTAATATTTTCTATTCTATCACTTTCACTAAAGCCTAAATCTTTATTTAAACCATGACGTACATTATCTCCATCTAAAAGATATGTTTTAATTCCTCTTCTAAATAGTTCAACTTCAACTGCATTTGCTACAGTAGATTTTCCTGATCCTGATAATCCTGTAAACCAAAGAATACATGGTTTTTGGTTTAAAAGAGATTCTCTTTTTTGTTTTGTAATATTTTGCTGATGCCAAATGATATCTTCATTTGTTTCATGCTTTTTATTTTCCGATTTCATCTTGCTTATCCTCTATATAATGACTAATTGCATCTTTTATATTTTCTAATTTATTTGGGTTTCCTTGAAGTCTTATAAAATGTTTATCTATATTTTCGTTTTCTTTTATTTTTAAATCTGCAACTTTTGAACAAATATCTAAAAACACAGAGTAGGGTACATCATCTCCACGTTTTAGAAAATGAATAGCTCTTTGTAATGATACAAAGGGATTTACACTAATATTTTCAAGATTATTTACTTTTGTATTAATATAGTTTATAAACTCCATTCTTAAATCACATTTTACAATAGTAAATAGTCTTTTTTTTGTATCATAATTACATTCAAAAGCAATCTTCGTTGAATCAAAGTCAAAACCATCTACTAAAAAATCTAAACTTGCATCTTTGAACTTATCTCTAAATACAAGTTGATATATATCATTTTTATATCTGTAGGTATATGAGTTGTTTTCATATTCAAAATAGTCTTTGTTTAAAGCATCATTTATTAATTCTCTATCATTACTTACTGGAAAAATCATATCAAGATCTCTAAATCTATCAGATTTAATACAGGAACCTGCTAGAAAGAACTTTATATTTCTTTTTTTTATATTTCCTATTAGTAATCTTTGAAAAAAGTCATTTATTTTCATGGCTACATTATCAAGTCTATAATCAAATTCACGTGATTGTTGATATGATAAAAGTTCTTGATATTCTTCCCAGAAATTATAAATCATATTGTTTTACTTCCTTTTAAAAACTATATATTTGTGGAACTAAGTATATTACTACAGATGAATATACTAGCGTTATAATCCATCCTATTTTCATAAAATCTTTGATCTTATATCCACCAATAGAGTTTACCATTAAATTTGTTTGATATCCATATGGCATCATAAAACTTGCACTTGCTCCAAATGCTACTGCAAAAACAAAAGGTAAAATATTTACATCAAGTCCAGCAGCTGTTGCATAAGCTATTGGAAAGCTTAAAGCAGCAGCTGCATTATTTGTAATTATTTCAGTTAAAAGAAGAGTTAATAAATATATACCGATAAAACTTCCATATACACCATAACTTCCAAATATACTTGAAACAAAACTTGCCATATTATCAGCTAGTCCTGAACTTATTAAAACTTTTGAAATAACCAAAGATGAACCAATAGTTATAAAAAGCTCATATGGAAAAACTCTTCTTATTTCTTGTATACTAATAATCTTTAAAGCAATTAAAATAAAACAATAGATAAATATAGATTTAAATAAAGATATAAAACCCAAAGCTGCTAATACTAATGAAAGTAAAAAACCTCCAAAAATAAAGGCACTTTTACTTATATCAAACTTTTCTTTTTGTTTAATATCTGATAATAGATAAAAGTTTTTTGATATATTATCCCTGTTATAAAAATCTTGACCAATTGCAAGTATTAGTCTATCACCTGATTGTATAATCTCATCACCAATCTTTTTAATATCCTGAGAACCTCTTTTCATAGATATAATTGAAGCATCAAACTTAGATCTAAATTTTGATTCTTTAACTTTTTTTCCAATTATAGTCGAATCTGGCATGATTATTGAGTCTACTAGGGTTAATTGTTTTACATGGATATTATCAATCATAGTTAAGCCAGAAAACTTATCTAAAACATTTATATGTTTTAAATCTCCACTAAAAACTAACTTATCATTTGCCAAAATAATTTCATCAGGTTTTATTGGAGATATTATTCTATTATTTCTACTTATTTCTACTAAAAATAAATACTCTAAACTTCTTAATCCATTTTCTTTTACAGATTTTCCTATCATAGAACTATTTTGTGATACTTGAAGTTCTATAAGATGTTTTTCTATCTCAGTACTTTGAACTTGATATTCAGGTAATAAACCCTTTACTAAAAAAAGTGCAATACTACAAAAAAGTGCAATAAAAAAACCAACAATAAAAAAATCAAACATCTTTAGACTTTCATTACCCATATCAGTTAAAAAACCATTTACTAAAAGATTTGTAGATGTTCCTACTAGGGTCATTGTTCCCCCAATTATCGAAAAGTATGATAGAGGAATTAGTAGTTTTGAGGGTAGGTGGTATTTGTTGTTTTTTATAGTATTCATCAAACCTGCTACTATTGCAGTGTTATTTAAAAATGCAGATGAAATAGTTGTCAATATTCCAAGATTTAGAAATGTGACATTATAGTTTTTTTTTATAACTATTTTTGAAAAATAATCCAATAAAACAGTTTTTTCTAAAGCTTTTGAAACTATTACTAGTAAAATCAAAGTTAAAAGAGAAATATTTGTGTAACTATTCATCATCTTTTCATAGCTAACTAAATCAAGTAAAAAATAAATACTAGCCAAAGTACCAAATAAGTACGAGGCTTTGTATTTATTTTGAATTAGCATAATAATTAATACTATTAGTGTAATAGCTACAAATATCTTCAACTATATAGCCTTACAATTCCA
>NZ_JAHKQT010000017.1:0-280381 GCF_018861145.1 Poseidonibacter lekithochrous
GATATATAGTTCATGGTTTTTGTTTCCTTTTAAAATGATATTTTTAAATTATGTGAATTATAACAAAAATAAAAAATTGATACAATCCAGATATTGCTAAATTATTCTTATTAATTAATGTGATATACTTCTTTTATTAAAAAATGTAACATTATAATAAGGCTAGATAATGATTGAAACAACACAACTATTACTTTTTATAGGAGCATCTTTTCTTTTATGTCTTGCACCTGGACCTGATAATATTTATGTATTAACACAAGGTATTACTAAGAGTAAAAAAGCTGCTATCGTAACAACTTTAGGACTATGTTCAGGATTAATCATCCATACAAGTGCCGCAGCATTAGGTATTTCTGTGATTTTTCAAACATCTGAAATGGCTTTTAATATTGTAAAGTATGCGGGAGCTGCTTATTTAATTTATATTGCATATCAAGCTTTTAAACATAGAAATGAAGTTTTAGATTTAACAGTTCAAAACTCAAGTAGTGAATTAAAAAAGCTTTTTGTAAAAGGATTTATTATGAATATTTTAAATCCTAAAGTTTCTATTTTCTTTTTAGCTTTTCTACCTCAGTTTGTAAATACGCAAGAGGGAAATGTACCAATGCAAATGATAATTTTAGGAATAATTTTTATGATTATGACAATTATTGTTTTTTCAAGTATTGGAATTGCTTCAAATATGTTAAGTTCTAAACTTTTAGAAAAGCCAAATATTGTAAAATATATGAATATATTAACATCTTTTGTTCTTTTAAGTTTAGGACTTAAATTAGCATTATCTCAAAGATAATGCTTCATTTTAATCAGTATTAATTTACCTCATCACTATAAACTGCAACATTAAAATCTTTTACTAGTCCATCTTCATCAACACAGTGTTTTTGAAAGAAGTCGGTAATATATTTTTTATTACAATGAAGTTCAAAAGCCTCTTTTGATTCCCAAATCTCATTAAAAACTATAGGAAAAGATTTTCCCATAGCATTTGGATGTGATATATGCTTTGTCACAATATATTGTACACAGCCATCTTCTCTTGTAGTTTTTGGCTCTAAAGCTTGAAGTACTTCTAATAACTCTTGTTCTTTATTTTCTTTTGCTTCAAATGAAGCTATACAATATATTTTTTTAGACATTATCTTACTTGACCTTTTCCATAAATTTTATATTTAAATGTTGTTAAATCACTAATTCCCATAGGACCACGTGAGTGAAGTTTATTTGTAGAAATACCAACTTCAGCACCTAAACCAAAAGCTCCACCATCAGTAAATCTTGTACTTGCATTTGCATATACACAAGCTGCATCGACATAATCTAAGAATTTATTTACAACAGTATAGTTTTCACTTAAAATTGATTCAGAATGCCCAGAACCATACAGAGCTATATGATCAATTGCTTCATCTACATTTTTAACTACTTTAATATTTAAAATATTTGCTAAGTATTCTGTATTGTAATCATCTTCTGTTGCAATCTTCACATCAATATATTTTGCTGTTTCTTCACACCCTTTCAATACCGTTTCATGTTCTGTAAATGCATCATATAATCCTGGAAGTATATATGCTGCAATTTCTTCATGTATTAAAAGTGTCTCCATTGCGTTACAAACACCTGGTCTTTGACATTTTGCATTAATTGCAATATCAATGATTTTATTATGAGCAGCATCTTTATCAACAAAAATATGACATAAACCTTTATCATGTTTAATTACTGGAACTGATGAGTTTTCACTAACATACTTAATTAATGCTTCTCCCCCACGAGGTACAATTAAATCAACATATTTATCTTGTTTAATTAAATTAGCAACTCCTTCTCTTGTATAATCAGGTAATAATGAAATGGCTTGTTCTGGTAGCTTATTTGCTTCTAATACTTGTTTTAAAACATTAGCAATTGCTTTATTTGAATAAGCAGCCTCTTTTCCACCTTTTAAAACACAAACATTTCCACTTTTAAAACAAAGGGCTGCTGTATCACTTGTAACATTTGGACGGCTTTCATAAATAATACCAATTACACCAATTGGAACTGCTATTTTTTGGATATTTAATCCATCTTCTGTAATCCAACCCTCAAGAGTTTTTCCAACTGGCTCTTTTTGATCAGCGATTTGTCTTATAGCTAAAGCCATATCTTCAACTCTTTGTTGTGTTAATAATAATCTATCAAGTAAGGCATTACTTAGATTATTTAATGTTCCTTCACTCATATCTTTATTGTTATGTTCTAATATATAATCGCTGTGTGCTATTAAAGCGTCTGCCATTTCTCTTAAAACTCTATTTTTTGTATGAGTATCTAGGTTTGCAATAGTTCGGCTAGTTTTTTTTGCCTCTTCTAAAAATTTCTGCATTTATTTATCCTATACTTTATTTAATTAGTGTAATTATAGCGAATTTATTTTAATTGAGAATTTAGAGTTTTATTGATTTTAATATAAAGAGAAAAACTCTTTATATTTTTACTACATAACGTCCTACTGCTTTTCCAGCAAGTAATAGTTCATATGCATCTTTAATTTCTTCTAGTGATATTTCATTTGTAATATTATCTAATGTATTTATTTTCCATTTACTAGCAATCTTTTCCCAAGCAGCTTGTTTCTTTTCAAGTTTACACTCAACTGAATCAATACCAATTAATCTTACACCTCTTAAAATAAAAGGAAATACAGTTGTATTTAATTCATGAGATGATGTAAGGCCACAACAAGTTACTACACCATCATATTTTATATATTTTAATGCATTTGCTAAAATCTCTCCACCAACTGTATCAATTACACCTGCATATCTTTCACTCATCATTGGTTTTTTTGATTCTTCATTAAATTTATCTCGAGGTATTACTTCTGCTGCTCCAATATTTTCTAAATAATATGTTTTTTCTCTTTTTCCAGAAATAGCTACTACTGTAAATCCAATTTTATTTAGTATTGAAACGGCGATAGAACCTACTCCACCCGTAGCACCAGTTACTAAAACTTCTCCTCCTTCAGGTGTTACGCCATTTTCTATTAGTTCATTTACACTTAAAGCTGCTGTTAATCCAGCTGTTCCAAATGTCATAATTTCTTTATCACTAATTGCATCTGGAATTCTAGCTACCCAAGAACTAGGTACTTTTACAAATTCGGCATGTCCACCATTTGTATTCATTCCCATATCATATCCTGTAACAAGTACCCTCTCCCCTACTTTAAATACATTACAATTTGATTCAGCTACTGTTCCTGCAACATCAATTCCAGTAATATGAGGAAAATTTCTTGTAACTCCTAGATTTCCTGCTGAACTTAATGCGTCTTTATAATTTAATGAAGAATAACTTACTTTTATTAGTACTTCATTTTCACCACATTTTGGTATTGCTACTTCTTTTATATCAGATTTAAATTCTCTATCAGCTATTTTTTCTACTACATATGCTTTCATTTTAATTCCTTTAGTGATATTTATTTATATCAAAACTTTAGCTAAAATTCTTAAAAAGAACAAGAACTTACTTTTTAGAAATGTACTATCTAGAAAGATACTATAGAGTTAATTATGATAAAAAAGAAGATAAATGAGCCATATGTTTATTCATAGTTTTTTCTTTTTAGTAAAAAATAGATAATTATACTAATTCCTGATGAAGATAAAATGACTGACATTATCATAATCTGATATCTTACAGCAATTAAGGGGTCAACTCCTGAAAGTATTTGTCCTGTCATCATACCTGGTAATGATACAAGTCCTACTGCTAATAAAGAGTTGATTTGAGGAATCATACTTGCTTTAAAAGATATAGCTCTAGATTGAATAAAATTTTTATTTTTGGTGTATTCCATTTCAAAGCGTTCAATTCCTAAAGATAGGCTATTCATTATATTTGCAAATAACATTCCTGCTATTGGTATTACATACTGTGGTATGTAAATATTTTCTAATTTTAATACAAATAGTATTATAATAACAAGGTGAAGAAGTCCTGAGATTCCAAGAGAAATAAATATTAATAAGTATTCGTATTTTGATTTGTTTTTTATATTTCTTCTTGCTATATATGTAGAGACTAACATCATAAATATTAGTATAAAAACTCCAAGTAAATAGTTTTTATTATCAAAAATATAAAGTAGAATATAACCAATTAGAAGTAGTTGGACAATCATTCTTATAGTTGAATTTATTATTTCGTAGCTATTTTTAACCCATGATTTATAAAAATACCAAACAATAATTAATGGTAATACTAAATATAAAAGATTATAAAGCTCTATTGTTTTCATGATTTTTTAATACCTTAGTTATAGTTTACAACTAAGGTATTATATCTTATGTTAAGAATTAAGTAAGTCTTTTAAACTATCTTGTGGACTTTTACCCTCAAGTATTAGTTTAACTTCATTTGCAATGGGTGTATAAATATCATGTTCTTTTGAAAGTTTTGATATTGCTTCTGATGTTTTAACACCTTCTGCTACTTCCCCTAATTCTTCAAGAATTTCATCTAACTTTTTATTTTTTGCAAGACCTAAGCCTACTCTATAGTTTCTACTCATTGGAGAACTAGCTGTCAAAAATAAATCTCCAGCACCACTTAATCCTAAAAATGTTGCTTCTTGAGCTCCAAATTTTTTACCAAATCTATGCATTTCTACTAAGCCTCTTGATATTAAAGAAGCCTGTGCATTTTTTCCTAAATGTAAACCTTCACAAATTCCACTTGCTATTGCTAATACGTTCTTATATGCACCTGCAACTTCTGCACCAATTACATCACTACTATAATAAGTTTTTATAAATGTAGGAAAGAAAGGACTAAACTCATCATATAACTTCTTTGAAGTTGAATTTAATACTAAAGCACAAGGTAATCCTTGAATTACTTCAGCTGCAAAAGAAGGCCCTGAAATAAAGCCAATATTAGAAGATGGAACATAGTCTGCATAAATTTCATTTAAGAACTCACCTGTATTTGCTTCAATACCTTTTGAAGCTACTAAGACTTTTTGGTTTTTAAATATAAAGTTTTCTTTTAACCATAATTTTAATTGCTGTGCAGGGATTGCTATGATTAAATAATCACAATTAAGTGCAGTATCTAAATCTATAAAGTTTTTAATATCTCTAGGAGTTCTTGAAGTTATGAAAGTTTTTTGATTTTGTGATAATGCATAATGAAGTGCTTGCCCCCATTTACCAGCTCCAATTACTGCGATTGTAGGTTTTATTGTCATTTTCAAGCCTTTGATTCTATAGGTATTTGTAGTAATAAAACCCATTTTATATGGGCTTTATTTTTTGTTTATGAAAGTCTTTGTTTTAGTAATTCATTTACTTTAGCAGGATTTGCAGTACCTTTAGAAGCTTTCATAGTTTGACCTACAAAGAATCCAAATAGTTTATCTTTACCAGCTTTATATTGCTCTACTTTATCTTCATTTGCTGCAATTATACCATCAATTATTTCTAAAATAGCACCATCATCTGATACTTGTTTTAATCCAAGTTTATCAATTGCAGCATCTACTTCTACATCATTTTGCATTAGGTAATCAAGTACTTCTTTAGCAGCTTTTCCTGAAATTGTTCCATCTTCAATCGATTTTACAACTTGTGCTAATTTTTTAGCTTGAACTGGTGAAGTTTCTAATGTAATACCTTCAATTAATCTTGATGCTAATTCTACAGTTAACCAAGTAACTGCATTTTTACCACTAATTCCTTCTTTCATCATTTCATCAAAAAAGTTTGCCGTTTCAAGTGAAGCAGTTATAACTGATGCATCATACTCTTTGATTCCAAAATCTTTTACAAATCTTTCTTTTTTCTCATCTGGTAGTTCAGGAATTTGTGAGTATTTCTCAAACATCTCATCTGTAACAACTACAGGTAAAAGATCAGGATCTGGGAAATATCTGTAATCAGCAGCGTCTTCTTTCCCTCTCATTGATCTAGTCTCACCTGTATCAGCATCAAAAAGTCTAGTTTCTTGAACTATCTCAGTTGAATGAATACCATCTTCCCATGCTTCAATATGTCTATTTACTTCATAATGAATTGCTTTTTCAATAAATTTAAATGAGTTCATATTTTTAATTTCACATCTTGTATTAAGGTTTGTATCCCCTTTTGGACGAATAGAAACATTAACATCAGCTCTAAATGAACCTTCTTGCATATTGGCATCTGAAATACCTAAATATCGTACAATTGAATGAAGTTTTTTAAGGTATAAAATAGCTTCCTCTGCAGTTCTCATATCTGGTTCAGATACGATTTCAAGAAGTGGTGTTCCTGTTCTATTTAAATCTACTAAAGACTCATTTGCTGCATGTTTACTTTTACCTGCATCGTTTTCTAAGTGAGCTCGTGTTACTCCTATAGTTTTTTGACTTCCATCTGGAAAATCAATTACTAATTCACCAAGTCCTACAATTGGTACTTCAAATTGTGATATTTGGTATCCATTTGGTAAATCTGGATAGAAGTAGTTTTTTCTATTAAAAATAGATTTTCTACTTATCTCTGATTTTAATGCAGTTCCTAACATAATAGATTTATGAACAGCTTCTTTATTTAATACAGGAAGTGCTCCTGGTAATCCTAAACAAGTTGGACACACATTTGTATTTGGTTCTTCTCCAAAACTTGTTGCACAAGAACAAAATAGTTTAGATTTCGTATTTAATTGTACGTGAACTTCTAAACCTATAATTACTTCAAACATCTATTTCCTTTCTATCTTATTATTTTTATATCAGCTGTTAATTTTTGTTTTTCAAAAAAATCTTTTAAATATTTTTTTTCTCTTAATGCCATTACTTCATTAAATACTTTATTTTTTACAACTTCAAAATCTAAAATATCAGTACCTTCTTTTTTAAGAATAAAAAGTGCATTGTACATTTTATTTGAAGTAAAAACTGGTGTAAAGCTATTTTCATCTGTATTATTTAGAAGATATTGCATTTGTGGATCTAATTGTTTAACTTCAAGAGTTAAAGGATTTCTTTGAACATCTTGAGGTACTAATAAAGGACTTTTAATCACTGCTAATAAAGATGATTTTTTATCTGTTAGATATTGTACAACTTCAACAGTTTTTGCAGTTGTATAGTCCTTTTTATTGTTTTCATAATGTATTTGTAAATCTTCTTCAGTTGCTATTTTTAACTGACCTTGTACTAATTTCTTTATTAGTTTTTGTCTTGTAACTACATTTTTTGTTTCTTCTTCAAATACAGAATAATCTGGATATTTTTGTCTTACAATTGATTTAAAAGCGAAAACATCCATATTATTAGATTTTGCTAGTTTCTCAACATAATCATTGACATCGAAAATATCAGCTGTTACATTATTCTTTTGAAGCAGTTGCTCATATAAAATTTTATCAACAAGTAAGCTTACTGCTTGGTTTTTGTCAATTTTTTTTGCAACCATTAATTGGTCAATATCATATAGAGTAATTGGATCATCATTTACAGTAAGTGCAACACCATTGATTACACCAGCAAATGATATACTTGAACATAGTAGTAATGTTAAAAATAATTTATACATTATAATTCCTTCATTTATTAAAACAGACATTTTACCGAAAAAATGGTAAATATCTGTTTTGGCTAAAAAAGAATTAAATATTTTTAGCTTTTGTACACTTGTTTATTAAGTAAAAAATTGAATTATAATCTAACCCAGAATGCTCAGACAATCCTATTTCACAAGTCTTTGAAGTTGAAAATGCATATTTTGCATTTTTAATACTTTTAGGTAAATCTCTTAATGCAGATTCATTTAGCTCAGGAAAATTAAATCCTCTATCTCCCGCAAACCCACAACATTTTACATCTGCTGGAACTATAACTTCTTTTGAACACATTGAAGCTAAAGTTTTAAACTTATCTTCAAGACCCATTTTTCTTGAACTACATGTTGTATGAATTGTAATTGCTTCATCAATTGGTGTAAATTCTAAGTCTTTTGATAAATAATCTAAGGCAAATTCAATTGGTTCATAAAGTTTTATATTGCTTTTGAATTTTTCAATCATTGTTTTTGTACAAGGACTCATATCACATAATACTGGATATTCACCATTATTTGTAGCTTTAATTAAGGCCTTTTCAAGTTGTGTAGATTTAGTATTTCCAGCTTCATTAAACCCTTTTGATGAAAATGGCATTCCACAACATAAATTTGGTAAATCTTCTGGGAAGATTATTTGGTAACCAGCTTTTTGCAATAATTCAACAGTTACATCAAATAATTGTTTTTCTTCAACACTTATATCGCTCAATCCCATTGATCTATTTATACATGAGGGGAAATAAACTACTTTTTTATCTGAAACTTTTTGTTCAAAATTAGTATTTATAGTTGTTGGTTTTGGCAAGTTTGCATCCCATTTTGTAATTTTGCCTTTTGAAAATTCTCTCATTGTTGAAGTCACTGTTTCCATACTAGCTGTTCCTAAAAACTTATGAACTACATTTGCACTTCCTAAACCAAATCTCATTCCTTTTAATGTTAGAGCGAAGTTATTTGCTACAAAGTTTGCAACTTTTTTAGCATTTGGACTTATTTGTTCTGCTCTTAAGTGTTTAGTTAAGTTTCCCGTATCAATATTAACAGGACATGAAGATGAACACAAAGAACATGTAGCACAAGTTTCAATTCCATCATATTGATATAGGTCTCTATACTCTTTAGCTTCAACTTCTCGTCCAAGTCTTTCTAGTCTTGATATTTCTCTATTTATAACAATTCTTTGTCTTGGTGTTAAAGTAAGGTCATTTGATGGACATGATGGTTCACAAAAACCACACTCTATACACTTATCAACTATTTCATTAGTTGCAGGCATTGATTTTAAATTTTTAAGATGAGCTTGGGCATCATCATTTATAATTACACCAGGGTTTAATAAGCCTTTTGGATCAAATAATGTTTTGATCTTTTTCATCATTACATATGCATCATTCCCCCATTCAACTTCAATAAATGCAGCCATATTTCGTCCTGTTCCATGCTCTGCTTTTAAAGAACCTTGATATTTAACTGCAACAGAATGAACAACATCATTCATAAATTCATCATATCTTTTCACTTCTTTAGCATCTGAGAAATCTTGTGTAAATACAAAGTGGAAGTTTCCCTCTAAAGCATGTCCAAAGATTAATGCTTCAGTATAATTATGCTTTTTAAATAAATCTTGCAACTCTAAAGTTGCCTCTGCTAAGCACTCAATTGGATATGCAACATCTTCAATAATTACAGTTGTACCTGTTTCTCTCACTGCTCCAACAGCAGGGAATAAACCTTTTCTAATTTTCCAATATAAAGTATATTCTGCAATATTTTTTGTAAAATATAATTCTCTTTTTAGTGTAAATTCTTCTAAAAGTTTCTCTATTTGTGAAGTTTGAATATCAAGTGCTTCATTAGAAATGGCTCTTGTTTCAATTAATAAAGCAGTAACATTATCATCAAAATCTTTGATAAATTCTGGCATTGCTGGATCATTTTCAATACTTCTTAAAGCTGCTCTATCCATTAATTCAACTGCATCAACTGTGATAGTTTTTTCATCACGTGCAAGTTTTAATTTTGTAACAGCAGAACATGCCTCTTCAATATTGTTAAAGTAAATTAATGCACTTGCTTTATCTTTTAAATCTTCAACTGTATAATATGTGATTTCCTCAATAAAGGCTAAAGTTCCTTCACTTCCTATAATTAAATGCTCTAAAATTTCAAACTCATCTTGAAAATCAATTAAGGCATTTAGAGAGTAACCACATGTATTTTTAATTTTAAATTTTCTTTGAATTTTTGCACGTAATTCTTCATTTTTTACTGTACTTTGTGCAAACTCTTTTAAATCTTTTAAGAATTGCCCATGACTAATTTTAAATGCATTTTTGCTTATTTCACATGATGTATCTAACTTTGTTCCATCTGCAAAAATTAATTTCATTGATTTTAAAGTTTTATAAGAATTTTGTGAAATACCACAACACATACCTGATGCATTATTTGCGGCAATTCCACCAATCATAGCGGCATTAATACTAGCTGGATCTGGACCAATTTTCTTTGAATAAGGAGATAATAAATTGTTTACTTGTTGACCTGTAAGTGCTGGTTGTAGTGAGATATAACTCTTATCCTCTGATATTTTAAAGTCTGTAAATTTTCTTGATGTTACTATTAAAATTGAATCACTTATAGCTTGTCCAGAAAGTGATGTTCCAGCTGCTCTAAAAGTGATACTTAATTCTAATTCATTTGATAATTCTATAATATCTTGAACTTCTTTTGCCTTATCAGTTTTGATTACAATTTTTGGAATTAATCTATAAAATGAAGCATCTGTTCCATAAGCTAAAGTATGTAACTTATCTGTAAAAATATTCTCTACTGGAATTTTTTTTGAAATTTGATTATAAAAATCTAGGTATTTGCTATCTAACATTTTGAGTCCTTTTATTTTTTCATTATATTTTGTTTTATATTATTTTAAAAAAGGATGCTTCTTACTCTAGTCGTGGAACTGTATATATTCTTTGTTGAGGATCGTATATAAAAGCAAACATTTTATCTTTGCTTTTATATACAATATTTGTGGGTAGTTTTTTTATTAATAAATTCATAGGATATTTCCCTTTTTAAGTAAAAGGGAAACCCCTTTTACTTTTAAATACTATTCTTAAAGGCTTGGATTAATTCCAAAGAATTCTGGATAGAAAGCAATTAACATTAAGACTACAATTTGAATTGCAATAAATGGTAATACACCTTTATAAATTTGAATAGTTCTTACAGTTGAAGGAACTACCCCTTTTAAATAGAAAAGGGAGAATCCAAACGGTGGCGTTAAGAATGACGTTTGTAAGTTCATTGCAATTAAAATAGCAAACCAAACAGGATTGATATCTAAGTTCATTGCAATTGGAACTAAAATTGGAACAATAATATATGAAATCTCAACAAAGTCAATAAAGAATCCTAATACAAGAATTGCTAACATTGTAAAGATAATGAATCCCCATTTCTCATCACCTGGTAAACTCATCATAAAGTGTTCAACTATTTCATCTCCACCAGTATAAGTAAATACCATTGAGAATGCAGTTGCACCAATTAAGATACCAAATACCATAGATGTAATTTTAACAGATTCTAGTGATGCTTCTTTAATCATTCCAATTGAAAATGTTCTATATAAAATAGCTAATCCAACTGCTCCTAAACACCCTACTGCTGATGATTCAGTTGGTGTTGCAACACCTGCAAAAATTGAACCAAGTACTAATAAAATTAATGTAAGTGAAGGAATAATATCGATTAAAGCTCGTACAACTTGTTTACCTTTTGAACCACGTGATGCATCTGCTGGAATTGCAGGAGCCATATCTTTATTAAAAAATGATATTATAACTATATATAATATATATGCACCAACAAGTGCAAGTCCTGGTCCAATTGCAGCTTTGAATAAATCTCCAACAGGAACTTGAAATACATCTCCTAAGATAATTAAAACAATTGAAGGCGGAATAATTTGCCCCAGTGTTCCAGAAGCACAAATTGTACCACATGCTAAGGGTACGTTATAATTGTATTTCATCATAACTGGAAGTGAGATTACACCCATTGCAACAACAGAAGCACCAACAACACCAGTTGAAGCTGCAAGTAATGCACCAACTAGTACAGTTGAAATGGCAACTCCACCTCTAATTTCACCAAATAAGAATCCCATAGATTCTAAAAGTCTTTCCGCTAAACCTGTTTTTTGTAAAACAATACCCATGAAAATAAACATAGGAACTGCCATTAAAATTGTATTTTGCATTATTGACATAATTCTAAATGGCATAAAGTCAAACATTAGTAGACCTTCTTCAAAACCATCTATTAAAGCTACATCAATACCATCATCAAAACCAATTTCGATAATACCAGCAATAATACCAAATAAAACAGATACCGCTGCAAATGTAAATGCTACAGGAAAACCAAATAGTAGCATTATCAGCGCAGCAAAAAACATTACTATACCAACCATTATTTATCTCCCTTATGTAATCTTTCTTCAGATTTATGTACATCATTTACGATGATATCAATTTCACCATTTACCATATGAGGAGCAACTGGATGAAGTCCTTTAAATACATTTAAATTTTTGATAAAAAATCCAATTGATGTAATTATAAGTAAGAAAAATGATAAAGGGATAAGTGATTTTACTAACCATCTGTTTGTTAATCCCCCTGGATCTCCACTTTGTTCATTTGATTGATAAGCTTCTATAACATAATCTATAGAACCAAAACCAATTAGTAAAGCAATAGGTAAAATAAAGAATACAACACCAAGCATATTAATAATTGCTTTTCTCTTATCGCTTAATGTATCGTATATTAAATCCACTCTAACGTGACCATCTTCTTTTAATGTATATGAGATACCTAAAAGTATAATAACAGAAAACAAGTGCCATTCCATCTCTTGCATAGCAATACTTCCTGATCTAAAGAAGTATCTCATAATTACATCATAAAATACGTTTAATATCATAAGTACCATTACTATTGCAGTAATATATCCTATGATATTGGCAAATTTATCAAAACCTTTTTCTAGTTTTAACAGCATAAAAATCCTTTTGAAGTTCAATAAGTCGAATAAATATAATCAAGTTATATATTTATAACACTTATTTTTAAATTATAGAGTGATTTAACCCCCCCCCACATGGAGGGTTAAATTTTCGACATTATAGTATATTTCTTATAAGTTGTCTTTTAAGTATAAGTAATCAGACATTTTAGTCCATTCTCTAGCTTTCTTTTGGTAAGCAGCTTGTGAATCTAAAATTTCTTTTAATAATGGTTGATTTTTAGTTTTTTCAACAATTAATTCTTTGTTTGTTTTCTTTAAAGCATCCATAACTTTTTTTGGAAAAGTTTTAACTTTAATATTTGGATTTTCTTTTTCCATTTTTGCCCATGCTTCAGAACTCATGTGGTAATTTTGAATATACATATCATATGCAGACACTCTCATAGCTGTAATTAAGATTGTCTGTAAATTTTTTGGTAATTTGTTAAATTTTCTTTCATTAACAAGATATTGTAAATCTAAACCTGGTTCGTGCCATCCAGTGTAATAGTATGGAGCAATTTTATTGAATCCCATTTTGATGTCCATTCCAGGGCCAACCCATTCAAGTGCATCAATAGTACCTCTCTCAAGTGATGTATATAATTCACCTGGAGCAATATTTGTAACTGAAAGACCTAATTTTGCCATGATTTCACCTGCAAATCCAGGGATTCTCATTTTAAGACCTTTTAGATCATCAACAGAATTAATTTCTTTTCTGAACCATCCACCCATTTGGTTTCCAGTACTTCCCCCAGGGAATGATAAAACTTTATGTTTTTTGTAAACTTTTTTCATTAAATCCATACCACCACCATGGTAGAACCATGCATATTGTTCAGGTGTAGTCATACCAAATGGCATTGTACTAAATGGCATAGTGTTTATATCTTTACCTTTCCAATAATATGATGCTGAGTGACCCATATCATATTGACCACCTTTAACCATATCTAATACACCAAAGGCAGCTTTATGTTTATTAGAAGCGTCAACTCTAATTTGTAATTGTCCATTTGACATTTCTTCTACCATTTTTGCCATATTTGTTGGTGCATCAAAGAATGGGCTTAATGTTGAACCCCAAGTAGTAGCAAGCTTCCATTTGTAAACTTTATCTTTTGCCATTGCTGCTGTACTTAGTCCTGCAATTAGTGCAGAAGTAAGAAGTAGTTTTGTCGTTGTTTTTAACATCATCATTTTCTCCTTAGATTTGTTATTATTAATTCTAACTACTAGAAATGAAAATCATATGATATTTTCAATGATATTATGTAAATTTTACTTTGTTTTAAAAATATACCCAGTATCTACAACAGTTTGAATATAATCTTCAATTAAAGTCTTTCTTAGACGTCTTATTAAACTTCTAATTGATTCTAAAGAAGCAAACTTTCCTTCCCAAACGTAATTTTCAATTGCTTCATATGATAAAACTTGATTTCTTTTAGTTAAAAAGAGATTCATAAGTAGTCTTTCTTTTTTAGTAAGTCTTTGCTCTTTTTTATTTATTACAAGTAAAGATGATTTATAATCAAAGTGGCAATCTTTATCAAAATGAATTAAATCGTCTTGTATTTTGCACAATTTTTCTATTTTTATTTCTAACTCATCTATAAAAAATGGTTTTTTTAAATAATCATTACATCCAAAGTCATATGATTGTTTAATATCATCAAGTTCTACACTTGCAGATATTATAATTACAGGTATTTCATCATAATATTCTCTAATTTTTTTTAATATTTTAATTCCATCAATATTCGGGACATTTATATCTAAAATAAAACAGCTGAATCCATCACCAATTTTTTCAATTGCATCTGATCCATCTATACATGATTCAACTTTATAACCTTTTATCTTTAATCTTTTTGTAATTGTGTCATTTAATTTTTTATTATCTTCTAAAAGTAAAATCTTCATTTTTAAAGCCTTTTATGAGGTAATTTTATTGAGAATATTACCTTTTCATCATCATTACGTACAGTAATAGTTCCTCTCATCTTATCTTCTATAATTACCTTAGCCATATAAAGACCTAATCCCGTTCCATTTGTTTTTGTTGTAAAATATGGTTGAAAAATAGAATGTATAATCTGTTCATCTATCTTCCCTGCATCATCACTTATTTCAATTGTATTATAATTAACACATCTTTGAATAGTAATATCAATATTACCTTTTTGATTATCATCCAATTGTTTTTCAATGATTTTATTTTTTGCATTATTAATTAAGTTTAATAGTACTTGTTTAAACTCATTTTCATAACCGTAAATAAGAAGTTCTTCATTTTCATTTTTATAATTAAAACTCATTTTTATATTGGAGTAAAATACTTGTTTCCCTATTATTTCATTAATATCATTCAATGATTTTGAAATAGAAAATAGTCTTTTTTTTGTAGATGGTTTTAAAAAGTTTCTAAAATCATTTAATGTCCTAGACATATATTGAATTTGAACCATTGAATCTTTTACAAAATCATTTACTTCCATATCTTGTAATTCATTTAGTAAATATGAAGTTTGAATATCTTGAACTAATGCAGATAATTCTACTAATGGTTCATTCCATTGATGTGCAATTGCAGCTATCATATCACCCATTTCAGCTAGTTTACTTTGTTGTATTAAAAATTGTTTTTGTTGAACACGTTCTGTAATATCATCCATAATACAAACAATCCCACCAACTGTTCCATCAATATTTTTATAAACTGCTTTATTTAAAATAATATGTTTCATTTGATTTGTGACTGTATAAAAAGTGAATTCTGAAGTGGATGTAGAAAAAGTCTTTAGTAATTCTTTATCAATAATTGTATTTTTGGATGCTACTTCATTTGTAAAAAAGTCAAAGGCTGTTTTACCTATAACATTATTTCTTTCTTCATTTACTAAGTTTGCAAAAGCTAAGTTACATCCTAAAAACTTACCATCAATATTTTTATAATAAATAGGATTTGGGATAGTATCAAGTAGTACTTTATCAAACTCTAGTCTATTAGATAAGGCTAGTTCAACTTTTAATCTTCTTTGAATATTTGCTCTTAAAGTAATTACAATAATACTTAAAACCATAATAATAACTATGGCTAAAATAAGAATTTTTGTTGCTTCTTTATATTGTGAGCTTGGTTCATTTATTATAATATAATCATCAAGATGTTTTGTAAGATCTATATTAAATCTCTCAAGTTCATTGTTATCAAAGATGTATTCATTTGGAGATTTATCTATGATTGGTATTTCAGATATTTTTTTACCTTTTAAAAGATCAATAGCCATCTTTGAAACAGCTTCACCTTGTCCTATTGCAGAAGTTAATAATCCTCCAACCATTCCATTATTTAAATAAAAATCCCAAAGACCATAAATAGGTACATTACTAACTTTTCTTATTTCTCTAAACCCTTGTTTATAGGTAAAATACTTTCCTGTCGTATCTTTAAATAACAATACAAATAAAATTGCTGTGTCATCTCCTAGTGTTGAAACTTTTTTTGTAATTTCATTTATTTCTAGGTTATCAATATATTCTATTTCAAACTCTTTTTTATACTTTTTAATAATTGGTCTTAAGTCTCTTTTTACAGCATAACCTGTTCTAGAAGTATCATTTATGATGAGTAGTTTTTTTAAGTTTGGATGTAAGTCTTTTATTAGTTCAAAGTTTTTTTCTAAGTCTACTTGTTCAACAACACCTGTCATATATTTTTTCATATAATTTTGTTCTAAAAAAGCTTTATCAAAATTATTTATTCCACAAAAAAGAATAGGCAAATTTTCAAATAAATAAGTATGATAATTAATAACAAATTCAAAGGCATTGTTATCACTAACAATTACTAAGTCAAAGTTTCTTTTTTTGAATTGTTGTTTATAAAGTCTTGCTAATTGATCAATATAGCTAGGATCTGCAACCCTCTTTGTATCCATGTATACAGTGGTTAATTCAATATTCTCAGAACCTATTGATTCTTCAAAATTCTTTTCGATAGTTTTAGAAATATCATCACTCCAAATATATCCTTTATGATACGAGTGAAGTAATAATACTTCTTTTGGTTTATTTGCAAAAAGAAATGTAATAAAAAGTAAGCTAAATAGTATTATTTTTTTCATATAAATCCTCTATTTAGCCATTATATCAAGATTTAGTAAAAATTACATAACCAGATTTTGGTCCATGTGCTCCAATAACTAAAGATTGTTCAATATCTGCAGTTTTTGAAGGACCTGAAATAAATACTCCATAACCACCATTTTCGAAATTTATTTTCTCATATGCTTGATGCATATTTGAAACAATTTCTTTTTCATCAATTACTATTACAATATTTTGTGCAATAAAATATAAAGATCTATGTCTATTATCTTCATTTCTCATCCAAATAGCACCATTTTCTGCAACAGCAAAATTTCCTTTTACTACAGCTACATCAATATTTCTTAGATTATGAGGATCTTCTTCTTTATTTGAATCGAAGTTTCCTAAAGTAAAACCTTCCACATTTGAAGATATTATTTTCTCATCTTTATATAGATTTTGTACTGTTTTATCTAAGTCTTTTTTATCAATTTTTAAAGCTTTTCCCCCTACACTTTCAATCATAGTAGAAAACTTTTCAAACTTATCTTCAAAAGTTATCCCAAAGTTTTCATAAGAAGGTAGTTCACTATCTATAACTACATTATTCTTTTTGATGTTTTCTAATATTTTTTCTTTACTAGTCATCTAAATCTCCTTGTTCAAACATTTCTTTAAAACTTTTCTCTGCCATTTTTGGCATATCTCTTTGTTTTCCCCATGCATTAGCTTTATTATAAACAAGTGAATTAGGAAGTTTTGGTACAATTTTTCTAGCCATTTTTCCTGCAAAATCAAATAGTTTGGGTTTTGTCATTAACCATGCAGTTACTTTCATAGCCATTTTCTTTTTTGAATCAATTAAATTCATTTCACTTAAGTCTTGTCTTCTTGCATAAAGTTGTGAATCTAAATCAATTTTTACAGGACATACATTTGTACATGAACCACATAAAGTACAAGCAAATGGTAAAGTATTGTGTTTTTCAGGCTCTTTTACAGATCCTAAAATTGAACCAATTGGTCCAGGAATTACATATTCATAAGAGTGACCACCACTTCTTCTATAAACAGGACATGTATTCATACAAGCACCACATCTAATACAGTTTAATGCTTTTTTATATTTTTCTGAACTTAAAAATTCACTTCTTTTATTATCAACAATAATAATATGCATTTCTCCGTTTTCAATACTCCCATGAAAATGCGAAGTATAAGAGGTAATCGGTTGCCCTGTTGCAGATCTTGCGAGTAATCTTGTAAATACTGATAAATCTTTTAACCTAGGAATTATTTTTTCAATCCCCATTGAAGCAATATGAAGTTTGGGTACAGAAGCTCCCATATCAGCATTCCCTTCATTTGTACAAACTACAACCCCTCCAGTTTGGGCAATTGCAAAGTTTACACCTGTCATTCCTGCTTGTGCACTTAGAAAATCATTTCTTAAACTAGCTCGTGCAGCACGTGTAAGATATGTAGGATCATCGTTTCCTTTTTCTGTGCCTAAATGCTTATGAAAGGTATCAGATACATCCATTTTTTTCAAATGGATTGCTGGTAATACAATATGAGAAGGCGGTTCATTTCTTAATTGAACAATTCTTTCTCCTAAATCTGTATCAATAACTTCTATACCACGCTCTTCTAAATATGGATTTAAATGACACTCTTCTGTAAGCATAGATTTTGATTTAACTAATTTTGTTACTTTGTGTTCTTGAAGTATTTTATATGCAATTTCATTATGCTCTTTTGCATCACTAGCAAAATGTACTTTTATACCTTTTTTTATTGCATTTTCTTCAAATTCTAAAAGATATTTATCAAGATTTGCCATAGTATGTGATTTAATTTGTGCCGCAAGCTCTCGTAAATTTTCCCATTCAGGAATGGATTTAGAAGCTAAATCTCTTTTTTCACGAACAAACCATAATGCTTGATCATGCCAATGCATTCTCTCATCATTTGCAACAAATTCTTTTGCATTTTGTGCATGATTTGTACTCATAATTCTTCTCCTAATAGGATTTGAACAATATGTTTTACTTTTATTGGATTATTATTTCTATTTATAATCCCATCCATATGCATTAAGCAAGACATATCTGCACCTGTCATAATTTGGGCATTTGAATCTAAATGATCTTTTATTCTATCTTTTCCCATAGCAATTGAAATATCTTCTTCTTGTACTGAGAATGTTCCACCAAAGCCACAGCATTCATCTTCTCTTTTTAAAGTTACAAGTTCGATTTGAGGAACTTTTTGAAGTAAGTTTTTTAATTTAGAGTTATAAGGAACATTAAGTTCACTTGCCGTTGCAAGTTTTAAAACTCTATGCCCATGACATGAATTGTGTAAACCTACTTTATGAGCAAAAGGTTTATCAAAACTTAGGTTTTCAACTTTTACAATATCATGTAAAAATTCACATACTTCATAAATAGAGGCTTTTACCTTATTATAGTCTTTATCGTTATTAAAAAAAGGAGCATAATGCTCTTTTACCATTGAAACACATGAGCCACTAGGTGCAACAATATAATCATAATCTTTAAAAGTCTTTACAAATTGTTTTGCTAATACTTCAACATCTTTTGAGCATCCTGAGTTTGCCATTGGTTGACCACAACATGTTTGATTTAGAGGGTAATCAACATCTAAACCTTGTTGCTTTAGTATTTTATATGTCGATTTACAAATGTCTGGGTACAGTTCATTCATAAAACAGGGGATAAATAGACCTATTTTCATATAGACTCCTTTAAAACTAATTGAATAATCTTATAGTTTATATATGAAATAGGTATGATATTTTATTTTTTTAAAAAAAATGAAATATCATTTTCTAAGTAAGTATCTTCTATACTTATATTTGAACAGATACTTTTACAGAAACTAAGAACTATATTCATAGAAACATTACTTAATAAATCTTCTTTTAAAAAGTTAAAAATGAAACCTTTTTTAGAAGCTTTGTATGAACGTTTTATAAATGTTAAAACTTCTTTTTCATCTAAAGTATTCATAGCTCCACTACATATATAATAATCAGCAGCTGGAAGTTTATCTTCAAGAATATTTTTTAAAACAAATTTTGTATTTAAAAACCTTTTTGATGCGGGATCTATCATTTGTTCTTCGCAATCAATACCAATATATTCTTTTGGCTTCAAATCATTATCATATAAATAGTTATAATATTCACCAAAACCACAACCTGCATCTACAATTACATAGTCTTTTATATTATTTTTGATAAAGTTTGTTAATATTTCAAATCTTAAATATTGAGATTCTTCACAGTTCCAATGAACACCTCTTGCACTTATTCCATATCTTTTTATAACTCTTTTATAAAATTGAGTATTGTTTTTATATCCAATATTAGCCATAGATTAGCAATTACCAATTTGTTCTATTATTACATTATTATCTTTTAGAAATTTTGAGATTATTTCTGAATTAGTGTGTTCATAAGCTTTATCATATACTATTCTTTTTATTCCACTTGCGATTAAATTTTTTGAACACTCACTACAAGGTTCTAAAGTTACATATATTGTTGCTCCTTCTATACTTATACCTTTTCTTGCTGCCCAAATAATTGCATTCATCTCTGCATGAATTTCATAAGTTTTCGACCAATCATGATGATCTTTTGTATATTCTCCATTCCAATGATCACTACAGTTTGTAAATCCAGTTGGAGTTCCGTTGTAACCAGTAGAAAGTATTCTTCCATCTTTTACAATAACTGCACCTACTTGTTTTGATACACATTTTGAAGCACTTGCAATTTCTTTTGCAATATTTATAAATGTTTGCTCTTTTAACATTTCCGTGCCTTTATTAAATTTTTTGAAATTATAGCAAAAGATGGTTTGTATTGGTATTTAATGAAAATGAAGCTTGAAATTATTCTTGCTAACTTAAATTAAGCTTATTTATTTTTGTAAAAATAAAATTATAATTAAACTTGTGATAATATGTTGAAAATTTGAATAACATTAAAAAGGCTAACTATGGATTTTAAAGAAATCAAAGAATTAATAAGAGTATTTGATAAAAGTGAATTAAACAAATTAAAAGTTAAAGATGGTGAATTTGAAATATCTATGCAAACAGGATTTGAAGGTGGGACTGTTGTAACTTCTTCTACGCCTGTTGTTGCTGCACCTGTTGCTGTTACTGCATCTGAAACTACTACAGCAACTGCTGTTACTACTGCACCTGCTGCAACTTCTGGAATTACAATTGATTCTCCAATGGTAGGTACATATTATTCTTCACCATCACCTGAAGCCCCTACATTTATTAAAGTTGGAGATACAGTTAAAAAAGGTCAAACTCTATGTATTTTAGAAGCTATGAAAATTATGAATGAAGTTGAAGCAGAATTTGACTGTAAAATTATTGAAATGTTAGTAAAAGATGGTGATCCTGTTGAATTTGATATGCCTATTTTTACTGTAGAAAAAATTTAAGAGTAGCTTGATATGGCTGAAATAAAAAAAATACTAATTGCTAATAGAGGAGAAATAGTTCAACGAGCTATTCGAACTATTAGAGAAATGGGTAAAAAATCAGTAGCAGTTTATTCTGCTGGTGATAAAAATGCATCTTATTTAAAACATGCTGATGAAGCTGTTTGTATTGGTGGGGTTAAATCTGCTGATTCATATTTAAATATTCCTGCATTAATAACTGCTGCAGAAATGACAGGTTGTGATGCAATTTTTCCAGGTTATGGTTTCTTATCTGAAAACCAAGACTTTGTAGAAATTTGTAAACTTCATAATATTAAATTTATTGGTCCTTCTGTTGAAGTAATGGAAAAAATGGCTGATAAATCTAAAGCTAAAAATGAAATGATTAAAGCTGGAGTTCCTGTTGTACCTGGTTCTGATGGTGCAGTTCATTCATTAGAAGAAGGTAGAAAAGTTGCAGCTGAAATTGGATATCCAATTATGGCTAAAGCATCTGCTGGTGGTGGTGGAAGAGGAATGAGACTTGTTAATAAAGAAGAAGATTTTGATCAACTTTTTATGGCAGCCTCTTCTGAAGCACTTGCAGCTTTTGGTGATGGTACTATGTATTTAGAACGATTTATTAATAACCCAAGACATATTGAAGTTCAAGTTATTGGAGATTCTCACGGTAATGCTATTCATATAGGTGAGAGAGATTGTTCTTTACAAAGAAGACATCAAAAAGTTATTGAAGAATCACCAGCTATTTTATTAAATGATGAAACAAGAGCACACTTACATAAAGTTGCTGTTGATGCAACAAAATACCTTAAATACGAAGGTGCAGGAACTTTCGAATTCTTAGCAGATGATAAGCAAAATATTTACTTTATGGAAATGAATACAAGACTTCAAGTTGAGCATCCCGTTTCTGAAATGGTAAGTGGGATTGATATTATTGAGTTAATGATTAAAGTTGCTCAAGGTGAAGAATTACCACCTCAAGAAAAAATCAAATTTAGAGGTCATGCTATTGAAGTAAGAATTACAGCAGAAGATCCAAATTCATTTTTACCAAGTCCTGGAAAAGTAACACAATGGATGGTTCCTGGTGGAAGAAATGTAAGAGTAGATTCCCATCTTTACGCTGGATATGTTGTGCCTCCATATTATGATTCAATGGTTGGAAAGCTTATTGTTTGGGGAAGAGATAGAAATAAAGCTATTAATATTATGAAAAGAGCTTTAAATGAGTTTGAAGTTGAAGGAATTAGAACAACAATTCCTTTCCATAAAAAAATGATGGAAAATGAAGACTTTATAACAAATAATTACGACACAAAATACTTAGAAAACTACAAATCACTTGATGATATTTAAAGAAATAGGATTAATTCCTATTCCTTTAAAGCTTAAATTTATATTAAACTAGCTATAATCCGCAAAATTATACACATATATATACCCATTCAACTTTGATAATAAGACCTTCAAAGATTTACTTTTGATAATCTAACTAAATTTTACAAGATTAGAAGTACGTTATTCGTGCATTAATGGGATTAAATCCAACTTATATAAACGTGTGTATCAATTTTATAAATACATACTAAGGTAAAAAATGACTTTTAACGATTTTAATTTTAAAGAACAGTTACAAAAAGCAATCGACAACGCAGGCTTCAAAGAACCAAGTCCAATTCAACAAGAAGCAATTCCTATTGTTTTAGCAGGTAAAGATATGGTAGGACAAGCACATACAGGTACAGGTAAAACTGCTGCATTTGGACTTCCAGTTATTAACATGATGAAGGGACAAAAAGGCGTTGAAACTGTTGTTATTGTTCCTACAAGAGAACTTGCAATGCAAGTATCAGATGAATTATTTAGATTTGGTAAGAACTTAAACTTTAATACAGCTACTGTATATGGTGGACAATCTTATTCAATGCAATTAAGAAATATTGACAGAGCTTCAATTATTGTTGCTACTCCAGGTAGATTCTTAGATTTATTAAGAGGTGGAAAAATTAAAATTGATCCTTCTTATGTAATTTTAGATGAAGCTGATGAAATGCTTGATATGGGATTCTTAGATGATATTAAAGAAATCTTTACTTTCATGCCAAATGAAAGACAAACATTATTATTCTCAGCAACTATGCCTCAAGCTATCAAAAGACTTGCTCAAACAATTTTAAAAGAACCAGAATTTGTTACATTAACTAAAAAAGATGTAACTAATGCAATGATTAAACAAACATATTATGTTGTAGATGAAAGAGAAAGAGATGATGCTCTAATTAGATTATATGATTTCAAAAACCCTACAAAATCAATTATTTTCTGTCGCACAAAAAAAGAAGTTGATAGATTATCAACTTTCTTAGTTTCTCAAGGATTTATGGCTAAAGGTCTTCATGGTGATATGGAGCAAAGACAAAGAGAAGAATGTATTAGAGCATTTAAATCATCTAAATTAGAAATTTTAATTGCAACAGATGTAGCAGCACGTGGACTAGATGTAAATGATGTTTCTCACGTATTTAACTATCATTTACCATTTGATTCTGAATCTTATGTACATAGAATCGGAAGAACAGGAAGAGCAGGAAAAGAAGGTGCTGCAGTTTCAATTGTAACTCCTCATGAATTTAGAATGCTTCAAAAAATTGAAAAAAATATTGGTACTAAACTTGAAGGTAAGATAGTTCCAAATATTGATTCAGTAAAAGTAAAAAAAGTATCTAATTTAAAAGAAAAAATTAAAGAGCAAGATATTAAAGATTATGCTTTAGAATTAGTTGAAGAATTAAAAGAAGAATTTGATATTTCAACAATTGCATTTAAATTAGCTTCAATGGTTGCTTCTTCTACTTATGTAAAAGGTAACGACTCAATTGGTAAATCTGAAAGTGATATCAAAAGATTAATCGAAAACGCTCAAAGAGGCGGTGGAGATGATAGAGGACGTGGTGGACGAGGTGGTTCACGAGGTGGATACAGAGGTGGAAATCGAGGTGGTTCACGAGGCGGAAGATCTGGCGGTGGTAGATCTGATGGTCGTTCTGGTGGAAGATCTGATGGTAGATCAGGTGGTGGAAGATCTGACGGTCGTTCTGGTGGTAGATCAGAAGGTCGATCAGGCGATAGAAATAGAAGTAGAGATTAATCTCTCTTCTATTTTTAATACTTCTAAATTAACTTAATAAATAACTCAAAGCTTAATAAACTCCAAATAACTTCTTTTTACTCAATACTTTTACTTTTTACTCAATACTTTTACTTTTTACTATTTCATTTTTAATGGAAATATTTGAATTCATATAGAATAATATATAGTCTTTTATAATAAATTAAATAGATTATCTATAAATATATTAAGTATAATTAAAGCTTTGAAAAGGAATTTTCTATTAAAATGCTAGCGATATAAAACAATTAAATGTTTATAAAAGGGTTCCTTTGGATATTAAAACTTTCGATACTTTAGATAAGGCAACAGAAAAATCAATTTCTAGCTTTGCTAAACTTTCACTTGCTCTTCTTTTTATGGTAGTTGTATTTTTATGGTCATATAACTCTCATGGAGATGTTCCTAATAGTACATTCTTAATTATTGGTGCTGTATTTGGGGCTTATATGGCTATGAATATTGGTGCTAATGATGTAGCAAATAATGTTGGACCTGCAGTTGGTTCAAAAGCTATGACAATGATGTGGGCAATTATAATTGCAGCAACATTTGAAGCCTTAGGTGCTTTTGTAGCAGGTGGAGATGTTGTAAATACTATTAAAAAAGGGATTATTAATCCTGATTTAATCTCAGATCCTCAAATATTTATTTGGGCTATGACAGCTGCTTTATTATCAGCAGCACTCTGGCTTAACTTTGCTACATCTATTGGAGCTCCTGTTTCTACAACTCACTCAATTGTTGGCGGTGTAATGGGTGCAGGAATTGCTGCTGCTGGGTTTGGTATTGTTGATTGGGGAACAATGGGAAAAATTGCTTCTTCATGGGTTATCTCTCCTGTTTTAGGTGGTATAATTGCCGCGGCTTTTCTTTATTTCATAAAAACTAAGATTGTTTATAAAAAAGATATGGTGAACTCTGCTAAGGTTGTTGTTCCTTATTTAATTGCAGTAATGACTTGGGCTTTTTCTACATATCTTATTTTAAAAGGTTTTAAAAGACTAGTTAAGTTAGAGTTTTTTTCTGCTTCTCTTATTGCTTTAGTAATTGCTATAATTACATATTTTCTTATAAAACCATTAATAGCCAAAGCTGCTAAAAAACTTGAGAATTCTAGAGGTGGAGTGAATACTTTATTTACAATACCATTAATTTTCGCAGCTGCACTTTTATCATTTGCACATGGGGCAAATGATGTTGCAAATGCTATTGGACCACTTGCCGCAATTAATGACGCTGTTGTGAATTCAGGAGTTTCTTCAAAAGTTGCTATTCCTTTTTGGGTTATGGCTGTTGGAGCTTTAGGAATTGCAGTAGGACTTGCTTTATATGGTCCAAAACTTATTAAAACAGTTGGTTCTGAAATTACAGAATTAGATCAAATGAGAGCTTATGCTATTGCCATGGCTGCATCAATTACTGTAATTATTGCTTCACAGCTTGGACTTCCTGTTTCTTCAACACATATTGCAGTTGGTGGAGTATTCGGAGTTGGATTTTTACGAGAATATTTAGATTCAAATGAAACTAGATTCTTACAAGGTTTAAGAAAAAAGTTTAAAAAGCATAAAAAAGAACTTGATTCTATGACTAAAGAACTTAATGAATTAGAAAAAATTGAATCTAAATCTAAATCTAACTATGTACGAATTGTTGAACTTTATAAAAGTATTGATGAAAAACAAGATATTGTTAAGCAAGAGAAGAAAGATGTTAAAGAAGCTAAAAGTATTAAATATGTTAAAAGAGATGCAGTTAAAAAGATTATTGCTGCATGGGTTATAACTGTTCCTGCTGCTGCTATTTTATCTGCTGCTGTATTTTTTATGATTAAAGGTGTGATGGCTTAAGGAGTAATTTCCTTGAGTATTACACTCTTAATATCAAGAAACTAAAAATTCTATTTGAAAGATTTTATTACTTTATGATAAAATCACCAAAAAAATAGGAATTTTCCAATCGAAGCTATCTTATCTGTATTACCAATTTATTTTTTTATTTTATTAGGTTTTACCGCTAAAAAAATCTTTGATGAGCAAATTAATGAAAGAACTTTAGTTCTTTTATCTCTTTACTTTTTTCAACCTATCTTAATATTTTGGGGATTAACTAAAGCTCCTATTGATTATGCTTTTATTGCCTCGCCTTTAGTTTATTTGGCAATTGTTCTAATTTCATTGGTAATACTTCTGTTAGTTAATAAAAAAATATTTAAAACAAGACAAGACCAATCTATATATTTAGCAACTGCTTTAGTTGGAAATACAGGAAACCTTGGAATTCCATTGGGAATTGCACTTTTTGGTATGGCTTCTGTACCTTATACAAGTATTATAAATATTGCAAATATTTTCTTTATTTATATTTTCTCTGTTTATTTTTTTGCAAGAGAGCAATTTTCACTAAAAGAAGCAATCTTTTCAATTCTAAAAATACCTGGAATTTGGTTTGCTTTTTTAGCTTTATTGGTTAATTATAGCGGTGTGGGAATAAATAAAAATATATATACTGCACTTGAAATGGGAGCATATGCTTCTATGGTTATTCAGCTATTAATTTTCGGAATGTATTTATCAAAAATAAAAATAAAAGCCATGCCTTGGTATTCATCTTTACATATAAGTTTTGTTAAGCATATTTTCTTACCATTATTTGGTATTTTTGTAATATTGTATTTTACTAATTTAAACGCTTATGTGGCCTCTATTTTAATTATGGAGCTAATGGTACCACTTGCAGTTAATAATGTGAATTTAGCTGCTTTATATAACTGTAAACCCTATGATGTTACCGCTTCAATTTTAATATCATCTATAATCTTTGTTGTTTTCTTATATCCTTATATTCAAATTATTGAATATTTTATTAAATAGGTTTTATTATGTGTGGAATATTAGGTACAAATTTTTTATCAAATAACTTCAAGCAATCTCTTGAACTTTTAAATAATAGAGGACCGGACTATCAAAAAAGTGTAAAAATTAATGAGAAAGAGTTTGGACATACAAGATTAGCAATTATTGACTTAGACCAAGAAGCTAATCAACCTATGGTTTTTGATAATATTTTGATTGTTTTTAATGGTGAGATTTATAACTATAAACAGTTAATAATTGATGAGCAATTAGAGTGTAAAACTGCTTCTGATACTGAAGTTATAATAAGACTTTATCAAAAATATGAAACAGATTTTTTAAATAAATTAAATGGAATGTTTTCTTTTTGCCTTTATGATATGAAAAAAGAGAAGTATTTTTGTGCAAGAGATAGATATGGGAAGAAACCATTTTTTTACTATTTTAAAAATAATAAGTTTATCTTTGCTTCTTCTATTAAATCTATACTAAAACTACTTGATAAAAAACCCAATTTAAATAAAGTAGCTGTAAATAAATACCTACAATATTTTGTTTCTTATGGAGAAGATACTTTTTATCAAAATATATTAAAACTAGAAGCTGCTACTTATCTTACATATGAGCCTTTAAAGTCAAATGAGTTAGTTAAAAAAAGATTTTATAAAATAAACACCTATAAAAAAATTAAAGATGAAAGTATTGCTTTAAAAGATATAGAAGAGCTTTTATTTAAAAGTGTAGAAAGTAGATTAGTTGGAGATGTTGAAGTTGCTTCACTTTTAAGTGGGGGAATTGATAGTTCATTAATCTCTGCACTTTATACAAAAATATCAGGAAAAAGAATAAATACCTTTTCAGTTGGTTATGACGAATATAAAAACTATTGTGAGTTAGATTATGCGAAAATAACTGCAAAACATATTAATTCAAATCATCATCCAGTAATAATTGGCAAAAAAGAGTATATAGATAACTTTCATGATACTTTAGATGCACTTGAAGAACCTCATGGTGATAGTGCGGCTATTCCTTTAAATATTTTATCCCAAAGAATTCATCAAAGTGGAATAAAAACTGTTTTATCAGGGGAAGGAAGTGATGAAATATTCTTAGGTTATGATAACTATGCTAAGTTTTTAAAATATTATGAGTTTGAAAAGACACTATCAAGTGGCCAAAATGAGTTTTTAAATACAATAATTTCTGCCTTACAAAACAACACTAAAGAGAGTGAATATTTAAGACGAATTGTAAAAAAGCAAACTTTATATAATTCATTTGGCGAGATTTATACTGATATACAAAGAAAGAAACTTTTTTCTAAAGTACCAAGTTATAAAACTGAGAAACCTAAAAATGATCCAGTTGATTGGATGAGTTATATTGATTTAAAAATATGGCTAGGAGAATCACTTTTATCCAAAGTTGATAGAATTTCTATGAGAAATTCACTTGAAGTTCGAACTCCTTTTTTAGATTTTAATTTAGTTAATTATATGTTCTCAATTGAATCTTCTATAAAAGTTGGAAATACTAATAAATATTTATTAAAAAAAATTGCAGCTAAATATATACCTGAAACTATTATAAATAGAACAAAAAAAGGTTTTAATTCACCCTTTAACGAATGGTTAAATGAAGAATATGGAAATTCAATACTAGATATAGTAATTGATGTAAATAATACAACTAAATTATTTAATGAAGTGTATATTAGGCATATTTATGAACTCTCTTTACAAAGAAAATTTAAACAACATTTTTATTCTTTATTTATATTTTCTTTGTGGTTTAAAAAAGAGTATATATCTTAAGAAACAAAATTGTAAAATCAAAACTTATATAACTTATAATATTTTAAAGAGGATTATATGACAGTATTAATACCAGTTGATTCAACTTCTAGAGATGAATGTGTTATTGCTTCAATTGAAGAAAATAAATCTTGGGCTTTTGTAAAATTAGACGGCGGTAAAATAGCTAGTATTGAATTTGTAGATAGAAGAGAAGATATTTTAGAATGGATTGATGCAGTAGTTGTTATAAATGACCAAGAGTATGTTTGGCCATTTATGGATGAAGGAATAATTGCTTTAGTTGCTCCTACTCAAAAAAGCATTGATGAAATTATTGAAGCTTTTTTATTCAAAGACTTACACGATTTTTCAATATAAATGATTTTTAAAAAGAAAGATCAAACTACACTAAATAAGATTATTACTTCACGACGTGATGTTAGAGGTAATAATTTTATAAATAAAAAGATATCACAAAAAAAACTTTTAAAGATTTTAAACTCTGCACAAAATGCACCTTCTGTTGGTTACTCTCAACCTTGGCGTTTTGTAATTGTTGATGAAGAAAAAAAAGAATTAGTATATAAACATTTTAAAAAATCTTATGATAAAAGCAAAGTAAAATTTAAAGATAGAAAAATTTATAACTCTTTAAAACTGGAAGGAATTAAAGAATCCAATATCAATATTGCTGTTTATTATAAAAAAAGTAAAAAAGATATTTTAGGACAAACATATATGAAAAGAACAGGAGAATACTCTGTTGTATGCGCAATTTTAAATATGTGGTTAACAGCTCGTGCATTAAATATAGGGATGGGTTGGGTTTCTATATTAAAGCCTAAAAAGATAAATAAAATTTTTGATATGAAAAAAGAAGAGCATAAATTTATTGCATATTTATGTTTTGGGTATACAAAAGAGTTTTTTGATGAACCTGAATTAAAAAAACTTGGTTGGAAAAAGAAAAAGAAATTAAGTAAATTAATTTTAAAAAAGGAAGAAAATGAAGAGAACAATTAGTAAATTAGGAGTTACCTCTGTACTTTTAATTGCAATGAGTATAAGCCTTCAGGCAAAAGAAAAAGTATACAAATTAAAAATGGCAACAACTTGGAGTAAAACTACTACACCATTAATTGATGCTGCTACTAATATGGCAAAACTTGCAGAAGAAATGTCTCAGGGAAGATTAATGATTAGAGTTGATAGTTCTAATAAACATAAAGCTCCTTTAGGAATTCTGGATATGGTTAAAGGTGGGCAGTATGATATTGGTCATAGTGCATCTTATTATTGGAAAGGTAAAGATATTAATACTCTACCTTTTACTTCTATGCCTTTTGGTTTAACTGCACCTGAACAATATGCATGGTTTTATTATGGGGGTGGTTTAGAGTTAATGCAAAAAGTTTACTCTAAACATGGTCTTTTATCTTTTCCTGGAGGAAGTACTGGTGTACAAATGGGTGGATGGTTTAGAAATGAAATCAAAACACTTGATGATTTAAAAGGTTTAAAAATGAGAATCCCTGGTTTTGCAGGTGAAATCATGGCTAAACTTGGAGTTCAAGTTACTAATATTGCTCCAGGTGAACTTTATACTGCACTTGATAGAAATACTATTGATGCATTAGAATGGGTTGGCCCTGCAATGGATATTAAAATGGGATTTCATAAAATTGCACCATATTATTACACAGGTTGGCATGAACCTGCTTCTGAAATGCAATTTTTAATAAACAAAAAGAAGTTTAATAAATTACCAAAAGATTTACAACAAATTATGATAGTTGCAATGAGAGTATCTGCATACGATATGTATATTCAACATTATGATATGAGCGCGCAAGCTTGGGATAAGATGAAAAAAGAACAAGCAAATATTAAAATTAAAACTTTACCAATTCCTGTTATGAATGCTATGAAGAAAGTAAATAAAGAGTTAAGAGTTGAACTTGGAAATGAAAGTCCTATGTTAAAAGAGATTTTAGATTCTCAAGATGCTTATCAAAAAAAAGTAAGAGAATGGACAAAAATGTCTGATTATTTATATTTAAAAGATAATTTATAATTATAAAAAAGGAAGCTAATCTCTTGGCTCCTTTTTTTAACTCTTCTTTAATCAAATATATTCCTTATAATGTTTCATGTGAAACATTTATCTTAATTAATACTTTCTTTAAATATTTAATACATCAATTAAGTAAAATAATACTTATATAAATATATACTCTTCTACATTTATTAAGGAGAGATAATGAGAAAAATGATTACTAAACTTGGTCTTACATCTGCATTACTTATTGTAATGTCTATGAATGTACAGGCTTCAGAAAAAGTTTATAAATGGAAGTTAGCAACAACATGGGGGAAAACACTTTCTCCATTAATTGATTCACCAATTAAAATGGCAAAGCTAGTTAAAGAAATGTCAAATGGGAGATTTATTATTAGAGTAGATTCTTCTAATAAACATAAAGCTCCTTTAGGTATTTTAGATATGGTTAAAGGCGGTCAATATGATATGGGTCACTCAGGTTCATATTATTGGAAAGGTAAAGATATTGATACTTTACCTTTCACTACAATGCCTTTTGGTTTAACTGCACCTGAACAATATGCATGGTTTTATTACGGTGGTGGTTTAGAATTAATGCAAAAAGCATATAGTAAACATAAAGTTTTATCTTTTCCTGGTGGAAATACTGGTGTACAGATGGGTGGATGGTTTAAAAAAGAAATTAATACTTTAGATGATCTAAAAGGTCTTAAAATGAGAATTGCTGGTTTAGCAGGTGAAATTATGGCTGATTTAGGTGTTGCTGTAACAAATATGGCACCAGGTGAATTATATACTTCTCTTGAAAGAGGAACACTTGATGCACTTGAATGGGTAGGACCAGGTATGGATATAAAAATGGGATTTCATAAAGTAGCACCTTTTTATTATACAGGTTGGCATGAACCAGCATCTGAAATGCAGTTTCTTGTTAATCAAAGAGCTTATAATAAATTACCAAAAGATTTAAAAGAAATTTTATTAGTTGCAATGAGAGTTTCAGCATATGATATGTATATTCAAAATTATGATATGAGCTCAACTGCATGGGATAAAATTAAAACGGATTATCCAAATATTCAGATTAAAACTTTTCCAAAACCTGTTATGGATGAAATGAAAAAAACAAATAAAAAATTAAGAGATGAAGTATCTAAAAAGAGTTCTTTATTAAAGGAAATTTTAGATTCTCAAGATGCTTACCAAAAGAAAGCTAGAGAGTGGACAAAAATGTCTGACTATTTATACTTAAAAGATAATCTGTAAGAAAGCAGATTATTAAATTTAATTAAGAGCTTTTATGCTCTTAATTAAAATCCTGCATTTGGATCAAAACCCATATCTTGCATCCCAAAATCCATTCCTGAATCAAAATTAGAAAAGTTAGGATTTTCATATCCTTTTTGAACTGATATATTTTGTAGTTGTAATATATCTGCTTTGGGGTCAATACCTTGCGGACATACAAAAGTACATGCGCTACATAAAGTACAATCCCATATTCCTTTATCTTGAATAGAATCAATTATAGAGCTATTATTTAGGACTTTCTTATCATTTATATATCTCAATGCTCTTGTTAGTGCAAAGGGGCCTAGAAACTCTTTATTTACTTCGTAAACAGGACATGAACTGTAACAAGCATTACAAAGAATACAATTACTTTGTATGTCAATAAGCTTTGTATCATTTTGAGATATTTCTAGCTCACTATTAGTATCAAGATATGCTTTAGATTTTTTAATTAAGAATGTTTCATGTGAAACATCTACAACTAAATCCTTAATAACTGTTCTATTTTTTAATGGTTCAATTAAATCATTTTCATTTATAATAGTTTTACAAGCTAGAACTTCTATTCCATTTACTCTAACAGCACACGAACCACAAACTCCACTTTTGCATCCACATCTAAAAGTTAAACTTGCATCACTTATTGATTTTATTTCATTAAGTGCTTGCAATAGATTTGTTTTACTAACAGAAAAAATACTAGTACTTTGATTTTCATGATTTTGTTTATTAAATCTTTTTATTTTTATGTTCATAATACATCCTCAAAAGATAGAATTAATTTATTATCAACCTTTTTTATAAGAGAGTTTTTTTCATATGATTTTGATTCTTCTGGATAATCATCTCTATAATGTGCACCACGACTTTCTTTTCTATTTTTTGCAGTCTTGGCAATTACTTCAGCAATTTCTATCATATTTAAAAATTCGAGAAAATCTACTAAGTTTTTATTATATTCAATTGATTTATCTAATATTCCCATCTTTGGAATTTTACTTTTTATCTCATCTAACTTATTAATTACTAATTGTAAATTTTCTTCATTTCTAAAAAGACCTACATTATCAAAAAATAGTTTTCCTAAATACTCTTTACTTTCATAAAAATTTATTTCATTTGTATAAGTGTATATTTCTTTTATATACTGTTTTTGCTTTTTAAATTCATTGCTTTCTTTATCTTTATTATTCTTTATTTCTTTAGCATTATTTGATGCATTTACTCCAGCAACTTTTCCAAATATAACTATTTCTAGTAATGAGTTCCCACCTAGTCTATTTGCTCCATGAATTGAAGCTTGTGCAACTTCACCACAAGCATATAAAGAGTTTATATTTGTATTAGAATTTATATCAGTTTTTATTCCGCCCATTGAATAATGTGCAGCTGGATTTATAGGTAAAAGTTCATGTTCTAGTTTAATATTCGAAAACTCTAAAGCCAATCTTTTTTCTTGAGGCATTAGACTATTTATCTTTTCAAGTCCTAAATGTCTTAAATCTAAATATACTTTTTCGTTGTTTTTAATCTTTTTGTAAATTGCTCGAGCAACTTCATCTCTGGGTTTTAGTTCATCTACAAATCGTTTTTCATTTTGATCAAGTAAATATCCACCCTCACCTCTAGCACTTTCACTTACTAGAATATTACTATTTACAAGTGCAGTTGGGTGAAATTGTACAAACTCTATATTTGATAGATTCACTCCTGCATTTAAAGAAACTGCTAAACCATCAGCAGTATTTGAAAAAGAGTTAGTTGTAAAATTTGTGTAAATTCCTGCATAACCACCAGTTGCTAGAATTGTACTCTTTGCTTTAAACTCCTTTACAATACCTTCAATGATATCAAAAGCTATTACTCCTAAACAAACATTATTATCAATGATTAACTCTAGTAAAATATGTTCATTTAAAAATTCAACATCATTTTTAATACACTGGTCAAATAAAGTATGAACTATTTTTAATCCTGTGTAATCACTTGAATAACAAGTTCTTATTTTCTTTGTACCACCAAATTTTCTTTGTGCAATTTTACTATTCTTATTTTTTGTAAAAGGTACCCCTATTTTGTCAAGCCATAAAATAGTGTCTTTAGCATTTTTACACATGAAGTTTATATTCTCTTTATTTGCTAAGCCACAAGATGCTTTATATGTATCTTGTGTATGAATATCAACACTATCATCATCTTCATATAAAACTGCATTTATTCCACCTTGTGCTTGAACTGTTTGTGAATGAGTTGGATATGTTTTTGAAAGAATTGCTACTTTTAATCCATTTTCTTTAGCATTTAAGGCAGCAGTTAATCCTGCTGCTCCAGAACCTATAATTAAGACATCATACATGCTATTCCCAGAAATCTTTTAATTGTTCTTCTTTTTTTATTACAGTTTTCTTTGGTAACTCTAAATCTAATTGTTCAATCTGAGCTAGTGCATCTTGTAAATCATCACTATTTATTTCATCAATATCTTCTATTGTTGAATCTTCTGTGTTTTCCTTTAAATTTAGATTCTCTTCTTTTGTAATTACTTTAGGTTTTGTCTTTACTTTTTCTTTCAATTCTAAATAGTCGCTTATTAGTTCTTCATATTTTTGAAAATCCATAAGCATAAAGCTAGGTTTACCATCTCGTAAAATTACAGCTTTATCTATCTCTTTTTTAGAAATCTTATCAAAAACCATTTTACTTTTTCTGATTAACTCTGTTGAAGAAAACATTTCATTTGATCTGTATTGTAGTAAATCCATTTAAACTCCTATACGTATTATAATATGTATTATAGCACAAAATAAAGATTATCTTAATAATAAATAGAGTAGTTAATTTAGATTTATAGTAATTAAAGAAAGAAGATTTTGGGATAAAAATGTATAATTACCTATTAAACTATATGTAATTATACATGTAAAATATTACTTAGAGAATATCAATTCAGCCCATTCTGTAATTGGACCTCTTAGTACTTTTTGTAATTTAATTGCGAATGTATTTACTAATGTACTTTCGTTTTTTGTTGATTTTAAAAGTGTTGTTAATGAATTTGTATATTTATTTACATAGAAATTATCGATTTGTTTATTTGAACCTAGAATCACAACTTTAGATGTATTATCTATTCTTGATAATACCATTTGCATTGTTTTATTAGACATATTTTGAGCTTCATCAATTATTATAAATGAGTTTGATATAGTTCTTCCTCTCATTTCTCCTACCCACATTGTTTCAATACTATAGTTTTGAATCATCTGCTCAACTCTTGATGTTACTTCACTATCATCTAATTCACTTATATTTTCTATGTTTTTTTTAGAATTTCTTTTTTTATGTTCACTTCTTATAATATATTCTAAACTATCCATTAGTGGATGATTATAAATTTTAAATTTTTCTTCAAATCCTGGTAAATATCCAATATCTTCACCTTTATCAAGTGATTCAACAGAGTTTCTAATATAGATTATTTTTTGATACTTCTTTTGTCTTACAAGTTTTAGAGCGCCACTTAAAGCAAGTAAAGTTTTTCCTGATCCAGCTTTTGCTTCTACTATTAACACATTATATATATGTGAAATAATTGCATTTGAAAAGAACAACTGTTCTTTATTTAGTGGAGTAATTATCTGATTTCTTATCTCGATTTCATCTAAAACTTTAATTCTTTTATTTTGAATATTTGCTAAGACTACTTGATCAGAATCTTTTACTTTAAAACAATATGAATAATTATAAGGTTTATGCTCTTTATCAAATAAAGATATTTCTTTATTGTCAAAATCTTCTAGGTCCTCAAATTTTATCTCTATATCCTTTATAAATTCGTACTTAAAGTCATCACTAGTCGAACCTGTTAAGGAGTGCGTTTTTATATCAAGAGATATAGCTCTTGTTCTTGCCATGATATCAAGTGATAAAAATTCTATATTATTTTTATAATATATTTTTGAAAAACTAGCTATTTCTAATATCTTTCTATCGTTAATTATATTTAATGAAACATTTTTTGTATTTATATTATATTCATCTTTAGAGATGATATCTATAATTGCATTTTGTTGATTTTCTATTTCTAATCTTATTATTTTATATCCATCTTTAGAAATTGATTCTTTAATTATTGAGTTTTCTAAAATTCTTGCAAACTCTCTTGCTTGAAAGTTTATTTCATCGAAACCAGATTTTTTACTATCAATTTCATCAAGTACTGTTTCTGGTAATATAATTAGATTTTCACTTTCAGCTGATAGTTTAAATATATTTGTAGCATCTTCTAATAATATATTTGTATCAAGAACATAATATTTATCAAATATCATTTTGCATCCTTTGGTGTTTGTTTTAATACTTTATAAACTAAGAACGCTCCAACTAGTAAAGTTATAACTGTAAATAGTATTGAAAATGTTTTTGTAATTACGTACCCTACAATTAAAAGTGATAATACAGTTGGCACTTCATTATAAGCTCTAAAGAAATTACCAGATTTTTTACAAATCCCCTGCTCTAATTGCTTCATATAATATCCAAGTGAATAAGAATATATTACTAATAAAAAAGCAAATAAAAGTTTTGCATGCATCCAGCCTCCAGCTTCACTAGATAATAAATATGGGTTTAAATAAAGCATAGTTGCTCCACTAATTATTGTTGCCCACATTGCAGGAATACCGATGTATTTATACATTTTATATTCTTGAATTTTAACAACTTCTACAAAGTCTGGTTTATCTTTATGTTCAGTATGATAAACATAAAGTCTTGGTTGATAAAAGAGCATTGCCATCCATGACATAAATGCCATTACGTGAAAAGTTAATATCCAAGTGTAGTATTCCATTCTTAGTCCTCATGTTTTATTTTCTTAAGCCATTCATTCAGAGTCTTTTCATATCCAATATTTTTACTCTCATAAAATTTTAAATCTTTTTCTAAATACTCTTGTTTAACATAACCACCAAAATCATGTGGATATAAGTAGCCTATATGCTGCGAATCTAAATGTTTTGGTATATTGAGTAGTTCGCCATCTTTTATGTCTTGTAGAGCTTTATTGATAGCTTTATAAGCACTATTAGATTTTGGAGAAGATGCTAGATAAATTATACACTGCGCTAACATGATTCTTGATTCAGGGTAACCAATTTTATTACATGCAGTCATTGTATTTACACTTAAATTAAAAGCATGAGGATTTGCATTACCAATATCTTCACTTGCAAAGATTACAAGACGTCTAGTGATAAAATCTACACTCTCCCCCGCATTTATTAATCTACTCATATAATATAAAGCTGCATCAACATTTGAGCCTCGAATGGATTTTATCATTGCACTTGCTAAATCATAATGTGTATCAGATGAAGATACTCCATCCCCTATTACATTTTCTCTTAACTCTTTTACTAAAGAGATATCAATATCTTTTGATACTTTATATGAAAAGTTTAAAAGTGTAAGCATAGCTCTGGCATCTCCAGAACTTGAATGAATTAAATGCTCTTTAGCTTCTTTAGATATATTTACATCAATATCCTTTAAAGCAATAGCTAAAATCTTTTGCATTTCTTCTTTTGTAAAAGCTTTAAACTCGTAAAGAAAAGATCTAGAACGAATTGCATTTGTTAAAGTAAAAAATGGATTTTCAGTACTTGCACCTATAATTGTTGCATCATAATTTTCCATTATAGGAAGTAAAACTTCTTGTTGATTTTTTGAGAGTCTATGTACTTCATCTATAAATATTAAAGGTTTAATTAAAGCATTTTTATATCTATCAAATACTTTACGTAAATCTTCAACTTTTATACTAGTTGCATTAAAATAGTAATAATCTGTATCTATTTCACGAGCTATAATTTTAGCTAAGGTAGTTTTTCCAGTTCCAGGTTTGCCATAAAAAAATAGATGAGGAATATCTCTTTTTTTGATAAGTTTATAAAGGGCTTTGTCTTTTGAGATTATATGAGATTGACCAACAAAGTTTTCTAAGTTTGTTGGTCTAAGTTTGTTAGAAAGATCTGTCATCTTCACTTTCATTTAAAAAGCTTCTTAAGTTCCTATACTCTTCTTTTGAAAGAAATCTACTTTTTCCAGTAGGCAAGTTATTTAATGAAATTCCACCAAATTCATATCTTTTTAAATCCATAATATCAAGTCCAAAGTGTGCAAAGAATCTTCTTAATTCTCTGTTTTTACCTTCAACAATTGCTACTTTAATTTTAGAAAAGTTTTCATTATTTGATTGAATACTGTAACCTATAAAAGGAGCAAATGTCATTGATTTAATTTTACTTGTTTTAAATGCACCATCAGTTGCATCTTCAAGTTCTAAACCTTGCATCATTGCTGATTCTACTTTTGGTCCAATAGATCCATTTACTTTTAATTTATATTTTCTTTCTAAATTTGAGTGCATTAAAGCATCAACAATTTTAACTGAATCTGATAAAAGTAATAATCCTTCACTAGCATAGTCTAAACGTCCTACAGACATAAAGTGTTGATACCTCTTATCCAGTGAATCATAAATAGTTTTTCGACCTTGTGGGTCTTTTTTAGATACTATTTCACCTTTTGGTTTATTATATATAATAACAGTAGGTAGTTTATTTTTATCTTCTTTGATTAAAGTTTTATTGATATGTACTTCATCATCAATTGTTACTTTAGTTGCTAAATTATCAACTACTTTACCATTAACTTTTACTTTACCCTCTTCTATTAATCTATCAGCTTCTCGTCTTGAGTATTTACTATTATGAGATAAAAATTTATTTAATCTTGTCTCTTCTAGTTCTTCTACTTCTTTTTTCATTATTTTATACCAGCTTCTATTAAGTCATGTATATGAAGAACACCAATTAGTTTATCTTCTTCATCTGTTACAATCAATAATTGTATTTTATAGTCTTCTATTACTTGCAAGGCATCACTTGCTAATAAATCTTTATTCTTTAAAGTTTTAGGGTTTTTTGAAGCTAATTCTTCTACTTTACAATCAATTGTAAAGTCGTCATTCATTAAAGCTCTTCTTAAATCTCCATCACTTAATAATCCAATAACCTTGGTATCTTTATCAGTGATAATTACACTTCCAAGTCTACCTTCACTCATTTTTAAAATGGCATCTTTAAGTTTTGTTTCACGTGAAACGATTGGAAGATTATCACGTCTAAGTAAATCATCCACTTTAATAAATAGCTGTTTACCTAAACTTCCACCAGGGTGGAATGATGCGAAATCTTCTCTTTTAAAATCTCTTTTCTTCATTAAACAAACAGCTAATGCATCACCCATTGCCATTGTAAGTGTTGTTGATGACATTGGAGCAACATCTAGAGGACAACCCTCTTTTTCTACGTTAATATTGATAAATACATCAGAATACTTTGCTAATGTAGAGTTTTCATTTCTAGCCATTGCAATTAATGGAATATTAAATCTTTTAAGATGAGGAAGAATTTGAACCAATTCTTCACTCTCTCCTGAGTATGAAATACCAAGAACAATATCTTCTTTTCCAATCATTCCTAAATCACCATGCATGGCTTCAGTAGGATGAAGGAAGAATGAACTAGTACCAGTACTTGCAAGTGTAGCTGCTATTTTTGTTCCAACAAGTCCTGATTTACCAACACCTGTAACAATAAGTTTACCTTTTGAATTTACAATTAAATCAATAGCTTTGTCTATATCAAAAGATATTTTTCCTGCTGCTTTTTCTAATTCCTTAGCTTCTGTTAACAGTGTATCTTTAACTATTTGTTTAAAATCCATTCTTTTCTCCTTATTGTACAAATATAGTAGGTACAATCATTGGGTATTTTTTGTATTTTCTAATACAATGTTTTCTTACAACTTTTCTTAATTCATCTTCTAACATTCTAGAGTTTTTGAAAATACCTGGTTTTGCATTTGCTAAGAATGTTGCTAATAAATCTTCAATCTCTTTTGCAAAGAATTTATCTTGTTTATCAGGAACTAAACCAAATGATGTAACTTTTGCTCTATCAGCTAATGTTCTATCATTTTCATTTATTTGTGCAACAATCATAACAACACCTTCATTAGCCATTGTTTGTCTATCAATTACAATATCATCAGAAATTTTATGATTTAATTGATTATCAATATAAACTTTTCCAGATTTTACTGTTTTTATCTTTTTCATATATTTAGGAGTTACTTCAATTTGCTCCCCTGCATTCATAATATATAAGTTTCGCTCTAATACACCACAATCGATACCTGTTTTACCATGTTTTAAAGCATGGTTATACTCACCATGAACTGGCATAAAGAATTTAGGTTTAACTAATCTTAACATTAATTTTTGTTCTTCTTGAGCAGCATGTCCTGATACGTGAATATCTGGATAATCTTGGTATGCTACTTTTGCCCCTGCTTTTAATAAGTTATTTAAAATTCCAGAAACACTTGCTTCATTTCCAGGAATTGCTTTAGCAGATAATACAATTTGATCTGTTGGCTTGATTTTAATATGTCTATGCTCATGAATTGCCATTCTATATAGTGCTGACATTGGTTCTCCTTGAGAACCAGTTGTAACAATTAGAACCTCATTATCTTTATACTTATTAACTTCATGTGCGTCAATAAAAGAATCTTTTGGAAATTTAACATATCCTAAACCCATTGCTAAGTCTAAGTTTTTTTCCATTGATCTACCAATAACACATACTTTTCTTCCACTTGCAATTCCTCTATCAATTGCTTGAGAAACTCTGTGAATATTTGATGAGAATGTAGACATAATTACTCTACCTTTTGCTCCAGCAAAAATTCTATCAAATGTTGGTCCTACAGTTTTTTCTGTTCTTGTAAATCCTGGTGAGTGTGAATTAGTTGAATCAGATGTTAATAATAAAACACCCTTCTCCCCATAGTATGCAAGTCTATGTAAATCTGTTGGATAACCATCAATTGGAGTATGATCAATTTTAAAGTCACCTGTGTGAATCATTGTTCCAGCTTCAGTTGTTACAGCAATTGCAGATGAATCAATAATTGAGTGAGTAACATGCATCCATTCAACTTCAAATTCGCCTATTTTAATAGGTTTCCTTTTTTCAATACATCTAAAGAATTTTCTAAATTCTCTCATTTTATGTTCATCAAATTTTGAACCAATCATTTCTAATGGTAAAGATGTTCCATAAATTGGGAATTGCATTTCTTTAAATAAATAAGGCATTGCACCAATATGATCTTCATGTCCATGAGTAATAATAACTGCTTCAATTTTATGTTTGATTTCTCTTAAGTAAGTAAAATCAGGAATTAAGATATCAACACCATGCATAGTTTCATCAGGGAAATTCATACCAACATCAACAATAATTGCAGACTTTTCAGTCTCAATAATCATCATATTTCCACCAATTTCGCCTAGTCCACCTAAAGGAGTAATTCTCATTTTTGCAGATGTGTTTAAGTTTAATTTATAGTGTGGATTTAATCTATCTTTTTGAATTTTTTCATTAACTAAGTGACCTTTTTTAAGGTCATTCATCCAACCATCACCTGACATCTCTGTAGGTATTTTTGCTTTTGATCTTTTATTAGGGTTTGGCTTCCTATTTTGATTAGGATTAGCTCTTTGAACCTTTTCTGAAGTTGGTTTTACTTCTTGTGTATTATTTTTCGTTTGCTCTGCAGGAGTATTTATAGCAGGCTTTGCAACAGCTTCTGTTTCTGTCTTAACAGTAGTATTCTCTTGTTTTATTTCTTCTTTTTTAATTTCTTCCATCTTTTACCTTTGTATACAATTGGCTATACAAAGATGAACTAACTTCATGAGGTCTTATATTATCACTAAGATCTAATTCTTCATAATACTTAGATACTAAATCTTTACTTATAATAGAAGAAAGGTTTTTTGATAATTTCTTTCTTGGCTGTACAAAACATGCCTTAAGAAATTTATTAAAATCTTTATCTATTGATTTATTCATATCTTTTCTAATATAAAGTATTGAAGACATAACTTTTGGTCTTGGATCAAATGATTCAGGAGGAACATCAAATAATATTCGTGATTCAATTGAAACTAAATCAGCAATAACTCCTAAAGATGAGAACTCTTTATCCTTAGGCTTTGCCGAGAATTTTAAAGCTACTTCTTTTTGGATCATTACAATGATACTTTCACAGTTGTCGTCTTCAAACGCTCTTAATATAATATTCGTTGCAATATAGTATGGTAAGTTTGCGATTAAATCGTATTTACCATTATGTAGAGTTTCTTGTTTATCCCAAGCTTCTAAAACATCAGTGTGGATCAGTTTTAGTCTATTCTCTTCTATTTCTATTGCAAATTTTGACTCTAAAATACTGATTAAATCAGTATCTACTTCATAAGCAGTCATCTCTTTGTACTTGACTAGATTTTTAGTCAAATCACCTAATCCAGGCCCAATTTCCACCAGGTAGTTATTATTGTTGGGCATCGATTGGATGATCTTATCCAAAACCGTAGTATCTTTTAAAAAATTTTGACCATATCGTTTTTTTGCTTTTATATTTTCCATAATTGCAAAGAGTATAACTGCTTTTAACTTACATTTAGATAAGATAATATCTAATAATAATAAAGGAATTTATTTGAGTAGTTTTGCAAAAAGAATTATACCTTGTTTAGATGTAGATAACGGAAGAGTTGTAAAGGGAGTTAACTTTGTTGGACTTCGTGATGCAGGGGATCCTGTAGAAGTTGCAAAGAGATATAATAATGAAGGTGCAGATGAAATAACTTTTTTAGATATTACTGCAAGTCATGAAAATAGAGGAACAATTGTTGATATTGTAAAAGAAGTTGCAAAAGAAGTTTTTATTCCTCTTACTGTTGGTGGTGGTATTAGAAAACTAGAAGACATTTATAAGTTGTTAAATGTTGGATGTGACAAAGTTTCTATTAATTCTTCAGCTGTTACTAATCCAGATTTAATAAATGAAAGTGCAAAAAGATTCGGTTCACAGTGTATTGTTACTGCAATTGATGTTAAAAAAGTAGAAGATGGCTCTTATCATGTTTTTGTAAAAGGTGGTAGAGAAGATACAGGACTTGATGCAGTAGAATGGGCAAAAGAAGTATATAATAGGGGTGCAGGTGAAATTTTACTTACATCTATGGATACAGATGGTGCTAAAACTGGATTTGAGCTTAATATTACTAAACAAATTTCATCAATAATTGATATTCCAGTGATTGCAAGTGGTGGTGCTGGAACTATGGAACATATGAAAGAAGCTTTTGATCATGGAGCTAGTGCTGCTTTAGCTGCATCTATTTTCCATTTTAAAGAAATAGATATTATGGATTTAAAAAGATATTTAAGAGCTAATAACATTCCTGTAAGGATATAAAATGAAATTTAGAATAATATTTACATTTTTACTCGCCCTACTTTTACCAATGTCTCTATTTTCTTATGAAATAAGCTTCAATAAAAAGTTTTCGAAGCTTGTATCACCAGATCTTTTAACTACATATGTAAATATTAGTATTGAAAATGATTCTGAAAGATTTATAAATGAAAATATAGAAAAATATAATGATTATATTAAAGGGAATAATTTAATTGAAAAAACTCATGGGAACTTTACTTTAAGTCCTAAATACAATTATTTTAAAAATACGCAGAAATTTATAGGTTATGTGGGAAGTTTAAAATATACAATTAAAGCAAAAAATGCAAGTAACTTAAATAGATTTATTAATGATTTAATTGAACTTGAGAAAAAGTTAGATAAGAATAATGTGAAACTTAGAATATCAAATGTTTCATGGATAATTAGTGAAAAACTTTATGATAATAGTTTAGATACTTTACGAATTGATGCTATGACATGGATTGAAAGGTATTCAAAGAGTTTAAAAAATGTTTTATCAAAAAATTGTACGGTTAAAAGTATAAATATAAATAAATCAAACAATCAATTGATAAGAGCTAGTCAAATGGAATCCCTTTCTTCAAAAAGAATTTCGAATGTAGCTCCTGTAAACTCTAATCAAGAAATAAGTATTGAACCAAATTTTCTTTTGGAATGTAAATGATTGTTTGTGCAGGAAGAAATGAAACTTTTGAATATGCACAAGAAATCGGTGTAGGATTAATAGAATCTGCTATAAATTTAACTAAGATTTGCTTAGTTAAAAAACCTGAGTCTATTCTTTTTATAGGAAGTGCAGGCTCTTATGGTAAATATGAAGTATTTGATATTATTGAATCTTGTAAAGCTTCTAATATTGAGCTTTCTTTTTTAACAAATAGTTCATATACTCCTTTAGATAAGATCTTTGAATCAAATAATGAGATACAAAGAAATGATACTATTGTTAATTCATCAAATTATATATCAATAGATGAAGAGTTAACAGAACAATATAATGAATATGGTATTGGTATTGAGAATATGGAATTTTTCTCTGTTTTACAAGTGGCACTTGAATTCAAAATACCAGTTACTGGAATATTTATAGTAACAAATTATACAAATGAAAATGCTCATAAAGATTTTATAAAAAATCATAAAGAAGCGATGAAAAAACTAAGTAAATATTTAGTTGATAAAAATATTATCAAATAATACAAAATAAAAAGAAATGGAAAAGTAATGGCAAAAGAAGGAACACCCTCAATATATGACTTCTCACTTGATGAATTAAAAGAAACTTTAAAACCATCATTTAGAGCAAAGCAAGTATATAATTGGTTATATAAACAATATGCAACATCATACGATGAGATGAAAAATATACCAAAAGAGTTAAAAGAAGAGTTAGAAGAAAAGTACCCTATTGATGTAATGAGTATTCTAAAAAAAGAAGTAAGTACGGATGGAAGTATTAAATATCTTTTTAAATTAAGAGATAATTTAACTGTTGAAGCTGTTTTATTATTAATGAAAGAGAAGAAGAAAAATGAAGAAGGTGTAATTGTTCGTAGTGAAAAATACACAGTTTGTGTTTCTTCTCAAGTAGGATGTAAAGTAGGATGTACTTTTTGTTTAACTGCAAAAGGTGGCTTTGTACGAAACCTTACGGTTGGTGAATATATTGCGCAAATTGTAAATATAAAAAGAGACAATGATATTCCTGCTAATAAATCTGTAAACATAGTATATATGGGAATGGGTGAGCCTTTAGATAACTTCAAAAACTTTACACGTGCAGTTAATGTATTTTCTGAGGAAGAAGGTTTATCTATTAATAAAAGAAGACAAACTGTTTCAACATCAGGAGTTGCTTCAAAAATTGAAAAACTAGGAGAGTTTGACTTAGGAATTCAATTAGCAATTTCACTTCATGCTGTTGATGATGAGTTAAGATCTGAATTAATTCCTATGAATAAGGCATATAATATTCAAACTATTATTGATGCAGTTAAGAAATTCCCTGTTGATACTAGAAAAAAAGTAATGTTTGAATACCTTGTAATTAAAGGTAAAAATGACAGTATTGAAGCTGCTGCTAAATTAATTAAACTATTAAATGGTATAAATGCAAAAGTAAATCTTATTTTCTTTAATCCATATCCAGGAACTACATATGAAAGACCTGAAGTTGAAGATATGGTTAGATTTAAAGACTATTTAAATGATAGAGGTCTTATTTGTACTATTAGAGAATCAAAAGGTATTGATATCTCAGCTGCATGTGGGCAATTAAAAGAAAAGGATGCAAATGGGCTTGCTTGAGATAACAATGTTGATTTTTATTGCAATAGTAGCAATAGTATCAGGCGTAGGATTTTACATATATAATAAGAAAGAGGAGAAGTAAACAATGTCAATTACAAGCAGAGCAATTACAAGATTTGCACCAAGTCCAACAGGATATTTACATATTGGAGGACTTAGAACAGCACTTTATAGTTATCTTTGGGCGAAGAAAACAAATGGTGAATTTAAACTTCGAATAGAAGATACAGATAATGCTAGAAATAATGAAGATGCAGTACGTGCAATTTTAGAAGCTTTTGATTGGGTTGGAATGCCAAGTGACTGTGAAATAGAATACCAATCAAAAAGAGTTGATATTTATAAAAAATATATCGCACAACTTTTAGATGAAGGTAAGGCTTATAAATGTTATATGAGCAAAGATGAATTAGCACAATTAAGAGCTTCACAAGAAGCGGCAAAAGAAAATCCAAGATATGATGGAACATGGAGACCAGAAGAAGGTAAAGTTTTACCAGAGATTCCAGCTGATGTTGAACCTGTAATTAGAATTAAAGCTCCTACAGAAGGATTTATTACATTTGAAGATGGTGTTAAAGGTTCTATGAAATTCGATGCTAATCAAGTGGATGATTTTGTAATTGCACGTGCTAATGGAATGCCTATATATAACTTTGTAGTTGTAATTGATGATCATTTAATGGGTATGACAGATGTTTTAAGAGGTGATGATCATGTTAGTAATACTCCTAAACAAATTGTAATTTATAATGCTTTAGGTTTTGATGTTCCAAAATTCTATCATATGCCAATGATTAATAATCCTCAAGGGAAAAAACTATCTAAAAGAGATGGTGCTATGGATGTAATGCAATATAGGACTGATGGGTATTTACCTGAAGCACTTTTAAACTTCCTTGTTAGACTTGGTTGGTCAAATGGAGATAAAGAAATATTCTCAATGGAAGAAATGCTAGAATTATTTGATCCAAATAATATTAATAAATCAGCATCTTCTTATAATGCAGAAAAACTTTTATGGTTAAACTCTGAATATATAAAAGCAGTTTCAAATGATAGATTAGTTGAAGAGTTAAAAGCTTTTGATTTAGATTTATCAAATTATTCTAAAAAAACTGAAATTTTAGATTTAGCAAAACAAAGAGCTCAAACTTTAATTGAATTAAAAATAGCTGTAAATACTATTTTAGAAGTTCCTACTTCATATGAGGCAAAGGGAAGTAAAAAATTTATAAAAGAAGGTACTATTGAGATGTTAAATAAGTATTTACTTTTATTAGAAGAGAATAAAGATGAATTATATTCTGTTGACAATGTAGAAGCAATTACAAAACCATTTATTGAAGAAAATAATTTAAAATTCCCTCAATTATTCCAACCAATTAGAATTGCTTTAACAGGTGGAACTCAAGCCCCTTCTGTATACGATATTATCTCTGTTTTAGGCTTTGATGAAACAAAATCAAGACTAAATACAGCGATTGAAAAAAACTTTAATAAAGAATAAAAAACTAATTCAAAATCAGGTGCCACTGGGTACCTGAAGTGGTTACTGCTTTTTATCTTGAAAACTTTAAAATGGAGAGTTCATGAAAATACTATTAATGGAAGATGATATTATTTTAAATGAAATTATCTCCGAGCATTTAGAAGAGAATAACCATAAAGTTATTTGTGCTTTTGATGGAGAATCTGCGCAAACAGAAATATACTCACAAACTTTTGATTTATTACTTTTAGATGTAAATGTCCCTAATATTACGGGCTTTGAATTATTAGAAGAGATAAGAAATAAAGATATAAAAACTCCTGCTATTTTTATTACATCGGCAAATATGCTTAAAGATATTGAAGAAGGCTTTAATATTGGTTGCGATGATTATATAAAAAAACCCTTTGAATTAAAAGAATTAGACTTACGTATCAATAATATAAGAAGATTACATGGTATCTGCCCTACTTCTAAAATTGAATTATTTAAAAATATATTTCTAGATACTGAAAACTTATTTATACAAATAGATAATAAAGATATTCATATTGCTCAAAAAGAGTGTGAGGTATTACTATATTTATTAAAAAATAAAACTAGAAACGTGAGTATAGATGAGTTAAGTATGAATCTTTGGTCATATGAAGATTCTCCTCTTAGTTCAACGATTAGAACTTATATAAAAAATTTGAGGAAAATTTTAGGAGAAGATTCTATATTAAATACAAGAGGGGTAGGTTATCGATTTAACTGTTAGTGAGAAAAGAACTTTTATTAGATTTTTATCCCTTTATTTAGGCTCTTCTTTAATTTTAATACTCTTAATTGCAACTTTATATTTTCAAAAAGAAAAGAGTTTATATTTTGATCTTTTAAAATCTAATATGCAAAATATTACATCAAAGATATCTTCTGAAATAATTATTTCACATATGCAAATAAATTCATTTGATAAAGAAAAATATATTGATAGTGGAAAATATGAAGGTTCTTTTGAAAGTAAAAGGGAAAAGTATTTAAAAAATAAAGATTATAAAATAGCTTTTTATGATGATAAACAAAAGAAATTATTTGGAAGTTTAAATGATAAAATAGATTTTTCTAAAACAATATCTTTTGATAATAAAAGTTTAATTCTTATTGATTCTTCAACAGTAGGACACTTGGGAATAGAATATATTGTTATAAAAGATCAATCTTTTGAAAATAAACTAAATGATTTAAAGATTAATATTATACTTTTCTTTTTAACTATTTATTTAATCATTGCTTTAATAGGTTTTTATCTTGCGAAACTATTTCTAAAACCAATAAAAGATGAAAGAATAAAACTGAACAACTTTATAAAAGATACAACACATGAGTTAAATACACCAATTACAGCTATTTTAATGTCACTTGAAAATGATAAATTAACACAAAAACAAATACAAAGAGTAAAACTTAGTGCAAAAAGGGTTTCTGATATATATAAAGATTTAATATATATTTTTTTACAAAAAGATGATGAAAAAAAACTTTTTGAAGATATATATCTTGATAATTTGATTTTAGAGCAGTTAGAATATTTAGAACCAATGGCATTAAAGAAAAAGATTAAGATTAATACATCTTTGGAGAAACTAAAATATCTTATTAATAAAGATGATGCAATAAGAATAATAAATAATTTAGTTTCTAATGCTATTAAATATAATAAAATAGGCGGACAACTTGATATATCTTTAAAGAATAGAATTCTAAAAATATCTGACACAGGTATTGGTATTGATGAAGAAAAACTTAAAGATATTTATAAAAGATATTATAGAGCTACAAGTGAACAAGGAGGATTTGGAATAGGTCTTAATATAGTAAATCATATTTGTGTCAACTATGATATTAAAATTGATGTGCAATCTAAAAAAAATAAAGGTACAACTTTCTTCCTTCACTTCTAATATTTAATCACAAGATAAAAACTCTCCACACATTCTCCACACAAGATTGATAATATTCCTTTATAAAATTAAAAATTGGAGTATATAAATGAAAAATTTATTTAAAATAATAGTAGCAATGTTTTTAACATTAGGCTTTTTAAATGCAGAACCCTTAGAACAAGTAGGTGAGAAAAATGGTTATGAGGTGAATTTAACATCAGATAAATCACTTATAGTTGGAAATAATGATTTATTTGTAGTATTGAGTAAAGATGGCAATGAAGTAAAAGACGTAAAAGTAAAGATAAAAGTATTTATGCCTGAAATGCCAGGTATGCCATATATGGAATATAAAGCAAAAGCAAAATTTATAGATGGTAAATATAAAATGATGGTGAACTTTTCAATGGGCGGAACATGGCAGTATCATTTAAAATTTAAATCAAAAGATGGAAAGATACATACTATTAGAGGAAGTGTAAATATCTAATGAAAAATATAGCAATAGCTTTATCTTTTGCTATATCATCAAGTTTTGCATTAAGTCTTGATGATATAGTAGAAACTGCTTTACAAAACAATCAAGACTTAAAAAATATTCAATCTTCTATAGAAGTAGCAGATGAAAATATAAAACTTTCAAGAAAATGGAAAAACCCTACACTTTCATTAGGTATAAATGATATTCATTTTGATGAGCCACTTAAAAGGGATGCTGAAGCAATGCAAGGTCAATTTATTGGTTTCTCTCAAGTCGTTCCTGTTGGAAATAAACTAGATATAAAAGAAGAAGTTTCAAAAAAAGATAAAAAGATTATTGTTTTACAATTAGAAGATAAAAAATTAGAATTGAAATCAAAAGTATATGAAGCATCTTATAATATTTTAATATTAGAAAAAAAGTTAGAACTTTTAATAAGTTATGAAAAAAATATTAAAAAGATAGAAAAACTTTCAAATGCTTTATATTCGTATGGTAAGTCAATACAAAATGAAATACTAAATGCAAAAGTAGCATATTCAAATGTACAAATACAAAAACAAAACCTAAAAAATATAATTGATAATTTATATTTAAAATTAGAGCAAATTTCATATGAAAAAATTGATAGTATTGATGCTTCACTTGAAATTGAAAAACTAGTTTTAAATATGGATATGCAAAATCATCCAAAAATTCAAATTGAAGAAGAAAGAGTAAGTAAATTTAATAAACTTTCAAAATTAGAGTTAGAGAAAGAAAAAGGTGATATAAAAGTAAATCTTACATATTTTAATAGAGATACAAAGTTTAAAGATTATGCAAATATTTCTGTTAATATTCCTCTTGCTTTATATAAGACAGAAAAGACTAAAGCTTTAAAAGAAAAGATAAAAGCAAGACAGCAAGTTAATAAACTAGAAGCTTTAAAACAAAACTTTAAAATAGAACTAATGTCTTTACAAAACAATATGAATAGTGCATATTTAAACTATTCAATGATTAAAAAAACTATTATTCCTTTAAAACAAAAAATACAAAAGAATATTGAAAACTATAATAGCTTGACAAATATAAAACCTCAAAAAGCAATAAGTAATCTAAATGAATTAATATCTTATGAACTTAAATCTTATGAGCAATTAAAAGAGTACTTCTCAAGCTATGCAAAATCAAAATATTATACATACAAGGCAAACCAATGAATATAATTAAAGCCACATTTTTATGCATGCTTACAATTAGTGTAATGAATGCAAAGATTATAGAAGTAGAACAACTATTTAATAAAAAAACAGTATTAGTAAAAGAAGAAAAAATAGGTATTACTAAAAGCTTCTATGGTAAAACAAAAATTGATGAATCAAAAGTTGTAGATATAGTTACAAGGTTTGATGGATATATAACTAAACTAAATGCAAATAAAAGCCTAATGTATGTAAAAAAAGGTGAGCCTTTATTCTCTGTATATAGTGATACGATTTTAAGTATACAAAAAGAGATAAACATAGCTAGAAGTATAAATAAAAATCTATATAGAAGTTCACTAGAAAAACTAAAAGTATTAGATTTAGACAAAGAAGAGATAAATAGAATAAAGAAGAATAAAAGCTCATTTAATGGTATAAAAGTTTTATCTCCAATTAATGCAATAGTTCTTAAAAAGAGTATCAATCATAATAGTGCTGTTAAAAAAGGAAAGCTTCTTTTGCAACTTGCCAATATTGATAAACTTTGGTTTATAGCTCAAATTTATCAAAAAGATTTAACTTTTATTAAAGAAGACATGAATGCATATATTTATATAGATGGCTTAACACAAGCTGTAAAATCTAAAGTTGATTATATTTATCCTATGGTTGATACAAAAACAAAGACAGTAGATGTAAGATTTATAATTGATAATAAAGATTTAAATATTTATCCAAATATGTTTGCGAGTGTGAAAATCAAAGCTATAAATAAAACAATGTTAACTTTACCAAAAACAGCAGTATTAACAAAAGGAAGCAATTACTATGTATTCAAACCAATATCAGATAAAGAGTTTGAACCTGTAAAAGTTGAAGCAAAAAGAATTAGCTCTAATAAATATGAAATTTTAGATGGCTTAAGTGCAGATGATGAGGTTATAAATAATGCTTTATTCTTACTAGATTCCGATGCAGTTACAAATGCATTATATGAATCAGATACTGATGATGATTGGTAGGAGTAAGTTATGGTTGAAAGTGTAATATCTTATAGTATTAAAAATAAATTTCTAATACTATTTTCTATAATTGTTTTAACATTTGCATCTATTTGGGCTGTGAAAAATACAGCCTTAGATGCCTTACCAGATTTATCTCCTCCACAAGTAATTGTACAAGTTAAGTGGGCAGGGCAGAGTCCTCAAACTATTGAAGAACAAGTATCATATCCCTTGATTTCAAATCTTATGTCTTTACCTGATATAGATACTGTTCGAGCTATGAGTTCTTTTCAAAATGCTTTAATATATATTATCTTTAAAGATGGTACTGACCTTTATGATTCAAGAAATAGAATATTAGAACAATTATCTCAATTACAAGGCACTTTTCCTCAAGGTGTAAATGTAGCAATTGGACCTGATGCCACAGGTGTTGGTTGGGCTTATGAATATGCTTTAAAATCTGATACTAAATCTTTAGATGAGTTAAGAACATTACAAGATTATTATTATAAATATGCACTACTTGGTGTTGATGGTGTTAGTGAAATTGCATCTATAGGTGGTTTTATTAAAAATTATGAGATTACACTAAATCAAGATAAATTAGTTCAATATAACCTTAGTATCAAAGATGTTAAAAATGCAATAAGCAAAAACAATGATGAAAAAGGTGGACGAATAATCCTAGAAAATGGTTTTGAACATATGATTCAGGCCCGTGGTTATTTACAAAGTGTAGTTGATATAGAAAATATTACAGTAAAAACTATGGATTCTATTCCTCTTAAGATTAAAGATATTGCTCGGGTAAATATCACTTCTTCAAATAGACGTGGTATGGCTGATTTAAATGGTGAAGGGGACACAGTTGGTGGCATAGTAGTAGTTAGATATGGAGAGAATCCATATGCTGTTATAAAGGCTGTAAAAGAAAAAATAAAAACATTAAATGTCGATGGTATTGAAGTAATAGAAACTTATGATAGAACTTCACTTATTGATAAAGCAATTGATACTTTAACAAATACCTTACTTGAAGAATCTATTATTGTAATGATTATAACGGGACTATTTTTATTCCATTTTAGATCTGCACTTATTATTATAATTACCTTGCCACTTACTGTTTTAATCACTTTTTTACTTATGAAAGCTTTTGGGATGGGTTCAAATATTATGAGTTTAGGTGGAATTGCCATTGCAATTGGAGCAATGGTTGATGCAACAATTGTTATGGTTGAAAATGCCCACAAATATCTTCAAGGAAAAGAAAATATTTCAAATGAAGAGAGAACTGCAATTATAATCAAATCTGCAAAGCAAGTAGGGCGACCTATCTTTTTTGCTCTTATTTTAGTAGTAGTTTCGTTTTTACCAATTTTTGCTTTAACAGGTCAAGAAGGAAGACTGTTTACTCCTTTAGCTTTTACCAAATCTTTTGCCATGATAAGTGGAGCAATACTTTCTATTACAGTGGTACCTATTTTAATGGTCTTTTTTATAAAAGGTAAGATAATGAGTGAAAATAAAAACTGGTTAAATAGATTTTTTATCTTCCTTTACTCCCCACTTTTAAAACTATCTTTAAAACTAAGATACTTTGTAGTTGTTGCTTTTGTAGCAACGATTATATTAGCATATCCTGTTTATAAAAAACAAAACTGGGAATTTATGCCAATGATGAATGAAACTGTATTTATGTATATGCCAGTAACTCCCTATGGTTTAGGAGTTGATTTGGCAAAAGAGTTAACTTTTAAAACTGATAAGATTTTAAAATCCTTTCCAGAAGTTCAAACTGTATTTGGAAAAGCAGGGAGAGCAGATACAGCAACAGATCCAGCACCCTTAGCAATGATTGAAACAATTGTTACTTTTAAGCCAAAAGATCAATGGCGAGAGGGAATGACATATAAAAAACTAATGGAGGAGATGGATAGTAAGTTACAAATTGCAGGGCTTATTAATTCTTGGACCTATCCTATTAGAGGAAGAATTGATATGCTTCTAACTGGAATTCGTACTCCTTTAGGAATAAAACTATATGGAAATAATCATCAAAAACTAGAAGAAACAGCAGGATTAATAGAGCAAAAACTTAAAAAGTTTGATAAAACACTTTCTGTTTCAACTGATAAAATAAATTCAGGATATTATTTAAATATTAATATCGATGAAGAGATGATTTCAAGATATGGGATTAACAAAAATGATATTTTATCAACAGTGTCATTAGGAGTTGCAGGTGCAAAAATATCAACATTCTTAGATGGGCTAGAGCGATATCCTATAAGCTTAAGATTTGAAACAATTCAAAGAGAAGATATTACAAGTTTACGAAATTTACAAGTTAAAACAAAATTAGGCTTCCAGCCTTTAGAAATGTTTGCCGAACTTAAATATGAAGAAGGGCCTTCAGTAATTAAATCTGAGAAAGCACTAAATGTAAACTTTATATATATTACACCAAAAAGTGGAATATCAGCAAAACAGTATAAAGATGAAGCAAAGGCAATATTGAAAGATATAAAGCTTCCTAGTGGGTTTTATTATGAGTGGGCAGGGCAAAGTGAGTATTTAGAATCAGCAATGCAAAGACTAGCTTATATTATTCCTTTAACTTTTGTACTTATATTTATACTTATATATTTTGCACTAAGAAATATAACATATACAATGATTATTTTCTTTACACTACCTTTTGCATTAACGGGTGGAATATTTTATTTAGATTTCTTAGATTTTAATATCTCAATCGCTGTTATTGTAGGTTTTCTAGCTCTTCTAGGTGTTGCTGCTGAAACCTCAATTGTTATGATTGTTTATTTACATGAAGCAATGCTTGAACTAAAGAAAAAAGATATAAAAATACAGAAGAAAGATATTTTTGAAGCAATTTATAAAGGTGCAGTATTAAGATTACGTCCTAAACTTATGACTTTATTTGCAATTCTAGGAGGACTTATTCCTATTATGTATATTGATGGAGTAGGGAGTGAAGTAATGCAACGAATAGCAGCTCCAATGATTGGTGGAATGATATCTTCTGCATTTTTAACTTTAATTATAATACCTTCTGTATTTTTTATATTAGCACTTAGAAGAGATGGGAAAAAGGAAGCTAATGATTTAAGAAATTAAATAATCTACACACTTACTACACAATAAATAAATAAAATACGACTGAACATTTGATAAAAATGAAAAAAAGAAAAGTGACTTTCTTTATTTGAAAGTAAATAAATTAAATGATAGAATTAATATCAATTAAAACTAAAGGAAATAAAATGAATACTAAAATGAAATTAGCTGGAATTATGTTAGGAGCTGCTTTAACAACTACATCTGCGTTTGCAGGAAATGGTTCATGTGGTGCTGGTAAATGTGGTGGTGAAGCTAAAACTGAAAAAATGGACAAAAAAGGTTCATGTGGTGCTGGTAAATGTGGTGGTGACATGAAAAAGTCTGAAAAAATGGACAAAAAAGGTTCTTGTGGTGCTGGTAAATGTGGTGGTGACATGAAGAAAAAAGCTGAGAAAAAAGCTGGTTCTTGTGGCGCTGGTAAATGTGGAAGCAAATAGTATTTAACTATTAAAAGATAAATAATGATAAATTTAAACGGGTGTGGATTAGGTTTACGAAGTGATTTTTTACTTGATATTAAATCAAGTAAATTTCAACCAGATTGGTGGGAGGTTACCCCTGAAAACTGGATGCATATGCCAAAGATTTTTGAAAAGTCTTTTGAAGAAGCAGTGTTTTCTAGACCAACAATCGCACATGGTTTATCTTTATCAATTGGATCTGCAGACAAACTTAATAAAAAGTTTGTCAAACAGATCAAAACTTTCTTAGATAGATACAATATCGAATTTTATTCTGAACATCTTTCTTTCTCCTCTCTAGATAATAAACAATCTTATGAATTATTACCTGTTCCAATGACTAAAAAAATGGTAAATATTATAAGTGATAGAGTAAAAGAAGTTGAGGATATAATTCAAAGAAATTTAATACTTGAAAATGCTACATATTATTTAGTTCCTTATTCAGAAATGAGAGAAGTTGATTTTATAAATGAAGTAATGGAAAAATCAGGTGCTCAAATGCTTTTAGATGTAAATAATGTATTTGTAAATTCTGTAAATCATTCTTTTAAAGGTAGAAAATTTATTGATGAAATTGATAAAAGTAAAGTAGCTTATATGCATATGGCAGGACATTATTTTGATGAAGATGCAGGATTAAAGATTGATTCACATGGTATGCCAATATGCTCAGGTGTTTGGAAGCTTTTAGAATACACTCTAAAACAAATAGATGCACCAGTTATGATAGAACGAGACAATAATGTACCTCCATTAAAAGAACTTGCAATAGAGTATAAAAAGATGGAAAGTATTTGTAAGGCAGTTCGTAATGGCAAATAATATTGAAAGAGATGTGCAGAATAGATTTTTTGATATTATAAGTGATCAAAAAAACAATCCAAATAACTCTGCTTATAGTGTTTATCAAAAGCTTGTTTTTAATAGATATGAAGAAATTGTAAAGTCTACTTTTATAGAGTTTAGTAAGTATGTTAGTGAACATGAACTAGAAAAAAGTATTTATGAATTTCTAAAAAATCCTCCAAGTACACCTTTTGTATGGCAAATAGCAAATGACTATAGAAAATTTGTAAAAAAACAAAAACTTTTTCATAATAGAAAGTATTTATATGAGCTTTTATATTTTGACTGGATTGAAGTTGAGATATATATGAAAGAATATAAAAAAATCAAAAAATCTAAGTTTTCTTGGGATAACTCTTATCTTTTAGCCCCTTGGAGTAGAATTAAAAAATGTAATTTTGATATTATAAATAAAAATCATGAAACAAAAAGAGAAAACTTTTTAATTATATATTATGATTACAAAAGTGATGATGTTTTATTTAGAGAAATAAATCAATTTATATATACATTAATTAAAAAGGCAAATAAGAAAGAGAGTATTTCAAAGACTTTAGAATCTTTATGTAAAGAAAATGAAATAGATTTTAATGAAGCAAAAGAAATTTTATATGAGCCTTTAAAAGAGTTACTTCTTTCAAAGGCAATTTGTAATTAGTTTGTATTGATTCTGTAGCCTTCATCTAAAACATTTTCTATTAGTTCTGAATTCATTTTTTTTCTAAGTCTTTTGACCATACTTCTTATTGCATCACTTGTTTTTGACTCTCCCTCATAAACAAAATCTTCTATTTTGGAGTGGTCAATAATTTGATTATGATTTTCTATTAATAAATGTAAAAAATTCTTCTCATTTTTAGTTAATGGACAAAGCTCATCTTCTATATATAATTCCTTCTTTCTAAAATAATATTTTGTAAAGGAATTAATTTCAATTAAGTTAGTGTCTTTTTTATTAATCCTTTCAATTTTAAATAATAATTCTTCAATTTCAAAAGGTTTTTTTATATAATCATCACAGCCAAGGCTATATGCTTCTCGGATTTTCTCTATATCAATAATTGCACTAATCATTAGTACTCTAGAATTTGATTTAGATTTTTTAATATAAGCTAATAAGTCAATACCTTCTAAAGATGGCGTATTTATATCTAAAATATATAAATCATAAGTATTGGATATATTCATATATGCTTCCATACCATCATAAAAAGAGTCTACTTTATAATTATAATTTTCTAAGGTTTCTTTTATCGCTTCATTTAAGCTAAAGTCGTCTTCTAATAATAATATTTTCATAAAGAAATTATATAATTCTTAGGTGTCAGTATTGTGGCAATTAAAAGTATAAATAAAAGTATTTTTATTTTCTTTTGAAATTACATCAATAAAGATATTATTATCATAAGCAATATCACTTACGATACTTAATCCTAAGCCATTGCCACCTTGTGTATTATTTTCTCTAGTATATTTTTTAAAAATAGTTTTACTATTAATAATCTTTTTTCCTGAAGATTCAAAGGACAAAATATTGTCTTCAAGTTTTATATAAATAGTTGAGTTTATATCTGAATATTTAATTGAATTAGAAATATTATTATCTATAAGTCTTGTAAGTTCAACTTCTGATATTTTAACTTTAATATTTGAATTATTATTAGTAATTTTTAAAACTCTTCCTTGATCAACTGCAACAGTTGAAAAATAATAAACTCTTTGTTGAATAAACTCTTGTAAATCAATAATACTTTTTTCATATTCAATAAAATTCTTTGATATTAAATATGTCATATCTTCATAAGAATTTTTTAGAGTTTTTATCGCACTATCAATTTTTTGAGTATATTTATCTTCACCCCTTACTTTTTTTCTTAATTGATTGTTTAATGAAATAATTGTAAGAGGAGTTTTTATTTCATGAACTGAGTGTTTGATAAAAGTATCTTTTTGATTTAATAAAAGTTCATTATCTCTTGCTTTTAATAGGAAATAAATTATTATAATAAATAAAAGAGATAAAATTATGGTAATTATATTTATCTGTTTTAATTCATTTTCCAAATTTGATTGAGCAAAAACTACAGAATAGATAATTTTCGCATCATCAAAAAAAGGTGATTTTTGAGAAAAGTATAAATTTTTATAGGTTTTCCCATCTTTTTCCCATCTTTGGGTAATAATTTTATTGTCTTTTATTTTGTCATTTAAATCTTTCCCTTTTTTTAAACGTAATTTAATTTCTTCTAAATTAATCTTTTTTACTTTAAATTCATTAAATACAAAATCCCCTATGTATCCATCTTTAAATATAATATAAGCATTTCCATTTTTTATTATCTCTGATGAGCTTATTAATTCTTGAATATTTTTTAAGTCATTAAAAGTATGACTGTATGTATAACTTATTTGTAGAATTCTATTTGAATTAGGCAAGTAAGAATCAGAAAAACTTAAAAAATTACTTGAAAAAGTTTCAAAAATAGGAGCAGAAGAGCCTATAATATTTTCTTTTTTATGCTTATCAAAGAAGAATTTTGCAAATGATAAATCAAAGCCTAAATCAGCTTTTAAAGTAGTATTTACAATTTTTAAATTATCATCAGTAATATAAATATTATATGGTTTATTTGTAAGCCCTTCATTTAAAATATTATGTATTTCATTTAGTGAAATATTATATTCTTTATCTTTTAAATACTCAAGTGCTATTTTATGTTTTTGTATTATTGTTTCTTTATTTTTATAATACTTAAATAAGATAGAAGTTAGGAGTTTATTTGTTTCTCTTTGTATCTTATAAAATTGCATTTGCTGATTTTTTATATTATTTAGTTGAACATTTTTTATTAAATACTTATATCCAAAAAAGTTTGTTATAAAGAATAGAAATAATATTATAAGCATTACAATTGAGATTTTTGTTCTAAATTTATTAAATTTTGTATTCATTTATGCATGGTACAATAAAATTTATTAAATTATTATAGTTATTTACTGTAGTGATATTAAGAAAATAATATAAAATAATTTATTTAAAGACGAAATGACATTCTATTGACACATAAATAATGTATTATTGTTTATAAATAAAAATTATACAAGGAAGTAAAATGACTAATAAATTTAAAACAATCGTATTATCTGCATTATGTACGAGTACATTACTTGCAGGAGGTCACCCAAGTAAAACTGTTTCAATTGCTACTGATGGAACAGGAGATTTCCTAATTGCACCTTTTTATGAAGCAAAAAATGATGTTTGTAGTGAAATTAAAGTTTTTAACACAAATGAAACAAACTCAATTTTAGCAAAAGTTTCTATTAGAGAAAGAGTTAGTTCTCAAGAAGTAGATTTACCAATATTCTTATCTCCAGGAGATGTGTGGTCAGGAACTCTTTGTGATGTACAAGGGAGAGTGATTTTAACTAGTGATGATGATTCTAATCATCCTTCTGTAAAAAAAGTATTATCTCAAGGTAAAGATTTAAGTGCTCATAGTATGCTTTCAGGTCATAGGGATATTGATTTTACAAATGGCTATATAGAAATTTATCCAATTGCACAATTTGATGAATCAGGAACTAATAAAGTAGATAAATCTATTTTAGTTAACAGATGGGATATGTTAGCACAAGGAATTCAACCTCATGGTAATTTAAGAACTCAAGGTGTTGATGAAGATAGTTTAAGTGGAGTAGTTTCTTTTAAAACATTTAATAAGGAAACATCATCAATTGATATGACAGCTTTTGAAAATGCACACTCAAAACAAAAAATGGGGAATAGTATAGCTTATGCTGAAGATACTAGTCCTGATATTTTATTAGGTCAAAAAGAGAAAATTCAGATTTTAAAATTACTTCAAAATAAAACAACTTCATTTGTTTATGATAATTATGGACATGAACAATCACTTTATATTTCTTTCCCATTTGGGTATACAGCTAATCAAGAAAGAAGTTTTAAATTAACAGTGAGAGATATGAGTGAAAACAAAGATGTTGAAAAAACTGTAATATTCTCTCCTCGTCCAACTAAGACTAAATATTCAATTAAAGGTGAATTAGCAATCCTTTCAGTAAATGAATTAATTAAATTAACTTCAAATTCGCAAAATTATAAAAAAGGAATGATTCAAGTTAAAGAGATTACAAATCTTAGTAATCACCAATTAGGTTATGGACAATATGCTTCATTCTTACCAACATTAGTTTCAACAATGGAAGGTAGAGAAAAGTTTATTAATTCCGTAGTTTCTACTCCAGTTAAATAGTAGGTTGACTTATGAAATATATAAAAGAATTACTTAGCTGTCTATTTGTTTTAACACTATTTACAGCCTGTTCTCAAAAAGAAGTAACTATTGTAGAAGTAGTAGATGTTCATACTGAAGAAGTACCATTACTCCATAGTAAGATTATTGCTGTTGAAAAATCTAGATAAAAATTCAATAATTAGTAGAAGTATTCTTCTTCTACTAGTTATCTTTTGTATTAATTCTTATGCAAAATTTCATGATATTTATAATATTGTAAATCCTTCTTTTCATTATCATATAGAAGGTAATAAATATAGAGTAATTTTAAAAGATACAGGATATGTGTCTTTAAAAGATAATGGCTTTAGATTTTTTCTTCCCAAACTTGTTAAAGATTATAATTTAGAACTATTAAGAGTAAGTTCTATTGGTTACCTAGATGGTTATTTATCAAAAAATAAATATTTTGATAAAAAGAATATACTAAACATAGGTTTTGTAGATTTAAATTATTATCTTACTGATTATAACGAGCAAAATCAGAGACAACTAAACTACATATTAAATGATAAAATAATTCCTTATAAAAAGTCTACTTCTCTAATAATTGAAGGATATAATATCCCTTTATCAATAAGTAATAAACTTGATAAATGGTTGTACTTTACATTTAAAAAAACAAGTGATATTCGTCTAAAAGAAATGTCATATACTTTTAATATGACGTTTGATAAAGAGGAGATAGATACTTATGTTAAAAATAATTTAAATATTAAAAACTATGATAAATCAGAATATAGATATATAGATGCATATCTAAATAATTTAACAAAGATAAAAAGCAATTTTTATACACCCATTAAAGAAGTAAAAAGAACAAATAAAATTAAGAAAAAATCAAAATACTATTTAGATATTAAAAGAATAATAAACTATATAAATATAGATGGAATAAAAAACAATAAAAATGATTTATTAAAGGCTTTAAATAATCCTAAAAATCAGAATATTGTTGGAAAAATAAAGTTTAATCTAGGCGTTTATTATCTAAATAGTAAAAAAAGAATTGATAAGAAAAAGTCTCTTAAATATTTTAAAGAATCAAAAGAAAAAGAGGCTTATTTTAATCTAGGCATATTTTATTATATAGGCCTATTTGTAAAAGAAAATGACAAAATAGCCTATAAGTATTTTAGCAAATCATCTGATTTAGGTTTTTCTAGAGCAAGTAAAAATAAAAATATTATGGAAAAATATAAAGTGGGAACAAACTAAATAGTTTTATTACAAACTTCTTTAAGCACTCTATTTGTATAGAAATATGCAAAAATAGCAGCACTGTAAATCATAAATAAAATCCCAAACCATAAATAAATATAATCTAATTCAAAATATTTTACTATAACCCATGCAATAATTAGCTTTGCTACAATCTGTCTATATAAACTAATAAACAAAATCATCTTAGGTTTTTTAATTCCCTGAAGTGTTGATACACAGATAAATAAAACAATATAAGCATAAAAAATCCATATTTCAACTAGTAAATAATCAACACCGAAATCTACAACTGTTTCATTTGAATCAAATTGCATAATAAAAAATCTACCAAGGAGCGTTAATATAATTATTCCAACAGTTGATATTATAAATCCATATTTAAGTGAAACTTTTAATGTTTGAATAACTCTATCATATTTTTTAGCACCATAGTTATTTGATACTAGAGTTAGAACAGCAGTATTAAGTCCTAGTGCAGGTAAAAGCATAAGTTGTTCAACTCTATATCCAATTCCATATCCTGCAACTGCTTGCATACCATAATGAGATACAAAATAAGTAAGAATTAGTGAACCAAATGCCATAGTTAGCATACTTAAACTAATAGGCAAGCCTTGGCTCATAAATAGTTTATATACTCGTAAGTTTGGAAGAAAGTATTCAAGTTTTTTAAAATGAATTACTTTTGTTTGAAGTACTTTATAAAGCATAAAAAACATATTTATTACTTGAATTAGAACTGTAGCAATTGCAATACCTTTTATCCCCATTGCAGGAATAAATAAGAATCCATAAATAAATAAAGGATTTAAAGCAAGGTTTGCAAAGAATCCAAATATTAGAGTATTTCTATATGTTTTTGTATCACCTTGAGCAACAAGTACTGAGTTTAACGAAAAGTTAAACATAAAAAAGACAGTACCAAATAAAATTGGATTTATATATTCAATTGAAGTTGCTAAATATTGATCACTAGCACCTAATAAAATAAATAAAGATGGAGCTAAAAGATATCCAATGATACTTAAGAAAATACCAAGAAGAGGAACAAAAAACAAGCCTTTATGAGCATAAATAGAAGCTAGTTTATATTTCTTTTTTCCAAAGGCATTTCCTAATAACGCTGTAATTGCAGAAGAAAAACCATATCCTAGTCCAATTATTAAAAAGAATATCATAAAAGATAAAGATAAAGCAGCAATTGCTTCAGTTGATATTAGTCCTGCATAAAATGTATCTACTACATTATACATAGTGTTAAAAAACATTCCTACACTTGCTGGAATTGCTAGTTGTTTTATTAAAGTAGGTATTTCTTGTGTTGTTAAATGTGCTGATTTTCTCAAAATGGAATCCGTATCTATATTAGTTTGTTTAAAATTGATTATAGTATAAAAAAGAAGATTTAGATGTTTATATTGTAAATTTGTTTATAAAGATAGAAAAGAAGGGTTTAATCTTCTATTCTAATCATAGCAGGTTTTGAAGTAACAAAACTTGTTGCTTCAATTTTTGCTAATGCTTTATTTATATCACTTTCAATACAAGTATGAGTTGAAAGTAAAAGGTGCGCACAAGTTTTATTAAGTGGTTTTTGAATTAATTTCTCAATTGAAATATCATATTCACTTAAAATAGTTGCAATTTTTGCTAATACTCCAGCTTTATCTTCAACTCTAAGTCTTATATAGTATTTTGTTTTTATATCATCTTTGCTCATTAGTTTTAATTCTTCACCATAAGAAGTTTCAAAACCAAGCATTGGTGAACCTTTTCCTCTTCTTGCAATATCTACAATATTAGCAACTACAGCAGATGCAGTTGCATCTCCACCTGCTCCTGGTCCATAATACATCGTTTCACCAACTTTATCTCCAATAACAGAAACACCGTTCATAACGCCATCAACTTTTGCAATCATTTCACTATTTGGAAGTAATACAGGATGAACTCTAAGTTCAATCTCATTACCTATTTTTTTAGCAATTGTAAGAAGTTTAATCGAATAACCAAATTCATTTGCAAAATCAATATCTTCAGGAGAAATATCTTGAATACCTTCAATTAAAATATCTTCAGGTTTCGCATCAATACCATATGCAATAGAACCTAAAATTAGTAATTTATGTGCAGCATCAAAACCGCCAACATCAAATGTTGGATCTGCTTCTGCATATCCTAATTCTTGTGATTCTTGTAATATCGTGTCATAATCAACACCTTCATCAATCATCTTTGTTAGCATATAATTACAAGTACCATTCATGATACCTTTAATTGATTCAATATTATTTGCAGTTAGACCTTCTCTTAAAGCATTAATAATTGGAATACCACCTGCAACTGCTGCTTCATATTCAAAAGGAGTATCTCCTGCTAAATCTTGTAATTCATATCTATGATATGCAAGTAAAGCCTTATTTGCAGTTACAACTGCTTTACCTTTTGCCAATGCTTTTTTTACGATTTCATATGGTTTTTCAATTCCACCCATAAGCTCAACAACAATATCAATTGACTCATCATTTAAAACTTCATCAATATTATCTGTTAATTTAATACTTACATCTCTATCTTTATTTAAGTTAGAAACTACGCCAAGAACTGGTTCAATTTCAATACCAGCACGTGCAGTAATAATATTTTTATTATCTCTTAAAATATTTGCAACACTAGCTCCTACAGTTCCTACTCCAATAATTCCTACTTTTAACATCTGTTTTCCTATTCTTATTTTTCTAAAGATTTTAAATATTTCTTTATATTTTTTGCTGCTTGTCTAATTCTTTTCTCATTTTCAATTAGTGCAATTCTTACATAACCTTCACCATAGTGACCAAATCCAATACCAGGACTTACAGCTACTTGTGCTTGTGTTAATAATTGTTTTGAGAATTCCATACTTCCTAAGTGTTCTGCTTGTTTTGGAATTTTTGCCCAAATAAACATTGAAGCATTTGGTATATCCATATCCCAACCTGCATCTTTAAATGCATCAATCATTACATCTCGTCTAAATCTATATTTTTCGGTATGTTCTGCTACACATTCTTGTGGACCATCTAGAGCTACTGTTGCTGCTACTTGAATTGGTGTAAACATTCCATAATCAAGCCATGATTTAATTCTTTTTAAAGCGCCTACTAATTTTTCATTACCAACAATGAATCCAACTCTCCATCCTGCCATATTATATGACTTAGATAAAGTAAATGATTCAACTGCAACATCAAGTGCACCTTCTGCTCCAAAAATTGAAGGAGTTTTATATCCATCAAAAGTAATATCTGCATAAGCAATATCAGAGATTACATAGAATCTTTCTCTTTTAGCCATATCAACTAATCTTTGATAAAACTCAGGAGTCACTGTTGCACAAGTTGGATTATGTGGAAAATTAACTAGTACATATTTTACTTTTGGAATTGATTCATTTAATGTTTTTTGTAATCTTTCAAAAAATAGATCTTCATCAACTCTAAAATCAGCTCCAAAAGAAAGTTCAAACTTATGAATTGCTGCTCCACTTAACATAAATGCATACGAGTGAATTGGATATGTAGGATCAGGTACTACTGCTACATCACCAACATTTACAATAGCTTGAACTAAGTGAACATAACCTTCTTTTGAACCCATTGTTGCACATGCATGTTTATCTGGATCTAGGTAATCTACACCATATTTTCTTTTATACCAGTTACAAATTGCAAGTCTTAATTTATAAATACCAGCACTTGCTGAATAACCATGGTTTTTAGCTTTATCCGCAGTTTCTTTTAGCTTATCAATAATGTGTTGTGGTGTAGGACCGTCAGGATTTCCCATTGAAAAATCTATTATATCTTCACCCGCACGTCTTGCTTCCATTTTTATATTATTAACTTCTGCAAACACGTAGTTTGGAAGTCTCTTCATTCTCTCAAACTCTATTTCTTCAAACACTTATTACTCCTTTGTAATACTAATCCCTCGCTTTAAATTAGCAAGAGAATACAAATCATCTATTTTTATATATGTTGTATTAATTGGTACATCAACTCTTAAGTCATGATGTAAACTATCATCTTTAAAGTTTTCTATAATATTCAAATCATCATCATAAAAAACAACATCTGGATGCCATCTATTCCCTCTATTAGAAGTTATATTCAAACTATTAGCATTTGAAATTTTTATTAAATAAGGTTTAAGTGGTTTCTTTAGTGATAATTGATTATTTGCTGTTAAATCTTTTGCTTTATATATATTTGAATTATCACTATTTATTGAATATCTCCAGCTATAAGCTCCCTCTCTTTTTATATAGCTCACTTGGCAATTATTTTTTGCAAGTGCTTTTGCTAATCTGAGAGGGTTAATGGCGGCTTCTGTTTTTAGCTTTATATTCCAAATAAAACTGTTGTTATCATATTTTGCATCTTGAACAAGATAGTAATAATGACCTAAAGAGTTAAGTGCGTCTTTTAAAATTAAAAGAGATTTTTTAGGTGTATCACTTATTTTAAATGATACATCTATATATTTTGTAGAGCCATATTTTAATTTTAATAATCCATTACTTTGTAATTTACTTGTTAATGCTAGATAATTTACTTGACCATTATTAGAATACGATGAGCCATTAAAGATATAATTAATTAAGTTTTTGTGCTTGTTGTAAGCACTAGGGCCTAGTATATCTCTAATTTGAGTATTTACGTTTGCATTTAAAGCTACAGTACAAGTAATTATTAAAATTAGTTTTTTTATCATAATAAAATCTCTTATCTTTTTAGATTATAAATTAAAATCCCAGCAGCTACTGATACGTTTAACGAATCAAATTCATGTTCCATTGCAATTGATACTTTTAAATCAAGTTTTTTAGCAACTTTTGGAGAAATACCTTCACCTTCACTTCCTAAGAATAATGCAACTTTATCAGTTTTCTCGATTTTACCATATTTTTTTAAGTCAACACCATCCGTTGTTGCACCTATTAAAGTAAAGCCACAATCTCTTAACTCACTTGATAAATCAGCAGATCTTGGGTGCACCATAAATGGTAAATCAAGTAATGCTCCTGAACTTGTTCTTACAATTCCAGCGTTATTAATAGTCTTGATATTTGAAGCTATAATTCCTTCAATACCCATTGAATATGCAGTTCTTGCAATTGCACCAATATTTCCAACATCCGTAACTCCATCTAAAACTAAGATAAAGTTCATTTCTTTGAAATCTTTGATTGGTGTATAGTCAAATTGAACTAACTTTAAAAAGAAACCTTGATGATTTCCACCTTTTGCAAGTGCTTGAGCTTTTTGGTTATCTACTTTGTAAATTACTTTTTTAAGACTTGCAAACTTTGAAAAAAGTTTTTTATCTATTTCTTTTGAAAGAAAAACTTCTTCAATTAATTCGGGGTGATTTTCTAGTACGTATAGTACGATTTGTTTTCCATATATTATCATGGCTAGATTTTATCTAAAAGTTGTTGATAAACCTCTTTGATAGTTTTAAAAGAATAAATTAGCTATTTGCTATAACCTAGCTATATAATTATATTATTATATATCATAGAAATTAAAGAGAAAGAGCGTCTATGAAAAGTGAATATCTAAAAATAGTAAATACAAAATTGTCAGAAATTAATCAAGATTTAATTGATAGTTTAAGTTTCGAAAATAGCGAGACTAAATTGGTTTTAGGATTTGTATCCCCTCATGTAAATTTTAGAGAGTTATCAAGTAAAGTTAAATCATTTTTTTCTTCAGCCACAAAAGTTATTTTAGTTACAACAGCTGGTGAATTATGTACTTATAATTTAGACGAAAAAAGAAATATGATTTATAATGATGCAAGTTCTACTTGGGATGACATAGTTTTTCAAGTATTTAGTGAAAAAATGATAGAAGATATAGAAGTATTAACTATCCCTTTATTTAGTGAAAACTTAGATCCAAATAGTTACTCACACAAAGAAAGGGTTTCAAAAATAAGTAATGAATTAGATAAAGTAAATATTCCATTTAAAATTAATCATGAGGACACTTTTGCCTTAACTTTAATAGATGGATTATCAAATAGTGAGAGTTTTTTCACTGAAGCTGTTTATAATAGTGGAAAACTTCCTTGTTTAATTATAGGTGGATCAGCAGGTGGAAAACTTGATTTTAAAGAAACATTTATTTTTAATAATAACCAAGTAGTTAGACATAAAGCTGTTGTTACTTTAGTAAAATTAAAGAATAATATAAAATATGGAATATTTAAATCTCAAAGTTGTGAAGCAACAAATAAATCTTTTTTAGTTGCGCAAGCTAATGTTTTAAATAGAACAGTAACTAGTACACTAGATGAAACAAGTAATCAAATCGTTAATTTTGTTGATGTTCTATGTTCTACATTAAATTGTACACTTGAAGATTTACCAGAAGTGCTTAACTCATATACTTTTGCAATTAAACTTGATAATGATATTTATATTAGATCTGTATCAAATGTTGATATAGAAAATAAAAATATTTCATTTTTTTGTGATATTTCTTTTGGTGATGTATTATATTTAGTAAAAAGAAAAGATTTTCTTTCACAAACTGAAAATGATTATAGAAGATTTTGTGCAAATAAGCATGTTGAACCAATAGGTGGAATGTTTAATGATTGTATTTTAAGAAGATTGACTAATTATGAACATTTAAACTCTTTGACAACTTTTAATGATATTCCTATTGCTGGATTCTCAACATTTGGAGAACTTTTAGGCTTGAATATAAATCAAACTTTAACTGCATTATTCTTTTATCATGTAGAAAATGAAAAAGATTTTGCTGATAATTTTGTTGATAATTTTGTAAAAAAATATGCACAATATTCTGCTTATTATGAAAAGAAAGAAATCCATCAGCAACGATTGTTATCAAAAGTTAGAAATACTTTATTAAGTACTTTAAATGATGCTTTTCCTTTGATTAAAGATATGGTTAACATTTTAAATGATGTTTATGGAAATACAAAAAAAGGGAATGAAATTATTAGTGATGTTAATAGTAAGTTTGAAGTATTTTCAAATGATATTACAAAAAATGTCGATACAAATAATGATTTAGTTGAAAATATGAAAAGTTTAATAAGTAATGCATCTGATATTAAAACTGTATTAACTGCAATTTCAGGTATTGCAATGCAGACAAACTTATTAGCTTTAAATGCAGCAATTGAAGCATCAAGAGCTGGTGAATATGGTAATGGTTTTAAAGTTGTTGCAGATGAAGTTAAGAAACTTTCTAAAACAACACAAGAAAGTGTAAAAGAGAGTAATTCTTCAGTTGATATTACAATAAAAGATATAAATAAAATATCTAAAATAATTTATGAAGCTAGTTCTTCATTAGAAACAATTTCAAAAGATATAGGATTAATAAGTGGCTCTTTTACAGAAATAACTAAAAGTAGTAAAGATACTAATGGCTTAATTGAAGATAAAAAAGATGGCTTTAATATTTTAATTAATCACTTAGGGAAAATAGATTATATTCAAAATAATTTAAAAACTTTAGAAAAGAATATATAAGTAATAACTTATATATTCTCTTTCATAAGTTGTTGGTAAACTTCTTTTGTAGCTTGTCCTGTTAGTTTTGAAATAAGTTTTGCTTTGATTTTTGGAGCTAAGTCTAAGTCTTGTATATCTTTTAATTCAAGATGTGAACCACTTATTTCTTTTGGTTCAATAACTACAACCCATTCACCTCTTATATTTATATTTTTAAATTCTTCATATAAATTTGCAGCAGTACTTTTATAAGTTGTTTGGTGTAATTTTGTAATTTCTTTTGCTAAAAATATTGTTCTAGAAGGTTGAAGTTTATTTAATTCTTCTAGTAGTTTTGCTAGTCTATGTGGTGATTCATAAAGAATTGCTAGTTTATCATCATTTAAAATTTCATTTAATTTCTGTGCTCGAGTAGCTCCTTTATGATCTAAAAAACCATGAAATGAAAAAGTAGTATGAGGAAACCCACTCATTGCATAAGCTGTTAAGACAGCATTTGCACCAGGTAATACATCATATTCTATATCATTTTTAATACAGTAATCAACAAGTGTAGCCCCAGGATCTGAAACACAAGGCATTCCTGCATCACTTACATAAACAACATTTTTAATAAAAGTTTCTTTTGATAATGTTTCTAAGACTTTTTTTTCATTATGAGAATGATAAGATTTATATTCTTTATCTTTGAAGTCTAGATTATTTTTTTCACCTAAAAGTGAAAGTAGTTTTTTTGTTACTCTTGTATCTTCACAAAAAATTAGTTCCGCCTCCTGTAAAACTTGAAGAGATCTTTTTGAGATGTCTTCAAGATTTCCAATAGGAGTGGGAACTAAGCAGAGCATAAAGTTCTACTACTTAGAAGCAGCAGCGTATTTAGCTTTGAATTTCTCAACTCTACCAGCAGCATCAACAATTTTTTGCTCTCCAGTAAAGAATGGGTGACAAGATGAACAAATATCTATTCTCATAGTTTCAACATTTGATTTAGTTTCAAATGAATTACCACAAGCACAAGATACTGTACAAGTTTTGTAGTCTGGGTGTATATCTTTTTTCACGCCAAGGTCCTTATATAAATTAATGTAAAATAAAAGGTCAAGTCTATAGTTGCCCTTTATTAAACTCTTTGAATCGGGATTATATCTAAAAAAACTTAATAATATCTGAATTTAAGTTTGTTATAATATTTGAAGTTTTATTACTTTTAAATTGACCCTTATTAAAAGTATTTTGTCTTTTTGCAAGTTTGACTGTATTTTGAGCAATTTTTTCTTCTAATTGTTTTTTATTTAGTTTTCCATCTAAAAATTCTAGAGTTTCAAGTATTCCTATTGATGACATACTATTTGGTTTTCTAGTATATTTTCTTTCTAAATATATTACTTCATCAATAATTCCATTATCTATCATTTGAGTTGTTCTTTGATAAATTCTTTTTTTAAGGTCTTCTTTTTCCCAAAGGATTTCAAAAAGTTTTAGATTTTTTACAATTGGAATTTTTGGATTTTTTTTAAAATAAACACTTGGAGTTAAATCAGTTTTCTTATAAATCGCATAAGCTTTTTCAATTCTATATCTATCATTTCTTTTGATTTTTGACATATAATCTTTATCTAATGAATACAACAAATCATATATCTCACCAACATTTGAATCAAGTTTTACTTTAAAATCAACTCCTGTAGAAATACCCTCTATTAAACTTTTTAAATAAAATCCTGTTCCACCAACAATAATAAGGTTTTTATCATTATTCTTTGCAAAATCTTTTGCTTTTTTATAACAGTTTATAAATTGAATAACATCAAACTCTTCGTTTGGTAAAACTTCATCAATTCCAAAGTGAATAATATCTCCGCGCTCTTCTTTTGTAGGTTTTGCAGAAGCTACATTTATCTCTTTATACACTGCTAGTGAATCAAGTGATAGTATTATAGAATTTGTTTTATGTGCTATTTCTAGTGATAAAGCAGTTTTACCTGAGGCCGTTGAGCCTATAATTGCGATTTCTTTCATTTTTTGATTTTATCTAAACTCTTATGAATGCTATCTTATTTAGCAGTTTCTTTTGATTGTACTTCTTTATTTCTACAATCTTCTAATATTTGATTTAGTTTATTGATTTCTTGTTCTTTTTCAATTAATGATTTTAATAAATTTGAGATATCGTCTTTGTTTGAATCTTCTACGTGTGTTTGTGCTTTTGAAATACAAGCTGTAAAAACTGTAGAGATAAGTAGTATTGATAGGGTAAGTTTTAATATTTTCATGAGTTTCTTTCTTAATTTAATTAAAAACAAAAAGCTTTATAGCTTTTTGTTTTAATTATACTATAAACCTAAAGATTTTAGAGTTTTTAAAGTAAGAGCACCTTCATTTAATTTGTTTGCTCTTTGATATGCTTGAACTGCAGCTTTTGTTTCTGGCCCATATACACCATCAATTTTAGTGATTTTAAAGTCTTTTGCTTTTAATGCTCTTTGTAAGTTAGCAACTACATCATTAGTAGTATTTGTTTCACAAAGAATTCCTTGCCATTTTAGGTAAGAATCAGCAACTTTAACTTTTGTTGGTACGTTTGTGTAAACTGCTGGAATATTAGTTTTAACTTCTTTTGCAGGAGTATCAACTACTCTTGTTTTAACCATTTTACATACAGCTGGAATTTTAACTTCTTTAGTAGTTGCAGGTGTTGCAACAACTTTTTTAGTTATCATTTTGTAAACAGCTGGAATAACAATTTTTTTAGTAGTTGCAGGAGTTGCAATAACTTGAGTTGGTACTGATTTATAAGTAGCTGGAATTTTAACTTCTTTAGTAGTTGGAGCAGTTACAACAACTCTTCTTTCTACTGTTCTATAAACAGCTGGAGTTTTAACAGCTTTAGTAGTAGCAGGTTTGTCAATTACTTTTGAAGTAAGAGTCTTGTAAACAGCTGGAACTTCAACTAAACATAAAATATCACCTGTTGAGTTATCAATCTTTTCAATTTCACCTCTACCTTTTTTCCATGAAGTATATGCAGGTTTAACTAAAATTTTTTCAGTAACTGTTTTATAAGTTGCAGGAATTGTAACTAATTTAGTTTTTTCTGGCTCAACCATAATAGTTTCAGTAACTGTTTTATAAGTTGCAGGAACAGTAATGATTTTTGAAGATTCAGGAGAAGCCATTACTTTTTGTGAAGCTTTTTTGTAAGTTGCAGGTATAACAACTAATTTAGTTGTTTCTGGTTTAATTAAAACTTTTTCAGTAACTGTTTTGTAAGTAGCAGGAACTGCAACTAATTTTGAAGATTCTTCTCTAATAGTAACTTTCTTTTCTACAACTTTATATGTAGCTGGAATAATTTCTATATTAGTTCTAGCTTCTTTTAACATTTTTTGGATTTTTTTAGTTTCATATTTTGCAGGAACTAAAACTTTTGCGTAACACTCACCTGCTTTTGCATTTGCAGGTACTAGTGAATTTATCACAGCATTAGCATCTTTACCTTCCGCATTCATTGCGTTAATCGATGATAAAGCTTTTGATTTATCCATTTCTAATTGAGAAATTTTTGCATTTTGAGCATCAATTTCTTTTTGTAATTGTATAACTTTATCAGATGATGTTCCCATTGTATCTTTTGAAGTACAACCAGTCATTCCAATAACAGCTGCAGCTGCTAATATTGCAGAATTTCTTAAATATTTTGACATTTTTAATTCCTTTTTTGAATAATTACTAAATGCTATCTAAATAATCATAAATATTACTTTAAAATTAGTTTAATTATGATATTATCTGATTAATTATTAAATTTGAGGAGAAAAAATTGAAAAAAGTTATTATATCAACACTAGTTGGATTTATAGGAGCAGCATCTTTAAGTGCGGCTGATTGTATTATGGTTAAGGACTTAAATGTTCAATTTAAAAATGCATCAACAGTATATGCTGATTCATCAGAAATGAAAGAAATTAGAGAATATGCACAATTCTTAAAACAAACTGATTTATATACTGTTATTGAAGGACATACAAGTTCTTTATCAGGTGCAAAATATAATTATGATTTATCAACAAGAAGAGCTGCAAAAGTTAAAGCTGAATTAATTAAATTAGGTGTTCCTTCATCTAGAGTAAAAGCAATGGGATTTGGTGAGTCAACTCCTTTATATAACAACAATACAGAATCTGGTGCTGCGCAAAATAGAAGAGTTGTAGGTGAAGTATTTAATACATCTACTGAATTATCTAACTATATCGCAAATCAAAAAACTAGAATTGCAACAACTAAATTTCAAGAGCAATAAAACTTAAACAATAAATAAAGACGATTTAAAGTCTTTATTTATTTCTATCTTAATTTATCTTTTTATTATTCTTAGATAAAATCCTCTTCATGGAAAAACTTTTAAAAAAACTTAATGATTTCAATGAACTAGTTATGTTCAAACATTCTATATTTTCTTTACCTTTTATTTTTATTGCAATGGTAGTAGCTGCAAATGGCTGGTTTGGATTTAACCTTATGCTTCTAGGAATCTTTGCAGCCCTTACGGCAAGAAATTTTGCAATGGGCTTTAATAGATATATGGATAGAGATATAGATGCACTAAATCCAAGAACTGTAAATAGGCCAAATGTAGATGGAAGAATTTCTGCTACTCAAATGTTGATATTTACACTAGCTAATGCTTTTGGATTTATTTTAGTTGCTTATTTTGTAAATGACTTGGCTTTATATTTATCTTTACCTATTTTATTAGTTATTGGTTCTTACTCATATTTCAAAAGGTTTTCGTATTTAGCTCATATTATATTAGGAATATCTTTAGGTCTTGCACCAATTGCCGGAGTTGTAACGGTATTAGAAACTATACCTTTATGGTCTGTATTTCTTAGTATTGGTGTTATGTTTTGGGTTGCTGGATTTGACTTGCTTTATTCTTTACAAGATATTGAAGTTGATAAGAAATTGAACTTACATTCTATTCCTTCAAAGTTTGGTGCAAAAAAAACAATGTTGATATCAAAAGTATTTCATTCTTTAACTATACTATTTTGGTTGTTGTTTATAATACAATCAGAAAGTTCATATTTTGGATATCTTGCAGTAATAGTAAGTGCTATTATGCTTTCTTATGAGCATTATTTAGTAAATAAAGATTTTACAAAAATAGATAAAGCATTTTTTACTGTAAACGGTTATTTGGGGATTGTGTTTTTTATTCTTATTGTTTTAGATAATATATTTTTCTAAATTTTAAACAAAATCAGGAAAGTGTTAGTAATCTAAAAGGTATGTAAGCTTTTATCTGCTAATATTCTTCCCTTATTTATAAATGCGTCTGTGGCTCAACTGGATAGAGCACTGGGTTTCGGCCCCGGCGGTTACAGGTTCGACTCCTGTCAGGCGTACCATTTAGAAGCCCGATTTAATCGCTGTTTGCAGTGTTTATGTCGGGCTTTTTTTATATTGATAGATATTCAAATACCCAGATGTTCCCCATCTAATTCTTTTTTATAAAGTCATTAAGACTTGTAGATTTTAAATAAGTAGCATAATATTTATCTAATACTCTATTTGGAATATTGTTAATAAAGTTAAATATTGCATAATAAATTGTATCTATATCTAATTCAAGTAAATAGGAAGATAAGCAATTAAATGGTTCTTCTAATATTTTACTATTCATATTATTATTGATTTCCGAGGCATAGTATTTATTTAAATATTTTAATAACAATATATTTACTTTTGTGTCAATCATATTACTTTTATTAGATGAATAATGTAATAAATCATCAAATATATTTTGTCCAAATTTATCAAAAAAACTAAAATAAAGAAATATTCCTTCTTCTTCTAATGTATCAGCTAGTTTTTCAATAAAAAAGAAATATTCATCGAACTGTTTTTGACTATAGACATTTATTAAATCGTATCTTGAAATACTATCTGTATTTATAAACTGTATTAAATCATCATCAGTAAAATACTTTTCAATTAATCTAATTATTGGTCTATTCTCTTTTCTCCACTTTCCTACTCCTTGAGGAGTCATACTAAGTACTTTTGAAATTAGTGTGTTTGTAATCATTTATAGCCTAAATTGTAATAATATTTCTAAATTTTATACAATTAACTCTTAAGGAAACATTGTTTCCAATATTAAGAATTTATTAAGTGAAATAATATTACAATTTATGGAGCAAAAACATATAAAATGAAATATAGTTACAATACATAAAGGAAAAAGAAATGAATTACGAAGACATATTAAAATACAACCTTATGCGTTTAGAAGATGCATTTCCAAATTCAAAAACGTCAATAGGTATTACAAAAGAGCAGTTAGCAGAATATAAACAATGTTCAATTTCAACAATAGATAGAGCTATTATGGAGTCTGATTCAAGTGTTATCCCTGATTACATAAAAGGAAAAGGAAAAAATGGACGTGTGTTTTTCCCTTTATTAAATATTGCTATGTATTTAACAGACCAAACTGTAAAAGTTGTTAGGTAGTAATCATGTTAAAAAAGGATGCATATTACTTTTCTCATGACAGTAATGCAAAAGATGACTTCAAGTGTATGTTACTCATAGAAGAGATAGGATTAGAAGGATATGGTATTTTTTGGATATTAGTTGAAACATTACGAGAACAAGAAAGCTATAAATATCCATTAAAACTACTTCCTAGTCTTGCAAGAAAATATAATACTACATTAGCAAAAATGAGAGTTGTGGTTTTAAATTATGGTTTATTTATACTTGAAGATGAGAAATTCTTTTTTAGTAAAAGTTTGAATAACAGAATGGCGTTAATGAATAGTAAAAAAGAGCAAGCAAGGTTAGCAGGAATAAAGTCAGGAGAGGCAAGAAGATTAAAAAATGAACAGAAATCGAACGGACGTTCAACGGATGTTCAACAAATGTTGAACAAAGAAAGAAAAGAAAAGGAAAAGAAAGAAAAAGAAAAAAAAGATATCGAAATTTTAAGAAAAATATCAGGAATGACAGCAAGAGAAATGTCACAAATTAAATTAGAATCATTAGGATTGAGTATTGAATGTGAAAATTTGGTTAAGAAAGAATCTTTACCAATGATTGTTAATTATGCAATTAATAATACAAGATATTTAATTGGTGAGATAAAAAAAGGATATTAGATGAATATAGATCTTAAGAGAATGAAAAAAATATTACAAAAAGAAAGAACTAAAGTAAAAGTAATTGAAAAAAGAAAAAGAACTTCAATCAATGTAAGAAATAAAAAATATGAAAGATATTTAAAATATGAAAATACAGTTCTTTCTAAAATTTTTACTCCTTACGAAAAGATTTAAAATGATTGTAGATATTAGCTATCAAAATACAGATGATGTTGAAAATAGAGTTACTGTTGTTAGAGTAAGAAAATCATCTAAAAGAGATTATCTCTTTGATATAGAAGTCTTAAGAAGTATTTGTTCGGATTTAGCAATGTCCTTTGATCGTATGGGAGGCGAATTTTATAAAGATTGTTTTAATAATTTTGTAATTAATGCTAAAGAGGATGCTGTTATTCAAATTGAAATATCATGGGAAGATACATATCTAGGAATAATATCATCTCAGAGTTTGCCATACTAAAAAAGTAATGGAACAGTACTTAAATAAAATTTCTAATCCCTTGTGGTAAGAAATTTTCAACAAGCATCCCTTTGTGAGTACTTACATTTTTATATAAAAATGAATGGAGAATTAAAATGACAAAGAAAGAAGAAGCTATTTATCTACTTGGATTATTAGGTTATAAATTTGATGACTTCGAGAATGCACTTAAATTATTAGAAGAAAATGAATTTAATAATCTTGTAGATTTTTATTATGAATTAGAAAATTATAATATTGAAAATGAAACGGCAACTAGAATTTCATTAGCAGGCTGTTATCCAAAAATTAAAATAAAAAATGGCGACTGGTGGGAAGTTGAAGAATTGATGAGAAAGTGCAATGTTTCAATCTAAGTAAAAATATTTGTAAAAGGTATAAAAATGAGAAAAGGAACTTTTTCAGTACAAAATGCAACTACACATTCTACTAAACATAACTCAAGAGAAGAAGCTCCAAGATATTTAATTGGCTTAGAAAGTGGAAAATCAAATTATTATGAATTGATAGTTGAAGATGAAGAGTTTGTTGAAAATGCTAAGTTAAGATACAAAGAATATGTAAAACAGAATATGCAAAAGAAACAAATCCCTGGATTAATCAAAGAAACTATTTTAACTCTTAAAGAACATCAAAATGAAAATGATGTTAAAGCATTATTCAAAGAATTAAATAAAAAATATGGAGGACACTTTTTAACAGAAGTTTCTATCCATAGGGATGAAGGACACTTTGTAAGAAATGATATTGCATATTATCCAACAAAGAATATTTTACAAAAAGAAAATGATTGGTATATCTGTTCTAATCCATATATCAAGAAACCAAAAAAAGATGATTTTGATATAAAAGTAAATATTAATGAATTTAAAAAAGTTTATAACTATCATGCACATGCTAAGTTTTCAATGTTTGATATGAATACAGGTAAAACTGCACGAATAGATAAAAAAGCTATGAGTAGTAGAATTAAATTTATAAGTAAATATCTAGGTTTAGATTATGGTCCAGGGAAAGACCGTTATATTAAGAAATCAGTTAATCAAATTAAAGATGAACATTTAGCAGTTTCTAATGAAAAGATTAAAGAATTGGCTAAACAAAAAGATTTAAAGCTAGAAATTGCAAGAGTAAGAGAAGAGCTACAAAAAGAAAAAGCAACTAGAAAAGATTATGCAGCACTTGAAGAATTAAACAGAAATTTAAAAAAGAAAATTAGTAATAAACAAATAACAATAGATGAAATGCAAAATGAGATTGATACTCTTAACGAGCAATTCAATAATAACATCAATCCTATTGAACTTGAAAAAGAATTAGAAAGAGTTTTAGATGAACATTTAGAAGAGCAGGAAGTAAAAGTAAGCTTATTTGGTAAAGAAACTAAATCAGTAGTTGAAGATAAGTTTTCTTTCAAAAGTGCATTAAGTAAGCTTATATCAAAAGGTGCAGTTTATTTATTGAAAAAATATAATGAGTTGAAAACAAAATATGAGCAGTTACAAAAACAATTTAACAACTTAGAAAAAGAAAATATACATTTAAAAAGTTTGATAGAAAAATTAAAAGAAAATTATCAAGATAAAAAAGAATTAAACATTGTTAGTAAAAAAAGAAATTTTAATAGATAAGAATAGTGAGTATTTTATATGATTACAAATTGACATATTTTTATAGATTAAAATTTTTTTAGTCTATAATTATAAGAGATATAGCAACTATTAGATATATTACAAATTTAACAAATAAAGGGAATTAAAGAATAAATGTGTAAGCCAGTTATAAAATGGGTTGGAGGAAAACGCCAACTTTTAAATGAATTAAAAAAATATATGCCTAAAAATTTCAATACATACTTTGAGCCTTTCATAGGTGGTGGGGCTTTATTTTTTGATTTAAAAATAAAAAAAAGTTTTATAAATGACTATAATTCAGAGCTAACAAATTTATATGAGATTATTAAAAACAAACCTAATGAACTTATCAAAGATTTAGAAAAGCATCAAAACAATTCAGAATATTTTTATAAGACAAGAGAATTAGATAGAACACCCGAAAAATATAAAAGATTATCAAAAGTAAAAAAAGCAAGTAGATTTATATATCTTAATAAAACTGGTTTTAATGGACTTTATAGAGTAAATAGAAGTGGTCAATTTAATGTGCCATTTGGTAAATACAAAAACCCTAATTATGCCGATAGTGATAATATTTTAGCTTGTAGCGAATTATTACACGATACAACTATATTAAATGGAGACTTTGAAATTATAAAGAAACATATTCAAAAAGGTGACTTTGTATATTTTGACCCTCCATATGTTCCATTGAATGAGACTTCAAGTTTTACTGGTTATACAGACAAAGGCTTTGATGAAGATATGCAATTTAGATTAAAAGAATTATGCGACTATATAAATAGTATTGGAGCTTATTTTATGTTATCTAATTCGTATACTAAATATATAGAAAATTTATATAAAGAATATAATTTAATTACAGTTCAAGCCAATAGAGCTTTAAATTGTAAAGCTACGGGAAGAGGAAAAATAAACGAATATATCGTTATAAATTATGAAATTAATAAGGAAAAATAATGTCTAAGATAACAAGTCATACTTCATGGGAAAATATTTTTAATCAATATAATGTTTTAAGTGAAATTAGTCGAAATAATTATTTTGATATTACGGCAGACCAAATAAAAGCTGTTGATGGTAAAGAAGCGAGACTTATGACAAAAGTTGATTTTAGACAAAGCTTACCCAATATAATGAAGCAAGAAGAACTTTCTATTTTAGCAATAAAAAATGGTTTATATAGAATTGCAAAAAATGACCCTTTTATTAATATCAATCAAAATATAGAAACTGAAATTATTGAATTAGAAGCACCTTCAAATATAATAAGTATTGACCCATATAATATAAAAAGCGAAAGTGCTGCATTAGATATTGCAACTATTACAGAAATGGCTAATACTGTATTTGGAGAAGAGAGTAGTTTATCAATTAGAGGAAGGTTAAGAGGCTCATTAAATTTTAATATTGGAACTGTTCCATATAATATTGACGGAGTTCAAATAGAAGTTGATGGAGGCTACGAAGGTAATTCCTCAATAAATTTAATTGAAGCAAAAATTGGTTATCGTGATAATATTAATATAAGGCAATTACTTTACCCTGAATTATATTGGAAAAATGAAATTAGTAATAGAAAAACAATCAAGAGCTATATTTTTTATTTACAAGAAGATATTTATAGATTCATTCCTTATATTTATGATGGAGTAATAGGCTACGCAGACCACGCAAATGAGAAAGCATTTAAATTTAAAGAGCCTTCTTCTGATTTTTCTTTATTTAGTATCGAAATAAATGAAAATCATATATGTTTAAACACTCCATTTCCACAAGCTGACAAATTTGATACTATTCATAGTATGTTAATTTTAATATCAGAACACCCATGCATGACAAAAGAAGAACTAAAATTAAATTTTGATATCGTTGATAGACAAATAGATTATTATTACAATGTTTTAAAATGGTTAAAACTTTGCGAAGAAGAAAATGATTGTATGGTCTTAACTACAAAAGGAATAGAAGTTCTTCAATTACCTTTTAAAGATAGAATTATTGAAATATCAAAGATTGTATTTTCAGAACCCATTTTCAATAATTACTTAAATGATAGAGAAGTAAATCTTCAATTATTTCAAAGATATAATGTAAATAGTGAAAGCACTAAGAATAGAAGACTTCAAACTGTTAAGGCTTGGGTTTTATACTTTAAGAATATCGTTGAAAATTAAGAGTAGAAGTAATTATTTACTTCTACACTCTTTACACCAACTTTGGTTAGTTGCATTACCGCTAATTGTTCTATAACCAAATAGCTTATCTAACTCAACTGCTGTCGTTGCTACTTTTCCACATTTTGGGCATGAATGTGGTAAATTTATTTTTCCTGACATTTTTTTTCCTTTATTCTTTTCTCATCATAATTTTTAAAGTTTCTTCACTGTATCCTCTGTTTAGTAATTCTTTTGCAGCATATCTAGAACTTATGCCATCTTTAGATTCAACCATTTCTAATAACTTTTCGTCATTATATTTAGAAAATTTTTCAGTTCTTTCTTCCTGTTGTTCTACAACTTTTTCACTTGTTTCTTTGACAAAATTAAAAACTTTTTTTAGAGTACTTATTAATTCCACTTGATACAACCTCACTTTAATTAAATTATAATTATAAACATCATAATATAATTATTATTATTTCTAAATTAAAGTAATAAAATGCACATTATAAAAATCAATCAGATATGTTTAAAAAATGAGTAGAACAGAATAAGAAAAATGGCGATATGAATTATGTAAAACAAAAGAAGAAAAGCAAAAGATCATGAAGGTAAGAACTGGTAGTAACTTTCCTAAAATCTTATTCTATATATTTAAAATTATTTTTTCTTTTCATCATTAAAAATTAAAAGTAATAAAAATTAGTGTCCTTTTTTATTCCCCATTTCTATTAGATTATATTTGACATAATGGCATCTATCATGTCCCTACCACTATCAGGGGATAGTTTCGCATATCTTAAAGTCATATTAATATCTTTATGATTTAAAAGCTTTTGAATGGTATATATTGGAGTACCTTTAATTGCTAAGTTACTTGCAAAACTATGCCTAAAGGTGTGAATAACAACTCTATTTTTAGCATCACTTTTTTCAAGACCTTCATTGAAAAGTTCATCTAAGATAGGTTTTAATCTTTTTTGTATTTCTCTTAATTTTGCTTGAGTATTATTTATTTGAAATATATAATCATTTACACTAAGAGTTTTTAGCTTTTCATTTAAGATGGTTGCTGTTTCTTTAGTTATAAAGCCTGTGTATGTTGTACCATTCTTGAAGTCTGTTAAAGTAATATTTCTTTCCTCAATGTTTATGTGCTTTTTTTGAATATTAAGTGTTGTTGTTGCTCTTGCACCTGTAGAGAATGAAATTAAACAGAATAGATAGAGAAGTTCATTATCTCTAACATTGTCAAGTAACAGTTGAATCTCACTTAATGTTAAAAATCTTTCTCTTTTATTATTGATTTTGACCCGTTTGATTTTATTAAGAGGATTTGTACCTTTATAAACATCATTGTTAATAGCATAATTAAAAATTGTACTAAATAATGTGAGTATATGATTTACAGTTTTTGGTGCAAGTGTTTTAAGCTTCTCACGTTGCAGTTTTTGAATATCCTGTATAACTATAGCATCTAAGTTTTTTTTGCCGAATATAGGCTTTAAATGAGTGTTATATCTATATACTTCATTGTCTTTACTTTTTTTATTATGATGAACTTCTCTATATTCAAAATATTGCTTTGATATATCATCTAAAATTAATGTTGTTCTATTATTTCTAGCTGCAACTTTTGGCAGGTCTTCACCTAATCTAATTTTTGTAATAATTTCATTTCGTTTTGTGTTACAATAATTCTCTCTTATACCTTCAGAGAATTTACCTATTTTTAATTCTTTATCTTTTAAGTTTTCATCTTTATATCGTATGTAATAAGTTTTATCAGGCTTACTATTTGTGGTAGAATGTATGTAATATACACCTATGAATTTTGTTTTATTTCTATTAAATGCTTTTCCCATTTTTACCCTTTCTCTCCCCATCTTAAATAAAATAAAGTGCTATAATTTGTAAATAACATGATATAAGAAAAAGGAATTATCGAATACTATAAGTACGATATATGCGATGATGTGCGAGTAAATTGATTGAAGTTAAAGTGAATTGATATATAGTGATAAATCGCTAATATATAATTTCGGCCCCGGCGGTTACAGGTTCGACTCCTGTCAGGCGTACCATTTAGAAGCCCGATTTAATCGCTCTTTGTGAGTGTTTAGGTCGGGCTTTTTTTATGTCTAAAAATTAAAGTGATGCCTATATCACACTAATAGATTAGCATTTTCGTCAAATGATTTTATTAGGAAAATATAAAGATATTTTATACTATTTAGTCCTTACTCTTTTCATTCTATCTTTATAAGATTCCTTATAAAACTCTTTTGCTTTAGGACTTAAAAAAGATTTATCAATTAAATCTTCTACTTCTAGATATGAATCTTCAATAAATTTCATAATTTTATTAAATCTAATTTCAGGTAAATCTATAAACTTAGCAAAAGTTTTGAAATCATTATAAGTATAGTAACCATAAGCTTCATAAGTATCCGTATAATCATCTAATAAATCTATTGCCATATCTCCATATTTTTCATTTATATGAAATCTTGTGTTTAATAAATCATAACTTGGTGTTAAAAAGTATTCATTAGAATCTGCTTTACTATACAAAGAAAAGTTTTTAAGATGAGCATCGCCATTACATATTAGATAGTTTAAAATAATTCTTTTAAAAAAATCTTCTTGTGATACTATACTAGATGCTACATGTTTTTTTATCATCTTTGCACAATCTAAATAACTACAAGCATCATACTTATAATTTTCTCCATGAGTTACTGGTGTTATTCCCATAATTCCAGCAAAATCTTCTTGATCGTATTTTAAAGCTGATACATCATCATAATCAAATCTCTTTGTTATATAAGCTAACTCTCCATCACTAAATCTAATCAAACCACTTGAAGCTGTAGGAATTTTAAATATGTTCTTTGAGATAAGCATTGATAAATGTTCATTTGCCACAATATCTTTTTCATTTTGAATATGTCCATCCCCATTAGTAATAGGTTTTAAAATATATCTTCCATTAGCTGCAGTGGGTATTAAGTCTTTCTTTTCAAAAGTTAAAGAGATTTTATCTTGAACCCCAGAGATTGACATTCTAGGCGATAATTCTGCTCTTTTTTTAGTAAATTCAATTCTGTCAAAACTTAAAGGATTTGGCACTTTCCCATTAAAAAGCTCTTTAATACACTTTGGACAATAGTTATTTCTTAGTTTTTTATTTTCTGATAAACAACCCAAACATATTTTATCTTCCATTTTTATATCTCATCTTTTTCTATAGTAATAGAACCTATTGTGTTCTCTTTTGTTGTTAATAATAATCTTGAAAAATCATCATTTTTATCAATTCTAAGTTCCTTGCATTGAATATCTTTTAATTTACCTTCTGCCAATAAATTATAAAAAAAAGGAAATAAACTTTTTGATGTAAATTCCTCTTCTTGTAAAGGGAATGTTAGACTAATAGCTTTTGCATTATCTTTATTTAAATACTCTTTATCATAAACAAAGCTATAGCTATTGTCATCAAACTTTGTAAGTAAACCAGTAAAGGTGTTATTTCTAAAAACTTTTGCTCTTTGCATTATTTAATCTTCACTTTGATATCTAATTCCATTCCTAATACATCTAAAAGTTTTTCTAGTGTTTTAACCGTAGGATTAGCTTTTCCATTTTCAATCTCAGATATTGAAACATAATTAACACCTGAATAATCTTGTAAATCTTTTAGTTCAAGATTTAATTCTTTTCTTCTTTTTTTTATAGTTTTACCTATTTTAGCAGATGTTACTTCCATTTTAATACCTTAATATGTATTCTTATTTAGTATATAAGTTAAATATGTTTAATTATATATCTATAAAAATTAATATTTACTTTAAATTTAAGTTATATACTAAATAATATGATACGAGTTGATAATATTTGAAAAAAGACTTCATATTTAATATATATGTTAAATTAAAAATATGATAAACTCAATTTACAAAAATAATTGGATTCTAAATGTTTAAAAATGGTTTATACGAACAACTCATAAATAATTTGATTTCAAATAAATTAAATTCTTTGGATTTGGAAACTATTTATTATAAAACTACTGCTATTGAAAAATCGGAAGCTTCTAATTTCTTAACACAATATATAAGTAACTTTATTAATCATTCACTGAATTTAATAAGTGGTGAAAATAGTGTTGAAACCAAGATAAATATCATAAATAAAATAATCTTATTACTTCAAAGTGAAATAGAAAAACAAGATTTTAAAGATAATTTACTTGATATTAATACTTCTATTTTAAAAGCAGTTATACCAAAACTTGATTCTCATATAAAAGATTTTGACACTTATATTAAAGAAATCACTCCATATACAGGTCTTACTCAAAGTGAACTTTTTACGGGAAGTAATGCTGGAGTTTCTTTAGAAAGTGAAATAAAAAAAGAGATACTTTCTTCTGACAAGATATATTTTCTGGTCTCTTTTATAAAATGGTCAGGTATTAGGATATTTGAAAAAGAGTTAAGAGAATTTACTAAAAGAGGAAAAAAACTACAGGTTATTACCACTTCATATATGGGAGCAACTGATTTAAAAGCAGTTGAATTTTTAGCAAGTTTACCAAATACTGAAATTAAAGTTTCATATAATACAGCAAATGAAAGACTACATGCAAAATCTTATCTATTTTTTAGAGATACGGGTTTTCATACTGGATATATAGGTTCTTCCAATATTTCAAAAAGTGCACTTACAAGTGGATTAGAATGGAATTTAAAAGTAACAAATTCAGAAATTTCACATATAATAAAAAAGTTTGAAAAAACTTTTGAAACATATTGGGAAGATAAAGAGTTTGAAGTATTTACACAAGCAGAAAAACAAAAACTTCAAATTGCACTAAATAATGCTTCGACAAAAGATACAAATAATTTCTCAACTTTTTTTGATATAAAACCGCATCATTATCAAGAAGAAATTTTAGAAGAACTTCAAGTACAAAGAGAGGTTCATAAACGTTACAAAAATCTTTTAGTTGCTGCAACAGGAACTGGAAAAACAGTTATAAGTGCTTTTGATTATAAACGATTTAAACAAAATAATCCAAGTGCAAAACTTTTATTTGTAGCTCATCGAAAAGAAATCTTAATACAAGCTAGATCTACGTTTCAAGCAATATTAAAAGACAATAATTTTGGTGAATTATGGGTTGATGGAATTACTCCTTTAAGTTATGAGTACTTATTTACCTCTGTACAAACTTTACAAAATAATATTGAAAAACTCTCTCTTACAAAAAACTATTATGATTTTATAATAATAGATGAAGTACATCACATAGCTGCAAAAAGTTATAGACCAATTTTACAAAAGTTTGAAGCAAATATTCTCTTAGGACTTACAGCAACACCTGAGAGAATGGATAATGAAAATATTCTAGATGATTTTTGTGGTGTAATTGCTTGCGAGATTAGACTTCCTGAAGCATTAAATAGAAAACTACTTTGCCCTTTTCAATATTTTGGAATTAGTGATAGTGTAGATTTACAAAATATAAAATGGCAAAATGGGAAATATCAAACAAGTGAACTAAATGATGTTTTATCAAGTGAAAAAAGAGTTGGTGAAATTATTGCAAAATGTGAAGAATATCTAAGAGATATAAATGATGTCTTAGCAATTGGCTTTTGTGTATCACAAGAACACGCAAAGTTTATGAGTGAGAAATTTAATGAAGTTGATTTAAAAGCAGATTTTCTTATAAGTGGAAGTTCCAATAGAGATGATGTGAAGTCAAGATTATTAAAAAAAGAAATAAACTATTTATTTGTAGTTGATATCTTTAATGAAGGTGTTGATATTCCACAAATTGATACTATCTTATTTTTACGTCCAACTGAGAGTTTAACTGTGTTTTTACAACAATTAGGGAGGGGACTTAGATTTGCTGAAAACAAAGAGTGCTTAACTGTTTTAGATTTTGTAGGAAATGCTAGAGATGAATATGATTTTGAAGGTAAATTTAGAAACTTAATTGGTAAAACCTCTAATAGTGTAAAAGATGAAATAGAAAATGAATTTCCTCATTTACCTTTAGGATGTTCAATAGTCTTAGAAAAAAAAGCTAAAGAACATATTTTAAATAATATTAAAAAAGCAACTACACTTGGTAGAAGAAAACTAATATCAAAAATAAGAAATTATGAAAATCAGACAACTTTAGCACTTACAATTAGAAACTTTACGAAGATAAATCATCTTTCCTTAGAAAATTTATATAAAAAAGATAGTTTTTCTAAATTGTGTTATGAAGCTAATATTGTAGAAGATTTTAATGAAGTTAATGAAAAAGAGCTGATAAGAGCAATTTCTAAAAAATGGCTATTAACAAGATCTCATAGTTATTTTGAATTTATTTTAGAACTTATAGATAATAATTTTGATTTTACAAAAGAAGTTATGGAAAAAAATAAAAAATCATTTTTGATGCTTTATTATGATTTCTTTCAAGACCCAAATATGTTTAATAGTTTAGACGAAGGAATAAAATATATAGGAAATAATAAAATCTTAATTAAGGAATTAAAAGAGGTAATTGAAATTTTAATAGATAAAATCACTCATATTGAAAGTGATTTAGATTTACCATATTTTTGTCCAATAAAACTACATTCAAGATATACAAGAGAACAGATATTATCAGGTTTTGGGCAAAATAGTTTTCATAAAAAATCAAATAGTAGAGAAGGTGTTTTAAATATAAAAGACAAAAATACTGAACTTTTATTTGTAACATTAGAAAAAACAGAAGATAAATATTCCCCTACAACTATGTATGATGATTATGCAATAAATGACAGATTATTCCATTGGCAATCTCAAAATTCAACTAAGCCAGACTCTCCTAAAGGTTTAAGTTATATTAACCACCAAAAAGAGAATAAAAATATTATCTTATTTGTAAGAGAATCAAGCCATAATGAAAATAAAAATGTAATGACATATATATGTTTAGGGAAGGTTATTTATAAAAGTCATTATGGAAGCCAACCTATGAGTATTACATGGGAACTTGAAAATAAAATACCACCTTTTTTATGGAAAAATATTGCAAAAATGGCAGTGGGATAAGTTAAAAAGTAACAACAAATTTCTGTAGTTTTTTAAGACAAATATCAATATATAAAGCATTAAAATTTGTATTTAATATAAGTATTTGTTGAGATTGAATATACTATTAGAATTATATTCTAGGAGTTGTAGTGATTAATAAGTTAAAAGAAATAACATATTTAACAATAAAAGATTTAAAAAAACAATCTATTATTCTTCCTGGTAAATATTCTGATATTTTTGAGAACTATGCAAAGGAATTAGAAGTAAACCTTGATGATGAAAAGGTTATTTTAAAAGACTTACAGAAAGATACTGAATATGTTGATAAAATTGTTAGAAAAACAAATGACAACTTAACAGCTTTAAAAGCATCAACTTCAAATGCAAGAAAAGCGATTCAAAATAAAGATGAAGAATCTTTAAATAATATTAATAATGAATTAGAAGAGATGCAAAAACAGATAAATACCTTACAAAAAGAGCTTTTTTCTGATCCTTTAACTGGCGCATATAATAGAAAATGGTTTTCAGATTATTATTTAAAAGATGATTTATTTGTAAATGATGGTTTTATTGTTTTTATAGATTTAGATAAGTTTAAATTTATCAATGACAATTATGGACATATTGTAGGTGATCAAATTTTAAAATACTTGGTTAACTTTTTACAAAAAGAGTTAGATAATCCTGCCGTAGATATTTTAAGATATGCAGGAGATGAATTTATTGTATTATTTAATAAAAATAAATCATCAATTTTAAATCCTGATAAAAAAATGAAAGAAACTCAAGATAAACTATCTAAACTAGTTCTAACATCTTCAAAAATTAAAAAATTGAAATTCACATTTTCATATGGAATTACACCTTTTAAGAAAGAAGATAACATAGAAGATATACTTGTTATCGTTGATAAGCTTATGTATAAGAATAAAGAAGAGAATAGATAATATAAGTAATCTTTACTTATTAACTCATACACAATTTTATTATATTATGTTCAATTAAGTTATTATACAATTATAAAAGTTAGTTTAAAATAATTATAGATAATAATTATAAAATTTTTATTAACTCATTAGACACCTTAAAATAGGCTTCAGAGATATTTAAAGGTAAATTTAGAAGCTCAAATAAAATAAAATAATTTTGTTTAAGCTTACTTTTAACAATAGATATGCTAGAATTAGACAAATAGAATATTATTCATATTCATATTAAGGAAGAAAATGCCATATCTAGTTGCATCTATTATTACAATTGTAACAGCTATGACTATTTTACTTACAAGATATGAAGCTGATGATAGTACTATAAAAGCGGAACTTGAAAATATGAGAGTTATGTTTTCAATGATTGATGGTTTTGTTAATACTTATGTTGATAGTGGTGGAAATTTAACTATTATTAATATTTTTGAATTAGGGAATGATGGAATATTGCTTTCAAATATGGAAGTTTTTCCTGATACTGTAGATGAAGATTCAACTTATTTGGAAAAATTGAAAACTACAACTATTTTACCAAATAGTAATGTTGTTTGGCAAATTATTCCAAATAATGCTGATGCTAGTTCTTATAAAATATTAGTTGATATGAGAGCTAGTGGAGGATTAATGAGTAAAGCTGTATTCTCTGAAAACTTCTCAGGTAGAGAATTTTGTGAAAAATCGCTTTTTGGTACAGCAGAATTAACTTTAAATCAATTTGATGGAACAGATGATTTTAAAGATAGTGGAGGTACAACTAAAGATGGAATCTTTGTTTGTACTGTATTTAAGTAATTGGTGTGATTTATAAAGGTTTATAAATTATAAACATTTGGTAGGTTGGTAGGAAAAATTTAAATTAATAAAAAAGGATTAAAATGCCACAGTTAATAGCAATGGTTATAGTAGTAGTTGGAGCAATGATTTATATGTTCCAAACGTTTGGTGGAACAGGTGATAAAATTGAAGGTATCGCACAAAAGTCTAGTATTATTACTGAAATAAATAATATTAAAAGTGGTGTACAGCTAGCATTAAGATCTGAAGTTGTTTATAATACTTCAGAAACAGAATCAGTTGAAAATAGTTTAGCGACTAGTTTAAGTGGAATTGCTTCATTAGAATTTTTCCCTGAACAAATAAATAATCAACTAATAGATAATGCGGTAACGAATACTTATAATGCAATTTCTTTTGGGGCAAGTGATAATATGGAGATAACATTAGTCTTGCCATCTACAGATGCAGCTGCAGATGAAAGTGCTAGACCAGGTCTTTTTATAGATATGAGTAAAGGTAATTTAGCAACAAATTCAGGGTTTTTAGAAAAACAAGTAATTAATGATTTAGAATCTTTAGCATCAATAGACGAACATGCTATAAGTACAACAGGATATAATGCTTTAGATAATGATGGGGATATAACTGCTAAGACAGCTGCTAGTACTGGTTCAGATTTAGATGGTATGTTTACAATTTATTTCAAAGATTTACCTAGAGGTTCAATTAGGAGTGAGTAGTAACATTTTAGGCTTTTTAGCCTAAGTGTTATCTAAAATAAAAAATGAGTATTATCCTTTAATATTCATTTTTTACTTTATAAAAAGGGACAAATACAAATGTTAGGAAATATATGGCTATCATCAGCACTCATTGTTACAGCTATATATTCTGCATCATCTGTATATAAGTCATATTCTGATGCCCAAGAAGCAAAACAAATCCAAGAAAACTACGAAATTATATCTGATATAAAAACTCTCTTAGCTAAACAATACAATAAAAATCCAGATGAAGTTACACGTGATGAGATTATGATGCACTTACCCGTTGGTGGAAATTGGGAAAAGGTATTACTTTTAGATAGGAGTACTTCTAGTACTCTTGAAAATGATGCCTTGGTTGATGTTGATGGTAACTTTGTACTAAATGAAAGTGAGCAATTAAAACTTTTTGCTTTAAGAGCAAAATTGAGTAATTTATCAGATACTAATACAGAAGTCTTAGATGAAAGTACAAAAGATTATACTTTTACTGTTGGTAAAAAAGATAAAAATATGGTAAATAAAAATATATCAATTGATGAAAATGTAGAAAAGGCCATAGAGTATTTAAGTACAACAATTTTATATTCTACATTAACTAGTGCTGAAATTGAAACTAAATTAAATGAAGCAATAGAAAAATACACTCCTTATAGTGATATATATCAAGATATGAAAAAGAGTGAAGCAGAAGTGATAGATGATGCTGAAGTAGAAATAAGAAAGAAAGCATTTTTCAAAAATAGAATAGAAGAACAATTACTTTTAAATGAAAATGCAATGGAAACAAAATTATATTATTACTTGAAAGATATATTATGATTAAAATATTTTTAATGATGTTAGCATTTTTTATGTCACTAAACATTTTAAATGCAGAGGATTCGGAGTTTATAAAACAGCAAGAATTACTTTTAACAGTAAAAACTATTATTCAAGAAGAAGAGTCCATAGCTAGAGCTTATGAAAGTTTTATTATTAATAAAAAAAAATTACCTGAAGTATTCTCAGATTTAGTAAGTGATGAGTATCTAGGTAGTGGATTTACTTTGACACCTTTTGTAGTTGGAGATACCGTATCTATTAATGATTTTGGCTTTAGAAAAGGGATAAATAACAGATTTAAAGATGCAAATTTTGATGGAATATCTTTAGAGGATAAGCTTAGTGTACAAAGATTATATGAAAGTGATTTATTTAGAAAAAAAACTTATTTTTATGATAGCGATACAATAGGTATAAAACTTGATGATGAGTTTGCAAAACATTTATATTTCTTAAGTTCAACTGCTGGATTTAATTTAGTCGATTGTGCTGATACTCCTAAAAAAAGATATTGTACAGATGGAGATGATATTTATATCTATGATAATGATTCCCGAACAAATTTATTAATGTATTATTCAATAGATAAGTTTAAAACAGGACCAATTATTATTACTAAAGAAACTTCTTTTCATATTACAAGTGATGAATTTAATTCTATACCAAAAGGTGCTACGCTATATGATACTAATGCCGTAAAATATATAAAAACAATAAGTTCTATTGAAGTGGTGAAATAATGAAAATATTAATAACAATACTTTATTTATGCCTTAGTTTTTTAAATGCAAAAGATACATTATATGTACAGCAACAAAATGTATTATATGTACAAAACTTAATAGAAATAGAAGAGAAAATAGCAAGTAATTTTGAAAAATATCTATTAAATGAATTTAAAATACCAGAAATGAGTGATTTAAAAGATGATGGATATTTAGGAAAAAATTTTAATACTACAAATAAATTTAGCTTAGAAGATATAGATTTTATTTCAAATGAGAACTTAAAGATAAGATATGCGATTACAAAGGAAAACTTACCACTTTATATTAATGGATTATATAAAAGAGATTTATATCGGGATATGACAACTGCTTATGAAGATAGTGATTCTAGTAAATCATATGTATCTTTTGAATTAAAATCAAAAGTTGCAGAAAATATTTTAGATATTTTAGAAGGTGGATTTACTATTGAAAGTGAATGTTCTAATTCTTTAAAAGAGACTTATTGTGTTACGAATCTAAATACTATTAGATGGTATAATGCAAGTTCAAATTGGATTGAATATAATAATGAGAAATTTGAAGATGGAGATGTAACTATAAGCACTAGTGGACTTCTTACAAGTTCAAAATTAGATGACTTAAGTATTGGAGTCTTTGTTTTTGTAAATAATGGCGATAAATATTTGAAAACATTTTCTGATGTAATAAAGGTTAATTAAATGAGATTTATACTTTTGATTTTATTGTTAATAAATATTAGTTTTGCAAATACACAAAATATATCTAGAATGAATGCTCTAAAAAAAGTTATTCAAAAAGAAGAATATATAGCTTTAGCAATTAATAAGTATATCTTGCAAACGGGAAGTCTTCCTCTTACAGAATCAAAGGATTTTGATTGGACTAAACTTGATAATGAAGATTATTTAGGTAAAAATTTTAATAAAAGTAATCCTTTAACTTCAAAATATATAGATGTTTACTATAAGAGTGGCAACTTTTTTATTAAAGGAGTAATCGATGATAATATTTCATATGATGAAGATTTAAAATATTTATATAATTTTTATACAAGTAGAATATTTAGAGTAAATACTTTAGCACCAATAAAAATAATAGAGGATGGTGAAAATAATGACTCTCAAGTTATTTATTCTTCAATTCAAAAAGAGATAGTAAAAATTCTTAATGATCCAGAAACTGATGCAATTACAACTATAAAACTTGATAGTCAAGAGTGCCCCGCAAATGAATATTATTATGAATTAAAAGGTAAAGAATTAACATTAAAATTTTGTAAAGATGAAGTTAGTCCAAGTTCTAATCGAGGTATTAGTGTATATCAAGAAGCTCCTATTTATGCTGAAAATTGGGAAGATTTACTATATATTAAAGCAAAGATTGGAGATAAGGCTTATGCAAAGAAAAATGGCACATGGTATGAATATTATTATCAAGGAGATACATCTATTCGATGGGTTCCTTCTTATTTAGGTTCAACAATAAGCGCAGAAAATGAGAGTGAAAATGTAGAAGATTTGATACTCTCATATATTCCTGATTCAAAAGATTTAGTTTTTAGGCGAGATGGTGGATGTATGTTAGCAAATGGAGATATATTTTGCTGGGGAAATAATAAATATAAAAAAGCTGGAATTGAAAACTATGGACAATTAGATACATCATTAAGTCCAGATTATGTAAATACACCAGTAATGCTAAAAGTTCAAATTGATAATATAACTAAAATTGAAGATGATAAAGGTAATAAACTATCAAGATATGACAAAAAATGGTATAACAATCCTTATAGAGTAAAATTCGAAAAAATGGGAATGAATAGTTCAAATGTATGTGGAATATCTCCAATCTTTACATATAAACTTGACGGGCTTGAAAGAAAAATTGGAGGGGAACTATATTGTAATGGTAGTGTATCCTCAACATATTTTGAAGATTTAGATAGTAGTACTAAAATGACTTCAATTTTAAAGAAAAATAAATTTTTCACTAAAGGGAAAACAAACACCGAGACAGATACCCCTGTATATTTGCAAGATATAGTGATGGTAGAAGATACTACGGTTGTGTTATCAGATGCTGGAGATATTTACACTTTTGGAAGAAATTATAAAGGTGCTTTAGGAATCGGAAGTGATGATAAGTTTATTGCTAAAAATACTCCTGAGAAGATTAATGGAGAGACTATTTTTAAAAAGATTTTTGCTCTTAGAGATATAAAAGGACTTGGAGCTATTGATGAAGATAACTTTTTTTGGATTTGGGGAGAAACATCATCTGGAATAGTTTATAATAAACCTACACTTTTAGATGAAGTTAGAAGATATAATAAAGATGCAATTTTTGTAAATACAAAAGAGTTTGTATTAAAAGGTGTTGATAATAATTTTTACCAAACTACAGGTACTAATTCAACAAAATTATTAGCGAATATTCCAAGTACAGCAATAAGCGTATCTGTTTATGGAGACTTTTATACATATATAAATGAAGACTTAGAATTAAAAGCGAGTGAAAGTTTAAGAGTATGTATGCAAGCAAATGAAACTGATAAATGTACAGCAAATGCGAATAATTATATATTCGATACTTCATTTAATGAACTAAATGAAAAATCAAATACTGTAAATAATAAAGATTATGCAAACTTCGCAAATGTATCAATTTTTAAACTTGATAGTGTGATAATTGAAGATTTTGAAGATTTTGAAGACTATAAATCTAGTGATATCCCAAATGGTTGGAATAATGCTAAAGTTACGGTTATTGAAGATGATGGAACAGATGAAGTTCCAGTAACAACATTCTTAGGAAATTTTAAAATAGGTTCATCGATTGATAAGGTATATTCATTTCCTGAATATAAAAATAATGAAGTAGATGTAGAATTTGATTTTTATGAAATTGATACATGGGATTATGAGAAATTTATTGTTAAATTCAATGGAGAAACCATTGTTGAAGATAATTTTATTCATGATGATCATACAGAATTAACTGATGTCAAAGATAATGGGGAATCTCTTCAAGCTGTATCCTCATCTGGTGGTTATAATGATGGTGACCAAAAATTTCATTATAAGTTTAGAACAAATTTAGATGGTAATGGAGATTTAAAGATTGAATTTAGTACAAGAGGATTAGTTGAAGGTGATTTTGGGAAAAACAAGTGGTCATATGCTCAAACTTTAGGAGATGAATCGTGGGGAATTGATAATGTACATGTAAAAGTAAAGGAAACAAATAAAAAATTTGTATGTGCTATGACAGGTTTAGGTAGTAAGTCTCAGATGTATTGTTGGGGGAATGTCGCTAGAAGCATACCTATTTTAAGCACATCTTTATATGATATGAGTAAAATAACTACTATTAATAAATTATTTATCACTCAAGAAGATGAAAAAAAAGTCCAAATGTCAGATAGCTTCTATAATTCAAATGGAAATTTATTTCTAAAATTTCCTACATATATTGGAGGATTTGATTATGGTTTTTATTTTAAATAAGGGAAAAGAATGCATTATGTTTTAAGAAATATTTCATTAAGTACATTAATTATTTTTATGATGACTGCTTGTTCAATGAAGAGTTATCACGATCAAATGACGACAGATGTTAAAAAAACAGTAAATGAAGAAAGTTATGAGGGAGTTAGAAACTCATATTCTGAAGAATTGGTAGATCAAAGAAGTAGAAATAAAGAGTTTATAGATATATTAAGTGATAAATCATTAGGTGATGTTTTAAAAGAGTTGGAACTTATTGATGGCAATTTTTATTATTTAAAGAGTAGTGATATCTTAGTCCCTAAAAGTAGAATGAAAATTCATAATATGGCTGAATTAAATCAGTATTTAAACGCAGTACTTGATAAAGAGCTTTTTATTAAAAAAAGTGGTTCTATATATTTAGTAAAACTTTTAAGTACAAGTGAAACTAAAAAACAATCAATAAAAGATATACCTTTTAATTTAGATGGACAAATATCAGTAGAAGAGTTAATCAAACTTATAACTGCCCAATCTGGTTATGAAGTTTCAATTGGAAATTATATTAAAGATAAAGATGATTTTCAAAATAGTATTGTTTCTGTAAAATCGAAAAATTTAATAAATGCAATTAATTCTCTTGCACATGCAAAAAATGTTTATGTAGATGTTGATTATGACAAAGAAATGATTCATATTAAAAGATATAAAGATGTTGTTGTTGAATTAAATATTCCTTTGTTAAATATTACAACATCAAATGAAACATCATCAAGTGAAACAAATGGTGAGAGTAAAGTTGAAAATAGTTCAGAAATTGTTCTTTATGATGAGTTAGATAAAATGATGAAAAATATTATTGGAAATGATACTATTTCAACTTACCATATTGATAAATCAAGTGGTCTTATCTTTATGAAAGCTACGAAAAGTATAGAAGCAACTGTTCGAACTATTGCAAAAGCATATGAAGATAGTTTTGCAAGAGAAGCTACTATTGTATTTGAGAGAATTGAACTAGTTTTAAATAAAAGTAGAGAATATGGAATCGGATCTGCGTCATTAGCTCCTAATGAATCTAGTGAGTCTTCAAGAGGAATTACTAAAACTTTAGGAACAGATGGTGCTCTTTCATTTTTACAACAAGGTTCAGCAAGATTATTCCAAATTACAGGAAAAGTAGATAATAAAATAGGAAAAATTTTAAACTATAGTAAAAATGTTATGGTATTAAAAAACAATATCCCATCTGTTCAGTCAATTAGTCAAAATACAGACTATATTGAAAAAATTGAAACTACAGTAAATGATAATGTAACAACTTCAGAAGCTACTGTAAATACTATCAAAGATGGTACATCAATTACAGCAATGGCAAAAATATCAAGAGATAAACTATTTTTAAACATTACACCAAATATTAAAAAGTTAATTAATATTTCAGAAGCTACAATTGGTGATTCTACTATTCAATTACCTGAATACAAAGACCAAAGTTATAATATTTCAAGAGAAATAAAAGTTGGTGAAACTTCAATTGTTGGTTCAATTATTGTTCATGATGATGCAAAAGAGTATGCGGGTATTCTTCCTTTAGAAGGTTTTGCAATTGGTGGAAGTGATTCAAAATCTTATGTAAGAAGAGAAATAGTATATGTTGTTTCTGTACAAAGTATTAAAGGCTTCTAATCATGAGTATGTTTTCTGATCCATATGAACAGTTTTTACTAGACTATTTAGTAACAAAATTAGAGAATGGATCTAATACTAGAAAGGCTTTGCTTTTATATAAAGAACAAATTACAAAAGAAACAAGATTTAAAAGAAGACTTGAATCTGCAATTAAAGACATGGAAATTGGAAAGCATAAACTAGAAGCAATTTTACATAGAAATAAGTTTTTAAATGATTTTCAATATAGCTTAGTAGTAAATAGTACTAATACAGTAGATGGTTTAAAATTAGTTCAATCTTTTGAAAAAGCAAATTCAAATCTTTTACCTAAAATGATTAATCCAATATTTGTGCCCTTAGCAATTATAATTTTTTCTTTTTATGGTCTAATTTTATATTTAGGAATGCTTGAAAAAGACTTAGAAGGTTTAAAAAAATTAAATTCTGATGTAGAGTCTTTTTTAGGAATTCCTGCATACTTTAATTATGACTTTGCATATCTAGGACTTGGAATCTCTATTTTTGTGACCTTATTTATCTTTTTTGGATATGTATATACTGAAAAATATAAACCTGCATGGCTTTATAAAGTTTTTAAAACACAATGTTACTCTGATGGTAGGTTTATGTTTAGGATTTTAAATGGTATGTTAAGTGCTGGTATTTCATTTCATAAAACTTCATTAATTCTTTCAAAAGATTATTTTAAAGTAGGGCTGCGTCCATTTTTTGCTGAACTTGCAGATATTATAAGTAAGAATAAAAAACTATTTTTAGTTTTTGAGAAGTATAATTTCCCCCCTTTAGTGACAGCTGATATAAAATTATCTGAGTTAAGTAAAACAAGTTTTGCTGATGTTACTAAAGCTTTATATCAAACCTGTGACACAATGTATGAAAAAAATATTGCTTATATGGTTATTCAGTGGAGACTTCTTTTTTGGTTAATAGCAATGCTTATTACTGTTGTAATAGGTTCAGATATTATAAATTTAGTTATAAGTACTTTTACTTTTAAAACACTGTATCAATAAGAAGAAAAAATGATAAAAAAATTAATAAAAAAATATAAATCAAATAAACTTTCTATCTTGAACAGAAATATTAATAAAAGTGAAAAAATTAATATAAAAGAATATCTTAAAGAAAAAAAGACTGAACTTGTTCAGTATATAAAAAAAGAAGATGAAAAAGATGTAGTGTTATCAACGCTTATTGAAGATTTAATAAAAGATAAATTTAATATTGCAGGAGGATATGGAGATTTAATTGCAAACGAATCAAAATATGCAGAATTTGTAAGAAGTTTAGGATACGAATACTATGCTTCATATAGTGAATTATCTAAACTTTATCAAGATACCTCTTTTCAATTAGATGAAAGAAAACTTGAATTTTGTACAAGTATGTATATTATTACACTTGAAGATAAAAAAACTAAAAATAAAGTGTTAGGGATAAGAGATGTTGTAAACTTAGACTTTGATGTTTTAAGTAAATTTTATTTTACAAAAATAGTTGTTTTAGGAGAGGGTGTATTATCTTCAGTATTTGGAGAAGATAGAGAGATTATTTTTGGGTCTACAACGGATACTGATAATGAAGAAGAAATTGATAAATATTTTGACAAAATGATGGGACAAGCTATTTTATTAGGTGCTTCAGATATCCATATTCAAAAAACAAATAGATATGCTTCTTTATGGTTTAGAATTGATGGTATAAAAGTTGATATGGGAACAATGCCAATTGCAATTGCAAAAACAATTAAAAGAAGACTTGTAACTATGGCTGATCAAGAAGATTCTGATTTTGAGTCAATTAATGGTGTTATTAATTATGATTATGGAAAGAAAAATATTAAATTTAGACTTGGACTTATTAACTCTAAATTAAACTTTTCCCTTGTAATGAGAATGATTGGTGGGAAAGGTGTAGTTTCTCATAATCTAAGAGGACTTAATTATCCTTCTGAAACTGTTGATATTCTTGATAATTTGACAAAATATTCAAATGGTATGATTTTAATTACTGGGCAAGTTGGTTCGGGTAAAACACACTTAATGTATGCACTTTTACAACAACTTGCAAAACAACAACAATATGTAATTACTATTGAAGATCCTGTTGAGTATGTTGATGAGTCTTTCTTCCAAATTGATTTATCAGAGTTTGCAAGTGCAAGTGAAGAGTTCAAATATGGTTACCCAGAAGCAGTTGTTGATATTTTAAGACAGGATTCAAATATTATTTTAATTGGGGAAACAAGAGAGCCTGAAACTGCATCTCAACTTGTAAATGCATCAAACTTAGGACAATTAGTATTCTCAACTATGCATACCAACTCAGCACCTGCAACAGTATCAAGAATGACGAGTTCATTAGGTATTAATGAAGGGGATGTAGTAGATAACTTAAGAGGAATTGTATCCCAACGATTAGTACGTAAACTTTGTGATTATTGTAAAGTTGAAGATGGTGAAGGCGGATATGCCAAAGTTGGCTGTGATGAGTGTAATGGAAGTGGATTTAAAGATAGGGTACCTATTGCCGAGGTAATTAGATTTAAATTAGGATTTGGTGGAGACTTTGAAAATCCAGCTGAATATATGACAGTTGAAAAAGCTTGTATGGCACAATATCATGCTGGTCTTATTACAAAAGCTGATGCAACGGCAATTATTAAAGGGGAGGAAGTATGGTACGACTAGTAGTTACAGATTTTGCAACTAGAGAAGACAACGAAGCTTTCTACCTTAAAGATGATTTTGATATTTCTCAAAAGATGTTTACTTATGACTCATTTAAAAAGCATAGTGTTTATCTATCAAAATATGAAGTTACAAATACGATATATTCTTTAAATTTATTATCAAGAGAACATTTAAAGAAAAATCAATTATTAGTTTATATTACTGATAGTGAATATTTTATTTTGTTTAATCATAAAACTGTATACTCAGCAAAAATAAATCAGAATTTTATTACAGATGATATTATAAAATCGATTTTAATTACAAAACATATTGCGATGCTTTCAAGTGGTGGGAGTATTGAAAGATATTATTATGTAATTAGTGCAAAGTATAAAAGTGCTGTAGAAAATATTTTGAAACAAAATACCAAAAATGAAAAACATGAAGAAATTGCACAATCTTTAGGAAATATTGAAGAATTAGTTAAGCCTTTAAATGAGTTAGATAGTTTTAAATCACATTTTGGTAAAAATATTTTTTTGTTATTCTTTACTACTTTAGTTGTATGGGTTATGTTTTTTGGTTTAGATTTAGTGACAAAGAAATATATCTATAAAGAACCTTTAGAAAAATTAAAAAGAGAAATAAAAATTGAAAAAAGATTAATACAGAGACAAAAGATTCTATTAACTAGAACAAATAAAAAGTATAAAGAATTAACAGAATGTATTACTCCTTTTGAGGTGAAAAATGATTAGTATTAATAGGAAAAGATTTAATCTAATTATTAAAGTAGGTTTTGTTATATTTATTGCTTATATTATTGGTTTTTTCTTTTTTAAGTTAGCAAGTTTTTTTAAAATAGCTTATGAAAAAGATCAACTTACAAATGAACTTCAGATTAAGAAACAAGAAACACTTAGTTTGAAAAGAAAAATTGTTAATATAAAAGATGATATGAAAGAGGTTGAATCAAGATATATAAAAAAAGATGAATTAGATAGTAAAATAAAAGATGTTTATAAAAGAATGTCTGTTTTAGATTATAATTTAAAGTTTCTAGATTCAAAAAGAATGTGTATAGACAATTATATTATAATTACACAGTTAACAGCAAGAAGTAAAAAGGGCTTAAATGCGGGAGAGGGTATTTTATCTTATTTAGGTCAGATGAAAAAGAGTGAAAAAAATAATACAATTTACTTTGTAAATTATATATCAAAGCCAAAGGATATTAAAAAATGATTTTTATTAAATTTCTTATTTTCATTTTCTTATCAGTATCTTTGTATTCAGAAGAGATGTATTTTGATACTATCTCTTTATCTAAAATAAAAAAAGTAATAAAAAAAGAAGAGCAAATTGCCAAGGCATATAAAGAATATATTTTAGAAAAAGCTCAAATAAGAACTTCAACTTCAATATCTATTTTAAATGATTTTTTACCAATAGGATTTAAGAATGATAATTTATTTAGTAAATCATTTTCTTTACATGCTACTGAATCTTATATTGTAAATGAAATACCTTCAAATATCAAATCAGCTTTATATGATAAATATTATTCAAATGAAAATAGAATATACACTAAAGCCCCTCTTAGTAAAAATAGTAAAAATGTTGAAATTATACTTTCTGAAAAAGAAAAGTACATATTAACTCAATTAAGTTCAATTACTACAGATGCAACATCAAGTCCAAAAAATAAGTACTTACTAGATACAAAGGGAGTATTACATTGGTATGATAATGATGGAAAGCTACTTTTCTCTTATGATAAAAACCTAATCGTATATCCAGATGCTAAAATGATAGATGATGATGGTAATATATCTTCTGACTTTCAAGATTTATTAGATGATAAAAAAATCTCATCTCTTGGTCAACAAATATTAAATATTGAAAACGGTATAGCTCATGAGTATATTAATATTGGTGGGGATACAGGTATTGTAAAAATAGGAGATGGAAGTAGAGATATTGGAAAAACAATTATCCAGTTTTCCAGACGTGCTGGAGGTATGATAATAAATGGTGATATATATACTTGGGGTAATAATGCAAATCAAATTGTAGGCTTAGTAAAAACAGATAGTTATGGAAATAAATCTAATACTCAATATTCAGGTTCAGCTGATAATTATTATAAATATCCCGTTATTACAGGCCTAGTAAGAGCAAAAGTTAAAACATATGATTCTAAATTTGATAGTAAAAATTTCTTTTCTTCACCTATAAGACCAAAGTTTGTTGATTTTTTTAGTACGGTTTATCATAGTACTTGTGGTGTTACGGTTGATGGAGCAATTTATTGTGGAGGTTCAAAAGGAGTTACCTACTCTTTTGGAAGTAATTTTACTCATGTTCTTGATGCAGATGGAAATCTTGTAGGAAATGATGATCCAGAGATGTTATATCGAAGTAGATTTTTTGATGGAATTACAAATAAAGCTTCAAAAATGTTCGCAAATAATCAAATATGGCTTATTTTATCGCAAGATGGAGATATTTATAGATGGGGCTATGATTTTGGCTCTGGTTTTTCAGGAAATGGATATACTCAATTTAACTATTCAAATAAAAAAACTAATAAAGACCCAGAAAAATTGAGTATAAGTAGTAATGGTACTAGTGTGAAATTTAATGATATAACATATTTACTAACTATTGGTTATAGAAAAATGGGGGCATTATCAAAAGATGGTGATATTTATATTTGGGGAATAGAATCAGAAATTGCAAGTGGTAAGTGTGGGGTTACATGGGAAGGTGTTAGCATGAATTTATGTAAACCATTAAAAGTTGAAACGGATATAACTTTTAAAAGTATTACTGGAGGCTTAGAGGCTTTTGTAGCAGTATCTGATGATGATAAATTTTATAAGATATATCAACCAAAAAATAAAAAACCAATTGTATTGTCTGTTAATGAAGCAATTAAAAATTATAATGAAGGTGAGCATAATAAATATGTTGAAGAAGATGATACTCAATTATTATCAGTAGATTTTTCTAGCAAAGCACCAATCTCAGAGTCAACATGGAATACTGGTATTGTTTGGGTTAATAGTAAAAATGAACTAAAAGGTGATTATTTTACATCAGAAAATAAAGATGATGAATTTTTTAAAGATGCTATTGCAAATATTAAATGGAAAAAGATTAAAGTAATACAAGATGATAATGGTATGTGTGGAATAGATACTTCTAATCAAATGTATTGTTGGGGAAAAATGTCCTTTTATAGATCAGGTGGTAGCAATAGTGATTTTGTGGGTAATACTTTTATGTTACCTGTATTTAACACTAATCTATATGATTTAAAAAAAGACTTTTTAGTTGCAGAAGGCGGATATAGTGGTTACTTGACTAAAATGACATCAGGAGATTGGAATCCATCTGGTAATGATTTCTTTATGAAGTACCCAACATATATAGGTGGATTTAATTATGAATTTACATTTAAGTAAAAGTTTTAAAAGGAAAAAAATGAAGAAAATTAGTTTAATTATAGTATTTGTTTTTACAGTAATTAATTTATATGCCCAAGAAGTAAATAAAGAAAGTATGGAGAATGTTGATAAATTAGATGTATTAGATCAGCAATCAAAAAACTTCTTTAAAAGTATAACTGGACTTGAAAAAGATTATCTAGAAGAACAAATTGATTCAATTCAAAATAAAACTAATAATACTTCTAAAACTCAAAATTCAAATTCAAATCAAAATACTCAAGGTATTTATGTTGAAAAGCCAGAAGTCTCTCAAGAAGATTATGAAAAAAATGTATTCAAACACCAAAATGAAATGGCTAGATTAACTAGTGATTTTACAAGAACTAAAGAACTAAAAGATATTAAAATAAAAAGTATGTATTCTTTTAATGGAAAAGATTATGTAATTTTGAAAATAGATAAAAAAAGTTCATCAAATACGAATAGTGAATTAAGTTCAAATATTGAAGGAAGATTTGTAAAAGGTGATAGTATTTTAGGTCACAAAATTATAAAAATTGATGTTAGAACAAAAACAATAAAACTATATAAAAAAGTTGATGAAGAGTATGGATATTTAATATATTTAAATAACTATGGAACATCAGTAAGTGATTTAAAGAAAGAACCAAAACCAAAAATCGAAAAAGAAAAAGAGAAGAAAAAAGAAGTAAAGGTTGAAATTAAAAAAGAAAAGAAAGTTTCTAATATAAAAGAATCTTTTGCAAAGATAAAAGATAAGGTAACAAAAAATGATTTATCTACATGTTTATACACTGTTAATAAATTGAATTTAAATGTTAGAAATACAAATGCCTTGGATGGAACAATTTTAAGAGTTTTAAAAATAAATGATCAATTTACTATTCAAGATAGAAAATCAAATTGGTTGCATTTAGACACTATTTATAAAAAGAAATCTGGTGACGTGATGGTTGTGGACAATGATTCAAATTGGGTTCAACTAATGGATACTAACTTATTAGTTGATGATGAAAATTGTCAATAAGGTATTATTTTGAGTAATATAATAGATGAATGTAATGCAAAAATTAATCATCATATAAAAAATATTTCTGAAGAAATAAAACCTTTTACAGATATATTCAATAAAATATTTATATTTGATGAAATTTTAATAAGTGAAAATGGTGGAAAAACTAAATTAAATAGACAAATATTAAATGACCAACATGATTTAATGCAAAATAAAATCCTTCTAATTAATTCTGAACTAAATCAATGTTTAGATGTTGTTAAAGGATATTTGGAAGTAATACTATTAGAGTGTAATAAATCAAGTCAAATAGAAACTGTAAATTTAATATATGATGATAAAAACTTTTTAGATTTATTAGAAATGGACTTGGAAACTAAAGTTATTCCTAGTACACAAAAGAAAAAACTATTAAAAGATGTTCAAAAACTATCAAATATAAAAAATAAAATATTTAATCTAAAATACTTAGTAACAATGTTTGATACAACAATTGTTGATAAATATTTAAATAAATTAGGTGTTGAAGATTTAATAAATAGTACATTTATTTTTGAACTTATTGATACTTTTGCCTTACATTTTGAAGAATTAAAAAAGTTTGAGTATGTAATTAATAATTTTGATAAAGATAGTGAATCTATAAAAGATTTTTCTGTTCTTAACTATTTACTTGAGTTACACAAAAGAAGATCAGATAATTATATTTACGCAAATTTTAGATATAAAATTTCTTTAGATTACAATTTAGATTTAGATTTAAGAAAAAAAGTTGAAATGAACATTATCTATCTTGAAAATATTATCTCATCTTTTATTGAACAATCATGTATGGATTTAGTAAAAAAAGAGATGAAAAAAGGAAAAATAAATAAATTAATCGAAGTAAATATTTTTAAGCATAAAAGAAATATCCAATTAGTAGTTAAAAATAATGGATTTGAAGTAAAAAATATTCATACTCTTTTTCTATCTGATACTGAAAATAAATATATTATTGAAGCAAAAAATTTAGCAACTATGTTAGGTGCAAGCATAGAAGTAACTACGCTTGAAGATGAAGGAATGGCTTACTCTTGTTCTTTTAAAATTTAATAAAACTAAAGTTGGCCTTTAGTTTTATTTATCGTCAAAGTTCCCTATAATCTCTTTAGCTTTTTGTAAAGCTTTATCGCTAGAATCCTTATCAAATGTCAAAGCAACTGCCATTCTTCTGCCTACATGGCTTTGTGGCTTTCCAAATACTCTAATAATAGAATCTTTTGTAAACGATTGTTCAAAAATATCAACTTGAGGATTAAAGCTATCATTTCTTGCTTTATATGCAGCACTAGCACCTGCTCCATAATCAATATAATCTAAAGGAAGTCCTAAAACAGCACGTACATGAAGTGCAAACTCGCTAGCTGATTGTGTAATCATAGTAACCATTCCTGTATCATGAGGTCTTGGACTTACTTCTGAGAAATATACTTCATCACCTTTTACAAACATTTCAACGCCAAAGATACCTCGACCACCTAAACCATCCGTAACAGTTTTTGCAATCTCTTGAGCTTTTATTTTTGCATCTTCACTCATGTTCATAGGTTGCCATGAAAAGATAAAGTCACCATCTTGTTGTATATGTCCAATTGGTTCACAAAATACAGTTTGTTTTTCATTTCGTACAGTTAGCATTGTAATTTCATAATCAAAAGTAATAAATTCTTCTACAATTAATTCACTAGCATCACCTCTAGCTTCTTTTGCTATTTCCCAAGATTCTTCTAACTCATTTGCACTTTTTGCAACACTTTGTCCATGACCTGAAGAACTCATAACCGGTTTAATTACACAAGGGAATCCCATCTTTTCTGCTGCTTTTTGTAAGCCTTCAAAAGTACTTACAAATTCGTATCCACCAGTTTTAACACCAAGTTCTACTGCTGCAAACTCTCTGATGTTTTTTCTATTCATTGTTTTATTTACTGCATCTGCATTTGGAATTACATGGAAACCTTCTTCTTCTGCTGTAAAAAGTGCTTGAATATTTATAGCTTCAACTTCAGGCAAGATAAAGTTAGGTTTTTCTCTTCTTATTACATCTAAAATCTCATCTTTATTTTTCATATTAATAGTATAAGATTTATTTGCTACTAATTGTGCTGGTGCGTTATTATAGCTATCAACTGCAATTGTTTCAATCCCAAGTCTTTGTGCTTCGATTACAACTTCTTTTCCTAATTCTCCACTACCTAATAGCATTATTTTTATTGAATCTGATTTTAAAGGTGCTGTAAAATTCATATTTATCCTTATTTTATATTTTGCTTGTACATATTTTTATTATAGAATCTTTTATCGTATTTTTCAAGTTTATTTTTTCTAATTACTATTTCTAGAATTGATAAGTATTCTTCTCCAATACCTGAATAATTTATCATAGTTTGTGATAATTCCAAGCCATTTAAGTGTTTATTTTCTATTCTCATTTTGTATCTCTTTTCTTGAAAAGATTTATATGCTCTATTCCTATTTAAATTTAACATATAAGCAGTAATAGAATCTTCTAAAGTTTTAAAAATTCTAATAAAATGCTTGTCTTCATCATTTCTTTGTTCTGGAAGTATCCCAATCTTTGGATTATATGTCCAATGTCCAAAGATATTATTTGCTTTTTGTATAAATCTACTTTTCCCCCAACCACTTTCTATAGCAGCTTGAGCTAAACTCATTGAAGGAGGTATAATATCTATTTTTTTCATATATGAAGTGATATTATAAAGTTTTTTTATTCTATATTTCTTTTTTATTTCAAGAAGTTTTTTAAATTCTTCTGACTTGGTATTTATATTTAATAAATTTGATGAAAGTATTTTTTTTATAAAAGTTCTTTCTTCTAAAATTTTATTATTTTGATTTTCAGTCATATTATAAATGTATTCGAAAAAATAAATTCTTGATTTTTCATTATTTTCAATTAGATAATATTCTTTTGGCATACCTTTTGCGAAAAGATTTATTGAAAAAGAAATAAAAAATACTAAAAAGAATCTATTTAGTGTCATTTTTAATTACTTATTTGTGGTAAACACATTTTTTACCGCACCTTTAAAATAAATAGTATTATCAACTAAACTTAAACTTAATTCTTCTTGGCTTTTTGGATAAACAAAAGTTTTATTAGAAACTAGATTTAAATTGTTTGCTCTTAAAAAACAAGCAGCCATTCCTGTTCCACAAGCTAATGTCTCACCCTCAACACCTCTTTCATAAGTTCGGACTTTTAAAACTTTTCCCTCTTTGCCGTCTTCTATTTTTGCAAAGTTAACATTTGCATTATGTTCATATCTCATTTTAGCACTTAAATCATGGTCATATTTTTCTAAGTCATCTACTATTGTTACTAAGTGAGGAACGCCTGTATCTACTAAGTACCAAGTGAATCCTTCTTGTTCAAACTCTTCTTTTATAACAATTGGAGCTGTTAACTCAGTTTCAACAATATCATCTTCAACTATAGATTTTATAAGTCCTGCACCTGTTAAAAACTTCATAGAATTTGGAGCTAAACCATTTTTATATGCATAATGTGCACAAGCTCTTGTTCCATTTCCACACATTGAAGCATCACTTCCATCACTATTGTAAAATAACCATTCAAAATCTGCTTTTTCATTTGGAACTAATACTATTAAACCATCAGCTCCAATTCCTTCTGTTCTATTACAAAGTTCTATTGCTTCTTTTGAATAGTCTTTTTTAATAAAGGTATGGAAAATAACAAAGTCGTTTCCACTTGCACTATATTTAGTATATGTCATATAATTTCTCCTATAATTCTTTGCACTTCTTTTTCTAAATGTTCTAAATCTTTTGAATTATCTATTAAGATATCCGCTAAACTCTTTTTTTCTTCAATATCCATTTGATTAGATATTTTTAATTTGGCTTCATTTTCATCAATATTATCTCTTATCATTAGTCTTTGAATTTGAATATCATTTGGTGTATAAACTACTAATGATTTTGGTATTGGATAACGCATTTTTTCAAAAAACAAAGGGATATCAACAAAATATTTCTTATTTTGTTTTTCTAATATTTTCGACTCTTTTATAACCTCTTCTTTTATAAGTGGATGAAGTAAAGCCTCTAATTTTAGTTTATTATCTTCATTTGAAAAGATAATTTTACCTAACTCTTTTCTTATAACTTTTCCATTTTCAACATACTGTTCTCCAAACATAGAAGCTATTTTGTGAGCATTTTCATCTAATAACTTATGTGCTATTTTGTCTGCATCAATAATTGAAAAGCCATGAAGTTTCAAAAGCTTACAAACTGTACTTTTTCCTGTCGAAATTCCACCTGTTAAGGCGATTGCATTTTTAAATAAATCCTTGTTCATGTAAAAAGTTTACAATAATAATGATTTATTTAAAATTTAATAGAAGTTTTATCTTTATATTTCATTGTATATAATCCTTAATATTTATAAACATTTTGATATAATTGCCAAAATATTTTAAATTAATCAAAGACAATAAAAAAGGTGAATAATGAGCACAGTTAGTTACAAAGACGCAGGCGTTGATATCGATGCTGGGAATCAGTTTGTAGAAAATATTAAACCTCTTGTAAAATCAACAATGATACCAGGTGTATTAGGTGGAATTGGTTCTTTCGCAGGAGCTTTTGAATTACCTACTGGATATAAACAACCTGTTATTCTTTCAGGAACTGATGGAGTTGGTACAAAACTTAAGTTAGCAATTGATTCTAAAAAGTTTGATACAGTTGGAATTGACTTAGTTGCTATGTGTACAAATGATTTATTATGTAACTTTGGTGAACCATTATTTTTCTTAGATTATTATGCAACTGCAAAGCTTGAAGTTGAAGAAGCAACAGCTGTTGTTAAAGGAATTGCTGAGGGTTGTATTAGAAGTGAATGTGCTTTAGTTGGTGGAGAAACTGCTGAAATGCCAGGTATGTATAAAGAGGGTGATTTTGATTTAGCTGGTTTTTGCGTAGGAATTGCGGAAAAAGAAGAGTTAAATAGAATTGAAAGAATTGCTGCTGGTGATACTTTAATTGCCTTACCATCTTCTGGTATTCACTCAAATGGTTTTAGCTTGGTGCGAAAACTATTATTAGAAAAATTAGGCATGTCTTTAGATGATGATTTCCAAGGGAAGCCTTTAAAAGATGTATTATTAGAGCCAACTAGAATTTATGTAAAAGAATTCAAAGCTAATAAAGAAAATATTAATGCTTTAGCACATATTACTGGTGGTGGAATTACTGAAAACTTACCAAGAGTTTTACCTGATAATTTAAAAGCAGTTGTAAAAAGAGACTCAGTTAGAGTTTTACCTATTTTTGAATTTATGAGTGCTCATGTAGAACTAGAAGAAATGTATAGAACATTTAACATGGGTGTTGGTATGATTTTAGTTGTAAATCCTGCAAATGTTGATGCTGTTTTAGCAAATACTGATGGTTATGTTATTGGTGAAATTGCTGAGGGTGAAAAAGGTGTTGAGTTTATCTAAATAAGCTTATTTAATAAACTTTAAATACCTAGTAACTAGAAAAAGCTAAGTTTATATAAACTTAGCTTTTTTTATGTCTTAATCTTTCTTATTTTTATAATACTTTAAAATCTCTACAACCTTTGAAGCATATCCCCATTCATTATCATACCAAAGTAGAAGTTTTACCATTTTATTGTTTTTAACATCTGTATACCTATGATCTATAATTGTAGTTTTATGCTCTTTTTTAAAGTCACTTGAAACTAATGGCTCATTATTATTTAACATAATAGGAAAAGATTGATTTCTTTCATAATTCTCAAAAATATCAATTATTTCTTCTTTTGTACATTCTTCATTTAAAAATAAAGTTACATTTATTGCACCTACTGTATCTGTTGGAACTCTAAGTGAGCTTGATGAGATTAACTCTGCATTAATTTTAGGACAAATATATGAGCATGCTTCAATAGTAGTCGTTTTATTTGGAATAATATTTTGAGTTGATGAACGTCCAAACTCAAAATTACACTCAACATCTCTTGTTGCACTTCCTACAAAACTTCCATCTAAAACTCTTTGATGATTTAATAGTGGATGGATAGTTACAATATCTCCACAAAAGATTCCTTTTTTTTCATTTAAAAGATTTAATGCAGGAAGTAGTGCTGTTGCATTACAAGAACTTGTTGAGATTACTTTATGTTTTTTTATCTCAAGTTGTTTTTCATTTACGCCTAAAATTAGATTTATATCCGCATTTACATTTGGGTGGGTTAAAAAGACTGCTTGAACATCAAGGTTTTGTAAAATATCTTTTTCTTCTTTTTTCCCACTTGCATCGATTATAATATCAATATTACTTAAATCAATATCTTTTAAACAAGAGTGATTTACTATTTTTATTTTTGAAGAACTATTTTGTATATAGTTATCATCTGCTATTTTAAATTTATCTTCAATATTCCCATAAGTTGAATCATGATTTATTGAGTAAACAATGTTTTTAATATAAGGATTTATTTCATTTATAGAAACAATTTCAAATGTATCATTTTTATCTAATAATCTTAGAATTACTTTTCCAATACGTCCAACGCCGTTTAATAATACTCGTGTTTTCATATATAATTACCTATTTTAATACAAGATTTTTGAAATTGTACCATTTATCATATTATCTTTGATATAGTTACTTATTATAAAGATAAAAGGAGATTTAAAACATTGAATAAAACACAAATAAGTTGCAGTCTGTATGATCATATTGAAATAGCATGTTTGTATAAATATGAAATTGAAATACATACTATTAATGAAGATGTTTTTAGAGGAATTGCAATTGATACAAAATTAAATGATGAAAAGAAAGAGTGTATTGTTATTACAAGTGAAAATATCAATAAGTTGATTCTTTTAGAAGATATTGAAAAGTTAAAAGTTCTCACTAAAAATGCAAAGTTTAGTGAGATTGTTTTTTAGATAATTTAACTTTCTTTCATTTCTATAAACAAAAAGTGAGAATTGCTAATAGCTTCAATATTTAGCATACTCTCTTTTGTAACTTCTAGTGCATCTCCATGATTTAACTCAATATTATTAACTCTTGATGAACCTTCAATTTGCACAAAATATACTTGTCTGTTTTCATCTATTTTATATTCTAAGCTCTTTTCTTTATTAAGTTGGCTTACATAAATATTTATATCTTGATAAATTTTAATTTTTGCATTTCCCTCTTGTGAAGAAACAATATTTAAAAGTTTGTTATCTTTTTCTTCTTTAAATCTATGGGAACCATAAAGTCTTGGAAGTGAAACTTCAGGAGGAACTATCCAAATTTGAAGAAGTCGTAAATCCTTTGAATTATGAATATTCTTTTCACTATGATAAATACCATCTCCAGCGCTTAGATACTGTACTTCACCTTCTTTTAAAGTCTCACTATTTCCCATTGAGTCTTTGTGTGTTATTTCTCCTTCTACTACATAAGAAATTATCTCCATATTTGAATGAGGATGAGTATCAAAGCCAGAGTTAGGATGAAGAATATCATCATTTAGTACTCTTAAAACACCAAAATTTATATTATTAGGATTTCTATATTCAGCGAATGAAAAATGAAATCTTGATTCTAGCCAGCCTAGATTTGATCTTCCCATATTTTCTTTTGATAATTTTTTTAGCATCTTAATTTAAAAAACCTTAGCTTATTTAGCTAAGATTCCTTCTAATTCTATATCGAGTTTTATTTTTTCTCCAACAACAACTCCACCAGTTTCAAGAGCTTTATTCCAAGATAGAGCAAAATCTTTTCTATTAATTTTTCCGCTTAAAGATAAACCTACTCTTTTATTTCCCCATGGATCAGTTATACTTCCATTATTTTCAAAATCAAGTTTTACATCTTTTGTAATACCATGAATTGTTAATTTCCCATAAGCATTATCTCCAGATATCTTATCTAACTTAAAAGTTAAGTTAGGATATTTAGTAACTTCAAAAAAATCTGCTGATTTTAAATGCTCATCTCTTTTTTCATTTTCAGTGTTAATTGAAGAAGCTTCAATATTTCCAGTTAAAGAGTTTAATGTTTTAGTTTTCTCATCATAATCAAATGTTCCACTAAACTTGTCAAACTTTCCACTTACATTTGTAATCATTAAATGCTTTACTTTAAAGCCAATATTAGAGTGACTTGTATCCACATTGTAAGTTCCAGCAAAAAGTGCAGATGCTGTAATAAGTGAGGCTAGTGTTAATTTTTTGAAATTCATTTTATTGTCCTTTTATTACTAATTAGTAGTAATAGATTAAATTTTTTTAAATAGAGTTATAAATTTTATTTAATAAATTGTAAAAAGTATCTAACTCTTCATCACTCAAGTCTTCAACACAATTATGAAGATTTTTTGCATGATTTGGAAATACTTTTTCAATCACCTTTTTCCCTTTTTCCGTGATAGTTAATATTGATGCTCTTTTATCTTCAGGATTTAAAATAGAAGTAATCCAGCCATCTCTTTTTAAATTTTTTATAACTACCGTAATGTTTCCAGGAGTACTCATAGTAAGTTTTGTAATTGAACTTATATTTAAATCACCTCTGTGATATAAAACTTCAAGTACTTTAAATTGATTAAACGTAAGGTCATGTTCTGATAAATAGTTTACAGTTTGAGTGTGTATTTTTAAATTAAGTCTTTCTAATCTAACAATTGTTTTCATAGCTTTGTCAGTTCTTAATCCATAACTTTTTTTATTCATCATTAATCCCTTGACAAAATTATACTACTAATTAGTAATAAAGTCAATACTGGTAATAAATATATCAATATTATATAAATTATTAGAAGATAATAATTATCCTTTAAGTTTAAATCTGACATACTGTTAGAATATATATAAGAATAAAAGGAAAATTATGAAAACAATAACAACAACAGCAGGGGAACCTGTAGGTAGTCATCAAGATGCTTTAACAGCGGGTGAGAGAGGCCCTTTATTAATGCAAGATTACTATTTAATAGAAAAACTTGCACATCAAAATAGAGAAAGAATTCCTGAGCGAACTATGCATGCAAAAGGTTCAGGTGCACATGGAACTTTAACTATTACTAATGATATTACAAAATATACAAAAGCTGATATTTTTAGTGAAATCGGAAAACAAACACCTTTATTTATGCGGTTTTCAACAGTAGCAGGTGAGAGAGGTGCTGCTGATGCTGAAAGAGATGTAAGAGGTTTTGCTATGAAGTTTTATACACAAGAAGGAAACTGGGATTTAGTTGGAAATAATACTCCAATCTTCTTTGTAGCCGACCCATATAAGTTTCCAGACTTTGCACATACACAAAAAAGAGATCCAAGAACAAATATGAGAAGCCCAACTGCAATGTGGGATTTTTGGTCATTAACTCCTGAGTCAATACACCAGGTTACTATTTTATTCTCAGATCGTGGAATACCAAGCTCATATAGACATATGCATGGTTTTGGTTCACACACATATAGTTTTATAAATAAAGACAAGGAAAGAACATGGGTTAAATTTCACTTTGTAACACAACAAGGTATTAAAAATCTTACAAATGAAGAAGCTAGTGTTGTAATTGGAAATGATAGAGAAAGTGCTCAAAAAGATTTATACGAATCAATTGAAAATAAAGACTTCCCAAAATGGGATTTAAAAATTCAAGTGATGAGCGAAGAACAAGCAAAAAATCACAGAGATAATCCATTTGATTTAACAAAAGTTTGGTCTAAAAAAGAGTATCCACTTATAGATGTAGGTACTATGGAATTAAATAGAAATCCAAATAATTATTTTAATGAAGTGGAACAAGCATCATTTTCTCCATCAAATATGGTTCCTGGAATTGCATTGTCTCCTGATAAAATGTTACAAGCCAGAGGTTTTGCATATCCTGATGCTCAAAGATATAGAGTAGGAACTCACTATGAAGCATTACCAATTAACAGACCTTTAAATGAAGTTAATACTTATCATAAAGATGGTTCTATGAGTTTTGAAGATATAAATAAAACAGCTGGGCTTATATATGAGCCAAATAGTTTTGGTGGAGCAAAAGAAGATGCCCAATACTTAGAACCTGCATATCCATTAGAAGGTGATGCAGCAAGATATGATAGAAGCTTAAATAATGATCATTTCTATCAAGCTAGAGATTTATTTAATCTTATGAATGAGAGCCAAAAAAATCTACTTTTCACTAATATTGCAGCAGGAATGCAAGATGTTCCAAATGATATTATAAATAGACAAATAGCGCTATTTGAACAAATATCATCTGCATATGCAAATGGTGTAAAAAAGGCTTTAGATGGAAACAATAGTAAGTAGCCAAGAAGAAGAAAGATATGTAGAACTTCAATTACTTGCATTAGATTATGCAAGAGAAGGTAATACACATGATCTTGATAAGATGATATCTTATGGAATGCCTATAAATCTTTGTACAATTAAAGATGATACATTACTAATGCTGGCAACTTATAATGGTAATTATGAAACAGCACAGATGTTAATCAAAAATGGTGCTGATTTAGATAAAGTAAATCAAAGAGAACAAACCCCTTTAGAAGGAGTTTGTTTTAAAGGTTATTTTGAAATAGTAAAATTACTTGTCGAAAGTGGTGCTACAATTACAAATAATTCTATAAGTTTTGCAAGCATCTTTGGACATAAAGAAATAGTAAAATATTTAAAAAATAAGGCTCCTTTAAAAAAACATAAAATAGTAGGAATTGATGTAGAAAGTATTTCTACTTTTGTAGCAAAAATTAAAAATATTTTTAGAAAAAATTGATTTCTTTTCTTAACCTCTTCATAATAAAAACTTAGATAAAATAATACGTTTTGCTATAAAGAATGAAATAAGGAAACGAATATGTTATTAACTCCAGGTCCTACTCCTGTACCAGAATTTGTAAGAAAAGCAATGGCCGATATTACAATTCATCATAGAACTCCAGAGTTTGAAGCTATTTTTGCCCAAACGAGAGAGTTATTATTTGAACTATACAATATGGATGAGGTTGTTATGCTTGCATCTAGTGGTTCAGGTGCTATGGAAGCTTGTATTACAAACTTAACACATAAAAAAGCTCTTACTATTAATTCAGGAAAGTTTGGTGAAAGATTTGGAAAGATATGTAAAGCTTTCGATATTGAATATACTGAAATTAAAAATGAATGGAATAAAGCAGTTACTGTTGAAGAAGTGCTTTATACTCTTGAACAAGATAAAGATATTGATGCGATTTTTATTCAAATTTGTGAAAGTGCTGGAGGATTAAGACATCCTGTAGAGCAAATTGCACAAGAAGTTAAAAAATTAAACAGAGATATTATGATTATTGCAGATGGTATTACAGCAATCGGTGTTGAAAAAATTGATACTACAAACTTAGATGCAGTAATTACAGGAAGTCAAAAAGCTTTAATGCTTCCTCCAGGACTTGCAGTAATTGGTTTATCAAATGATGCAGTTGCAAAAATAGAAAAGAAATCAAGAGGTTTCTATTTTAATTTAGCGACAGAAATTAAACAACAAAGAAAAAATACTACAGCATGGACAGCAGCTACTACACTTATCATTGGATTACGAGAAATTTTATCAAATATTAAAAACAATGGTGGTTTTGATGCTTTATATGAAAAAACTGCATTAAGAGCTAGTTCATCTAGAAAAGCATTAAAAGCAATTGGTTGTAAGATTTATCCTTCAACTCCTGCAAATGCTATGACTACAATTTATACTGAAGATGCACCTGCAATTAGAAAAATATTAAAAAATAAATATGATGTAAATATTGCTGGTGGACAAGATCATATTAAATCATTGATTTTTAGAATTAATCATATGGGCTTAGTTGATGATAATGAAGCTGCATGGGTTTTAAATACAATTGAATTAGCAATGGATGAATTAAAAATAAGAACATTTGATGGAACTGCGAATAGAGTGTTTTCTACAAATATGTTTAAAGGAAACTAGAATAGATGGTTTTTGAGCATGAAATCCCAAAAGGAAGTAGATTATACTTTGGTAAAGTTGCAAAGGCTAAAAGAGCTTTAGAAAACAAAGTATGTGAGATTTTAGATAATAAAGGTTTTGAAGAGATTATTACTCCAAACTTTTCTTATTCTCAACATCAATCAATTGAAAATGAAAAAAAACTAATTAAGTTTTCAGATGAGCAGAACGAACAAGTTTCTTTACGAGCTGATTCAACTTTAGATGTAGTTAGAATTATTTCTAAAAGACTTGGAAGAACAACAAAACATAAAAAATGGTTCTATGTTCAGCCTATATTTACATATCCTTCAACAGAAGAGTATCAAATTGGTTGTGAGTGGATAGGGCATGATAATATATCTGATATGATGAATTTAACTACAGATATTTTAAAAGCTTTAGATGTAGAACCTATTTTACAAATATCAAATATTAATATTCCAAAGCTAGTAGCTAATGAATTAAATATTGATATTGAATTATTTAAAAATGGTGAAATAGCATCACTATTTAAACTTAAATGTGATTGGTTAAATCAATTATTAAAAGTTAAAAATATTGAAGATTTAGAAAAAGTAGCGTTAGTAGTTCCTGCTTCTATTCAAGAAGAATTAAAAAAACTATTATGTAAAGCAAAAGAAGTTAACTATTCAAATATTATTATTGCACCACTTTATTACGGTTTCTTAAAATATTACGATGGTATTTATTATAGAGTTATCAGTGATAACTTAACAGTGTGTAAGGGTGGAATGTACTCAAGTGAGGGTTCATGTTCACTAGGTTTTGCACTTTATACAGATAGTTTATTAAAAATTTTAGAGGATTAATATGAGTAAAGCAGATTTAATTGTAGGAATACAATGGGGTGACGAAGGTAAAGGTAAGATGGTTGATATGCTTGCCCAAAATTACGATATGGTTTGTAGAAGTCAAGGTGGACATAATGCTGGTCATACAATCTGGGTTGATGGTGTAAGATTTGCACTTCATTTAATTCCTTCTGGAGTTTTAAATCCAAAAGCTATTAATATTATTGGAAATGGAGTTGTTTTATCTCCTGAATCAATTATTAAAGAAATGGAACAGTTTGGAAATTTAGAAGGTAGATTATTTATCTCTGATAAAGCACATTTAAACTTACCATATCATGCTTTAATTGATCAAGCAAAAGAGAGATTAAAGGGTGATAAAGCTATTGGAACAACTGGAAAAGGAATAGGTCCTGCTTATGCTGAAAAAATCTCTAGATCTGGATTTAGAGTTGGTGAGTTATTAAACCCTACAAAATTAACAGCTTCTATTTTAGAATATTTTGAACAAAATAGAGCAATTTTTGATGTACTTGAAATTGCCACTCCAAAAGAAGATGAATTATTAGAACTATTAACTTCTTATAAAAATGCTTTAGCACCACTTATTGCAAATACAACAAAAATGGTGTGGGATGCAATTGATGCTGATAAAAAGATTTTATTAGAAGGTGCACAAGGTACTTTACTTGATATTGACCATGGAACGTATCCCTATGTTACTTCTTCTTCAACTGTAAGTGCAGGAGCTTGTACTGGTTTAGGAATTAGTCCAAAAGATATAGGACTTGTAACGGGAATTGTCAAAGCATATACTACAAGAGTAGGAAATGGACCTTTCCCTTCTGAAGATTTTACAGACGAAGGTCAAAAAATAGCTGACATTGGAAAAGAAGTTGGTGTTACAACTGGACGTGGTAGAAGATGTGGTTGGTTTGATGCAATTGCAGTAAAACATGCAGCTAGACTTAATGGTTGTGACCAATTATCATTAATGAAATTAGATGTATTAGATGGTTTCCCAAAAATTAAAATCTGTGTAGCATATGATTTAAATGGTGAAAGAATCGATTATATGCCATCTGATTTAGAAAATGTAAAACCAATTTATGAAGAATTTGATGGATGGGATACATTAGTAGGTGCAAGAGATTATGATGAACTACCTGAAAATGCAAAAAAATATATTGAAAAAATCGAAGAAGTAACATCTGTTAAAGTAGGAATTGTTTCGACTTCACCAGAAAGAGCTGACACAATTATAAGAGGATAGTATTATGAGAATGAAGACACATCATACACCATATATTTCAAGAAGAATCACAAGAGATTTAGTTACTTGTGAGTTTGTTGAAATAAGAAAAGAAAAGCATAGTATTGAAGCTGAAGTAGAAAAAATACTAGATGCTGATATTGATAAAGAGTATGATCTAGATGAAAAAGTTGATTCAATCTTAGATGAACAAGAAGAAGAAATAGAATTTCATAATGCAGATAGAAGACAATTATTTTGGATGACTAAAAAAAGATTAGCAAATGATTTTGGAGTTATTTTAAATAATGAAGATAGATTCTCTGATATTGCACATCAGATTTTAGATTATTTATGGGATGAAGATTATATTCATTATACATGTTCTGATAATCAAATTAAAAATGTAATTTTTGCTTCAATTGAGCAATTTATGAAAGGTTTTGAAGAAGCAGATTCTGCTGTTTATGAAAAAATTAAAACATATAAAAGAAAGCTAATACCAGGAACTGAAGATTATGATATTATTTATCATAGATTATATGAAGAAGAATTAATTAAAAGGGGATTGATTTAATATGCAAAGAGTTTGGATATATTTAGAAAATGGAACATTTTTAGAAGCAAGATCATTTGGTGCGACAGGTACATCTGTTGGTGAAATAGTTTTTAATACATCATTAACTGGATATCAAGAAATTATTTCAGATCCATCATATGCAGGTCAATTTGTTACTTTTACAATGCCAGAAATTGGTAACGTTGGAGTTAACTCTGATGATATGGAGAGTAAAACTTGTCACTGTAAAGGTGTATTAGTTAGAAATTATCATCATGATTATTCTAATTATAGAGCTACTGATAATTTAGATTCATTATTAAAAGAACATAATGTTTTAGGTATTTGTGACATTGATACTAGATATTTAACTAAGATGTTAAGAGATGAGGGGGCTATGATGATGATAGCTTCGACTGAAATTTCATCAAAAGAAGAGTTAGCTAAAAAATTAGCATCAAGTCCTAGAATTGAAGATATCAACTATATTGAGCAAGTATCTACAAAAGAAGCTTATGTTCATAAGTTTGGAGCTTGGGATCATGAAAATAAAGCATATAATAAAGCTGTTATGAGTGACAAAAAAGTTGTTGTTGTTGACTTTGGTGTTAAAAGAAATATCTTAAATGAATTAGTACAATCAGGTCTTGAAGTAGAAGTTATTCCTTCATCTTTTAAAGCTGTTGATTTAATTGAAAGATTTGAGAAAAAAGAAATTGGTGGAATTTTTCTTTCAAATGGTCCAGGTGATCCATTAACACTTACAGAAGAAAAGAAAGAAGTTCAAAAACTAATTGATGCAAATATTCCAATGTTTGCTATTTGTTTAGGACACCAAATGTTATCAATTGCTCATGGATATGATACATATAAATTAAAATTTGGTCAACATGGTGGTAACCATCCTGTTGCAAATCCTGATAATATAGTAGAAATTACTGCACAAAATCATAACTATAATGTTCCAGATAATATTATAGAAATAGCAGAAATTACACACCAGAATTTATTTGATAATACTATTGAAGGTGTAAAATATAAGAATAAAGAGATTTTCTCAGTTCAACATCACCCTGAAGCATCTCCAGGTCCTCATGAGTCAAAATATATCTTTAATGAATTTGCAAAGATTGTAAAATAAGGTTTAACCCCTTATTTTACTAATAGTTTTCCTACGGCTTTTTTAACAAAAGGAACTACTATTATTATTGTTGGAAATGCAACTAAAAATGCTTTCCAATAAGCTTCTAACCAAATAATTATAAAACTGTCAACAACACCTAAATTAATATATGTAATCACAAGGCTCATGAAACCTGACATAAATAAGCTCATTAAAAAAGCAAATAGTATTATTTCATATTTTCTTGGAATCATTTTAATTCTTTATATAGTTGTAAGTGTTTGAAATAATTCATATGTTGCAGCAGTTGCAATTCCTGCTGCAATTCCAGCAACTAAATCATCTCCCATAACTCCCCATCCACCTTTTACATCTCTATCAATACGTCCAATAATAGATGGCTTCCAAATATCAAATAATCTAAAGTAAATAAAAGCAAGAGGTGCCATAATCATCAGATTTTCTTGAGTGATTCCACAGATTGATATGGCAATCCACATACCTGCTAATTCATCAATTACAATCTCTTTGCCATCATGAACACCTACTTCTTTTTCATAAATATCTATTTGTTTAACAGCAATTACACTAATAAATAAGGCTATTAAAAAAATTGTAGATACATGTAAATATGGCAGTAATGCTAAAACTAATAATAAAGAAACAAAAGAACCTACAGTTCCTGGTGCTTTAGGACTTAAACCTGAATATCCAACTGTTAAAAAAAATTTTCTAAAATCCACAATTAATCCTTATTTTTTCTTTTCAATACCAAGTTTTTTTCTTTTTTCCCAAAGAGATTTTCTTGAAATTCCTAATTTTTTAGAAAGTTCTGTGTCTGGGTATTTTGATTGGTATGATAAAACCATTAGTTTTACATAATCATTTATTGTCATAATATTCGTATTACTCATTAGTAAATTTGAATCATTAAATTCTACTTTCCTATATGGAAAATCTTCTTCACTTTCTAGTGAAGATATTACACAATTTTTATCTTCAATTAATTTGATTAAATTTTCTTTTGCACTTCTTTTTAATGAATGAAATTGTGTTAAATAAATGATTCTTTTTTTATCAATCGTATTTAATTGCTTTTGCCATGTTGATGTAGAAAGAGATATAAAAGAGATTGGTTTATCTAATTTTCGTGATAGTTCAAATACTAATTTATCGGCACTCTTTTGTGAATTTGATTCTATTAATGTTGGAAATGAAGGTGGAAGTAAAACTTCTTTAGTATCAATATCTTCCATAATAAAATCTACATACTCTCTTAAGCTTTGAAGCTCTTTCTTCATTGATCTACACTCTTTGTAGTGGTATATCTTTCTAACTAATTCATCCATTATAAAAGGCTTCATAATATAATCTTTTGCGCCATCTTTAATTGGATTAGTAACCGTTTCATCTGAAATATATGAAACTAATAAAAGTATAATTGAAGTTTGACTATATCTTTTAATTATATTTTTACATAAAGAAGAGGGAAGGGAAGTAGATAATAAAACTATATCATAATCTTTAGTTAGGTTATCTATATTTGGTGATTCAATATAATCACAACTGTGCCCATCATCTAGTAATCTTGAAACTACTTTTTGTGCTAAGTAAATTTCATTTTCTATAATTAATATATTCATTTTTTAGTCCAATTATAATATTTTAAAGTAGCTATACTTTGTACTGCAACGCCTTCGCTTCTTCCAATAAAACCCATCTTTTCAGCAGTAGTGGCTTTTATGTTTACAAATTGTTTTTCAATTCCTAATAATTTTGCAATTGAAGATTTAATTTCTTGTTTATGTGGATTTATTTTTGGTTTTTGAGCAATGATTGTTAAATCAATATTTACAATTTCATATCCAACATTATAAATAAACTCTACAATTTTTTCTAATAAAACCTTTGAATCAATACCTTTATATTGTTCATCTGTATCAGGGAAGAACTCCCCGATATCTCCTGCTCCAGCAGCTCCTAAAAGTGCATCAATAACAGAGTGAATTAATACATCTCCATCACTATGAGCTTTAAACCCATAATCTACAGGTAATTTAATTCCGCCTAGATACATTTCTTTATTATCTTCAAACTGATGAATATCAAATCCTGTTCCAGTAAAGAAGTTATTAGAAGGAGTTTTTAAACAAGCTAGTTCATCAATTTCATTTCCAAAAGTTAATTTTTTGCTTTTTGTACTTCCTTGAATATATTTAATAGTTCCATTATTTGCTTTTATTGCAGAACTATCATCCGTATGCTCAATATTTGTTTTTAATGAGTTCCTTAGAACCTCTGTATTTGAAAGTTGAGGAGTTTGTATTAATTTTACACTATCTCTATTTATTGTATTTTCATCATAAATTACAGTATCTGAAACATTTAATACAGGTACTATACAATCAGCATGGTTTTTATTTTCTAATAAATCAATAATTACACTTTTAGGAATACAAGCTCTTGCTACATCTGAAATCATTACATGACTTGTACTTACTTCTTTTAATGAATTTACAATAGATTCTTGTCTAGTATTACCACCTGCTATAAAGCAGTAATCATCAGAAAAGTTTTTCATATAGGAAAGTTCATTTTTGGAAGAAGTAATTATTATTTTGTCAAAATCAGCATATTCTGACATCTTTTTTGTAACATTTAACCATAGCGGATGATTATCTGTTCTTAACCATTGTTTTTTTGCTTTATGTTCAAATCTACTTGAATTTCCAGCACATAATATTATCAGTGTAACATCTAGCAAATAAGTCCCTTGTGTAAAAAAGTTACATATTATAGTTAAAAGTTACTTACGCATAAGTTAAGAATTTTTATCTAACTCTTCTTTTATCGCATCTATTGAATTAATAAAGTGTTCTAAATCTAATTGGTATTCAACAACTTTAGCTATTGCTTTTTCAACAGAATCATCACTAAGAGGGGCTCTTACATTAGTTAGTATTTTTATAATTTCAAGTATTTGTACTTTTTGAATAAATTCTTTAGGGCAGTTTTCTATATCTCCCACAAATCCAATTGAAAATATTAAATTATGTCCAAGTGACCAGTTTTTAAATATATTTGCTGTAATTCTAGCACAACTATATCCTACAAACTTTTCTTCACATAAAGACATATCTTCATTTTTATTTAATTCATCTAAAAATTCTTCAGTTTGTTTATTTTCTTGAATTATTTCAGAGATTACAAATTTTCCTGTTTCTTGTAAAAATGCAGGGAGAAGTAATTCATCTTTTAAATCAAAATCAATACTTGAAATCCAAGTATTAACAATTTTTGTAGCTAAGGCACTTGTAAATATAAAGTCATCAGTTGTTACTGCATAAGCGCAAAGATTAGATTTAAGTGTATCTTGAATTAAAGTTCCCATCGCAACAGAAATAGTAAAATTTATTCCTAATAAATGAATAGATCTACTTAAAGTATCAACTTCACTTCTAAATCCAAACATAGCAGAGTTAGCAATTCTTAAAATTGTTGTAACCATTAAAGGATCTTGTTCAATTATTGTTATTAATTTTTCTGGACTTGAGTCTTTGATTCTTTTAAAATCTTCTAACTCGATAATACTACTTGGTAATGGAGGTAGCGAATCTATCTTTTTTATTAAAATTTTTTTCATATTATTCCTAAGTTGTATTTCAAGTATATATAAAAGCAATTATATAGAAAAGAAACTTACATAAGTAATAAAATAAATGTTAAAAGTATTGATAAATAATTTATATATATAACTTAAGAAATATATACTTCAATATTAGGATATATATTTAGAAGCCTTTTTCTTTTTTCTTTTGACATTACACAAAATGCTGTAGCTAGGGCATCTGCTAATATTGCATTTTCCGCTTTTACAGTAACTGATTTTAAATAATTTGCACTTGTTCCTGTATTTACATCAAATAAATGATGATATTTTTTGCTAAATCTTGTACCATATCCACCTGAACTTGCTAATGCATTATTATTTAGTTTTAAATATTTTTTATTTTTTAAATATGGAGTAGCAATATTCCAATCTCTATTATCCTTATGTCCTCCAATACTATTAAATTCACCTAAATCAACTAGAACATTTTTAAAACCTTTTTGTCTTAAAATATTTGTAATTCTATCAGTTATATATCCTTGTGCGATTCCATTTAGTGTTATTTTCATATCTTTTAATTTAAACCGTATTTCTTTTTGCTCTATAATTATATTTTTATAAGATACTAGTTTAATAGCTTTATTTATATACTTTTCTAGATTTTGACTATTACCTTTTGTTTTAAAAGCTTTGTCATGTGCAAGCCATAAGGGTTGAACAGTAACATCAAAAGCTCCCTTTGTATTTACAGATATTTTATGTGCAAAGTTTAATACTTCAACTAATTCTTTGGGTGGATTTTTTAAAACACCATCTTTATTTAATTTTGAAATTGAAGAATTTGTATCAAAGAGACTAAAGATTTTTTCTAATCTTTTAATCTCATTAATACAAATTTTTAAACTTTCATTTGCATAGTTTTTATCTGAATGGAATAATGTCATATGAGATGTTGCACCTAAAGCAACTCCTTTCCAAGATGCTACTAAGGATTCTTTAGTATTTTCTGCATTTAATTTATCAAAAGGTAAAGTAAGACTTAAAGAACTAGCTAGAATTGTTAAAAACTTTCTTCTTGATACTTTAGACATTTGTTTTTCTCCAATCTTTAATTTCCATATCTTTTTCTTTTTTTGCATCTTTTTTTAATATCTTACATAAATTTGCATCACTATAAATTTGAACACAATCTAAACATTGAAAACAATCTGCATATTTGATATGACCATCAGTTTTGTCAATTGCTTGATAATTACAGCTTTTATGGCAGTTATTACATGGGTTTCCGCACTCAGCTCTTCTTGGTAACCAGTCTAATATTTGTAATCTACCCATTAAAGAAAGGAATGCTCCTAAAGGACAGAAGTATCTACAAAATCCTTTAAATAAGAACATTCCTAGAATTAACCAAAATAAGGCATAAACTACATACGGCCATTGTCTATCAAAGATTAAAGTAATTGAAGTTTTAAAAGGTTCTATTTCGATTAAATACTCAGTAATATTTGGAGCAAATATAGCTGAAAGAATTAAGGATGCAAGTACTACATACTTTATATATATAAGTTTAGAATTTAATTTTTCTGAAAATCTAATTCGGGGTAATTTTAATATTCTTCCTAAATAGTGAGAAAATTCTTGAAGTACTCCATATGGACATAACCAACCACAAAATGTTCCTCTACCCCAAATAACTAATGATAGTAAAACAAAGAACCAAATTATAAGTGAGAAGGGATCATATAATAAAAATTGTAAGCTTTGAGAATTTACTACTGCTTTTACTAAACCTAAGATAGTAACCATACTAAGCTGACCTTGTCCATACCAACCTATAAAAAATAGTGTTATTAAAAGAAGAAAACTTCTTTTATATCGCAAGTTTGTTAGGACTACTTGATACTTAAATAAAATTATAAACAACCCACTTAATAATAGAGTTAATATTATTAGTTTCTCTTTTTGCTCATAAATTGAAGCAAGCCAAAGAGGAGTTTCTTTTACTTTCTCTTTAATGTCAAAATATTTTTTATCTATATGTACATCTAAACTTAAATTTTTAATAACAGGAATTGAATATAAAGTTGTATCTCCACGTACTAGTTTTGTATTTAATGTCCAAGAACTTGATGGGTCAAAATCAAACCTTTTATCTACTTGCAAAATTAAGGATTGATCAAATTGTGGAATACCTTCTAATAAATCAATTTGATAATCTCCATCTCTTATATTTAAAGCAAAACCTTCTTGTTGTATTTCTAAAGTATCAGGAGAAGTATTTCTTACAAAATCTTCTCTTAAGATTTGATGCGCACCATTTGCTAATATGAGTATTGCTTCTTCAGTTTCTAAGAGTTGTCCATCTAATTCGTTTTGAGTTGTTTGTTTTATTATATTTTTAGCAATTGAAGGAATAGTTAAATCAGCTACATATAAATCTAAAAAGAGTTCATTTTTTTCTTCATCTAAAAGTTCATTTACATACTCTGTATTTTCAAAAAGTTTTTCTGCTTCTTTTTTTGTAACTTTTAAATTTTTAACAAGTTTATTATCTAGAAGACTTTCCCAAGTATGTTTTTCTAATAAATCTTTTTTAGGATTTGAAATCTCTTTAGGTGCAACACCTGAAAGTTTTTCTTTAGCAATCTTAATAGAAGAGGCTAAGATACTATCATTTGCAATTTTTACAGATGCTGTTGCTTTACTTACACCATCTAAATAAACAGTATTCCCAGAGCTTTTTAAATCGCCAACTTTTATACTGTTTTTTAAGGTTTTATCTTTATATTGTTTTAAAAAATCTATAAAAGGCTGTACCCCTAGACCTGAAACAAAAACAGGCTCATCTTGCTCTAAAAGATAAACATCTAAAAATTTGCCTTCAATACTCATTTTTATTAATATATTCATTTTTCCACCTGAAAAACCTGCAATTGGTGCTAAGTCGAATGTTTCAAATATATAAGAGTGGAGGTTTTTATTTTCATCTAATATTTCCCATACTGGAAGGGCTTTATCTTTTTTTCCAAGACTCATAGGTTTAGTTATAAATTTTGTAAGTTCTTCTTTTGTCATTGAAGCATGGATGTTATTAAAAGATACAAGTAAAATAAATATTATTAAAATTAAACGAATCATAATACCTCTTTAGTTTTTTTAAGTTAATAAAGAGTATATAATATGAATATAGCTTAGGATTAGCGATAATTAATAAAATGCTCTTTAATTAAGACAATAATTATCCTATTTTAATTATAATACGAAAATAAATACAATAAAGGAAATTTTCTATGGCAAATATCGAAGATATTAAAAAAGAATTAGAGAAAGTTAAGTATCCTGGTTTTGCAAAATCTATTATAGAATTTGGTTTTGTAAAGGATGTTAAAGTAGACGGTTCAAACTGTTCTGTTACTTTAGATATAACATCAACAGCTGCTGAAGTTGAAGCACAGTTAACAAAAGAAATTACAGCATGTTTAAGCGCTATTGGAATGAATGTAACATTAAGTTTCAATAAGCCTCAAGCTCCAAAACAAAGTAGTAATGCAGTAAGTGGAAAAAACATTGCACCTCAAATTAAAAAAATAGTAATGGTTAGTTCAGGAAAAGGTGGTGTTGGGAAATCAACTACTACTGTAAACTTAGCAGTTGCAGCAGCAATGCAAGGTAAAAAAGTCGGTATCTTAGATGCTGATATTTATGGTCCAAATATTCCTCGTATGATGGGTTTAAATGGTAAAGAAGTTGAAGTAATTGGTGATAAAGCAAAACCTTTACATGCATATGGTGTTGATGTAATGTCAATGGGTGTATTAATGGAAGAAGGGCAAGCTGTAATCTGGAGAGGTTCTATGATTATGAAAGCTATTCAGCAATTATTAAGAGATATTTTATGGGAAAATTTAGATATCTTATTTATTGATATGCCACCAGGAACTGGAGATGCTCAATTAACATTAGCACAAAGTGTTCCAGTTGCAGCTGGTATTAATGTTACAACTCCTCAACATGTTGCTTTAGATGATTCTAGAAGATCACTAGATATGTTTGATAAATTACATATTCCTGTAGCTGGTGTAGTTGAAAATATGAGTGGATTTATTTGTCCATCATGTAATACTGAATCAGATATTTTTGGAATGGGTACATGTGATGCATTAGCTGATCAATATAACACTCAAGTATTAGGTTCTTTACCAATCGAGCCTGCTATTAGAGAAGGTGGAGATAGCGGTAAACCAATCGTTTACTTTGCACCTGAATCAGTTTCTGCAAAAAGATATATGGAAGCAGCAGCTAAAGTTATTGCTTTTGTTGATGCTATTGATGATGATAGAACAAATGAAGATATTCAACCAACAACGCCTCCTGGTGTTAGTGCTTGTTCAACTACAACAGCAGCTCCTAAAAAAGAAGCTTCAAGTGGTGAAAGCTGTGGTACTGGATGTGGTTGTCACTAATTGACAGTTCTATAATATTTTGAGTATAAAAAAAGGGGAGATATTAATATCTCCCCTTTTTTAATTTTAAGAATCCTTGCATATATTATATTTATCACTACACAAACAATAAACGAACTCTTTATATTGACTTCACACTTCTTTACTATAATTCAACTACAAAATATAAAACAATATAAAAAAGGATTTCAAAATGAGAAAATTAACAACAACAATTATAGGATTAAGTTTATTAGCAGGAAGTGCATTAAGTGCACAAGATAATTTCGCAAGTTTTTACCCAGAACAAGATAATGATACTCCAAGTTATTTATTATCGGATAACCATGATTCTAAAGCATATCAAACATTAGCAAAAGTATCTTCACCTAATAATATATTTACATCTTTTTATCCAGCAGAAGATACTGATACACCTGATTATTTAGCTAGCTTTAGTGATAACTCATCAGAGGGATATCAAACATTAGCAAAAACATCAATTAGTCATTGTTCGTTAACTGCTTTATACCCAGAAAAAGGTCTTGATACAAGAGTTCAAACTTCTTGTTAATTACTATAAATTATTAAAAATACTATAAAATTTAAATAAAAAAAAGGGGAAGAATTATAAATTCTTCCCCTTTTTTAATATCCTAAAGTTAATAAGAAAATATTATTTTTCAGTTCTAGAATTCTTCTCTTCAATTCCAGACATTCCAAATCTTCTTGCTAATTCTTGTTTTACTCTATCCGGACTTACATTTTTAGATGCAAGTGCAACTAACATATGATAAGTAACATCAGCAGCTTCATAGATGATTTCTTCAGTATCATTATCTTTTATTGCAAAAGTAAATTCACCTGCTTCTTCTACAATTTTTTTAAGCATAGAGTTTTCTTTTCCATTAAGAAGTTTTGATGTGTATGATTTTTCTGGATCATCATTCTTTTTTTCTAAGATAGTATGATATAAAGTATCAATTACTCCATATGCTTGTACTGTATCAACTTGTACATCTGATATTATTTCATTTGTTTTCATACTTGTAAAGAAGCATGATTTTCTTCCAGTATGACAAGCAACACCTGTTTGATTAACTTTTAATAAAATTGTGTCATTATCACAATCAAGCATAATATCAACAACTTCTTGAGTGTGGCCAGAGCTTTCACCCTTTTTCCAAATTCGCTGCTTACTTCTAGAAAAATAATGAGCAATATTTGATTCAAGTGTTAATGATAATGCTTCTTTATCCATGTATGCTAACATTAAAACTTCATTTGTAGAGGCTTCTTGTGTTACCACAGGAATTAAACCATCCATTTTATCCCAATCAATAGTATTTATTTGACTCATTTATTTAATCCTTAGAATTTTTTACCTACGTCTATTTTTAGACTATCTATTTCTCTTTTTTCTTTATTTACATTAGCATCTAAATTTAATGCTGAATCTTCTTTTTTCTTTCTTTTATTTGGAAGAGCAAGAGGTTCTTCATATTTATCTGTAGGCTGATATTTATCTTCAATTATTTCAGGATCTAAAATTATAATTGGATCTGATAATTGATTGGCATTTATAAGAAATGTAAGTAAAAAAAGTTTTGTTAGTATTAATATAGTAATTTTTTTCATAATTAAGTAAAAGAGTAGAAAAATTCTACTCTTTAAGACTATTGGCTAATTGCCGCGTCTCTTGATTTACTTTTAGTATCAACCCAAATATTTGGAGTTGAACCACCAGGTGTTAAGAAAATCTTAGCATCTTTATTTGTTTTAAGTGCTTCATTGAATTTCCCTTGAACTTCAATTTGTTGCATTTGAAGAAGTTTTGGAGTTAAAGATTCTGCAATTGATTTATTTGCTAAAGCTTGTGCTTTTGCTTCAATAGTTACAGCATCTGCACGTCCTTGCGCTTCAATTCTGTTAGCTTCAGCATCACCAATAGCTTTAGCAGCTCTTTTTTCAGCTTCTTGCTTAGTTCTTAAAACTTCGTATTTTACTCTTTCAGATTCTTGATTTGCAATTTGAACTCTTTCAATTTGTTCTTTAATCTTAGTTGGTAAAACAATTTCTCTTAATTGAACAGATAATAAAGCAACTGGTTTCCCAGGTAATGCATCTATATTTGCTCTTACACCATCTTCGATTTTAACAGCGATTTCATTTCTTCTTGTTGGTAAATCTTCAGCTGTATATACACCAACTACATTTCTTACAATATCTCTTACAACTGGATTAATAATTTTGTCTTCCCAAGAGAATCCCCAGTTAGCAATAGTTGTTGGAGCACCTTCTGCTGTTAATCTATATTGAACTGTTAATTCAATTGAAACAGGTAGCCCTCTTGCATCAAGAATATTTATTGCAGGATTTAATCTAATACTTTGATCAAAACCACCTGTAGTTTCTACAGATGCATAATTCATTAATCTAACTTTTGTATCTATTAATACAACTTTTTGGAAACCTGGAATATATAAGTGAATACCTGGTCTTAAAGGAGTCTCTTCATATTTACCAGTAGTACTTTTAATACCTACTTCCCCTGATTCTACAATCACAAATGGTTTAAATAAGAATAATGCAACAATAATTGCAATAATTACATATACAAACCCAGCTTTTTTACCTAAGTTTTTGAAAAATTCAGGTGGCTCAAAAGGTGGTTGATAGTTTCCTCCACCTCCATTATTATTCGATGAATTTCCCCCACCGTTCTGTTGTTGTTTCTTTTTAAAATAATCGTTATCTATTGGCATAATTGTCCTTAAAATTTTTATAAATATTGTTCATCAACTGATTTTACTGTTGTTTAGTTAATGTATGTTAAATCGTTTAAATATTTTTCATTTTTTCCAGCAACTACATCAAAATATGCTGTTTGTAAAGCTTCAGTTATTGGACCTCTTTCACCTTTTCCAATTACTCTTGCATCAATATCTCTAATAGGAGTTACTTCAACAGCCGTTCCTGTAAAGAATGCTTCATCTGCAACATAAACTTCTTCTCTTGTTAATCTTCTTCTAACAACTTCATAACCTAAATCTTTTGCTAAATCAATAACAGTTGCTTGTGTAATTGATTCTAAAGAGTTGTCATTTGGTGGAGTAATAATTACACCATCTCTAACTATAAAGAAACAAGCTCCTGAAGCTTCTGCAATATAACCTTGGTCATCTCTTAAAAGTGCTTCATCATAACCACATTCAACTGCTTCAAATTTTGCCATTTGTGAGTTTAAGTAGTTTGCAACTGCTTTTGCTTTACCCATTCCCGAAGTATTTGAATTTCTAGTCATTGATGCAATTTTTACTCTTACACCTTTCTTCATTCCTTCTTCGCCTAAGTAAGCTCCCCATTCCCATGCAGATACAGAAACTTTTACAGGTGCTTCTTTATGATAAAGACCCATAACTCCATAACCTAAATAAACTAAAGGTCTAATATAAGCACCTTCAAATAATTCATTTTTTTGTAATAATTCAATTTGTGCTTTATTTAATTCATCTTCTGAAAAAGGAACATTTATTAAAGTCATTTTTGAAGAATTGATAAGTCTTTTAGTATGTTCTTTTAATTTAAATATTGCACATCTTCCATCGTGAGTTTTGTATGCTTTAGTACCTTCAATAGCACCATTTCCATAATGTAAAGTATGAGATAAAACGTGAACTTTAGCGTCATGCCAGTTTACATATTCGCCATCCATCCATATATATTTTGCTTCAGTCATGGTATAAATTCCTAATGATTAAATTTTTAATTAATATTTTATCTAAGATATAATTAAAAAATACCGATAATAGAATTTTTACTACTTTTTTTATAAAAACATTTACTAATTATGGTATATTGTCGAAAATTTTTTAAAGGCATAAAATTTAATATGAAATATAAGAATATTATAAAATTAATCACATCATTTCTTTTAATATCTTTTTTAACAGGATGTGGAGTAAGACAAATAAAAACAGTTGATAATAATGGAAATGTTACGTATATCAATAAAAATGAAAAAATAGTATATGAAAGACCAGAAGTATCAGAATTATTAAAAAATAGAATTCGAGAAATTTTAAATACAATGGCTTCAAATGATTTAATGCGGCTAAATAAAAAATATATTCATCCAGAGTTTGGATTTTATAATCTTTTTAAAATGGATGGAACAAAGTTTTTTTTAGAACAAAAAGAGATTTATAATATAATAGAGGATGAAACAGAAGAAGTTTCACATATTATCTCAAGAGTAAAAAATGATTCTACTAAACTTAAAATAATTCAAAAAAATGTAGTATTTAATTGTAGCCCAAATAATGATGCTTTTTATGGTTGGAATGATGATGGTTTGTTTTTATCTAGTATGACAGATTCTTTTTTATCTAAAATGATGAAAGAGACAAATATTTATCAAAAAGATAAATATAAAACAAAAGATTTTCAAAAAGCAGATCTAATAGAAAAGACAAGTTATAAAGTAGTATTAACTCCTGAACTATCTTTTTATCTTACAAAAATTGATAATAATTGGTATATAACATTAATTGATAGAATCACCTCAGATTGTAGTTCTATTAATTAGTAAAACAAGATTAATGCAACTAAGTTGCAGCTAAGAATAAAATGATAAAATTCCTCCCAAAAGGAAAATAATGAAAAATTATATATTAACTAACGTAATTATTTCTTCAGTATTATTCATAAAATATAAAATAAAAAAAAATAAGTTTTAAAATGTCCATAGAATTATCAAACATAGCAAAGCTACCAACACAATATGGAAATTTTAAAATACAATCATTTAAAGAAAATGGCTTAGATCACTTCGTAATATTTACTGAAAATTTACCAACAACTCCTTACATTAGGATTCATTCTGAATGTTTAACTGGGGATGTATTTAAAAGTATAAAATGTGATTGTGGTGAGCAATTAGATTTTGCAATGAAGAAAATAAGTAAAGAAGGTGGTATGATAATTTACTTAAGACAAGAAGGAAGAGGAATTGGACTTTTTAATAAAGTAAATGCTTATTCATTCCAAGATATGGGGTATGATACTATTGAAGCAAATAAAAAGCTAGGTTTTGAAGCTGATTTAAGAAAATTTGATTTAGTACCTAAAATATTAAGAGAGTTTAAAATAGATAAAATTAAACTAATGACAAATAACCCTAGAAAATTAAGCTCTTTAGAAGATATAGAAGTGGTTGAGAGAATTCCTGTATTAATAAGTTCTTGTGAATATAATTATGAATATTTAAAAGTTAAAAAAGAAGAATTAGGACATCTTTTATAAAGTAAAACCTTTTACAAGGTTTTACTTTTTAATTAGATTCTATGATTAATTATTGTTTGCAATTGTATTTGCTACGTGAATTAAGTTTTGTGACCAATTTGTTGCTAAAGGTGTTTCTTTAATAACTTTTATTTTTAATTCGTCTGCTATTACTTTAGCACTTTTATCAGAAAATTCACTTTGTGTAAAAATAGCTTTTATATTTTCTTTTTTTGCTTCTTCTATTATTTCTTTAAGTATTTTAGGTTTTGGTTCTTTTCCTTCAACTTCTACAGGAAATTGAATTAAATTATAATCTTTTGCAAAATAACCCCATGCTGGATGGAAAACCATAAACTTAGAATTCTTAGGAATTTTAGTAAAAATTTCTTTTATTTTTTTATCTGTTTGATTTATTTCATTTACGAAATTGTTATAATTATTTAAATAGTACTCTTTATTTGAACTATCAACTTGAACTAATACAGCATAAATATTTTTTGCCATGATTTTAACATTTTTAGGACTTGTCCAAGTATGTGGATCTTCTTTGTATTCTGCTTTATCAGTATGTTCTTCGTGTTCATGATGCTCGTTATGTTCATGATCTTTTTTATTCTCATCATGCTCTTTATGTCCTTCATGATGGTGATTATGCTTTTTCATCATTATTCTTTGAACATCTTTAGTCATTTTAATAAATTTCATATTCTTATTTTGATTTGCGAATTTATTAAGCCAAGTGTCTTCAAATCCAAAGCCAATTGGAAAATAAATATCTGCTTTTGAAATATGTATCATTTGAGATGCTTTAGGCTCATAAGAGTGTGGGTTACTTCCTGGTGTAACCATTGAAACAACGTTTACTTTATCTCCTCCGATTTTTTCAACAAATGTTTGTTGAGGTAAAATACTAACTACTATATTTGTTTTAGCATAAACAAAATTTACTAATAAAAATAATGGGATTAAAAATCTCATGTATTACTCCTTCTATATTATTGCAACTAAGTTGCATTGATGGAATTCTAATTAAATATTTATTAAATGCAACTTAGTTGCATTTAATAAATTATGGGTATAATATATAAAATACAAAAATTAACAAAAATAATAAGGTTTAAAGATGAGTCAACGAGAATTTTGGAATAACAAATTTTCAAGAGATGGTTTCTTATATGGATTGAAACCTAATACTTTTATAGCTTCAAAAATAGGGCTTTTAGCAAAAAAATCCCAAGTATTATGTATTGGAGAAGGTGAAGGTCGAAATGCAATATTTTTTGCAAAAAAAGAGTTTAATGTTACTGCTGTTGATGCTTCTGATATTGGATTATTAAAACTTCAAGAAAGAGCAAAAGAAGAGAACCTAGAAATTAATACATTATGTATGGATCTAAATCATTGGGAGATTACACATAAATACGATGTAATTGTTGCTTCTTATTTACATATGTATAAAGAGGAAAGAAGTGCTTTATTTAATAAAATAGAAGAATCCTTGAATACTAATGGTTATTTTATTGGAGAATTCTTTTCAACTAAACAATTAAAATATACAAGTGGTGGTCCAAAAGATGAAGATTTACTTTATACAGTTGATGATTTTAGAAAATCATTTTTATTATGTGACAAAGAGATAAAAGAGCAAGTTACCATTTTAGATGAAGGAAAAGGTCATCAAGGTGAGGCATGTGTTATTAGAGTAGTGATTCAAAAACTATAATAAAAACTAGATAAAAAATCTATATTCTGATTTTTTTATCTAGACTTATATACTAGAGTATTTATTAATAATCACTTAACGGAAATTTAACAAAAATTTAAATACACTCCTAATAATTATAATAGAACAAATTAATCAAAATAGAGAATAAAATGTTAACAAAAATAAAAGATATAATAGAAGAAAAAGTACTAATAATAGATGGAGCTATGGGAACACAGCTTCAAATATCAGATATAAAAAAAGAAGAATGGATATATGAAGGTGAAGATTTAGAAGGTTGTAATGAACTTCTAAATTTAACAGCACCTCATATCTTACGAGGTATTCATGATGCTTATGCACAAGCAGGTGCAGACTTAATTACAACAAATACTTTTGGTTCAATGAATTGGGTTTTAGATGAATACGATATTTCTCAAACTTCTTATGAATTATCAAAATTAGGTGCGCAACTTGTAAAAGAATCTTGTGAGAAATATTCAACACTAGAAAAACCAAGATTTGTATTAGGTTCAGTAGGTCCTGGTACTAAACTTCCTTCATTGGGTCATATTAAATATGATGATATGTATGAAGGTTATAAAATCATGGCACAAGGCTTGGCTGATGGTGGAACAGATATCTTCTTACTTGAAACTTGTCAAGATCCCTTACAAATAAAAGCAGCTCTTCATGCACTAAATGATGCCGCTCCTCATATTCCAATTATGGTTTCTGTTACTATTGAGTTAACAGGAACAATGCTTATTGGAACGGATGCTCAAACAATTGCTGCAATTATGGCTCCATTTAATATTTTATCACTTGGATTTAATTGTGGAACTGGTCCTAAACAAGTTCATAAGCATGTTAAATCTTTGAGTGAAGTTTGTAAATTCCCAATTTCTGTTCATGCAAATGCAGGACTTCCTCAAAATAAAGGTGGTGTTTCTTACTACCCAATGGGTCCAACAGAGTTTACTAATTTACAAAAAGAGTTCTTAGATATTAATGGAGTTTCATTTTTAGGTGGATGTTGTGGAACTACACCTGAGCATATTAAGGAATTATCAGAAGGAATAAAAGATAAAAAGCCTTTAAAACCTTGTGGGTTTTTAAAAGCATCACTTGCATCACTTTTTAATACAGTTACTTTAAAACAAGAACCAGCTCCACTTTTAATAGGTGAGCGTTCAAATGCAACTGGTTCAAAAGCTTTTAGAGAATTACTTAAATCAAATGATTATGAAGGAACACTTTCTGTTGGACAACAGCAAGTTCGAGCTGGTGCACATATTATTGATGTATCTGTTGGATTTGCAGGTAGGGATGAAAGAGAAGATATGGATAAAGTTGTTGAGCTTTATTCTCAAAAAATATCACTTCCTTTAATGCCAGATTCAACACAAATTTATGCCCTTGAAGCAGCACTTAAACAAATAGGTGGAAGACCTATTATTAACTCTGTAAACCTAGAAGATGGAGAAGAAAAGTTTGATGCCGTTTGTGCTTTAGCTAAAAAGTTTGGTGCGGCTCTTGTTTGTCTTACAATTGATGAAGTTGGAATGGCAAAAACAAAAGAAGATAAAATACGAATTGCTGAGCGTATTTATGACTTATGTGTAAATCGACATGGCTTTGATCCTCATGATTTAGTATTTGATATGCTTACATTCACTATTGGTTCTGGTGATGATGAGTATAGAACAGCAGGTATTGAAACTCTAGAAGCTATTAGAGAGTTTCAAATACTTCATCCTGAAGTTGGAACTACTTTAGGACTTTCAAATATTTCTTTCGGTTTAGATATAAAAGCTAGAGCTTACTTAAACTCTATTTACTTAGATTATTGCGTAAAAGCTGGTTTAACATCTGCTATTGTTAATGTTAAACATATTTTACCACTTAATAAAATTTCTGAAGATGATAAAAAAGCTTGTGATGATTTAATTTTCAATAATCAAGAAGTAGGAGATCCTTTATTTGCCTTTATTGAGCATTTCTCCAATGTTGATGATATTGAAGAACAAAGTGATGAAGAGTATCAAAATCTTCCTGCTATTGAAAAAGTAAAGAAATTACTTTTAGATGGAGATAAAGATAGACTTCTTCCTTTAGTTGAAGAATTAAGACATGATATCAAGCCTGAAATTATTGTAAATGAATGGTTAATTGATGGTATGAAAATCATTGGTGAGTTATTTGGTTCAGGTCAAATGCAATTGCCATTTGTACTTCAAAGTGCTGAAACTATGAAAGCTACAGTTGATGCTTTAAATCCATATTTACCAAAAGAAGAAAAAGCTAGCGAAACTGTTATTGTAGTTGGAACTGTAAAAGGCGATGTTCATGATGTTGGTAAAAACTTAGTTGATATTATTTTAAGTAATAATGGCTTTAAAGTTATAAATATTGGAATCAAAGCTGATTTAAATAGCTTCTTAATTGCTGCAAAAGAGCACAAAGCGCAAGCTATTGGAATGAGTGGATTACTTGTAAAATCAACAGCAGTTATGAAAGAAAACTTAGAAGAATTACAAAAAATGGGAATAGATATTCCTGTACTTATTGGTGGAGCAGCACTTACTAAATCTTTTGTAAATGATTTTTGTAGACCAATATACGATGGACCAATTTTCTATTGTCGTGATGCCTTTGATGGTGTAGTTTCTATGCAAAGAATAGAAGAGGGTGATTTAGATAATACAGCTTTAGCTGCGGATTTAATTGAAATAGCAGATACAAGTGAAAAAGTAGAGAAAGAAGCAGTTGTTATTCCTCCTTATGAAGAAATTAAAATGCCAAAAGAGACTACTTTTACATTTCCTCCTTTATGGGAAAGAATTGGGAAAACTGGTGATGCATTAGATAAAGAGCTTATTTTTAAATGGATAAATCATAGAGTATTATTTAGACAAAGATGGGGATATAAAAGAGGTAAACAAAATAGAGACGCTTTCTTAAAATATGAAGAAGAGACAGTTGAGCCATTATATAGAAAACTAAAAGATGATTTATTAGATAAAGATATTTTTGATCCAATTGCAATTTATGCTTATTATCCTTGTATTTCGTATGACAATAAACTTTATATCTTTGATAAAAAGTATTTATTTAATTCTCTTGAAGAAGCAAAAAATGTACCACCTTTAGAAGAAGCTATAAAGGTTTTAGAATTCCCTAGACAAAAAAGAAAACCGTTTAGATGTATTCCTGATTTTTTTAGAAACGATAGATTAGATGTTATTGCTTTTACACTTGCAAGTGCAGGATTAAAAATATCTGATTATGAAAGAGGATTATATGATGAAGGTAAATTTACAGAATATTACCAAATTCACGGACTTGGTGTTGAATTAGCTGAAGCTTTAGCTGAGGTTTTACATAAGCAAGTTAGACTTGATTTAGATATTGTTCCTAAAGAAGGACATACTTTAAATGATGTACAAATGAAACAATATGTAGGTTGTAGATATTCTCCTGGTTATGCTGCTTGTCCAGACCTAGCTATGAATAGAGATATCTTTGATTTATTAAATCCTGAAGAGTTCGGAATAGAGTTATCTGAAACTTTCCAAATGCATCCTGAACAAACAACTTGTGCAATAGTTGTTCCTCATCATGAAGCAAATTATTATAATATTTAAAAGCTTTATTATTGAGTGATAAGGCAAAAGGTCTAGCGATTACATCGTTAGGCGTTTTGATAATGAGCTTAGAATCTCTTCTTATTAAATTTGCAAATATTGATGTCTTTACCTTTTCTTTTTATTTAGGTATCTTTATATTTATTTCAATGACTTCATCATTGATGATAAAACAAAAAGATGTATTTAAAAAAATTACTACAACTTCTTTTCCTATATTAATAATATGTGCAGTTTTAATGGGATCTTCAAATATATTTTTTATAAATGGAATTAAATATACTACAGTTGCAAATGTAGTTTTGATTTTTGGAACAGCTGCTTTATTTTCAGCTTTTTTCGCATTTTTAATTTATAAGGAAAAGATTACAAAAAATATATTAGTAGCATCTTTTTTTATGATTATTGGACTTTTTATAATTTTTAAAGATGAATTAGTAACAGGAACTATGACAGGTAATATTTATGCTCTTTTATCCGTGAATAGTTTTGCATTAGCATTTGTATTTTTAGTTAGGTATATAGAAATCAATCGTTTTGTTTTAATTGCAGCAGTAGGTCTTAGTATGACAGTAATTTCTCTTTTCTTAATAGAGTCTTTTTATATTGATTTAAATACTTTAATGATTATTGCTTTCATGGGATTAGTTATAACACCTCTTGCACGTGTTTTAACTTCAAGTGGAACTAAATTTATAAGTGCAAGTGAAATTGGTCTTTTGATGATAATTGAAACAATAATGGCACCCCTTTGGGTTTGGCTATTTCTAAATGAGATACCAAGTTCAAATACATTTATAGGTGGAAGTATTATTTTAATAACTTTAATATTAAACTCAATATATACCTTGAGAAAAAAAGAGTTGGCATAAAAAAGGATGTAAAGATAAGCTTGACATCCTTTTATTTCTAATTATTAAAAGATTAAGATAGAATTTCTTCAATCGTAATATAATCACCAACTCTACCAGTCATTTGCTCAGAATCAGTATTTACAGGAAGTGTTTTCTTTCCTGGTCTCCATCCTGCTGGACAAACTTCACCTGTAGTAGTTGCATGTTGCCAAGCTCTAACTTGTCTTAAGAACTCATCTACATTTCTTCCAACCATTGGAGCTTGAACTTCCTGAGCTACACAAATTCCTTCTGGATTAAATAGGAATCTTCCTCTTAATGCCATACCTTCTTCTTCAATTAAAACACCAAAATCTTCACTAACTGTAGTAGTAGAATCAGCACCAATTGTAAGTTTTAAACCAGCTAAAATTGGCTCAGTTTCTACGAATCTTTTGTGAGAGAATTTAGTATCAGTTGATACTGCTAAAATTTCAACACCTAATTCTTGGAACTCATCGTAGTGTGCATTCATAGCTGCAATTTCTGTTGGACAAACAAAAGTAAAATCTGCAGGGTAGAAACAAACCACTGCCCATTTACCCATGTAATCTTTATCAGAAACTGTTGTGTAGTGACCTGTTTTTGCATCATATGCATCCATTTTAAACTCTGGCATTAATTTTTGAACCATACTTGAACTCATTTTCTTATCCTTTTTTATATCTGTATTATTGTTATTTGTATCATTATCTGTAATTATTGTTTTTTGTTTTCTAGCTTTTACACTTGTATCACAAGCCATATTAAATCCTTTCTTACAAAGGATAATTATTTTCCTTTGATAAAAGAATTGTATATCATATAAAATTAAATTTTGCTTAAATATAATAAGAATATCTTATTTTATAATATAAGTTTATCTTATTAAAATAAATGATAATTTTAGATATTAATTATTCTGTAAAAGATTTGTAATATAATACTTATATTAATTATTAAGGAAATAGTATATGAATCAAATAGACTTCTATGAAGCTAAACTAGCTTATGAAACTGACTCTTGGGATGTTTTTGATGCACTAAATAAAGGTGATGATATTATTGTTATTGATGCACGATCTATAGAGGCTTATGAACTTGAGCATATTCCAAATGCAATAAATATTCCACATAAAAAAATGAATGAAGAAACAACAAAAAATCTTGATAAAGATAAACTATATGTAAGTTACTGTGATGGAATAGGGTGTAATGCCTCAACTAAAGGTGCTTTAAATATGTCAAAACTAGGTTTTAATACAAAAGAGTTGTTAGGTGGACTTGATTGGTGGAAAAGAGATGGTTATGAAACAAGTGGATTAAATGCAAGAAAAGGAACAAATATATCTTGTGGATGCAATTAAAGTAAAGTTTATGAATAAAACATTTACTAAAGTATTTACACATGAAAATCTTCCTTTTTTAGAACTAAGGTATTCAAATTCTAATGCACATTATAAAAAACATTTTCATGATACTTTTTCAATAGGTGTAAATAAAGAAGGAAGAAGTATTTATGAAAATAGTACTAAATCATATCCTTTAGATAAAAATATGTTGAGTATCATAAATCCTTTAGAGGTTCATTCTTGTAATTCTTGTACTGATATTCTAAATATTTATTATATGTTATACCTAGATGCTAAATGGTGTATGAACATTCAAAAGCTTATAAACTGTGAAGTAGAAGAGTTTGTAAAAATACCTGTACATATATTGGAAGATGAAAACTTTTATAAAGAATTCTTGCACTTATGTGAATTTATATCTAAGGATAATTCTATTTCAGAAAAAGAAGATGAATTGATAAAGTTTTTTTTGAAGTTTTTCTCTTTATATTTAGAAAATAAAGATTTAGAAGTTATAGATAAAAGATTTAAAGAAATAGTTATATATTTAGATGAAAACTATAAACAGAATATTTCTTTAGATGAATTATCAAATAAATTTGAATTAAATCCTTTTTATATAATAAGACTCTTCAAATCTCAAATGAATTTGACACCTCATTCATATATTTTAAACGTAAAAATAAATAAAGCAAAAGAGTATTTAAAAAGTGGTTATTCCATTGTTGATACAGCATTAGAATGTGGTTTTTTTGATCAAAGTCATTTTCATAAAAACTTTTTAAAAATAGTTGCAACTACTCCTAATGAATATAAAGTCAATTTTGTACAATAATTAACTTTATATTTGTCATATACTCTTTTAAATAAAAATGGAGCGTTTATGACACTAACTATACTTTTAACAATGATATCTTTTTCTTTTGCGATGTCAATATCTCCTGGACCTGTTAATATGATGATTATCACTTCTGGAATTAACAATGGTTTTTCAAAAACTTTTTCTTTTATAAGTGGTGCAACAATTGGTTTTACTTTTTTATTAATAGTTATATCATTAGGTCTTAAAACTTTTTTGGATGAATATCCACTTTTTTTAGAATACCTTGGGTATGTAGGTTCTTTTTTTATTATATATATGGGATACAAAATAGCTAGTTCAAAACCAAATATAGAACATGAAAACAGTATGAAAAAATTAAGGTTCTATGAAGGTTTTTTACTTCAATGGCTCAATCCAAAAGCGTGGGTAGCATCGATATCTGGTGTTGCAATGTTTTCTTTTAATGAGTATATCTTAGCTATTTTTATAAGTATCTATTTTATTGTTTGTTATTTAAGTCTTTCTTTTTGGGGTTTATTTGGAGAAAAAGCTACCAAATTCCTAAATACTAGTAAAAAGTTAAAAGTTTTTAATTTTATAATGGGGTATATTTTGATTATTTCTACATTAATACTAGTATATATAAGTATTTTTTATGAGTTTATATTATAATATAATAACAAATAAGTTTTAAAATCATGTAGGTGCTGAAGGATAGTTAATTGAATAATGATGAAACTAAATTCTTTGAGATTTTTCCTTGGGATAAGAATTTTGAAACGGGAATTAATCTTATAGATGATCAACATAAAAAGCTTGTCGATATTTTAAATCGACTAGCAGCACATTTAGCTAATTTATCTAGCGTAAATGAATTAGATAAAATTTTTGATGAATTAGCTGATTATGCAGACTACCATTTCAAATGTGAAGAAGGTATTTGGAGTAAGTATTTTAAAGAAGATGAATGGTTTAAAGAGCATGAAAAAACACATGGTTCTTTTATTCATGAAGTTATTGAATTAAAAAATAATAAAGAAAATAAACCTTTTGATGATGTTATATATGCTATTGTAATATTTTTATCAAAATGGCTTGCCTATCATATCTTAGATACTGATAAACGTATGGCTAAAACTGTATTAAAAGTTAAAGCTGGTGTACTACTAGATGACGCAAAAGATCAATCGAACCTTGATATGAGCGGATCAATGCAAACTCATATAGAAACTGTACTCAGTATGTATAGTAGTATTTCGACACGTACTTTAGATTTAATGAGAGAAAAAGCATTACGAATTAAAGCAGAGAAAGCTTTACATATAAGTGAAGAAAGATGGAAGTTTATACTTGATTCAGGCAGTGAAAATATTTGGGATTGGGATATTCAAAGTGATACTTTAGTCTCTTCAGAAAAAGATGTTTCAATTATTGATATTATTAATAATAGTCTATTGGAAGGGAAAAACGAGTCAACTATTCACCCTTCAGATAGGGAAAAAGTAAAAGCTGATTTTAAAGACCATCTTGATGGAATAACAGAATTTTATAGTAATAAACACCGTATATTAAAAAAAGATGGTTCTTGGTCATGGATTTTAAGTCGTGGAAAAGTTGTTAGTCGTGGTCCAAATGGTGAAGCATTACGTATAATTGGTACACATACTGATATAACCGAAAGAGAACTAGCTTCTTTAATATATAAAAACAGTTCTCAATCAATGTATGTATCAGATTCAAACAATAATATAATTAGTGTTAATCCTGCATTTACAACAGTAACAGGATATACACAAAATGATGTTTTAGGAAAAAATCCTAAAATACTTTCTTCTGGAAAACAAGATAAAAATTTCTATAAAAAAATGTGGAATTTTATTGAAAAAAATGGCTATTGGAATGGTGAACTTTTAGATAAGCGAAAAAATGGAGAAATATATAGTCAAGAGTTAAAAATAAATAGCGTGCTTAATGATAATGGCGTTATAGACCATTATGTTGCACTTTTTTCTGATATTACTGAAAAGAAAAAATCAGAAGAAATTATTATAAAGCAAGCAACTTTTGATTCTTTAACTCATTTAGAAAATCGTCGTATGTTTAAACTACGTTTAGAACAAGAAATAGATAGAAGCTCTAGATCTAAAATACCTTTTGCTGTATTATTTATTGATTTAGATCACTTTAAAGATGTAAATGACAGTTTAGGTCATGATGTAGGAGATCTTTTATTAATTGAGGCCTCTCAACGGATTAAAAATACACTTAGAGAATCAGATATTATTGCACGTTTTGGGGGAGATGAGTTTACTATTATTTTAACTGAAATAAATGAAACATTGGGAATTGATAATACAGCAGAAAAAATAATTACTGCGTTAACTGCTCCGTTTGTTTTAGGAAAAGATACGATTTATCTTTCTGCTAGTATTGGAATCACTTTATATCCAACTGATTCAAAAAAAGGACTAGAACTACTTCGTAATGCAGATCAAGCGATGTATGAAGCAAAAAAAATGGGTCGTAGTCGTTTTCATTATTTTACACCTTCTATGCAAGAAATGGCAAAAAAACGAAAAGAACTTTTAACAGATTTACATCAAGCTTTGGATTTGAAGCAATTTGAAATGTATTATCAACCAATTATTGATTTAAAGACCAATGATATATTTAAAGCAGAAGCTTTGATTAGATGGAATCATAGTTATGAGGGATTAATTTCTCCTGCAAATTTTATTCCTTTAGCTGAGCAATCAGGACTTATTGTAAATATAGGAGATTGGGTTTATAAAGAATGTATATCTCAAGTAAAAGAATGGATTAATAAATATAACAAAGACTTAAAAGTTAGTATAAATATGTCACCTATGCAATTTAAAAATATGGTAAGTCTTGATGATTGGATTGATTATTTAAAATTAAATGGTTTAAGTGGTGATAATATAGTAATTGAAATAACAGAAAGTTTATTGATGGAAAATGAACAGATTATTACTGATAAGCTATTACGATTTAGAGATGAGGGAATTGAAATATCACTCGATGATTTTGGAACGGGTTATTCTTCTCTTTCATATCTTAAAAAAATGGATATTGATTATTTAAAAATTGATAAATCTTTTATTGATAATTTAAAAGCAGACTCTTCAGAAATGGCACTTTGTGAAGCTATTGTGGTTATGGCTCATAAGTTAGATATTAAAGTTATTGCAGAAGGAATTGAAACTAAAGAGCAAAGAGATTTACTTTTTATGATGGATTGTGACTATGTTCAAGGTTATTATTTTTCAAAACCTATTCCTGCAGATGAGTTTGAAAAAGAGTTTTTAAAAAAGATGTAGAAATTGACATATAATTTATAGAATTTGATATTCACATCTTCAAATATTTATTCTATACTACATAAATTAAAAAAATATGAAGGAAAATTTATGAGTTTAGTATATGATTATTCAAACCCAACAGCAATTCACTTTGGAAAAGGTCAAATTGCTTCAATAGTAAAGCATTTAAATAAAGATAATAAAATATTAGTAGTTTATGGTGGTGGTTCAATTAAGAAAAATGGTGTATATGCTGAAGTTTCATCAGCACTTGATGGCTTTAATTGGATTGAGTTTTCAGGAATTGAAGCAAATCCATCTTATGAAACATTAAATAAAGCAGTTGCTTTAAGTAAAGCAGAAAATATTGATTATATTTTAGCAGTTGGTGGAGGTTCTGTTATTGATGGAGCTAAATATATAGCAGCAGCTTCTTTATATGAAAAAGATGGATGGGACTTTTTAGATGGAAGTGTAGCTGTAGAAAAAGCACTACCTTTAGGTGCAATTTTAACACTACCTGCAACTGGAAGTGAATCAAACGGTAATGCAGTTGTATCAAAAAAAGAAACAAATGAAAAAAGATTTTTTGCTTCACCTTTAGTTTATCCAGTGTTTGCAGTTTTAGACCCAAGTGTTATGAGTACATTATCAGATAGACAATTAGCAAATGGCTTAGTTGATGCTTTTGTTCATACATGTGAACAATATTTAACTTGTCCAAATACTTCACTTTTACATGATGGTTACTCTGAAACTATTTTAAGAGGATTATTCTCACTTGCTCAAACTTGGGATAATAGAAAGGATCCAATTTGGGAAGAAAACTTAATGCTTCTTGCAAATCAAGCTTTAAATGGATTTATAGGTTCAGGTGTCGCACAAGATTGGGCAACACATATGATTGGACATGAGTTAACAGCATTTTATGGAGTTGACCATGCACAAAGTTTAGCAGTTGTTCAGCCTCAATTATTAAGAGTTATGATTGAAGAAAAAAGTGAAAAATTAGCACAAATGGGTGAAAATGTTTTTGGTATTAAAAATGATAATGAAGCTGTTATTGTTGCAATTGAAAAAATGTATGAAAGTGTTGGAGTTACAACAAATTTAAATGATTATGAAAATGTAGATGATAAAGTTATTGAAACTATCATTCCATCATTAGAAGCTCATGGAATGACAGCAATTGGTGAAAATCAAAATATTACTCTTGAAATCTCAGAAAAAATTCTAAAAATGGCTATGAAATAGTTTTTTAAGAATCTATAAAATCTCAAAAGAAGCTTTTGCTTCTTTTGGTGGATATCCATAATAACTCTTAAAATCTTTAGAAAACTGTGAGCTACTTTCATATCCAGTAGCATATGCAGTTTCATTTACTTGTAAATTTTTTCTTGTTAATAAATCCATAGCTTTATGTAGTCTAATCTTTTTTATATATTGTAAAGGTGATAAAGAAGTCACTTTTTTAAAGTGTGTATGAAAAGATGATACACTCATATCTTCTTCTTTTGCTAATCTTGGAATATCAAGATGTTCATTATATTCATGATGAATGGTTCTTAATGATCTTATCATTTTAGCTTCTGCTTTATTTTCTAAAAACATCTTATGTAAGAAATGTGAATTCTCACCTATAGCAATTCTATAAAAGATTTCTTTTAAAATAGATTCACCTAAAATATCAGATTCTTCTTTTGATTGTAGTATTTTTAAAAGCCTATAAATTGAATCTTCTAAACTCTTTGTTACATTATCTTGGAAAACACCTATTTGAATATCTTCACATTTTTTTGATTCTTCTTTTGATATTGATGAGATAATCTCTTGCATAAGTTCTTTTTTTATATCAATTAAGATACAGATATAAGGCTCTTCTTTTGAAGCATAAGTTTCACACTCAAAAGGCATTGTAGTTGGAACTACTAAATAGTTTTTTGAGTCATATTCAAATCTATTGTTTGAAAGATAACCAATCTTTTTACCTTGTAATACAAACACTAAGCAAAAATCATAAGTAAGAGGAGTTCTAGGAAGAAAGGTTGTAGTTTTATAAAGGTTAATACCTTTAATATTTGTTCTAGTTAAAGAGTCTTCTTTTATTAGTTTATTTGCTTCTTCTAAGATTTTAGGGTTCATAATACTTCCAAGTTTATTTTTTAAAGATTATACTAAAAATGGAATTATAGTTGTTTGTTTTTACAAGTGATTACTTTTTATTCGTCTAATTTCTCTCATTTTAGTTCTAGCAACTTCTCTCATATCAATATTTGTATCTAGTTCATCAACTATTTCTACACCCAAAAGTGTTTCAACTGCATCTTCAAGTGTAACAACTCCTTTTGTTTGCTCATAGTTATCTACAACTAGGAACATATGTTCTTTTTTTATTAAGAAAAGATCTATTAGTTTAGAAATAGGTATATTTTCACTTACACTAAAAATAGGTTTGATAATTTCTTCTTTATTTTTTATATTATTTTGAATGTATTCATGAAAATATTCTTTTGAAATAACTACTCCAATAATGTCATCGATATTTTCACCATAAACAGGAACTCTTGAATACTCTTTAAATTTTTCTAAATTTAAAACTGTATGAGTTTTAAAACTATTGATTAGATTATCTTTTTGTACAGAAAAAAGTACACTTCTTGGAGTGAATATATCTCTTACTTTTATGTCATTTAATTGTAGAAGGTTTTCAATTACGTCACTTTCACTCTCTCTTAAAATTCCACTTTCTTCTGCTATATTTGCAGTTGCTATTATCTCTTCTTTTGTAATAGTTTCTTTGTTTTTTGGTGTAATATAGTTGGTGATTTTATTTAAAACTATAAGTAAAGGGTATGTTATAAAGATTAAAACTTTTATAGTTCTAGTTGAGAATCCTGATAAACTTTTCCAATAATAAGCACCTAAAGTTTTAGGGATAATTTCAGAAAAAACTAAAATTAATAGTGTAAGAACAGCAGAAATATAAAACATATAATCCTCGCCAAAAATCTTTGCAGCTTCATGTCCAACTCCAGCTGCTCCTAGTGTATGTGCAAAAGTATTAAGTGTTAAAATTGCAGCGATTGAGAAATCTATATTTTTCTTTTGTTTTTGCATTTCAGAACCAAGTTTGTTGTTCTCTTGTTTGATAAGCTTAATGTGAGAGGCACTGATTGATAGTAATACAGCTTCTAAAATTGAACATAAAAATGAGACGCCAACGGCCATTAAAAAGTAAATAAGTATTAACATTAAATATCCTCTAAATATTTTTATACAAAATTATTATGAAAGCATACCAAAGGATTGATAAATCAAGAGTGAAAGAAGCTATGATTTGAGTAATTTTTGTTATTATTTATAATAAACAATATTTTAAATGTAAACTTTATACTTTTAATTAACACATTATTATATTTAATTAGATAAAATGAAAACAATTAATTTATAGGAATATAAATGCAAAAAGAAAAAACATTTAAAAACAAAGTCTTAGATTATATATATATTGTATCTAAGCAACCAATATTGTTAAGAGATTTACTTATAGCAAATAGGCAGTATAAAGAAGGTATGCATGTTGATCCTGCAAAACTTGGTTTTAGAATAAGACTTACTCGTGCCTATTTAGTTTATATGGGAATTGTTTTAGGGGTTTTAATTCCTATTTCTGGTCTTACTCATAAGCCTTTAGCGCACTTAGATTCTCATATTTCTATAATAGGTGCAGTTGTTATTACTGCAATTATTTTTATAGGATTTAATTTTTTTAGAGCAAAGATGCGAGATTTTATAACTATAGAACTTATAAAAAAGTCTTGGAAGTTACATTTTCCTTTCTTTTCTTACGATGAGTATTCTGAAAAAATAGAAGAGATTTTTGAAAAATCCTTAAAAGAAGAGATTTCAAAAAGAGATTTAGAAAAATACATTTTAGATAATCTTACAGAATAGTTTCTGTAAGATTATTTTTCACAAGTACTTTTACACTCATTTAAAGTGTTAAAGGGAATATTTCCTTGACATCCACCCCAAACAAAACTTTTACATTTTTTATCATTTGCATCAAAATAGTATTTTTTGAAGTATGCTTTACACATTCCTCCATTAGGTTTTTCAAAACATTTCTTTGGAAGAGGAACTTCTTTTGTACTTGCACATGATGTAAATACTAAGGCAAGTAATATAAGTGAAAGTTTAGTAATCATTTTCGTCCTTTTTTATCGTAAATTTTATTTTCTTAAATCTAAGTCTAAATGTATTTCAATAAAAGTTAGTAGAGATTCTACAAAAGCTTTTGCACATTTTTCTCTATTTTCATTTGTATCTCTTACATCTGTATATGGGAATTCTATTTGAATTCCACTTATATTTCCACCATTTAATGAACCATGAGTGATTGTATTATAAGCACCTTCAAAATAGTTATCATCACTTGCATAGGGTAATTTAACAGAAGGAACTGAATCATAACCTTGATTACACATCAAACTTCCCATAGAATGAGGACCTCTTAACTGATCTATAAAACACTCTTTTGTAAACTTTGATAAAGCAGAAATACTTGAATTTTCAATATTCTCTTTTTCTTTTAAAGAACCATTATGCTGTTTGATAATTGAATTATCAAGTAAGTATCCAAACTCTAAATATCCACTAGGATGTGATTGGCCATGAATATCAATATATAAACCTTTTGAAAATTCATCTTCTATTTCTTTTTTTGCAGTTTTAATAAAATCATGAAATTGATTATAAGGAATAGCTGCTTCTTCATCTTCATAAGCTTCTTCTTTTGCTCTATTTATATCTACTTTAACTCTTGAGATATCTGCAATTATTGCATAAGGAGTAAGGTTTGTTTGTTTATAAAATTCTTCTATAATTAGTTCTGTAAGTTCATAAGTGTAATCATCTTTATCAAATACACCTTTTGTTCTAGTTTTTATTTCTTTTGGTTCTTCTTCTCCACCATGAGGGGCACTTAAAATAATAGGTGCATTTCCTTGGTAATATTTTATATAATTTTTTGTAATTGCTTTAGTCATAAATTGCTCTTGCGTCCTTGTTTCTTTCTCTTTTTAAATCCATATCGATATATTTACCTAATACGTCTTTTTTTGTTTTTGTGGCAAGTGTAATTTTTCTTTTCACAGGTCTATATTCATATATAAAAAAACCAGCTTCATTCATTGATAATCTAATTGGAGTTGCTATTGAGTATGAACTCATCACGCAATCCTCTTTACATAGCTTATAAATATCATCAAAGTACTCTTTTGTCCAAAGCTCTTTATTAACCTCAGAAGAAAAAGCATCTTGGTATATAATCTCAAATGAATCTTTTTTAAGTGTTTTTATATACTCTCTTGCATCACCTATATTTACTTCAATTTTTATCTTGTCATCTTCATATTTTAGGTTTTTTGCTACTTGTTTTATTATGTGCTTTATCTCTTCAAATTCTTTTGGAAACTCAAAATTTTCTAAGGATTTTACTAAGTTTCCGTCTAACTCTGGAGAGAAAATAGATACTTTTATATCTAAGTTATGTTTTATAATATAATTTAGTGTAGTAAAAGTGTTATATCCTATTCCAAAGCAAATATCTAAGATATTTAGTTCTTTTTTATTCTTATGAAATTCAAATGTAGGAAGTATATGTTTTGATAATGATTCGTTTATAGCTCCATCATCCGGATTGTGATAGTGTTGATTGTATTTTGAAGAAAAAAGTGTGTTTGAACCATCTTTGGTAGAAACAACACTGTTGATATTATCTTGCAATATAAAAAAGACGACCTTAAAGGCCGTTGTCCCAATGGTGCATTTTTTTTGCAGTGAAAATATATGTATCATCAAAAAGTTCAATACAATTTGCAGCTTGAAAACCAATATTTTCTAATAGTTCTAAAAGCTCGTATTTATTGTCATTTTCAATTTTTTCTAAGATTATTATATTTCCAGAATTCTCTATTGCTTTATACATTAGTTTTAATATCTGTTCTTGATTAGGGCAAGATGTTAGGATGTTTCCTAATACGATATATTCGTATTCTCTAGCAGTTGCACGAAGTTTTGCACTTGATTCATCTACAAAAGGAATATATTTAATATTCCCTTCATTCTTTTCTCTTACTTCTTCAAGTGCAGTATCAACTAAACCTAAAGAGTTGTCTATATGTAAAATTGCAATATTTATATAATCTGCAAATAACTCTTTAAATAAAGATAGTTTTTGTTCCATAAAGTTTTAGTTTCCTAAAGAAGCTAACTTTTCATCAGAAAGAAATAAATCTTCATTTGACATAACACCAATATCACTATCTAAAATATCTTGAGCAATCTCTTTTGCTTCAGAAAGTGAATGCATTTCACATGTTCCACATTGGAAGATGTTTAATTCAGGAATATCATCTTGTTTTTCAACATTAATAACATCTTGCATTGCAGCTCTCCATGCAGCTCCTACTGTTTTCTCATCAGGATTTCCTAATAAACTCATGTAAAAACCAGTTCTACAACCCATTGGAGAAACATCAATGATTTCTACAGTATCACTATTTAAATGATTTCTAATAAATCCTGCAAATAAGTGCTCTAAAGTATGAATACCTTTTTCACTTAACATTTTTTCATTTGGTACACAAAATCTTAAATCAAAAACTGTGATAATATCTCCAGATGGTGATTTCATAGTTTTTGCAACTCTAACTGCAGGTGCTGGCATAATTGTATGGTCTACTCTAAAACTGTCTAATAATGGCATAATAATTCCTTTTAATTTTTGTAATATAATTTATTCATATATAGTTTTTCTTAAGTTGCGATTATAGCTAAAGAATAGTAAATTGGTTATTAGTGGTTTTTTTGTATAGATGATATGGATTATTGAAGATAAAATCAAAATAAATCAAAAGCAGAAGTAAATAACTTTTTAACTATTATATAAATAATAAAAAAGATGATAAAGAGTAAATATGGAATTAGTTTATTTATGGGTTGAGGATTATAAGAATATAAAGAAGCAAGGGTTTAATTTTTCGCCTAGGTTTGAATGTGAGTTCTTCCCTATATACGAAGAAGATGAGTATGTAGGAATAAAAATAAGTGATAAAAGTCAGTTGTTGGTAAAAGAAAATAATCATATTAATATTTTTGAGGATAATATTAATATCACTGCAATTGTTGGAGAAAATGGCAGTGGAAAAAGTAGCATTCTTGAATATTTGTTAAGTAATAAAACAAACAGTAATATAAAACTATCTCAAGATTTTGATGATGGACTTTATAATATATTATGGGTTTATGATAATAAATTAAAAAAGATTGTTAAGCTGAATTATCAAAATTTAGTGGATACTGAAATTATTCTACATAATGAGGATATAGATTCAGTATTACACAATAACAGTTATAACACAAATAAATATTTAGAAAAGAGTTTTGGTACTGAGAATAGGAGTGATATTAATAATATTATTATTAGTTATTTTTCACATGCTGAGAATTTGCAATACCTAACAGATTTAAACTTTTTACCTACTCATATTGAATTAAACTTACTTAGTTCTCTCAATGAATTTAAGAATCTATATGGATTAGAAATTAGAATTGATAATTATTTTGACTCTCATGATATAATTAAAATACATGAACAAGAAATTGAAAGATTTAATAACTTTATAAAGAAAGAGTTAGATAGTCAGATATATAATTTTAATGAAAAAGGAAATATAAAGTACTATCTTTATATTAGAGAATTTATTCATAAATTATCAAGAGATGATTTTAGTTCAATAAATATATTTAAAGAAATAGTTATAAATAATTATACTGAAAGAAATTTTATAAATAAGATAGAAAATAAATTGTTTAAAAATGAAAATGAATTAGTATTTATTTCAATTATTGAGCAATTTAATAAAATAAATAAAAAGAAAGAAGATGATAAATTTATTATTGATTTAACTGAAAATGATTTAGTGGTATTGCTCAAAAATAGTAATAGAAATTTCTTTAGAATTAAATTCTTCCAAGAAATTAATAATAACAATAGGATATATTTTTCTGATTTAAGTTCAGGAGAACAAAAAATTATAGTATTATTTTCTAAATTATATTATCTTGTTTCTCGAACAAAAAAGAAAGAAATATTAATCCTTTTGGATGAACCAGATAATTATTTACATCCAAATTGGCAAAGAAAATTTATCAATAATTTTTTGTCATTTATACAAAATACAGAGCTTTTTAATGATAGGATATTTAATATTATTATAACATCACACTCTCCTTTTATTCTTTCTGACCTATTAAAAGAACATGCCCTTTTCCTAAAAGATGGAAAACAGAAAAAAATAAATTTAAATCCTTTCGGAGCAAATATTCATACTTTACTTTCTCATGGTTTTTTTATGAAAGATGGACTTATGGGTGAGTTTGCAAAAGATAAGATTGATACAGCTATTAAATACCTAAATCAAACTAAATTAAGTGATGATGAAATTTCTTATTGTGAAAATATTATTTCAATTATTGGAGAGCCAATAATTAAAAGGCAACTTCAAAAAATGCTTGATAGCAAACGTCTTAAAAAAGTAGATAAAATTGATGATATTGAAAAACAAATTTTAAAATTATCACAAGAACTTAAGAGTTTAAAAAATGATTAAAATTAATATTGAAGATTTGGAAGGAGCTTTAAATAATCATGTTGAGAATGTACAAGATTATATAAATTATGATGCTTTGGAAAATAGAGAAAGAATTTATATTGAGAAAAATATTGAATATATTTTAAAAGCTAAACCTGATGAGTTTGAAGATGTCATTATGAAAGCAAGACAGAATAATATAGATAATAATAGACTGAAAAAAGCATTTGTTGGAGGATCAAAATATGGAGGAAGTATTGGTTATTCAAAATTCTCATCAAAAGGAACAAGTACATACAACGCTTATGACTTAGCCCAAAAGTTAAAAGTAAATATTTGTCCATATTGTAATCGAAATTATACCTTTACAATAAAAGAAAAAAACAGTAAATCAACAAGACCTGATTTTGACCATTTCTATGATAAAGGTACTTATCCAATATTAGCTTTGTCTTTTTATAATTTAATACCTTCTTGTATATTATGTAATTCAAGATTAAAAGGTAGAGCAAAGTTTTCTATTAATACGCATCTTCATCCTTATAAAGATAGTTTTAATGATTATGCAAAATTTAAATTAAAAGTTCTAGATAGTAAGTTTTATTATGATGAAAAAAGTTTTGAAATAAAACTTGAAACAAAAAATAATAAAGCAAAAAAGATTAAAGAAGATTTTGCATTAGAAACTTTATATCAAGAACATAAAGATATAGTTTTAGAACTAATCCAAAAAAGAGAAGTTTATCCTGATTCTTATATTGATGATTTATTTCAACAGTATGAAGGAACTTTATTTAAAAATAGAGAAGATGTCTTGAGACATATAACAGGTGGATATATAGAAGACAAAGATATAGATAAACGCCCACTCTCAAAACTCATAAAAGATATAAGCGAAGAACTGGACTTAATCTAAAAACTAATTCAAATATCCATAATTTGTAAGCAGTGTTTTTAGATATTTTGTTGCTTTAGTCTTTTGATAATAAACAAAGCCAATAATAGGAAGGATTCCTAAGCCATAGGTAAACAATATAGACAAGATTATAAGAAGCGTGATAAATAGTGTATATGAATTATCAAGTTCAGCGTCTATTACTAATGTGTTAGAATCAAACTTAGCACTTAGATTATATTTTAAAAATGTATCTATTGGATTCTTTTTAATGTTTAGTTCATCATTTTTTATAGTGTAGTCATATTTTTCATCTTTAGATAATTGTTTATAAAAAAACTCATATAAGTCATTTTTATCTTTTTCTAGTTTTAACTCTTTAATAACTTGAACATCAAACATTCCCATAATAAGCCTTGATTTTATTTTGAGTATAACAAAAAATCAAAGCTAAACTATTTCCTAGGTGTTTATAATTTAAACAACTGTATATAAAATTATAATTAAAGTCCAAATGTAACTAAAAGCTCAGAATCTTCTATCTTTACCTCTTTTACAAAAGAGCCTTTAAAAGAATCTTTTTCTATTGTATATATTGGGATTTGCTTGAAAATACTATCTAGAATTGGTTTGATATTTGAAGTTAATGAATTTAAAATATTTTTATCTATTTTTGCATCTGTAAAATCTATATCTTCAATTGTAACGTCATTTAAATAAATTGATGAGTTTTCTTTTTTAAAGTAGGGTACTCCAGATATTTCAAACTTTCCAGCACTTTTATTTATAAATATAGTAGATAAATTTATATCTAATTTTGCACTTATTCTATTTTCTCCATCTTTAATAAAAATATTTGGCTGATTGATTTCAACATTTGCTAATAAAAAATCTTCTTGTATTGGAAACTTACTTGATGGCGTGTTTAACTGCTCATCACTTACATTCATAGTTAAACCATTTAATCCTACATCTCTTACACATCCTGTAAATAGTGTAATCATTAGAACAATTAAAAGTGTATTTAGTTTTTTGTTGATAGTCATTTGTTTTCCTTAGTTTTTAATTTTTTTAGCAAAGATTGGCGCTAGATTCATAACTATAAAAAGCCTCATTATATGATGAATCGTAATATATGGAATATTTGCAGCTACTAAAATAGCGATTAGATTTATCTCAGCTTGTCCTCCTGGGGAGAAAGCTAGAAGTATTGAAACAATTGGAAAATCAAATAAATAATATGCAAGAGTAATAAAAGATATTGAAATCAAAGCAAGAATGATAAAGTGCCCAAAAGTTGCAATTAAAGTTTGTAGAATTGTTTTATAATTAACTCCTTTAAAAGTAAAGCCAATAATAGTCCCAAAGATAACTTGGACAAATTTTATAAGTTCATCAGGTATTTTTGTATGTATTAAACCATTTGAATGAATCATAATACTTAAAATCATAGGACCTATTAAGTATGCAGCTGAGATATTTAATCTCTTTGCTATATATGCTCCTATTGCTCCTACAAAGAAAAGAATAAAAAGTTCTTTTAGATTTGTATCTATTAGTGGTACTGTTATTATTTGGTTACCACTAATATTAATATGAAAGATATATTGAATTACAAAAGGAAGAGTTATGACTATAAAAAATAGTCTTGAAGATTGAACAAGAGTTATTTTAGAGATATCAGCTTTTATCTGCTCTCCTATTATCACCATCTCAATAACACCACCTGGCATTGAAGATAAAAAAGCAGTTTTCTTATCAAAATCTAAAAACTTATAATAGTAATACATTCCACAAATTATTGTAATAACTGTATACGGAATAATAAGAAGTATAGAAAAGAAGTAAACACTTAAATACTCTAAAACTTCAGGAGTAAAGGCACTTCCAATTACAAGTCCTATGATTATTCGTGCAGGAGTTGAAAATATATGATTTGGTTTTTTTATATAGTTGTTTTCAAATTGTATTAAAATAGAGGTAATAAAGATTGAACCTAAAAGCCAAGGCAAGGGAAGGTTTAAATAGATAAATATTATTGAGCCTATAGTTCCACATAGAAGTGCAAGTATTATTTTAAAGTAGGGTGAAATTGTTTTCATAAAGCTCATTAGACTAGAAGTGTATAAAATACACTTTTAGTTCTTGCCTTCAAAATTATTCTCATTAACACTAATAACTGTCTCAATAGCAATTTTATTTGTTTCTAGTGCAATTACATTTGTTCTATCTGCCACAGAAGCATTCTGCTGTGTAAATTGATCTAATTGATTAACTGCATCACTAATTTGTGCCATACCTGTATCTTGTTCTTGAGCAGCGTTTGAAACATCATCAATTAGTTGACTTGTTTGTTCTATATTTATTTCTAATTCTTTAAACCCTTCTATCATTGAAGAACTGATTTCTTTACCTTCATTTGTTTTTATAGTCGCAGTTTCAACTAAGTTTTTAATTTCTCTTGCCGCTTCTGCTGATCTACTTGCAAGATTTCGAACCTCTGCTGCAACTACTGCAAATCCTTTCCCAGCTTCCCCTGCAGTTGCTGCTTCAACAGCTGCATTTAATGAAAGAATATTTGTTTGGAATGCAATTTGGTCAATAACAGAAATAGCATCATTAATAGTTATTACTGTTTCATTTATATCTTCCATTGAATCCGCTGTTTTTGTGGCCAAATCTTTACCAATATTTGCTGAGGTTTGAGTTTTATCTGAAATAGATAACATTTGTTGTGCTTTTTCACTTGTTTGTCTAATATTTCCAGTGATTTCTTCAATTGATGCAGCTATTTGTTCTAACGAAGCTGCTTGAGAACTTGCATTTTGATTTAATATATTAACATTTGATGTTAATTCTTCAGAACGAGTTTTTAAACTATTTCCATCTTTTAAATTATCTTGTAGCATTTTAGTAATCATTTTATTCATATTTATAATATCTGTACCAATTTTACCACTATTTTCACAAGCAATTTTTTCAGTAAAGTTCTTTTGTGCATATTGTTCTAGAATTGCACTTAAGGCATTGATATTTGTTCCAACTAAAGATTGAATATTATCAAGCATATTATTTAGTAAAGTTTTTAGCTCTTCTAATGATTCATTATTTGTTATTGAAGAGATTCTTTTATCCATAAATCCATTTCCAACATGGTTTACTATTTCTTTTACATCATTAATTAAAATATTATCTTGATCAAAAATAGTTTTTGTTTTATTGATATTTTCGTTTATTAATTTTGACATATTACCTATCTCATCATTAGCATCAATATTTAAGTCTTCTATTTCGTTTTTTTCTTTATTTACATATTTAAAAAAGTTTAATAATCCATTTTGAAATTTTTCTAAAGGATTGAAGATGATTTTTTTCATTATTAAAATAATTAAAAATGAAATTAATGCTATTAGTACAATAATTTGTAAAGTAGAAGTAACAATAGTACTATATATTGTATCTTCTGTTTCTTTATTCATATGGATAACTTTATCTTCTATTTCAATAAGATATGCTCCTGTTCCTATAATAAAGTCCCAAGGTTCAAATTTTTTAACATAAGAGAATTTTTCAAATTCTCCAGTTTTTCCAGGTATTCCCCAGAAATATTTTACAAGCGAACCTTCTTTATTTTCATTGGCACTTTTTACTATTTCTCTATATAAGTACTTGCCTTTTTTATCTTTTAAATCATACATACTTTTTCCAACAAGTTTATTATTAGTTCCATGCATTAAAACAACATGATTTGAATCATTTATCCAATAATATCCATTTTTCCCATAGTGCATTTTACTTATTGCCTCTAGTGCTTCAGCTTTCATTTTTTCTGCAACATCATCAATATATGCGCCTGTTCCTAAAATCCAATTATATGGTTTAAAAACTTTTACAATAGAAGCTTTAAATACAGTTTTTTGACTACTAGGGTTAAAGAATGAATACTCAATAAATCCAGTATCCGTACCATTCTTTTTTAATTCGTCTACACCTAGTTGTACAAAAGGGACTTTGGGCGTATTTTTAAAGTATTTACCCGATAAATCTTTTTTAATTGGATGCATCACCATTTTGTATTCAAAGTCATTTATCCAAAAATATCCAGATTTTCCATATCTTGTTGATTCGATTATGGATTTTATTCTTTGTTTTAATTCTTCTGGAGGCAAAATATCTTTATTTTTCTCATATTCACTATTTATAATAGAAAATAAGAAATCTGATTGTTCACTAATATATTTTTCTACTTCACTTTTAATTTTATCTTTTGCTGTTCTTGCATGATAAGATTCAATAGTTTTATAAGCTAAAGATACATAGTTTTTCAATTCATTTTCTTTTGCTTTATAAGCTTCACTTGTGGATTTTTCAATTATTGAACTAGAAGTATTTTTAAGACTTATAATTGATTGAAGTAACATAATTACTGTTACAAGAATCATTGCTCCAATTATTGTTGATAATAATTTTACTTTTATAGACTTATTTTTTAACATCATTAATCCTTTTTTTAAGAATAGCTAATTTAAGATTAAAAGATGTTATTATTTGAAATAAATAATTATTGATTTTAAGTATAATTACTTATAAAAGGAGGTTTGTAGATATAATACTAGTTTAAAGGTTTAAAAATAATCTAGTATTAATAGGAATTAAAGCAAAAAAGAAATTATTTCTTTTTTGCTTTTGGGTTAGGAAGATCAGTAATACTTCCTTCATAAATTTCAGAAGCTAATCCTACTGATTCATGAAGTGTTGGATGAGCATGAATAGTAAGTGCTATATCTTCAGCATCACAATCCATTTCAATAGCAAGACCAATCTCACCTAATAATTCACCTGCATTATCTCCTACAATTGCACCACCTATTAAAGTATGGTCTTTTTTGTCATAGATAAGTTTTGTAAATGCATTTTCACTAACATCACTAGCAAGTGCTCGACCTGATGCTGACCATGGGAAGTTTGCAACTTCATAATCAATACCAGCTTCTTTTGCTTCTTTTTCAGTCATACCAGCCCATGCAATTTCAGGGAAAGTATATGCAATAGAAGGAATCATTTTTGGTTCAAAATAGTGTTTTTTACCTGCAATTACTTCAGCTGCAACATGACCTTCATGTACACCTTTATGTGCAAGCATTGGTTGACCAACAATATCTCCAACTGCAAAAATATTTTCTACATTTGTTCTCATTTGTTTATCAACTTCAATAATCCCCCAATCATTTACAGTAACACCAGCATTTTCTAAAGATAATAATTTACCATTTGCAGCTCGTCCAATTGCAACTAAAACTGCATCATAAACGATTGGTTCAGCACTAACTCCCTCACCTTCCATTGAAACGTGAATACCATCTTCTTTTGCTTCAACTTTAGCAACTTTAGTATTTAACATAATATTAAATCTATTTTTATTTGCTTTAGTATATGCTTTGATTACATCAGTATCAGCAGCAGGAACTAATTGACTTTGCATCTCTACAACATCAACATTTGAACCTAATTTACCGTAAACTGTACCCATTTCTAAACCAATAATTCCACCACCCATAATAAGTAGTTTAGGAGGAACATTGTTTAAATCTAGTGCATCTGTAGAATCCCAAACTCTTGGATCTTCATGTGGAATAAATGGTAATTCAATTGGTCTTGAACCTGCTGCAATAATTGCATTATCAAATTTAACAATAGTATCAACACCATCTTTTGAAACAGTAACAGTGTTTTTATCTACAAAATTTGCAAGTCCTGTAACAACTTTTACTTTTCTCATTTTTGACATTGCACCTAAACCATCAGTTAGTTTTTTTACAACACCACTTTTATAAGCAGCAATTTTTGTAATATCAATTTCTGGTTTACCAAAACTTACACCATGAGGTGCAATATGTTCAGCTTCTTCAATAACTTTAGCAACATGAAGTAGTGCTTTTGAAGGAATACACCCAACATTTAAACAAACTCCACCTAAAGTATCAAATTTTTCAACTAAAACAACATCAAAACCTAAATCTGCACTTCTAAATGCAGCAGAATACCCAGCTGGTCCTGCTCCTATTACTAATACTTGTGCTTTTATTTCTGTACTCATATTTTACCTTCTTCTATAAAAGTAATAATCTAATATTACTTAGTAATTTAGATAATGTTGTTGTAAATCTAGCTCCATCAGCTCCATCAATAACTCTGTGGTCATATGATAAAGATAAAGGTAACATTAACTTAGGTTCAAATTCACTTCCATTGTAAACAGGTTTAATTTCTGATTTTGAAAGTCCTAATATTGCAACTTCTGGTGCATTAATAATTGGAGTAAAGTAAGTTCCACCAATTCCACCTAATGAAGAAATTGTAAAACAACCTCCTTGCATATCAGCAGCTTTTAGTTTTCCTTCTCTAGCTTTAATTGAAAGCTCTTTTAACTCTTTAGAAATATCTTCAAAACCTTTTTTATTTGCATCTTTAATAACTGGAACAACTAAACCATTTGGAGTATCAATAGCAACTGCAATATTTACATATTTTTTGTAAATAATACTTTGACTATCAGAACTTAATGATGAATTAAAATTAGGATGTATTTCTAAAGCTTTTGCAACAGCTTTTACTGCAAATACTAATGGAGATATTTTAACATCTACACCTGTTTTTGCATAAACTGCATTTTGTTCTTTTCTAAAGCTTTCAAGTTCAGTAATGTCAGCTTCATCAAATTGAGTAACATGAGGTATACTAACAGCATTTCTATGTAATGATGGTCCAGATATTTTCTGAATTCTAGATAACTCAACAGTTTCAATCTCTCCAAATTTAGAGTAATCAATCTCTTTTAATGCAGGGAAGTTGAAACCTAATCCAGAACCAGTTGATGTTGCACCTGAATTTACTTTAGATAATTCAGACTTAATATATAATCTTACATCATCTTTTAAAATTCTATTTTTTGCTCCGCTTCCAGATACTTTTCCTAAGTCAACACCATATTCACGTGCTAATCTTCTAATACTTGGACTTGCATATACTTTTCCAGTAGTTTTTACAGGTTCACTAGTAGTTACACTTGGAACTTCTTCTGTTTTCTCAACTACAGTTTCAGTTTTTACTTCTTCTTTTTTTACAGTTTCTTTTGGAGTTGAAATAGCTACATCTTTTTGCATTCTTGCAATTAAATCACCTGTTTTAACTTTAGCTCCAGCTTCTACAAGAATCTCTTTTAAAACTCCTGTAAAAGGTGCAGGAACATCCATTGTTGCTTTTTCAGTTTCAAGTGTGATTATTCCTTCTTCTTCAGAAATAGAATCTCCAATACTTGCAAGGATTTCAATAACATCAACAGCTTCATCCCCACCAATATCAGGAACAAAAACATCTTCAATTACAGAAGTGATTTCTACTGAACTCGTATCTGTTTGAATAACTGCTTTTTCTTCTTCTTCTTTTGTTTCTTCAATAACAGCAGTAGGAGCAACTTCTTCTTTAACTTCAGGAGAAGCTTCTTCTGCTCCTTCTGTTTTAACAGTACCAATAACCATACCTTCTGATATTTTATCACCAGCTTTTACATTTAATGATTCAATAGTACAATTATATGGTGCTGGAATATCCATTGAAGCTTTTTCAGTTTCAACAACTATTATTGCATCATCTTCTTCAAGTTTATCTCCAACACTAACACTAATTTCAATAATTTCTACTTCTTCTCCACCAACATCTGGTAGTTTTATCTCTTCTATACTCATTTTCTTACCTTATGCATATAATGGATTTATTTTATCTGGATTTATATCAAACTTCTTAATTGCATCAATTAAAACTGTCTTTTCTATTTTACCCTCATCTACAAGTGAAGCTAAAGTTGTGTAAACAATAAAGTTTGCATCAACTTCAAAGTGTGCTCTTAAGTTTGCTCTTGAATCTGATCTACCAAAACCATCAGTTCCTAGTACCTTAAAGTTACCTTCAACATAACCTCTTAATTGATCTGAGTATATTTTCATATAATCTGTTGCTGAAATTACAATATTCTCTTTATCTTTACCTAAAACACTTGTAACATAAGGAGTTTTATTCTCTTCTTCTGGATGTAATAAATTATATCTTTCTACATCTTGTGCTTCTCTTGTTAATTCATTGTATGATGTAACAGAGTAAACTTCTGATTTAATATTATAATCATTTGCAAGTATATTTGCAGCTGTTCTTACTTGTTCTAAAATAGAACCTGAACCTAATAATTTAACTTTATAATCATTTGAAGCTTCAACAGTATCAAGTTTATAAATACCTTTTTTAATACCTTCTTCAACACCTACAGGCATTGCAGGTTGTTTATAGTTTTCATTTAATGTAGTTAAATAATAGAATACATCTTCTTGTTTTTCTCCATACATTCTATTAACACCATCTTGAACGATAACTGCTAATTCATAACCATAAGTAGGATCGTATGAAATACAGTTTGGAATAGTATTTGCTAAAATATGTGAGTGACCATCTTCATGTTGTAAACCTTCACCATTAAGTGTAGTTCTACCAGATGTTCCACCAACTAAGAATCCTCTAGCTCTTAAATCTCCAGCAGCCCAAGCCATATCACCTGTTCTTTGGAATCCGAACATTGAATAATAAATATAGAATGGAATCATCGGAGTATCATTTACTGAGTATGAAGTAGCCGCTGCTGCCCAAGAACCCATTGCTCCAAGTTCATTAATACCTTCTTGAAGTACTTGACCTTTTTTATCTTCTTTATAGTATGCAACTTGATCTCTATCTTGAGGAACATATTTTTGTCCTTCATTAGAATAGATACCAATTTGTCTAAACATACCTTCCATACCAAATGTTCTAGCTTCATCTGGAATAATAGGAACAATTCTATCACCTATATTTTTATCTTTTACTAAAGTATTTAAAATTCTAACAAATGCCATAGTTGTAGAGATTTCTCTATCTCCACTTCCTTTAGTAATTGCATCAAATGCACCCAATGTTGGTATTTCTAATTTAGCAGTGAATTTCTCTAATCTTTGAGGAACAAAACCATGAAGTTCAGCTCTTCTTTCTTTCATATATTTTAGTTCAACAGAATCTTCATCAAAAGTATAATATGGTAGTTTTTCTAATTCTTCATCAGTAAAAGGTATTCTAAATCTATTTCTAAATTGTCTTAATGAGTCAACATCAACCTTTTTAACCCCATGGGCAATATTTTTACCTTCAGCTGCTTCACCCATTCCATAACCTTTTACAGTTTTAGCTAAGATTACAGTTGGTCTGTCTTTTGTCATATCTGCTATTTTATATGCAGCATGTACTTTAATAGGGTCATGTCCACCTCTGTTTAAGTGGAAAATTTCATCATCACTCATATTTTCAACTAATTTTGCAGTTTCTGGATATTTATTAAAGAAATGTTCTCTTGTATAAGCTCCACCTTTTTGCTTAAAGTTTTGGTACTCACCATCAACTGTTTCTTCCATTAATTGTAAAAGTTTTCCTGATTTGTCTTTTTCTAATAAGGCATCCCAATGTCTACCCCAAATTACTTTAATAACTCTCCATCCATTTCCTCTAAAGTTTCCTTCAAGTTCTTGAATAATACTACCATTTCCACGAACAGGTCCATCAAGTCTTTGTAAGTTACAGTTAATAACAAATACTAAGTTATCTAAACCTTCACGACCTGCCATATCAATTGCTCCAAGAGATTCAGGCTCATCACATTCTCCATCACCCATGTAACAATATACTTTTTGCTCACTACAATCTTTAATTCCTCTATTTGTAAGGTATTTTAAAAATCTTGCTTGGTAAATTGCTTGAATTGGTCCAAGTCCCATTGATACAGTTGGAAACTGCCAATAATTAGGCATTAATTTTGGATGTGGATAAGAAGAAAGACCTTTTCCATCTACTTCTTGTCTAAAGTTGTCCATTTGTTCTTCAGTAATTCTACCTTCTAAGAAAGATCTAGCATAAATTCCAGGTGCTATATGTCCTTGATAAAAAACTAAATCTCCACCATCTTTTTCATTTGGTGCTCTAAAGAAATGGTTAAATCCAACGTCATAAAGTGTTGCACTAGATTGAAATGATGCAATATGACCACCAAGTTCTAAATTCTTTTTAGATGCTCTAAGAACCATAATTTGTGCATTCCATCTAATAGCAGATCTAATTCTTCTTTCAATGTCTCTATCACCAGGCATTTTAGGTTCATCTTTAACATCAATACTATTTAAATATGCAGTTGTTGCTTTAAATGGTAAATAAGTACCTTTTCTTCTAGCCTTATCAATTAATTTTTCTAATAAGAAGTGAGCTCTTCTTGGCCCTCCTTCTTCTATAACATTTTCTAAAGCTTCAAGCCATTCGCCTGTTTCTTCTGGATTAATATCATTTAACTTTTTATCTGACATTTATAACTTCCTTTGTAGTTTAGTTTTATTTATATTATAATATAAATAACATAATTTTGTTTATTTTTTAATCAAAAATTAATTATAATAGTATTATATTTTCTTAAGTTTAAAATAAGTTGTAGTATAATTTTATGGTTTTATTATTAGTTTTAGCTTAAATTAATAATCTTTTTATAAAATTTAAGTTAAAATTTAGAATCAGTTCTAATTATCAACAATTATTAAAGGTATTTATATAATATAATATGAAAAATAAACAATTTAGATTAATTTTGACACCTAAATATGACGCAAAAACCAATATGGCGATTGATTCAATTTTAGCATCATCTTTTAAAGAAAATGACAATGCAATATTAAGATTTTATACGTGGGAAAAGTCCTTTACATTAGGAATGTCTCAAAAATTCGAAAATTATAAAGATCTTGAAAAGGAATATAATTATAACTGTGCAAAAAGAATAACAGGTGGTGGAGTATTATTCCATGGTCATGATATTTCTTACAGTTTAGTAATGCCTAGTTCTTGGTTCAAAGATTTAAGCGTAAAACAATCTTATGAGCAAATATGTCAGTTTCTCTTATACTTTTATAAAGATTTAGGACTAGATACACACTTTGCAAAAGATTTGGAACAAATTAATTTAAGTAAAAGTGATTTTTGTCAAGTAGGCTTTGAAGCTTACGATATAATAGTGAATAATAAAAAAATTGGTGGGAATGCCCAAAAACGTTCTAAAAAAATAATTTTTCAACATGGTTCAATTCCATTAGAACAAACTATCCAAAGTGATAAGTTTGGTTCATCATTAAAAGATTTTAATATTAATTTGACATTTAAAGAACTTGAAGAAAAGCTTATTAAAGCTTTTGAAAAAACTTTTGATGCACAATTAATTTTAAGCTTATTAAACGATGATGAAAAAGTTAAATTAAATAACTTATTAAATTAAAAAGGAATTAAATGTCAGTACTTACTAAAGTTGATTTTAAAAAGCCTGTTTGGCTGAGAAAAAAACTTTCAAATAAAGCACAAAAAGATATGGAAAATCTTCTTGACAATGCAGGACTACATACAATTTGTCAGGAAGCTAAATGTCCAAATATTAGTGAATGTTTTGCAAATAAAAATGCGACATTTATGATTTTAGGAGATTTATGTACAAGAAGATGCCAATATTGTAATGTTAAAACTGGAAACCCAAATGGATATGTAAATCAAGAAGAAGTAGAACAAATTACACTATCTGTAAAAAAATTAGGTTTAAAATTTGTTGTAATTACAAGTCCAGCTAGAGATGATTTAAAAGATGGTGGAGCTAACCATTTTTATGAAGTTACAAAAAGTATTTTAAATAATACAGAAGATACACAAGTAGAAATATTAATACCAGACTTTCAAGCAAAAGATGATTCAATTCAAAAAGTAGTTGATTCAGGTGCCGTGATAATTGGACATAATGTTGAAACTGTACCTAGTTTATATAAAGTAAGAAAAGGTGCAACATATAAAAGATCTTTAGAAGTTTTACGAAGAATTAAAGAACTTGGTGGAGAAAAGATAAAAACTAAAAGTGCTTTAATGGTTGGATTGGGTGAGACTGAAGATGAAATGGTTCAAGTTTTTAAAGATCTAATTGAAGTTGGTTGTAAGTTCTTAAGTATTGGTCAGTATTTAGCACCATCAGGTGATTATGCTGTTGTAAAAGAGTATGTAAAACCTGAGCAATTTGAAAGATATAAAAAACTTGCTCTTGATTTAGGTTTTGAGTTTGTACATAGTACGCCATATGCAAGAAGTTCATATATGGCACATGAGTACTTATCAAATGGAAATAATAAAATATAATAAAAGGATAATTTTTGGAAAATAAAAAAGTTGGTGTAATCGGTGTAGGAAATGTAGGGGCAACTCTTGCTTTTAATTTAGCGACAAAAAATATTTGTAATGAAATAGTTTTAAAAGATTTAAGAGAAGATTATCTTCAAGCTATGGCTATAGATATTTCTCAAGCTGCTAATGCTGCTAATTCAAGCACAAATGTTTCAGGTGATAAAGAAGATTTTGTGAATTGTGATGTTATCGTTATTACTGCTGGGATTCCTAGAAAACCAGGAATGAGTAGAGATGATTTACTTCTTACAAATGCAAAAATTATGACTTCAGTTATTGAAGAAGCAGTTCTTACAAATAAAGATGCAATTTTTATCATTGTTTCTAATCCTCTTGATGCAATGGTTTATACAGCACTTAAAGCTTCAGGATTACCTAAAAATAGAATTTTAGGAATGGCTGGTATTTTAGATTCATCTAGAATGGCACACTTTATTTCTAAAAAATTAGGAACTGGACAAGGCAAAGTTAAAACTGCAGTAATGGGTGGACATGGTGATGATATGGTTCCTTTAGTAAACTATTGTACAGTTGATGGAAAAAAATTAACAGAACTTTTATCAAAAGAAGATATTGAAGAGATTGTAACTTTAACTAGAAATGGTGGAGCTCAAATTGTTAAACTTTTAGGGAATGGTTCAGCTTATTATGCTCCTGGATATTCTTCATCATTAATGGTTGAAGCTATTTTAAATGATACTAAAGAAACTTATCCTTGTGCAGTTTTACTTGAAGGTGAATATGGTTATAAAGATATTGTTGCTGGAGTTCCTGTAAAACTTGGTAAAAATGGCGTTGAGGAAATTATAGAATTAGAATTAAATGAAAATCAAAAAGAAGAATTTTCAAAATCTATTACTTCTGTAAAAGAATTAGTAAATACATTAGACCAAAAGTTTTTTGTATAAATTTATTCTAGGATAATCCTAGAATAAATTTATACTATTACTCTTCTAAGAATTAAGCTCTATAAATTTCACCGCATCTAATGCAGTATTAGAGATATTTTCTGTGAATTCTTTTAATTCATCTTCTTTTCCATACCCACAAAGAACTGCAATAGAATCAATATTAGCTGCTTCTGCCGCAATTAAATCTAATTTTGTATCTCCTATCATCCATGCTTTATGAATATTCTCATCATAATTCATTTGATCTAATGTAACTAAAATTGGCTCAGGATGTGGTTTTGGGTTTTCAACATTTTCTCTTCCTGTTACGATTTCGAAATATTTACCTATTTGGAAGTGATCTAATAGTGGTATAGTATATAATCTTGTTTTAGTAGTAACCACTGAAACTCTAGCAATTTTTGATGCAAGTTGTACGGCTTCAAATGCATTATCAAGTAATAGTGTTTGTTTTGTTGATATTTGTCTATATCTATTTTTATAAGAAGCTACAAAATCCCAAACAAGATTTTTTTCAATTCCTAAGTCTTGATACATAATATCTAAGGGATAACCAATTAATGATTTTATATCTTCTTCATTCCCTTCAAAGTTATAATTCATTTCTTTAAAAGAGTGCATAAAAGTAGATACAATTGCATCTGTTGAGTCTATTAGTGTTCCATCTAAATCAAATAATATAATATTTTCTTTCAAAATTTTCCTTCTTCTATTTTATATTTTTAGGGTTTTATCCAATCTTTTTGATTATGTGTAATACCGGTAAATGCCGGTTCAATATTTTTTATTTCATTATTTATAACAGTAATAGAATTTGGAATATACAAAAATAAATATGGAATATCTGCAGTAATCTTTTTGAAGATACTTTTATATATTTTCCCTAGTTCATCTCTATTTATTGTAGTTGAACCTTTTTCAATTAATCTATCTACTTCTTTATTAGAATATCCAACTAAATTAAATCTTCCTGTTTTATCAGAACTAGAATGCCATAAAGGATAAGCATCAGGCATTAATGATAAAGACCAACCTAAAAGTATTGCTTCATAATTTCTTGGATGAACTATTGTATTTAAGTAAGCTTGCCATTCCATTACACGGATCTTCATATCAATTCCAGCTTTTGATAACTGGTATTGTAGTATTTGAGCAGCGTTTATTCTTGTATCATTTCCCGTATTTGTAATTATTTCAAAGCTAAATCGATTATTTTCATCATAACCTAGTTCTTTTAAAAGCTCTTTTGCTTTTTTTATATTATGTTCTGCGGGTTTTGTTTGCTCATCATATGCAAAGCTTCCAGGTAAAAATGGTCCATTACATACTTTTCCATGTCCAAAAAATAAGATATCAACTAGTTCTTGTCTATTAATTGCCAAAGATAAAGCTTTTCTAATTCTTATATCTTTAAACTTTTTATTCTTTAAATTTAATCCAACATAACTATATGAAAAACTTGGCTTTTCAATAATTTTAAAAGATTTTTTAAAATCTGCATCAATCTGCCTATCGATTTGAAGAGGTGTTAAGCCTGATAAATCAAGTTTTTTCTGTTTTAAAAATAAAAAAGATGTATTGGTATCTGGAATAAATTTATATAATAACTCATCAATCTTAGGTCTTCCTTCAAAATAGTTATCATTTGCTTTCAATTTTATATTTTGTCCAACTTTGAAACTATTTAAAACATAAGGTCCTGTTCCTATTGGATTTTTATTAAAAGAACTTGTCATTAAGTTTTTTTCATCTTTTAATAGGTGATAAGGAAGTATTCCAACCATCCAAATTTCTAAGGCTTTAAAATATGCTTTTTTATATATAACTTCAATAGTATAATCATCTAATGCTTTTACTGATGCTACTTCTTTATAATTTGATTTAATGGAATTAAATACTTTTGGATCTAAAATTGTATTATATGTAAATACTACATCTCTTGATGTAAAGTCTTTTCCATCATGCCATTTGACATTTTTTCTTAACTTTATAATTAGTTTTGTATCTGTTTCAAAAGTATGGGAAAGAGCTAAATCTTCTATAGGATTTCCATTCTTATCATATTTAAATAAACCATTAAAAAGCCAATCTGCAATTTCAGAACTTGCTGTATCATTTGCTAAAATTGGATTTAATCTACTTGGACTTGAACTTATTGATAAGTTTAAAGTACTTGCTTGAATATATGTGAGGATAATTAGTAATATTGTTATAAATCTCATTAAGTATTGTATAGTTTTTTTGTATAAAAGTGCATAAAAAAAGGGAACAACGTTTGTTGTTCCCTTTTTAAAAATACAAAGATATAAAATCTTTGAAAAATTGAATCTATCTTTTTGAGAATTGACCGCTTTTTCTTGCTTTTCTTCTTCCGTATTTTTTTCTTTCAACTGATCTAGCATCTCTAGTTAATAAACCATAAGGTTTTAAAACTGGTCTGAATTGCTCATCATAAGCTACTAAAGCTCTTGAAATACCATGTCTAACAGCATCAGCTTGTGCAGAGTAACCTCCACCTAAAGTTTTAACAACGATATTTACAGAAGTTTCTTGTTTAGCTACTTCTAATGGTTGCATTACTCTCTTTTTAATTGCTTCATGTCCACCTAACCATACGTCTAAAGACTGACCATTGATTGTTAGTTGACCATTACCAACTTCTAGCCATACTTTAGCTATAGATGTTTTTCTTCTTCCTGTTGCGTAAACTTTAGCCATTAGTTTTGTCCTTTAATTTGTGCAGTATGTGGGTGATTAGCATCTGCATAAACTTTTAATTTTTTTAACATATTTTTTCCAAGAGTAGTCTTTGGAAGCATACCTCTTGTTGATAATTTGTATAATTTTTCTGGATTATTTTCAAACATATCAGACATTTTGTGAGTTTTTGTACTACCAAAATACCCTGAGTGTGTGTAATAGTTTTTAGTTTCTAATTTGTTTCCAGAAAACTTTGCTTTAGAAGCATTAATGATTACAACGTAATCTCCACAATCAACATGAGGTGTATAGTAAGGTTTATTTTTACCTCTAAGAATAGTTGCTACTTCAGTGATTATTCTTCCGAATACTTTATCAGTTGCATCGATTACTATCCAATCTCTTTCGATTTCGTTAGCTTTTGCCATTTGAGTAAATTTCATTTATTTTCTCCGCTTTTATTAATGAGGTGGAATAATAGTGTAGTAATACTTAAATAAACCTTAATTTAAGTGATTTTTAATATTTTATTATAAATTCAGAACCTTTATTAAATTCGGACTTGATTTCAAGTGAAAACTTATGTAACATTAGTATAGAATGAACGATAAATAAGCCTAATCCTAAAGAGTTATTCCATCCATTATTTGAAACTCTATAGAATTTATTTTTAATTTTTTCTAGCTCATGTTCTTCAATCCCAATACCCTTATCAATTATAATAATAGAATTACTTGTAAGTTTAATAATTACTTCGTCTTCGGAATATTTAAGTGCATTCTCAATTAAATTTGAAATAGCCATAGAAATTAGTGTTTCATCAACTTTTAAATTTATATCTTCACCTTGGATTAATATTTCTCTATCTTTATATTTCTCTTGTAAGTCATGAATAATATCTTCAAGTAGTTGTTTAATTGAACAAGAGCTTAGAATAAGGTCTTGTTTTCCTTCTTCAAATTTAAGTGTTAATCGTAGTTTATCAATAATCCGTGACATTTTATTTGCATTTGAATGTATTTTATGTAAAAACTTATTCTTCATTGAACTTGGGATATCTTTATCATGCAAGATAGTCTCTGCATAGCCTGAAATGATTGCAATTGGATTTTTAAACTCATGAGAAAGTGCTGAAATAATTTCATCTTTTTGTCTATTGGCCATTTTTAGTTTTGCATTTTGTTTTGCTTTTTGTTTTTCTCTTTTTGATAATTTTAAGGCAACTCTATTTAGAAGTTTTGAGATTTTACTAAATTCAAGAGTATAATCTGATTTTAATTGATAAGAAGGTTTTTTATCAGATAATTCTTTTAGAAAAAGTAGAATTGAATCTGTTTCTTTTTTAATTTTTAAACTAATAAAATATGTTGATACAAAAGCAATAATTAAAAAGATAAGAATAAAGGCAAATACTTGAAATGTAAGTTTGACAAAGTTATCTGTAATTTTATTTGTATAATCAGCCATTCTAATAAAGTATATTTTTTTGTCTATACTTACTTTTTTTGCTATATATAGTAGCTCTTTATCTACACTATTTGAGTATCTTATAACTTTCCCCATTCCAAAACTTTTTGCTTGTAATACTTCTTTTCTTTGTGAATGGTTATTCATTTGATTTTTATCTCTATCACTTTCTGCAACTACATTACCTTTTTCATCAATAATTGTAATTCTAAGCTTTATTTGAGATTTTAAGTCTTTTACGATTTGATCTATATTATCTAAATCTTTTAACACTATTGAAAGAATATCAATATTTCTAGTTAAACTTTTTTCGCTTTGTTCAAGATAAATATTTTTTGACCAGTAGTATGTAATAACTGTCAGGGAAAAAAGTATTCCTATGAATACTAATACAAAAGTTCTAAGAAAAAGTTGATGTATTTTTAGCAAAATATGTAACCTTCTCCTCTTACTGATTTAATATAATTTTTTGTTGAATCTGGATCAATTTTAGCTTTTAGTCTTTTAATTGCAACATTTACAGTCTTAACTTTTTTATCAAAAGAATCCTCCCATACAGTTTCTAGCAAGTGCTCTCTTGACATTAAAATATCTTTATTTTTTATGAATTCTAAAAATAAATCATGTTCTAAATGTGTTAATTCTATTTCTTTTTCTTCTATGTAAAACTTTTTATTACTTGCTTTATATATGATGTCTCTTATTTTTAAAATATTAACTTCTTTCGATGTTCTTTTAATAACAGCTTTTACCCGTGCAGTTAATTCTTTTAAATTAAAAGGTTTAGTAATATAATCATCTGCATGGGAGTCAAAACCTTCTAATATATCTTCATCTTTATCTTTTGCCGTTACATAAATTACAGGATTATTATATCCCTCTTTTTTAATTTGATTAATAAAAGTAGTTCCTTCACTTCCAGGAAGGTTTCTATCCATTAAAATAAGACTTATATCTTCTTCCTCTAAAACTTTTTTTAGAGTTTTATCAATATTTAAAAAACCAATTGTTTCAAAGCCTTCTTTTTGTAAATTATATTCTAGAAGTTCTAAGATATCTTCTTCATCTTCTACTATTAAAATAAGTTTATTTTTCATTTTTCATTAGCTTCTTTTCGTCTTTAACTTTTTTATCTTCTCTATCATCTTCGTATTCAATAATAGTATCTTTTGATACTTTAATAACACCTGGAGAAAATTTAATAGAAAGAATTCTAAATATAAAAAATATAAATATAACTACTAATAAAAAAGATATATCAAAGTAGTCTTTATGGAGATTTGTCGTTAATATTATTACATCTCTAATTAAAAAGATAATAAAAATATCTATTACAAATCTTAGTCTTAGTTTCTGTTTTTTTATAAAATCAGAAATCATTTTTACAACTTCCATAATAACAATAAATTCTAACATGAGAATTATTGCTTTATAAAAATCTAAGCCTGTAGCAATAATGATTATAAATATAATTGCTGCTGCTAGTACTTCAAAATTTGAAGAAAAATATGTTTTTATTTTGTGTATGGCTTTTTTCATATAGTAATTATATCATAAAATTATGATCTAATTATATCTCCTCCAACTTGTGCAAATATTGCTAGATTCGCAATTGATGATGCTCTATCTGCTGTTCTATCTAGTTTTCTAAGACTACTTAAGATATCAAAATACTCTTTTGAAAGTTCAAGGTTTTTAGAAATTAATTTTAAAATGTTTTTTTCAACCATTGCATATAAATCATCTGACTTAGTCTCTTCAACTATAATTCTATGATACTTATCTTCCATATCTGAATCATTTATGTCATCAAGCATTGCAATAGATGATCTTAATGCTAATAGTGCAGATTTATGTAATGGAATTGCATATTCTAAAATTGTTGCAGTATTTAATTCATCTGAATATGCTTTTCTAAATATTTTAATAAAACCTTTTACATTTGATACTGCTCTAATCAATTCATTTGTAATTTTTAAATAAGAAACCATTTCTCTTAAATCTTTTGCTTCAGGAGAATACAGTGCAAGTGTCGTAACTATTAAATTATCAATTTCATTAGATTTATTAGATAGTTTTTTAACTGATAAATCAATCTCTTTTAATGATGAAACATCATCATTCTTTATTTTTTTTAAAGATACTTCTAAAGCATCAACAACTGTATTTCCAATAGATAAAATCTCTTCTTTAATACTATCTCTTTTTTCTATATATGTTTTTAACATTACCCAAATCTCCCCGTAATATAATCTTCTGTTCTCTTGTTTGAAGGATTAACAAAAATTGTTTCTGTTTCATCGTATTCAACTAATTCACCTAAATGGAAAAATGCAGTGTAATCTGCTACACGTGCAGCTTGTTGCATATTATGTGTTACTGTAATAATTGTATAGTCTTTTTTTAACTCTAGCATTAGTGCTTCAATCTTTTCTGTAGATATTGGGTCAAGCGCTGATGTTGGTTCATCCATTAGAATTACTTCTGGTTTGACTGCAATTGTTCTAGCAATACATAATCTTTGTTGTTGCCCCCCTGACAGTGATGTTCCTGGATCATTTAATTTATCTTTAACTTCATCCCATAAACCAGACTTTTTTAATGATGATTCTACTAACTCATCACATTCTTTTCCTTTTGTAACAATTCCATGTTTAATAGGAGCATAGGCAACATTGTCATAGATTGATTTTGGAAAAGGGTTTGGTTGTTGAAATACCATTCCAATTCTTTTTCTTACACTAACTTCATCAATATCTTTATCATAAATATTTCTTTTATCAATTACAACTGAACCTTCAATATTTACAATTGGAATTAAATCATTCATTCTATTTAAACATCTTAAAAATGTTGATTTACCACATCCCGAAGGTCCAATTAATGCAGTGATTTTATTCTCATAAATATCTACACTTATCTCATGTAAGGCATGGTTATCACCATACCAAAGGTTTAGTTTTTCTACTTTTACTTTTGTTTTATTATCTTTTGACATATTAATTTTCCCTTCTACCATTTAACTTCGAATTTTTTACGTAAATATATTGCAATTGCATTAAGTGAAATTAAGACACTTAATAAAACCATAATTCCAGCAGCTGTTTTTTCTATATACATTCTTTCTGGCATTCCTGCCCATGTAAATAATTGTGCTGGCATAACTGTTGATGCTTCTAGAATACTTCCTGGTGCATCTGGAATAAATGCAATCATACCAATGATAATTAAAGGAGCTGTTTCACCCATTGCTTGTGCTAGTCCAATAATTGAACCAGTTAAAACACCTGGGAAAGCTAAGGGTAAAACATGATCTTTTGTTACTTGAATTTTTGTTAATCCTAAACCATATCCTGCTTGTCTAATACTATCTGGAACTGCTCTTAATGCTGCTCGTGAACTTACAATTATAATAGGTAAGGTCATAAGTGCAAGAGTTAAACCACCAACTAGTGGTGAAGATCTTGGAACACCAAATAAATTGATATAAACGGCAAGTCCTAAAAGTCCAAATAAAATTGATGGAATTGCTGCCAGGTTATTGATATTAACTTCAATAAATCTTGTAAATTGATTATCTTCTGCAAACTCTTCTAAGTATATTGCTGTTAACACACCTAATGGAAAAGCAACAATCATTGTAATTAATAGCGTTAAAATTGAACCAACCATTGCTGAAAATAATCCTGCATTTTCAGGAATTTTTGAATCACCATTTGTAAAGAATATTGTGTTGAATTTTTTTTCAATTTTATCAGCTTCATTCATCTCATCAACAAGAGCTTTATCTTTTCTTTTTAACTTATAGTGGTGACCTTTTAAATATTGATCAACTTGATCATCTGCTAAAACCCAAAGAGTCTGTTCTGTATTCATTAAACTTGGGTTTTCTTCTACGTGTCTTGGTAAATCTCTAAGCCAAGATCTTGAAACAATTTTTCTATACTTTTTCTCAACAGCAAATCTTGAATCAGCTACTGTCTTTTCGTTGTATGTAACATTTACTTCTAAATAAGCAACATTGAATGCAGGTATTCCTTTTCCAATAATATCAAATAAGAAGAAAGCTAAAAATGCAATTGAAAACACCAAAGATGTTAAAGTAAATGTCTTAAATCTTTTTGCACTTGCATGTCTTTTATTTAATGCTGGATCATAAAAGGGATTATCTAAATTTTTATTTTTAATCATAATGTATTCACTTTATATTTTTCTTTGAATTTTCTAATTAGAGCTAATGAAATAATATTTAAAACAAGAGTAACAATAAAAAGTATAAGACCAAGAGCAAATGCTGAAAGTGTTTCAGGTGAATTAAATTCAAAATCTCCTACAAGTGAACTTACGATTGTTACTGTAACTGTTGTCATATCTTCTAACGGGTTCCATGAAAGATTAGGTCTTAGCCCTGCTGCCATTACAACAATCATTGTTTCGCCTAAGGCCTTTGATAAACCAAGAAGTGAAGCTGAAATAATTCCTGGAAGTGCTGAAGGAATAACAATATCTCTAATTGTTTCACCTTGCGTAAGTCCAAGTCCTAATGCTGCTTTCCGTTGACTATCTGGAACTGATCTAATTACATCATCTGAAAGTGATGAAATTACTGGAATAATCATAATCCCCATCACAACGCCAGATGCAAGGGCTGAGTTAAATGTGGCTTCTAAGCCAATAGCATCAGCTGCTTGTACAATTAGTGGTGCTACTGTAATTGCTGCAAAGAATCCATATACAACTGTAGGGATTCCTGCTAATACTTCAAGAAGAGGTTTTAAATAATCTCTTGTAGTTGAGCTTGCGTATTCACTCATATAAATTGCACTTCCTAAACCTACTGGAATTGCAATTGCTAGTGCAATTATTGTAATTACAAATGTTCCTGAAAAAATAGGAACTGCACCAAATTTACTTCCTTCAACACCTGGAGACCATTCTGTACCAGTTATAAAGTACCAGAAACTTCTCATTTTGAAGAATTCAATTGACTCAAAAAGAATTGAGAAAAGAATACCAAATGTTGTTAGTATTGAAATACCAGAAGCGATGATTAACGCTAGTTTAATCATTTTTTCTGTTAATTCCCTTTGTTTATTTCTTGTTTCAAATGTGCTCAAAACGACATACCTTGTTAATAGTTTATTTGTATTATAATGAAGAATAGTTACATAATGATTACAATTTAGATTGCTGCAGATAAGGGACTTGTTTGCCTTTTTGAGTTCTTTTTTAAGATATTTAATGTGTAGTCAAAGTTTTCTTGTTTTGAATTATTTGATATTTCAAGTAAAGCACAAGATACAGATAGGAGTTTAAATTTTCTTTGAATATTAAATCTATCTTTTGTAAATATATATTTATTGTCTTTATCTTTTTGATCATAGAGATTTTTTACTGATTCTTCAAATTCTAACATTACTTTTGAAGTTAGTGTATAAACTTCTTCATATTTTGTATTTTTTATACCAACAAAGAAATCATCTCCTCCAACATGAGCAATAAAGTGAGTATTAGAATACTTTTTTTGTAGTAAATCCGAAAAAATTAATATTGCTCTATCTCCTAGTCTAAAACCATAATGATCATTAAATGGTTTAAAATCATTAAAATCAAAATACAGCATATGTGTAGTCTCATCTGTTCTATTTATATTATTTAATGTTGTGGAAATAAATTGTTCGATTTGTTTATTCCCTGGAAGTGAGGTAAGAGGATTTTGATTCATTGCAATATCTAGATTTCTATTGTATGAAATTGTGAGTAAGGAATTAAGATTGATAAAACCTTTGTATTCTCCTTGCGTTGTAATAAAAATACCTGTTGACTCTTCTTGATTATGATTAAAAGTCTCTAAAGTTTTATCAATACCCCATGTAGATTCAATAGATAAGATAGGCTTTATATATTTTTTTAAAGTTGAAGCATAGGCTTTATTTCTTGATAAAGATAATCCATATTGTGAATATGATATCTTTTTTATATCCATTTCATAAATAATCCCTAATAAAATATTATTATCATTAACAACGGGAACAAAATTATATTTTTGGGAATCTTTAAAGTATAAAAAAAGTGATGAAAGACTTTCATTGTGATTTATAGGAATAATATTTTCTATATATTTTTTATTTATTTTCACCACTGCATCCTTTCTTTTGTCTTTTTCTAGGACACCAATAATATTGTCATAAATAGGTTTTATATTTGTAATATCAATAGTTGGTTTTTGAACTAAATAGCCTTGTATATAATCAGCTCCAATATCTTTGCATGTATAAAATTCATTTATTTCTTCTACACCTTCTGCTACAACTTTAATACCCATTGTATGTGCCATTTCAATAATTGAAATACAAAATAGTTTCTTTTTTGAATCCTTATGGATGTTTGATATGAAAAATCTATCAAGTTTGATAATATTTGCTTCTGCAAAGTACAAAAGTTTTAACCCAGATACTCCTACTCCAAAATCATCAATTGCAATTGTATAGTCCTTACTCTTGTATTCACAAATAAGTTTTGATAAGGAATCTTTTTCAATTGTCTTTCCTCTCTCACTTAATTCAAAACAGAAAACGTCTTTAGTTAAATTATATTTTTCTAAAATTAAGTCATTATTATCACTTATTGATTTACATTCATAAATTATTCTATTATCTAAATTATAAAATAGTTTTAAATTCTCAATTTTAATTTGTGAAAATTTATTTATGGCTTTTTCTCTTAATAATTGATCTAATTCAAATAACATATTTTCTTCATATGCTAAGTCAAATAAATCATGAATATTTTTAAAGTAATCAAACTTATCAGTATTTCGAATTAGAGCTTCAACAGCATAAATTTTTCCTGTATGTGAATAAACAATTGGTTGAAAAGCATAATCTAGAGTATTAAATATCGTTAACCATTTTTTTGTCATTTAGGTAAGATCTTTTGAATTAATTTTATTAATAATTACAACTAATAATTAAAAAAATTAAAAGAAATAAGGAGAGTATTCTCTCCTTATTTTTATTTGTGTTTTAAATCAGCTAATGTTAATTTATTTTTATTTTTTACGCTTGTTGCAATTTTATGTGCCATATCAGCTGGTAAAGGAATTAAACCGATTTCAGTTAAGATACCTTCTTGACCAATCATTTTATCTGACATGAATAAGTCTACATATTTATTCATAGCTGGAACTTCTTTTGCATGAGAATTTTTGATATAGAAAAATAATGATCTAGATACTGGGTATTTAGATGATGAAATATTATCAGGAGTTGGATGTACACCATTAATAGTTGCACCTTGAACTTTATCGTCATTTTCTTCTAAGAAAGAGAATCCAAATACACCAAATGCATTTTTATTTTTTTCTAATTTTTGAACGATTAAGTTATCATTTTCACCAGCTTCAACATAAACACCATCAGTTCTTAAAATTGAATATTTTTTATATTTTTTGTTTGCTTTTTTATCTGCTTTATAAAGATCTGTATATACAGCCATTTTTTTGAAAGTATTTTGTAATACTAATTCTTCAAATGCATCTCTTGTACCAGATGATTTTGGTGGTCCATAAACAATAATCTCTCTATTTGGTAATGAAGCATCAATATCAGACCATTTTTTGTATGGGTTAGCGATTAATGATTTACCATCTTTTGAAGGTACTTCTTTTGCAACTGCTAATGCTAAGTTAGTTTTAGAAATATCGAATGCTTTATTTGAAATAGACTGTGCAAATGCAATTCCATCGTAACCAATTACTGCTTCTGTAATATCAGTAACTCCATTTTTTTCACACATTTGAAATTCAGTTGATTTCATTCTTCTTGATGCATTTGTAATATCTGGTGTATTTAAATCATTACCAGCACAAAATAATTTCATACCACCACCTGAACCAGTTGATTCAACTACAGGAGTAGGGAACTTTGTAGTTGCACCAAATTCTTCAGCTACTGAAGATGAAAAAGGATATACTGTTGATGATCCTACGATTTTAATTTGATCTCTTGCACTTAAACTTACTGTTAATGCTGCACTTGCTAATAACGCTAATGATGTTTTTCTGATTGACATATTTTTCTCCGTATTAATTTTTATGAGTGAAGTTTAATATGAGTTGATTACAATTTGGTTACATTGGAGATTATGTTAAATTTAAACTAAACGTAGTAAAATACATAAAACAATTTGAGGATAAGTAATGAAAAAATTAGGGTTAAGTATACTTACAAGTATTTGTTTATTTACAAGTTTAAATGCTTATGACAATTATGCAAGATATTCGATTTTATATTCTGTTCCAAGTGATTTGGAAGTAAAATCGGGGAGTGATAAAAGTGAAATAGGATTGAGTACTGCGTATTCTTTTGAAGTAGGATTAGGATTTGGACTTTCAGATAATTTTACATTAGAAACACAATATACATATAATACTGCAAAAATGGAAGAAGGAAAAGGAGATATGGATATTCATTCTTTATTTATAAATGGTATCTATAATATAAAACTTGATACAAGTTTAATTCATCCATATTTAGGTATTGGAGTTGGTCCTGCTTCTTATTCACTTAAAAGTGATAACGATGTTGTTTTAGGATATCAAGGATTTTTTGGGACAGCTTTTGATTTTGAACCTAATATACAGACATATATTGAATATAAATATAAAAAGTTTAATGATGTTCAATTAGATAATATTTCTTATGAAAATACAAATATTCATGCTATTGGAGTAGGTGTTAAAACTAAGTTTTAGAAGTTCTCTTCTAAGACTTTAATTTTTTAAATTAAACTTTTCTTCAAATTCTTTATATTCTCTTACAAATAATTCATCGCAATCAGCTGGTTTATAAATTACTGCTTTTACCCAAATATCATTTTCTTGGATTTTACAAAAATTTATTGTGATATATGATTCTTTATTTTTATAATGGATATATGTTTGATTTAATTGTACCATTGTTTAAGTAGTTAAAAAAAGAACTAATGGATTTTATAATCCATTAGCCTCAATTAGTTTAGATTGATGATCAGCAATAAGAGGATCAATTACTTCATCAAATAAACCGTCATTCATAATATAGTCTAAACGATACAGAGTTAAATTGATTCTGTGATCACTTATTCTATTTTGCGGATAATTATATGTTCTAATTCTTCCACTTCTATCTCCGGTACCGACTTGTTCTTTTCTGTCAGCACCTTCTTTTTGCATTTTTTCTTGCATCTCTAAGTCATAAAGTCTAGCTTTTAAAACTTTCATAGCTTTATCTCTATTTTTATGCTGAGACTTTTGATCTTGGTTTGTTACTACAAGACCAGATGGAAGATGTGTGATTCTAACCGCTGAATCTGTAGTATTTACAGATTGACCACCATTTCCACTTGCTCTCATAACATCAATCTTAAGATCACCTGGATCAATGTCAATTTCAATATCATCAACTTCAGGCATTACTGCAACTGTAATTGCTGATGTATGAACTCTTCCTTGTGATTCAGTAGCTGGAACTCTTTGAACTCTATGTGTACCACCCTCAAATTTTAATTTTGAGAATACATGGTCACCTTTAATTAGAATTACAACTTCTTTATATCCACCAGATTCACTATCATTAGTGCTCATGATTTCAACTTTCCAACCATTATTTTCTGCATATCTTAAGTACCCTCTAAAAAGGTCACCTACGAATATTGCAGCTTCATCACCACCAGCACCAGCTCTAAGTTCTAAATAGATATTTTTATCGTCATTAGGATCTTTAGGAATCATTAGAAATTTAATATCTTCTTCTAATTCTGGTTTTTTAGGCTCCAAGTCTCTCAGCTCTTCTTTTGCAAGATCACCCAATTCATCATCGTCAAGAAGCATCTTATTCTCTTCTATATCTTCTAATAATTGAATGTATTCTTTAGCTTTATTAACAATAGGAGCGATACTTGCCTGCTCTTTAGAAAGAGCAGTCATTCTCTTTATATCACTAGTTATTTCTGAAGAACTTAACAATTCGTTAATTTCTTCAGCTCTATTAATAAAAGGCTGTAGTTTATCTTGTAGCATATGTACTAAAAGCTATTATATAGCGTTTACTGCAAGTTGTAATCTAGATACTTTTCTTGCTGCAGTTCCTTTTTTAAGGATACCTTTAGATACACAATGGTGTAAATATTTGTTTGCTGTTTTAACTGCTGTTGTTGCAGCTTCTTTATCAGCAGCTTCGATTGCAGCGATTGCTGTCTTAGTTATGTTCTTGATTCTTGTTTTGTAGAATCTATTTCTTTCAGTCTTAACGATTGTTTGTCTAGCTCTTTTTTCTGCAGATTTATGATTTGCCATTTTATTTAACCTCTTTGTAAAATTTTTAAGGGTAGAATGTTACCCAAAGCAACTTAAAGCAAGTTTAATTTTAGGAAGATTTAATGAAACTATTCGGAACAGATGGAGTTAGAGGGGAAGCTGGTACTTTTTTAGATGCAATGACTGTATTAAAATTAGCAAAAGCAGCTGGTATTTATTTTAGGAAACATTCAACAACGAAGAGAATTCTTGTTGGGAAAGATACTAGAAGAAGTGGATATATGATTGAGAATGCATTAGTTAGTGGTCTTACAGCTGTGGGATATGATGTAATTCAAATAGGACCAATGCCAACACCTGCTATTGCATATTTAACAGAAAGTATGAGATGTGATGCTGGGATTATGATTTCTGCTTCTCACAATCCTTATGAAGATAATGGAATTAAATTTTTTGATAACAAAGGTGATAAACTTGGAGTTGAGTGCGAAAAAAAAATAGAAAAAATTTTTAATGATAATGAAGCGATGATATCAGAGCAAGTTACGGGTAGAAATATTGGTGCTGCAAAAAGAATTAATGATGTTATTGGAAGATATATTGTTTCAATTAAAAGCTCATTTCCAAAAGATTTAAGTCTTCATGGGTTAAGAATTGTTCTTGATTGTGCAAATGGTGCAGCATATAAAGTTGGTCCTACAATTTTAGAAGAATTGGGTGCTGATGTTATTACTATAAATCATAAACCAGACGGTTTTAATATTAATGAAAATTGTGGTGCAATGCATCCTGAAGGTGTTGCAAAACTAGTTCGTGAATATAGAGCAGATATTGGACTTGCACTTGATGGTGATGCTGATAGATTAGTTGTAGTTGATGAAAAAGGTGAAGTTGTTGATGGTGATAAATTAATAGGGGCACTTTGTGTTTATTTAAATGATGAAAAACTATTACAAGGTAAAGGTTGTGTTACAACTGTAATGTCAAACCAAGCTTTAGAAGATTTTTTAGCAAAAGATAATATAAAATTGTATAGATCAAACGTTGGTGATAAACATGTTCTTGAAGTAATGAAAAAAGAAAGTATTAACTTTGGTGGAGAACAAAGTGGACATGTAATTTTCTCTGATGTTGCAAAAACAGGAGATGGATTAGCCTCTGCTTTACAAGTATTAGCATTGATTTTAAGATCTGGTAAGAAAGCTAGTGAAGTATTAAATCCATTTGAGTTATATCCTCAAATTTTACATAATATGAAAGTTAGTGAAAAACCACCTTTAGAAGAAATTGCAGGTTTAGATGAAATAGTAAAACCTTTAAGAGATAAAGGGATGAGAGACTTAATAAGATATTCAGGAACTGAAAATAAAATTAGACTTCTTTTAGAAGGTAAAAATAAAAAAGATGTAGTTGATGGAATGGAAACATTAAAGGCATTTTTCAAAAAAGCTTTATGAATAAAAAGTTAATTCTAACAATAATAATATTTGTAGTTTTATTTATAATTGACCAATTATTAAAATATGGATTTGCAAATTTTGATTGGAATGTAAAAGGACCATATATGTCTTTGCATCTAGCATATAATTATGGTGTCGCTTTTTCAATGTTTTCTTTTCTTGCTGAATATTTAAAGTATATACAATTAACAATGGTAATAGCAGGATTTATTTATTTACTTAAAAATAAAGAAATATTTGATGAATACTATTTGCCAATATCCTTACTTTTTGCGGGAGGATTATCTAATATTCTAGATAGATTTACTTATGGTGGAGTGGTTGATTACCTTTATTGGCATTATGGTTTTGAGTTTGCGATTTTTAATTTAGCAGATATTATTATAAATTGTGCAGTTGCAATAATCATTTTTATGCAAATAAAACAATGGCAACAAGAAAGAAAAGAAAAAAAGAATTAGTCCTAGATTTGGGAGCTTAAATTAAAGTTAGCTATAATGGCAAAAATATAATAAATTTTACGAAAAGAGATAAATATGGGTCAAACAATAACAGAAAAAATTTTTAGTGAACATGTAGGAAGAGAAGTATCTGCAGGTGAAATTGTAAGAAGTCCAATTGATATGGTAATTGGAAATGATATTACTACTCCAATTTCTATTAAAGCCTTTGAAGACGGTGGTTTTGAAAAGTTAGCAAATCCAGATGGTTTTGCGATTGTACTTGATCACTTTATTCCTGCAAAAGATATTGCATCAGCAAATCAAGCAAAAATCTCTAGAGATTTTGCTTATAAACATGATTTAAAACATTTCTTTGATGAAAAAGATATGGGAATTGAACATGCTTTATTACCTGAAAAAGGATTAGTATTACCAGGTGATGTTATTATTGGGGCAGATTCACATACATGTACACATGGTGGACTTGGTGCATTTTCAACAGGTATGGGATCAACTGATATTTCATTTGGAATGATTACTGGTGGTAACTGGTTTAAGGTTCCTGAATCAATTAAAGTTGTTTTCAATGGTAAACCAGCAGAACATGTAACTGGAAAAGATTTAATCCTTGAAATTATTAGAATTTTAGGTGTTGATGGAGCTTTATATAAAGCTTTAGAATTTACAGGTGATGCAATTAAATATTTATCAATGGATGATAGATTCTCATTATGTAATATGGCAATTGAAGCAGGTGCCAAAAATGGTATTGTTGCATATGATGAAGTTACAGCAGAATTTTTAGCTCAAACAGCAGAATTAAATGGTGGATTAAGAGCTGAACCAAAAATTCATTATTCAGATGAGGATGCAGTTTACTGTAGAGAAATTGTAATTGATACTTCTAAATTAGAACCAGTTATTGCTTATCCTTTTTTACCTTCAAATGGTCATAGTGTTTCACAAGCAGTTGAAGATAAAATTAAAGTAGACCAAATATTTATTGGTTCTTGTACAAATGGTAGATTATCTGATTTCAAAGTAGCAGCTGAAATTCTTGAAGGGAAAAAAGTTGCACGTCATGCTAGACTTATTTTAACACCAGGAACTCAAAAGATTCTACGAGATGCAACAAAAGCGGGATATATTGATATTCTTGTTGATGCAGGTGGTGTTGTATCTAATCCTACATGTGGAGCATGTTTAGGTGGATATATGGGAATTTTAGGTGATGATGAAGTATGTGTATCTACTACTAACAGAAACTTTGTAGGAAGAATGGGTTCAAGAAGTTCAAAAATTTATCTTGCTAACTCAGCAGTTGCAGCAGCATCTGCTATTTCAGGATACATTACAGACCCAAGAGGTCTTTAATGTCTAAAGTTTCTATTTCTTCAAAAATCCCTTGTGTGATTTTATGTGGGGGTAGAAGCTCAAGAATGGGAGAAGATAAATCTCTTCTTCCTTTTTCTACATACTCCTCACTAACTGAATATCAATATAATAAGCTTAAAAACAATTTTGAAGACGTGTATATCTCTTCAAAAGTAGATAAATTTGGTTTTCTTTCTGAAAAAGAAAAATATTTAATCCTTGATAAAGGTGAAATATTCTCTCCAATTGTTGCTTTGGAAACTATTTTACAAACAATAAAAACTTCAAAAGTATTTATAATTACTGTTGATACTCCTTTAGTATCTCTTGATTCAATAAATGAATTACTCAGCAAATCAAAAGAATATGATATATGTGTTGCAAGAACACAAAGAACCCATAATCTATGTGGTGTATTCTCTACAAGTTTAGTTAAATTTATAAATAAAATGTTAATAGAAGATATTCATAAAGTTAATTATTTACTTAGAAATAATAATACTAACTATATAGATTTTCCTAATGATGATGAGTTTATTAATTTAAATAATAAAGATGAATATATACGAGCTCTAAATATTATAAGTAAATCTAATAACTAATCTTGTGTAAAACAAGCTAGATAAAAGTTCCTTATTATTTACTTTTTGGTATCCTAAAACAATAGAATAATTATGTAAAAGGATATTTATGTCAAAAAATGAATTAGATAAAGCATTAGAATTAGTTGATGCAGAAGCAAAAAAAATTGGAATTTCAAGAAGAGAAGCTTTTAAATTAGCTGGTCTTGGTTCTGCTGCATATTTAATGGGTGGAACTAGTGAATCACAAGCTGCTACTGTTGCTCAAGCTAGTGAAGCAAAAGGTAAAATCTTAATCATTGGTGGTGGTTTAGCTGGAATGTCAACTGCAGCAAGATTAGCTACTACTTTAACAAGCCCTGATATCACTGTGATTGAACCTCTTAGTAAATCAGTTTCATATCAAGCTGGAACTACATTAGTTGCTGGTGGAATATATGAAAAGTCTGATATCCTTTATAATACAAAAGATTTTTTACCTGCAGGTGTAAAACTAATTAAAGATAGTGCAGTTGAATTTAACCCTGATGCTAATAAAGTAGTTTTAGGTTCAGGTGAAACATTAAGTTATGATTTTTTAGTTATTGCTGCTGGAATTACTCTTGATTTTGGAAAAATTAAGGGATTAGAAGAAGTTGGAGATGCTTATACTGCTGGAGATTCTTCGAAAATATTAAAAGCATTTGGAGATTCTGGAATTACCTCTATATATAATACAGATACAGCAGAAGCTACATGGATTCAGATGCAAAAGTTTATTCAAAAAGCAAAAAATGGAGAGAAAGTAAAAGGTATTTTTACTCATCCTAGTACTGCGATTAAGTGTGGTGGAGCTCCAAAAAAAATAATGAATTTAACTCATTCTAGATTAGTAGAAGCTGGTGCACGAGATAATGCTGAATTAAGATATTATGTAAATGGTAGCAATATGTTTGGTGTTAAAGAATATCATGATGCTATTTTAAAACAATTTGAAGTAAGAAATCTTAAATGGAATTACAAGCATAATTTAACAGCTGTTGATATTAAAAATAAAACGGCATTTTTTGACAAAAGATGGGATGAAAAAGGTCCTTATGATGAAGATTTAGAAGAATACTCAACTATTACAAAACATCAAGAAGTAGAAGTACCTTTTGATTTTATGCATATTACTCCACCAATGAAAGCACCAGATGTGATTGCTAAATCAGCAGTTGGTTCAGGAAAAGGTTGGGTTCCTGTAAATAAAGAAACATTACAACATGTTAAATACAAAAATATATTTTCATTAGGTGATATTGCAGCTGTTCCTATGGGGAAAACAGGTGGAAGCGTTAGAAAACAGTATAAAGTATTAGTTGATAATTTAATTTCTGCTATGGAAGGAAAAGAATTAACTGCTAAATATGGAGGATATACAGTTTGCCCTTTAATTACAGATATTGGAAAAGTGATGTTAGCTGAGTTTGATTGGACTAAAAAACCAACTCCTTCTTTCCCTCTAGATCCTACAGAAGAAAGATATATTTGGTGGTTATTAAAAGTTTATATGCTAAAACCAATGACACAATATGGAATGTTATCAGGTAAAGCATAGTTTTTATCTGATTTATATATTTTAGATATAAAAAAAGGGATTGAAGAAAACTTCAATCCCTTTTTTAGTTTATGCAAATTTAATTATTTTAATGCATCTTTTGCAGAATTAACTAATGATATAAATGATGTATAATCATTCATAGCCATATCAGCTAAGATTTTTCTATCTAAAGTAATTCCAGCTATTTTTAATCCGTTCATGAATCTAGAATAGTTGATATCATTTAATCTACAAGCAGCATTGATTCTTACAATCCAAAGCTTTCTAATATCTCTTTTTTTCTGTCTTCTATCTCTGTATGCATATACCATTGAGTGTTCTAATTGCTCTTTGGCCTTTCTAAAATGCTTACTTCTACCACTATAAAAACCTCTAGCAGCTTTTAATACTTTCTTATGTCTTCTTCTTCTAACTACACCAGTTTTAACTCTAGGCATGTATATTTCCTTTCTTTACCATTATTTTAAAAAATAATAAGGTGTCAACAATATTGTTGAACTTTTCCACAATATGTGGAGGGACTAAAAAATCATTTAAAAATGATTACGCTTTGTTTAACATTCTTTTAACTCTTGTTGAATCCACAGCTGCAACAGTTTGTGGTCCTCTAAGATTTCTTTTTCTCTTTTGAGACATTTTTGTTAAGATGTGACTTCTAAAAGCTGATCCTCTTTTAATAGAACCATTTTTCTTTATTTTAAATCTCTTTAAAGCGCCACTGTTAGTTTTCATCTTTGGCATTGAAAAATCCTTTTTTAAATTTGCAATTTCATTTAGAAATGAAAAAGTCTAGGATTATACTTAAATTTTTATTAAATTATGTTTAAATAGGATTTGATAGTGAAAGAAGAGAGAGTAGGTTCTCTTCTTTTTTTATTTGTGATTTTCGTCTTTTTTAGGAAGAGCCATCATATTTACGTATCTTCCTTCAAGTTTAGGTTCTTTATCCATTACAGCTAAATCTTCAACCATTGGCCATACTCTTTTAAGTACATCAATACCTGCTTGTGGATTTGCCATTTCTCTACCTCTTAAAAACACTCTAAACTTTACATGATGTCCAGCTTCTAAGAATTCTCTAGAGTGTTTAACTTTATAATTAATATCATTATCAGCAATTTTAACAGAAAGTTTAATTTCTTTTACAACAATTACTTTTTGATTTTTTCTAGCTTCTTTTTTCTTCTTTTCTTGTTGGTATTTAAATTTACCATAATCCATGATTTTTGCAACAGGCGGTTTACCATCTGGAGCAATAAGAACTAAATCTAATCCTAATTCATCTGCATGTGCTAATGCTTCTTTTGTAGGGATAATCCCATAATTAGAACCATTATCTGCTGTACATCTAACTTCTGTGGCTCTAATATCTTCATTCATAATTACATTGTTTTTTTTGTCTCTACTCAAATTCTACTTCCTTTTTTAATTTCATTTAACATAGTAATAAATTCATCTTTACTCATGTTAGACTGTTCTCTTGTTCTTCTATTTCTTAGTGCAATTGTTTGATTTTCTACTTCTTCATCTCCAACTACAACAATCATAGGAACTCTTTGTTTTTCTGCCATTCTAATTCTTTTATTCAAACTTTCATTCATGTCAAAGATTTTAGAATCCATCTCATCTTCTAATAGTTCTTTTTGTAACTGTTTTGCATACTCAACATGAGTATCTGCAATTGGTACAAAAATAACTTGCGTTGGAGCAATTACAAATGGAAACTCTCCCGCACAGTGTTCAGTTAAAATTCCAATGAATCTTTCAAAAGATCCAAGGATTGCTCTGTGAATCATAACTGGTTGCTCTTTATGTCCTTCATCATTAATGAATTCTACATTAAATCGCTCTGGTAAGTTCATATCTACTTGTATTGTACCACATTGCCACTTTCTTCCAATAGCATCTGTAATTTTAATATCAATTTTTGGTCCGTAGAATGCTCCACCACCTTCATCAATACCATAAGGTAAATTTTCACTATCAAGTGCTTCCATAATACCTTTTGTTGTAGTTTCCCAGAATGCATCATCACCAATAGCTTTTTTAGGTTTTGTTGATACTTCCATTTCATATTTAAAATCAAATGTTTTCATTAATGACTCAACAAATTCTAATACATCAATAATTACATCTTTAACTTGTGCTTGAGTACAGAAAATATGTGCATCATCTTGTGTAAATTCTCTTACACGAAATAAACCATGCATTGCTCCACTCATTTCATGTCTATGAACAACACCATATTCAAAAAGTTTTTTAGGTAAGTCTTTATATGAAACTAAATCATTTTTAAAGATTTGAATATGACCTACACAGTTCATAGGTTTCATTCCATATTTTTGTCCGTCAATTTCTGTATAGTACATGTTTTGACCATAATTTGCATTATGACCTGAAACATCCCACATGTCAGACTTTAGTATCTCTGGACCACGAACTGGTTCGTAACCTCTAACTCTATGAGCTTTATATAAAAGATGTTCTAGTTTTGATCTTAATCTTGAACCATTTGGTAACCATAATGGTAACCCAGCTCCTACATCTTCATTAAATGTAAATAGCTCTAATTCTGTTCCTAATTTTCTATGATCTCTTTTTTTAGCTTCTTCTAGCATTCTTACATAATCGTTTAGTTCTTTTTTATCAAAGAAAGCAATACCATAGATTCTTGTAATCATTTCATTTTCTTCATCACCACCAAGATATGCACCAGCTACTCTTGTAAGTTTAAAAGCTCTAATCATACCTGTTGTTGGTACGTGAGGACCACGACATAAATCTTCAAAATCACCTTGCTTGTACATAGTTAAGGTATCGTCAGTAATGTTCTTTAAAACAGCTTGTTTTAATTCATCATCAGCAAATTTTGCAATAATTTCTTCCCGTGTTGCTTCATATCTTTCGATTTTTAGTTTTCTGTTTGCTATTTCTTTCATTTTCTTTTCAATAGTTGTTAAATCATCATCAGATATTTTAGCATCTACTTTAAAGTCATAATAAAAACCTTCAGTTACGACAGGTCCTACAAAGAATTTTGCATCAGGGTAAAGCTCTTTAATAGCTTGAGCCATCATATGAGCACATGAGTGTCTAAGAATCTCTAAAGATTCAGCGGAGTTATCTTGCTTTATAACATCACCTTCGATATTTAAAGCTTCAGCAGTTTGAAGGTCATAAATTTGACCGTCTTTTAATATACCTATTGGTTCCAATAGTTTCCTTTATTTGTTAATTATATTATTAAATTTAGCTTATTTTATCGCAAAGAGACTTAAACTAAATTACTTATTTTATAAATTTAATAAATTTTCGTTACAATTGAGTATGATTTTAAACTTATCGAAAATAAAAACTGAAAGCTTATTACTATTTTGCAGAGATTTAATTCTTTCTTATAAAGATAAAGAAGATATTTATATAAATGGAGTAGATAAAGAACTAATTGTAAAATTCAATAAAATTAGTGATGAAATGCTTACTCAAATAAATTATGTAACACATTCAAGTGATTATTATATAAAAAATAGAAAACACTATAAAATAAAAGCAGTACTTGATGGATATAATTTTATAAACAAAGAAATATCAAAGGCTTTAGAAAATAAAAAAACTTTTAACCCTTCTATGCTTTATTTTTCATTACTTGCTCTTTGGTTCAAAGAATTAAATAAAGAATCTCGTTCAAAAGAATATATATTTTTTACTATTTATACATATGGTAAGGTATATGATGAATTATTAGTAAAGATAAAAAGTGAAGATTTTAAAAAATTGAATATTTCAATGCTTGAAGTTGCCGAAGAAGTTGTTTATAATTTGGATGCCTATTCTTTTAAATAAAAAGAGATAAATCTCTTTTTATTATTTTTTAAAATTTATATCTCATATATGCTCTTACGTCTTGAGCGGAAACTACGTCTAATGTTGAATTAGGATTACCATCTTCACCAAAGAATGAATTACTTCCTGCATAGTCATAATCAATATAAACGTAACTTACCCCAAAACTTAATGCATCAGTTAATTTTTGATTTCTATAAACTTCCCAAGCTTGACCTCTTACTGCAATTTTACTTCCAGCATAAGTATCTTCAGCATAAGTCATAGATCTCCAGTATTTGCTACCTTTATTCCATTCAAATCCAATTCTTGAATCATCAGGACTAATTGGACAAGCGGCATTTACACCTAGCCAAACAGATGTGCCTGTTTCAGACTCTTTAGAACCTAACATTCCTAATGAATTTGGTCTAGTTTTTGACATTGCAAATGAAGCAAATACAGTAGTATCATCTAAATAATCTGATATTCCATCTCCAATGCCTTCTGTTTTAAATAATATTGTTGCAAAATCTATATCGCCAACATCCTTAAAGGAAGGTGCAGCAATATTCATTGCAAAGGCCGAATCATTTAACAATCCTAAATTATTTGAAGTTGGTGTTTGTTGATATGTTTGAGATGCATTTTGGTAGTTTCCATAAGCACCATAAAATTGATTAATAGATTTACCATCATAACCAATTAGGTTCCAGGCTCTAGCATAATTAAAATGTACTGAATATTGTCCATCATCATAAGGTACCGCAATTATTCCTAACATATCTACATCTATATTTTTTGTGTTATCTGTAGAATATGCAGGGGAGAACATATCGAATCTTGGAGTTGCATTTGTTAATCCTCTTCCTCCACAAATTTTTAGCCATGAGCCCGTCCATCCTGTTGTTTCTTCCGTATCAAATTTAACAGAAAAACCATCAAATTCCACATCAACTACATGTGATAAGGGTGAATTAGCTTTTTGATTATTTCTTATATTTATAGGTAAACCATCTGTTGATGGTCTTCTACCAATTGAAACAGTCCATGGAATATCTGCATCAAATAAAGTGTCATTACTATATAGCCAGTAAGCTTCTTTTATTTTTACAGTATTATCTGTAGCATTTTCATTTGTAACCCAATCAAAATTTGCATAACCTGGATTAGTATTTGATTGTGAATGATCAGCCGTATCACCAAATGCTTTGTTATAAGCTAATTTTGCAAAAAAAGATGAATTTTCATCAGCTTGATATTTTGCACCTAATAGTAATCTATTAGTTAAAAGGGCATTGTTTTTTGATTTTGAACCATCAGCATGCTTATATTGAATATTATCAACTTGTGTTCTAAAGTCAACATCCCATTTAATATTATCAGCAGCACTTTGAATTTTTGCAGCAGTAGCAGTTTTTGAAACTCTTGTAAGTTTTTTTTCAATTTTTGTAATTCTTTTTTCTTCAACTTTTGAATTTTGTTCATTCATCTTAGCTTCAAGTTCAGCTACTTGTTTCTTCAGTAATTGAAGTTGTTCATACATTTGTTTGTTAACATCTTCTGCAAAACTAGCAGTTGTAAAAGCAGCAATTGTTGAGAGTAAAATTATACTTTTTTTCATAGGTTTTCCTTATAATAACTTATAAGAGAATTATATGATTTAAAAAGTTAATGGATGATTAATAATACATAAGTAAAACTTATACTTATAATAAGAAAAAAGAGCCTAGTAAAAAAGGCTAATATTAATTTAATATTAGCCTTTAGTTTTTTTTAAAGTTATATTAACAAGAAGGAACATTTCCTGAATCATTAGCAAATTTATATGAAAAATCATAAAGATGTTGGATATATTTATCTTTTACATCTGCTTCTTTTACTTTTGGACAAATTTTAAGTAATTCTTCTTTAAATTTACCAGCTTCCATTATCTCTTCCCATTCATCTTGAGAATGCTTAGCTGCAAATTTATCTCCTGCAAAACCACAATCATTCTTATATTTTTTAACAAATAATTTTTGACCTTTTGTAGCATCTGCTAATAATGTAGTTGCACTAAAACTTAAGATTAACGAACCTGCTAAAGCAATTTTTAATAACTTCATATTTATCTCCTAATGATAATTTTGGTATAATCATATCTAATATATCTATAAATAAATCTTAGATAATAATATAAGTATAAAGTGGAGTAATTGTGAAGTATTTTTTATTAAAACATTTAATTGAGTATTTAGTGAAGAATACCCAAAGTATCAAGCTAGTGAAGCGTATTGACAATAATACTATTATAATAGAATTTAATAATAATAATATTATATATTTTGATATGTCAAAAGGCTCTAGTACTGTCTTTAAATCAAAGAATTTATTGAAATCTAAGAAAGATTTTAACGCTCCTTTTGATGTAGCTTTACAAAAAAGATTTTATAATTCAAAAATTGAAAATATAGAAATGTATAACGATGATAAGATTATAAATATAAAAGTAAATTCTTCATCTTCATATAAAGAATTGACAACTATTCTTCAACTAGAGTTTACAGGAAAACACACAAATATAATAATTCTAGATGAAAATAGAGTGATAATTGAAGCATTAAGACATGTAGATGAATTCTCTTCAAGTAGGGTTGTTAAAGTTGGAATTAAGCTAGATGAAATTCCAAAACAAACATTTATTCCAAAAATGGAAGAAGTTGATGATATTGAAAGTTACTTATATAAAATTCATGAAGAAAAAGAAAATCAGAATCTAGAGAATTTAAAAAAAGTAAAAATTAGCCAAATTCAAAAGAAAATAAAAAAATTAGATAAGACAATCAAATCATTACCAAAGAAAGAAGAGCTTGAAGAGGAATCAAAAAATCTTTATGAAAAAGCAAATTTGATACTATCAAATCTCCATACTTTAAAGCCATATCAAGACTCTTTTAAAGCATATAACTATGAAGGAATAGAAGTTGAAGTCTTTTTAGATAAAGCATCTTCAGCTTCAAAATATTCAAATGACTTATTTAAAAAAGCTAAAAAAGCAAAACAAAAAGCACTTCATATATCTATAGAAAAAGATAATTTAGATGAAAAATTAGAATTTTTACATAGAATGGTAAATAGTCTAAAAATTGCAAATACAATTGAAGAGTGTGAATTTTTATATCCAAAAAAAGAGAAAAACCAAAAACGTACAAAAAAAGCACAACCTTATGAAAGTTTCTTTTTTGAAGGCTTTAAAATTATGTTGGGAACTAGTGAACGTGAAAACGTATACTTGTTAAAAAACTCTAAAGCAAGTGACTTTTGGTTTCATCTAAAAGATAGACCTTCTTCACATGTAATAGTTCAAAATACAAAGAAGACAATACCAGATTCTGTAATTGAACAAGCAGCAGTTTTATGTGCAAAATTTTCAGTAGATTTTCCAGGTGACTACGTAGTTGATTTTACTCAAAGAAGAAATGTTAAAGTGCAATCAGGTTCTAATGTTTTATATAATCCGTATACTAGTATTGGAATTAAGATATAGGTTAAAATTATTATAATTTGTTTTTGGATATAATGAATTAATTTAATTCTGGAGGAAATATGAAAAAGTTTGTAAAATATGGGGTAATTGCCTTATTGAGTTTATTTGTTTTAACAGGTTGTAGAACTGCGGCGGTATACAATGTGAATAACAGTTCTATCGGATCTAACACATCAAGTTCGAATGTTTACAAAGCAATTAAGAATGCAGGAGTTAGTAAAGGATGGATTATTACTCAATCTAGACCAGGTTTAGCAATTGGGACAATTAATATTAGAAAACACAGAGCAGTTGTTGAAATTCCTTATACAAGTAATTCTTTTTCAATTAATTATAAAGATAGTATGAATTTAAAATATGATTCAACTACAAATCAAATTCATAATAATTATAATGGATGGGTTCAAAATTTAGAGAATGCTATCAATGTTGAATTATCAAGATATAGTAAATAGAATATAAAATAATTGAAAAAAGTACTTATTGTAAGTTACTCTCAATCTGGACAACTTAGTGAATTAGTTACTTCACTAAGTTCTCCTATTAGATGTGATGAAATAGAAATAAATCACAAAATAATCAAGCCAAAAAAAGACTACCCTTTCCCTTGGAGTTTTTTTGATTTTATGGATTGCTTTCCTGAATCTATATATATGGATCCATGTGAAATTGAGGAAGTTGAAGATTCTAATGATTATGATTTAGTAATTATCTTTTATCAAGTATGGTTCTTATCTCCTTCAATTCCTGTAACATCATTTTTAAAATCAAAATTTGCACAAGATAAATTAAAAAACAAACCAGTTATAACTGTTATAGGTTGTAGAAATATGTGGGTTATGGCACAAGAAAAAATGAAAAATTTATTGAAAGATCTTGATGCAAAACTTATTGATAATATAGTCTTAATTGATCAAGGAAATTCTATAGCTACTTTCTTTACAACTCCTAGATGGATGTTAACAGGAAGAAAGAACTCTTTTTGGAAAATTTTTCCAGAAGCTGGAATTGATAAACAAAAGATTAAAAATAGTTCACGTTTTGGGTTTGCTATAAAAGAAGCTATAACAAATAATTTAGAAAAAGAAAATAAAAGTATTTGTTATGGGTTAAATGCAGTAAGCGTTGATGAAAAACTTATAAAAAGTGAACAAATCGGGACTAAAAGCTTTATGATTTGGGGTAAATTAATTAGAAAAATTGGAAAGCCAGGGGATATAAAAAGAAAACCTTTTCTTGCTTTGTATACAGCTTTCTTAATTTTGATGATTATAGTTGTCGTTCCAATTAATATGATAGTTCAAACAATTATTAGAAGGATAAATAAAAAGAAAATACTAAAAGAAAAAGCTTTTTATGAAATGCCATCAGGTAGTGAAGATTTTAGAATGAAGGATTTTAGTAAATATGAATAATGTATATATAAATAATATTCAAAAGTTTATGCCAAACGAACCAGTTTTTAATGAAGAAATAGAAGATTACTTAGGATGTATTGGCGGTAAGAAGTCAAAAGCTAGAAAAATTGTTCTTAGAAGTAATGGTATAAAAAGAAGATTTTATGTTTTAGAAAAAGGAACACAAAAAGCACTTTTTTCAAATGCTAGTTTAACTGCAAATGCTATTAGAAAGTTAGAGAATGATAATTTTAAATTAGATGAATTAGAATGTTTATCTTGTGGTACTACATCACCAGATCAATTTATGCCAAATCATGCATTAATGGTTCATGGTGAATTAAAACTTCATCCACTTGAAGTATTAAGTGCTTCTGGTATTTGTTTAAGTGGAGTGAATGCTTTGAAATATGTTTATTATGCTCTTAAGTGTGGAGAGATTAAATCAGGTATTTCTACAGGCTCTGAAGCGGCTTCTTTAATATTAAGTGCAAAGAATTTTGAGGAAGAATCAAAAAACCTTATTGAATTAGAACAAAATCCTCAGCTTGCTTTTGAAAAAGATTTTTTAAGATGGATGTTGTCTGATGGTGCAGGAGCTATGCTTTTACAAGATAAACCAAATGAAAATAGTATTTCATTAAGAATTGATTGGATTGATACCTTATCTTATGCAGGTGAGATGCCAGTTTGTATGTATAGTGGAGGAGAAGTTAAAGATAACACTTTCATTGGATGGAAAAATTATTCTCAAGATGAGATAATGGAAAAATCTTTATTAAGTGTTGCTCAGGATGTTAAGCTTTTAAATGAAAACATTGTTGAGTATACAGTAGTAAAACCTTTACGTAAAATTCTTAAAAAAAGAGATATTAAAGTAGATCAGATTGATTATTTTCTTCCTCATTATTCTTCAGAATTTTTCAAAGATAAATTATATGCTGGATTAAAAGAAGTCGGTTTTGAAATTCCTTTTGAAAAATGGTTTACAAATTTAACACAATTTGGAAATACAGGTTCAGCCTCAATTTATATTATTTTAGAAGAACTTTTTAGTTCAGGTAAACTTAAAAAAGGTGAAAAATTACTTTGTTATATCCCTGAAAGTGGAAGATTTTCTACGGCATTTATGTTATTAGAAGTTGTTTAATGAAAGAAATAGAAGTTCCTAAAGAAGAAAATGTAACTTTAAACGGTATGCAAAAAGTTATGTATACAAAAGATTCAAGTGGAGATTTTATTAGAGAAAATTATGGAAGTAATATAGAAGAATTTGCAACAAGAACTGCTGTAGATGAATATGAACTTTTAGAAAAAGAATCACTTGATAATATATCAAAAGGTATATCTTCTCCAATAAGTTTTTTTATGTACAAAAATAGAATGGACTTACCAACACTTTCAAGTATGGTTGGTATGTTTCAATTTAGAGTTAAAAGACATTTACAAATGAAGCATTTTAAAAAACTAAATGAAAAAGTTCTTTCTAGATATGCTGAAGTTTTTAGTATTAAGATAGAAGAATTGAGGGATTTTAGAGATGGAAAATAATTTTAAACATTCACAATTTGCTCATTGTGAAAGTGGTGTAATCTCAACACTTATTTCATCTTATGGATTAAAAATATCTGAACCTATGGCTTTTGGAATTACAAGTAGTCTTGCTTTTGTTTTTATTCCAATAGTAAAAATAAATGGATTACCATTAATTGCTTATAGAGAATTACCTAAGAATATTGTGAAAAAAATATCTAAAGTTTTAGGTATTAAAATGAATAAGAAAAACTATTCAAATAAAGAAGAAGCAAATACTGAGTTAACATCATTAGTCCAAAGTGGTAAACTTGTTGGCCTTCAGAGTTCAGTTTATTATTTACCATATTTTCCTAAAGATATGAGATTTCATTTTAATGCACATAATTTAATCGTATATGGAAAAGAAAAGGATGAGTATCTTATTTCTGATCCTGTATTTGAAACTGAAGTTAAATGTAATGAAAATGATTTAAATAAAGCAAGATTTGCAAAAGGAGCATTCGCTCCAAAAGGATTTATTTATTATCCAGAAAATATTCCTAAAGATATTGACTTTACAAATATTGTGAAAAAAGCAATAAGAAAAAATGCAAAATCAATGCTTACTCCTTTTCCCTTTGCAGGAATTAAAGGAATGAACAAGTTAGCAAAGAAAATATCTAATTTAAAACGTGATAATAATGATAGGTTTTTAAAAAACTATTTAACTCATATTGTAAGGATGCAAGAAGAAATTGGAACTGGTGGTGGAGGTTTTAGATTTTTATATGCAGCTTTTTTAACTGAATCAAAAGAATATAATATAGATGAAGAGATTTTAGATGAAGCTTCTTCTTTACTAATTAAATCTGGGAATACATTAAGAGAGTTTGCTTTATATTGTGTTGAATCTAGTAAAAATTTAGATAAATTTGATCCTGAAAAGATTTCTAAGAAGCTAGTAGAATCAGCTTCTCTTGAAAAAGAAGCTTTTACTTTATTAAAAAAAATATAAAGATTATTTACTAAATCTTAATAAATAGCCTTTTTTATTTTTATCCATTGATAGATAAATAAAACTCTTTTTATTTGTATTAAGCATAGATATTATATTTGTACATCCATGTATATTATCATGTGAGAAAATTAAATCTTTGTTTATTTTAAGTTCATTTATTTCTTCTTTAGCATATTGATTTAAGGTAATTAAATCATAAATCACATCTTTAAGTATGTCTTTTAGTTCAGAAAGATTAGAAAAACTCAAAAACTCTTCTATTTTTGCTATTGAGTTTTCCTTTTCTTTATTTAGATAAATCCATGAACTAGTATCTTTTGATGGATTATTTTGTTTATTAAAAATATACTTATTAAAATCATTTATATCATCAAGTGATTCATCTATATTTCCTATTAAAGCATCATTTACTTCATTTATTTCTAAATCAAATAAGGCAAATTCTAAGGCCTTTTCAAAAGATAAATCATGTGAAGTTAATACCATATTTTTCCCATTTGAAACTAAGGCTTGTGAGACATAGAAGCTTACATTATTACTATTAATATTTAGAAAATCAAAAGGCATGACTATACTATTTTGGCTAACATCTTCTACAACTTTCTTAACACTAGTAATTGAACCATATTCACTAGCTATGTATATTCCCATATTATTATACTTTGTATTATCCATGCATCTTAAAGCGCCTAGTATGGCTAAGATATTAAACTTACTTGATCTTCGTAAGTTTATTTTTGAAATCTCTTTTAATTCACTCTTATATAGTTTAATACTTTTATTTTCATTATTTAATGAATATGTTTTATGAATATACATTTTCACTCTTATTACTTAATATTATTGAACTATTATTTCCACCAAAAGCTACAAAATTAAATAATACAGTTGTTTTTTGTATATTATTTTTATGTTTTAAAAGAGGTGTAAATTCTAGTTTTTCTTCTGATTTTTCAAAACCTAATGTTGCAGGGAAAAAGCCTTTTTCTATACAATAAAGTATAAGTACAATTTCATTTGTACCACAAGCTCCAAGAGTATGCCCTATATATGGTTTTACAGCGGTAATATTTGTAGTAGATTGATAGTTATTAAATAAGTCATTAATTGCTTTAGCTTCAGAAGAGTTGTTATTTTCACTTCCTGTAGCATGAGCTTTAATTAAATCAATATTTTTAAGAGTCATACCAGCATTTTGGATTGAACTATTCATGCAATTTAAAATAGGTTCCCCTGATGGGTTACTTGTTGTTTCTGAGTAATTATCACAAATATTAGAAGATGAGATATATTTAAAATCACTATCTTTATTTTTCACAGAATCTAAAATAACGGCAGAACAAGCTTCTCCTAATATAATTCCATCACTTTTTTCATCAAATGGTCTATAAACTTTATTTTGAGATAAAAGCATAAGTGAAGAAAAACCATCAAAAGTACTTCTATTAAATAATTCAATTCCAATTATAATAGCTTTTTTAATTTTATTATTTTGAATTAACTTTGAAGCATAAGCAATAGCATTTGTACTTGAAGTACATGCAGTTGAGAATATAATAGATTTATATTTACTTTTTATATATTCTTCTACAAATGTTCCAATATATCCATATCCAATATGTGATAACTCATCTATGTTTTTATTATTATGAAACTCTTGATTTGCTTCTTCTTCAATAGATATTCCCATTGAGGTTGAACCTATAAATATATGAAGGTTTTCTTTATCTTTTATTTGAGATTCATTTATTGATTGATCAATTACTTCTTTCAGAATTTTAAAGAATTTTTCTTTTTCTGAATCAAATCTTTCTTCAATTTTATAAAAAGCTTTTTCTTTAAATTTATTTTCTAGAAAAGATAGATAATTATCTTGTGATAGTTTATAAATTTCTTCTGTAATTTTTTCTTTAGTATTACCTAAGCTTGTGTATAAAGCTTTTCCAATTATATAAGATTCTTTTTTCAATGTTATTTGGGTTGGATATAGTCAGCTAAAGTATTAATAGAAACCATAATCTTTCTAAGTTTTTTACTGTCGTTTGCTTGAATCCCATACTCTTTTTGCAAAGCCATTGAAATTTGTAAGGCATCCATGGAATCAAGTTCTAATGCACATTCTTCACTAAATAAAATATCATCATCATTTATATCTGATGCTTCTATATCTTTATCACATTCTTCAATTATAAGCTCTTTTAATTTCTTTTTGAAGTCATCATCTTTTGAACCAATCATTTACTACCTTTTTTTATTAATAATACATATGAAATTATAAAACATATTATAGCAAAAAGAGTTAATTTAAAAATATACTCTTTTATATCTATAAAAGTCCCACCATTTACAAATAGTTCTAAAAAACTATCTAGTGCCCAAGACATTGGAGAGAGTTCTGAAATCTCTTGCATACTTTGTGGCATTATAAATTTGGGTACCATAATACCACCAAGTGCTGCTAAAATAATATTTGATATTCCACCAATTGTAGTAGCATCTTCACTCTTTTTTGCAATATTTGCTATAACTAAAGCAAAGGATATTGCAGCTAGTGATACTACAGATGAAAGTAGAAATATAAGGAGGATATTTCCTTTAATTTGAAGACTGTCTGCTCCTAATATTGGCATTAGATAAATACCTATTAAAATCATAAATAGTACTTGAAATAAATTTATAAGATAATAAGGAATAATCTTTCCAAAAAGAATTGGCAACATTGATACATTGATACTTTTTATTCTACTTAATGTCCCAAAATTCTTTTCATTTATAAAAGTATTTGATATTGGGATTAAAATAAAAAACATAGAAAATATAAGCCATGCAGGTACACTTTGCTGAACTGAAGTTATTTTAAAACTATTTTCTTTTGATATATAATGATGTTTAATACTATTGTTAAAATCTTTAGTTTCTTGCGTATTTACATCAAGTTGTATAAGTAAGTTTTTTATTAGTTGTTTACTAATATTTGAGCTAAGTAAACTTTTTAATAGATTTATATTTTGAATTGATAAATCAGGACTTGAATAAATATTTACATTTATATCTTTATTCTTTTGAATATCCTTTAAATATGTACTTGGCATCTGTATTAAAAAATCATAGTTTTTTGAGTATAAAATATCTTTTTTATTTGATACTTCTTTTGAATAAGTAATATTAAAAAAATTGTTGTCTTTTAGTTTTTTTAATAAATCTTGAATATCTTTATTTTTATTTTCTGATGTTAATAATACTTCAAATTTTATATCAATACTATTTGAATAAGTATTCTTCAAAGCTAATGACATAATTATGATAAAAACACTAGGCATTACAAATAAAACAAGTAAAGCATGAATATTTCTAAAGATTAGTAAGAACTCTTTTTTTAATATATATTTAAGCATTAATCTCTTAAATCCTGTTTTGTGATTTTTAAAAACATCTCTTCTAAACTTTTATTTCCATAGTTGATTGAGCTTATTCTTTTTTTATCTTTTTTTATCTTTTCAAATACATCTAATAATTCATCATATCCATTTTGTGTATTTATACTTATCTGTTCATCTTGACAATTAATTACAACATTACTATTTTCATTTATAAGATTTAGTTTTGAGTCTTTTTTAACTATATGACCCTTATCTAATATAGCTATTTCATGACATAAGTATTCAATCTCATCCATATAATGTGAAGTATAAATAATAGTTGTTTTCTTCTCTTTATTTATATTTTGTATAATATCTAGGATATATTTTCTTGACTGAGGATCAATACCAACTGTAGGTTCATCTAAGTATAATATTTTAGGATCATTTAACAAGCCAATTGCAATATTCAATCTTCTTTTTAAGCCACCAGAAAATGTCTTTGCTTGCTTGTTTTTATAGTTTTCTAAAGCAGTCATTTTAATACATGAGTTGATTTTTTCTTGCATTAAAGAGCTGTTTATTTTGTATAGTGCTGCAAAAAACTCTAAGTTTTCATAAGCTGTTAAATCAGGATAGAATGCATAAGATTGAGGAACATAGCTACTTATACTTTGAATATAGTTTTTGTTTTCTTCATAAGATTTACCAAAGATTTTAATTTCACCGGAATCTTTTTTTTCTAAATAATTTAAGATAGAAACTAAGGTAGTTTTTCCAGCACCATTTGGTCCTAATAAACCAAATATCTCACCTTCTTTTATATGGAGATTTAAGTTCTTTAATACTTCATATTTATCATAGGTTTTATCTAATGATTTTATTTTAATTGCCATTAAATATTTATCCTAAGTTTTTTTCCAACACTAGATGTTGGAATCTTGTCCACACATTTTAAATCCATTGAAAATTTTAAATTGGAAAGATTATTTTGCAAGATCTTTTTTATTTCTAAGGGCTTGAAAATCTTTTGCGTTTCTAGTGTAATATCTAATATTTCACCTCTTAAAGTTTCTCTATCATTTTTTACGTAAACTAAAGCCTTTTGGATATGTTCTTGTTTTTCTAAAATATTTTCTATTTGAATAGTTGAGTATCTTTTTCCTGCAATTTTTAGTATTTGTGAACTTCTTCCAATTAACTTGAACTTTTCTTCATCTTTTTCAACAAAATCAAAAGTTTGTATCTCTCCATTTGTATTTGAAAATTCTTTTCCCAATAATACTTTTGAAACAAAAGGTGATTTTACTTTTAATTCATTTTTCTTATTTGTGTGAATCTCTACATTTTCTAAAGGAGTCCATAATATATCATCATTAAATTTATAGGCAATACCGCCTGTTTCTGTTGAACCAAATAATTGCATTACAGGACATGAAAACTTTTCATTGAAGTGTTTAGCCTCTTTTGCATCAAGTGGCGCGGTTGAGCTTAAAAATATAGATTTAGATAGGTCTTTTGTGCTTGATATTTTATTTAAGGCTTTTATATAAAGTGGAGTTGTAACAACTAAAGAATTATCAGTACATATATCTAATAAGTCATTTGGTAGAAAGTGCTCTTTTAAAATAATATCAATATCATTAAAATATGGATAGAAAAGTCCAGTTAAAGAACCATAAATATGTATAAAAGGAACAGTTACAATTACTCTTTTTATATTATATTTTTTAAATAGAGTACTTAATGCTTTTATTTCACTTTCAATATTTTTTTTTGTTTTTAGTGCAGCCGTACTTTCTCCTGTACTTCCACTAGTGAAATAAACAAAAGAAAATTCTTTTTCATCAAAAATAGTAGATATATTATTAAAAGATTTAAAAGAGGGTATATTTAAATCTTCTAATCTTTTAACTAAAAGTTTATTTGTATCATCAAATAAAATTGATTTTGCATTTGAAAAATATGATTTGAATATATTTAAAGCATTAATTTCTTTTGATGAGCTTGAAATATAAGATACTCTATTTTCATATTTATTATTTATAAATTCATCTTTATTAATATGATGCGTAGTTATAGAGCCATTATCATTATAAACTTTTAGATGCATTACTTACCTTTTGAAATAAAATTAAAATTAGAATTGCTAATATTCCTAATGTTGCTACACTTCCAATAGAAAATAGTGAATTAATATTTGAAAATATTAAAACACCAAAGCCTGCAAAAGAACTAATAACAGAGAAAATGATAGCTTTCTTTGTTTCTTTAGAGTTATCTTTACTAGAATAAATTGCATAATCTATACTAATTGCAAGAATAATAAAAAACATAAATATATGTAAAATATTAACAGCTATAAAACATAAATATATAAATATTAAAGCACTTGGAAATAGTAAAAAATTAAGTGCTGGTATAATTTTCTTTTTTGTTATAAATGTTAGTATGATTATAATAAAAAGAAGACTTGAAGTACCTAAAATAATTATCTTTTCTAAATCATTTTCTAAATCTTTTTCAAAAAGATTTTTTAAACTTACTGAATAAATAAACTCTTTTCCTAGAACTTCTTTATATTTATCTTCAGAAATATTTATATATGAAATATATTCATTTTTATATTTTTTGATTGCTATTCCATATTCAAGTAGATTTTGATATGAATATCTTGGTACTTGAACCTTATAATTATAGGCATCTTTAAATGAATCTTTTTTAAAAGAAGAGTTAATAATATATTTATTCAAGTTTTCTTTTATTTTATTAAGTTTAGTATTATTTAGATGATGAAATATCTCTTTGAATTTTTCTTTACTAATTAATTTATCTAATGATGAAGTCGAGTTATTATCAATTTTTTTTATTTGCTCATTGTAAAAAATTAGTTCATTAATACTAGAAGCTTTAATCAATACGGTTTGGCTATTTGCTTTATTTAATTTTGATTTAAAAAAAATCTCTTTTTGTTTTAATTCTTTATTATTATAATCTAAAGATTTTATGTCAAAATCATAATTTAAATTTTGTAAAGATACGCCAAGAATTATGAGTGAGAATACAAAGAAATAAATACTTTTTATTGATATGAAATTTTGTGTATATAAATTAATTTTTTTTTGTTTAAATGTAATTTTTGGATAAATAAATGAAAATATTAAATATGAAACCAATAAAGAAATCATTGCGAATCTTGTAATTTGTTCAATCAATAGAAAGTCACAAAAACTTAAAATAAAAAATGCAATAAAAGTAGTAAAAAATCCTAAAAAAACTTCTTTATTAAAAATACTTTTTGTTTCATAACTCTTATGAAAATAATGATGAAACATATAATCAATTGCAATGGTACTAATAGATAAGCCGAAAACTAGTACAAATAAAGAGATCTCTTCATAAAATAAAGTTAGAGTTATAATTGCAACTAAAGCAGAAGTTCCAAGTGTTAAAAGTGTATTGATTAATAAACTGATATTTCTTAATATAAAGAAGTATAAAAAAATCAATAATGCACTTGCAAATAATATGATTTTATTGGTATCATTTTTTATATATCTTGAGTTCTCAACAAAATAATAAATTGAAGAAAAGCTTGTAATATTATTAGTTTCTATTTCTTTTATTTCATCATAAATTTTTTCATAATCATTTAAAGAATTAATTGTATTCTTTATATTAAATATTGATAAGTAGCCATAATTTTCAATAAATAATCTTCCATTTTTTATATTAAATTTTATAGCTTCTTTTTTTACTAGTTCAAAAGGATCTTGTTTATTTATATTAACTGTAATAAATGAGTTAACAATAGAATCATATAATTTTGTCAATGATTCCTCTACCTTTATTTCATTTATTTTTTTAGTATTTAATTCATTTAGATAAAAATAGTATTGCTTTTGATATTCTTTAAAATTTGTATTTATTGAAAGTTTATTTTCCTCTATTCCCTTTATTCTTAAGATATTTTTCTCAAATGTTTTTATTTCTTCTAAGGCATCTTTATTATCGCCCCGAACTAAAACTAATATTTTCTTATTTGATTTAAATGCAAGAAACTCTTTTAATAGTTCTTTATTTTGTGAATTTGGTAATAAGGTCTGGATATTAGTTGATATCTTTTTATTTATATTAAAAGTAAAAAATATTGTAATTAGAATACTAAATAAAATATAATTAAAATATTTAATCATTCAACTCTCTAATAGTTGTAATATTTCCTGATGTCATTTTTATAGTTATAAAATCAAGTTTTTTGTCTTTTTTAAATTCTACATTTTCAATATAATTACTTAAAGAATCTTTTGGATTTAGATTTGTTATTTTATTCTTTGTACTTACTTCAAAGTATTCTTGAAGTGCTTTTAAATTATTGTTATTAATAGATTCAATTAATAAGAAAATCATTTTTAATGTAACTTGCTTATTTAAATCTATACTTTGTGTATCATCTCCATCGTTTATAATAAGAGAATCGTTTTCATATATTAGAATTCTATTTGAGTTATTATATTTTAAAGAGATTTTCTTATCTATAAATTCAAGTGTACCTTTTTTGTAAACCGTATTATCAATAACTTCAATATATTTTTCTTCTTGAAAATTAATAATTGAGGCATTTAGATTTAAAAATAAAAAACAAACTATAGAAATAAATTTAGTCATGTAAAACCTTTAAGAAAATAAATCTACGATGTAAATATTGTATTATACCTGCAAATATAAATAAAAAATACCAACCAAAAGAACTATAAACAATCCAAAAGTTTATATTTTGATTTTGAAATATTTGTAAATGAATAAAAATATTTATACAAGATACTAATATCCAAAAAAGTGTAGATTTGTGAATATATTTTTCTTCCTTTTGAGATATTTCTTTTTTTGAAAACTTCTTTGTAAAATATAAGATTATAGATTTTTTATTTAAATACGAAATAAAAATTATAATTGTAAATATTGAAGAAATTACTAAAGGCATAGCTTTTAAAACTAAAAAATCTTTAAAAAAATAAGTAAAAATAGAGAGTAAAATATATAAAACTGGATACAAAGACTCTTTATATGATTTTCTTATTGTAAAAGTAAACCATATACAAGAGCTAATAAATAAAAATATACTTACAAGCTCTATATCAAAATATCTAAGTGATAAAAACACCAAAGGTGCATATATTAAAGATATTATGATATTCATAATCTAACGAACCATTGCACCACTAATATTTAGTACTTCTCCACTAACATAAGTAGCTTCATGACCTATAAAATAAGCACATTTAGCAACTTCTTCCGTTTTACCAAATCTACCTAAAGGAATTGCTTTTTTCATTTGTTTTACATTTGGAATATCTTCAATCATTTCTGATTCAATTATTCCAGGTGCAAGAGCATTTACTCTAATATTATAACGACCTAATTCAATTGACAATGTTTTTGTAAGTGCAATCATTCCACCTTTTGACGCTGAATAATTAGCTTGTCCCGAGTTTCCAACAAGTCCAGAAATTGAAGCTACATTTACAATACTTCCACTTTTTTGCATCATCATATTTTTTACAACAGCTTTTATAATTTGATAAGGTCCCGAAAGGTTAGTTTCTATTACATCTTCCCACTCATCATCGTTCATAAAGAAAAATAGATTATCTTTAATAATACCTGCATTATTAATCAAGACATCAATTTTAATATCTTCTAGTTTTTCTCTGATATCTTCTTTATTTTGCATATCAAAAGTGATTAGTTCAGCATATTCTATTTGCTCTAAAATACTTTGCGCTTTTTCTTGATTTGAATTGTAATGCACATATACAAAGTAACCATTTTTCGCATACTCTTTTACTATCGCTTCACCAATGGAACCCGTTGCACCTGTTACTAATACTTTTTTTCTATGTATTTCTTTATCCATGTTAATTCTTTATATAAATTTCCCATCAATTAATAATGTTTTTAAATTCTTAATATCAATATCCATTCTTCTATCTTCGTATAAAGGTTTAACAATAGCTCTAATTTCATCATGAATATTTTTTAAATATGGTGAGACTTCACTATTCCCTCTTATATCAACAGCTTGTGCCATTCCAATAAATGCAATTGAAAGCATATTATGTAAATCAGGCATCATTTTTGCAAAGTCGTTCGCAGCTGTTGTTCCCATAGATACTTTATCTTGATTTAATGATTCTGTTGGTCTTGAGTGAATTGAAGCTGCTGTTGTATTTTTGATAACATCAGCACTTAATGAACTTAATGAAATTTGCATTGCTTTAAATCCATGGAAGAAAGGTTCTTTTGAGAGTTTTAAGTTTTCTCCTAAGCCACGGTTGAATTTATGGTCAACTAATAGTGCAAATTCTTTATCTAAAAGGTCAGCTAAATTAGCAGCACAAATTTTTAGTGTATCCATGGCATGTGCTACATATCCACCATAAAAGTTACCAGAAGTATATATTTTTTGATTTTCACCATCAATTAATGGATTATCATTTACAGAATTTATTTCTGTTTCAACCCAGTTTTTAGAAATTTCTAAATTGTCTCTAATTACTCCTAGAACTTGTGGTGCACATCTCATTGAGTATGTATCTTGAATATTCAGGTTATTATCAGCAAAGAACTTATCATATCTTCCATCTCTACCATGAGTTAATTTTGAACCTGATATTTTTCTTTGAATATTTTTTGCAGATTTAATTTGACCAGAAAAAGGTTTTGAATCATGTACAAAATCAGCAACTGGAGTGTCATCCCCTAATAAAACTTCAAACATACCAGAAACATAAGATTCCATAGAATCTAAAATTATCTCAAACTCTTCAATAGCTTTAAGTGCAATTGCGCTCATGATAGTAGTACCGTTCATAATAGCTAGTGCTTCTTTTGGTTCAAATATATAAGGAGTAATATTTAGTTCATTATAAACTTCCATTACATCTTTAATTTCACCTTTATAATATACTTCTCTTTCACCTGCAACGACAGCCGCAATATAAGATAAGGGTGTTAAATCTCCACTAGCACCTACTGATCCTTGTGATGGAATTACAGGAATAATATCTTTTTGGATTAACATCTCTAATCTATGTAAAAGATTTAATGAAACCCCAGAACGTGCTTTACTTAAAGAAATAGTTCTACAGATTACGGCATATTTACATACTTCATAACTTAAGTTTACCCCAATCCCACAACCATGGAACCTAAAAAGATTTGTTTGTAGTTTTGCTGCATCATCATAGTTTACATAATTTCTTCCTGCATCTCCATAACCAGTAGTAATACCATAAATTGGTTTACCTTGCTTAATTGTATCCATCATAAAATCATGTGTATGATTAATAAATGTTGTGAATTCTTCATTATTAGATATTTCTATTGATGATGCTTTTGAAATTTCTTCAAGTGTAATGTGGCGTTTATCTATATTTAATTTCATTATTTCTCCCAAAAATTGTAAAAATTGAACCATTGGTTTGGATATTTTATTAAAATACTCTCAAACTCTTTGGTATATTCGTTTATTGCTTTATCTAATGCCTCATTTTGATTAAGTGTAAAGTCTAAATTTATAGTTATAGTTTTAACTGTATATTCTTGTAATCCTGTAAGTATTGTGAAGCATGCTAACATTGGAGTTTTAGTTCTATATGCAATCTTAAATGGATTGATATTAAAATAAGCATCTTTATTAAAAAAGTTTATTTTATATTTATATTTTTTACTAGTTGGCCTATCTGTCATTATTGCAATTACTTCATTATTAGAAATTGCATTTGCAATTTCTATTGAGACAGAAAGTTGACCTTCTGATTGGTCAATGATATGTGTATTAGATACACTTTTTTCAATAGAATTCTCAATATCTTTTATACTATCTAGAATCACTTCTTGCATTACGATATTAACTTTATTTTTTGTTATTGGATTATTAGAACTTGCTGCCCAACCACCAAAATGAGAAAATAATAAGATAGTTTTTGTATCAAGTAAATTTTCTACTTTTTCTTTTTCATGGTAAATAAAATTGTATGAGGATGGATCATGTTTTGATATAAATCTGTCTACCATACAAATAGAGAACACTCTTAAATGATTAAAATAAATCCAATTATTAAAAGGTTTATTTAATTTAGAGTAATAATCTTTTAAAGCTTTTTTTACATTTGAAGCAAATAAAAAATAAAAAAAGCTAACAGGATACATTAGATAATAAGTAAATTTATATCCAAAGAGTTTGTACAAATTGAATACTAATTTTATACTCCAACCACTTCCTCTTTGTTTTACTTTCATTTATTTATATCTCTTTTTTAAAAAAGTCTTTAAAGGTAATAATCTTATATGTACCATTACAATAGCTGCTGTATCCCAAAACTTTTTAAAATGAGAAACTCTTTCTTCTGGTGTTGGGTAGTAGCAATCAACAATTACTTCTTTGATTGTTCTACCTTTCCATGAATGTTTAACTAAAACTTCCATTTCCCAATCAAATCTTGATGTTTTAATATCCAGATCTAAAATTGATGTAGGGTATAATCTAAAGCCCGATAATGAATCTTTTATTTCTTGTTCTGTATCCCAAGTAGCCCAAAAATTACTAAACCATCTCCCGAACTTTGAACCATTAGGAACATTTTCAATATCAAAATCTCTTGCTCCAATTATAATTTGATCTTTTTCATTACAATTAACGATAATTTTTTCAATTTCACTTGCTAGATGTTGACCATCTCCATCAATACTTACAAAATAATCATAACCTAGTTTTTTAGCTTCTCTTGCTCCACTTAAAATAGCTTCACCTTTACCTAAATTTATATCATGTCTAATAATTGTTAAATTATCATTAGGAGTTAGTATATTTTTTACGGGATTTGTATATCCATCATCTATTACAATAACCTTATAGTTGTGTTTTAATACATCATTAACAACTGCTTGAATTGTATTGTCATTGTTTAGTGTTGGAATTATTACTATTATCTCATTCTGTTTCATATATTATTTCACTAATCTTTTTTTCATGTTTTTTTATTATTATTTTAAATTTATTATCATCTAAGGCTTTAATATTGTAGTCAATAACATCCTGAGGTAAAATCAATGAAATAAATTTAGCCTTTTTAATTGAGATGATTCTATGATTAAATATTTGTGCAATAATATCTATTTGCAAAAAACCTGGAAGTATTTCATTATCAGGAAAATGTGCTTTAAATACTGGATGATCTTTAGAAGATAATTTAATACTACAATTAAAATTATCTTTATTTAATATCTTATACAGGTTATTTATTGATTTCACTATATTGGTCTCTATTTCTTTAAATAATTAATAAATATTATACAAAAATAATTATTAAGGAATCATTTATAAGATATATTCAAGATGAAAAATTGTAAAATAATTACTATTAAGAGAAAAGGTTAATATAATAATGATTACAAGTAATGAGTTTAAAGAAGTATTAATTGAAGGTTTAAACCTTGAAGATATTAGTGTTGATGACATTGAAGATAATAGCCCTTTATTTGGTGATGAAGGAATAGGCTTAGATTCTGTTGATTCTATAGAATTAGTTTTAATTATTGAAAAAGAGTATGGAGTAAAAATAAAAAATTCTGAAGAATATCATGATATCTTTAGCTCAGTAGATAATTTATTAAAATTTATAAATGCAAATAAATAAAAAAGTTTATATAAATAATTTTTCTTCTATTTCATGTGCTGGAAATAATAATACAGAATTATTTACAGCTATTTGTGAAAAAAAAGATTCTATTAGTATAGATAAAACTTATCTTGAAGATAAAGAAGTAGCAATTGGTAAAATTAAATCAGATAAAGAATTTTATGATAATTTATTAGATTGCTGCAATAATGTATTAAAAAACTCAAATTTAGAAAACTTTTCAAATACTTTTTTAATAGTTGGTTCTTCTGTGGGAGGAATGAGTCAAACTGAAGAAGTTTTTTTCAAAGATAAAAGTTACGAAAACATTGATTATAAAAAGCATGCAATTGATGCAATTTCTTACAAGTTAAAAGAAAACTTTAAATTTTTAGATGATGTCTCTTTTTCAACTGCATGTACATCTAGTGCGAATGCCTTAGGTTATGCAAAAGAAGTCATTTCAAAAAATATTTATAAAAATGTATTAGTTATAGGTATTGACTCATTATCTTATACTACTGTTTGTGGTTTTTCCTCTCTTAGTGTACTTTCATCAAAACCATGTACTCCTTTTGATAAAAATAGAGAAGGAATGAATGTCTCTGAGGCAATCGCCGTATTATTAATACAAGACGAAGTTCAAGATAATTCAATTGAACTTTGTGGCGTAGGATATAGTTCTGATGCACATCATATGACACAACCACACCCAAATGGAAATGGTGCAATAAAAGCAATGCAAAATGCAATTAAGGATGCTAGAATCTCAATTGAAAACATCTCTTATATTAATGCACACGGTACAGGAACTCAAGCAAATGATAGTGCAGAGTTAAATGCAATAACAAAGCTTTTTGGAAATACTAATGTAAAAGTAAGCTCTACAAAATCTGTTACTGGACATACATTAGGTGCTGCTGGTGCAATAGAAGGAATTATTTCATGTTTGGTTTTACAAAAACAATTAATTCCTCCCAATAAAAATATAAATAATTTAGAAGATACTAATATTTGTTTTCCAAGAGAAGTGATGTCTGAAGATATTTCATATGTTTTGAGTAATTCTTTTGCTTTTGGAGGAAATAATACTTCTTTAGTTTTTGGATTAACAAAATGAAAATAAATTTAGAAATAATCGATGCAAAATTTATTTTTGCAGAAAAAAGCATTGAAGACTTAAATACTAAAGTATTAGTTCCTAAAATGGTATTAAGAAGAAGATTAACAAGATCTTCAAAGCTTGTAATTGAATTATTGTCAAAAATTAATACAAATAAAGAAAGAATAATTTTTGGAACAGCATATGGTGAGTTATTATCAACTGCAAAAATATTAGATGCAATTAATGAAAAACTTCAAGTCTCTCCTACGGAGTTCCAAAATTCAGTTTATAATACTTCTATTTCATATGCATCTATTTTATCAGATAACATAAGTGAGATGTTAACTATCTCATCAGGAGATGAAACTTCATTAAAAACTCTAAAAGTTGGTGCTGTTAAATCTTTAGATGAAGATGAACTTATATTGATTTGTTCTGAAACATTAGATATCCCTAACATAGATCAAGTAAATAGATGTGTTAAATATTTAGAGTCAGCAGTTATTTTAAAAGTAAAAAATACAACACAAAAAGCAACAATTACCTTAAATGATATAGTAGCTGATAATGATTTTCCAAAATCAATACACCATATGCTGTATCTAGCAAAGCAGTTCCAAAAAGATAATTCATTAATTTTAGAAATGGAGATCTAATGAACCTTCCTCATCAAGAACCTATTCGATTTGCTCAAAATATTACAAAAAATGAAGAAGAATATAAAGTAGTTACTTGTACTTTTCCTTATATTCCTACTTTAGCAATGGTAAGTGAAGCAGCAGCACAAAGTAGTGCTTCTTTTGCACAAGATAATGATGAAGTAAAGGTGGGATTTTTAATCTCCTTAAAAAATATAATAAAAATTAAAGAATTAGAAGATTGTGATTATGAAATTAAAATTGAAAAGAGTTTTAGTTTTGGTTCTATGACTGAATTTTCATTTGAGTTAATTAAAAATAATCAAACTTTTGTTACTGGAAGTTTAACTGTAACTATTCCAGATGATGAAAATAAATAGATTATTTATAAGTATAATTTTAGTTTTTACATATATAAATGCAAAAACTTTTTATGTTGATGAACCTGTATTAAATACAAAAGTATTTGTTCAAACATATGGAGATAAAAATAAAGAAGTTATTGTACTAGTTCATGGTTTAGGGCATGAAGCTTCTTCCATATGGAAAAATACAATTGAAAGATTCAAAAATGACTACTATGTAATAACTTTTGATCTTCCTGGTTTTGGTAAATCATCAAGAGTTAATAGAGAGTTAACTCCCACAAATTATGCATTATTTATCAATTATATAAGTAATTTATATGTAAAAAAACCATTTTATTTAATAGGCCATTCAATGGGGGGAGCTATTAGTTTAAAATATACTTCGATGTTTCCTAAAGATGTAAAAAAATTATTATTAATTGATGCAGCTGGAATACTTCATCGTGATACATATAGTAATTTTCTTATTACTGCAGGAATTGATAACTTTTTTAAAATCAAAAGTATAGAACCTTTAAATAAAATCTCAAGTATCTTTTCTCAAATAACAACAGGGATACAAGATTATATACCAAGTGATTTATCACTAGTTATTAAAACAGAATATATAAGACAAATGCTTTTTAAAAATAATACAACAGCAATTGCAGCAATAGGCTTAGTAATGGAAGATTATTCAAATGTTGTGTATTCTATAAATACCCCTACTGAAATACTTTGGGGAGAAAATGATGATATTGCACCTGTACGAACTGGATACGCATTAAATAAAATTCTTAAAGATTCAAAAATAAATGTAATTCCAAACTCCGGCCATATACCAATTATAGATTCAAAAGATATATATTTAAAATATGTGGATAATTTTCTAAAAAACAAAAATATAAAACGTGCACAGAAAGATTCTTCTTTTAATACAAAATATTTATTAGTGAAAAATCAAAATAATGTAGTAATAAATGGAAAATATAAGAGTTTAAAAATAATAGATTCAAACAATATAAAAATAGATTCTTCAAATATAGAAGAATTAATAATCATAAACTCAGATGTTAAAATATTAAATTCGACGATTAAATCAAAGAATATAGCAATAGATGTTAAAAATTCTAATTTAGAAGTAACAGCATGTGATATTGATGGTTTTTATGCAATACAATCAGAAAATACGAGGCTTGATCTTGCTGGATCAACCTTAAACTCAATAGAAAATAGTATTAAGAATAAGAATATAAACAACAAAGACATATTAATTTTATCTTTAACAACAATAAATAGTAAGTTTTATAAAAATAGAGTTTTTCATGAGAAAATGGAAATAGATTCAAATAATAGAATATAAGGGATAAAATTGAAAAAAAAGTTTTTTAAATATGATAAAAAAATTAGTGCACTAGATGCTCAATATCAAGCACAAAAAATTGCATTTGCACCTATAGTTTTTCAAGTTGTAAGAGTAATGAGAGATTTGAAATTATTAGAATATTTAGCAAAAAACAAGAATGGCTTAACTTATGATGGCTTATCTAAACTTTCAAATTTAAATAAATATGCAGTTCAAGTATTATGTGAAACAGCTTTGAGTTCTGGTGTGATTTATGAAGAAGATGAAAAAATATTTTTATCAAAAATTGGTTTCTTTCTTAATAGTGATGAAATGACTATTGCAAATATGAATTATAATCATGATGTTAATTATCAAGGTTTATTTTATTTAGAAGAAGCAATTAAAAGTGGAAAAGCTGAAGGTCTAAAAGTATTTGGAGATTGGGAAACAATTTATCCTGCACTTTCTTCTTTGCCAAAAAAAACACAAGATTCGTGGTTTGAATTCGATCACTTATATTCAGATTCTGGATTTCCTAGGGCAATTGAAATTTTAAAAGGATTAAAGCCTAGAAATATATTAGATATAGGTGGAAATACTGGTAAGTTTGCAATGTTATTAGCTCAAGATGAACCTAATATTGATATCACGATTATGGACTTACCACAACAAGTTAAACTTGCAAAACAAAATATTTATGAGAAAAATATTAATAATATTACTACTTATGAAGCAAATATATTATTAGAAGAGACAAAGATTCCAAAGGGTTTTGATATTATTTGGATGAGTCAGTTTTTAGATTGTTTTAAGGAGGAACAAATTATCTCTATTCTTAAGAAAATAAAATCATCTATGTCAGGGAATAGTGAAATTTGTATAATGGAACCATTTTGGGATAGACAGATTAATGAAACAGCTGCTTATTGTGTTATAAATACTTCTCCTTATTTTACCGCTATGGCAAATGGATATAGCAAAATGTTTAAATATACTGATTTTGAAAAATATATAGAAAAATCAGGATTATGTGTAATTGAGATAAAAGATAATATTGGCCTTTGTCAAACAATAATAAGGTGTAAATAATGAATAAAATGCTTCTAGTACTTTTAAGTTTTTTTGTATCTGTAAATTTAGCTTTTTCAAAAGATAATTTAACATATGGTTTAGGACTTAGTGTCTTATCAACACCTTCTTATCTTGGATCAAAGAATCAAGAGTTAAGAGTTGTGCCTTTCCCATATATTGAATATAAAAGTAAATATATAAATATCGATAAAGATAAAATTTATAATGAATTTTACAATAAAGATAGGTTGAAAGTTGAAGTTAGTATAAGAGGAATGCTTCCTTCAAAAAGTGAGGAAAGCGCTAGAGTTGGAATGGAAGATTTAGATTTAATTATCGAAGTTGGACCAAAATTTATTTACGATATTTATTCAAAAAATGATATGAATATTGACTTTGAATTACCTTTCCGTGCAGCATTTTCTATTGGGAACTCTTTAGAACATCAAGGTTTTTTAGGAAGTTTTGATCTAAAATATAAAAATAAGTTATTAAATAATTATATTTTTAGTTTTACTACTGGTTTAGGTTTTGCAGATAAAAAATTCAACAACTATTATTATGAAGTAAATTCGCAAGATGTTACATCAATTAGAACAGAGTATCATTCAAAAAGTGGTTATAGTGGTTGGCATAATGCCTTAGCACTTACAAAAAGAGATGAGCATATGTGGTACGGTGGATTTATTAAACATTATTATTTAGATGGAGTAGTATTTAAAGATTCATCTTTATTAGAAACAAAAAACTCTCTATTTTATGGTCTTGCTTTTAGTTATCTATTTTAGATTTTAATTAATAAGATTTTACTTACACTTAACAAAGTCAAAAAATGTTAAAATATCCTAATTTAATTAAAGGTTATGTATGTCAAATCTTATAAAAGATAGTTCTACTAGAATTAAAACTGCTTTAGTTCTTTTTTTCGCATTTATTTTAGTATCTTATTTTGATACTTTATTTCTTGTTTGGGTATTTTTTGGTTTCTTTTTAATTGTAGGAATTTCAGAAGCTAAAAAGCTTTTTGAAATTGAGACTAATTACTCTATATATCAATATTCTGGTATTATTTGGGTTGTTGCATATTTTTATCCAAATCCAATGGAACTGGTGTTTGTCTCTTTAATTGTAACTGCTTCAATCATGGCATATACTAAGAAAACTAATCCAAAAATCATATTACCAATGCTTTATCCAATGGTTTCATTTTTATTCTTATTATCTTTATATACAGAGTATGGAATACAATCTTTATGGTGGATATTATTTATTGTTGCAAGTGCTGATACTGGTGCTTATTATGTTGGAAAAAGTATTGGGAAAACAAAATTTTGTGAAACGAGTCCTAAGAAAACACTAGAAGGTGTAATTGGTGGAGTTATCCTTGCTGGATTATTAGGACCCTTATTTGCAATAGATAATATTTCATATTTTGCAGCATTAATTATTTCTTTAATTGTAGCTGTTTCATCTGTTTTTGGAGATTTATTTGAATCTTATTTAAAAAGAGAAGCTGGAGTAAAAGATAGTGGAGATATTCTTCCTGGTCATGGGGGTGTTCTAGATAGAACTGATGGCTTCCTTTTTGCAGGTGTTATTATGCTTGTACTTCTTAGGATTGTAGCTTGATTCTATTAGGTTCTACTGGTTCAATTGGTGTAAATACTCTAAATATTGCACGTAAATTTAACTTAAATGTTGAAGTACTTGTAGCAGGTAGCAATATTGATGTATTAAATAAGCAAATTGAAGAGTTCAAACCTAAAAAGGTAGTGATTGCAAATAAAGAAGATATTTCAAAAGTAAATCATCCTGATGTTTTGGCAGGTGAAGATGAAATACTTAATGCGATTGAAAATAGTAAATCAGAAACTGTAGTAAATGCTCTTGTAGGTTTTCTAGGTTTAAATCCAACATTAAAAGCAATTGAATGCGGTAAAAAATTAGCTCTTGCAAATAAAGAATCACTTGTAGTTGCTGGAAAATTTATTGATTATACTAATTTAAGTCCAATTGATTCTGAACATTTTGGTTTATGGTATTTACTTCAAGATAAAGCAATTGATTCTATGACAGTAACTGCAAGTGGTGGTTCATTTAGAGATTATCCTCTTGCAGATTTAGCAAATGTTTCTATAAAAGAAGCCCTAAATCATCCAAATTGGTCTATGGGAAATAAAATCACAATAGATAGTGCTACCATGACAAATAAAATATTTGAACTTATGGAAGCTGCATGGTTATTTGATATTAGAAAACTAGATGCAATTATTGAGACAAAATCACTAATTCATGCAATGGTTAATTTTAAAGATGGAAGTACAACAGCACATATTGCAAATGCTTCTATGCAACTTCCTATTGCTTATGCAATTTTAGGAAAATGCGATGAGCAGATTTTAGAACCAGTTAATTTACTTGAAGTTGGTTCTTTAGAGTTTAAAAAGATCGAGACTTCTAGATATCCAATATGGGAAGCAAAAAATGATATTATAAATAATCTTGATTTAGGTGTTATTTTAAATGCAGCCAATGAAGTTGGAGTTGCAAAGTTTTTAGATTCAAAAATTGGATTTTTAGATGTTTCAAAGATTTCTTTAAATGCTTTAAATAAATTTAACAATGTCAAAATAAATACGCTTGATGATATTTTTGCAATTGATAAAGAAGTGAGGTCTTATTGTGAGTCTTGATATGCTTGTTCCCTTTGGAATATTATTAGCTTTAGTTGTTTATTTGATATTTACAAGATCGAAGTTTGAAAAAGATGTTATTAATGTATATGAAAAAAAGTTTGAAGAGTGGAAAGAGTTTAATACGACAACTACAAAAGAAGTTGAACCTACTAAAACTTTAGTTGGATTAGTTTATAAAACTGGATATAAAGTTAATATTGAACTTCTTGATGAGACTCCTAAGGCTCAACTTGAAAAAGGTAAATTTGAAATAAGTGATATAAAGGACAAGTAATGAAGTACTTAATTCTATTTCTTATTTTTGTATCTTTATTAGATGCACAAATATATAGAAAAAGTTCACAAGTTGTTGTAGATACAAAAGAAATGCTTATGTGGGCAGATGATATTTCTGTAATTAAAGTAATGAAAACACATGATGATGCAATTTCTTATTGCGAAGCACTTGTCTTCTCTGGTTATTCTGATTGGCGAATACCAAAAATAGAAGAGTTTAAAACAATTGTTGATAAAAAGAATTTCAAAAATTATATAAATAAAGCATTTAGATATAACGTTCCAGATGGATATTGGGCTGAAAGATCTCATTGGAGAACACTTTGGTTTTATGCTGATTATATGCATTTTGTAAGTGGAACAGCATATTTTGATAGTAGACATAAAAATAAATATGTTAGATGCGTAAGAAAAATATAAGGGAGGATAGAGTTTTGAGTAAAAGAGTTTTAATATTACATGGTTTAGGTGGTAGTGATTATCCTCACTGGCAAGCTTGTTTGGCAGCTGATTTAATAAAACAGCATTACACTGTATCTTTTCCTGTAATGCCAAATAGAGATAATCCAAAACTTGAAGAGTGGAAAGAGTGTTTAAAGAAAGAAATATCACATTTTAATCCAGATATTGTTATCTGCCACTCTTTAGCAAACGTATTATGGTTTCATACTTGTGATGAATTAAATGTTAGTTTAGAAAAACTTATGTTAGTAGCTCCTGTTAGTAGAGAAAGAGTAGTTGAGGCTGCGAGTACTTTTTATCCTTACCCAATCGCAAAAGATTTGAAAGCTAAAGACATTATTATGTTAGCATCAACAAATGATCCTTATATGACAGAAGATGAAGCCTTAGATTTAAAAGAAAAATTAAATATTGAAATAAATGTACTCAGAAATGCAGGACATATAAATGCAGACTCTGGTTTTGGTTCGCATGATTTTGCATTAGATTGGCTTACTAAATGATTTTAAGTATTGAAAGTTCATGTGACGATAGCTCAATTGCAATAACAAATAGTGAAACTTTAGAGTTAGTTTATCACAAGAAAATATCTCAAGAATTACAACACAGTATTTATGGTGGAGTAGTTCCTGAATTAGCTGCAAGATTACATATTGAAGCCTTACCCAAAATATTAGAAGAGTGCGTAGACTACTTTCCAAAATTAAAAGCAATAGCTGTTACATCAGCTCCTGGATTATCAGTTACTTTAATGGAAGGAGTTACTATGGCAAAAGCTTTAAGTATTTCGCTTGATCTTCCTCTAATCTCTGTTAATCACTTAAAAGGTCATATCTATTCTCTTTTTATAGAAAAAGAGGAAGTTCTTCCAATTACTATTTTATTAGTTTCAGGTGGACATACTCAAATAATAGAAGCAAATTCATTAAATGATATGAATTTAATAGCAAGTACCATGGATGATAGTTTTGGTGAGAGCTTTGATAAAGTATCAAAGATGTTAGGTCTTGGATATCCTGGTGGTCCAGTGGTTCAAGAGTATGCATTAAAAGGTGATGAAAATAGATTTGAATTACCAGTTCCTTTAAGACAAAGTCCAAATATTGAGTTTTCATATTCAGGTCTTAAAAATGCAGTGCGGCTTTTAATAGAAAAGTGTGTTAGCGAAGATGGAATAGTTAGTGACCAAGATAAATATGATATCTGTGCATCTTTTCAAAAAACAGCAATTGCACATATTATGCAAAAAACAAAGAAACTATTTAAACAAAAAGTTCCTAGAAACTTTGCAATAGTTGGTGGAGCAAGTGCTAATATTTACCTTCGAACGCAAATAGAAGAGTTATGTAAGAAAAATGGAACAATATTACATCTAAGTCAATTAAAATACTGTAGTGATAATGCTGCAATGATAGGTCGAGTAGCAGTTGAGCAGTACAAGCAAAAAGAATTTACAAAGCTTGATGACATAGATGTACAATCAAGACTAAAAGGATTTTAAATGATATTTGAAATGGGTGCAAAACTTGATGGAGATAATCATGATACATCAAAACATAATGAAAAACCAAAGAAATCAAAACCTAATAATAAAAATAGTAAGAACAATAAACCAACAGCTCCTAGTACTTTCAATAAAAATGAAATCTTGCCAAAGAATCAACATCAATTAGTATTTACTTATGAAAAAAGAAAAGGGAAACCAGTAACTTTAGTAGGTAGATTTTCTTTAAATGATGCAGATAAAAAAGAGATACTAAAACTTTTAAAGAAAAAGTTAGCTTGTGGTGGTGCTATTAAAGATGAATGGATAGAACTACAAGGTGATGTAAAAGAGAAGATTATCACAATTTTAAAAGCAGATGGATGGAAATTTAGATAAGAAAAAGGATTTTTAATGCAAAAAATATTTGATGAGGTAGGCTCTTTAGATAAAAGATGTTATGAAGAGTTTTCTTTAAATGAAGATATACTTATGGAACATGCTGCTAATAGTATGGCTTTATATATTGAAGAAAAATTTTATGATAAAAAATCTATTTTAATAGTATGTGGTTCTGGAAATAATGGCGCAGATGGTATTACACTTGCAAGATTATTACATACAAAATTTGACGTGTCTTTATATTTTTATAAAGAAGCAAAAACAAATATTGGAAAGATTCAATATAAAAGGGTAAAGAGTCTAGGTGTTCCTGTTGTTAGTGAACTTGAGAATACAGATATTATAGTTGATTGTATTTTTGGTTCAGGATTAAATAAACCACTTGATAATGAAGCTATTTCTTTAATTAAGAAAATAAATAATATGGAAGCTATTAAAATTGCATGTGATATTCCAAGTGGTATTTTTAATGATGGACAACTAGACTCAGTTGCTTTTTATGCTGATATTACTATTACAATGGGAGCTTTAAAAACTTCACTTTTCTCTGATACTGCAAAAGATTATGTAGGTAAGATTAAAGTGGCTGACCTAGGAATACAAAGAAAACTTTATGAAACAAATACAAATAAATATCTTCTTGAAAAGAAAGATTTAAAACTGCCATTTAGAAATATACAAAACTCACATAAAGGTTCATATGGTCACTTAAATGTGGTTGCCGGATGTAAAAAAGGGGCAGGGATAATAGCTGCAAAAGCTGCCTTTGGATTTGGTGCTGGGATTGTAAGTGTTGTATGTCATGAAAACCTTGATTTACCTTATCACATTATGCAAACTCATTTTATAAGTGAAAACTGTACTGCAATTGCAATTGGTATGGGGCTTGGAAAATATGAAACAGAAGAGATTAAAAAAATACTTTCTAAAGATGTAAAAAAAATAGTTGATGCAGATTTATTTTATGATGAATTATTACTTGAAGTTTTAGATGAAGATATTGTTTTAACTCCACATCCAAAAGAGTTTTGTTCGCTTTTAAAAATATGTGATATAGCTGATATTAAAATTGATGAGTTACAAAACAACCGCATTAAATATGTAGAAAAATTTTGTTTAAAATATCCAAAAGTAGTATTACTTTTAAAAGGAACAAATGTAATTATTTCACAAGGTGAGAATTTATATATAAATACTTTCGGAACTGCTGTATTAAGTAAAGGTGGAAGTGGTGATGTTTTAAGTGGATTAGTAGGTTCTCTACTTGCACAAGGATATGAACCCTTGGATGCAGCAATTAATGCAAGTTTAGCACATGCTTTAGCAGCTGCAAACTTTAAGAGAAATGACTATTCTCTAATTCCATCTGATTTAATAGAAGAGGTAAGAAGATTATGAAAATAGTTTTAGTTCAAACAACATGCGCTTCAAAAACTGAAGCAAAAAATATTGCGAAGATTTTAATTGATGCAAGACTTGCTGCTTGTGTGCAGTTAAGTGAATGTGAATCTCTTTATACTTGGAATAATGAGTTTTGTTGTGATAATGAAATACTAGTTAATATTAAAACTAGAAAAGAAAACTTTGAAAAAGTAAAGAATAAAATTAAAGAATATCATAGTTATGATGTTCCTGAAATTATAGAAATAGATATAACAAATTCAGGGAAAAAATATTTAAGATTTATTGAAGAAAATACAAATTAAATTAAATTTAGCTAAATTTCTCAATTTGTTAAATTTACTCTTGACAAAATAGTAAAAACATAATATAATTCCGTCCACTTTTCGTAAGAATTGTGATTGGCGGAGTGTAGCGCAGCCTGGTAGCGCACCTGGTTTGGGACCAGGGGGTCGAAGGTTCGAGTCCTTTCACTCCGACCATTATATGTGGTGGGTATAGCTCAGTTGGTTAGAGCATCGGTTTGTGGTACCGAGGGTCGCCGGTTCGAACCCGGTTACCCACCCCATTTTTTAAATTGCTTCCATAGCTCAGCTGGATAGAGCAACGCCCTTCTAAGGCGTAGGTCGCACGTTCGAATCGTGCTGGGAGTACCATTTTTAATCTTTTTAGAAAAAAAGATAATGCGGATGTGGTGAAATTGGTATACACGCTAGACTTAGGATCTAGTGCTTTACGGCGTGAAGGTTCAAGTCCTTTCATCCGCACCATTTATACTTAAAGTATCTTCAGTTTTCTGAATTTATACTTTTGCGGGAATAGCTCAGTTGGCTAGAGCCTCTGCCTTCCAAGCAGATTGTCGCGAGTTCGAGTCTCGTTTCCCGCTCCATTTAAAAAGCCTTGAATAAGAAGTTTTTAAAACTTTTGATTCAAGGCTTTTTATTTTTAAACTATATAGAATGCTTCCATAGCTCAGCTGGATAGAGCAACGCCCTTCTAAGGCGTAGGTCGCACGTTCGAATCGTGCTGGGAGTACCACTTTTTAATAATTTTAATTTCTAATAGGAATTAATATCAGGTCGCGGGATAGAGCAGCACGGTAGCTCGTCGGGCTCATAACCCGAAGGTCACAGGTTCAAATCCTGTTCCCGCAACCAATTACAAGCTTTTATCTATTTGAACTTAGGTTCTTTTAGATGAAAGCTTTTTTTTTGCTCAATTTTTATGTATAAAATTATTTCTTAATTATTAGCTTTAATATATTATACTGTCACTTCAGATAAACAATAATCATTGGAGCTTTAATGTCAAACTATATTGATTTTATGATACAAGCAGATGAATTAAATCAACTATTAGAAAGTAAGAAGAAAATAGTTATTATTGATGTTAGATTAAAAGAAGAGTATGATAATGGGCATATTGATACTGCTGTAAATTTCACTGAAGTTTTTACTTATTTGCCAAAGGGTATTACAACAAGAAAAGAGAAAGAATCTTTTATCAGCTTTTATGAAGAATTATTCTCAAAAGCTGGTGTTTGTAAAGATGAAATAGTTATATTCTATGAAGATAAATTTACACTAAAATCACCTCGTGGTTTAAGTATTCTAAAATATTTGGGGTATGATGAAGATAAGATAAAAGTACTAGATAGTGGTTTTCTTAATTGGAAAGAAAGTGGTTATAAAATAAGTAAAACTACTACTCATAATATAAAAAAGAAATTTATATCAAGAATAGATGAAAGCTTTTTTGTAGATTATAATGAAATGTTAGCATGCATAGATAATCCAAAAATTATTAAACTAGATGTTCGTGATAAAGATGAGTGGCTAGGTATTAGTTCTTCACCTTTTGGAATAGATTTTGCTCCTAAAAAAGGAAGATTGCCTAATGCTATTTGGATAGAGTGGTATAAATTTATTACTAGTAATATGTTAAGTGTGGAATCACTTGATAAAATACAAAAAGAGTTAAAACAAAAAAATATAAAGAAAAATGATGATATTATTTTATACTGTTTTAAAGGTGCAAGATTATCAAATACTTATATAGCACTTAGAAAACTAGGATATAATCATATTAGAGTATATTTCGCTGGATGGAACGAATGGTGTAGAAAAGAAAATGCACCAATAATTAATGAAGTTGAAAATGATAATAATCCACTTTTAAAAGAAAATATTGCATTAAAAAATATATTAGATTCTATTTATTCAAAAAATTCTAATTTAATTGATTTCCCAAAGTACAATAAAGAACCAGTATTTGCATTTAATAGAGAGGGTAATATTAGTTTTGAAAATAAAGCAAAGAAAGTAATACTTCCTAGTATTACAAAGATATCTGATATCTTTCCTAGCTTTGAAACTGAAAATATCTATAATATGATAGATAATCAAGAAAATAAGAGTATTACAATACAAGTAAAAGATAGATATTTTTTATTAAACTGTATAGGTTCTAGAGGTTCAAATAATATACTTATTTATGGTTTTGAAACTACAGAAATAGAAAATTTAAATAAAAGTTTATCTTCTCAATATAAACTAGTTCAAAATATCATAAATACAGTTCCCGTAAGAATATTTTGGAAAGATAGAAATTGTAGATATTTAGGTGCAAATAAATTATTTCTAAAAGATGCAGGAATTAAAAACATAAATGAAATTATTGGTAAAACAGATTTTGATATGCCTTGGAATAAAACAGAAGCTCAATATTATGTTGAGGATGATTTAAAAGTAATAAATACAGGAGTTGAGAAAATTAATTTTGAAGAATTTCAAACAAATGGAGATGGAAAAACAGCTGTTATATTAACTTCTAAAATACCACTTAGAGATGAAAATAATTATATTATTGGGACATTAAGTTCATATGCAGATATAACACATCAGCGTAAGATGGAATTAGAATTAAAAAAACAAAAAGATATTTTTATTCATCAAGCACATCATGATGCTTTAACTGGATTACCAAATAGAGTTCTTTTTCAAGATAGGTTAGAACAATCAATACAATCTTCAAAACGAAAGAGAACAAAAACAGCGCTATTATTTATAGACCTTGATCATTTTAAAGAGATTAATGATTCTTTTGGACATGATATTGGTGATGAAATCCTGAAAATTGTTAGTAATAGATTAAAAAAAGTTGTTAGAGAAGAAGATACTGTGTCAAGATTAGGTGGTGATGAATTTACAATAATCTTAGGAGAATTAACTGAAGCTCAAGACAGTTCAAAAATAGCTAAAAAAATATTAAAAGTTTTATCAAAACCTATGTATACTAGAAATAATACATTTTATATTTCAAGTAGTATTGGAATTAGTATATATCCCAATGATGGAGAATCAACTCAAAACCTTCTTAAATTTGCAGATTCTGCTATGTATAAAGCAAAAGACGAAGGTAGGAATAACTTCCAGTATTACAACTCTTCTATGACAGAACTTGCATTTGAAAGAGTTGTTATGGAGGCAAGTCTTAGGAGATCATTGAAAGAAGATCAATTTGTAGTTTATTATCAAGCACAAATAAATGGAATTACAGATGAAATAATAGGACTAGAAGCCTTAGTCAGATGGGAACACCCAACAATGGGGATTGTGCCACCAGATAAATTTATTTCTTTAGCTAAATCAACAGAATTAATTGTTGATCTAGATAGAATTGTTATGGAAAAAGCTATGAGTCAAGTCTCAAAGTGGTATAAAAAAGGTTTAAATCCAGGTATTTTAGCTATGAATCTTGCAGTAAAACAACTTTATGAAAAAGATTTTATAGAAATGTTTGAAGAACTTATGGTAAAGACAGAATGTAAAGAACGATGGATTGAGTTAGAAGTTACAGAAGATCAGATTATGACAAATCCAGAAAAAGCTATTAAAATTCTTAGTAAAATAAGTGATTTAGGTGTTGAATTGGCAGTTGATGATTTTGGAACAGGTTACTCTTCTTTAGCATATTTAAAAAGGTTACCAATTGATAAGCTTAAAATCGATCAAGCTTTTGTCAGAGATTTACCTGATGATGAAGAAGATGTTGGAATTACACAAGCAGTTATAGCTTTAGCAAAGAGTTTAAATTTAAAAGTTATTGCAGAAGGTGTTGAAACAAAAGAACAAAAAGATTTTTTAGTTAAAAGTGGTTGTATAAATATCCAAGGATATTTATATTCTAAACCTATACCTGCTGATAAATTTGAAATACTTCTTAAAAAAGGATTTAAAATTTAGAAAGAGTTTGAATTTTTATTTATTGACAATGTAGAACTATTGTTCTATAATATTACAAATGGAGTTTAAATATGGCAAGACCTGTAGAATATGATTTAAATAATGTACTTGATAATGCAATGGAGCTTTTTTGGCAAAAAGGATATGAAAATGTATCAATGGCTGAATTAGTTGAGCATACAAGTTTAAATAGAAGAACTATGTATTCTTTATTCAAAGATAAAGAAGGTATTTTCAAAGATTCACTTGATAATTACTATTTAAAAAGATCCTCAAAGATTATTACACTTTTAAAAGATAATCCAGGAAAAAAAGGTATAGAACTTTTTTTAACAAACTTCTCTTTTCATGATAAGTTTAAAGGATGTTTATTTAATAACTGCATGGGAAAAGGTGAGTTTATGAATGATGATGCTTTTGAAATCCCAAAAAGCTATTTTGAAAGTTTACGTTTACAAATAGAAAAAAACTTGGAAGCGGCAAAAGAAGATGGTGACTTTACTGGTGATGTTAAAACTATGGCACTTACAATTATGACTATTATTCATGGTTTTAATATTTATGGGAAATATAATCACTCTAAAGAAGAGGGCGAAAGTATTATGAGAAATATTTTAAATATGATTAAATAGCTTTAAATTATGATTTAATCCATAATGCAATTTTACGAAAGAATTTAAAACAATTATATACTATGTTACCAAGAAATTTATTTGTAAAAATGAATTTCTGTAAAGAATAAAAAACTCCATCATATTTACAAATACTTATAAGCATTTCAACTGCACTTACTCCTTGGTAGCATTTATTTTCAAAGATAAGTATTACTCCATCATCGAGAATTATGTCTTTTTTATATTTTTTCCAAGACAAATCAATTCTTGCATCATATATAGTTAAATCAAAACATTTTTTAAGTTTTAAAAAATCTGCATATCTATTGCAAAATGGACACTCTCCATCATAATATAAAAAAACTTTGTTCATTTTAACTCCCATTTAATTTTAAATAAATACCTTTGGTAACCATCGTTTTAAAAAATCATCTCTTGAGTATTTAATAGCACCTAAATCAAACTTATATTGCATATAAGGATGTCCTAAATTCCAAAAAACGTAGTTTTCTTTTTCTAAATACTTTGCTAAAAGAACTAGTTGTAATTTTCCATAATTATTGTATTTCTTTTCTTTTGAACTAAAACCTGTAAGAGAAGTATATGTATCATAAATCTTGTAGCCAATTTCTGCAGCTATTAATTCATCTGTTTGCTTATCTATAATTTCTACACTCATAATAGTAAAATCAGGAAGAGAGTCATCTTTTTGCCTAAGTTCAAGTAATAGTTTATGATAATCACCTATTAACCAATTTGGATTATGATACTGATCAATTTTCTCTAATACTTCATCAAATCTTGTATTGATTTGAAATTTATAATTATCTTTCTTTAGTAGTTTTTCTACTTTTTTACTTATATGCAAATTTTCAAAATCTAAAAGAGCATATTCAAACTGTAGTTCAGGAAGTAAGTAAAGTTTATCTTCATATATAGTTGTAGTTGAGATAAAACCACAGCGTGCAAGATGAATATAAAACTCTTTTGAGAAGTCATCACTAAAATAGTAATTTGTATTTTCATTAGAATAAATATCATTAAAAAGTATATCTGTATCTATTATATTTTCATATGTTAAATAGTAAATTGTATTATCAAGGCTCATAAAAAGGATTTTAGCATATATTACGTTTCATTTAATTATAATAATCAATAATTGCAATAAATGTAAGGCTTTTTTTGAACACACTAATTACAAATAATCAATCTACGAACTTTTATAATCATCTTGAAGAATCGCTTCTTAAATGTAATAGTTTTATATTTAACGTGGCTTTTATAAACTTCTCAGGACTTCAACTCTTACTTGATACTTTAAAAACTTTAGAACAAAAAGGTGTAAAGGGTAGAGTTTTAACATCTACTTATTTAAATTTTACAGAAGTCAAAGCCTTAGAAAAAATAAAAGAGTTTAAAAATATTGAATTAAAAATCTATGATAGTAGCAAAACAAATATAGGCTTTCATTCAAAGGCTTATATCTTTGAACTAGATAGTAGTTATGAGTTGTTATTAGGCTCTTCAAATATAACAGCAAGTGCTTTTAAAACAAATATTGAATGGAATATAAAAACAATATCAAAAAAAGATGATGTGTTTTTAACTGAAGTAGTAAATGAGTTTAATATTTTATGGGAAAATTCTTATTTTGTAAATGAACAGTTTTTAAAAGAGTATAAAGAGTTTAAACAAACTCTAGAAAAAAAAGCTTTTAACAATACTTTTAATTTTGAAAAATTAAATATAAACTATATGCAAGAAGAGGCTCTTTTAAATTTAGAGAGTTTAAGAGAAAATGGACAAAGAAAAGCTTTAGTAATTGCAGCAACTGGAACAGGAAAAACATATCTTAGTGCTTTCGATGTAAAAAAGGCAAGACCCAAAAGAGTTCTTTTTTTAGTTCATAGAGAAAATATTTTAATAAAAGCAAAGCAGAGTTTTGAAAGTATCGTTGATTCTTCTTTTACTTGTGGTTTATACACAGGAAATAAAAAAGAGCTAAATAAAAAGTATTTATTCTCTACTATTCAGACTATGAGTTTAGACTTTTTAAAGTTTGAAAGAAAAGAGTTTGATTATATAATAGTAGATGAAGCACATCATGCAGTTTCTCCTTCATATAAGCGTGTTCTAGAGTACTTTGATACAAAGTTCTTACTTGGCCTTACTGCAACATCAAATCGCATGGATGGTAGCTCTATTTATAAAGTTTTTGATAACAATATAGCTTGTGATATTAGATTAAATGATGCTTTGGAAAATAAACTTGTAGTACCTTTTCATTATTATGGAATTACTGATATTAGTAGCATTGATTATTCAAGTCTTGATATGACAAAGATTGAAGAGATTACTAAAGTTTTAAAAGTGAACCAAAGAGTTGAATATATAATTGAAAAGATGAATTTTTACTCGTATTGTGAAAATGATGATAACTGTGGAAATAAAAGAAAAGTACTTGCATTTTGTGTATCAAAAGATCACTGTATCTATATGAGTGAGCAGTTTAATAAAGCAGGTATAAATTCTACATATCTTATAAGTAATAACACTATATCTCAAAGAGAAGAAGCTATAAAAAATCTTGAAGATGAGACAAATACTTTAGAAGTAATCTTTACAGTTGATATTTTTAATGAAGGAATTGATATCCCTTCAATAAATACAGTTCTAATGCTTCGTCCTACTTCCTCTCCAATTATCTTTACTCAACAACTAGGTCGCGGTTTACGTAAATATAAGGGTAAAGAGTTTCTAACAGTTTTAGATTTTATTGGTAACCATAATAAAGCATATTTAATAGCACTTGCTCTTATTGGAAATAAAGCAATTGATAAAGAGAGTATAAAAATATCTTTAAAGAATAATTTTGCAAATATGCAAAATGTATTTATCAAAATGGATGAGATTTCAAAACAAAGAATATTAGAACAAATTGATAAAGAAAACTTTAATCATTTAAAATATTTAAAAGAACAGTATTTTGAGTTTAAATCTATTTTAGGAAATAGAAGACCAAAATTAGTAGATTTCCTACAGTATGAAGATTTACTAACGCCATTAAATTTTATAAGTGATTCAAAGTCTTATATAGAGTTTTTATCTAAGGTTGAAAGAGATGAAGAGATTAATACTTTTTGTAAAGATGAGGTATTTACAAAAGCGATTAGATTTATAGAGTATTTACTTCCTGTAAAAAGAGTTTATGAGTTTGTTGTTTTAAGATATTTACTTTCAAATGATTATATAGATGAAGAAATTGCATTTGTAAATTTAAAAAAATATTTAAATAAAATCAATAGAGATATAATACTTCATAGTTTTAATTTTTTAAATCAAGACTATTTTGATAAAGCGCAAGTTAGCAGATATTTAAAACTTGTGGAGTTTAAAGATGACAAATTAGTAAAATCAATAGAGTTTGAATCCTTAGTTGAAAATAAAGAGTATAAAAAAATATTTGAAGATAGTTTAGATTATGGGATTATGCACTATGAAAAAGAGTTTGGAAGAGAAGATTATTCCCTACCATTTTTAAAATTATATACTAAATACAATATGTTAAATATCGCACAACTTTGTAATTTTAATAAAATACATTCTTCTTTTAGAGGAAGTGGATTTTTAAAGTATAAAGATGATTTCTTCTTATTTATAAATCTAGAAAAAGTGAAGTTCTCTAAATCTTCATATTATGATAATACTTTTTTATCAAAAGATACTTTTACATATCAAAGTAAGCCAAGTACTTCACAAGATAGTATTGATGGAGCTAAACTTATAAACAATAAAAAGTTAAATGTAAAACTACATATTTTTGTAAGAAAATTTGTACTAGTTGATAAAAAGACTCAAGGCTTTATTTATTTAGGTCTTGCAAATACTATTAAATATGAAGGAAATAAACCTATAAGCGTTCATCTAAAACTAGAAATTGCTTTAGATGATAAACTTTATGAAGAGTTTACAAAAATAGTTTAATAAAATATATTTTGTAAATACTATAAAAAAACACCATTTACAAAATAGTATTTAAGAGTATAAAAAGTACAAATAAGAACAAAAAGTGTATTAAAAATCAGTGAATACTTTAATGTATAATCAAGACTTTTATTTATAAGTAGTTTTAATACTGCATGTGCAAAAGCAAAAAATACACCTAAAAATAATGATCCCCAAATAAAATATCCAATATAAAAGTACTCATGTTGTAACATACAAAATGGACACTGATGAGTTGGAAGTTGATATACATAAGTGCCAAAAAAGTATGTAACGGCATAATATGCAATGTAAATAAATAAAATATTTACAATAATATTTAAATACGGATTTTTTTGAATATTTACAAAAATACTTAAAAAATATAATAAATAAAATAAAACTAAAAGCATAGGAATATTTAGATTAAATGGTATTTGTCCTCCTGTTGAACTTGCACCAAAAATTACAGAACAACAAAGTACTGGTTCTTGCGTAGAGATATTTGTTAAGTATAATATATCAACTGTTGTTTCAATAATTACAAGTAAAAAGATTAGAATAAAAAAATAAAACTTTTTCTTTGTATATGGATATGTTTTTTCTTTTAAATCTAGTGTATTTAAAATCATCCAAATACCTATAAAAAATAGAAGAACAACTTTAAAAGTTAAAAGAGGTTGTCCATACTCATTTGCACCAATAACTCCCGCTGCACACATAGCACCAGGTACTATATGCGATAAAATATCTATACTATATGCAAAATAGGGCATTAAAAATATTTTTATAAGCATTGTAAAACTAATTATTAGTATTACTAAATATGAACGTTTCTCAAGTTTATATTGTTCTTGAGTAGTCTTTGTATAATCCCAGTTTTTTATAATAGAAAGTGAATAAAAAAAAGAGATAGTAAGAAGTGATAAAAGTATTATTTGAGTAAACAAAAATACAATTATTTCATTTGATAAAAGTACATTATTCACGTAATTTTTCCATCCTTTATATTTATAGTATTATCAACAAAATCAAGATTATCAAAAATTGGATCATGTGTTGCTATTATAATTGTTTTATTAAGCTTTTTTAAGTTTCTCATAACTTCAATAAATTTTAATGAATTATCATTATCTAAATTAGCTGTTGGTTCATCACAAAGAATAATATCAGGATTATTAACTAAAGCTCTTGCTATTGCTGTTCTTTGTTTTTCTCCACCTGAAAGGTTTGATACAGTTTCATGTTTTTTATGTTCAATATTTGCAAGAGTTAAAGCAGTTAGAACTTTTTGATTAATTTCTTTTTGACTAAGACCTAAAGGAACTAAAGGAATCGAAACATTTTCTTCAACAGTTAATTCATTAAATAGATTATAAGATTGGAAAATAAATCCTAAATTCTTTGCTCTAAAAGCTGAACTATGTAAGTCAGGTAATTTTGCAATACTATCATTATTTATAATTACATCCCCAGATGAGGGTTTTGATAAAGCACCTAAAATAGAAAGTAAAGTAGACTTTCCACTTCCACTAACACCTTTTAATATAACACATGAAGAAGTTTGAATTTCTATATTTATATCTTTTAAAGCTTTGAACTCTTTTTTTGTATTTTGATTAAATACTTTATTTAAATTATTTACTTTTATCATTTCATACTCTCACTTGGCTCAATTACTGCAATTTTCCATGTAGGGATTAAAACAGCAGAAATAAAAGGAATTATAAAAAATAAAAACAGTGTTGTAATAGTTGAAAAATCAATATTTGGTGAAAATGAAACACTATTCTCTAAGTTTCCAAAACCTAAAAAGATATTACTTAATATGGGAGCATCTAAAAAGAAAACAAAAATATAAGCAATAATAACACCAATTAGAAAAGAAATAAAAGCAATGATAAAAGTTTCCCAAATCTTTAGTCTTATTACATCTTTTATACTCCAACCAACAGCTCTTAAAATACCAATTTCTTTTCTATCACTTGAACTAATCATCGTATATCTTTGGTAAAGAATTAAAACAAAAGTTATCATAACAATAATAAATAAAATCAAGAAAATACCACCTTTATAGTTATATAGATTTTCATAGGCTTTTTTAATATCCTCTTTTTGAATAACTCTTATATCTAGGTGTTTTAAAATAAGTTCTATTTTGATATTGGAATGTTCTAATTCATTTGGTATATTTAAAACTATATCAGTGGATTCATCTTCATTTATATTTAAAATCTCTTTAGCAAGAGAAATATCCATAATAATTAAATCATTTGCAATTATATTTGCATCTTTAGGTAAGGCTTTAAAAATTGATACTTCTTTTAATTCTCTATTATATAATTTAAATGAGTAATCATTAAAATAGTGAAATTCTTTGAGTACTTCTTTTACTCCATTTCCTATAATCATTGAATCTTTTTCTAAGAAATTCTCAATATCTAGTATTTTTAAAAGCTCTTTTATATTTTTATTAGTTGATTCTTCAAATAAATCAATACCTACAATTGTAAAATATTTTTCTGAAGGTTCAAAGAAATATTGTCCATAAACTCTTTGTTGGATATTTGAAATACCATTTATCTCTCTAAAATCTTCAATCCATGAGTTAGGTGTATTTACTATTTTACCTGATTTTATTCTTTGAACTACAAAATCGCTTTGTGCATCTAGAGTATTAAAGACTTCTTTTTGAACTGATGATGATATAAAAAGTATTGAAGATATTAAAAATACAATTAAAATTGATATTAAAGAAATTGCTATATGTTTTGATTTATGCTTATAAATCAATAAAAATAAAAAGTTTAAAAAAGTACTAGTTTTCATATACGAAATCCAAATAATTTATTTTTCTTTGTCCAGGATAAGTAATATGAGAAAAATCTTCATATACTCTAATCCTTGGCTCATATTCTGAAGTAGAAAGTGATATTCCAGGAATCTTTATAAGAGTTGAAATACTTTTTGTGAATAAATTACTTTTCTTTTCAAAATTAGCATGAATAAAAATAAAGAAAATTAATAAAGAAAATAATGATAATATTGTTAATAAAAAGTTTTTACTTAAAGTAGTGATTTAAAGCTCCTATAATTTATTAGTCATTTTATCTTTATAACATTAATAAAGTGTTAAATTTTTAGTTTTTATTACTCTTGAAGAATAAAACTTTTCTGTTTAGAAGTACCTAAAAATAGTGACTTGTAAAGCTCTTATATTATATATATAATAAAAAGTATATAATTATATATATAACTAAGGAGAACTTTAATGCCCAATAGACAACAGATTAGTGAATTAAAAGAGACATTAATCCAAAGACAAGAGACAATTCTAAAAAATATAAATGGAAGTAGAGATAATATTGATCAACTAAAAGATCAAGACATTAAAGATGATCTAGATTATGCGGAAGTAATAAGTGATTCATTTACAGAAGGTATGATAGCTAATCATCAATTAGCTGAGTTAAAACAGATTGAAGAAGCAATTAAGAAAATTGAAGATGGTTCTTATGGAACTTGTTCAATGTGTGGTATTACTATTCCTATTGGTAGATTAAAAGCTAAGCCATTTGCTAAGTTTTGTACAGAGTGTAGAGAAGTTTTTGAAAAAGAACAAGCTAAAAAACATTAGTAGTTAAAGATAGTATAAAATAAAATACTATTAGGTCTTATCCTAATAGTATTTTCTAGAAGATTATGGAAGTGTTATTACTCTTGAGTCAGTATATATTTTATTTCCAATAACGATTAATCTTTCTTCATTATCAAAATCAAAATTATAAACTTTATCATTTGTAAAATCATCATTTATATTTATAATAAATTCTTGTGATTCAATTGCATATAATGAATTTGTAAATGCAAGTGCATGAATTTTTGAGTACTTGAATTTTTTACTATGTATCTCTTCTAATGCTAGATTTAATTGAACTAGTCTTCCATCAATAGTTGCAATATAAACATTTTCTTTATTTACAATAATATCTCTAATCTCATAATCTTTTGAAAGAATATTTTTTGTAGATATTGTTACGATTTTATTTGCAGTTGCTGCAATTAAAGTTTGTTTATCTTCAATTACCTTTAAAAATATAATATTATTGAATTCATTGTCTAAGTCAACAGATATATTTTTTACAGATTCATTTGTTTTTGTTGATATAATAATAATCTTTCCATTTAATGTAGGGAAAAGAACTAAATTTCCCATAAAGTGTGGATTTGCAATTCTTGTATCATTTGCTAGAGATATTGATAAATATTCTTTAAAAAGTGTCTTCTTCGTTTCAATATCAAATAGTTCAATAGAATTATTTGAATAAACTAATGCAAGTTTATTATCTTTTAAAGAAGCAGCAACTACGATATTCTCTACTTTTAACTCTTCATTACCAATTAATAATGTATCTTTATAGTTAGTTGCAAGAATTTTTCCTGTATTACTAACATTTAAAAAATCAAAATTTTCAGGAAGTTTAAAGTCAGAAATTCCATCTCTTGTAAGAATCGTACCGTCTTCTAAAGTTGCACCATCTCTATTCATGGATTTTATAGAAGAAGATAAAGTTGACTCATCTACTTTTAAAGTACTTTTTACATTTTCTGGCTCAAAATACTTTTTACTTCCACATCCTGTTATTAAAAATAATGTAGCTAATAAAATTAAAAAGTGCTTCATAATATTCCTTTATTTTGTAAGTAAATAGTGTTCTAATAATGTAGATAATTCAGAGGCTTTTGATGACTTTTGGATTAGTGTAAGTGCAACTTTTGCCTCTTTATATTTTCCTTCATTAGCTAAAAGTAATGCTTTGTTAAATATTGCAAACTCTTTAAGTAAAAAATCACTTTTCATAGATAATTCATTTAACTTTGCAACATCATTACTTATTAATGCTTTTTGATATTCTGATAATTCTTTTAAATAAGGAATGTTTGTTTCAGGATAATTACCATCTTTTTTAGCTTGTAAATACATAGCTACTTCATAAAGTTTATTATTTGTTTCTTTTAAAGTATCTAGTGCTTGGGTATCTTTTGGATTGGCAATTACTTTGTCAAATGCAATATTTGATGCTGTTTTATTTCTTTCATTATTATAACTATTAATACCTATAGCAATTGCTGCAATTATTCCAATTGAAACAAGACCTATAATTAAAGCTTTATATCTTTTATAAAAGCTCTCAACTTTTACAACGCTTTCTAGGAATTTTTCTTCACTATTTAGCTCATCTTTAACAAAATCAACATTTTCTTTCATACTCATATTTATAAACCTTTTTTAAAACTAGATGATATAGTACAAAAAAGTTTATAAAACCTTACTTTTATAAACTTTTTTGTATAATTTATCTTTATAAATTTAAAAGGTTATATACATATGAAGAAATTATTAGTAGCAATATCTCTTGGATTATTATTCTCTCAATCTATCGTTGCAGATGAAGAAAACGAAGAGAAATCGAGATTTGAGTCATTATCAAAATTAACAAAAGTAATCGGTACAGTTGAAAAATACTATGTTGATGATATAAAATTAGAAGAAATTGTAAACAAAGCACTTAAAGGGCTTATGCAAGAATTAGATGCTCATTCAACTTTTTTAGATGCTAAATCTTCAAAAGAGATGAATATTCAAACAAAGGGTGAGTTTGGTGGTTTAGGAATCACTGTTGGAATGAGAGATGGTGCTTTAACTGTTATTTCTCCAATTGATGATACTCCAGCTTTTAAAGCAGGAATAAAATCTTCTGATATTATTTTAAAAATCGATGAAACATCAACTTTAAATATGACTTTGGATGAAGCTGTTTCCCTAATGAGAGGAAAACCAAAAACTGATATTTTATTAACAGTTGTTCGAAAATCGGAAAATAAACCCGTTAAAATTAAAATTACAAGAGATATTATTAAAATTCAATCAGTATTTTCAAAAACATTTGAAAATGAAAATTTATTATACTTAAGAGTTTCAAGTTTTGATAGAAAAGTAGTTGATGGTTTAGAAAAAGCTATCAAAGATAATCCAGATGTAAAAGGTTTAGTTCTTGATTTAAGAAATAATCCAGGTGGTTTACTTTCACAAGCAATTGGAGTAGTTGATCTATTCGTTGATAGAGGTGTTATTGTATCTCAAAAAGGTAGAGATGAGGAAGACGAAGAAAAATTTGAAGCAACAAGTTCTAACACTGCTTCAAGACTTCCTATGGTTGTTTTAATAAATGGTGGTTCAGCCTCTGCCTCTGAAATTGTTTCAGGAGCATTACAAGATCATAAAAGAGCTATTTTAATTGGTGAAAAAACATTTGGTAAAGGTTCAGTTCAAGCCATTTTACCTATTACAAAAGATAGAAAAGAGACTATAAAACTTACAATTGCAAAGTATTATTTACCAAGTGGTAGAACAATTCAAGCAGTAGGTGTTACCCCTGATATTATTGCCTTTTCAGGAAAAGCTACACAAGGTGAAGATTCTGAGTTTAAAATAAAAGAAGCAGATCTAAAAAAACATCTTGAAGGTGAATTAGAAAAAGTAGATGAAAAAGTAAAAAAAGAACAAGAAGAAAATAAAGAAGATAATAAGATTATTACTAAAGAAGATGTTTTAAATGATAATCAACTAAATACTTCAATTGGTATTTTAAAAAGTCTTATAATTATAAATGAATAACAGGAGAATAAATGAAAATTAGTGATATTGTTGCATTGGGGCTTTGGCCAGAATCAAAGAAAACAACATCAAAAAAAGGTATAGATGAACTTGAAGAATTAGGATATAACCTTTTTTATATTGGGAAAAATGCAGATTTATATACTTGTCCAGGTGAAGATCGAAAGGTTTTATTAGTAAGAAGTGATAGATGTTCAGTTTTTGATATTCCTTTAAATTTAGAAATTGAAGGTAAGGGTGTGTCTCAAACTGCAATTTCAAATAATGGTGCACTATTTGCAAAAAAATCTGGCATTAGAACTGCAATATTATCTGAAAAGATTGACCAAAGCTTAAGCATCGCTCCTAGATGTCAACTAATGGAATTATGTAAACCTTTGGAAGCTGAAATTGATGGTGAGCTTGTACAGTTTGAATTTATTTTTAGAAACTATTTAACAGGTTCATTATTTGATGCTTGTCAAAATGGAAGTGATCCTTATGGTTTAGATTTATCTTCTGATTTAAAACAATGGCATAAATTTGAAACTCCGTTATTTACTCCAACTACTAAGGGTATTAAAGATGTACCTTTAAACTCTAAAATTGTTAGAGAAAAATTTCCAGAAATCATTTCTAGTATGGAAAAATTATTTAAAGACTTTACAAAATTTGCATATGATAATGGAATTGTAGTTGTTGATACAAAATTTGAAATATTTATTGATGAATCTGGACAATGGGTTTTAGGGGATGAAGTTTTAACACCTGAAAGTTCAAGATTTATTGCACGAGAAGATTTTGAGAATGCAAATTATATTTCTATGGATAAACAAATTTTAAGAAATTTCGGTAAAGAAAATAACTGGAAAGAAAAATCAAAAGATTTAAAAGGCGGTGAAAAGTTAGAAGTAAATGTACCTGATTCTATTAAGAATACAATTTTAAATGGGTATACTACTATTCTAAATAGCTTAAGTAAGTAGCTTAAAAATAGATGTAGTCATAAATATAGAGTGTTTTTTTCTAAACTACCTAAAGGTAATTTTAGATATAATCGCAAAAATATAAATTGAAGGGAATAAATGAAAGCAATTGTAAATGTAGCATTAAAGCAAGGCGTATTAGACGATCAAGGTAAAGCAACTCATCATGCTTTAGATACTTTAGGATTCAAAGAAGTAGTAAAAGACGTAAGAATTGGTAAACAAATTATTATTGAATTAAACTCTTCAAATGAAACTGAAGCTAAAGAAGAAGTTGTAAAAATGTGTGAAAAACTTCTTGCTAATACTGTTATTGAAGATTACGATATCGAAATAGTAGGTTAATATGAAAGTTTCAGTATTACAATTTCCAGGAACAAATTGTGAGTATGATACACAATATGCTTTTGAACAATTAGGTGCAGACGTAGAAATTGTTTGGCACAAAGAAAAGAATATTCCAAAAGATACAGACCTTTTAGTAATTCCTGGTGGATTTTCGTATGGTGATTACTTAAGATCAGGCGCAATTGCTAGATTTGCAAATATCATGGATTCAGTTCAAGCGTATGCAGCTAGTGGTGGTAAAATTTTAGGAATTTGTAATGGATTCCAAATTTTATTAGAAGCTGGTTTATTACCAGGAGCTATGAAGAGAAATGATTCTTTACATTTTATTTCTAAATTTCACAATTTAAAAGTTATTGATAATAATAATACATTTTTATCACTACTTAAAAAAGATGAAGTTGTTAATGTTCCAGTTGCTCATCATGATGGTAATTATTTCATTGATGCAAAAGGTTTAAAACAATTAGAAGAGAATGGTCAAATATTATTAAAATATTGTAATGAAGATGGAACTACAAGAAATTTAAATGGTTCTGTTTCTAATATTGCAGGTATTTGTAATAAAGAAAAAAATATTTTTGGTTTAATGCCTCATCCAGAAAGAGCAATGGAAAATTTGCTTGGTGGTGATGATGGAGTAAGAATGCTTAAGGGTTTTTTACAATAAAGATATAGCTTTGGCTATATCCTTATTCTGAAAAAGCTAATTATGAAAAAAATATTATCTCTAATAATTTTAGCAAATATTTTATTATCAATAAACTTATTTGCTGCAAAAAACTTATATGTATCATATAAGGAAATTCCAAAACAAGTTTATAAAAATCAAAAGTTTGAAGTAACTATAAAAGCTCTAGTAACAACGAAAAACTTTGATTATATTACAACATCTTTTTCAAATGCAAGAAATATAAAAGTACTTAATCCAAATAGTAAGTGGGTAAATACATCTGGTGCAAATTATGAAAATAAGTTCTTTTTCAAAGCTGATAAGGGAAGTTTTAGATTACCAACTTTTTCTAATAAATTAGTAAAAGATGGAAATATTATTGAAGTATCAAATCTATCTTCACGAAGTATTGCTTATTCAGATATTGCAAAAGGTGATGAAAGATTTTCTAATGTAATTGCAAAAGATTTTAAACTAAAAGCATATAAAACCAAACAATATAATAATAAAGAATCATTAACAATAATTGATGTAGATGCAATCAATTCTAATCTTGAAGATTTCTCAATTTTTGGAATAGAAGAACAAGGTACTTCTAAACTAAATGATAATTATCCTAACCAGAATATGATTTATTATGTAGTTATGCCAATTCACAAGAAAAAACTTCAGTTTACTTATTATAATACTACTAGTAAAAGTTTTATAACTATTACTGTTCCATTGATTCTACAAAATGAATTAGTAAGCACTCAAACAGATTTAAATCCAAATGATTCGAATTTTGAAAAGTATAAAAAAATTGCAGTTGTTGTATTATTGGGCCTTTTTATATTACTTTATATTTGGAAAAGAAATAGAATATATTTAGGAATTTCTGTTATTCTATTAATTATTACTATTATATATTTAATGCCTAATAAAACTGGAGTTGTAAAAAAAGACTCTTATATTTATATTTTACCAACAAAAAATTCTACTATATTTTTTAAACTTGAAAATCAAGAAAAAGTTGAAGTGCTAAATGAGAAAAAAGAGTTTATTAAAGTAATGGGAATTGATAAAAAGTTTATTGGTTGGATTAAGGAAGAAAATTTTGGCAAGAATTAGAGGAATAATACTTTTCATACAGTTTTCAATTACAGTTGCTATTACAGTACTTGCAATGTATTTGTTTAGGAATCATACTCATAAAGTAATAAAAATTTGGATGAAAATACAAATGAAACTTTTAGGTATAAAATTACAAACACAAGGTACCTTAGATGAATCTTGTGATTTAGTTCTTATGAACCATCAATCTTTACTTGATATTATTGTAATGGAACATATTCACAATAGAGATTTAGCATGGGTTGCAAAAAAAGAGATATCTGATTTATTCTTTTTTGGACATATTATAAAAGCTCCTCGCATGATTTCAATTGATAGAGAAAATAAAGCAGGAATAATGCATTTATTTAAAGAAGTAAAAGATAGATTAGAAAAAGGTCGACCAATTGCAATGTTTCCTGAAGGAACAAGATCAGATGGGACAAAAATGCTTAAGTTCAAAGCTGGTGCTAAAATGGTTGCAAATAAATATAAATTAAGAGTTCAACCTGTTCTAATTTTTAATACTAGAAATATTGTAGATTCAAAAAAACTTGAAGCTAGTCCTGGTGTAGTTAAAGTAATATATTTAGATCCAATTCAAGCAGATAAATCAACATCATGGTTTGAAGATACTGAAGAAAAAATGAAAACTCTTTTTGAAGAAGAAATAAAAAAGTATGACTCTTAGTTGGCAAACTATTTTAGCAATTGGTGCTGGAGGCTTTCTAGGAGCAATTGCTAGAGCATATAGTGTTCATTTCTCTAATAAATATATTCCTTTAGATTTTCCTATGGGAGTTTTACTTGTAAATATAATAGGTTCTTTTATAATAGGAATTTTATTTGCATATTTTACTCATTTTACAGTTTCCGATACTCTAAAAGCATTTTTAACTACAGGCTTTTTAGGTGCACTTACTACATATTCAACTTTTGCAATTGAGTCATATTTATTATTCGGAACATCTATATACTTAGCAATTACAAATATGGTATTAAATTTATTTGGAACAATTCTAGCTGCTGGTTCTGGTTATAAAATTATCAATTTTCTTTTAAAATAAAGTACAAAAAATTTTAAGCATTAAAAAGTTATAATAAGTCCAAATTAACATAAGGATTAGTCATGGGTATGCCAGGCGGAATGGAATGGATATTAATAGCATTAGTAGTATTACTACTATTTGGAGGTAAAAAAATACCTGAATTAGCTAAAGGTCTTGGTTCTGGAATCAAAAACTTCAAAAAAGCTGTAAAAGACGATGAAGAAGCTGAAGTTGCTGACAAAAAAAATGATGAAATCGAAAAAAAATCTGAAACTGAAACTAAAGTAGATGATAAAAACGAAACTAAAACAGTATAAGAGTAAATATTGCAAAATTTAGTAAAAGAATATATTGAAAAGATATTAGAGGCAAGTGTTGTTCTAGAAAAACCAAAAGATGTTTCTTTTGGTCATTATGCAACGCCTGTAGCATTTTCACTTGCAAAAGAGTTAAGAAAATCACCAATGATTATTGCTGAGGAATTAGCTTCAAAATTTGATGATCCAAAGATATTTGAAAAAGTTGAAGCTGTAAAAGGTTTTATAAATTTTAAATTATCTGCAACTTTTTTACAAGAGTTAGTTGACAAATCGCTTGAAAGTGAAAGTGAATTTGCAAAAGAAGAAAAAAAAGATAAAAAGATTCTTTTAGAATATGTTTCAGCAAATCCAACTGGTCCATTGCATATAGGTCATGCACGTGGCGCAATTCAAGGTGATACAATTGCTAGAGTTGGAAGACATTTAGGTTTTGATATTACAACTGAATACTATGTAAATGATGCAGGTGCTCAAATGGATATGCTAGGGCTTTCAATTTCACTAGCTGCTAGAGAGTTTATTTTTAAAGAAGAGGTTGAATATCCAGAGACTTACTATAGAGGTGAATATTTAGAACAAATTGCACCACTTGTAATAGAAAAATTTGGGAAAGATGCTTTAAGAGATGAATCTAGATATAAAGAAATTGCATTTTTTGCAAAAGATTTAGTAATGGATATTATTACAAGTGATCTAAAAGATTTAGGTATTGAATTTGATACTTTTGTATCTGAAAAATCTCTATATTCTGCTTGGGATGAAACTAGAAAAGTATTAGAAGATAATGATTCACTTTATACTAAAGATGATAAAGTATGGATTCGTTCAACTAATATTGGTGATGATGTTGATAGAGTAGTTGTAAGAGATAATGGAATTCCAACATATCTTGCAGGTGATATTATTTACCATAAAAATAAATATGACAGAGGCTTTGACGAATATATAAATATTTGGGGAGCTGATCACCATGGCTATATTAAAAGAGTTAAAGCTGCAATTGAGTTTTTAGGAAATGATTCTTCTAAACTTGAAGTACTTTTATCTCAAATGGTTTCACTTTTAAAAGGTGGAGAACCATATAAAATGTCTAAGCGTGCTGGTAATGTAATCTTAATGTCTGATATAACAAATGAAATTGGTTCAGATGCTTTAAGATTTGTATTTTTAACTAAAAAAAGTGATACACATTTAGAGTTTGATTTAGATAGATTAACTAATCAAGATAGCTCAAATCCTATTTTTTATATTAATTATGCTCATGCTAGAATTAATCAAGTATTTAAAAAAGCGGAATTAACTTTTGAAGATATTAAAGATGAAAGTTTTGAGAATTTAAATCAAGATGGTTTAAATTTAATTTATGAATCTTTATTATTAGGTTCAGTTTTAAATGAAGCTTTTGAAAAAAGAGAAATGCAAAAAATCACTGAATATTTAACTTCATTAGCAGCTTCTATACATAAGTTCTACAATGATTATAAAGTTGTAGGAAGTGATGAACAAAATATGTACCTAAAAGCTCTTAGTATGGCTGCATTAAGTATTAGAGTTGGTTTAAGTTTATTAGGAATTAAAGCTAAGGATAAAATGTAATGAAATGGTTTATAATTATTTTAACAATTGCTGTTGCTATTGCAATTTTTACAGGTAATATGGGTGGAGCTAAAGATGCTGCAGGTAATTATAATAAAATAATGAGACAAGGGCAATAGAATTTTTAAATTCTATGCTCTTGAGTCTAATTGAGATAAGAAATCTTCTAAAGAGTACTTCTTTCTATAATCTTCACTCATTAAGTGAATAAACATATCTCCTAAATCTATAACAGTCCAATTATCATCTTCATTTACTCTTAAGAATTCTTCACCAAGTGGCTTTAATTCTTCTTTTAAGTAGTTTAATAATGCAAAACCGTGTTTTGAGTTTAAAGTAGTTGCAATTACAACATAATCAACAATATAATCTTTTGATGTTAAATCAATAACATCAATATTTTCTGCTTTTTTTTCATCTAAAAGCGTTTTAATAGTTTCTAATCTATTCAAGAATTAACCTTTTTCTTTTCTTTGAAGATTTATTATATCTTCTTTTATTTGTATTGGTATAAAATCTAAATCAATTTTATCTCTTAACATTGTAGAACTGATATTAATATCGATTTTTAGGTTCTTAAACTTAAAAAAATCATTATTAATAAAACCATCTCTTGAAGCAACAACAAAATGAACTAAGGATTTTAATTCATCAATTGAGTCCCATTTATCTAAATCTTTTACATTATCTGCACCAATAATCAAATATATTTTTGATGGATTATATAAATTTTTTAAATATTTGATAGTTTCAATGGAGTAAACTGCTCTATTTTGTTTTATCTCATAATCACTAATATCCACTTTAGGATTATTTGAAAAAACTTTTTTTAAAAGTTTTTCTCTGATTCTTGGCTCTAAATGAAAGCTATTTTTAAAAGGATTTAAATATGTAGGAACTACAACTATTTTATCAATATCTAGTTTTTCTATTGCTTGATTTACAATTGCTTCATGAGCTATATGTATGGGGTCAAAACTACCACCAAATACTGCAAGTTGCACTTAATTCATACCTTTGTTATATACTTAAATAATATTATAGCAATTTTTCGATAAAATATCTACAATTAAGATTTACACAAGGGAAAAATATGGCTATTAAAGTTGCAATTAATGGATTAGGAAGAATTGGAAGATGTGTAGCACGTATAGTTGCTAATAGAGAAGATGTTGAATTAGTAGCAGTAAATGCTAGTGGTAGTGAAGAAATGATTCAATACAATCTTAAGTTTGATACAGTACATGGAAATAGACAAGATATTAAAGTTGAAGATGGTTATGTTTATATTGCCAATGATAAAGCTAAACTATTAAGTGAACGTGACCCTGCAAAATTAGATTTTGCATCTTATGGTGCTGATGTAGTTTTAGAATGTACTGGTGCATTTTTAACAATGGATTCAGTTCAAGCTTATATAGATAATGGAATTAAAAAAGTTGTAATGAGTGCTCCTGCTAAAGATGATACTCCAACTTTTGTAATGGGTGCTAATGAAAAAACATATGCTGGTCAAGCTATTGTTTCAAATGCATCTTGTACTACTAATGGTTTAGCTCCTGTTGCTAAACTTTTAGATGATGAATATGGAATTGAAAAAGGATTAATGACTACAATCCATTCTTATACTTCATCTCAACCAATTTTAGATGCAAAAGATAAAAAAGATCCAAGAAAAGGAAGAGCGGGTGCAACTAATTTAATTCCTGCATCAACTGGAGCTGCAAAAGCTATTGGTAAAGTTATGCCACACTTAAATGGAAAATTAAATGGTCAAGCAATTAGAGTACCAACTCCAAATGTTTCTTTAGTTGATTTAACAGTAACACTTAAAAAAGATACAACATTAGAAGAACTTCAAACTGCATTTACAAAAGCATCAGAAGGATACTTAAAAGGTATTTTAGGTGTAGATACTGAGGGAAGAGTAAGTTCTGATTTTAATGGTGAAGAATTATCAAGTGTAGTTCCATTAGATACTATTCAAGTAATTGAAGGAAATATGGTAAAAGTTTTAGCATGGTACGATAATGAGTGGGGTTACTCGACAAGACTTGTAGACATGGGTGTACACGTAGTAAATAATTAATTTTAAATAAAGGCAATAAATGAAATTACAAGAACTAAAAAATATTGATATCTCCGGTAAAAGAGTATTTATTAGATGTGACTTTAATGTTCCAATGGATGAATATAATAATATAACTGATGATAGAAGAATAAGATCTGCCTTAAATACAATAAGATATTGTATTGATAATGATTGTTCAATTATATTAGCATCTCATTTTGGCAGACCAAAAAATGGTTTTGAAGAAAAATTCTCTTTAAAACCAATTGCTAAGAGACTACATACTTTATTAAAACAAGAAATTAAAATAGCAACAAGTACTATTTGTGATGAAACTATTGAAATGGCAAAAAATTTAAAAGCAGGTGATATTTTACTTTTAGAGAATATGAGATTTGAGGAAGGTGAAACTAAAAATGATCCACTGCTTAGTAAAACATTAGCTTCAATGGCAGATATTTTTGTAAATGATGCTTTTGGTGTTTCTCATCGTGCTCATGCATCTGTTGAAGGAATTGCACGTCACTTTGATATTGAACATAAAGCTGCTGGATTCTTACTGGCAAAAGAAATTAAATTTTTCCATCATATTGTTCATCAACCAAAACGGCCATTTGTATCTATTGTTGGTGGTTCAAAAGTTTCAGGAAAACTTCAAGCACTTTATAATCTTGTACCAAAAGTTGATAAAATTATTATCGGTGGAGGAATGGCCTTTACATTCTTAAAAGCCTTAGGTTATGAAGTTGGGAATTCATTAGTTGAAGATGATTTAATTCCAGAAGCTATTAAAATTATGGAACAAGCAAAAGAATTAGGAGTTAAATTTTACTTACCTGTAGATGTTGTTGCAGCTGAAGCCTTTGACGAAGAAGCTTTTGCTAAACCTACGACAGTTCAAGAAATTCCAAAAGGTTGGATGGGTCTTGATATTGGACCTGCTAGTTCTGTACTATTTGCACAAGCTTTAGAAGATGCTCATACTATTCTTTGGAATGGTCCAATGGGTGTTTATGAAATGGATAAATTTGCAAAAGGAAGTAGTAAACTTTCTCATGCCGTTGCTAGCTCGTATGCTACAACTGTTGTTGGTGGTGGAGATACCGCTGACTTAGTTAGAGTTACTGGTGATGAAGATGAAATGACATTTATAAGTACTGGTGGTGGAGCTTCTTTAGAATTAATTGAAGGAAAAGTATTACCAGGTGTTAAAGCACTTGTAATAGAGGAAGATTAATGTCTATTATTGCTTCAAACTTTAAAACTAATCATACAAGAAAATCAACAGCAACTTTTGTAAAAGAAGTAAATGATTTTTTAGTATCAAGTAAAATTACTAATGATGTATATATTTTCCCAACATCAACATCATTAGATACTTTTGATAGTGTTTCGAATCTTACTATGGGTACACAAAATGCATATGCAACAGTAAAGGGTTCTTTTACAGGTGAAATTGGAACAGAGCAATTAGATGAGTTTGGAATTAAAACTATTTTAATTGGGCACAGTGAAAGAAGGCATATTTTAGGTGAATCTCAAGAAGAAATAGCTAAAAAATTCGTTTTCTACAAAGAACTTGATTATAAAATAATTTACTGTATTGGAGAACCTTTAGAAGTTAAAGAAGCTGGATTAGAAAAAACATTAGAATATATTTATGAGCAATTTGTAGGAATCGATACAAATTATGAAAATTTAATCTTAGCTTATGAACCTGTATGGGCAATTGGTACGGGAGTAACAGCAACTAATGAGGATATTACATCGGTTCACTCTGCTATTAAATCTCAAATTGATAAACCTTTATTATATGGTGGTTCAGTAAAAGTTGCCAATGTAGCAGAAATATGTAAATTAGAAGGTGTTGACGGCGCATTAATCGGAACTGCTTCTTGGAATGTTGAAGATTTTAAACAAATTATTGAAAATACAAAGGATTTATAGATGTTTATGAAAGGCAAAAAAGGTGTTGTTTTAGGTGTTGCAAATAATAAGTCTATTGCTTATGGAATTGCTAAAGCATGTGCTGATCAAGGTGCTCAAATTGCATTTACTTATCTAAATGATTCTTTAAAAAAAAGAGTTGAACCAATAGCTCGTGAGTTTGAAAGTGAAAATTTAGTATATCCATGTGATGTATCAAATCCTTTAGAAATTAAAGCTTTAAAAGAATCTTTAGAGAAAGATATGGGGAAGATTGATTTTATTGTTCACTCAATTGCTTTTGCTCCAAAAGATGGATTAACAGGAAGATTTTATGATATTCCAAAAGCATCTTTTGATATTGCTATGGATGTATCTGTTTACTCACTAATTGAAGTTGTTAGAGAACTTAAACCAATTATGAGTGATAATTGTTCAGTGTTAACACTTTCTTATTATGGTGGGGTTAAATATATTCCAAACTATAATTTAATGGGTGTTGCAAAAGCAGCATTAGAGATGACTACAAAATATCTTGCAGAAGATTTAGGACGAGATGGAATTAGAGTAAATGCTATTTCAGCAGGTCCTATTAAAACTTTAGCAGCAGCTGGAATTGGTGAGTTTAGATTTATGCTTAAATGGAATGAAGCTCATTCACCTCTTAAAAAGAATGTAACAACAACAGAAGTTGGTAATTCTGGAATGTACTTACTTTCTGATTTAAGCTCAGCAGTAACAGGTGAAATTCACTATGTTGATTGTGGTTATAACATCATGGGTATGCCAGCAGTATCATTTGATGAGCAAGGTAAACAAACAATTGCCTGGGACGGAAATAAGTAGAAAGCGTAAGCTTTCGCACAATACCTACGTTGTCTAGAAAAGTCAAAACAATCACATACTTTAGTATGCTCTCGCTTTGACTTTTCTCTCCGCCTTGGTCTTGTACAAAATCTTACACTTTCTAAATACTTATTTATAAAGTAGAAAATTTTAATTTAGTATTTTTAGAATTTTAAATTAAAATTTAAATGAATAAAGAATAGGAAAAATATAAAAATGAATATAGATTTTAAAGAATTAGCAAACAAATATCAAACACCGTATTATGTATATGATTTTGATCATATTACTTCTCAATATGAGGAATTAAAAGGTGCTTTTAAAGCAAGAAAATCGATTTTAGCATATGCTGTAAAAGCAAATTCAAATTTATCAGTTATTAAACACCTAGCAGAATTAGGTGCAGGTGCAGATTGTGTATCAATTGGTGAAGTAAAAAGAGCCTTAAAAGTAGGTGTTGCTCCTTATAAAATCATTTTTTCAGGTGTTGGAAAAATTGATAGTGAGATTAAAGAAGCTTTAGATCTTGGTATTTTAATGATTAATGTTGAAAGTGCTGCAGAACTTGATAGAATAGAAACAATAGCAAAAGAGTTAGATGTAGTTGCTAGAATTTCTATTAGAGTAAATCCTAATATTGATCCACAAACACATCCATATATTTCAACAGGTTTACATGAAAATAAATTTGGTGTTGATATTGATACAGCAAAAAGAATGTATATTCAATGTAAAAACTCTAAAAACTTAGAACCTACAGGAATTCATTGTCATATTGGTTCTCAACTTACTCAACTTGATCCAATAATAGAATCGGTAAAAATTGTAGCTGATTTAGTAAGAAACCTTGCGGCAATTAAAATTGAACTTTCTTTTTTTGATGTTGGTGGTGGATTAGGTATTGTTTATAATGATGAAAAATTAATTAATACAAATGAGTATGCACAAGGAATTCTAGAGTGTCTATTTGGTTTAGATATCACAATTGTATGTGAACCAGGAAGATTTTTAGTTGGAAATTCTGGAGTATTTGTAACTAAAGTACTTTATGAAAAAGTAAATGGAAACAAAAGATTTGTTATTGTTGATGGGGCTATGAATGATTTAATTAGACCAGCCTTATATAATGCATATCATAAAGTTGAAGTATTAAATGATAATGAAGAATTAAGTGATTGTAATCTAGTGGGTCCTGTTTGTGAAAGTGGAGATTTCTTTGCTAAAAACATTAACTTACCTCAAACACAACATAATGATTTAGTTGCAATTTATTCAGCAGGAGCTTATTGTTTTACAATGGCTTCAAATTATAATACTAGAAATAAAGTAGCTGAAATTGCAGTAGAAAATGGAGAAGACAGACTTATTAGAAGAAGAGAAACTTTTGAAGATTTAATAGCACATGAAGAAGAGTTTTTAAATAATTAATTACTAGTAGAAAGGGTACTTATGAGTGAAGCAGGATTATTAGAATTAAGAGATAAACTTGATAATATAGATAATGAATTATTGAAACTTATTAATGAACGAATGGAAGTTGTTCATCAAGTAGGAGTTGTAAAAGCACATAGTGGTGGAGCAATTTATAGACCTGAAAGAGAAAAGGCTATTATTGATAGATTGGAATCTTTAAATACTGGAAAACTAAATAGAGCAGCTATCGAAGCACTTTTTTTAGAAATATTTGCAATTTCTAGGAATCTTGAACTTCCTGAAAATGTGGCTTATCTAGGACCTGAAGGTTCTTTTACTCATCAAGCAGCTGAAGGAAGATTTGGTGCAATGAGCTCTTATGTTTCAATTGCATCTATTAATGGAATCTTTAGAGAAGTTGATACAAAAAAAGCTAGATTTGGAGTTGTACCTATTGAAAATTCATCAAATGGAATAGTTACAGATACAATTAACTGCTTAAATGAATATAATTTGAAAATTATCGCAGAAGTTGTTCTTGATATTCATCATACGCTAGCTTCAACATGTGATAAAGTTGAAGATATAAAAAGAATTTATTCAAAAGATATTGCCTTTGAACAATGTAGAAAATTTTTAGCAAATTTTGGTTTAGATGAAGTTGAACAAATACCAATTGAATCAACTACTAAAGCTGCGAAAATTGCGATAAATGAGCCAGGAAGTGCTGCTATTTGTCCTCATGTTGGTGCAAAGTTAAATAACCTTCCTATTTTATTTGAAAATATAGAAGATAAAGATAATAATAGAACACGGTTTTTCATAATTAGTGATTTTGAAAATGGACAAAGTGGAAATGATAAAACATCAATTTTAGTAAAACTTTCAGATAAGCAAGGTGCACTTGTTGACTTTTTAATTGATTTTAGAAATGCTGGAGTTAATTTTACAAAAATTAAATCACATATTGCCGAAGGTAATTCAATGTTTTTTATTGATTTTGATGGACATAAAGATGATGATGGTATAAAAGAAATTTTAGATAAACATAAAGATTCAATAAAAATTTTAGGATCATATGTAAAAGAAATACACGATATTTAATAGTAATAAAAGTAGGAAGATAAATGAATTTTAATAAAGTATTAGAGAATGTTACAATTTATGAAGCTGGGAAGCCAATTGAATTAGTTGTGAGAGAGTATGGAATTGATCCTAAAGATATTATAAAATTAGCATCAAATGAAAACCCATATGGAACATCTCCAAAAGTAATTTCTAAGATTAAAGAGATTGCTGGAAATATGTTTGTATATCCAGATGATTCAATGTATGAATTAAAAGAAGCTTTAGCAAATAAGTTTGAAGTAAATGAATCAAATATTATAGTAGGTTCAGGAAGTGATCAAATTTTAGAGTTTTGTGTACATGCTAAATGTGATAGTAACTCAAAAATTTTAATGAGTAAAACTACATTTGCTATGTATGAAATTTATGGAAAGCAAACTGGTTCAAAAATTATAAAAACAAAAGATGATGAACATAATTTAGAACAATTCTCAGCACTTTATAAAGAACATGGTGCTGATATTATTTTTCTTTGTTTACCAAATAATCCTTTAGGGGAATGTTTAGATAAAGAAGATGTTTATGCCTTTTTAGAAACTATTGATAAAGATACATTAGTTGTAATTGATGGAGCTTATCAAGAATATGCTTCTTTTAAAGATGAAAAGAAAAAAATTAATCCAAAAGAATTAATAAATACATTTACTAATTGTATTTATTTAGGAACATTTTCTAAAGCTTATGCCTTAGGTGGTATGCGAGTTGGTTATGGAATAGCTCAAGAAGATATTATAAAAACTTTATATAAACTTCGTGCTCCTTTTAATATTACTACTTTAACACTAGCGGCTGCTATTGAAGCTTTAAAAGATGAAGAGTTTGTAACTTCTTGTATTGCTAAAAACTTTGATGAAATGAAAAGATATGAAGATTATGCAGAAAAAAAAGGTTTTGATTATATTGATTCATATACAAACTTTATTACATTAAAATTTGGGGATTTATATTCTTCAAAAGAAGTAGCTCAAAACTTACTAGAATTGGGTGTAATCGTACGGGATTTAACAGGTTATGGAGTTAATGCAATAAGAATTACTATTGGTTCAAATAGTCAGAATACAAGGGTATTTAAATTACTAGATAGTGTATTAGAAAAGTTAAAATAGACTTTGGGAGAAAGTATGAATATAAAAGATAAATCACTCGAAGAATTAGAAGAAGTATCTCAAAATATTAGAGATAGAATAATTGATGTAGTATCTAGAAAAGGTGGACATTTTTCTTCTACTTTAGGAGCAGTTGAATTAACTGTAGGTATGCATAAAGTATTTGATGCATTTAGTGATCCTTTTATATTTGATGTTTCTCACCAATGTTATCCTCATAAATTGTTAACAGGAAGATGGGAAGAGTTTGAAACTATTAGACAATTTGGTGGTCTAAGTGGTTTTACAAAACCAAATGAATCTAAAGCTGATTATTTTGTAGCAGGGCATAGTTCAACTTCTATTTCTCTTGCAGTGGGAGCAGCAAAATCAATAAAACTTAAAAATGAAAATAGAATCCCAGTTGTTATGATAGGAGATGGTTCTATGACAGCGGGAATGGTTTATGAGGCTTTAAATGAATTAGGTGATTTAAAACTTCCTGTTGTGATCATTTTAAATGATAATGAAATGTCAATTGCAAAACCAATTGGAGCGATTTCTAAACATCTTTCTAAATTACTTGCTGGGAAAACTTATCAAGGGTTCAAAGGTAGAGTTGATACATTTATAAAAAATAATATGCCAGATGGTACAACTTATATTGCTAAAAGAATGGAAGAAGCTATGAAGCTTATTACTCCTGGCATTTTATTTGAAGAAATGGGTATTGATTATATTGGACCTATTGATGGGCATAATTTAGAAGAAGTTATAGATACTTTAGAGTTAGCAAAGGGAATGAAAAAACCTGTAATTGTTCATGCTAGGACTGTAAAAGGGAAGGGCTATGAAATTGCAGAAGGTCAACATGAACATTGGCATGGAGTTGGTCCTTTTAATGTTGAAGATGGAACTTTTATAAAAAAAGCTGCGCCAAAAGCTGCAACAGCTGTATTTGCAGATGCTTTATGTAATCTTGCATGTAAGCATGAAAATATTGTAGGAGTTACTGCTGCAATGCCTAGTGGAACAGGTATAAATAAACTAATGGAAAAATTTCCAGAGAGATTTTGGGATGTTGCTATTGCTGAACAACATGCTGTTACTTCAATGGCTGCAATGGCAAAAGAAGGCTTTAAACCATATATTACAATTTATTCTACTTTCCTTCAACGTGGATATGATCAAATAATTCATGATGTATGTATAATGGATTTACCTGTAGTTTTTGCAATAGATAGAGCAGGGACTGTTGGAAATGATGGAGAGACTCATCAAGGTGCATTTGATATCTCATATTTAAGGTTTATTCCAAATATGATTGTGTTTGCACCAAGAGATAATGCAACTTTAGAAGAAGGATTATCTTTTGCTTATACTTTAACATCACCAAGTGCTATTAGATATCCAAGAGGTGCTTTTATAGAACTTGATTACCCTCTCGTTCCTTTCGAACTTGGAAAAGCGCAAGTGTTAAAAGAAGGTAAAAGCAAAAAACTATTTATTGGATATGGTGCAGCTGTAGGTCGTGCTTGTGAAACTGAAAAACTTCATGAAGAAGATATTGCAATTGTAGATTTAAGGTTTGTTAAGCCCTTAGATGAAGAGTGCTTAAAGGATTTATCTACAAGATATGATGATTGGTACATTTTCTCTGATTCTCAGAAACAAGGTGGAGTAGGAAGTGCTATTTTAGAATTTTTAAATGATGCAAATATAAATATTAAACTAACTACATTTGAGTATGAAGATAAGTTTATAGATCATGGAGATACAAAATTAATAGAAGAAAGTTTAGGTTTATTACCTGAAACCTTGGTAAATAGAATAAAATAATATGAATGATAAATATTTCAAATAAAAACTTTTACTCTGTATTTTCTAAAATCTCTTTTGTAATAATAGAACCATACTTTATTAATTCTTTTGCTTTATGGAAATCATAAAATTCACAAGTTTTATTTGAAATATTTATCATTATATCAGGTTGATGAGATGCTAATTGGTGTCTTGATATAACTTCTTGCATAGTTTCTATTGATTGATTAATGATTTCAAAATAACTAAGACTTTCTTTCTTTTTAATATTTTTCTGAAAAAAGTCTGTAATATTTTGTTTTATTTTACCTTTTGGTTTTTTTAATATACTCTTATGTTCTTTTTTTATATTTAAACTACTATTTAAATCTACAGCAATTACTAAATCAGAGAATTCAGAAATAGTAGGAACTATCGGTAGAGGATTTAAAATCCCACCATCAAAAAGCTCTGTGCCTTTTAGTGTAGTTGGGGTGAAAACAGTAGGAATAGAGATTGAAGCTCTTATAGCATCTTTTAGTGAACCTTTTTGAAGCCAAACTTCTTTTCTATTTTTTATATCAGTTGCTGTTGCTGTAAAAGATATTGGCAAATCTTCAATGTTTATATTACCTATCATTTCTTCAATTTTATTAAATACTTTATCCCCATTTATCATGCCATTTGCATTAAATGAAAAATCAACTAATTTTAAAATATCAAAGATATCAAAATTTGCAACCCATTCTTCGTATTCATCTAATTTTCCTGCGGCATAGAGACCACCAACTAATGCACCTATTGAAGAACCAGAAATTGATTTTATATCATAATCATTTTTTATTAGCTCTTTTATAACTCCAATATGAGCATAACCTCTAGCTCCTCCACTACCTAAAACTAAAGAGACGGTTTTTTTATTATTCATTTTATTTTAGAAATTTAACTTTTGGATTTTGTCATATCCATAAACATCTTTGTAAAAAGACAAATTACCATTTTTAACTTCAACTGTTTGATAAGTTAAGTGTATAGGTAACTTTTTATTTAATCTAATCGTATCTGTTTTCTCTTTATCAAAAATACTTCTTACTTTTTTATATGAGTATTTTGTATAGTTTTCAGATAAGTATTTCATTAGACTAATTGGATGCTCTAATCTTATACATCCATGACTTACAAATCGGATTTTTTCTTTACTTGATTTAAATCTCCAAGTTCCAATAGTGTCATGCATATAAACTGCATAGTCATTTGGAAAAATAAACTTCATTCTTCCCATTCCATTTGTTCTTGATGGAAGTTGAATAAATTTATATGGAATATATCTGACATTTTTCTTTAAATATTTTTTCCAATTTACATCTTTCCATTTTATTTTTTTTGAGCTAAGTTTATAGTTTTTTCTAATAACTATATTTTTCTTTTTTAAATAGTTTCTATCTTTTAATGCTTTTGGGATAATACTACTTTTTGCAATAGAATCTGGAATATTCCAAGTTGGATTAACAATAAAATATGCTAATTTACTTGAAAGTATCGGAGTTTGTGTATCTGCTGCACCGACAACTGTTCCAAAACTTTTTGTTTTCTTTCCTTCTTCATAAAAAGTAAAATCATGAGTTGGTACATTTAATTGAATAAAATTATCACTATTTGAATATTTAAGAAGCTTAAGTCTTTCAATATTTAATTTTAATTTATCTTGTTTCTGTTGTGAAAGTGATGTGTTGTTATTAAGCTCTTTTATAAGTGCAAAAAACTGTGGATGCTTTGGTGTATATGTTTTTAAGATATCTTTGATTGGAGTATTTGAATGATATTTCTTTAATAGTTCATTTTTATTTATATCTAAATTATAAACTTCATAATCTTGATTAACTTTTTTGTATTTACTTTTTTTTAATTCTTTTTTAAATGTACTTTGGTCAATACATGAATTACTTAAATTATTAGTATATGTATAAAAAAGATCTTCTAATTTTTTAGATTTTTCTATAGTATTTGCTAAGTTTAGAATATTAAGATATTCATCTTTACTTCCACATAATGATGAGTAAGTGTCATCTTTTAGTATTTCTAAAAATATAACTTCTTTATAAGTTAAACCAGCAAATTTATCAAAAGTGTCTTTTTTTACTCTCTCTTGAGATGATATAATTTCTTCGATTTCATTTTCAGTATTAATTGAAGTAGGTGCAACTTTTTGGGCTGTTTTACTTGAACAAGCACTTAATAGTACAAGAATTGCAATAGAGGATAAGATATTTGATATTTTCATTAGTAGTCCATAATTTGTTATTTAGCTTGTAGTATATACTAAAAAAGTAAACAGTTCTCTTATCAAGATAATAAGTATAATTATTTTAACCCATGAAAGCTTTCAATTTCTCTATACAAAGTCCCATAGCTGTACTTTCATATCCTTTAACCTTTTTGATATAAGGTTTACAAAACCCTTCAACCATTATAGCTCCTGCTTTTCCAAAGCATTCACCTGATTTTATATATTCATTCATGTTTTTTTCATTAAATTTCTCAAATTCATACGTAGTAATTGATATATCAATAATTTCTTTATCTTTTGATTTATAAATCATACAAGTAATTACAGAAGTTTCACTTCCGCTTTGAAGTTCAAGCATATATCTAGCATCATCTTCATCTTTTGCTTTTCTTAAAAGTAACCCTTTTGTTGTTACTACACTATCTGCTACTAATAAAGGCATATCTTCAATACCATATTTTTTATAAAGCTCATTAAATTTTCCTTTTGTAGCTTCATAACAAAAAGATTTAGGGTTTGTAGTTTTTATAGAATCTTCATCAAAATATCCACCATTTTGAATAAACTCTATTTTGGCATTATTTAGTAATAAAGCTCTAGTTTGAGAATTTGAACCAAGTCTTATCAAAGTAATCCTTTTATTGGAATTATACTTAATTTGTATATAATACAAATTTAATAATTATAAATAGAATTAGGATTTAAATATGAATGTTGTAGTAATTGGCGCTGGTGGAATTGGAGCTTACTATGGAATGATATTACATGAAGTTGGATGTAATATTACCTTTGTAGCAAGAGGTGAAAACTTAGCCTATTTAAAAGAAAATAAGTTAAAAATGACACATCCAGATTATATAATAGAAGATAAAATAAATACTTTAAGTATTGAAGAATTAACAGCATTAAACGCAGATGATTTTGATGCAATAATTATTGCTACAAAAGCAATGAGTACCCAAGGTATTTCCAAGACCTTAGCTTCATGGATTGAAAAATCATCTTCTGCTTTAAAAATACCATATTATATTTCATTACAAAATGGTGTAGAAAATGAAGATGTGATGCTTGAATATTATCCAAATGATTTTGTAATAGGAGGACTTACCCGTCTTATTGTATCTCACACAGTAAAATTAGGACATGTTCATTGTTCAGGCGAGGTTCAAACTCTAATAGGTGCAATAAAACACACAAAAGAGAATAAGAATTTCTTAGGAAAATTAAAAACTATTTTAGATAAAACACAAACAACTACTTTTATATGTGAAGATATAAAGTTAGAACTTTGGAATAAACTGATTATAAACAATGGTGTAAATGCCATTTGTGCACTTATTGAAGAAGAATCAGGTCCTTTATTGGAAAATGAAAAAACAGCAAAGCTTATATATGGACTTATGAGTGAAGCTGCGACTGCATCAAATGCAGTTGGAGTAAATTTATCACAAGATGATGCAGATAAAATGTTTGAATTAATGAAAACATTTCAGTCAGTTAAGCCATCTATGTGGGTTGATACACAAAATAATAGAGATTTGGAACTTGATGAAATTTGTGGAGTTGTTATAAAAAATTGTGAAAAACTTGGACTTGATGCTCCATATACAAGAACAATAGCTACTATACTAGAATATACATATAATAGGAAAAGAACTAATCTTCTTGAAACTATATAGATGAAATATTATGTGTTTTTAACGCTTACTGTTTTATTTTGGTCAGGAAACTTTGTCTTTGGAAGATTAATTTCACCAGAAGTAGAACCTGTAGAGCTAGCTTTTTTTAGATGGTTTTTTGTTGCATTGATTTTATTACCATATTTTATTTATAGATTTAAGTATATTATGCAGGTTTTTAAAAAAGAGTATTTTATAATTATCACATTTTCTATTTTAGGTATCTCTTGTTTTAATACACTATTATACATAGGTCTTCAAACAACAACTGCTACGAATGCCTTATTGATAAATTCCAGTATACCTATTATGATTATTGTGTTATCTGCCATTATCTTAAATAAAAAGATTACTAAAATACAAAGTGTTGGAATTGTTCTTTCGACTTTGGGTGTAATATTTTTAATATTAAAAGGTGATATAGATAATTTTATTACTTTAGAGTTTACAAGTGGAGATTTATGGATACTTGTTGCATGTGTTACTTGGGCTTTATATACAGTACTTTTAAAATATAAACCAAAAGAGTTAAATGCCTTTGATTTTTTGAGTATTACTGTATTTATAGGAATAGTTGTACTTGCTTTTGTATATTTCTCTTTAGGTTATAGTTTTGAGTTAGATTTTATACATAAAGATGAGGTTTTATATTCACTAATTTATATAGTAGTTTTTCCTTCATTACTTTCATTTTATTTTTGGAATATGTCAATTGTAGAAATTGGAGCAAATAAAGCTGGACAATTTACACATCTAATGCCAATATTTGGAGCTATCTTAGCTTATATCTTTTTAGGTGAAACATTAGAATTTTATCATTTAGTAGGTATTTTATTTATAGGAATTGGAATTTATTTATCAATATTTCTAAAAAAGGCATAAGTTTTAATGAATAGTATTATAGGTTTTTCTGGAATATTAATATTTTTATCTTTCCTATCTACTCTCTTTGCATATTTCTTTAATACAGAATTATTAGTATATGCAGGAGCTTTAGCTTGGGGTTCACTTCTAATTTTATTTTCTACAATTAAGAAAAAGAAGATGTTATTAATTCTTTTTGCATTAAGTTTTGTAGCTTTTCTTATTTCCTATATAAATGATTTTGATGTAAATATAGTAAAAGTATTTACAGTAAATCAATACTTATTAACTCTTTTAATAGGTGTTGGTTTTTTAAGACTTATTGCTATTCCAAAGCAAGAGCAGATAAGTCAAAATATATTGCCAAAAGGTAAAAACTCTTTTTTTAAAACATATTTAAGTGTTCACTTATTTGGCTCAGTAATAAACCTATCTTCATTAATTTTAGTTGCTGATAAACTATATAAAAAAGCACCTTTGACAAATATACAAATAATTCTTCTTACAAGAGCTTTTGCTTCTGATGCTTATTGGTCTCCCTTTTTTGTAGCTTTTGCTGCTGCTATTACTTATGCACCAAATTTATCTACATCAACCATACTTGTAAATGGAATCTTTTTAGCTCTAGTTACATTTGGTATTTCTTATTATGAGATTATTAGAAATAAAGATTTAGATATAGATGAGTTTAGAGGTTATCCATTATCTTTTAATAGTTTGTACTTACCAATTTGCTTGGCCTTTTTAGTTTTAATTACAAATCATTTTTATCCAGAGCTAAAAGTGATTATATTAGTTGCTACTTTTGCAATATTATTTACATTAATTGTACTACCAATAAAAAAAGGTTTTAAAAAAGCAAAAGAGAAGTTTTTAAATCACATAAATAACGACCTTCCAAATATGAAAATGGAGATGTCACTTTTTTTAGTAGCAGGTATGTTTGGTATTTCTGTAGGTTCAATTTTAATTGGACTTGATATTGCTTTACCTTTTGAAAAGTTTAATTGGTTTATTGCTTCAATACTTTTAGCTATTTTTATTGTTTTAGCATTTGTTGGAATTCATCCAATTATTACAATAGCAATTATTGGTGATCTTTTATCAAGTGTAAATCATACTTTATTAGCTATTACTTTTTTAATGGCTTGGTCTACAACGGTTTCAACTTCTCCTTTTAGTGGATTAAATCTTACAATTGTTGCTAGATATAATGTTGAGGGAAAAAGAATATTTAAATTAAATATTTTTTATGCTTTAAAAATGTATGTTATTTGTGTGATATGTTTGTATTTTTTATCTAAATATTTAAATTTGTAATAAAATCATACAATTATCATATTACTAATATATAATTTTCATATAAAAGGTAGATGCAAACTCATTTGTATCCTTTCTGCTTCCTAAATTATAAATATTTGCATTTACCCTTTTTTTTACTTATATTGGTTACAATTATCTCATCTTACAAAAAGTGACTATTCCATGAATCTATTTCTAATATTATTATCAAAAATTTCACCTCTATATTTAAATATTGTACTTGGATATATTTTAACAAAATATTTAAAAGTTAGAAGAGATTATGTTGCTTTTATTCTTATATATATTTTAGGGCCAATTGTAATATTCTTTGCAACATTATCAATTAATATTAATATGCAACTTTTGTTTTTACCTGTGTTTGTATTTATTTTTGGTTCAAGTATTGCCTTTTTTGTCCTTTATAGATATAAAAATGAATGGAAAGATGCTAGTATAAATACTCTTGCTTTTACATGCGGAACTGGAAATACAGGTTATTTTGGTATTCCTCTTGCTATGATTTTATTAAGTCCCCAAAATGCTAATATATTTATTTTTGCTACTTTAGCTTCTTTATTTTATGAAAATACTACAGGCTTTTATGTAACAGCAAAAGGCTCTTTTACTGCACGTCAATCAATAATTAAGATTATAAGATTACCACTTCTTTATGCTTTTATTGCTGGACTTTCTTTAAATATAATAGGTGTTGATGTTCCTTCTTTTGTTGTACCATATTTTGAAATAATAAAGTGGGGATATGGAATACTAGGAATGATGATGCTTGGTATGGGAATGAAAGGCTTTAATTTAGCAGAAGATATGGATAAAAAATTTATAAAAATTGCATATTTCTTTAAATTTTTCTTTTGGCCAGCTGTAATACTCTTAATCATTTTTATTGATAAAAACTTCTTTGGTTTATTAAGTGAAGATATTTATGATGTTTTATTCTTATTTTCAATTGTACCACTTGCAGGGAATACAATAACACTTGCAGTTTTATTAAATGCAAAACCACAAAAGGCATCTTTTACAGTATTGTTAAGTAATTTAATATCCGTAATTTACATACCAATTATGTTGTATTTATATGGTGGTGTCTAGAAGAAATTAATCTATAATTCTTCTAGACGTCCAGTAAGTTTTTTTATAAAAAGGCTTATCTACTTTTGAGAATTTCACACCTTTAATTGAGGCATGCATAAAATCTCCATTACCCATATATACACCAACATGTCTATCAACTTTTCCAGTTTTAAAGAAAATTAAATCTCCTAATTCAAGCTCAGATTTAGCTACTTCTGTACCTACTTTAACTTGAGTTCTAGTGCTTCTTGGAATTTTTATATCGAATTTCTCTTTATAAATTCTTTGTGTGAAAGCAGAACAATCAATACCTTTTTTAGAGTTTCCTCCAAATCTGTATTTTACGTGCTTCCATTCATTATAAAAGTCCATAAATTGTTTATTCATATCTATTGCATCATTTTTAGATAAGGTATCATCTTCTTCTAGTAATTCTTTATATTCTTTTGGATTTATGATTGGTTCATACTCTAAAGTAGCTTCTTTTTCTAGAACTAAAGGCTTTGTTTTGTATAAAGTGTTTTCTACATAAATATCAGATTTATTTTGGCAGGCTGTAAAAAATAGAAATAAAGGTAAAGTTAAATAAAATTTTCTAATCATTCATATTCCTTGTAATAATTGGTATATTACTAATTATAACGTTTAATCACTTAATCAAGAATCCTTTGAGACTTCCAATAGTGCTTATGAAAGTAGGTATTATCAAGTTTTGAAATAGTTACACCTTTTTTTGTAGAAGCATGCATAAACTTTCCTTTTTCTAAATATATGCCAACATGACGTGAATTTCTACCCGTTTTAAAAAATACCAAATCTCCTAATTTTAACTGAGATTTTTTAATACTTTTTCCTTTTTTTGATTGTTGCAGTGTTGTTCTTGGGATTTTTATACTAAGTGTTTTTTTAAAAGCTTTTTGAATAAAAGCAGAGCAATCTATACCTTTTTTAGAGTTTCCTCCATATTTATATTTTACTCCTTTCCATTCACTATAGAAGTTTGTGAAATTTTTGTTAATACTATCTTTTTTACGTTTATTTTGAAGAATTGTCTTTTGTAAAGAAGCACTAGGATATGGCAAATTTGTTGGACTTAATTCAGTATTCTTTTTAGAACAGCCAATAAAGAGATATATAAATAGCGCAAATAATATTATTTTCTGAGTTTTCATATAAACATGATAATTTAAATTTATAATTATGTCAAGCTATACTTTTATAGTGCTATAATAAATGATAAATTTTTTATAAAGGATACAATATGTTTAAATTTATTAATTTATTCTTTATTGTTTTAATGACTTTATTTTTTACAGCATGTATTTCAAAAAGTGTAAATAGTTTACATAGTGTAGAAAATTATATCGATTTATCAAAGTCAGAAAAGCAAAATACAATAGATAGATGTACTTATAGTTCTTATATTTTAAATACTTCAAATGTTGAATATGGGGATATATTTATTGAGGAAGTTAATTTAAATAATAATTGCCAATGGAATGGTTTTCAAAGATCATTTTTTGATGATTTATTTAAAGAAAAGACGGCTATTAAAACAATGGTTGCACTTGAAAGATTAGATTTTCCTTCATACGAATTTAGTACTTATTTAATCAATAATAAATATGTAATGAATTTAATATATGAATTTTCTATGAATGGAAATAAATTTATAGTAGATTATAAAGGAAAACTTTTTTCAGAAATGATTAAACAATTTGATATAAGTTATAAAAATAAATATTTGGATAAACCAAGATTTTCATCAAAATACAATAGTAGTTTAGTAAATCAGAATATAATTAAAAACTATTTTAATGTAGAAATTGAACCTTTAGATTAGAAATTGGATAAATAATTTAAATATACAATTCGTGCACAATCTTTACTAATAATGTATAAATAGAAATTAGTAAAGGAATCAAAATGCTAAAAAATATATTTTTATTATTTATTACAATTGTCTTTTTTTCAGGATGCCATAGATATCACCATAATGTTAGAACTATAATTAGTCCTACAATAATTTTTAAACCTTTTCATTTTAATAGTAGCTATCACCATAATTATAGAGGACATTATCCTTCATATCATAAAAGAGGAAGAGCTCATTAAGGTTTTGCTATAATCTTTTAATGAAAAAGATTAATTTATTTATAATTATATACTCAATTATTGTAATTTTATCAGTTATGTATGCAACACAGCCTTTACAACCTTTACTTGCAGAAAAATTTAATATCTCAATTATTAAAGCCTCTCAATTTACTGCAATTATTATGCTTTTTCTAGCAATTTCTCCTATTATCTATGGATATATACTAGAGAAAGTTTGTGCAAAAAAGATGCTATTGGTAGCTACATTTACACTTTTAATTACAAATATGTTCTTAGGATTTTCAACATCTTACGAAAGCTTTCTTTTTTTTAGAGTTTGTGAAGCTATTGTAACTCCAGCAATTTTAACAGCACTTATGTCAATTTTAGCAAACATAGATAAAGAAAATATAAAATTTAATATGTCTATTTATGTGGCTTCTACAGTGTTTGGAGGTCTTGTAGGAAGACTCTTTTCCGGTTTTATTGCCACAAATTTTTCTTATGAGTATGTTTTTTATTCTTTAAGTTTTGCTCTTTTTATATCATTATTTTTAATTCAAAAACTTTCATATGAAGGTGAAGCAAAAATTGTAAAACCAAAATTAAAAGATATAAGTAATATTTTAAAAGATAAACGTTTTACTCTTGTCTATTTTCTAATGTTTTGCATGTTCTATGTTTTTGCTGGTGTTTTAAATGTTTTACCTTTTAGAGTAAAAGATATTTCAATGGACATTTCTGAGTTTCAGATAAGTTTATTGTACTTAGGATATGGAATGGGTATAGTTGTATCTTTATCTTCAAAGAAAATAATAAGTTTTTTTAAAAATGAGCATAATACTATTATCTATGCCTTACTTTTCTTTTGTTTTATTGCCTTTTTCCTTTTGACAACAAATCTTATATTTTTATTTATAATGCTTTTTTTATTTTGTATTGGAATGTTTACTATTCATACTGTAAGTACTGGTTTAGCAAATTCTATGAAATCTTCACAAAAAGCACTAACTTCAGGAATGTACTTAAGCTTTTATTACTTCGGAGGAGCAACAGGTTCTTTTATACCTTCAATTATTTACGAAAAATTTGGATGGGATATGATGATTTATAGTTTTATAGGAATTCTGTCTTTGTTAATTTTAATAGTATTTAAATCTAAAAGTTTATTTTTGAAAGAGGACTAATTTTAAATTAGCCCTTCTTTTTAAGTTTTTTCTAAAATCCTCTTAATGTAACACCTAAGTAAATAGCTATAATTCCTAAAATAATATTGGCAGGAATATAGTATTTTGCAATTGGTGCCAAGTTATTTTTAGCAGCTAAAAAATCACCTTGAATAAAAGCTTTTTCTGCTTTGTTTCTTTTTATATAGATAGTGATAAAGATTATAGTCATAACAGTCCAGATAGCTTCTTTAACTATTACAAAACTGTATAAAGCTGTTCCTTTAAATCCTAACGCTATTATCATGATAACAGCTGTTATAAGTAAAATCAAAATGGCAGGGATTACCATATTAAAAAATCTTTTTAAATTTTCTAGTGTTCTTTCAATTTTTATTTTTGGTTCTGCAATATTTTGAATAGAGTAATGAACTGCAAATCTAATTGCAATCATTCCTCCAACCCATAATACTGCTGATATTACATGTAAAAAAACTATTAATGATGAAAAGTTATTAAATAATTCTGTCATTATTAAATATTCGCTTTAGCATATTCTAAAGCTTCAGTTTTAGCTTCTTTTATTTTGCTAATATCTTTTCCACCCGCTTGAGCAAAGTCAGGACGACCTCCACCACCACCACCAACGATTGGAGCAATTGCTTTAATCCAATCACCAGCTTTTACATTTGTATTTTTACTTCCAGCAACAAGCATAACTTTGTCACCTTTTGCTTGAAGTAATAATACTGCTAATTTTTCATTTGCATTTTTTAAATCATCAACGATTTTTTTAATATCACCATTTTCTACAATATCAACAACAACTTTTGTATCACCAATCATTTCTTCGTAAACAGGTGCTGCTGTTTGACTTTGTGCTATTTCAACTTCTTTTTTAAGATCTTTTACTTGTTCTTTTAATTTTTTAATTCCAGATATTGCATCTTTATTTTTAAGTTCAGCTTGTACGTCTTGGTATTTTTTAATAATAGAGTTTGTATATTCAATTGCAGCTAATCCACAAACTGCTTCAATTCGACGAACTCCTGCACTAACTCCTGATTCTTTTGTTATATAAATAGAGCCAATATCTGAAGTGTTATTTACGTGCGTTCCACCACAAAATTCTACTGAAACATCTCCGAAGCTTACTACTCTAACACTTGAGCCATATTTTTCACCAAACATAGCAATTGCGCCTTTGTTTTTTGCTTCCTCAATTGGTAACTCTTCAACATCACCAGAAATTCCTGTTGCAATCATAGTATTAACTAAATCTTCAACTTCTTTGATTTGTGCTTCTGTCATAGCTTTTGGATATGTAAAGTCAAATCTTAGTTTTGAAGTATCATTTAAAGATCCAGCTTGTGCTACAGTATCACCTAAAACCATTTTAAGTGCACTTTGTAAAAGGTGAGTTGCACTATGATGTTTTTCAATTTCTTTTCTATTTACTACTACAGCTTGAACTTTTTCACCTTGTTTTAGTGTTGAATTTTCAACTTTTACCTTTGAAAGGTTGATATCATAGAATTTTGAAGTCTCAGAAATTATAGCAATATGCTCATTATCTTCTAACGCTCCAGTATCTCCACTTTGTCCACCTGATGTTGCATAAAATGGAGTTTTATCTAACATAACCCAACCAATTTGTCCAGCATTTAAAGTAGTAACTTCTTGAAACTTTTCATCAAGTAAAGCTACAATTGTAGAGTTTTCAAATGTTTTTTCATATCCAACAAAAGTATTTTTACCATACTTTTCTAATAATGTTTTAAAATCACCTTCTGTAGCTGCATCTCCACTACCTTTCCAAGCAGCTTTTGCTTTTGTTTTTTGCTCACTCATTAACTCATCAAACTTAGTATTATCAACTTTTAAATCTTTATCTCTTAACATATCTTCTGTTAAGTCTAATGGGAATCCATAAGTATCATAAAGTTTAAAAGCAACAGCTCCTGAGAATACCTCTTTTGTTTTTGCTAATTCATCATTAAAAATACTCATACCTAAATCAATAGTTTTAAAGAATCTTTCTTCTTCAAGAGTTAATTGTTCTTTTATATAATCTGCTTTTTCATTTAAATCAGTATAGTGAGAACCTAAAATATCACATAAAGTATCATAAACTTTTGCTAAGAATGGTTTTCTAAATCCTAATAAATATCCATGTCTTACTGCACGTCTTAAAATTCTTCTAGAAACATAAGGTCTTCCTTCATTCCCAAATAAAATTCCTTGAGATAACATAAATGATGTTGCTCTTAAATGGTCTGCAATTACTCTGTATGAACCTATTGTTTCATCATTTGCAGTTTTTCCTGCTAACTCTTCAATCTTTTTGATTATTGGTTGAAAGTTTGATGAATCAAAGTTATTTAAAACACCTTCTTTGATAGCAATTACTCTTTCAAGTCCCATACCTGTATCGATTGAAGGTTTAGGAAGAGGAACTAATGTTCCATCTTTTTGTCTATCATATTGCATAAATACAAGGTTCCAGATTTCTAGGAATCTATCACCTTCTCCACCTAAGCAATCTTCATCTGAATTGAAGTGTTCTGAACCTTGGTCATAGAATATTTCACTACAAGGACCACATGCTCCTGTATCTCCCATAGACCAGAAATTATCTTTATCACCAAATCTTTTTATTCTAGAAGCATCAATATGTTCTTGCCATAATTCATATGCTTCATCATCACTTTTATGAATTGTTACCCATAACTTATCTATTGGAAGTTCAAGATTAACAGTTATAAATTCCCATGCATAAGCAATCGCTTCTTTTTTAAAATAGTCTCCAAAAGAGAAGTTTCCTAACATTTCAAAAAGTGTATGATGCCGTGCTGTATATCCAACATTTTCTAAGTCATTATGTTTACCACCAGCTCTTATACATAATTGACAAGAAGTTGCAGTTGGGTTCGCAGGTCTAGGAATTGCTCCTGTAAAAATATCTTTAAACTGAACCATTCCAGCATTTGTAAACATAAGTGTTGGGTCATCAGGAACTAATGGCATTGAAGAAACAATGTCATGTCCTTTATTTTTAAAAAACTCTAAATACTCTTTTCTAATATCCATGTGAATCATCCGTGTTAAATTTTTAAATATATTATCAAAAATTTGATTTATAAAAGATTAGTGAACTATTAATATAGAGATAAAACTTATTTTAAGTTATATAGGGTTATAATTAATACGTTTAATTTATAATTATCTTAAATACGAGAAATAAACTTTAATAATAAAAAGGAAATAAAATGGCAAAATATACAGAATTAACTCCAGCAAACTTTGAAGAAATCACTAATAGTGGTGTATCGATGGTTGATTTTTGGGCTCCATGGTGTGGACCTTGTAGAATGATTGCTCCTGTAATTGAAGAATTAGCAGAAGAGTTTGAAGGTAAAGCAAACATTTGTAAAGTTAATACAGATGAAGAGCAAGACTTAGCAGTAAAATATGGAATCAGATCTATTCCAACTATCATTTTCATGAAAGATGGTGAAGTTGTTGATCAAATGGTTGGTGCTTCTTCTAAACAAGCATTCACTGACAAAATCAATTCTTTAATTTAATAAATACTATCAATTTTTTTAAAAAAGGTAAGACTTTTGTAGTCTTACCTTTTTTTATGTCTAAAAACTAGCAAAATAATAAAATAAAAAATATTTTTACAAAAAGTCATATTAAGGTCATTTCTCTTCTTTATCATTTCAGTATAAATAAATTTAATACAAAAAATAAGGAGTTTATTATGACACTAAGTAACAACATGAAAATGGCACTGCCAATTGTAATTGCAATTATCATTGCTATTTTACCAACACCAGAAGGATTAAGTGTAAATGCACATTATTTCTTCGCGGTATTTTTAGGAGTGATTGTAGGATTAATTTTAGAGCCCATACCAGCTGCTTTAATTGGTTTGACAGGAGTTTCTTTTGCTGCTACTTTTGGTCTTGTTGGAGATACAGCAACAGCAAGTAGAAATTGGGCTTTAAGTGGTTTTTCAAATGGAGTAATTTGGTTGATTTTTGCAGCATTTATGTTTGCACTAGGTTACAGAAAATCAGGTTTAGGAAAAAGAATAGCTTTACTATTAGTAAAAGCACTTGGAAAAACAACACTAGGGCTTGGATATGCTGTTGCTTTTGCAGATGGTATCTTAGCACCATTTATGCCTTCAAATACGGCAAGAAGTGCAGGGACTATTTTCCCAATAGCTATTAATATTCCTCAAATGTTTAATTCAACTCCAGAGAATGAACCTAGAAAAATTGGATCATATATTTCTTGGGTTGCAATTGCAGCAACTTGTGTAACTAGTTCTATGTTTTTAACTGCACTTGCACCAAATTTACTTGCAGTATCTTTAGTAGAGAAAAGTACAGGAATTACAATTGCTTGGGGACAATGGTTTGGAACATTAGCAATTATCATGATTCCTTTATTTCTTTTAGTGCCTTATTTAACATATATTGTTTATCCTCCAGAACAAAAAAAATCTCCTGAAGCACCTGCTTGGGCGGCTAAAGAGTTAGTTTCTATGGGTCCTATTAGTAAAAAAGAATTAATCATGTTAGGTCTTGGTTTATTAGCACTTGTAATGTGGATATTTGGTTCACAAATTGGAGTAAATGGTACAACAGCTGCATTAGCAGTATTATGTTTACTTGTATTAACAGATGTAATTACATGGGAAGATGTAATTACTAATAAAGCTGCTATAAATGTGTTTATTTGGTTTGCTACATTAGTTGCAATGGCTTCTGGTTTAAAAGAAGTTGGCTTCTTAAAATGGGCTGCAGGTTTAATTGCTGGTGGTTTAGTTGGAATGGATCCTTTCTCTATTGTAATACTTTTAGTTGTATTATTCTTTGTGTTCCATTATTTCTTTGCTAGTGTTACAGCTCATACAGTTGCACTGTTACCATTATTTTTAGGAGTTGCTATAAATCTACTACCAGCTGAGATGATTCAACCTTTAGCTTTATTATTAGTAGGGTCATTAGGACTTATGGGAATTTTAACACCATATGCAACGGGACCATCACCTATTTGGTATGGAGCAGGATATATTTCACAAGCTACATGGTGGAAATTAGGAGTGATCTTTGGAGCTATTTATTTAGGAGCTTTGGTTATTTTAGGATTTGTAATTCTTTAAAGTACTAAGGGCTTTAATATAATATGCTTAATATAAGGTATCAAGTTTTTCTTGATACCTTTTTTATATCTAATAGTTAGCAATAATCTACTATAATTATTTAATGAAAAAACTAACAATCATTTATTTCCTTATATATACTTTCTTTTTGTCAACTTTTCTTTTTGCAAATAGTTCTATTCTAATTATTAACTCGTATCATAAAGGTTATGAATTTAGTGATAATATAATTTTAGGATTAGAAAAACAATTACATAAACATGAAGATATTGATTTTACACTGTTATATATGGATGCAAAAAGAATAACATCTGATGAATATTTCAAGAATTTAAAAAATTTATATAAAGTTCAATTACAAAGTCGTAATTATGATTTAGTAATAGCCATAGATAGATTTGCTTATGATTTTGTTTTAGAAAATTATAATGATTTTTTCCTCAACGAAGCTATTTTAGCTGTTGGGATTGAGAACTTCTCTCCAATTAAAGCTAAAAAATATGGAATTGAAAATAAAGTATCAGCTTTAATTGAAAAAAGAGACTTATCTGCAAATGTAAAATTAATAGAAACGATAATACCAACTATTAAAAAATTGTATGTAATAGATGATAAAAGTATAAATGCAAAGCATACAGAGCCTTTGATAAAAGAACTATTTAATGAATTTGATAATAGGTATGAATTAATTTATTTAAGAGAGGATACTTTAGCAAACTTGGAAAAGAGATTTGCAAAATATGAAGAAAATAGTGCTATTTTATTTATTCGTTTTTATAAAAATAGTGATGGAAAGCTAAATAAAAATCAAGCTATAAAAGAGTTTATTAATAACTCTAAAGTACCAGTATTTATTACTGATTCAATTTTTAATAAAAAAGGTGCAGTTGGTGGGAAAATAGTTGATTTAGAAAAGTTTGGAAATAAAGCAGGCCTAATAGCCTTAGATATTTTAGAAAATAAGAGTTTTTCAATTGAAAAATTTAATGACTTTGATTATGTATTTGATGCAAAGAAATTAGATCAATTTACACTTGCCGTAAATCAAGTTCCTTATGATTATAAAATAGTAAATAGAAGACTAACTTTTTACGATAAAAATAGAGGTTTAATAGATTTTGTTTTTACAATATCACCTATATTAGTTCTTTTGATAATTGGATTATTTCATAACATATATCTACGAAAGAAAACAGAAAAAATGCTAATTCAAAGAATAGAGTTTGACTCTGTACTTTTAAATGCAATTGAGAGTCCAATATTTTGGCAAAACAAAGATGGTAAAATAATTGATTCAAATAAAAAGTTTTGTAATTTTATTAGTTTACAAAGTAAAGAGATTTATGGTAAGAAGTTAAATGATTTTAAAGAGAATGAAAATGCTTCAAAACTTTTATATATTTTAGATAAATATAAAGAGAATGAAAAAGAAAATACTATTTTTAAATTTCAAATTTCAAAAAATGTAAAAAAGATATATTTTATAAAGCAAACTTCATATTGCGATAGTAAAACAAAAGAGACAGGAACGGTTACCATTTTCACAGATATTACAAAAGAAAAAGAGTATGAAGTTGAAAGAGAAAAAAATCAAGAGTTTGTTATCCAGCAATCAAAATTAGCAGAAATAGGAGAAATATTTTCTTCAATTGCACATCAATGGAAATCACCATTAGTTGAAATTACTACAATAGCTCAAGAGAGTTTTTATTCTTCAAATACCACTACTAATGAAGATGAATCATATGTAAAAGATATAATGACGCAAGTTGATTATATGAATAAAACTATAAATGACTTTCAAAACTTTATAGTGCCTTCAAATGAAAAGAAAGTGTTTGATGCAAAAGAATCGCTTGATTCAATTTTACAAATTGTAAATCATAATATAAAATATAACTATATAGATGTAACTATAAAAGTTTTTGAAAATACTAATACAAATATTTATGGATATAGAAATGAGTTTATGCAATCAACTCTAAATATAATTAATAATGCAAAAGATGAACTTTTAAAAAATGATTTAAAAAACAGAAAAATAGATATAGAGTTTTATAATAAAGAGAATAAACTTTTTATAACAATCCAAGATAATGCAGGTGGAATTGAAACATCTAAATTAAAAAAGATTTTCAAGCCATATTATTCTACTAAAAAAGATGGACATGGAATTGGTTTATATATGGCAAAAATGATTATTGAAGATAAAATGAATGGTAAAATAGAAGTAGAGAATATAAAAGATGGAGCTTGTTTTAAAATGATTTTTGGAAATGTCAAATGAAAATATTAATACTAGAAGATAATGAAAGACTATTAAATGTAATGAAAATGGCTTTAGAAAAAGAGAGTTATAGTGTGGATACTTTTATAGATGGAGATGAAGCTCTAAATGTACTTGATAATGGATATAATTGTTTTATCTTAGATATTAATGTACCTCATATTGATGGTATTTCTTTACTTGAATTATTGAGAATTAATCATAAAGAAACTCCTGTAATTATAATTAGTTCAAATCATGACTTGGAAAAAATCCAAAAATCATATGAATTAGGGTGTAGTGATTATATTAAAAAACCTTTTTATATTTTAGAATTAGTTCAAAAAGTTAAAAAACTATGTGTAATTCAAAAAAGATTTTTAAAATTTGATGAGGTTTATGAGTTTGATTTTATAAATCATATTTTATATGAAAATAAGAAAGAAATAGAATTAACAAAAAAAGAGATACTTTTTCTAGAACTTTTTTCAAAAAACTTACATCATGTTGCAACATATGAAGAAATTGAAGAGTATGTATGGGAAGGGGATGATACAAATCTTACAAACATTAGAGCAATGATAAAAAGGCTAAGAAAGAAAATACCAAATGATGCAATAGTTATAACAAAAGGAATGGGATACTCTTTAAATAAGAATGTAAAACTAATATAAAACAATTTAAGTTGGATATAAATTAGTAGATGATAAACTTTATCCAATAGTTTAAGGTTTGATTAAACTGTAACTTACAAAAATTTTAGTATTATTAGCTTTTTAATAAATACTATAAATTATAAATAATAGAATAAAAGGAATTTGATATGTTAGATTTAGCAATTATTGGAGGAGGACCTGCAGGATTAACAGCAGGACTTTATGCAACTAGAGGTGGTTTAAACAACGTTACTATGTTTGAAATGGGAATGCCTGGTGGACAAATTACAACTTCATCAGAAATTGAAAATTATCCAGGACAAAGTGAAATCGTAACTGGAATGGATTTAATGGAAAATTGGCCAGAACAATGTAAAAGATTTGGTTTAAAACATGAAATGAATCAAGTTACATCAGTAACAAAAAAAGATGAAGTTTTTACAATTACTACAGCAGATGGAAAAACACAAGAAGCTAGATCTGTATTATTAGCAACTGGTTCAGTTCCAAGACGAGCTGGATTTAAAGGTGAAGATATATTATTTGGAAAAGGTGTTTCTACTTGTGCAACTTGTGATGGTTTTTTCTATAAAGGAAAAGAAGTTGCTGTAATTGGTGGTGGAGATACTGCTTTAGAAGAAGCTGTTTATTTATCAAAAATGTGTTCAAAAGTATATGTAGTACATAGACGTGATACTTATAGAGCAGCTCCTTCAACTATTGAACATATGAAAAATGCAGAAAATATTGAAGAAGTTACAAATTGTGATATTGAAGAAGTTTATGGTGATAATATGGGTGTTACTGGATTAAAAGTTAAATCTAAAATCACTGGTGAAATTAGAGATTTAAAAGTTCCTGGAGTATTTGTTTTTGTAGGTCGAGATGTATTAAATGATTCATTAAAACAAGAAGATGGGTCTTTTTTATGTGAAACAAATAAAGCTGGTGAGATTGTTGTTGATTTAAGAATGAGAACAAATGTACCAGGTTTATATGCAGCTGGAGATGTTAGAATTGAAGCTTCAAAACAAGTTGTTTGTGCAGCTGGTGATGGTGCAACGGCAGCTGTTAATATTATTGAATATCTTGGATAAAAGGGAAATTATAAAATATGATTAAAGTAGGAATTCTAGGTAGTACAGGAAGAGTTGGTTCATTATTAATTGAAGATTTAAAAGATGACGAACAAGCAAGAGTTGCAGCTGTTCATGTTTTTGATAAATTAACAAAGCAATTACCTGAAGATACAGTTGTTACAAATGATATGAAAATATTATTTGATTCTTCTGATGTAATTATTGATTTTTCAGCTCCTGGTGCAACTGAAGCTTTATTAACAGAAGTTGTTGAAAATGGTGCTAGAAAACCTTTAGTAATAGCTACAACAGGTTTTACAAAACATCAACAAAACTTATTATTTGAAGCTAGTAAATTAGTACCTATTTTATATGCAACTAATATGAGTTTAGGTGTTGCAGTTTTAAATAAACTAGTGCACTTGGCATCTAAAACTTTAAGAGATTTTGATATTGAAATTGTTGAACAACATCATAAGCATAAAGTTGATTCTCCTTCTGGAACAGCTTTAACACTTGCAGAACATGCGGCGAATGCTAGAGAATTAGATCTTGATGAAGTTAGAGTTTCAGGACGTGATGGACAAATTGGCGCAAGAACTAAAGATGAAATAGCAGTTATGGCACTAAGAGGTGGAGACATTGTAGGTCGTCATACTGTTGGTTTATATAATGATGGTGAGTTTTTAGAATTAAATCACACTGCAACATCAAGAAATACTTTTTCAAAAGGTGCTATAAAAGTTGCTAAATGGATTATTGGTAAAGATCCAAAATTATATTCAATCAATGATGCTTTAGGTCTATAAGAATTAAAAAAATAAAATAAAACTAAAAGAAAAAGATATTTTCACTTTCACTTTTTCTTTTTTATAAGGTTAAATAAATGTGCGCAATAGTTGGAATTTACGGTAATGATAATGCTGCTAGACTAGCTTCTTTAGCTTTGTTTTCAATGCAACACAGAGGTCAAGAAGCTACAGGTATTTCATCATCATGTGATGGAAAGATTCATACGATTAAAAACAGAGGTCTTGTTTCAGATGTATTCAATGAGTCTGCATTAAAAGTACTAAAAGGTAATATGGCTATTGGTCATAACAGATACTCAACAGCTGGTGGAGACTCTATTTTAGATGCTCAGCCAGTATTTGCTAAGTATAAACTTGGTGAAATATCTATTGTTCACAATGGTAACTTAATCAATAAAGACGAGGTGAGAAAAGACCTAATTGATAAAGGTGCTATTTTTCAAACAGGAATGGATACAGAAAACTTAATTCATCTGATTGCTAAAAATACAAAAGATAGATTAAGATATAGAATTAAAGAAGCATTAGAGCGAACTGTTGGAGCATATTGTTTTATCGTTCAATCACGTTCAAAACAGTTTGTAATTAGAGATAAACATGGTATTAGACCATTATCTTTAGGAAAATTAAAATCAGGTGGTTATATAGTAGCTTCTGAAACATGTGCCTTTGATTTAGTAGATGCTACTTTTATAAGAGATGTTAAACCAGGTGAAATGTTGATTTTTAGTGAAGATTATGATGAACCAGAATCAATTCAACTTTTTGAACCTGACTTTAGACCTTGTGCTTTTGAATATGTATATTTTGCACGTCCTGATTCTGAAATAGATGGTAAAAATGTATATAAAACAAGAGAACATATGGGTAGAGCACTTGCAAGAAATGATTCTAAATCAAAAACTAAATATGATATGGTTATTCCAGTTCCTGATTCAGGTGTTCCAGCAGCACTCGGTTATGCAGCTGAAAGTGGAATTTCTTTTGAATATGGAATAATTAGAAATCACTATGTAGGTAGAACATTTATTGAACCAACACAAGAAATGAGAAACTTAAAAGTAAGAATGAAACTTTCACCTATGAAATCTTTAATTACAGGAAAATCATTACTTGTTATTGATGATTCGATTGTAAGGGGTACTACATCTAAAAGAATTGTAAAAATGCTTAAAGATGCTGGTGCAAAAGAAGTTCACTTTAGAGTTGCAAGTCCAGAAATTAAATTTCCTTGTTATTATGGTATTGATACTCCTAACAAAGAAGAACTTATTTCTAATAATATGACAAAAGATCAAGTAAAAGATTATATTGAAGCTGATTCTTTAGAATATTTATCTATTGATGACTTGGTAAATGCTATAGGTAATGATAGAAATTATGCCTTAGAAAGTTTTGATGGCGACTATTTCGTAAAAAATTAAAGTCTAAATATTAGGGTTTACCCCTAATATTTATTTTTTTAATTCTATCTCATATAAATCAGTTCTTCTATCTTTTAAATTTGTTACACTTCCTAAACTATGTAATTCTTTTAATAATTCTAAATCCACATCAGCAATAAGAATCATCTCAGTATTTGGAGTTGACTCAGCTTTTATTCCATTTGGTGGAAATGCAAAATCACATGGTGTAAATACAGCAGATTGCGCATATTGGATATCCATATTAGTAACCTTTGGAAGATTTCCTACGCATCCTGCAATTGCAACATAACATTCATTTTCAACAGCTCTAGCCTGTGCACAAATTTTTACTCTTGAATAACCATTTTGAGTATCCGTTAAAAATGGAACAAATAAAATATCCATTCCTTCACGTGCTAGAAGTCTTCCAAGTTCTGGGAATTCGCTATCATAACAAATAAGTACTCCTATTTTTCCACAATCTGTATCAAATGTTTTTATTTCATTTGAACCTTTTAATCCCCACACTTTCTTTTCATCAGGAGTAACATGCATTTTTGAATATTTCTCAATAGAACCATCACGTCTACATAAGAATCCAACATTATATAAATCCCCATCTACAAGTTCTGGCATACTCCCTGTAATAATATTTATATTATATGCAATTGCTAATCTTGAAAATTCTTCTTTAAATTTTGGAGTAAACTTTGCTAGTTCTCTAATAGCCTCAGCTTCACCTAAATGATTAAAAGCAGCCATTAAAGGTGCATTAAAGAATTCAGGGAATAGGGCAAAGTCACTTCTATAGTTTGAAACAGCATCAACAAAATATTCAGCTTGCTCAAGTACTTCTTCCATATTTTTATAGGGTCTTACTTGCCACTGTATTAGACCTAATCTAATAACAGTTTTTTGTTGCATTGGCGCTTTTGAGGGTTTTGAATAATAAATATTATCCCAGGCAAGTAATGAAGCATATTCGCAACTTTCTATATCTCCTTCAAGATAATTTTTTAAAACTCTTTTTACATAAAAATCATTTGAAAGTTGGAAGTTTAATACAGGATCATAGATTTCTCTTTCTCTAACTTTTGAGATATACTCTTTAGGTGTTAATTTATCAGAATATTTTTTATAATTTGGAAGTCTTCCTCCAAAAATTATACCTCTTAAGTTTAACTCTTCACAAAGTTCTTGTCTAAATTCGTATAATCTTCTACCAAGTCTTAATCCTCTATATTTTTTACTTACAAAAACATCTACACCATAAAGTGTATCTCCATGGTCATTATGAGTATCAAATGAGTAATCTCCAGTAATTTCTTTGTATGTATGTGAGTCATCAAACTTACTATAATCAACAACAATACTAAGTGCAAATGCAGTTAGTTCTCCATCAACTTTAATTCCAACTTGTCCTTTAGGAAACTTGTTTAGTAAAATTGAAAATTCTTTTAAAGTCCAAGATGAATCATCTAAATGTCTATATTCATCATTCATAAGAAGTACTATTTTTTCATGGTCTTCTAAAGTAAGATATGTAAGTTCTATTTTATCAATTGCATCCATTTTATGCCTTTAATTTTAAGTACATATATAAGTAGTTATATAAGGATGCTATTATAAGATAATTATTAGGAATTAATCCTAATAATTATTTGATTTTAAGTAGATAATCAACCACATTGTCAATAAATGCATCATGTTTTCTATCTTTTCTATATGCAATATATAGTTTTCTTACCATTTTTTGATTGTTAATTCTTGATTCATATAATGCGCCAGATTTTAATAATGAATCAATTGCATTTCTAGATACAATTGAAACAGTAGGTGTAATGGTTTTATCTGAGTGTAAAACAGTTTGTACAATAGTTGTGGCACTTGTAACTTCACTTGTAACATCAAATGTATCACAATCAGGGAAATTAGCTTTATCAAGATTCTCTTTAAATAATAATCTTGTATTTGATTCTGGATTTCTACAAACCCATTTATAAGATAATAAATCTTCAGCTTTTGCTTTTACTGGTAATTTTTGATTAGAGAAGATTACTATTTCATCTTCCATCCATTCTCTGTAAATAATATCATCATTAGCTACATAGTTTTCAACTAGAGCTATATCAATTTTTTTGTCTAATAAGTCTTTTATCGCTTCATGTGAAACGGAAACGTTTATTGAAACTTCATTGTTAATATTTTCTTTTAAATTGTTTAAAAATCTTGGTAATATATAGTTTCCAATAATAAACGATGCCCCAAATATAAAAGTTACATCTTTGTTCATAATTTTAAGTAATTCTTTTTCTCCATTAGTAACACATTTTTCTATTTTTAAAGCAATTGAATAAAGCATCTGACCTTCTTTAGTAAGTCTTATACCATTCTTTTTTCTGTCAACTACTTGAACATCTAAATAGTCTTCAATAAATCTCATTTGTTGTGTAACCGCAGGTTGTGAAATACCAAGTTTTGCTGAAGCTTTTGAGAAAGACTTTTCTCTAACAACTGTTAGAAAAGTTTGTAATTTAGCAAAATCTGTAAGCATTATATCCTCCGTAAAATAATTTATATTTATCATAACATTTATTTATAAATAGAATAATTAAGAAGAATAATAAATTTATTTAATATATGATATAATTAATATATTACGGGAGAGAAGATGTCTGAAAATTTATTATCATTATTGAATGATTCGC
>NZ_JAHKQT010000017.1:280556-354236 GCF_018861145.1 Poseidonibacter lekithochrous
CTTTTACAAATAAAGCAGCTTCTGAAATGCGAGAAAGAGCTTATAGTTTAATAGATCAATCATCATTAAATACTCCCCCATTATTATGTACTTTTCATAAATTTGGATTATTATTTCTAAAATTTCATATGAGTGAATTAGGAAGAAAAAGCAATTTTATAATAATTGATACAGATGATAAAAAAAGAATCATAAAGTCAATAGATAAAGAAATCACAACAGCGCTTTTAGTTTCAGAGATTTCAAAATACAAAAATACATTAATTTCTCCAACAGAAGCCATTGCTGCTGCACAGTTAAAACTATATCAACAAATTGCAATTGTATATCAAAAATATCAAGAGTATTTATTAAAAAATAATTTAGTTGATTTTGATGATTTATTATTACTTCCTTATGAGATTTTAAAAAAGAATGAAAAACTAGCAGCTCAAACAAGCCAAAGATATCAATATATTATGGTTGATGAGTACCAAGATACAAATGAACTTCAATATAGATTATTAAGATTATTATGTTCAACTCATAACAACCTTTGTGTAGTTGGTGATGATGATCAAAGTATTTATGGTTGGAGAGGTGCTACTATTAAAAATATCTTAAACTTTTCAAAAGATTTTGATGATACAAAAGTAGTAAAACTTGAAAAGAATTATAGATCAACAGATACAATATTAAATCATGCAAATCAACTAATTGAACATAATCGTGATAGATTAGGTAAAAAACTTGTAGGTACAAGAAAAAAAGGTGATTCAATAAAAGTTTATGAATCACATGATGAAAATGAAGAAACTAGAAAATTAATTGATGATATTAAATCTTTATTAGATTTGGGAACTAGTGCAAAAGATATCGCTGTATTATTTAGAGTTAATGCACTTTCAAGATCACTTGAAGAAGGCTTTAATAAAGCAGGATTAAACTATAAACTTGTAGGTGGTATGAAGTTCTATGAAAGAGCTGAAATAAAAGATTTAATAGCTTTCTTTAGAATACTTACAAATTCAAATGATAACTTCTCTTTAAAAAGAATTGTAAATAAACCAAAACGTGGTATTGGTAAAACTACAATAGATAAACTTGAAGCAAAATCAATAGAAACACAAAAACCTATTTTTCAACTTATTCAAGAATTAAGTCCTGATGAATTATCTACTGTTGTTGGTAAAAAGAACTCTAGAACATTAAAGGTATTTGAAGCTTCAATAATGGATTTAAAAGATATTTTAAATGAATCAAAAATGAAATTCTTAGACTCTTTTGAAGATACTTTTGATTATAGAGCATCATATGATAATGTTCCTGATGGTTTTGAGAGACAAGGAAATGTTGATGAATTCTATGGATATATTAGAGATTACTTTATGCAAAATCCTCATTTAGAATTAAAAGACTTTTTAAATGAAATAGCATTAGAGAGTGAAAATGGTGAATATAATAGTGAAGCTATTTCTATGATGAGTATTCATGCTTCGAAAGGTTTAGAATTTAGGAATTTATTTATTATAGGACTAGAAGAAGGCTTTTTCCCTTTAACAGGGGATGGTTCTGATATTGAAGAAGAAAGAAGACTAGGCTATGTAGCAATTACTAGAGCAATGGATAGTTTGACATTATCATTTGTTCATTCAAGATTTTACAAAGGTAAACGAGCACTTTTACAAAAAAGTAGATTTTTAAGTGAATCTGGACTTATAAAAGGTTCTTTAACAATTGAAAAACATTCAGCATACAAAAAAGGTGATTTAATTCAACATAAGATTTTTGGTATGGGAAGAGTTCAAAAAGCGAATAAAGCTGGTAAAGACTATAAACTTACTATTAATTTTGGTGGAACATCAAGAGATATCTTATCATCTTTTGTTGAAAAAATATAAAGTTAAACTAGTTAATAATGCAAAAAAGACTATATAATAAAGAACAATTAAATAAATTAGTGGTTGTCAAAAAACCAATTTTTACAAGTTCAAATTCATATTTAAATAAAATCAAAAGAAAATATAAAAATAAAAAAGCAGGTTTTAGTGGAACACTAGACCCCTTTGCTTGTGGATGTTTAATAGTAGCTTTTGGACAATATTCTAAACTATTTAAATACCTAAGCAAGACTCCTAAAACATATAAAGCAGTTATTTGGTTAGGTGTTGAGTCAGATTCTTTTGATATTGAAAATGTAACAAGCATAAATGAAGCAAAAAAATTAGATAAACAAACAATAATAAAAGAGATTGAAAAGCTAAAAGGTGAAATAGAATATACTCCACCAAAGTTTTCAGCAAAAAAAATTGATGGAAAAAGAGCTTATGATTTAGCACGAGAAGGCATTGACTTTGAGATGAAAAAATCAATAATGAATATTATTGATACAAAGTTTGTAAATTATAATCATCCTTTTGTAACTTTTGAAGCAAGTGTTAGTGAAGGTTCATATATAAGATCATTAGCTCAAATATTATGTGAAAGATTAAATACAAATGGAACTTTATCTTATCTTGAACGATTGAATGAAGGAAAATTCTTTTATGAAAATGAAAAAGATTTAGATCCTTTAGATTATTTAGATATTCCTATTAATAAGTATGAAGGTACAAAAGAGTGGTTATTTAATGGGAAAAAAATTTCTATTGATTATTTAGAAAAAAAACAAGATGGAAAATACTTAATTATTTTTGATGATTTTTTTAGTATTGTTGAAATTATTGACAAAGAAGTTAATTACTTATTAAATAAGGTACTTAAATGAATACTTTTAAATCATATGCAAAAGTTAATATTTTTCTGAAAATTGCAGATAAAAGGGAAGGATATCATGAACTCATATCACGGTTTGTACGAGTTCATAATCTTTTTGATTGTATGTCATTTGTAAAAACTAATAAGAAGGCATTTGATATTATAGGTAATTTTGGATGTAAATTAGAATCAAATACTGTATATAAAGCATACAATTTATTAAAAAACTATAATGGGGTTGAAGAATTTTTCAATATTTATAGTGTTAAAGTTGAAAAAAATATACCAGAATTTGCGGGATTAGGTGGTGGAAGCTCGAATGCTGCTACTTTTTTGATTATGGTAAACAAATATTGTGAGTTAAATTTATCAAAAGATGATCTTTGTAAAATTGCTGTGCAAGTTGGAGCGGATGTACCTTTCTTTATTTATGAATATGATAGTGCTAATGTTACTGGAATTGGTGAAATTGTAGAAAAATTTGATGAAGATATTTTAGATATAGAAACAATTACTCCGAATATACAATGTGATACAGGTGAAATATTTAGAATTTTTAGAGAAAAATTTTATAAACAAATTCAAAAAGATGAAGCAAAACGACTCTTATCTATGAACTCTTTAGATATTCTAAATGAGTTTAATATATATGACGCAAACGATTTATATGAACCCGCAATTACTTCAAAGCCAGAATTAAAAGCTTTTGCAAAGAAAAACTGGTATTTTAGTGGTAGTGGAAGTTCATTTTTTAAGGTAAATAATGGCTAAGAAAAAAGAAGAAAAAAAGAATTTAGTATTTAAAAATAAAAAAGCTTTTCATGATTTTACAATTATGGAATCAATGGAAGCTGGTATTGTTCTTGAAGGTAGTGAAGTAAAAGCTTTAAGAGAAGGTAGAGCAAACCTAAAAGATTCATTTGTTCGTATTGTAAAAGGTGAGGTGTTCTTATTTAATATGCATATTTCTCATTTAAGTACAGCTCATACTACTTATCGACCTGATGAAAGAAGAGAGAGAAAACTTCTTTTACATAGTAAACAGATTGAAAAGTTATTTGTAAAAGTTACTAAAGATGGTATTTCTATTGTTCCTTTGAAAATGTATTTCAATGATAGAAATAAAGTAAAAGTACAAATAGCAACAGCTGAAGGTAAAAAACTTCATGATAAAAGAGAAGATTTAAAGAAAAAAACTATGCAAAGAGAGACTCAAATAGCTATTAAAAATTGGAAATAATTATATTATATTATTACTCTACTTTAATAGCTTCTACAAGACAAAAAATAATTATTTTTTGCCTTGAATGAAATTCAAAATAAAATAAAATAAACATAGAAATATAAATTATATAAAAAAAATAGAAATTATTAACTATTTTAAATTATTTTAATTTTGATAATTAGTATGATTATACTATAGCCTGAGTATAGCTAAATAGGACAAAAAGTATCTCTTTTAAGAAAATAACTCATTTGATACATTATAAGTCTAGATTATAATTATCAGAATAATAAGAAATGATAGGATAAAAACAAAATTTATAATTATAATCATTATTTTACTTAGCCTGATTATTATTTTTTATTAAATTTAATTCTTAAATTGTACTAAAATTAAGTAAAAATTTAGAGCACTTTAGTTAATATCAATCCATAAGTGACGTATTGTGACTTGTATATAAAATTAGTAGGAGGAGATTGATGCAAAACGGTGCACAAATTGAGTACGATTACTCAGTTGCAAAAGCCTTTACATTTGCAACAATTTTGTTTGGTATCATAGGTATGACAATTGGTGTTGTACTTGCGTTTCAATTGGCGTTTCCTGAGTTAAATAACTTAGCTGGGGAGTATGGTACATTTAGTAGATTAAGACCTTTACACACTAATGGTGTTGCATTTGGTTTTACTTTAAGTGGTGTTTTTGCTGGATGGTATTACATTGGGCAAAGAGTATTAAAAGTTTCTTTAAAAGAATCTCCATTTTTAATGGGTGTTGCAAAATTACATTTTGCACTTTATTTTATCACTATTCTTTTAGCCGTAGTAACTCTATTTATGGGTTATACTACATCTAAAGAGTATGCTGAATTAGAATGGCCATTAGATATCTTAGTTGTTGTATGGTGGGTTTTATGGGGAGTATCAATCTTTGGACTAATTGGAATTAGAAGAGAAAGAACTCTATATATTTCATTATGGTACTTCATTGCTACTTTTATTGCAATTGCAATGTTATATTTATTTAATAACATGGAAGTTCCAACTGCATTAGTATCAGGATATGGTTCATGGATGCATTCTGTTTCTATGTATGCAGGTACAAATGATGCGTTAGTACAATGGTGGTATGGACACAATGCTGTTGCATTCGTTTTCACAACTCCAATTATTGCATTAATTTATTATTTCCTACCAAAAGAATCTGGTCAAAATGTTTATTCATATAAACTTTCGATCTTAGCTTTCTGGGGATTAATGTTTGTTTATTTATGGGCTGGTGGTCACCACCTTCTTTATTCAACTGTTCCTGACTGGATGCAAACTATGGGTTCTGTAATGTCAGTTGTATTAATCTTACCATCATGGGGATCTGCTATTAATATGCTTTTAACTATGAAAGGTGAATGGCAACAGTTACAAACTAATACACTAATTAAGTTTATGGTATTAGCATCAACATTCTATATGTTATCAACTATTGAAGGTCCTATTCAAGCGATCAAATCAGTAAATGCAATTGCGCACTTTACAGATTGGATTCCAGGTCACGTTCATGATGGTGTTTTAGGATGGGTTGTATTTATGATTATGGCTTCATTATTCCATATGGTTCCAAGAATGTATAAAAGAGAACTTTATTCTAAATCATTAATGGATACACAATTCTGGTTACAAACTACAGGTATCGTTTTATACTTTACTTCTATGTGGATTGCAGGTATTACTCAAGGTATGATGTGGAGAGCATATGATGAATATGGTTCTTTAGTTTATTCATTCATTGATACAGTAACTGTATTACAACCATATTATACAATTAGAGCAGTTGGTGGGTTATTGTACCTTATTGGATTCTTTATGTTTGCATTTAATATTTATAAAACTATTAAATGTGGAAGAGTACTTGATAAAGAACCAACAAACGCTACGCCTGTAGCTGCGTAAGAAAAGGAGAAAATATGTTTCATTGGTTTGAACAAAGACCGTTTTTCTTTGCGGTACTAGTATTCGTGTTTGTTGCATTTGCAGGTATTATTGAAATTATTCCAGATTTTGCAAAACAAAGTAGACCTACTGTTGGTACTAAACCTTATTCAGTTTTAGAACTAGCTGGTAGACAAGTTTATATTAAAGATTCGTGTAATGCTTGTCATTCACAATTAATTAGACCATTTAAATCAGAAACTGATAGATATGGTATGTATTCATTATCTGGTGAGTATGCTTATGATAGACCATTCTTATGGGGATCAAAAAGAACTGGACCAGATTTAATGAGAGTTGGTAATTATAGAACTACTGACTGGCATGAAAATCACATGATGGATCCAGCATCTGTTGTACCTGGAACTGTTATGCCAGCATATCCTCATCAATTTGAGAATATTGTTGATTTAGATACAGCATATGCTGAAGCTTATACAGTTAAAACTGTTTTTGCTACTCCATATGATCAAGATTTAGATGGTGATGGTAAAATTGACGTTGAGCTAGGTGAGCATGCAACTGCGATTGCAAAAGCAAAAGCTGATGCACAACTTATTGCAGCTGATATGAAAAACAAAGCTGTAAAAGATGCTGTTGCAAATGGTCAGATTCCTGAAATAGTTGCATTAATTGCATATTTAAATTCTTTAAAATAAGAGGTTAATAAATGGATTATGAAACATTATTGAACATACAAGGTTATGCAAAGTTCTTTTTAATTTTATTTGTATTTGTTGTATTTTATTCTTATGCTTATTCAATATATAAAAGGGATAAAACTGGTGAAACAGATTTTGAGAAGTATTCGAACCTTGTTCATGATGATTCATCATCCTCTTCTCCTCTTGAAGAAAGAACAAATGATATAGATAACAAGGAGAAATAGTATGAAATCTATGGTTATAGGTGGAATTATTCTTGTCATCGCATTAATAGCAGGAACTTACTTTGCGGCAGGTGATGCTTTTATCGGTGACGATTATATTAATAGTTTAACAATGTTAGGTGCTATTGCGATTATTGTAATTACAGTATTCACAACACTTAAATATGTTAACCAAATGAAAAATGATACGGCTAGTGGTGAATTAAAAGATGAAAATTGGGACGGAATTGGGGAATACCAAAATAATGTTCCAACAGGTTGGGCTATTGCATTTATTGGAACAATTATTTGGATGTTCTGGTATATGACTATTGGTTATCCAATTAACAGCTTTTCACAAATTGGTCAATGGAATGAAGAAGCATTAGATTACAATGCTAAGTTTGAAAAGAAATGGGAAAACCCTTCTACTGAAACTTTAGAAGCAATGGGTCAATCTACATTCTTAGTTCAGTGTTCACCTTGTCATGGTGTTGATGCTGAAGGTATTGAAGGTAAGGCACAAGATTTAACTAAAAGAATGGCAAAAGAACAAGTTATTCACATTATTAATAATGGTTCTAATAGTTTAAAAACTGCATATCCTGGGGGAATGCCAGCTGGCATGGCTTTTGGACCCGATGTTGAAATAATTGCTGATTATGTTGCTGGTGGATTTAAAGGTGAACAACCTGCTGCTTACGCTACTTGTGCAGGATGTCACGGTGCAGATGGAAAAGGTATGCCTTATGTTGCTCCAAATATTAGAGAATATGATGATGCACTTGTAATTGCTGTGTTAAAAGATGGGAAAAAATCAAATATTGGTACAATGCCAAGTTTTGATGGAAGACTAAATGAAACACAACAAAAAGCTCTTGCTGCATACTTAAGAAGTTTAGGAGAGTAAGATGGCTGGAAATACACAAATGAACGAAAACGAAAGAGGAATCTTTAAGTTAAGTGGTATTACTGGTATGTTAATAGCAACTGTGTTATTATTAACAATATTAGTTGTATTAACTATTAGTGGTATTAAAGTACAACAAGATCAATCAACTAATTTTTATAAAATTAACCAAGATATTAATGGTTTAACTTCAGGAAGTGTTTTCTCTGATAGAAAACAAAATACTCCAGAAGAACAAAATAAAAATTATATTAATGCTAAATAAAAGGAGCTAAGATGGAAAGAATTATAGGATTATTACTAGTAGTATCTGCAGTTATGACTTTATATTTTAGCTTTTTTAACGACGCAAAAATATTTATAGGTTAAAATGAAGACTATTAAAAATTTAAAAATGGGAGTGATTTTTTCACTCCTATTTTTTTTATCACAAAATATATTAGCAGATGAGTTTATCTTAAGTGATGATGGATTAATTGATCCACGAGCGCAAGAAAAAATTACTCAAATAGGGTTAGAATCTAAAGAAAAATTAGGTGTAAATATTTACCTTTATGTGAAATCTACTTATGGCCTAGGTGATAAGATCAAAGGTAAAGATAAGATTATCTATCTAAAAAATCATGAATCAAAAGTATTGGAAAATTTAAAAAAACCATATGCATTAATGACTATGGCTATTGATGAGCAACATGTAAATCTGATAGTTAGTAAGAGTTTAGAAAAGATTATTGATAAAGATGATATTTTAGATGGATATGTAGTTCCTTTATTAGCATCAAAAGATAAAAATACCTTATTTGCTAAAGTAAGTGCTGCTACATTAAATGGATATGCTGCAATTGCAGATATAATTGCAGATGAAAAAAATATTAAATTAGAAACAAGTATTGGAAGTCAAGGTAAAATAGCTAGTACAATTTGGAGAGTAATGATGTATACTCTTGTTGTAATTGGGATACTTGCTTATACTTTTGTAGTTTTAAGAGAAAAGAGAAGAAAATAGATGAAAAGAAATTATTGGCCTTTATTATTTATTGCTATATTCTCATTTACATTAGGAATGATTATTTGGACTGTTATGAGTGCCATTAAATTACCTGTTAATGAAGATGAAAGTTTTTTAAGAAGCTATCAAGATGTTGATGCTAATTATAATACAATTATGACTTCGAATCAAATATTTTTAAAGAAATATAATTTTAACCTTAATGTTAATGAAAAGATATTTGGTTTAACAACTGAAGATATTAAATACTCTCAAAGAGTTTTAGAAAAAAAATCTGAACATAAAAACATATTAAAATATGGTTTAAATAATATCTCTTTAATAGTAAGTGATAAGAAAACAAATGAAAAAAAGAGTGTTAAAATTGCATTAAAAGTTACGAAGAGTATTTCAAATAAATTTGATATTCTTTTAAGTAATAAAAATTTCAAAAATAATGAAAATGAATATACTGCTAATTTTGAGATATCAGATAAAAACAATTGGAATATTACTGGGACATTCGAAGTAGATGGAGTAATTGGGTCTATTTTTATAAAGACAAATGCAATTTAAACAAAAACTTTTAGTTTTCCCAACATCAAGAGCGGTAAGAGCTCATGTATCTTTACAAAAAAATAAAAATACTTTGCTTCCATCAATATTAACTATTGATGAATTTTTCAAAAAATCGATATCTTTTGAAAATAAAAAGTATATCGATGAAGAGCAAAGATTTTTATACTTAAAAGAATCTATCAAAAATACAGATATCAAAAAACTTGGTATTTCAGATAATTTTACAAAATTTTTAAAACAAAATGATTATATTTATCGTTTTTTTCTAGAGTTATCAAGTGAGAAAATAGAAATAAACGATATTAGAAATGCAGATACTTATGAGTATTTTAATGAACATTTATCTATTTTAGAAGAAATAAGAGCTAATTACATAAAAATATTAGATGAAAACTCTTGTGTTGACAGAATAAATATGGCTATTCATTATAAAGTTAATAAAAGTTTTTTAAAAAGATTTGATTACGTTGATTTTATATTTGAAGGTTATTTTACAAAAGTTGAGTTTGATATTATTCAAGATATAGCTTCAATTGTAGATTTAAATATAAGCTTTTATTCAAATGAGTATAATCAAAAGTCTTTAGAAAAGTTTGACTTTTTAGAAGAGAAGATAGAACTTAATAGAAAGTATGAAGTTTCACTTACAAATAAAACTTTACTAAAAAAAGAGGTGATAGAGAACAAACTTATTGCTCTTGATATAAAGGGTTTTAATTCTAGAATAAATCAAATAGCATATATAAAGTCAAGTATCACAAAAGCCATAACAAATGGAGTTAATCCTTCTTCTATAGCATTAGTATTACCTGATGAGAGTTTTGCTTCTTGGCTTCAGTTATTTGATAATGAACAGTATTTTAACTATGCAATGGGAAGAAATATTAAAAACTATAAACTTTATCAAGTTGCTTATGCTGTGAATTCATATTTAAATGAAGATGAAGTTAAAAATATTTCAAATATTGAATATTTAAAAATTGATAAAGCATTTATAGATAAAGATATAAAAAGTATCTGGAATAAAATCTGCACTAAGAATAATTTTGACTTAATATGTACATATATAAAATCAAATGAAGATAATGAAGAAATAATAGAAAAATATGATGAAGTGATTTATAAATTAAATATTTTATTATTTTCGGAAGAAAATAGTATTTTAGTTAAAGATTTATATAAAATATTTTTACAAAAAATTTCTAAAATAACACTTGATGATGTAAACTCAGGAAAGATTACAGTTTTAGGTTTATTAGAAACTAGAGCGGTTAGTTTTGATACTGTAATTATTTGTGATTTTAATGAAAATTTTATTCCCAAAAGATCAATAAAAGATAAGTTTTTATCAACAAAAATTAAAAGTATGGCAGATCTTCCAACTTCTTATGATAGAGAATCTTTACAAAAGTATTATTATAAAAGACTGATTGACTCTTCCTATAATCTTTTTATCTCTTATGTAAACTCAGATACAAATCAAATCTCTAGATTTGCAAATGAATTATTTCCAGAAAAAATTGATACAAACAGAAGTGATAATTTATATAAGCATATTTTGTACAATAATCACAATATTACTCATTATGAAGGTGATATTATTGAAAAAATTGACTTAACACAATTTGAGTGGTCAGCAACTTCATTTAAAAACTTTTTAGAGTGTAAAAGAAAGTTTTATTTTCAACATATTTTAAAAATTAAAGAACATACAATTTCATTAAAACCAAAAGGATTTGAGTTAGGAAGTATTGTTCATTCTATACTAGAAAAGTATTATATAAATGAATCAAATGACTTATCTTATAAAGTTATAGAAGATTTGTTTTATGAATATAGAACATCAAATCCATTCTTAGCACTTGACTTAGAAATTTGGAAAAAGAAACTTTACAATTTCTATTTATATGATAAAGAAAGGTTAGAAAATAGAAAAATCATAGCACTTGAACAAAACTTCAACATAGTTTTTGATGATATGAAGATAAAAGGTGTGATTGATAGAGTTGATTTATATACCGATACTTATGAAGTTATCGATTATAAAACATCATCTTCTTTAAAAATAGATTCTTTAAAGAACTATGAGAAATCAAATGACTTTCAATTAGAATTTTATTATCTTGCTATGAGTGAAATATATAAAACTGATAAAGTAAATGCTTTTTATTATGATTTAAATAATACAAAATTGGAAGAAGAAATTGCTTTAGATAAAAAACTAGAGTTATTAACACAAAAATTTTCAGATATTAAAGACTTATCAAAAGATGCAATTAATTTTGATAAGTGTGATGAGAAGGTTGTTTGTACCTATTGCCCATATTCTACAATATGTAATAGGTAAAACTAGGTTTTTTAAATTATAGTTATTTTAAATTTGAGATTAAAACATCTTCTATAATTTTAGTGATATCTCCATCAAGTATTGCGTCTACATTTGAGTATCCAATATTTGATCTTGTATCTTTTACTTGTTGATATGGTTGCATTACATAAGATCTAATTTGATGTCCCCAACCAATTTCTGATTTTTCAACACCGTCTTTTTGGGCTTGTTGTTTTTCTAATTCAAATTCATATAAACGTGATTTTAACATCTTTAAAGCACTTGCTTTATTTTTATGTTGTGATCTGTCATTTTGACATTGTACTACTATATTTGTTTCTATATGAGTTATTCTAATAGCACTTTCAGTTTTATTAACATGTTGCCCACCAGCACCACTTGCTCTATATGTATCAATTCTAATATCTTTATCTTCTATTTCAATATCAATATTATCATCAACTTCTGGACTTACTAGAACAGAAGCAAAAGAAGTATGCCTTTTTGAGTTTGAATCAAAAGGAGAGATTCGAACTAATCTATGAACACCATTTTCAGTTTTTAAATATCCATAGGCATTTTCACCTTTTATGATAAAAGATACATCTTTAATACCAGCTTCTTCTCCTGGTTGATAATCTAAGGGTTCAATCTTAAAGTTTTGACGCTCAGCCCACCTTAAATACATTCTATAAAGCATTGCAGCCCAATCTTGAGATTCTGTTCCCCCAGCTCCTGGATGAATAGTGATAATTGCATTTGAAGCATCATCTGGATTTGAAAGCATTACTTGGATTTCTGTTGATTTAATAAGTTCTTCTAATTCTTGGGCTTCTTCAAAAAGTAGTTCAAAAGTTTCTTCATCTCTTTCAGTTGTTGCTAACTCATAGAGTTCATTTGTACCACTTAGTGCTTCATTCGCCTTATTAAACTTACTAAGTTTTGATAATATTCTATTTTTTTCAATGCCAATCTTTGTGGCATTTGCTACATCATTCCAAAAGTCTTGGTCTGCCTCCAAGTTTATGATTTCATCTAATCTAATTTTTAATAAATCAGGTTTTAAAATACTTTCAATATTTTCTAATTTAGTATTTAATAGTTTTAAAATTTGTGAATATTCGTATGCATCCATTAATTATTTAGATTCCGATATTTTTAGTGTTTGAATATATTCATAAACTTCTTTAATTTTTTTGTCATTAAGCATACTTGCATATGGTTTCATGATTATTTCATAACCTGTAACATCATCTTCAACTGCATATTTTGTAATTGCTGATTCCATTTCTTCAAGGCTAAGATCTTTTAGTGGTCTTGAAGTATTATATGGTGTTTTTTCTCCCTTTTCACCATGACATGATTGACATTTATTCATGTACATTTCTTTCCCTGCAATTTTTGACTTTAGTTTTTCTTCTATTTTAAGTTCTTTTTCTTCTTGAACTTTCTTAGCTTCAAGTCTATTTAAAATTTTTTCTTCCAATTGTTTTTCATTTAAGTTAGCATTTGGAGCCATGAGAGTTGGAGAGTCAGTACCTTTTTTTAGTATATAAATAAAATTGTACTTAGACTCTTTTGTTGTAATTTTTATATCATCAACACTCCAGCCTTTTGCTTTCATATCATTTATAGTAAATGTACTTTTACACTCTCCACCATCAAGTTTTGTAGCTTCGATTGTAGACATTGAATTGTGGTTTTCTTTAAAACACATTGTTGTTTGTGAAAAAAGTGCAGTAGTTGCAAAAAGTGTTATTGTAAGAGGTGCTATTAGTTTCATATAAATCCTTTTAGTAAAGGATAGTTTATCATAAATATTCTTATATTTTTAATATAAAAAAAGGCCAGAAGATAAATCTTCCAGCCTTTTATTAAGTTTAGAAAGTACTATCTAAGAATTAGAAAGTATATTTAACTTCTAGTCTTACTCTTTCTGAATCATCAGTAGCAGCAACACCATTATCATATGAAGAAGCTCTTACATATGTAAGTAAATTTTTAGACATTTTATAAGAAACTTGACCTAAAAGTTCGCTTACATCAGTAGTACCAATTTCACCATCAGCATATGCAGCTCTTAAAGAAACTTTTGGAGTAATAGCAACAGAAGCATCAACAGCGATTACATCCATATCTGCTTTTTGCCAAGTTCCTAATTGCCATAATAAGTACTCTGAAGGAGTTTCTGATGATGCATCTAATTGTCCAGATCCATTATCACCAGTTTGTGCATAAGTTACTTGTCCCGAAACGATTCCCATTTTTGCAGAAGCGTAAGCTTTAGCTGTACTTAATTCAGCTGAAGAACCATCTGGATTAACTTCAGAATATTCAACACCAACTTTTGCTGGTCCAAATGAAGCATCAGCTTTTAAGTTATATGCATCAGCAACATCATCAACGTCAACATATTGTCCTAATAATGAAACAGGTCCAACAGTTCCCATTGCAATTACAGAATTTAACATTTCAGAAGTAATAGCAGTGTTATACATTGAAGCTGCACCTACTGTGAAGTTACCAATGTTATATAATGCAACAACACCAGAACCAGTTTCAGCATCTGTTAATCTTCCAGGAATATCTTGAGTACCTAATAAAACAGTAGCTCCTCCATCAACATATTGGAAGTAATAGTTATCAAGATTGAAAGTTTTATCAGAATTACCTGCAGTATCTCCACCAGCATTAGTAAAACCATTTTCTTGATTGTCATTATCTATGTTTAAATTAGATACGAAAGACACTTTATCATTAACTGGAACTACAACTTTTACATCAATATTCACATCTTGATCTTCTTGACCAGTTGAATTAAGGTGTTCCATTCTGTATCTAACTTTTCCAGAAATATCTACACCTTTAATTGATTCTTCTAAAGATGCTGCATTTACACTTGTTAATCCAGATACTGCTACTGCAGCTACTAAACTTAATTTTACTAATTTTCTCATATGTTTGTTCTCCTAAATTTCGAAATCTTTATTTCAGTCTGTCGGAGCGCGCGAACTCATTCAAAATGATTTATTTGAACCTTTTCCGACATCCCGTTACGACTATTCTACACCACTAAATTTTAAAGTTTTCTTAAAACTATAGCTTTTATTGTTAATTAAGTGTTAATTTAAGGTTGATTTTAGCTAGAAAGCCGTTAATCAGGGAATATTAGTATTTATTATTAATTAAATAGAAAGTAAAAGAATATAACTTTTGCGTTATTATCTTAAAATATATTAATATAAAAAGTATATGTTTATACAATTTGTATAAATGGTCTTTTTAATTAGTTATTTTGTATAAAAGTGTAGATTTTATTTTATATTAATTAGAAACTGAAACAATACAGTTTTTTAAAATTTTTGGTTTTGATATCTTAATATGTAAGTTGCTTATTTTGTACATTTTGTGTAATTTTGATTGAAAGTAGTTTATTGCATCTTCTATAAGTAGAAACTTTTTCTCTTTCATTTTAGATTCTATAAATGAAGATACTTTACTATAGTCTATAAATGTATCTTTTTTAAATTTATATTTAAATGATATATCTACTATTACTTTTTGTTTTTTTATTCTTTCGAAGTCAAGTATTCCGATTATACATTTAAAGCTTAAGTCTTTTATTTCTACTTTCATAATTACTGTTACCTTATTTAGAGAGAAGTGTTGTATTATTATACAACTCTTTTCTCTTCTCCTTTTATTACTCTTATAATATTAGGAATATGTTTGTAGTAAATAATGAATGCAATAATATACATAGGAATATTTGAGCCTATATTTAACCCATCATTTAAAAAACTTGCCGATATTATTACTGCAGTAAGCCCAAGAAGTGAAGATAATGATGATATTTTAAGAACTTTTGCACAGATTATCCAAATAGCTGCACCTATTAAAGTTGGAATAGGTATTAGTGCAATAAATACACCAAGTCCTGTTGCAACTCCTTTTCCACCTTCAAGTCCTAAGTATATTGAATAACAGTGGCCAAGTACAGATAAAACTGCAATTCCCCAAAGTGTAGATTCACTAGCTCCCATACTCATTGCAACAAGTAAAACAAGTGTTCCTTTAAGTGCATCAAGTATTACAGTTGCAAGTCCTAGTTTTTTTGCTAAGCTTGGATTTGTCTCTTTTACTACTCTTAGTACATTTGTTGCACCAATTGAACCACTTCCTGCACTTTTTACATCAACTCCTGCAAAAAACTTTGCAAGAAGTAATCCAAATGGAATGGAACCAATTAAGTAAGCGCTTATGTAAAATAAAATATTTGAGTTAGTGAAAAAATCCATCTATTACCTTTATGAGTTTAATTAAATGGATTATAACAAAGATTTTGTTATATTATCATTTATAAAAACATTTAATTGAAGGTTTATTTTGAATTTAAAAGAAGAGATTATAAAGCTAAAAGAAGAATTAGATGTAACATTAGTAGCTCATTATTACCAAAGAGATGAAGTTTTTGAGTTAGCTGATATTACAGGAGATTCATTAGAGTTAGCAAAAAAAGCTAAAGCTACTGATTCTGAGTTTATTGTGTTTTGTGGTGTTGGTTTTATGGGTGAAAGCGTAAAAGTAATGAGTCCCCAAAAAAGAGTTCTTATGCCGAAGATCGCCTGTTGTGCAATGGCTAGAATGATTGATGAAGGATATTATGAACAAAATCTTGTAAAAATCAATGAAGCTGGAATTGCTAATGAAGATATTTTACCAATCACATATATAAACTCAAGTGCAGCTGTAAAAGCAAGAGTTGGGAAAATGGGTGGTATGGTTTGTACGTCATCAAATGCATATAAAATTATTGAAAAAGGACTTAAATCTGGTAAGAAGATATTTTTCGTACCAGATAGATGTTTAGGTCAAAACTTTGCAAAATCCTTAAATCTAAAATCTGCAATAGTTGGAGATGGAAGTGATTTAAAAGAAGCAGATATCATTTGTTATAATGGTTTTTGTTCAGTTCATCAACAATTTACTGTTGAAGATATTGAGTTTTATAGAGAAAAATATCCTGATATTTTAGTTGCAGTTCATCCAGAATGTGATCCAAAAGTTTGTGATGCAGCTGATTATGTTGGTTCTACATCTCAATTAATTACATATATCAAAGAATTGCCAGTTGATCAAAAAATTGCAGTTGGTACTGAGTTTAATATGGTAAATAGATTAAGAACAAAAAATACTTATATTTTATCTTCAACAAAACCTGAATGTCCAACTATGAATGAAACTACTTTACAAGATGTTTATAATACTTTAAAATCAATCAAAGATGATAATATTATGAAAGAAACAGAAATTGTTGTATCTCCTGAGAATACAAAATATGCAAGACTAGCTCTTGAAAGGATGTTTGAAGTATGATTAATATCAAAAAGTTTGTAAAAAATGCTATTGTAGAAGATAATGGAAGAGGAGATTTATTCTTTGACGTTGCTCCAAAAGGTAGATTTAAAGCAAGAGCTATTTCGAAATCTGATGGAATAATTGCAGGTATTCAATACGCTAAAGTATTAGCAAGAACTGAAAAGTTTGATTGTAAGTTTTTAAAACAAGATGGTGATGTTATTAAAAAAGGTGATGTAATTGCTGAACTTGAAGGAAAAGCTTCTATTCTTTTATCAAGTGAAAGAACATTTCTAAATATGCTTCAACACGCTTCTGGAATTGCTACAATGGCTAATAGATATGCAAAATTAATGGAAGGTACAGGGGTTGTTTTATTAGATACAAGAAAAACAAGACCACAGCTTAGAGATTTTGAAAAGTATGCCTCAAGAGTAGGTGGAGCAATTAATCATAGACTTGGACTTGATGATTGTTTAATGTTAAAAGATACACATATGAGAACAATTAATAATCTAAAAGAGTTTATTGTAAGAGCAAGAAAAAGAATTTCTTGGGTTACAAAAATTGAAATAGAGTGTGAAACTTTTGATAATGTTAAAGAGGCGATGGATGCAGGTGCTGATATTATCATGTGTGACAATATGACTACAGATGAGATAAAAAATGTAGTTAAATTTAGAAATGAAAATTATCCACATATTTTATTAGAAGCAAGTGGAGATATTAATCTTGAAACTATAAGTAAGTATGCTAAAACTGGTGTTGATGCTATTAGTAGTGGAAGTATTATTCACCAAGCAACTTGGTTAGACTTCTCAATGAAGTTTGACTAATCATTAACTTTTGGTTAGTTTTAATTATATAGAATAGAAAAGATAGATTATAAGGATAGGTATTGAAAAAAGATTTCATAGTAAGTAATAAAATTGATATGTCAGCATATACGAAAGCTTTAGAATTAATTGAAAAAAGTAGATATATTTTGATTATTACTCATGTGAATCCCGATGCAGATAGTATCTCTTCAGCACTTGCTTTATCAAATTTATTTTATGAGAATAAAATAAAACATAAAGTTTTTAACATAAGTTCAGATTTACCACAAAATTTAGATTTTCTTAATAGATTTGACAAAATCACAGACCAATTACCAAAATTTTTTGATTTAGCAATAAGTGTTGATTGTGGAACATATCCACGACTTGGATTTGAATTAGATGAAAATATTCCTTTAATTAATTTTGATCATCATAAATCAAATAATAATTTTGGAATGATAAATATTGTTGACCCTATGAAAAGCTCAACTGCAGAAATTATCTATGATTTTTTTAAGCACAATGGTTTATATATTACAAAAGATTCAGCGACAGCACTTTATGTAGGGATATATGATGATTCACTAGCTTTCTCATTAGCAAGATGTGATGAATTAACTTTTGATAAGGTTAACTTTTTAGTTCAATGTGGAGCAAGTCCATCAGGTATTGCAAATAAGCTTTTAAGAAGAGATTCTTTAGCAAAATATAGAATGATACCAAAAGTTTTAGATAGTTTAGAGTTATTTAAAGAAGGTGAAATAGCTACAATTATAGCAAAAAAAGAGTGGTTTGAAGAAACTGGTGCACATAACAGAGATTGTGAAGACGCCTTAGATATGATTATGAGTATGTCAATAGTTAGAGTTGCTATATTTATAAGAGTAGTTTCAAACAGGGCTAGAATGTCTTTACGTTCAAAAGGTAGTTTTGACGTATCAAAAATTGCAGGACATTTTGGCGGTGGAGGTCATTTTAATGCATCAGGATGTTCAGTTGACACAGATGACATAGAAAAAGCAAGAGAATTAGTATTAAAGGAAATTTTTGAATTATACAAATAGAAAAAAACAAAACAAAGCGAAAATGGTATTGATATATATTATTATTGCAATAACAATTGGACTTGGAGCATTTGTATTCTTATCTCCTACTTTTGAAAAAAATAGTCCTAAAGTTTCATTAGAGAATGAAATTTATTGGAATTTAACATCACCTTTAAAAGTTAATTTTACAGATGATAATGAAATCGCATCATATGTAATTACATATTATGATGATAATAATGAGATTAAACTTGATACTAAAACATTAAGTTCATCAAAAGGTTCAGTTGATTTACATATTATGGCTCCAAAGATTGAGTTAAATAAAAAGATTAATAATGCAATGTTAAAAATAGAAGTTTCAGATACGAGTAAATGGAACTTTTTTATGGGAAATAAAGCTACTAAAGAAATTAAAATAAAAGTAGATAAAAAAAGCCCTATTGCAAATGTATTATCTAACTCATATTTGATAAAACAAGGTGGAAGTGCAGCTGTTGTTGTTGAAGTTAAAGATGAAAATTTAAAAGATTTCTATATATCTTTTAATAATAAAGAAAGATTTGAGTTATTTCCTTTTTATAAAGATAATTTCTATATAGCAATAATTGCATGGCCTATAGAAATAGAAGAATTTCAAAGAGTTAATCTTGTTGCAATTGATAAAGCAAGAAATAAAACAGTAACTAAAGTACCTTTATATATAAAAGAGTTAAAAGCTAAACCTGACAACATAAAAATATCAGATAAATTCATTAATAAAGTAAGTAAAAATGTACTTATGAAAAGTGGATATGATATTCCAGATAATCCAGCTGAAATTTTTGTTAAACAAAATAAAGATGTAAGAAAAAGAAATATTGATACTATTAAAAGTGAAACAAGAAATAATATGAATAAAGATAAAGTTTCAAAGTTCACCATTAAAGAGTTTAAGCAATTACCCTCATCAATGACTTTTGCAGGTTATGGTGAACGAAGACATTATACTTATAATGGTAAAAAAATTGATGAAGCATGGCATCTTGGTATGGATTGGGCTAGTGTAAAAAAAGCTAAAATCTTTACTACTAATAGTGGAAAAGTTATCTTTAATGATTATTTAGGGATTTATGGTGATACTATAATTATTGATCATAAATTTGGACTAGCAACATTATATGCGCATACAAGTAGATCAGTAGTAGAAGTAAATGAAGAAGTAAAAGCGGGACAATATATCGCAAATACTGGTTCATCTGGTGCTGTGTTTGGTGACCATTTACACTTTGGTGTATTAATTCAAGGGATTGAAGTTAATCCAACTGAATGGCTAAGTAAATTTTGGGTTAGAGAAAATATTACTAAAACAATTGATAATGCAAAGAAAGTGATTAACAGTAAATGAAACAAAGAACATTAGCAAAAGCAGTTGAAATTGTAGGAATAGGTCTTCACAAAGGTGTTCCTGTAAAGATGAAACTTGAACCTTTAGAGGCAGATGCAGGTATAATTTTTTATAGAGTAGATGCTGGAGTTACAATTCCCTTGTCTATTGAAAATGTAGTGGATACTAAAATGGCTACAGTAATTGGTAAAGATGGCATAGTTATTTCTACAATTGAACATTTATTATCTGCATTATATGCATATGGAATTGATAACTTAAGAGTAGTGATTGATAATGATGAAGTACCTGTTTTAGATGGTAGTTCATCAGGATATTGCATGCTTATTGAAGAAGCTGGTATTAAAGAACTTGATAAAAGTAAGAAAGCAATAAAAGTTAAAAAAGAAGTTGAAGTAACAACTGAAGATGGGAAAAGAGTAACTTTAAAACCATCAGATAGAATTATTTATGATTTTGAAATATCTTTTGATCATCCTTCAATTGGAAAACAAAATTTTCATTTTGATTATTCAATTGGAGAATATAAAGAGAATATCTCAAGAGCTAGAACTTTTGGATTCTTACATGAAGTACAATATTTAAGAAGTATAGGATTAGCGCAAGGTGGTTCTATGGAAAATGCAATAGTACTTGATCAATCAAAAGTTTTAAATCCTGAAGGTTTAAGGTTTGATGATGAATTTGTAAGACATAAAATTCTTGATGCAATTGGAGATATGGCACTATTAGGTTATACAATGATTGGTGAATATGATGCTGTTGCAGGAAGCCATCATTTAAATCATTTATTAACAAAAGAGCTTTATAAAGATGCTTCAAATTATGAAATTATTGATTTAGAAGAAGCTAGCGAAGAGGCTGAAGTATTTGAATTAGCATATTCAAAAGTTGAAGTATAAGGTTTATGATTGATTGAAGTTTTAGTAATTAGTATTTCAAAACCATTATTAATTGGTATTTATGAAAACAAAAAATTAATAAAAGAGTATAAATTAGAAGGTAAAACTTCTGATTTATTACCTTCTCTTTTCTCTAATATTTTAAAAGAATTTGATATAAATAGAATAAATTATGTAAATTCTCCTGGATCTTATATGGCGATAAAAGTTGCTTATATTTTTTTAAAAACTATATCTATTTCAAAAAAAATTGAATTTATGGCCTGTAATGGTTTTGAATTTAATGAAAATTCACCCATAAAAGCTTTAGGTAAAAAATATTTTATTCAAGATAAAGATAGTATTAAAGTTGATTTTTTAGAAAAAAACGATATACTTCGCGACTTTAAATTACCTAATAGTATAGATAAAATAAATTTTAATAAACAAACACTGCCAATATATAATTTACCAGCTGTTTAAATAAGGAAATAGATGAAAGTAAGTGTTCCCGCAACAAGTGCTAACTTGGGACCAGGTTTTGATTCATTAGGCTTAGCAATTGCCATGAAAAACCAAGTAATAATTAAACCATCAAAATTTCATAGTGTATCATTAAAAGGTGAGGGTGCAAATAACCCAGTTTTAAAAGATAACAATATGTTTATTTCGATTTTTAATGATTTTTATCATAACTTAGCAGTTAGAAAAAGACATTATAGATTTGAATTCTATAATGAAATCCCTTTATCACGTGGATTAGGAAGTTCTTCTGCTGTTATTGTATCTGCTATTGCATCTGCATATGCAATAGAAGGAATAAAATTAGAGAAATCTAAATTATTAAATTTAGCACTTGCCTATGAAAATCATCCAGATAATATTACACCTGCTGTTATGGGTGGATTTAATGTAGCAACAGTACAAGAAAATGAAGTAAAATTTATAAATAAATCTATTCCAAATATATTAAGAGCTGTTGTTGTTGTACCAAATAGACCAATTTCAACACAGGTATCAAGAAAAGCATTACCTTATAAATATTCAAAAGAGGATGCAGTTTTTAATATCTCACACTCATCATTATTAACAGCTGCATTTATGAGTGAAGATTGGAAAATGCTTAGAACTGCATCCTTAGATAAAGTACATCAAAAATATAGAATGAAACAAATGCCAGAATTATTTGATGTGCAAAAAACTTCATTAAGATCAGGTTCATTAATGAGTACACTTTCAGGTTCTGGTTCTACACTGTTTTCTATTTGTTTTGCAGAAGATGCAAAAAAAATAGAAAAATCGCTTAAGAGTAAATTTCCACATTTTAAAGTGTTCATAAGTGACTTTGATAATAATGGTGTTCGAGTTGAAATTTAAGTTAGTTTTGATATTAAGTAAATTTTAGGTATAATCATTGGCTAATTTGAAATTAACACTTCGAACATGTATTGTTTGTAGGAAAAAAACAGAACAAAAAGAACTTTTTAGATTAAAATGTGAAGATAAAAAACTTGTACCCTATAACAATTATGGTAGAAGTTTTTATATCTGTAGGGATTGTATTAATTTATTGCAATCAGATATTAATCAAAAAGCCTATAAAAAAATAGAAAAGTCACTTTTTAGAGAGTGCAAAAATAAAGATAAATATGTTGAACAACTTAAGGAGATGCTAACAGATGTCAGATAAAGTAAGAGTTTATGAAATTGCAGAAGAGGCAGGAGCTTCTAGCTCAGATGTAATTGCAAAAGCAAAAGATTTAAAAATAGAACTAAAATCACCACAAAGCGCAGTATCATATGAAGATGCTGAAGAAATCACAAAATATATAATGACTGGAAAAAGTTCTAAATTAGTGAAAAAGAAACCAGTAAAAGTAGAAAAAGCAGTAGTGAAAAAAGTAGTAGAAGAGACTAAAGAAGAAATTTCTGAGTCAAAAGTAGAAGAAAAAGAAGAGATTACAAAAGTTGAAAGTAAAACAGCTGTTAAAAAAGTTGGGATATCAAAACCTAAAACTCTAGATAGCAAAGCATCTCCAAAAGAAAACATAGAAGAAGTTAAAATAGCACCTGAAGTTAAAGAAACAAAAGAAGTAAAAACAGATGAAACAGCTAAAAAAGTTAATGATGAAGATTCTGAAGCTCCAAAAATTAAAAAGATTATTCCTAAAAGAAGAGGTCTTAAAATAGTTAAGAAGAAAAAGCCTAGAGAAGTTGAAACTCCAAAAGTAGAGTTCAATACTCCAATAGCCGGTGCTCCTAAAAAACAAATGAAATCACTTAGTGAAATTTTAGGAAATAATTCTGATGAGAAAAAAGATATAACTGACAATAGATCTAAACCAAAAAAAGAAAAAAAGAAAAGTAGCGTAAGAGCTCAAGATCATGGTAGAAGACTTGATGTTGAAAGAAAAACTCCAGATGAGTTCTCTAATAGTACAGATTCAATTTTAGGTGAAGAAGTATTTTTACTTGATTTAGGATTAGCAGATAAATCTAAATTACTTGAAGAAACAAAACCTCAAAAACAGAATAAACAATCTAGATCTTCTAGACCAGCCGCATTTGGAAATAGACCACAAGGTTTAAAAAGAGGTAAGAGAAAGAAAAGATTTAAAAGAGAAGAAGAAGAAGTTGAAATTACTGAAGTTTCAATTCCTGAAGAATGTAGAGTATATGAATTTGCTGAAGCTTGTGGGAAAACTGCATCTGATGTAATTTCAGTATTATTTGGTTTAGGAATGCTTGTTACTAAAAATGACTTTTTAAAACAAGATGAATTAGAAATTCTTGGTGAAGAGTTTGGTATTGAAGTAACAGTAAGAGATGCTTTAGAAGATGTAAATTATGTTGAAGATTATGCTGATGAAGATATTGATGAAAGTAATTTCGTAACTCGTCCTCCAGTTGTTACAATTATGGGACATGTTGATCATGGTAAAACTTCATTATTAGACAAAATTAGATCAGCAAAAGTAGCTTCAGGTGAAGCTGGTGGGATTACTCAACATATTTCTGCATATACAGTTGATCAAAATGGTCAAAAAATTACATTTGTAGATACACCAGGACATGCCGCTTTCTCTGAAATGAGATCAAGAGGTGCTGATGTTACTGATATTATTATTATTGTTGTTGCCGCTGATGATGGTGTTAAACCACAAACTGAAGAAGTGATTTCACATGCAAAAGCATCTGGATGTCCAATTATTGTTGCAGTTAATAAAATTGATAAAGAGTCTGCTAATATGGATATGGTTAAAGCTCAAATGGCAGAGAGAGAAATGACTCCTGTTGATTGGGGTGGGGATGTTGAATTTATTGGAGTATCTGCTTTAAATGGTACGGGTATTGATGATTTATTAGAAAATATTTTAATTCAATCTGAAATGTTAGAACTTAAAGCTGATCCTACTGCAAAAGCAAAAGGTGCAGTTGTTGAATCACTACTTGAAAAAGGTAGAGGTCCAGTTGCAACTATTATTGTTCAAAATGGTACATTAAGAGTTGGTGATAATATTGTTTGTGATACTACATACGGTAGAGTAAAAGCAATCACTAATGACCAAGGTAAACCAGTAAAAGAATTAGGACTTTCTGAAACAGGTAATGTTTTAGGTTTAAATGAAGTTCCAGTTTCTGGTGCTGTAATGGTTGCACAAGATACAGATAAAGAAGCTAAAGATATTGCAACAACTAGAGCAGAACATGCCAGAGCTAAAGAATTATCTAAATCTACTAAAGTAACTTTAGAAGAGATGAGTGGATTAATTGCAGAAGGTAAGATTAAACAACTTCCTGTAATTATTAAAACTGATGTTGGTGGTTCTTTAGAAGCTATTAAAGGTTCATTAGAAAAAATTGCTAATGATGAAGTAAAAGTTAAAGTTATTCATGCAGCAGTTGGTGGGATTACTGAGTCTGATTTAGTTCTTGCAGGTGCATCTGAAGGGTGTATTATTTTAGGATTTAATGTAAGACCTACTGGTTCTGTTAAATCAAAAGCAAAAGCTGATGGTGTTACTATTAATACTTATACTATTATTTATGATTTACTTGATGATGTTAAAGATGCATTATCTGGAATGATGAGTGCAGTAATTAGAGAAGAAAACACTGGTCAAGCTGAAGTTAGAGATACATTCGTTGTTCCTAAAGTTGGAACAGTTGCAGGATGTTTAGTAACTGATGGCAAAGTAATCAGAGGTGGTCATGCAAGAATTATTAGAGATGGAGTTGTTACTTATACTGGTAAAATTTCATCATTAAAAAGATTTAAAGATGATGCTAAAGAAGTTGCTAATGGTTATGAGTGTGGTATTATGTTTGATAAATTTAATGACATTAAAGTTGGAGATTTTATTGAAACATTTATTCAAATTGAAGAAAAAGTTTCGATTGACGATTAATTATGAAAAGTGTTAATTTACAAAGAACAGAATCTTTATTAATGGAGTTAATTCCTGAAGCATTATCTGATTTAGCAGATGCAAGAATTAACTCTTTGGCTATCACAGGTGTAAACTGTAAAAATGGTAAATATGATGCCTTAGTTTATTTTGATGGCTCAGATCTTGAAAAAAAAGAGATTACACAAGTTGTATCATTATTAAACAAAGCAAATGGAAGATTAAAGTCTCATATCCTTGCAAGTACTGGTTGGTATAAATGTCCTGACTTTAAATTTGTTAATGATACTTCTTTAGAAAAATCAAGAAATATTGAAGCATTATTTGCACAAATTAATAAAAATAAAAGTGAAGACTAATGAATTTAGAAGAATCAATAAAATTAGCAGTTGAAAGTTTAGGTGTTGAATTATATGATATTACAACAGCTAGAGAACATAGTGACACTATTTATAGAGTTAGTATAACTCATAAAGATGGTGTAAATCTAGATAAATGTGCTGAAGTTTCAAGAATGATTTCACCAATATTGGATTTAGATGAACCTCTAGGTGGAAATTATAAACTTGAAGTTAGTTCTCCTGGAATTGAAAGAAAACTAAAATCTACTAATCATTTTATCGCTTCAGTTGGTGAAAATATTAAAGTAAAAGATATTGCAACAGAAGTTTACAAAGGTAAATTAACTAGTGCAGATAAAGAAAAAATCACAATAGAAACTGAATTTGGAGATGAGACTATAGAATATGGTTCTATATTATCAGCTTCAACTTATTTTGAATGGTAATAGAGCAAAGCTCTATTATCTTTTAACTCCTAATTAATTACTCTTTAAATATACTAAGCCTCAAAAAACATACTATTTACGAAAGATTTAACTAATGAAAATAAATGACGAATTTTTTATGAAATTAGCCCTTGATGAAGCATGGAAATACCAACTTTTAACTTATCCAAATCCTGCCGTTGGGTGTGTTGTTGTCAAAGGTGAGAGTGAGATCTTAGCTATTGAAGCACACAAAGAAGCTGGAATGCCACATGCTGAAATTAATGCCCTTAAAGCAGCTTTTTTAAAATATCATCCAAATAATATATTGAAAACAAAAAGTTCTTCAGATGAAATACATGAGTATTTAATAAATAATCATGAAGATTTTTTTAATGATTGTACTATTTATGTAACATTAGAACCTTGTAATCATATAGGAAAAACACCAGCATGTGCAAATTTATTGAAAAGCATAAAACCCAAGAAGGTAATTATTGCACATGAAGATATAAATAAAGCTGCATCAGGTGGCTATAAAAGCTTAAAAGGTGCAGATATTGATGTTAGCCTTGGATATATGAAAAAGGAAGCTTATAACCTTTTATATCCATTTATAAAATGGAATAGTGGAAGTTTTATTTTTTATAAAATGGCACAAACCTTGAATGGTTCAATTGATGGAGAAATATCTGAAAATAGAGCTAAAGCTTATGTTCATACATTAAGAGATAAAAGTGATTTAATGTTAATTGGTGGAAATACAGTGAGAATAGATAGACCAACATTAGATGCTAGATATATCGCAGGACAAGCACCTGATATTATGATCTACTCAAAAAATAAAATCTTTGATAATAAAATACCACTTTTCCATGTACCAAATAGAGATGTAATAATTAGTGATGATTTATTTAAATTACTTGATTATAAACTTATTATGGTTGAAGGTACTTATACTTTACTTGAGATATTAAAAGAAAAACTTGATTTTATAATTTTACTTATTAATCCAAAAATAAAAAAAGGTATAAATGCTTTAAATGAAATAGATTTAGATTTTGAAATAATACATGAAAATTATATAGGAAATGAGAAAATAGTATTTTTAAAGAGAAAAAATTAAACATAAAAAAACCTATATCAAAATGATATAGGTCTTTTATTATGAAGAAAAGTTAATTACTTAACTTTTTCAATATATTCACCAGTCTTTGTATCACATTTAATAATGTCACCTTCAATTAAATGAAATGGAATTTGAACAACAGCACCACATTCTAGTGTTGCTGGTTTTCTTCCACCTTGTGAATCACCTTTAAAGTTTGGTGGTGTTTCAACAATTTTCATTTCAACAGTTGCTGGTGGCTCAACAGTAATTGCTTCACCTTTGAAGAACATCATATCAACATTCATACCATCAATAATCCATTTTTCAGTATCCCCAACTTGTTCATATGTTAAACCAATTTGTTCATATGATGTTGTGTCCATAAATTGTAACATTTCACCATCATCATATAAAAACTGCATAGTTTTTTGTTCTAAATCAGGAATTTCGAATTTATCACCCGCATGAAAAGTTTTTTCAATAGTTTTTGCATTTAAAAAGTTTTTGATTTTACATCTTACAAATGCAGCACCTTTACCAGGTTTTACATGTGCATAATCTGTAATTCTATATGGAATACCATCCACTTCAATCTTCATACCTTTTTTTAAATCACTCATCCCTAAAGCCATAAGTTCTCCTTAAATTTCTGCGTAAGCAACAGATCTTGCTGCTTCTAAATTTTCTAATCTTTTTAATGTATTACTACAGATTTTCTCATCAACAAGAATTACAGCTAAAGCACCATCTTTCCCTCTAGATAATCTAAAGTCGGCAATATTAATATTTTCATCACCTAAAAGTTTTCCAACTTCTCCAATAACACCAGGAATGTCATTGTTTCTCATGATAATCATTTTACCTTTTGGTTCAATATCGAATACAAAATTATTGATTTCTACTATTCTTTGAACATTTTCATCAAATACAGTTCCAGAAATTGTATTTACACCTTTTTCAGTTGTAATTTTTACTGTAACTTTATTACTGTATCCGCTATTGTTAGTTAATTCACACGTATCAATAGTAATACCTTTTTCTTCAGCCCAAAATTTTGCGTTAACATAATTAACTTCATCTCCTGAAGAAACTGTAAGTGCTCCTACTGTTGCAAAAGTATTTAAAGAATCTAAGTACTCAGAGATTTCACCTTGTGCACAAACAGAAATTGATCTTATTGCAGATTTATCAATTTGTGCAGTTAGGAAAGCCATTTTTTGAGTTAACTCAATATATGGTTTTACAAATGATGGAATTTTACTTTCATCTATTGGTAAATTTAAAGCATTAGGGTAAGCAATCCCACGTGCAGATTCAATAGCATTTTCAGCAGCTTGAATAGCAATTTGCTTTTGTGATTCTTTTGTATTTGCACCTAGGTGTGCAGTTACAGTAATATTTGGTAAATCTAATAGTGGGTGATCAGTTGCTGGTTCTTTAATAAATACATCAATTCCAGCCATTGCAATTTTCCCAGATTTTAGGTTGTTAAATAATGCATCTTCATTATATAATCCACCTCTTGCACAATTAATTAAAATTACGCCATCTTTCATTTTTGCAATTTCTTCTTCACCTATCATATTTAAAGTTTCTTGATTTTTTGGAGTGTGAATAGTGATAATGTCACAATCTAAAATATCTTGAAAATTATTAGTATAGTTAATACCTAAATCAGTTGCTTTAGTTGAAGGAATATATGGGTCGTATGTTACTACGTCCATTTCAAATGATTTAGCTCTTAATGCAACTCTATGTCCAATGTTACCAAAACCAATAACACCAAGTTTTTTACCATAAAGTTCGTTTCCATACCAATCTTCTCTTTTCCAGATTCGATCTTGTTTTAATTGGTTATGAGCATATGGGAATTTTCTCATACAAGATAACATATGTGTCATTGTTAATTCGACAGCTGCTATCGTATTTGCAGTTGGAACATTCATAGCAATGATTCCTCTTTTGCTACAACCTTCCATATCTACATTATCATAACCAACACCAGCTCTAATAATAGCTTTAAGATTAACAGCTGCATTTAAAAATTTCTCATCAACATTTGTTGATGATCTAGTAATTGCTACATCTGCGTCTTTAATTACATTTAAAAGTTCAGTTTTATCAATATCTGCTGCATATACATAATTTACATCTTCTGTATTTTGAAGAATATTTAATCCATCTTCATGTATATGATCACAAACTACGATTGTGTGTTTACTCATGTTCAATTAATCCTAATTACTTAATTTGATCTTTTAATAAATCACCTAAAGTCATAGATGAAGTATCATTAACTGATTTAAGAACTTCTCTTTCTTGTTGTTGTTCTAATCTTTTAACAGATAATCTAACTCTATTTCTTTTAGTATCAATATTAACAACTACAGCTTCAATTTCATCACCACTTTTGATTTCTTCAATTACTAATGGTTCTACATCTTCATTTCTGATTAAACCATCAAGGTTATCTTCTAATTTAATGAAAACACCGAAATCTTTTGCATCTTTAACAGTTCCTTTAACAATATCACCAATTTTGTGAGTGTCTTGGAATTTTTTTGCAGGAGAATCAGCAATTTCTTTTACTGATAATGAAATATTTTCTTTTTCTCTATCAATTTTGATAATTTTAACTTCTACTTCATCACCTTTTTTGAATAATGCTTTACATTTAGCATTAGTTTCCCAAGATGATTCTTCATTATGTAGTAATCCATCAACATCACCAATGCTAACAAATGCACCAAAATCAGTTAGTGTAGCTATTTTACCAGTAATTATATCACCAACTTTATGCTCTTTTGTAAATTTTGCAAATGGTTTTTCTTGTAAGTTCTTTAAAGATACTCTTAATCTTTTAGCTTCAACATTAAGTTCAATTACTTCAACGTTAACTTCTTCACCTAAAGTTAATAATTCTTTTGGGTTTTTAACGTTTTTATTCCATGAAATTTCAGAGATATGTAATAAACCTTCAATATCATTTCCTAAATCTACAAATGCACCATAAGATTCAAAGTTAGAAATTGTAACAGTAATAGTATCACCAACTTCTAATTCATCTTTAATTTCTTCCCAAGGGTTAGAAAGTGCAGCTTTAATTGATAATGATAAGTGTTGTTTTGCTTTATCATAAGATAATACAACTACAGTAACTTCGTCACCTTCGTTGTAATAATTTGCAGGATTTACAGGACCTTTATAAGAAATTTCATTGTAGTTTACTAAACCATCAATTCCATCTAAATCTACAAACATTCCATAAGAAGTAATTTTTTTAATAATACCATTAACTGGTTCAGCTTTTTCTAAGATATCTGCAACTCTAGAATCTTTAATTGCTTTACCTTCTTCAATTAATTTCTTTCTAGAAACAATAATTGAATTTTGTGCTTCGTTTACTTTTAAAACTTTCGCTTTAACTTTTTTACCAACAGCACCAATTGCTTTTAAGTAAGACTGAGCCATAGGCATGAAATATTCACAGCCTTCTTCGTCTTCAATAATAAATCCACCTCTTTGCTTAACAGAAATGATTTTACCTTCAATTGTTACATTCTCAACATCTTCACCATGTTTTTTTACAAATTCGTCAAATTTTAATTTTTGAAGAACTTTTTTATGTGAAATATTAGGTCTTTCCCCTCTACTTCCCATTAACATAACAGGGATTGTATCACCCTCTTTAAATGCAACTTCACCATTAATTGTAATTTCAGATAAATAAATCTGACCTTCAACTTTTTGACCAACATCAACTAAAACTCTATCACCAGAGATTTCAACAATTACACCATCAACTACAGAGTTGTTTTCCGCATTCTCAAAAGACTCGTTAAGCATTTGCTCAAAATCAAAATCTTCGCCTAAATCAATATCATCGATACCCATTTTATTCCTTCATATTAACCGTTTTTATTTAATGCACGATTATACAAAAAGAATACTTAAATTACTTAATTATAACTTTCTACAGAGTTTACTACTTGTTGAATAATCCAATCAGGAGTCGATGCTCCCGCTGTTATACCACATAATACTTTGTTTTCAAACCATTTAGGATCTAAATCATTTTCATTTTCAATTAAGTATGAATCTTCACAATTCTCCTTACAAATAGAGTGAAGTTGTTTTGTATTTGAAGAATTTTTTCCACCAATTACAATCATTACATCAACTTCTACTGATAGTTCTCTAGCTGCATCTTGATTCTCAAATGTTGCATCACAAATAGTATTAAAGACACGAACTTCTTTATTCTTTAAAATTAATGCATTGACAATTTCAAGATATTTTTCTTTCTTTTTTGTAGTTTGCGCAATAGTTGCTACTTTCCCATATTTAAAGTTTAGCTTCTCCAAGTCAGATGGTTCTAATACTATATGAACATCTTCTTGATCATGTCCATAAGACTGAACTCCTTTAACTTCAGGATGATTTTCATCTCCAAATATTAAAATTGAGTACTCTTCTTTTGACATTTTTTTAACTATTTGTTGTGGTGTTGTAACAAATGGACATGTCGCATTTATTACTTTAGCATTTTGTGCTTTTAGATTTTTTAAATCATTTTTTGGAATACCATGAGTTCTGATAATAATAGTATCATTATCTTTTACTTCTTTTAAATTCTCATAAAGACCAACATTATAATCATTTTTCAATCTATTTATTTCATCTTGATTATGAATTAAAGGCCCCATTGTTGAAGCATTTTCATAAGACTCTGCTATTTTAATAGCTCTTTTAACACCAAAACAAAATCCATAATTTGAAGCTAATTTAACTTTCATCGAATTCCTTTTTCAATTATTTATATAAAGAGTCTAAAATCTCTTTAAAGTTTGGAAAAGAAGTATCTATACATTGAGTATCTTCAATTTCCATATTACTATTTAATCCGGCAATTGCAAAACTCATTGCAATTCTATGGTCACCACATGAATTAATAACAGCTTTTTGAATTTTTCCACCTGTTATTTCATAACCATCTTCAAACTCTTTATAATCAACGCCACAAAGTTTTAAGTTATCAATTACTGCTGTAATTCTATCTGATTCTTTAACTCTCAATTCTTGAGCATTTGATACTTTTGATGTTCCTTTTGCTAAACTCATTGCAATTGATAAAGCAGGAAGTTCATCTATTAACCAAGAAATGTTCTCATCTACGTTAACTGCATTTAACTCATTATTTATAACTTCAATATCTCCTATTGGTTCATAAATATTCTCTTTTTCTATAAAATTAACTGTAACACCCATTCTTTTTAATACATGATAAGCACCAATTCTTGTTGGGTTTAAAGTAACATTTTTTATTAATACTCTTGCATCTTTTGTAATAGCAGCTGCTAGTGCAAAGAAAAATGCAGATGAAGGATCCGTAGGAACTGTAATATTTAGTGGTTTTAGCATTCCTTCTAAAGGATGAATATTTATAAAACCATCTTTATCTGTAGTTAAATTTGCACCCATACCTTTTAACATTCTTTCAGTATGATCACGTGTTAGTTCATTTTCTTTATATCTTGAAATTCCAGTTGCTCTTAAAGCTGCTAAAATCATTGCTGATTTTACTTGTGCTGAATCAACTGGAGAGTGGTATGTAAAAGGTTTTAACTCTTTTACTCCTCTTATAAATAAAGGAGCTTTATTCCCATGTTCTCTTCCATCAATTAAAGCACCTATGCTTCTTAAAGGTTTAGCAACTCTATTCATTGGCCTATTCATTAAGTATTTATCACCAACTAAAGTAAAAGCTCCATCAATAGAAGCTAATAAACCACAAAATAATCTCATTGCAGTTCCTGAATTTCCACAATCTAAAATATCTTTTGGTTCTGTTAAAAGTGCAGTAGGAGTTATTTCTACAGTCCCACCATCTCTTTTTATTGTTGCACCTAATTGCTCTACAATACTTAGTGTATTTAATGTATCTTCAGCAGTTAAATAATTTTTGATATAAGATGTTTTATCAGAAAAAAGTGAAAACATTGCACATCTATGAGATATTGATTTATCACTTGCTATTGAATCAATTTCAATATTAAATGCTTTGTCTAATTTCTTTATACTAAATTTTTCCACTTTTTTATCCTTTAAATACTCATTAATTTCTTATCTTAAGCCAATAGATAATTTTGATTCTAAAGCTTCTAATATATTATTCATTGAAGCTGTAATATCTTCTTCTTCCATTGTTTTTTCATCGTTTTGTAAAACAAATCTAATTGTTAGACTCTCACTTTCACCTAAGCTTTCATCACTATATACATCAATTAAATTATATTGTTTAATATTTACATCATCTAATGAGTTAATTACCTCTTTAATATCTTTATATGCCAACGTTTTTGGTGTTATAATACTTAAATCTTTTTTAGATGCTTGGAATTTTGAATAAGATTTTGTTGTAACTAAATCATTTTTAATTGCATCAAAATCAATTTCAGCAATAAATGTATCTGATAAATCATAATCTTCACAAGCACTTGGATGAACTTTTGAAATATAACCAATTACTTTTCCATCAACAATTACATTTGCATTTTGGTATGGGTGAATAAAGTCATTATATATATTTGTCATTGGCTCTAAATCAAACTTACCAATAGTATTTAAAATCTTTTTTGCAAATTTAAATAAGTCTATATTTTCTGGTTTTCCAGAATTTGCAACATCTTCAAGTTCATCTGCTCCTGTTTGAATAAAAGATATTTTCCTAGATTCATCTCTATTCTCATCAAAAATTGTTCCTATTTCGAAGAATGACGTTGATTTTGCACCAATTTTATAATTACTAGCACAAGCTTCTATTAAATTTAAAACTATAGTTGTTCTGTATGTATTTAATTCTTTTACAATAGGATTTAATATTTCTAATTCTTCTTTAACTACTGGAAATGAGTATTTTTTTAAACTTTCTCTTGATGCAAATACATAAGTTAATGTCTCATTAAATCCATTTTCACAAGCTTTTGCTCTTAATTTATTCTTCTTAATTAAATCATATGTAGTATGGTTAATTCTATTTACTTCATCAATTGCCATAGGTTTTGCTTGAATATTATCAATACCAATTATTCTTACAATCTCTTCAGTTACATCAGCAATATTTTTAATATCATGTCTAAAGAATGGAATCTTTACATTTAAAATATGGTTTAGTGTATCTTTAACTTCAAATCCTAATGAACTTAAAATTTTTTCAACCTCTAACTCAGGAATATCTTGACCAATAATTGCATTTACTTTTGCAATTGCAATATCAAGTGTTGCTTTTTGGCTATCTTCTATAAAAGACTTTCTTCCTTTATAAATTTTTGCTCCAAATGATGAAAGAAAAGTTGTTAAGTAATCTATTCCATAAGAAATATCTGGTTCTGAACCTCTAGAAGATTTATAATAAACTTCTCCTGTAGTTATCTTTGTTTCAAATACTTGCATACAAAGTTTTTCAGGATTTAAGTATGAAGCTTCTATAATAAAAGTAGTATCTGTATTATCTATTTTTTTATGTTCAATACAAACTGTACTCAAATCTTCTTTTCCATAAACAGTATCAAAACCATTTTCATCTTTTTTAATTTCTAAAAGACTTAAATTATTTTCTTCTTTTGCTTTATTTTTTTCGTATGCATTTAATAGTACACCTGTACAATGAGTTGCATAAGTTAATGCATTTTTAATGTCATTATTCTCTTCAAATTTTCCAATAAGTGCAATTCTTAATTTTGCCATAATATCTAATTTAAAATCTTTTAAATCAACAATTTTAAAAATTAAAGATGAATCAATATCACTTGATTGAACATCAAGTATTTGACCAATTCCTAAATCAGTATGAATTACTTTTTTCTCAAAAGTATTTAATGGAATATTATAATAAGCACTTAATTCTCTAGCAACTCCATTTATACTTAAACAGTCACCTCTATTTGCTGTTAATTCAATTTCAATAATAGAATCATTTAAAAGTTTGTACTCAGATAACTCTTTTCCTATGATTAGTTCACCTATTGAATCATCAAGTTCTAAGATCCCATCATTAAGTTTTGCTAATCCTAATTCAGTTGAAGAACAAATCATTCCATTTGATTCAACCCCTCTTAATTTTGCTTTTTTAATTTTGAAATCAGGTGATAATTTACATCCAACAGTTGCAACTGGTACAAATTGTCCTGCATCAACATTTTTTGCTCCGCAAACGATTTGAACAGTTTCCTTCCCAATATCTACTTGACAAATATTTAATTTATCAGCATCTGGATGCTTAACTTTTTCTAAAACTTTTCCTACTACAACTTTAGGTGCAATTGAAACTTGTTCTAAACTATCTACTTCTAAGCCAATAGAATTTAGTGTTTTGCAAATATCATCAGTTGATATTTCACTAATATCAATAAATTCTTCTATCCAAGTTCTTGTAATAATCATCTAAATTGTCCTAATAGTCTTGTATCACTTTCAAATAGTGATCTTAAATCTCCAATATTATGAATAAGCATTGCAAATCGCTCTACACCTAATCCAAATGCATAACCAGATTTGTTTTCATATCCAACTGCTTTAAATACATTTTGGTCAACAACACCACAACCTAATACTTCAAGCCATCCTGTGTGTGAACAAACTCTACAACCTTCACCTTTACAAAATACACATGAAATGTCTACTTCTGCAGAAGGTTCCGTAAATGGGAAAAATGATGGTCTAAATCTAACTTCAACATCTCCAAACATATGATGTAAAAATTCAACTAATACATGCTTTAAATTTGCAAAAGAAATTTTATCTGCATCATCAACTACTAAGGCTTCAATTTGATGAAACATTGGCGTATGAGTAATATCGAAATCACGTCTAAATACAGTTCCTGGTGCTATCATTCTAATAGGAGTATTTTGTTTTAGCATTGTTCTAATTTGAACTGGAGATGTGTGTGTTCTTAAAAGAGTATAATCTTTATTATAAAAAGTATCTTGCATATCTCGTGCTGGATGATATTTTGGCAAATTTAATGCTTCAAAGTTATGAAAGTCATCTTCAACTAAAGGACCCTCTTCAACAGCAAAATTTAAATTTTGAAAGTAAGTTACAATTCTATCCATTGTTTCAACAACTGGATGAGTAGCTCCACAAGAAAGTGTGTTATTAAATCTTGTTACATCAATTTTTTCATTTTCTAATTTTTTATTTAATGCGATTTTTTCTAAGATAACTTTTCTATCTTCAATTGCATTTGTAACTTTTACTTTTTGTTCATTTAAATTTTGTGCAAATGCCTTCTTCTCTTCATTTGGAATAGTTTTCATTTTTGCAAACTCTAAAGTTAAAATACCTTTTTTACCTAATATATCAATTCTAAGGTTTTCTAACTCTTCTAGAGAGGCTGCGTTGTTTATATTTTCAATCAACTCTGTCACTTACAACTCCTATTTTTTTAAGAACAATATTAAATTATTCTAATTGTTATATATCTATATTCTTGCGATTATACTTAAAGATTTATTAGAGTTTGGTTATAATTATTTACGATTTAAATTCAAGGAAAAACAATGTGTATATTTTGTAAAATTGTAAAAGGTGAAATACCAAATCAAACTATATTAGAGGATGAGAACTTTTTAGCATTTAATGATATTAATCCTTCTAGAAAAATTCATGTTTTAATTATCCCAAAAGAGCATTATGATTCATTTGATGTAATTCCTCCAAAAATTATGGCAAGTATGACAGAGTTTATTCATAAAGTAGCTGCAAAATTAGAGATTAGAAAAAGTGGATATAGATTAATTACAAATATCGGTGATGATGGGGGACAAGAAGTCCATCATTTACATTTTCATTTATTAGGTGGAGAGCCAGTAGGGCGATTAGTTAGATAGTAAGTTTCAAAAGAAGGTATTATTTACCTTCTTGAAAAGATCCTAAAGCCATAATTTTTTCATATTTCTTTTGGTATCTTTGTGCGGGTGTTAATTGTTTTAATTCATTAACAGAAGTAACAAAATATTCACCTAAAGCTTTAATTGCCTCATCTTTTTGTCTATGTGCACCAATTAGTGGTTCATTAATAATATCATCAACTAAATTTAAGTCTTTTAAATTATCAGAAGTAATTCTTAATGCATTTGCTGCAGTTTCAACTTTTGTAGGATCGTTCCATAAAATTGCAGAACAACCTTCTGGTGATATTACTGCATAAACTGAATATCTCATCATTGCTAATTTATCTGCTACTGAAATAGCTAATGCTCCACCTGAACCACCTTCACCAATTACAACTGATACAGTTGGAGTTGTTAAATCAGCAAATTCATATAAGTTTCTAGCAATTGCTTCAGATTGATTTCTTTCTTCAGCTCCTAATCCTGGATATGCACCTGGAGTATCCACAAGCATTAAAATAGGAATTTGGAACTTTTCTGCCATTCTTGCAGCTCTTAGTGCTTTTCTATATCCTTCAGGATTTGGCATACCAAAATTTCTATATAATTTATCTTTAGTACCTCTTCCTTTTTGCTCTCCAATAACCATAACTTTTTGCTCACCTATATATCCTAGAAAACAAACAATTGCTTTGTCATCTACATAGTGTCTATCCCCATGAATTTCATAAGCATCTGTTAATAAGCCAGAAATATAATCCATAGCATAAGGTCTGTCTGGATGCCTTGCTAATTGAAGTTTTTGATAGTCACTTAAATTTTTAAAAGTTTTTTCTACTTCTTTTTCAAGTTTTTTTTCTAAGATTTCTACAGCAGGTTCATCTGCTTTAGTTCTTGCAACTATGATATCTTCTTCTATTTTTTTGATTTTATCTTCAAATTCTAAGTAAGTTGCCAAGTTTTCCCCTTTTATATCAAAAAAAAAGAGTTAGTAGAACTAACTCTTTTTTAATTTAAGTATATTTTATTTTTATGCTTCGAATTTTTTAAAAATAACAGAACCGTTAGTTCCACCAAATCCAAAGTTATTACTCATAACTGTAGTTAAGTTTACTTTTCTAGCAGTATTTGGAACATAGTCTAGTCTACATTCAGGATCTTGATTTTCTATATTAATTGTTGGAGGAATGATTCCTTCATTTAATGATTTAATAGCAAAAATAGCTTCAATAGCTCCAGCTGCTCCTAAACAATGTCCAATTTGACCTTTTGTTGAAGTAACAGGAGGACAATTTTCTAATCCATCAAATGCCGCTTCAATTGCTTTTGATTCATTTACATCACCAACTGGAGTTGATGTTCCATGCGAATTGATATAATCAATTTTAACATTTTCTCCTAAGTGTGATGTAGCCATCGCAAGTGCAGCATTCATAGCTCTTAATGGACCATCCATTACAGGAGAAGTAATATGATTCGCATCAGCTGATTCACCAAATCCTATAATTTCACAATAGATTTTTGCATTTCTTTCAAGTGCTGATTCTAAAGTTTCAACAACTAAAGCTCCTGCACCTTCACCCATTACAAATCCATTTCTATCTACATCAAATGGTCTTGAAGCAGTTTTTGGATCATCATTTCTATTTGAAAGTGCTTTCATTGAGGCAAATCCACCCATTCCTGCACCACATATAGCACTTTCAGCACCAACAACTAAAATTCTATCTGCACCATTTGTAACAATTGTTTTTACTGCATCATTTATTGCATGTGTTGAAGCTGCACAAGCAGTTACGTGAGATAAAGAAGGACCTTTTAATCCATGTTCAATTGAAATAAATCCACTTAACATATTTACTAAAGATGATGGAATAAAGAATGGAGAGATTTTTTTAGGACCTCTTTTATCACATACAACTGAATTTTTTTCAATAGTTGATAATCCACCAATACCAGATGCTGAAATAATTCCAAATCTATTAGAAATACTTTCATCAACTTTTCCATCTTCACCTACTAATCCACAATCAAACATTGCTTCTTTTGCTGCTTTAATCCCTAGTTGAATAAATCTATCAGCTTTTTTAACTTCTTTTTTGTCCATTACAGTTGTAGGATCAAAATCTTTTACTTCTCCTGCAATTTTTACAGGGAAGTCAGTTATATCAAATAATGTGATAGTATCAATTCCACATTCACCAGCAACTACAGCTTTAAATGAATCTTCAACATTATGTCCTATTGAATTGATAGTTCCTAATCCTGTTATTACTACTCTTTTCATGAAATATACTCCGTCTAATTAATTATTTATTCAAATTATTCAATTCTTATATTAAAAAATTCAATAATTAAAATTAAAAATAGAATACTAGTCTTCTAGTCTTCTATTTTTTAGCGTTAAAATTACGCGTTATTTTCGATGTATTTTAAAGCATCTGCTACCGTTAAAATACCTTCTGCATCTTCATCAGGAATTTCGATATCAAATTTTTCTTCTAAAGCCATAACTAACTCAACAACGTCAAGTGAATCTGCACCTAAATCTTCAATAAATTTTGAATCTTCTTTTACTTCTGCCGCATCACAATCTAATTGCTCAACTACAACTTCTATTACATCTTCTAATAATGCCATATTTAAATCCTTTTATAAAATTGTCAAAGCATTATAGCAAAAAAGATTTTAAAAAGTCTTTTAAATTATAATCTTTTTAAAATACGTAAATTATATTATACGTACAACCCACCATTAACTTTTAAAATTTCACCTGTGATATATGATGAATGATCACTTAAAAGAAAAGCAACTGCATCAGCAATTTCACTTGGTTGTCCAAATCTTGATAAAGGTATATTCTTTTCATATTCAGCTTTAACTTCATCTTTTAATTCATGAGTCATATCAGTTTGAATGAATCCAGGAGTAACTGCATTATATCTAATACCTCTAGCTGCTGCTTCTTTTGCAAAAGCTTTAGTCATAGCATTTACTCCACCTTTAGATGCAGCATAATTTGTTTGTCCAGGATTTCCCATTTCTCCAACAATTGAAGAAATATTTACGATAGAACCAAATCTTTTTTTACCCATGAATTTTAGTGATGCTTTACATCCAATAAACGTTGATGTTAAGTTTGCAGAAATAACATCATTAAAGTCTTCAACAGACATTCTTAATGCTAGTTTATCTTTTGTAATTCCAGCATTATTAACTAAGTAAGATAACTCTCCATCTGCATCTACTATAGTTTTAATTGCAGCTACAAACTCTTCTTCACTTGTAACATCAGCTTTTATTATTGCAGCTTTTCCACCAGAGGCTTCAATCTCTTTTTGAATTTCTTCAGCAGCTTGGGCTCCACTTCTATAATTTATCCATACTTTTAATCCATATGATGCTAATGTTTTAGCAATTTGTGCACCAATTCCTCTACTTGCACCTGTAACTAATACGTTTGAACCTGTAAAATTCATTTTTATCCTTTATTAAAATTTAATAGTTGTAAGATTATTCTTACATAATTGCATATTATAGCTATACGCCCCTTTTATTATCCCAAACTCGTATATGTAATCTATCACAATATTTATATCCATTATCAATTGCCATTTGAATTACTTTTTCACAATTTTCATTTATACTTTCTGTTGTATCACCTAAAGGCATTAGATATACTTCAACTTTTGGGATATTTTTTAAAATTGTTTCTATTTCATTTTTTGCTTCATGTACTAAATCTTTATTTATTACAAACTTTAAATAAGAGCTTGAATTATTTGTTAAAATCTTATTTAAAGTTTCATAATTTACTCTTTTTTTTAGTGATTCAAGTGAATTGCTTAATTTTACACTCATTGAAAAAATGATTTCTTTTTGATATGCTTTTGTAAAATTAAGATTTAAAGAGGCATTTGTTTCAATAGTTATTTGATGTCCTTGAGTTATATAGTGTTCAAGAAGTTTTTGGAATTCTACTTTATTCCAATATAATAATGGCTCACCACCCGTTATTACAATATCCATTTTATAAACACTTGAGGATTTTGTTGTTAATTTATCAACTTCTTTTACTATTTCTTCATAAGATTTATAGTTTGTCCATGAGTTTTTAAACTCTTTATCAACTGCATAAAATGAATCGCATCCGCATTTTTTAATTCCACTTGGAGTTTCATACTCAACATTAAAACCCACACAGTTAAAATTACATTTTCCAAATCTAATAAAAACAGAAGGAGTACCAACTAGTTTTCCTTCACCTTGAATAGTTGGTCCAAATATTTCATTTATTTCAAGCATAAAAAGTGCTCTTACTTTTAGGTGTTTCTAAAAATTCTATATGAGAAACTTTTACATTTAATTTACTCATTTTATTTTGAACGATTTTTAAAAACCATGCAGATAAATTTTCACTTGTAGGAATAAAATCTACTATTATATAACCTTCATAAAGCTCTTTTAAATGTATTGCTTCATTTGCAAATTTATTTAAATCAATAATTGAATAACCTTCTTCAAAATGGATTAACTCATCTTTTTGTACATTTGGAATTAGAGTTTGAAATAAAGGGTCGTTTATATCTAAAATAAATTTATGATCAAGTACATCATCTATAAAAGCTTTAAACCAATTTAGATGTTTAAAATCTGTAACCATTCCATCTTTTAATTCTTCTGCTTCTAGATAAACTAATATTTTGCCTTGATGACCATGTAAGTGTCTACATTTTAAACATGAATCTAGTGAAAACTCAGGATTTAAAGTTTGTGACCAAACTCTATGTCCATAACAAAAATCGAATTCTTTTGATATTTTCCAATGCATTATTGTACTCTATAAGGAATGGGATCTTTAATATTAGCAAGCCTAAATCCATTTAATCTAAGTCTACATGAATCACAAACACCACAAGCAAAGTCACTTTCTTTATAACATGACCATGTATGTTCTAAGGGAACATTTAACTCTTTTGCATATTGAACAATTTCTTGTTTACTTAAATGTACTAAGGGTGTAATAATTTCAATATTTGTAGTCTCTTTTGTTCCTTGATTAATTGCTTTTGTAATATCGTCTATAAACTCGTCCGTACAATCAGGATATCCAGAACTATCTTCCTGAACAACACCTATATACATAGCTTGTGCTTCTTCTTTTTCCGCAATTGCTGCAGTAATTGAGAGAAAAATACCATTTCTAAAAGGTACATAAGTAACTGGCACTCCACTTTCAACTCCATTTACAGGAATATCTATACTATCATCTGTTAATGCAGATGCCCCAATTTGCGTAAAAAATGGAATATCAATTTCATATTTATTTGTTATTTCTAAGTCATTACAGATATCTCTAAATGCTTTTAATTCTCTTTGTTCTGTTCTTTGTCCATAATTAAAATGAACAGCTATTATTTCATAACCATCTTTCTTTGCAATATATGAAGATAAAGTAGAGTCCATCCCTCCACTTAAAATACATATTGCTTTTTTAGTTGATTTTTTACTCATTGCTTAAAAAGTCCTTTTTTTCTTTACTAAAGAATTTCCAATTTATTGGTAATATTTTTACTTTTGAATTTTTTTCTAATAGGGATACATTTTCATCTAAAACAATTAAAGAATTACACTCTGCTAAAATTGAAACCATCCCAGGTGATCTTTTCTTTGATACAGAAAAACAAACTCCATCAAATGTTCCAGGAATTATAGTAATTCTTCCTTTTCTTGTTTTAAATTCTTCTTTAATTTTTGCTTCAATATAAGCTGGATTTATTTCATTTGATCCTAGTAGTTTTTGAATTAGTATTTTCCCAAATATTTCAAAAATTAAAGCAGATGCAAGAGGGTTTCCTGGAAGATTTAAAATATATGTATTATTTATTTGTCCAAATATTGTAGGCTTACCAGGTTTTATCATTATTCCATCAATTAAAATTTTTAAATCTAAGTCATTAAAAGCATCCCTTGTAAAATCAGCATCTCCAACTGATACTCCTCCTGAAGTTATAATTAAATCTGCATCTAAAGAATTTAAAACTAATCTTTTAATATCTTCAATTGTATCTTTTGCTTGTCCAATAAATGTCACATCACAACCTAACTCTTTAGCACGTGCTATTAAAGTTGGAGTATTTGAATTATATATTTGATGATCTTCTATTCTTTCATAATGAAGTTTTAATTCCTCACCACTTGAAAATACCACAATTTTTGGTTTTTTATAAACTTTTATATGTGAAATTCCCTGACTTGCAAGTAGGGTGATTTTTGCAAAATTTAATTCATCTCCAATATCAATAAGTTTTTCGCCAGTTTTTATATCTTCACCAATAAATCTTATATGTTGAAATTCTTTTACATTTTCTAATATTTTTATATTTTTATCATTTATAGTTTGTATATCTTCTTTAGGAATAATTGCAGTTGTGTTTTTAGGAACTCTAGCACCTGTCATTATTTTAATACAAGTGTTTTCTTTTAAAACTGTATGATTATTGTCCCCTGCAAAAATAGTATCAATTATTTCTAATTCTTTATTTTTGTCATTATATATAATTGCATAACCATCCATTGCAGAATTGTCAAATTTTGGTAATGAACTTGTTGCTATTACTTCTTGGGCACAAATTCTATTTTGAGCATCTTCAATCGCGATAATTTCGAATTTTAATAAAGGTTTGATATTTGAAATAATATCTATTGCAGTTTCTACACTAATAGCCATTTTATTCCTTTGTTTGATTTAAGATAAAAACTTATGACAAGTTAGATATAATAGCGAAAATTTTTAAAAGTGAGATAAACAATAATGGAATTAATGCAAAGCGCAATTGATACACACGTCTATGCAATATATTTTTTCTTAGCAATTATGCTATTTAATTTATATTCAGTACTAACACAAAAAGAGTTCATAAGATTGGCAAAAAGATTAAGAGCAATGACTCCTTTATATCATGTAACTAATGCAATAGTAATTTACACAGGATCAATAGTTGCTTTTTATGCTCATGCAATGAGTATTACAATCTTTTTAATGATACCTGCTTCAATCTTTTTATTAGTAATTGAAATTAAAAGATATAAGAAAATGAGAGTTATTAAGTTTGAACAAGTTGAACTTCAAGAAGAGTTTTACAAATATGCAAGAAAGATTTATACAATAGAAATTTCTGTTATAGTTGTAATTTATATTATAAGTAAAATATTTTAATGCAATTTACATACGATATTAATTGTGGGTCTTCAAGCTTAGAAATAAGTGAAGATACATATAAATATTTAATAAAAGCAAGACGTCATAAAATTGATGATAAAATTTATTTTAGAAATTTAAAAGATAATTCTATATATTTATATAAACTTATTTCTATTTCTAGAAGATCTGCACTTTTATCATTAATTTCTAGTGAAGAAAAAGAAGTTGAAAATAAAAACGATTTACATTTGGGCTGGTGTTTGGTTGATCCAAAAACAGTAGAAAAATACTTAGCTTCATTAAATGAACTAGGTGTTAGAAAAATAACATTTATTTTATGTGAATATTCTCAAAAGAATTTTAAATTAAATATTGAAAAATTAGAAAAAATACTTATTAATTCTTCATCTCAATGTGGAAGATCTAGTATTATTAAACTTGAAACATCTGATAGTTTAGAGCAGTTTGTAAAACAGAATGAAGATACATATTTTTTAGATTTTTGTGAAACTTCAATAGACGATAAAAAAAGTGATATTAAAACATTAGTTATTGGATGTGAGGGTGGTTTTTCAAGTGATGAAAGATTTACTTTTAATAAAGATAATATAGTTGGATTTAATTCATCTTTAATCTTACGAAGTGAAACTGCAATCTTAAGTGCAAGTTCTAAAATACTTATTTAGTATAAATTTTTAAGAGTAAAAAAAAGCTTAGAAATTAATTTCTAAGCTTTTTTTATGTCTTATAAAAAGAAGTTCTAGTGAACTTCTCTCCATTTAGAACCTTTCCAAAGGAAAGCAAATATAGCAAAGATAACCATATAAATTAAGAACTTAGGTCCTAATTCTTCTCTTTGTGCTTTACTTGTATCTCCAACTTCTTCAAGATAAGTAACAACTTGAGCTTGAGATTCTTCTGTTAAACCAACTCTAGGCATTGCTGTACCTTCAAGATGTTTTTGAGGATTATTAATAAATGTTTCTAAGTATTCATGACCTCTTGATTTAATATATTGAGATAAGTCAGGTGGTAATTTACCCATGTAATCTTTAATATTATCATTAGGTGTAAATGCTGCCATTGTCCCTTTTTTCATATCTGCATATTTAATAGAGTGACATCTTTGACAAGCGTCTGTAAATACTTCTTTATTTGACATTTCTTTTGGAGCAATAGATTGTAAATATGCTACCATATCTGCAATTTCTTGTGGTTGCATCCAAGAGTAACCTGGCATTGGATGAGCACGTCCATCTACAAATTTATGTGATACATCTGAAGCTTTTGCAGGATCATTAATAAATGCAGATAAATATTCTTTAGAATATAACTTACCAGCAGATCCTAAATCAGGAGGTGTTACACCATAAGCTGCTGCAGCACTCGCATGATCCATAACTTCAGGGAATCCCTTAGATTTAATAGAGTGACAAGCCGTACAGTTAGCAGTTACAAGAGCTTCTCCAGCTACTGCATTTCCTTTTGCATCAATTGATGGTTGAATTGAAGCCCAAAAATCATTTTTTGTTTTCTCTACAGCTTTAACTTCTTCTAAAGCTACAGTTGCAGAATGGATTTTTTTAGCATCTTTGTTTTTATTTGCTTCATCTAAAGCAGCACTTGCTTCTTTAACTGATTTTTCAGATGATTCTTTATCTGCTTTCGCAAAATTATAATCAGCAGGATGAACATGTGGATGCATTTGAGAGTGAGCAAATGGCTCAACTCCCCAGTATGTAATAAGCGTTAAAGCTACTACTACTGCTAGTATTTTTAATTCTCTCATTATAATGATCCCCTTCTCTTAGCGTCTATTTTTGTTACAATAGGTAAAACTAGGAACAGTACGATAAATGCTACTGCTGCAAAGAATCCAACCCATGCATTTGTACCAGTTGGTGGTAATTTACCATATACAGTAAGTACAATTAAATCGGCCATTAATACCCAGAACCAGATAAAGAATAATGGTCTTTTATGTGCAGGTAAAATAGCAGGATCTCTATCTAACCAAGGTAATACAAGGAAAATACCATTTGCGAATGCAAATGCAATTAATCCAATATCAAAGGCTTTAAAACCAGCTATATCAAAGAAGAAACCTCTTAATACTTCATATGACCATAAGAAATACCACTCAGGATAAATGTGAGCTGGTGTTACCATACTGTCAGCTGGATCAAAGTTAACTGGATCCATTGCAAAGTTATAGTGGAAGAATACTAAATAGAAGTAGAAGATTAAGAAAATACCTAATACAGCTAAATCTTTAGAAATAAATACAGGCCAGAAAGGAATAACTTTTGACTCTTTTTTATTTCCAGCTAAATATTTTTCAGCTTCTTCATCAAAATCAAACTCTTCAGATGACTGATTATTAACATGGGGAATTCTTAACGTATAGAAGTGTAATGCAATAATACCCATAATTGTAACAGGTAATAAGAATACATGTAACATAAAGAATCTAGTTAAAGTTGCATCTGCAACGTTAAAGTCACCTCTAATCCATACAACTAAAGCATCACCAATTACAGGAACTCCACCAAATAAGTTAGTAATAACCATAGCAGCCCAGTAAGACATTTGTCCCCATGGTAACATATATCCAGAGAATCCAGCAGCAGAGAATGTCATAAATAATAACATACCTGAAATCCAAATCATTTCTCTACCTTGTTTGTAAGAACCATAGTAAATTCCTGTAAACATGTGAATATAAATAACTAAGAATACAACAGAAGCTGCAACACCATGCATATGTCTAAATAACCAACCAAATGCAACTTCTTGCATAATTGTGTAGTTAACTGAATCAAATGCTAAATTAATATCTGGTTTATAGTACATCATTAAGAAAATACCAGAGATGATTAAGATTGTAAAAGTAGTAGCTAATAATACACCCATAGCCCATAAGAAGTTAATATCCTTTGGAATCCAGTATTCAGTCATCATAACTTTGTTAAAAGTTGTAGTATTTAACCTTTGGTCTAACCATTCACCAACAGAGTTAGCTTTTTCGAATTTTGCCATTGCTTACTCCTTATGCCATCATCGCAGCAGCGATTTTTTTGTATTCAGGACCTTCTTCACCTAAAGTGATAGATGTTCCTTTTACACTAAATGGAGGTAGGTCAAGAGGTCTTGGTGGTGGTCCAAATACGTTTGTTGCATTTGCATTGAACTCCCCCCCATGACATGCACATTTCCACATATCTTTCTTCCATGCAGGAATACAACCTAAGTGAGTACATAATCCAATAGCAACAGTAAATCTGTCAGAACCGATTATTAAATCTCTAGGAGCTTCCCCCATTTCAGCAGTTTTCTTAAGTAAGAAAATTGGCTTCCCTCTCCATGAAACAGTTACTGGAGTTCCAGCTTTTAAACTTCCAAGTTCTACATCAGTAAAACCTCCAGCTAAAACGCTAGGAAGTGGATCCCAGGCTCTTTTCATACCAACAAGTGACGCAGCACCACCTACTGCAGCAACTGCAGCAAATGAATAACCAAGAAAATCTCGTCTATTAGTTTCTTTAGACATATTTGGCTTCCTTTTTTTTAAATTAAAATCCATTTATTATATTGTGTTTTCTCTTAAAATTAATTGACTTATGTCACGTTATGTTATGTTAATGCTACTATTTGGGAAATTTATACTCACATATTAAGATAATGTGTAATTGTAGTAATTATTAGAGAGGCTTATGACTCTCTAATAAATTTTACTATTTCAGATTCAATATTTTCTTTATTGATAATTGAATCATGATTTATTTTTGAGTTAAATAAATCTTTTATACTTTCAGGTAAATTTGCATTGTATTTTGATGAAATTTCATCTAAGGCTTCTTTATCTGAATATTTAATATCATCTTGATTTAATGAGTTTAGAACTGTTGGTGAAAATTTTGTCCATTCTGCAGTTGAATAGATTACAGTTTTTAAATCTTTTTGTCTTAACTCTTCATAGGCTTTTAAACATGTAGCTGTATGAGGATCCATTAAATATCCATCATCTAAAAAGTCTTTAATTACTTTTTGACCATATTCATCATCTGAGTTAACAGCTGAAAATTCTTCTTGAAGTTTTAATGTTTCCTCTTTTGTCATTGTAAAGATATTGTTTTTATTTAAATTTTCTAATAATTCTTTTGTTCTTTGTGCACCATAAAGTGAGTACATTACCCTTTCAATATTTGATGATTTTAAAATATCCATCGCTGGAGATTTTGTAAGTTTTAATTCTTTGCCCCTAATATCATAAATACCTGTATTAATCCATTGTGTTAAGATATTATTTTCATTTGATGCTACTAAGAATTTTTCAACAGGAACTCCCATTGCTTTTGCATAAAATCCACCTAATACATTCCCAAAGTTTCCAGAAGGTACAACTAAATAGATTTTTTCATCCATTTTGATTTCTTCTTGTTTTAGTAATTGAATATATGACCAGAAGTGATAAATTATTTGAAATATAATTCTTCCAAAGTTTACAGAGTTTGCAGCTGATAGTTTAATTCCATCTCTTTGTAACTCTTCTTTGAAACTTTTTGAAGCAAGAAGTTTTTTAAGGGCAGACTGTGCATCATCAAAGTTACCTTTTATTCCAATTACTTTTAAGTTATTTCCATCTTCGCAAACCATTTGTAATCTTTGAACATCTGATGTTCCACCTTCTGGGTAAAGACAAGCTACTTGAATATTCTCTTTATTTCTAAAAGTATTTAAAGCTGCTGGTCCTGTATCTCCAGATGTTGCTGCTAAAATTAAATAGTTTTCATTTCTTTTTTTTGCAATTGAAGAAAGAATTGAACCAAAAGGTTGCAATGCCATATCTTTAAAAGCCCGTGTTGGACCATGATATTGTTCATGTACAAATAAATCATCTTTTACTTTAATCACCGGGCAAGGATTTGATGCATCATCGAAGTTATCATAAAGATTAAGAGCTTTATTTATTTCTTCTTCATCTATATCAATTTGGAAAGCTTTTAAAATATCATATGCTAATTCTTTATAACTTTTGTCAATATGATTTTTTATGAAATCTTTTTCTAATTTTGGTAATTGTTTTGGTACATATAATCCACCAAAAGAAGCACTAGGATTTAGTATTGCTTCACTAAAGGCAACTTCTTTTGGCATAAGACCATCATTTCCTCTTGTTTCAATAAAGTTCATTGTTATCCTTGTTTTTTAATTTCTTTATATTTTAGTCATTTAATAGTTTATCTATATCAATCCCATTATTAGGATTATCTTTTCTTAAAAATTGTGTTCCAATACCATCACTTGTAAATAACTCTAGTAAAATTGAGTGTTCAACTCTTCCATCAATAATATGAGCTTTATTTACTCCATCATGTATTGCATCAATACAGGCATCAACTTTAGGAATCATACCTCCTGCAATTGTTCCATCTTTTTTATAACTATCAACATCTTGTTTATCTAAAGATGTAAGAAGTTTTCCTTCTTTATTTAAAACACCCACTGTATCCGTTAAAAATAAAACTTTTTGAGCTTTAACAGCAGCTGCTACTTTTGAAGCTGCAAAGTCTGCATTTATATTAAATCCTGGGTGATTTGGTTCTGCACTATCTGCAATTGGAGCAATTACTGGAATAAAACCTTCATTTAAAAGGTTATTAATAAGTTGTGCATTAACGTCAGTGATTTCACCTGTATAACCAAACTTTCCACCATCTTTTGGTTTAGCTTCAATTATTGCAGAATCTTTCCCTGAAATACCAATAGCTTTTGCACCATGATGATTTAATAAAGAAGTTAGGTTTTTATTTATTTCACCTGATAATACCATTTCTACTACTCTCATAGTTTCTTTTGAAGTAACTCTATGACCATCAATAAATTCAGATTTAATTTCAAGTTTTTCTAATAACTCAGAAATCCTTGCTCCTCCACCATGAACAATTATTGGTTTTATTCCAACAAGAGAAAGTAGAACAATATCTTGAGCAAATTTTTCTTGTAATTCTGGACTAGTTTGTGCTGAACCGCCATATTTAATTACAATAGTTTTTCCATTGAATTTTTTAATATAAGGAATTGCATCAAGTAAAATCTGTACTTTTTGATGTTTTTTCTGCATTTTATTTCCTGTAAATGTTATTTAATTTTGCGATTATATCTAAAATTGACTTAATGAGATAGAAAGAGTTAATATTTTAAATAGACTCTTTTTTATTTAATTCTTTTTTATATCTAACAGTTTTATTTCTTCCTGTCTTTTTAGCTTCGTATAGTGCAGTATCTGAATATTTTATACATTTTATTAAATCTTTATTATCTTGAGGAAATATTGAGGTTCCAATACTTATAGTTTTAGTAATTATTTCATCACCAGCTGGTATTTTTTGTTCTGAGAATGAGATTCTTATCTTTTCAGAAATCTCTAATAAACTTTCTTCTTTACAATTATATAAAAGAACAAGAAATTCCTCTCCTCCAAATCTTACAATAATATCCGAGTTTCGAGTATTTTCTCTTAATGTACTAGCAATTCTTTTTATTGCAATATCTCCAACATCATGGCCATAAGTATCATTAACCATTTTAAAGTGGTCAATATCTAACATTAAAACACCAAATGACAATGATGCTCTATTAGCTTGTTCTGTAATTTTAGGCATTTGATCTTCTAAATGTTTTCTATTATATAGTTTTGTAAGCGGATCAGTAATAGCATTTTCTTTTAATATTTGCATCAGTTTATAACTAATAATTACTGTTTTACTAGCTTCTACATAATCTTTTATAAAATTAATATTTTCTCTTAATGCTGGAATTTCAGAACTATTGTCTGTATATATTGAGATGATTAAATCTAAATCGTTTGAAATAGAATAGGGAAGACAAAGATAGTTTGAATCTTTTTTTCTACACGAAGGACAAATATTTTGAAATTGGCTTGAATCTACAATTTCATTGGTTTTATCTGCTCTGCAAATTGTATTTTCTAAATCACAAAAGTCTTCTTTATTTATATATACATAATTAAGATTTCCATTTTTTGTATTTGCTTCTATAATATTTATATCTGTTACATTTAAATTTGATTTAATTATATGTGCAAGTCTTATATATATATCTTCAAGTTTTTCATCATGTTCTATTGTTCTTCTAAATTTATATATTGCAGAAATTCTGTCAATAAGATTTTCTGCATTAATTAATGGATCTTTTGTTTTTGTTTCTTCTGCAGATAAAAAGATAGAAATTTTAGAATCTATATTATCTAAAGCAGTTTGAAGTTTTTCTAGTAGTATATTTATCCATAAAGACACATCTTGAGCTTCTTTATTTTTTGAAGGTTCAATTCTTTTTGAATAATCGCCATCTTGTGCTTTACCCATAACTTTTTTAATAGAGTCAAATAATATTAAAAATGGAGAAATTAAATAATTGATTAAAAAACCTATAATAATAATTAAAATTAATGCAATAATCGTGGTATTAGATATAGTTGTAATTCCTGTTTGTTTTACATCATCAATTGGGAAAATAATAGAAATAGCTCCTAAAGTATCTCCTTCTTTTGCATTTGTATGACAGTTCATACAATTAATTACACCAGTTGAAGTTGCTTTATATGGAATTGTAATTCTATAAGTACTATTTGAAAATAAAGATTCTTGTATATGTTTTTCTGCTATTCCTGTTTCTAAAACTCTTTTATCAATATCATCTTTAATTGTTTGATTACTTAATCCATTACCGTATAGTTCAATAACTTTTTGTTGTCTATTTAACCATATTTTATTTATATTTGGTAAATCTTCTAATTGTTTTAGAAATATTTCTCTTTTATTAATCACATCATTAAGCATTTGATTTGTGAGTGAATGTTCAATTGTTTTTGCAAGAACTAGAGCTTTATTATCAATATTTTTAATTCCATAATCTCTAAAATTATAGGTAAAATTCAGAATCATTAAAATAAACATGATAAATATCATAAAAGTAACAATAAAAATAATTTTATTATTTGTTTTAATAATGAGTCCTTTTTGCTTTAATAATAAAAGTATATCAAAAAATTTAATAATATATAAGGTTTTATATAGTGAATTATAATTTTTACTGTTGTATCATTCATTATGAAAAAATTTTTAGCACTTAAAGCCAGCGCTGGTTCTGGAAAAACATTTGCATTAACAGTAAGATATATTACATTATTACTTTTAAATGCAAAACCAAATGAGATACTAACACTTACATTTACAAATAAAGCTGCAAATGAAATGAGTGAAAGAATATATAAAACTCTTCTAACATTAGGAGATGATGAAGCATATTTAAATGCAATTATAAAGGAATCTGAATTAAGTAAAGAAGAAATATTAGGTAAGAAAAACTTTTTAATTAAATCTTTTACAAATGCAAATTTGACAATATATACTATTGATAAATTTATTAATAGTATATTACGAGAGTTTTGCGGATATATTGGAATATCAGATGATTTTGAAATTAAAGAAGATGATATAGAATCTCTTTCTATGAAATTTTTACAGTCACTTGATGCAAGACAGTTTGATTCTTTGATTGATTTTTCACTATATGAAAAAAAGAAGTTTAATTCGATTTTTGATTTATTTAAAAATTTATTAGAAAAAAATGAAAATATAGAAATAGTTAATATTGATTCAGAGTTAATAAATGTACAAAAAGAACAAGTTTTAAATAGTTCTTATAAAATAAAAGAAGCAATATTAAATTGTGAGCTTGCAAGTAATTCTGCAAAAAAAGCAGTAGATTTTGAGAACTTTGATGAGTTGTTTTCCAAAACATGGCTTACAAAAGAAAGTTTGAGTGAATATTCATATTTTAAAAAATGTTCAAATGAAATTCTAGAGTCATATTTTATAAAAGTTAAAGAAGAAGTTGCTTTATATTATAAGCTTCGTGCGGGATATAGTTTAAGTAAACTTTTTGAACTTTATTTAATGTTTAAAAACTTTAAACTATCATTTAATAAAAATAAAAACTATTTAGAATTTAATGATATTTCAAATTTAGTATATGAGTTATTATCAACAAAAATTGATAAAGAGTTTTTATATTTTAGATTAGACTCAAAATTCTCTCATATTTTAATGGATGAATTTCAAGATACTTCTCTTTTACAATATAAAATTTTAGAACCACTAATAAAAGAAGTTTTATCAGGAGATCAAACTAAATTTAAAACATTTTTCTATGTAGGAGATACAAAACAATCTATTTATAGATTCAGAGGTGGGAAAAGAGAACTTTTTGATTATGTAGCAAATACAAATGAAGCTTTAGAAGTTGAAGTATTAAATACAAATTATAGATCATGTGAAAATGTTATAAATTTTGTAAACTCATTATTTGTAAATTTACCTTCATACGAATATTATGATCAGCTCTCAATTAGAAAAGGTGGTTATGTTGAGGTTATTGAAGATAAAGAGTTAGTTGAAGAAGATAAGTTCTCTACAGTTGCTTCAAGAATTGCATCCTTAATAAAAGAAGGTGTTAACTCAAACGATATAGCCATATTAACATATACAAACTCTGATGTATTAAATATTTATAACTATTTAAAAGATAAGTTCCCAAGTTTGAAAATTTCTACAGAGATGACATCAAAACTAATTAATCAAGAAAATGTAAAAGCAGTTATAAATGCAATAAAGTATATATATTTTAGAGAAGATATTTATAAAGAGAATTTAAATGCTTTAGTGGGGAATAAAGTACTAACAAATCTTGCTATAAATTTTGAAGTTGGTAAAAAGTCTGTTCAAGAATTAATAAAAGAAGTAGCAACTAGTTTAAAGATTATTGATGAAAATGTTGTTAAATTTATTGAGTGTAGTACTATATATAATAATATTGTTGATTTTGTTTATGAAATAGATAAACTTGATGCAGTTATGGAAAATAGTGAATCTTCAGGTTTGCAAATACTTACAATCTTTAAATCTAAAGGTTTAGAGTTTAATACAGTAATTTTATTAGATAGAATAAAAAGAAAGAACAGTGATAAAAGTTCATTACTATTTGAATATGATAGTGTGGAATTAAAAAATATATTTTATAAAATAAAAGGGTATGAAAACTACAATAAACAGTACTCAAATGCAATTGCAAAAGAAAAAGCTTTAAGTTTAGAAGATGAAATAAATATTTTATATGTAGCATTAACTCGTGCTAAAAATAATATGATTATCTTTAAAAAAGAGAAATCTTCGGTTTTTGATATTTTAAGTATGAAGACTTTAAAACTTGGTCAAGTTATACAAAGTACAAATACTTCAATAAATTATGAGAAAAAAGAAAAAGTTGAATATATTCCTATGGATTTAGGATTACAAGAAAAACAAATTACAAAAGAAAAAGATTTAGATGATAATAGATTACATTCTAAATATTTTGGAATCGCAACGCATTTTTGTTTAGAGATGATGAATGATTTTACTTCAAGTGATTTAGACTATTGTTTAAATCTTGCAAGAACTAGATATTCAAACTACTTAAATGAGAGTGATTTTATAAATATAAAAAATAGAATTAGAATACTTTTAGAAAATAAACTATTTAATGAATTAGTAAGTGATGCAAAGTTTATAAGTGAGCAAGCTTTAGTTTACAATGGTGAGATTAAAATTATAGATTTACTTTTATATAAAGAAAATAAGTATTATATTTTTGATTATAAAACAACTAAGGAAAAATCTCAGGAACATATTACTCAAGTTGAATATTATAAAAAAGCTATAAAAGAGATAGTTAAGAGTGAAGATGTCTTTTCTTATTTAGTATATTTAAAAGAGAATGAAGTTTTAATTGATGAGGTTTAAAAATAGTATCTACGCATAAAAAAAGGGATGAGTAAAAACTCATCCCTTTTTTTATTATTAAGTGATTACTCAGAACACTTAAAGAGATACTTAATCTCTTTAGTGGTCTTCCTCTGCCATCATAACAGATCCTGCGATATATACATATGTTAAGATCATAAAAATGAATGCTTGTAATACTCCAAAAGCTGTTAACATAAAGAAACCAGCTAAAGGTATAAACCAAGGTACTAACATTAAAAGTACCATTAAGAACATTTCATCACCTCTAATAGATCCAAAAAGTCTAAAAGACAATGAAACTATTCTTGAAAAATGTGAAATAAGTTCAATAGGAAACATTAATGGTGCTAATATAGGCATTGGTCCCATAAAATGTTTAAAATAGTTAACAAAACCATTTTCTTTAATACCAACATAGTTATAGTAAATAAATACAATAATTGCTAGTGATAAAGTTAAGTTAATATTTGCAGTTGCAGATTCAAAACCTGGGAAAATCCCTGTCATATTTGCAACAAAAATAACTAATCCTAATGTACCAATTAATGGTAAAAATCTTCTTGCATTAGCTTCACCCATTGTATCCGCACCCATTGCAATTACTCCGCTAATGTATGCTTCCATTACGTTTTGTGAACCGCTTGGTACTAACTGTAGTCTTTTTGTAGCTGCTCTTGCTATTAAAAATACTATTCCAATTGTTAGGACTAAGTGTGATAACAGAATCCAGTCTTGGCCGTGACCACCAATTGATCCCAAGAATGTAAATAGTCTTCCTTCCATTTTCTTCCTTTTTTGTTTGTTTCTCAATACTAAATTATTGATGTATTATAGGATTTGTTTTCTAAAAAACAAATAAAGATTTTATATTAAATTTAGATTTGCTTAAATCTATAACCACTTTGTTTCAAATTTTCACGTATGAGTTTTTGATGTTCTTCACCTTTAGTTTCAACTGAAACTGTAACATGAGCCTCGCCAAACTCAAGCTTAACAGAGTTTCTATCATAATCAATTTGAACTATATTTGCATCACTTTTTTGTAATACATTAGTTAAATTCTTTAAGGCACCTGTTTTATCCATTAGTGTTACGATAAGATTCATTTTACGTGCAGATTTTACTAGACCTTTTTCAATAATCAAAGATAACATAGTTACGTCAATATTTCCACCACTTACTATTGAGCAAGTATTTGTCCCTTCAACATCTATTTTGTTATGCATAATGGCAGCTGTAGAAACTGCTCCTGCACCTTCAACTACTAATTTATGATTTTCTAATAAAAATAAAATTGCGTTTGCTATTTCATTATCAGTTACTTCAACAATATCATCTACATACTCTAATATAATATCAAGTAATTTTGGTGTTACATCACGAACTGCAATTCCATCTGCGATAGTTTTAACTGAAACAGAATCAATTGGCATATGTGATTCAAAAGATTCTTTCATCCCTTTTGCTCCACTTGCAACTACACCAATTATTCTAATATCTGGATTTATTATTTTGGCTGCAATAGCAATTCCAGAAATTAAACCACCTCCACCAATTGGTACTACAATTTGTTCCATATCTTTGATTTCATCGAAAATCTCTAAAGCAATAGTTCCTTGTCCTGCTATTACTTTATCATCAGCAAAGGGATGAATAAATTCTTTATTATTTTCTTCTGCAAATTTCGTAGCTTTTTCATATGCTTCATCAAAATTTGCTCCAGTTAATACTACATTTGCACCATATGAACGTACTCCAGATACTTTTGTAAGGGGAGTGGCTTCTGGCATATATATAGTAGCTTCACAGTTAAATTGTTCTGCTGAATAGGCTAAACCTTGTGCATGATTACCTGCACTTGCTGCAACTACACCTTTTTCTCTTGTCTCTTTAGATAATTGTGCAAGTTTATTGTAAGCACCTCTTAATTTAAAACTTCCTGTTAGTTGTAAATTCTCTTTTTTTAAATAAATATTTGCATTAAGCTTCTTACTTAAAATTGGAGCTAGGGCAAGAGGTGTATTTATAGTTATGCTATCTAAACTTTTTCTTGCTTCTTTTATATCATTTAATGTTATCATTTTTTTTTCTTTCATATTTGTTATTTGGAATAGTATCTAAAAATAGTTTTTAGTCTAATGAAAACTATTTTTAGATAGAGCCCTAGGCTCTATCCTTCTTCTTTACGAATTTTCTTTACTGCTTTTACCATGTTTTTTAAACTAGGTATTACTTCTTCCCATTTTCTTGTTTTTAGTCCACAATCTGGGTTAATCCATAATTGTTTTTTAGGTAAAACTTCTAAAAGGAGTCTAATTTGTTTTTCAATCTCTTCAACACTTGGAATTCTAGGGCTATGAATATCATAAACACCTGGGCCAACCTCTTGTTTATATCCAACTTTTGCAAATATTTTAAGTAGTTTATTCCCACTTCTTGCTGTTTCTATTGAAATTACATCTGCATCCATATTTTCGATTGTTTTTATAATATCATTAAAATCACTATAACACATATGTGTATGAATTTGTGTTTTAGCATCAGCACTTGCTACTGATAATTTAAAACTTTCAAGGGCCCATTTTTCATAAATAACTCTTTTATCATCTCTTAAAGGATAACCTTCTTTAAATGCAGCTTCATCTACTTGAATAATTTTAATGCCATTTTTTTGTAAGTCATCTATTTCATCACTTATTGCTAATGCAATTTGTAATGCAACTTCACTTTTTTCTTTATCATCCCTAACAAAAGACCAGTTTAAAATTGTAACAGGTCCTGTTAACATTCCTTTAACAACTTTAGAAGTTTTACTTTGAGCATATTTTAACCATTCAACTGTCATAGCTTTTGGTCTAGAAATATCTCCATAAATAAAAGGTGGTTTTACACATCTACTTCCATAACTTTGAACCCATCCATTTTGGCTGAAGCCATAACCTTTTAATTGCTCTCCAAAATATTCAACCATATCATTTCTTTCAGGTTCACCATGAACTAAAATATCTAAGCCTATTTCTTCTTGAATTTCAATTGAATAATCAATATATTCTTTCATTTTATTTTCATAAGAGTCTTTGTCTATTAAGTTGTTTTTGTATTCTCGTCTTGCTTTTCTAATCTCTGGTGTTTGTGGAAAAGAACCAATTGTAGTTGTAGTAAGTTCAGGATATTGTAAAATATCTTTTTGAATTTTTATTCTTTCTTCAAAGCTTTCATTTCTAGAAAACTTATTGTTTTCTTTTATTCTGTTTTGAGTAGATAAATCATGAATTTTATTTGAATGTTTTCTATTTTCATGTATCTCTTTATTTTTTTTGATTGCATTATTATCAGCATCATTTAAACTCTGATTGAAAAAGATTTTACTTAAAATACTAACTTCTTCTAATTTTTCATTTGCAAAACTTAACCATGATTTTATTTCTAAATCTAACTTTTCTTCATATTTTAGAGAATAAGGTACATGTAACAATGAACAAGATGTAGAAATAACAATATTGTCCTTTTTTATAAAGTTAGAAATATTATTTAATACTTGAAGTGTTTTTTCAAAATTATTTTTCCAAATATTTCGTCCATTTACGACTCCTGCAAATAACTTTTTATTGGATTTCTCAATAATTTCTAAACTTTTAAGATTCTCAATTCCTGATACAAAATCTAATCCAATCCCATAAATTGGAGTATGAACTAAAACTTTTGTAGCTTCGTTTGAGTGGTCAAAGTATGTTGTTACGATAATTCTTATATTTGATGAAATTTGAGAAAAGTCATCGTAAGTAGTTTTTAATAAGCTTAAAAGTTCTGCACTTTTATCTGTTGCAAAGATTGGTTCATCAATTTGCACAAAAACTTCATCATCATAAGTTGATATTTCTTTTAGTAATTCTTCGTATAAAGGTTTGATTTTATTAAGTAATTCAATAGAATCTTTACCATCAACTCTTTTTGCTAAACTTAAATATGTAAGTGGTCCAATTAAATTAATCTTAGTTTTTATTCCTAGTTGTTTTGCTTCTTGGTATTCTTTTTTGATTTTTAAACTATTCAGTTTATATTCATCTTCTATTGAAAGTTCTGGAACTATATAGTGATAATTTGTATTAAACCATTTAGTCATTTCCATTGCTACAGCATTTTTATTTCCTCTAGCCATTGCAAAATAAAGTTCTTCATTTTCTAAGTCTTTAAATCTTTTTGGTATTGCTCCTAAAAGAATTGAAGTATCTAAAACATTATCATAATATGAGAAATCATTAATACTAATTAAATCTATTCCACTGTTTTTTTGATAGTTCCAGTGTCTTTGTTTTAATTCTGTTGCTTTTTCTTCAAGCTGTTTAAAATCTATTTCTTTATTCCAAAAAAGCTCTAATGCTTTTTTTAACTCTCTTTGTTCACCAATTCGTGGGTATCCTACTACTGTATTTCTTATCATTATTTTATCCTTGAAATTTATATGTAATTTGTATTTATTGAAATGATAATGATAAAGGTGGATGTATTCCAGTTCGTCTAAATGCGAAACAAGTTTTGTAAAAAGGACATCTTGGAATAAATTTGAAATGTAGAATTGCTAGTTTAGTTTTTAGTTTAAAGAAACAATCACAATGACAAGGTTTAATACTATTTACGCAAAATGTATTTATTAATAAGAGCTCTTCTTCAATAGGAGGATCTTCTTCCTCATTTGAATAATTTGAAAAATTAAAAGAGATTTTTTTAGACAATACTTCATTGTCATGCAATTTTTTTGCAGTAGCATGCATTGTAATTGACATTAATGAAAAATATTTTTTACCAAAACCTTTTAGGGATTTCATCTATAAACCTTTATTAAAAAAAAGAATATATTTGATATATGCTTAATATAAAATAAAAAGGATTATGTTAAACTACGAAAAATAAAAGGATATATGCATTTTATATGTATAGGAGTTAATTTGAAATTTACATTTGTGACACTTTTCCCTAATTTAATTGAACCATATTTTCAAGATTCAATTTTAAAAAGAGCTGTTGATTCTGGTTTTATTAACTATGAGTTTTATAATCCAAGAGATTTTACAGATAACAAACATCAAAAAGTTGATAAACAAATGATAAGTGGAGGAGCAGGAATGCTTATGACTTGTCAACCATTATTTGACTGCTTAGATAAAGTTAAAGAAGAAAATGAAGATGTTTATATTATTTTTCCTTTAGCTGCTGCAAAACCATTTAGACAAAATGATGCAAAGCGATTATCAAAGAAAAAAAACATAGTTTTTGTAAGTGGAAGATATGAAGGAATTGATGAAAGAGTTATCGAAAAATATGCAAATGAGGTTTTTTCTGTTGGAGAATTCGTTTTAACAGGTGGAGAATTACCATCTTTAACAATGTCTGACGCAATTTCTAGAAATGTTGAAGGAGTTCTTGGGAATGCCCAATCCTTGGATGTTGAGAGTTACGAAAACCAACTTTTAGAAGCTCCATCTTTTGCTAAACCTGAAGTTTTCCAAAAATTAAGTGTAGTTAAAGAATTTTTAAAGGGAAATCATAGTAAAATTTCCGACTTAAAAAACCAGATGTCAATTTGTAAGACAAAATATTATAGACCTAACAAGGAAAAACAATGAAAAACAGATATATTGCTAGTTTCGAAACTGCACAAACAGAGTCAAAAGAGATCCCATTATTTAGAGCTGGAGATACAGTAAGACTTGGTATTGAGATTAAAGAAGGTGAAAAAAAGAGAGTTCAAACTTACGAAGGTATCGTAATTGCAAGACACGGTGAAGGTGTTTCTGCTACATTTAATGTAAGAAAAATTGGAGCTAACTCTGTTGGTGTTGAAAGAATTTTCCCATTATACTCTGATTCAATCAAATCATTTGAAGTATTAAGAAGAGGTAGAGTAAGAAGAGCTAAATTACATTACTTAAGAGGATTAAGAGGAAAAGCTGCAAGAATTAAAGAACTTAAAAGATAGTAAAACTTTAGAGTTTAGGCTCTATTGTTGATTAATATGTCAAAAATATTAATTCACACTACTTCTTTAATAGAAGCACAACCTATAGTTGATTTCTTTAATTTAGAGAAATTAACTAATCCAATTAAAAATACAATTTATTCTAATGATGATTTAATACTTATAGTTTCTGGTGTAAGTAAAGAACAGATATTAGACTCTTTAAATTATATTTTTAAAAACTTCGAAATATCTAAAGCCTTTGATTTAAGTATTGCTTCTTGTAGTGATGGATCAATTGCTTTAGGAACACTTTTTTGTACTAACCGATTTATCAATGGACTTAATTTTGCAAATGTTACTACTGTAGAAAAGCCATTAGAAACAGATAAAGATTTAGAAACATTACTTGTTGATAAACAAGCAGAATTTTTTAGACAAACATGCAAAGAGAATATTCAAGATTTTTATATATTAAAAATAGTTTCTGATTATTTTGATGAAACAGCTCCAAGCGAAAAGAAAATCTTCCAACTTATAAATGATTCAATATTAAAGTGGAAAAACTTAATTAAATAAGGGTATTTCATGCTTCATGATATTGTAAACTTTGTCGTAGATACAGTAGGTAGCTTAGGCTATATTGGTATTTTTATTATGATGTTTCTTGAGAGCTCATTTTTCCCATTTCCTTCTGAAGTTGTAATGGTTCCAGCTGGTTATTTAGCATATAAAGGCGAAATGAATATATATTATGCAATTTTTTCAGGAATTGCAGGATCACTTACTGGTGCACTTTTCAATTACTTTTTAGCTGTAAAATTTGGAAGAACTTTTTTAGTTAAATATGGAAAATATTTTTTTATAAAAGAAGAAACTATTACGAAAATGGAAGAGTTTTTTAAATCTCATGGGCATATTTCTACTTTTTCAGGACGATTAATTCCTGCTGTTCGCCAATATATTTCATTTCCAGCAGGACTTGCTAGAATGAATTTATTAACTTTTTCAATATATACTACTTTAGGTGCTGCTATTTGGGTAGTTATCCTTACTCTATTAGGATATTATTTAGGCGATAATGAAGCTTTAATTAAAGAGTATTTACGATATATAATTGTAGTTATTTTAATTTGTTTAGCAATTATCGGATTTTGGTATTATAAAAAAATCAAAAAGACTCAAAAGATTTAAAATCAAAACTCAAAAACTAGCATATAAATATGCCTTAATCGCTATTTTCTTTTGGTCTACTGTTGCTACTGCTTTTAAAGTTGCACTTGAATATCTTAAACCTTTTGAGTTAGTATTTTATGCATCAATTACTTCTACACTAATTTTACTAATAATAATTCTTTATCAAAATAAAACAAACGAAGTTATATTACATGTAAAAAAGAATTTTAAAACAGTTCTAATCTTGGGAAGTATTAATCCTTTTTTATATTATCTAGTACTATTTAAAGCTTATGATATTTTACCAGCGCAAGAAGCACAGGCTATAAATTATACTTGGGCATTGATGCTTGCTTTTCTATCTGTGATATTTTTAAAACAGAAATTAACACTTTCAGATATAGTAGCTGGAATAATTTGTTACTTTGGAGTTTTAATTATCTCAACAAAAGGTGAGCCTTTTTCTTTAAATTTTTCTAATATGGATGGAGTTGTTTTAGCACTTCTTTCTACTGTTTTATGGTCTATGTATTGGATTTTTAATACTAAAGCAAAAGTAGATCCTGTGGTTGGTTTATTTTCAAACTTCTTAATTGCTGTTCCTATTTTAATTACTTATTTCATTTTTACACAAGATTTAACAGTCCCTAGTATATCTGGTTTAGGAGCTGCAATTTATGTTGGTTTTTTTGAGATGGGTTTTACTTTTCTTTTTTGGTTAAAAGCAATGCAAAGTGCAGAGTCTACATCTAAAATTGCAAATCTTATTTTTATTTCTCCTTTTGTTTCCTTAATATTTATTTACTTTATATTAGACGAACAAATTTATATCTCTACAGTAGTTGGATTAACTACTATTATTGTTGGATTAATAATCCAACAAGCTAAATTTTCTAAATAAATAAATTTTTTATAAATTTTCTAAAATTTTATAGTTAAATAGCATTAAAATAGCATTTTTACTATATTTATTAAATTGGTTGTTTTTTAAACATTTTATGTCTAAAAATTAAGTTTTATTTAAGTTTAACTTTGAAATAATGACTAAAGAAAAAAAGGTAGTACTAAAAGTAGTACCTTTAAATTATTATAAAAAAGTTATTAAAATGGCAAAACAAAAAAACAAAAGATCGGTTATCCAAAAAGTTATAAACAATCATTTAAAGAGTAATAAAAGGGAAGTCTCTCAACTTACTGTTAAGATTGATAAAAGATTAGATACTGCACTTTTAGTTTTAAGTACATCGTTAAATATTTCTAAAAATAAACTAATTGAAGATATTTTATTTGAAAGTGGTATATTAGATGAAGTAGATGAAAATTTTATTGGAGATGAAAATGCATAATTTTCCTTCACAAGATGAAGTTGTTGATTCTGTCTTAAGGGGAATCACAACTGCAAAGTCAAACTATAGTTTTTGGACTGCTGATGATATTTACCTTTCATACGCACCTCAGAAGTTTTTGACTATTCATGTCTCTCAGGAAATTGCAAAACTTCAAAATCCACCAGAAATTTTTATTGATGCAACTATTTCAGATATCCTTAGATGTTCTCTTCCTAAAAGAGATGCATTTAAGTGGTTTATGTCTGAGAATAATATTGCTCAAGATGTAATTTGTTTAACTTTAGATGAGAGATTTGAGCATAAAAGTGATAATGATTCTATTTCTAAAGTGATAATGAGTATAAGAAATGGTGTTAGAAATGCGCAAGCTGAATATAAAGATGATATTGACTTAATGTGTAAATTACTTCAAAGAGAAGATTCATCTGAATCTACACTTGATTATGGAGTTTTTGCTTTTTATTTAGATATTTCAAATACTGCAAGAAAGAAAAGTGAAAAAAGGTTAGAAGAAATTATTGAAGCATTTGATAGAATAGTTGCTTCATATAAGAATTTAAAATCAAACTTTAAAGGAGGCGATATTAACAAGATAGAAAATATCGGTGAATGGTGTGTTGGTTGTTATATTATTGAACCAACAGTTTAAATAATATAAAAAAAGATTTAATTCAAACTAAGGAGAAAAAAATGAATTTTAAAAAATTAACAGGTGCGTTAGCACTAAGTGCTGTAGTTGCTAGTTCTCTAGTTGCTGCTGATACAGTAAAAATAGGTGTTCAAGCACCAATTACAGGTAAATATGCAAATGAAGGTCAAAGTATTGAAAACTTTGTAAAACTTATTGTTGATGAAAAGAATGCTGCTGGTGGACTTTTAGGTAAACAAATTGAAGTTGTTACTTGTGATGATGAAGCTAAAGCTCAAAAAGCTGCAGTTTGTGCTAAGAAATTAGTAAATGAAGGTGTATTTGCTGTAATTGGTTCATATACATCAGGAGCAACAGAAGCTGCTCAAACTACATACTACAGAAACAAAGTTTTACAAACTTCTGATGGAACTAGTGATTCTTTAATTGCAAAAAAATACTGGACATTCTTTAGAAACTCATTTCCAAATTCATCACAAAGTGATTTTACAGCTGATTACTTTGTAAATGTAAAAAAATATAAAAGAATCGTTGTTTTATCTGATTATTCTTCTTATTCTGCAGGACTTGGTGATTCAACAGAAGCATCAACAAAAGCAATTGGTGGAAATGTAATTTTTAGAGGAAAGGTTAAAGCAGGAACTCAAAACTTTACAGCAGTTTTAACAAAAATTAAAGCTATGAATCCAGATGTAATTTACTATTCTGGTTACTACACTGATGGTGGACTTATTCGTGCACAACAAGCACAATTAGAAATTGATGCCGACTTTGTTGGTGGAGATTCAAATGATAACCCTGACTTCGTTAAATTAGCAGGTAAATCAGCTGAAGGAACAGTTTTAATTAACTTCCCAACTCCAGAAATTTTACCATACCCAGAAGCTAAAAAATATTTAGCAGCATATAAAGCAAGATTTAAAATGGATCCTCCATCAATCTGGCCTGTTACAAATGCTGATGGATTAAGAGCAGTTATTGAGGGTGTTGAACAAACTAAATCTTTTGATACTAAAAAAATCTCTGATTATATTAGATCTACTATGAAAGATTTTCCAGGAATTACAGGTCCATTTAACATTAGAGAAGATGGTGAAAGAGTTGGTGCTAAATTTGTTGTATATAATATGAAAAATGATGGTACTAAAGAAGTAGTAAAATAGTTAAGGGATAAAAAATGGATACTTTTCTTCAACAGTTAATAAATGGTTTAACAGTAGGAAGTTTGTATGCATTAGTAGCCTTAGGTTATACAATGGTTTACGGTGTGATGAAGTTAATCAACTTCGCACACGGTGACCTTGTTGCCTTTTCTGCTTATGTAGGACTTACACTTTTTACACAATTTTACGGTTCAAATGCATTATCTTTAGTAAATATTGTAATAGTATTTTCATTAACAGCAATAGTTGTAGCTTTTGTAGGTGTTCTTCTTGAGCGTCTTGCATACAGACCTTTAAGAACGGCACCAAGGTTAAGTGCTGTTGTTTCTGCACTTGGAGCTTCACTAGTTATTCAAAATGGTATTATGTTAATTTGGGGACCAAATATGGAAATTTTCCCAGCTGATGTATTTCCTGCAACGTCATGGAATTTTGGTGGAGTGATTATTTCATTTACACAATTAGTAATATTAGCCCTATCAGCTGTTTTAATGGTTTCATTATATATTTTTATTAATAAAACAAAAATGGGTACAGCTATTCGTGCAACAGCAATTGATCAAGATGCCGCAAAACTTATGGGTATTAATGTAAATAGAATTATTATGATTATATTTATAGTAGGTTCAATGTTAGGTGCAATTGGTGGTTTATTTATTGGTATGTATTACAGAGGTCTTACATTTGATATGGGATGGCTTTATGGATTAAATGCTTTTATAGCAGCAATTATTGGTGGTATTGGTTCAATTCCTGGAGCAATGCTAGGTGGACTTTTACTTGGATTATTCAATGCAATGATTTCAGGTTATATTTCAACAGAATGGGCAGAAACATTTACATTTATTTTATTAATCGTAATTTTAATTGTAAAACCAACTGGACTTCTTGGTGAAAAAACAGCGGAGAAAGTATAATGAATAAAACTACAATTATCGCTACGCTTTTTTTATGCGTAATGGCAGTTTTCCCATTTATTGTTGATTCTGCTTGGTTGAGTATTGGTATTACATTTTTAGTATTTGCAGTTGTTGCTTTTTCTCAAGATATTATTTTAGGACGTGCAGGTATTTTTAATATGGGTCACGCGATATTCTTTGGATTAGGGGCTTATACTACAGCTATTTTAAATGTACATTTTGGAATGGAGATTATTTATACACTTCCATTTGCAATCATTATTCCAGTTATAATTTCAATTTTATTAGCTGGTCCGATTATCCACTTAAGAGGGGATTATTTACTGGTTGCTACTATTGGATTTAATATTATCTTTGAACAAGTTTTATCAAATGATGTATTTGGTTTAACAGGTGGTCCAAATGGTATTTTTGGAATTGATGTAGTTAGGATTTTTGGATACGAACTATTTTCAGATACTTCAATATATTATTTAGCATTTGGTTTATTAGTTATTACACTTTTAATTATTAGAAACTTAGATACTTCAGCTTATGGAAGAGCTTTATATTATATTCATAAAGATGAAATAGCTGCAAAATCTATGGGAATTAATGTTTCATATTATAAATTATTTGCTTTTGCATTAGGAGCTGGGATTGCAGGAGCTGCGGGTGCAGTTTTTGCTATTCAGTATTCAGCAGTTAGTCCAGAGTCATTTAACTTTATGCAATCTGTTATGTTCTTTGCAATTGTACTTGTAGGTGGATCTGCATCTTTACCTGGAATTATTATTGGAACATTTGTAATGTTTGTATTACCTGAGTTATTTACAGAGTTTAAAGAATCAAGATATCTAATCTTTGGTGCGGCAATGGTATTAACAATGATTTTAAGACCAAATGGTGTTTGGCCAGCGAAGTTTGGAAATATTCCAAAGTTTCTTAAAGAAAAAGCTTTAAAAGCTGCAAAAGCATCAAAAGCTGGGGAGGATAAATAATGGAATATGTATTAGAAATTGAAAATGTTTCAAAGTTTTTCCATGGTTTAGTTGCTATTGATGATTTAACTATAAAAGTTAAACCTGGCCAAATTTATGGAATTATTGGTCCAAATGGAGCTGGTAAAACTACACTTTTTAACTGTGTTACAGGTATTTATACTCCTGAAGAAGGAACTATAAAATATAAAGGTGAAAATATTACTGGAATGAGTCCAAATAAAATTGCTCAAAGAGGAGTTTTAAGAACTTTCCAAAATATTAGACTTTTTAAAGAAATGAGTGTTGCTGAAAATATAATAGCAGGAACACATACTAAGTCAACACAAAAATGGTACCACTCAATTGTTCATACTTCAGCTTATAGAGCTGATGAGAAAAAACATTGGAAAAAAGTTGAAGAACTTATGGAATTCTTTGGTTTGACAAAATATGCATCAACTCCAGCTGGAGATTTATCATATGGAAATCAAAGAAAAATTGAGATGGCAAGAGCTTTAGCTGCAGATCCTGAGATTTTAATCTTAGATGAACCAGCAGCAGGGTTAAATGAAAATGAAACAATAGAGCTAACAAATATCATTTTAAGAATTAAAGAGATGGGTCTTGGAATTATGATGATTGAACATGATATGGAAATGGTTATGAAATTAACTGATTATATCACTGTAATTAACTTTGGTAAAGAGATTTCACAAGGTGAACCTTCTTTTGTACAAAGTGATCCAAGAGTTATTGAAGCTTATATTGGAACAGATGATGATGAGGAGGATGAGTAATGATTAATAATGAAATATTACTAGATATAAAAGATCTTCATGTATCTTATGGAGCAATTGAAGCTATTAAAGGCATCTCTTTACAAGTTAAACGTGGTGAAGTCGTTACAATTTTAGGTGCTAATGGTGCTGGGAAAACTACAACATTACAAACTATTTCTGGACTAATAAAAGCTAAATCTGGAAATATTGTTTTTGATAAAAATGATATAACAAAATGTGAAGCACATGATATCGTATCTTTAGGAATGTCTCATTCTCCAGAAGGGAGAAGAGTTTTCGGAATTTTAACAGTTGAAGAAAACTTAATGATGGGTGCTTATACTCTTAAAGATCACGATAAAGAAACTTTAGAATGGATTTATGACATTCTTCCAAGATTAAAAGAGCGACGAAAGCAACTTGCAGGAACACTTTCAGGTGGGGAGCAGCAAATGTTAGCAATTGGTAGAGCAATTATGTCTAAGCCTAAGCTATTGATTTTAGATGAACCATCACTTGGACTTGCTCCAATTTTGATTAAGGGTATTTTTAAGGCGGTAAAAGAAATTGCTCAAACTGGAGTAACAGTTTTATTAGTTGAGCAAAATGCAAAAGCTGCTTTAAAATTAGCAGATAGAGCGTATGTACTTGAAGTTGGGAAAATTACACATGAAGGAACTGCAGAAGAATTATTAAATTCTGAAACAATTCAAGAAGCGTATTTAGGAAAAAAACATTAAGTATATATAGTGTTTGAGTATTTAAAGTAGTAAGAGGGAGATACTTGGCGGTTACTCCCCTCTTGAGCACATTTAAAAGCGTGCGCTCTAAAACTACTTAAAATTGATTTAAAAAACAATAAATTTTAAGGATAAAAGATGAGAAATGAAGAAGAATTAATAAATTCATCAATAAAACTAGCAGAAAAATGGCAAAATAGAGCAACACAACTTGTTAGTGATTTTGATAGAGAATTTTATGTTAAGATGAATAAAATGCTAGACCACCCAAAAGATAAAGCATTATTAATTGAACTTATGGACCAATGTTTTAGATGTGAATCAAATGCAAGAATTGCAGATCAAATTATATTTCTATTACAAAAACATGGAATGGCACACTTCTTTACTACAAAAGATAAAACACTATTATGGTTATTTGAAAACTTTGGTAAATACTTACCTAATTTATCAGTTCCAATGTTTGTAAATCAAATTAGAGAAGATACAAAAACAGTAGTTATTAAAGGTGAGGATGAGCCTTTTAATAAACACTTAAAATTACGAAAATCTGAAGGAACTAGAGTAAATCTTAACTTAATTGGTGAAGTTGTTTTAGGGGAAGAAGAAGCACAAGAGAGAATAGACAAATATTTAAAAGCTTTAACTAATCCTAATATTGATTATCTTTCAGTGAAAATTTCTACAATTTTTTCTCAAATTTCTGCGCTTGATTTCGACCATACTGTTGAAGTATTAGTTGAAAAATTAAGTAAAATTTATGCTCAAGCTGTTAAATATCCTTATATTGCAGAAGATGGTACAAAATCAAATAAATTTATTAACCTTGATATGGAAGAGTATAGAGATTTAGATATCACAGTAGAAGTATTTAAAAAGACTTTAGAAAAACCAGAATTTAAAGATTTCTATGCAGGTATTGTACTTCAAGCTTATTTACCAGATTCATTTAATGTTCAAAAAGATTTATGTGCTTGGGCTAAAAAAAGAGTTGAGAATGGTGGCGCTCCTATTAAGTTTAGACTTGTTAAGGGTGCAAATATGGAGATGGAAGAAACAGAAGCATCTCAAAAACATTGGGAAATGGTTACTTACACAAAGAAATCAGATACAGATTCAAACTATAAACGAATGGCAAGATATGCACTTCAAAAAGAAAATGCACCATATATGCATATAGGAACAGCTTCTCATAACTTATTTGAATTATCATATGCGACTCAATTAGCTCAAGATAATGATGTTTCAAAATATCATACATTAGAGATGTTAGAAGGTATGAGTGAAGCTGCAAGATTAGCTATTAAAGAGATTTCAAAAGAAGTGATTTTATATGCTCCAACTGCAGCAAAAGAACAGTTTACAAATGCAATTGCTTATTTAGTAAGACGACTTGATGAAAATACAGGTCCTAATAACTTCATTAGATATTCATTTGGATTAACAGTTGGTTCAAAAGATTGGAAAATGCAAGAAAATCTTTTTAGAGAATCATTTATAGCTGAGAAGACTTCTTTTGTAGGTGCAAAAAGAACACAAGATAGATTAAATGAAAAATGGGATGATTTCTCGAACTCATCTTATGATACAAATTCTTACCATGCAGAAGCTGATACAGATTTTGTATTACCAAAAAATCATGAATGGGCTAGAAATATTGTAAAGAAATGGAAACATTCAAGTGATACTGTTCATACTATTGCTCCTGTTGTTGTAGGTGGTAAAGATTTAATTGGGGAACGTAAAATTTATGATGCAATTGATAAATCTCAACTTGAAGATAATGTTCTAGCAGGTAGATTTGCCTTAGCTAATGAAGAAGATATTAAAAAAGCTGTTGAAGTAGCAAGGGAAGATAAAGATGGATGGAGAAATTTATCTCATGAAAAAAGACATGAATTCTTAAAAGCTGCCGCAATTAAATTTAGAGAAAGACGTGATGATTTAATTGGTGTTGCAGGCGCTGAAGTTGGAAAAGTATTTACAGAAACTGACGTAGAAGTTTCTGAAGCAATTGATTTTATAGAATTTTATGCACATGCAGTAAGACATTTTGATAATTATGAGAATTTAGAAGTAAATGGAAAAGGTGTAGGTGTTGTTGTTCCTCCTTGGAATTTCCCTATTGCTATTCCAGTTGGTGGTGTATCTTCAGCTTTAGCTGCTGGAAATACAGTGATTATTAAGCCAGCTTCAGTTGCTGCACTATGTGCTTATGAAATGTGTAAATGTTTCTGGGATGCTGGAATTTCAAAGAATACTTTACAATTTCTTCCTTGCCCTGGAACTCTTGCAGGTGAGCATTTAATTCCAAATAAAGATATTGACTTCTTAATCTTAACTGGTGGTGAAGATACAGCTAAAACAATGTTAGAAACTAGAAATGATTTATTCTTATCAGCTGAAACTGGTGGAAAAGATGCAACTATTGTTACTAATATGGCAGATAGAGAGCAAGCTGTTAAAAATGTATGTCAAAGTGCCTTTGGAAACTCAGGTCAAAAATGTTCTGCTACTTCATTATTAGTTTTAGAAGAGGAAGTTTATAATGATGCAGGATTTAAAAAAGCTTTAATTGATACAGCCTCTTCTATGAATGTAGGCTCTATTTGGGATTTTAAGAATAGAATTGGGACACTAGCAAATAAAGTTAGTGGTAATTTAGAAAAAGCAATAAATAAGCTTGAAGGCAATGAAACTTGGGCTTTAGAACCAGCTTATGAAAATGACAATCCTTATATGTTAAAACCATCAATTAAATGGGGAGTTGAAGAAGGTAACTTTATTCATATGAATGAATTATTTGGACCTGTATTAGCAGTTATTAAAGCAAATAATTTAGAACATGCAGTAAAAATTGTAAATGATACTGGATATGGATTAACTTCTGGAATTGAATCTTTAGATGAAAGAGAAGTGTCTTATTGGAAAGAAAATTTAAAAGCTGGTAACCTTTATGTTAATAGAGGAACAACTGGAGCTATAGTTTTAAGACAACCTTTTGGTGGAATGGGAAAATCAGCAATAGGTGCTGGAAGAAAAGCAGGTTTTTATAATTACATTACTCAATTCGTAGATATTAAAGAAACTAATTCTCCAAAAGTTTCTAAAAAACATAATACTGAGTTAACTCAATTTATTAGAAAATGTAAAGATACTCAAAATAATAAAGAAGATTTTGAAAAACTAGAATTAGCTTTACAATCATATTATGAAAACTTTGAAAATGAATTTTCAAAAGAAAAAGATTATTCAAAAGTTAGAGGTGAAGATAACCACTTTAAATATATTCCTTTAGAAAATGTATTAATTAGAGTATCAAGTGATGATACTATATTTGAAGCAGTTTCAAGAATATTAGCAGCTAGAGTATCTGGAGTTCATTTTAAAGTTTCCATAGAAAACAATGAATTAGTTAATTCTTTCTTAGAAAATGCAAAAGAGTTATTTACAAGTAGAGATAGCTTAATCTCTCAAACAAATGAAGAGATGGTAAAAACACTTAATAAATATGATAGAGTTATTTATTCTAATGTATCTAAGGTACCAGATATGGTATTTAAAGAAGCTGTTAACTCTTTAACATTTATAGTTAGACAAGAACCAATGATGGAAGGAAGATTAGAACTTCTTAATTACTTCATTGAACAGTCAATCTCACACTCATACCATAGATATGGAAATATTGGAGCTAGAGGAATTAATAAATAAGAGAGTTTTCTCTCTTATTTATTTAAATCTTGCCATTTATATAGGCTACAAACTTTATATCTATAAGCTTTATTATACAAAACTTACAAAATAAATAAAATCATTTAGGATAACATCATGGAATTATGGATTATAGTATTCATAGGTTTAATTATTTTTATCATTGCATGGTATGTACATGATAAATACGTACAAAGAACACATCAAATTTTAGTAAACTATCCAATAATTGGAAGGTTAAGATTTGTTTTTCAAGAGTTTAGAGAGCCATTTAGACAATATTTTGGTGATGAAAAATTTTATGAATCAATGGATAAATTGGATTGGGTATATAATGCTGCTAGAGATAAAGTAAATTTCGCATCATTCTCACCTTCTCAACCTTTAGAAAAGCCAAAGTTCATGCTAAGACATACAAATATAGTTCTGAATGATAATGAAGTAGAAAATGACTTTTCTGTAGTTTTTGGTGAAAAAAGAGAAAAACCTTTTACAAGTGGATCTATAATGGCAAGAGCTCCAATGAGTGATGGTTCAATTTCTCCTGAAGGAACGCGGGCTTTTGTATATGGTTCTAAATTAGGAAACTTCCCTATAAACTCAGGTGAGGGTGGACTAACATCAAACTTTTTTGTTACTCATAATAATTATGATACAAAATATATTACTGAAGTTAGAGGAAATAGTTTTGCATATAAAATATTCAAACTTTCAAAAGTATTATTTAATGTACCCGTAGCTGTAGATTTTTATAGAAAAATTGTATTTAAGAAAGATCCTCTAGCGGATACATATGTTTTTGATAAAGAAAAAGAGTGTTTTTTTAGACCAAATTGGGATGCACCTCTTGAAAATTTCCCAAAAGAAGTACCTTCTGATATGCCAGATATAATTTTGCAAATTAGTTC
>NZ_JAHKQT010000034.1 GCF_018861145.1 Poseidonibacter lekithochrous
ATAAAAGATTAAAAGAGTTAAATATATCACAAAAAGATTTCTCAGATATATCAGATACTCCATATTCTACAATTAACAATTGGGGATTTAAAGTAAATGATAAAGCAATACCAGTTCCTAAATGGGTAGGAGCATTTTTAGAATATTATGAGAAAGCAAAAAAATATGATTATTTAAAAAATGAGATATTTGATGTTATGAATGAATTAGAAAATAAATAATAGATTTTAAAAAAGTTTTTTGATATAATATTTTTAGCAAATCATGAAGGAACAATGTAAACTGAGTCTTTACTCTAACATTGCTGTTTTGTGATTATTTATCTTGTATTAAATACATATCAATATGTGCTATTTACAATTAAATATTTTTAAACTGTAATTCTTTTATATGCAACTATCCTTTTAATATCAATTAATCTATTTAAAACCAATTAATCTATTTAAAACCAATAACTATTACTTCATTAAATGAAATGAAACAAAGATCTATTTAATTACATATTGAAATACTTTTATACTACTTAATTTAAAAATGATAATATTACAAAAATTAAATAAAAAGAGAATATATAATGTTTAATAAACAAATAGAACTACAAGTAGCTTGTCCTAGATGTAAAAGTGAGAATATCTTTATAGGAAGAAGCTTAGATATTAAACCTAATGACACTGTAAAGTGTAATGATTGTTCTTATAGTCAATTAGCACATAGATTTAAAGATCAGTGGAAAATACAAAACTCTAAAAGAACTAAGGAAAAACAATTAAACTAATAATAACAATTGCAATACTTACGTTATCACTAAATGCAAGTAGTCTTTCTAAATCAAAGAAAATACTATTAAAGAAAATTTATTATGATAATCAAATTACTTTTTATTGTTCAAACCCTTATGAAATGAAAAGAGTAAAGAATAAAGAAAAAGCATTAATAATTCAAGATAATAAGTTTTATACTCCAAGAAGACCTTATTTTAAATCAGGTAAAGAAAATGATAGAGCCAAAAGAATAGAGTGGGAACATGTAATGCCAGCACATAACTTTGGGAAGCATTTACCTTGTTGGAATAAAGGTGGTAGAAAAGCTTGTAGGAAAGATAATACATTTAGAGTAATGGAATCTGATATGCATAATCTAGTACCTTCTATTGGAGAAGTTAATGGTGATAGAAGTAATTATAGATTTGCAAGTTATTATCCAAAAATAGGACAATATGGTAATTGTAAATTTGAAGTAAATTTTAAAACAAAAAGAGCATATCCAAAAAAAGAAATTAGAGGAGATATTGCAAGAATATACTTCTATATGAGTGATAGATATAATATAAGACTCTCAAAACAAGAACGAAGAGTAATGGAAGTTTGGAATAAACAAGATCCAGTTGATAATTGGGAAAGAATCAAAAATAAAAGAGTTTTAAAATTACAAGGTGATATAAATAAGTTTATAAAGTAATTTATTCAGGTAATATATCATAATGATTTAAATTATTTTTAAAAGGTTGTATATATGCCACTATTAACAATTAAATTAGATATATCATCTGACTTACAATATCGTCTTGATAAGAAACTTAAAAACAAAAACAAATCTATAGAAGAGTATTTAGTAGAACTTATTGAAAATGATTTTGCACCTAACATTAATTTTGAATATGATTACTATTTTAATTCATTTCTTAATAAACTTTTCAATAAAGAAAAAGAAATAGAACTAACAAAGATTGAAAAGAAATTCTTCTTGTATTTACTAGCTAATCAAAATAAATTCTGTTCTAGTGAAGAGATTAAAGATAATGTTTGGGAAGGTAAGAATATGAGTGTTTTTACCTTAAGAAATATTATAAATAAAATAAGAGCCAAAACATATTACGACATAATTAAGAATAGATCTAGTCATGGATATAAAATAAATATCAAGTAATAACAAGAAAAAACAATTTATTATTGTTTTATTTCATTTAATGAAACTTGATTTAAAAATATATAATTTGAAATAAAGTTCCAAAATTTACAGTTTGTTGAACTTGTTTTTATAACTCATATTTTGTCCTATTTTATATTGACAGATCAAGTTTTAAAATTTAGTCATGCAATAATGTACTATCCTAATTTTTTTCAAAAAAGTATAATTCGAAAAAAAATTAGGAATGATCAAATGAATCTAACATTTTTCATATTTTATTGTTTTGTGGCGACAATAACTCCAGGTCCAAACAATATTTTAATCCTCTCAACTGTAAATAATCATGGAGTACAAAAAGCCCTTAAATTTTGTTATGGTGCTATTTTGGCTTTTGGAATATTATTGGTATTATCTGTTGTTTTAAACTCATATTTGAATAGTGTTTTACCAAATATTTTATTTGTTATGCAAATTATTGGCTCAATTTATATGTTATATTTGGCTTATTTAATTTTTAATATGAACGGAGCTATTAAAGATAAAAAAGAGTTTGCAACTTTTAAAGTTGGATTTCTTATGCAATTTATCAATCCAAAAGGAGTGGTATTTGCTTTAACAATTTTTCCAAGTTTTGTAATGCCATATTATAGTTCTATTGATGAATTATTGTTATTTGCTTTAGGTGTAACTATTATTGGTACTATTTCATTTTTCTCTTGGGTATTATTTGGTAGGTTATTAAAAACTTTTTTAGAAGAATATCAAAGATTAGCTAATATTGTTATGTCTTTATTTTTGGTATATTGTGCCTATGTAATTTCAGGGATAGAAAATTACTTTTAGAGGTTAAAATGAATAAAATAAAATTAAATCAATATATTATAAATGCTTTCACAGATATAGTTTTCAAAGGAAATCCTGCTGCTGTTTGTATTCTAGATTATTGGTTGAGCGATGAAATTTTATTAAAAATCACTCAAGAAAACAATCTATCAGAAACTGCTTTTGTAGTTCAAACAAATGATAAATATCATTTAAGATGGTTTACTCCTGGTGGTGAAATTGATTTATGTGGACATGCAACATTAGCAACTGCTTTTGTATATTTAAACTATATTATTCCAAATGAAAAGGAAATAGCCTTTGAAACATTAAGTGGAGTATTAACTGTTACTTTAAAAGATGATTTATATACTATGGGTTTTCCTAGTTATAATTTAAAAAAAGTTGATGTAACAGATAAAATGAAAGATATACTTGGGGTTGATATTGTTGAAGCATATAAGGGAAGGGATCTACTTTGTATTGTAAACTCAAAAGAAGAAGTTCATAATATAGTTCCAAATTTTGAAAAGATAAAAGAGTTAGATGGGCTTTTAGTTCATGTAACTGCAAAAGGCGATAAAGTAGATTGTGTATCAAGGTCATTTGCTCCAAAATGTAATATTTTAGAAGACCCAGTTTGTGGTTCAGGTCATTGTCATATAGTTCCATATTGGGCAAATATTTTACAAAAAAATGAAATAGTTGCTTATCAAGACTCATTTAGAGGTGGATATTTATATACAAAATTAAATGGGAATAGAATAGAACTATCTGGAAAAGCAGTTTTATTTTCAAAATGTGAAATATATTTGGATTTATAAATGGATAAATTTATTTATAAAAACTCTTTAGGAATTACTGCTTTAAAAGCAAGTATGAATAAGTTTTCCTATAAAAAACATGCTCATGAAGAGTATGCTGTTGGAGTTACATTAAGAGGAGTTCAAGAATATAATTTAGATGGTGTTTTACAAACTTCATATAAAAATGGTGTAATGTTATTTAATCCTGAGCAAATACATGATGGTAATGCAGGTCATTATAAAGAGGGCTTAGATTATGTAATGCTGTATGTCAAACCTGAACTTTTTTTAGAAGGTTTAGAAAAAAAGGATATTGTAAAATTTCCAAATCCAGTAATTTATGATGAAAAAATTAAATATGATATTCTGAATTTGGGAAGTGCAATTTTAAATGAAAAAGATGAAGCTTTTTGTAGTGAATTATATTTGAATATGATTGATAATTTTAGCTCAAAAGATTTTTTAAAAGAATATAGAAATGAATCTGAGTTTATAAAGAAAGCAAAAGAAATTATTTATTATGAACTTGATGATGTTTTAGATATTGAAATGATGTCAAAAGAGTTTAATATTTCAAAATTTCAATTTATACGAATGTTTAAATCAAATACAGGTCTTAGTCCTTATCAATATTTTTTAAATACAAAACTCATTCATGCAAAGAAATATCTTGATACTACAAAAGATTTATATGCTTGTGTAGTTGAATTTGGATTTACTGATTTATCTCACTTAAATAGACATTTTAAAAGAGTTTATGGAGTTACTGCTTTTGAGTATATCTCTAAATAATTTAGTGCAATTTTGTACTATCATACAACTCAAATAAACTATATAATTTCCTAAAATTCCAAGGAAACAAAAATGATAGTAAAAAAAGAAAATGCAACAAACAAACAATTTTTAGGTGTTGATTTTGTAGTTTTAGCTATTGGTGAAAAATCAATGGTTACAAAAATGCTTTATAAAATAACTGATAATGTACCAACTCATTCACATCCAAATGAACAAAATGGATATGTAGTTTCTGGAAAATATAGATTAAAATTTGGAAACTTTGATGAAATTTTAGTATCAGGAGATTCATACTCAATTCCTGCAAATATGGAACATAGTATCGAAATACTTGAATCTGGAGAAGTTGTTGATGTATTTACTCCTATTAGGGAAGATTATTTATAACATCTTCATCAGTTGGCTAAATATATAAAAAGTATATATCCTTGTCAATAACCTCTTATTTTTGGAGCAGTTTTTACCACGAGAAAGCTTGTTCCAAAAAGAATTGAATTTTTGAACATTCTCCAAAAGGTACAGGTTGTTGAACTTATTTTTATAACTTATCTTTGTAATAATTTTTTACCCACCAGAAAATGATGATACACCAGATTATATATTAAGTAATAATAAAGATGAGATTTTATGTGCCATGAATTCAAGTGAACATAATGCAAATCATAGTTACTTAAAAAATTGCTAGTTTTTATTCTAGACTTACACTTATAAACTTTAATAGTAAGTCTAGAAAAATTTAATATTTCTTCCCTTCTACTTCTTAAACATCAAATTATATTAATACAACCATTCTAAAACTTATTCACTTTCTTTATCTTTATCTTTCTAAATTCTAACCGAATATATAGAATAATTTATTTTCAAAAAGTTTTAAATATAATATAAAATTTCCTCATTCCTTCCTTATTAAATCCTTATAATACACCATATAAAAAATCAAAAGGATTTAAAATGAAAAAGATTATAACAACAGGTTTACTAGCAAGTTTATTAGCAGCTTCATTATATGCACAGAATGATTTCTCAGCTTTCTACCCAATAGAAAATGATGATACACCAGATTATCTTGTAGAGAATAAAGTTGAAAATTTAAATACAGTTAGCGCTTCATCAGCATCAACAATTGATGCAAATACTTTGTTAGCATTTTATCCACTAGAAAATGATGATACACCAGATTATCTTATAGATAATAAAACACAAGATTTAAATACAGTTAGAGTTTCATCAACATCAACAATTGATGCAAATACTTTGTTAGCATTTTATCCACCAGAAAATGATGATACACCAGATTATATATTAAGTAATAATAAAGATGAGATTTTATGTGCCATGAATTCAAGTGAACATAATGCAAATCATAGTTACTTAAAAAATTGCTAGTTTTTATTCTAGACTTACACTTATAAACTTTAATAGTAAGTCTAGAAAAATTTAATATTTCTTCCCTTCTACTTCTTAAACATCAAATTAATAATTACTAACTCTTTTAAATTTAAAGTTTTAAATAATTCATAGAATAAAAATATTCTATGAATTATTAGAGTATCAAATTTATATCAATTAAAAAAATTATCTATTAAAATGAGTAAACTGAGATTATCGTATCTCAAGTTTATTTTCACCTATAGCCATTTTAAGAAATATTTCATACGTTTCTAAGTCTGTTTCCCCAAGAAATTTTTTTACAAATTTTCCATCTTTAGAAAATAAAAATAGTTCAGGAATTCTTTGAACATCATCTAAATCTTTTGCTAATTTAAAGTTTTCTTCTCCAACAGTAATAGGATAAGTAATATCATACTTTTTAATAAAATCAATAATTTCTGAGGTAGGTTTATCTTCTTCTTTCTCATAAAGTACTGATATTATTTCAAAATCATCTTTATATTTTTCTCTTAACTCTTTTAAAATAGGCAGACCTTTAATACATGGGGGACACCATGTTGCAAAGAAATCAACTAAAATAGCTTTTTTACCTTTGTAATCTTTGAAGTCTAAACCTTCTTTTGTACTCGTAAGCTCAATTATCTTACCATCTGTTGTTGTAAGTTTAAATGTTTTAGATACAAACTTTTTTACATAAGGTGTATTCTTTTTAGTATTTGCAATTAAGCTATCGTCAATCTCTGATTTAGAATCACAACCTGTAAATAAAAAAAGTGATGTAAGAAATACGGCAAAAAAGTAATTAGTTTTCATGATTATCCTAATGTTTATAAGTTTTATTACTTGAAATTATAGTAATAATAAGTTAATAGATGATTAATTAAATGCCGAAAGTTCTTTTAAAAAATTTGTAGTTTCTTCTTTTGTTTGTTGATAATATAACCATTCTAAAACTTATTCACTTTCTTTATCTTTACTTTTCTAAATTTCAACCGAATATATAGAATAATTCATTTTCAAAAAGTTTTAAATAAAATATAAAATTTCCTCATTGCTTCCTTAGTAAATCTTTATAATACACCATATAAAAATGAAAAAGTTAACATTATCAGTATTAGTTGTAGGTTTATTTGCAGGAAGTCTATTTGCAAGCGAAAATAATAAAATGATGAATATGAGTAAAGAAAATTGTATAACAATGCATAAATCAATGCACCAAGATAAAACTTTAGCAACATTTGAAAAACATCAAGCAATATTAAATAATTATGGAATACCTACTCTATAATTATTTAATCCCCCTCCTCTCCTAAATTTTGAAACTTTAAAGGAATTTATAATGTGGATTTTTCATACAAAAGATATATGTCCTACTTGTAAAAACATAGCGAAAATGTTTCACCTGTTACGATTAAATCTTTAGTTAAAGAAGAATACTTAAAGGAACTTTCATCTATTGAAGACTTCCTATTCTGTCAAACACCAAATTGTGAAGTTATCTATTTTAAACTAAATGAGCTAATTAAACAAAATCAACTAATAATAGAAGTTGGATTGAAAGATTGGGCTAATCCTTCTACTATTTGTTATTGTTTTAATTGGACGAAAGAAAAAATATCTAATAAAACAAAAGCTATTGAAGATATTTCAGAAAAGATGAATAGTATTGGTTGTAATTGTGAGAATAATAACCCATCTGGAAAATGTTGTTTAAAAGATATTAAAAAGGCAGTTAAAGAATTAACTCAAAAGGAGTAAATTATGAAAATCCAATGAAAACCTATAATTACTTGTCCTCTATGTGGACATAAAGAAGAAGTTATACTAACTGACTCTTGTCAATTTTTTTATCAATGTAGAAATTGTAATAAAATGATTAGACCAAAAGGACAAGACTGTTGTATTTTTTGTTCATATGTAACAGTGCCTTCTCCTTCTATTTAAATAGTGCATAAATAATTAAATATTTATGCACTATTTTCAATGACTTGGACTTAACTTACCTTTGAATTAGAAGCAGAGAAAAATAAACTCAAGAAATTGCTACAATTATTCTTTATATAGTTTTTATATTCTTCTCTTTATTTATCCATTTCAGATTGTATTAGGTCTTTTAGATTTTGAAGTCCAAATTGTTGAAGTGGTTTTCCATTTACGTAATATGAAGGAGTTTTTGTAGCACCTAATTTTCTACCATCTTCAATATCTTGTATTACTATTTTCATTAATTCAGGGTCTTTCATGTCTTCTAATAATTTATCCATATCCAGTCCCAAATCTGAGAGGGTTCCCCAAAGATTATTCAGATTGTGTCCATTGTGTCCAGCCCAATTTCGTTGTGTTTTAAAAGAGGCTTCAAGAGATTCCAAAAACATATCTTGTTTCTTAGTAGCTTCTAACATAACTACAACCTTATCCGAATCTTTATGAAGTGGAGCATATCTAAGAACTAATTGAATTTTATCTTTATTCTTTTCCAAAATATCTTTTATGTATGGATGAAATTGAGAACAAGTTTCACAGGCAGGATCAAAGTATTCTACTAATTGTACTTTTGCATTATCAGGACCAATTGTAAAAGAGGAATCTCTTTTAAATAACACTGATTGATTTTCTGATAGAGTAACAGTTTTATTATTTTGTGATTGATTATAAGTGTATTTCATACCAAAAAATATTCCAATTAAAATTATAATAGAAATTACTATCATAGTTTTATTCTGCATTACTGTATTGTTGTTGTTTTTATTTGCCATGTTATTTTTCCTTTCCAAATACTAATAGTATAAAAAGCATAAAATATGCTATAAACGAGAGAGACGGGATAGTTATAAATCCAAACCAACTGATATATTCAGTTGAACATGGTACTCCGCTACTGCAGGGAACAATTGATTCTGGGATTATATCTAACATTAAAAGGTTATGATAAATAGCAAAAAGCAATCCAACTACTACTATAGGAAATGTATATTTATACACATTATCATCAGGATAGAGTAAATTAATTAAAAATAATATAGAAAGAGGATACATAAATATCCTTTGATACCAACACATATTACATGGAATAAATCCCATAATATCACTAAAAAATAAACTACCTAAGGTCGCACTACTTGCTACTAAAAAACATAAAAAAATGATTTTAGTACTAATTCTTATATTTAGATTCATCAAATACCTTTTATCTTTAAATATTGAAGTCTATCTCTTTAAGATTAACGAACAATTAACATCTATATTTAACACTTAATAGAAATTTTGTGAATAAGTATTTTTAGGAATATATACCATAATAGATTAAGAATTATCCCCACTATATAGTCTTAATTAAATTTTAAATAATATATCAATATAATTACAGTATATTAGATTATGCTAATATACTATCACATATTCTAAAAGGAATTATTATGGAACTATTATCAAGTTTTTTAGACAATTTTATAATTTTATTAAATGCAATGTCAATTTATATAATTTTAGGTTTATTTTTTGCAGGTATTTTAAAACAATTAATACCAGACAATTTTGTTTCATCACATTTAGGAAAAGATTCTACAAGTGCCGTTGTAAAAGCAACATTGTTTGGGATACCTTTACCTGTTTGTTCTTGTTCTGTTATCCCATTAGCACAAGGATTAAGAAAAGAAGGAGCAAGTAAGGGTGCTGTTCAAAGTTTTTTAATATCAACTCCAATTACTGGTGTTGATTCAATATTAGCTACATACTCATTATTTGGTTTTGTATTTACAACATTTAGAATTATATCTTCAATTATAATTGCAATTACAGTAGGACTTGTTCAAAACTTTGTTCAAAAAGATGACAATATACAAGTAGAAGCTTCTGAATCTTCTTGTGGTTGTTCTTCAAATTGTGATACTCCAAGTGTAAAAAAGAAGTTTTTATTTAAAAATGTTTTTAAATATGGTTATGGTACATTATTTAATGATATGGCGAAAGCACTTCTAATTGGTTTAATTTTAGGTTCAGTATTTGTTACATTTACACCAAAAGAATATACAGAAATCCTATTTGAAAATCAATTCTTAACTTATATAGTAGTTATGTTATTTGCTATGCCTTTATATACTTGTGCAACTGCTTCACTTCCTATTGCTGCTGCATTTATGTTACAAGGTATGTCACCAGGTGCTGTATTTATATTCTTAACTGCTGGACCTGCTACAAGTGCAGTTACAATGAGTGTTGTTTATAAAATGTTGGGAAGAACATCTTTAATTATATACTTAGTTGTAATAGCTATATTGGCTTTCTTCTTTGGGTATATATATGATACATTTTTTAAAGAGCTTAGTCTATTAACAATTACTATGGATAATGATGATGTAAGCATTTTTAATATTTCATCTTCTGTTGCAATGATGTTATTAATATTCTATCACTTACTAAAAGATAGGTTCAATAAAAAAGTAAATAGTTATACTAATAGCAGTGATAGTTCTATTGCTCCTAAGAATAATACATTCTCAGTAAACAATAGTCTTTCTCCAAATAAATTAAGTAATAATATTAATACTACATTGAAGAAACCTGATAACATAGAAGAGAAGAACTTTACTACTAATTTAAATAAAAACATTGATTTGACATCAAAGCCTAAGTTTAGTAATCATATACCACAAAAGAATATGTTTAGAGAGAAGGAATAAGATTGAAAAATGATACTACTTGTCTAAGAATAACAGTTGATAAAGATAAAATTGATTATGAAAAACAACAATTAATTTTAAAACAGGATATGTTTTCAGAAAAAGAGAAACTCTTTTCATTGTTAGGAAGTGAAGTTAGATTAAAAATTGTCTATCTTCTCTTAAAATATGAAAGATTATGTGTTTGTGATATTAGTGATATATTAGGTATGAAACAATCTCCTGTATCTCAACATTTAAGAAAGTTAAAAGATGCAGGGATACTTTTTTCTAAGAGAGAAGGACTTATGATTAATTATTATATTTCTTCACAATATATCCAAAAATTGTCATCATTTTTAGATTAAGGTCATTAGTTAGTTTTTCTTTATATATATTTAATATAAGAATCTTAAATATAAACTCGTATGTTTATTTTCCAAGTTACAGCTATTACTTGATTCAAATTACTGTTCTATAACCTCTTGAGACTGTGAAAGAACTAAAGCCATTGATAACAACAAATTAGCTAAAATATAGATATCAAAGATTAACAAAAAGGCCTAACATGCCGAACTACAAAGAAGGATTAGACCGTCATCAACAACTCTTATTTCCTCCTAGTATGGATGAGTATGTTGATGAAAATAATCCAGTAAGGGCTATTGACAGCTATGTCGATAGTATAGATTTAGCTGCTGTTGGAGTATTTACTTGTAACGGTGGTTCTGAAGGTCAACCAGCATATCATCCATCACTACTTTTAAAGATTTACCTCTATGGATATCTAAATAGTATAAGAAGTTCTAGAAAGCTTGAACGTGAGCTTAAACGTAATGTTGAAATGATGTGGCTTTGTATGGGACTTTCTCCTGGATACAAAACTATTGCTAACTTCCGTAAAGATAATCCCTCAGTATTAAAACAATTATTTCGTGACTTTGTAATGCTATGTCGCTCTGTTGATTTAATTGATGGAGAAGTTGTTGCTATTGATGGTGCCTTTCTACGTGCTAATGCATCAAAGAATCAACTTATCTCAGAAAAAATGACACGTAAGGATATGGAATCAGTGGAAGAAAAGATAACAGAGTATCTTTCTTCACTAGAGTATAGTGTGGAGTGGTAACATGAATT
>NZ_JAHKQT010000005.1 GCF_018861145.1 Poseidonibacter lekithochrous
GAATTCATGTTACCACTCCAAAAGATATAGGTAATGATTTCTAAAGCTATCGCTAGTATTATTTAAAAAATACCTAAACCTTCAAATAGAATTTTACATCCTAATATTATTAAAATAATCCCACCTAAATATTCTGCTTTAGACTCTAAGAATCCACCCAGCCTTTTTCCTACATAAACTGCAATAAAACATAAGATAAATGTAATGGTTGTAATTAGAAAAGATGCATAATAAATATTAATATCTTGAAAGGAAAAAGTAACACCAATTGCCAATGCATCGATACTAGTTGCAATTGCAAGAAAAAATAAAGTTTTATTTTTTAAATCTTTTACTTCATTTTCAAAATCATCCTCTCTTGCTTCTTTAATCATATTTAAACCTAAAGCAATCAGTATAACAAAAGCAATATAATGACTATACTCAGCTACTTGTGATGAAAAAATAGTTCCTGCAAAATAGCCTATTAATGGCATTAATCCTTGAAATATACCAAAGAACAATGATATTTTTATTACTGTATAGACATTTATCTTTTTATATTTTACACCACTAGCTATTGATACCGCAACACTATCCATAGCTAACGCTATGGCAATTAAAATTAATTCCATTTTCTTTCCATACTAATTTATTTTTTAAATTCTAACTGTAATATAACATGAACAATTGAATACTTATCTTCTAAGCTATGGTTTACATCATGTAGGATTTTTTCATACGCTTGAATATCTTCTTTATCAATTAAAATATGAGCTGTCATATTATACATATCTTGAGTAATTTCCCAAATATGAATATCGTGTATATCTAAAACTTGAGGATGTTTTTTTTCTATAAATTTTTTTACTTCATTTATATCAAGTGGAGAACTTTCCATTAGAGTATTAGTTGATTGTTTTAAAACAGTAAAAGCCCATTTCCCAATAACAAAAGCAACTAAAAGAGCTAATATGATATCAATAAAGTACCAAGATGTGTAATAGATAACAACATAACCAATAATAATGGCTACGGAAGATAGTGCATCAGAAAGCATATGAATAAATGCAGATTTCAAATTTACATTCTCTCTATCTCCTTGCATTAAAATCACGCCAGTAACAATATTTACTATCAAACCAACTATAGCAACAATTCCAGCTGTTTTTAAATCGATAACTCCAGGATTAAAATATCTATCAACTGCTTCATAAAGTATCCATACGATTGAAAGAATGATAGTAAGTCCATTTACAAAGGCTGCTAATACTTCAACACGATAATAACCAAACGTTTTATCAAGGGGAGCTTTTTTACTTGCAATTATAATAGCTACAAGAGATATAATAAGTGCAAATGAATGTGTAAACATATGGATTGCATCAGAAATTAATGCAAGTGAATTTGATAAGAATCCAAATACAAATTCTGCAATCATTGTTACAAAAGTAATTGCAAGCGCAATCTTTAATACTTTCTTATCCTGTGTTCTATGGTCATGGTGATGATGCTCATGATCATGTTCAGGGTGGTCATGATGATGGTGATGTTCTTTTATCTTTGGTTGATGTGAATTTAATCCTATTTTACAAGTATGCATATTATTTCCCAAACACTTTTATAATATCTAAGAAGTTTTCCACTTCTGCTTGTGCTTGAATAGAATCACCTTTTTGAATATTCTCAATAAAGTGTCCTTTTGCAAAATGCTCAATATATGATGTTATCATTCCATTAACTGCACCTTTTACTGCCGTTAATTGTCTAACCATTTCATATGGGTCTTCTTCTAAATGATAATTTTCATCTTTTAGCTTATTTTCAATTGATTTAACTTGACCCGATATTCGAGCAATTCTATTTGTTAATTTTTTTCTTTCAACATCACAACAATATGCCATTTTTGTTCCTTTTATACTATAGGGGGGTATACTATTATATTTAAAGTTAATTTGTACTTATACAAAAAATATTGTTGTTAAAGAAGAAGCCTTACTACAACAAATGACTTAATGACAATGATATAAGAAGAAATTATGAAATAATAGTGATTGCATTAGTAATCTGAATATTTTTAAATTAGTAAATTTTTAATGAATGGATAAAACATTATAAATATAAAGTTTATTAAGAATTTTTTTTGAATAGTCTTTTACTTAACCTCTTATATTTGGAACATGAAGCACTCATATTAGTTTTCAGTGTTCCACAAAGTGTTCAAAAAGTAAAAACTGCAAAGTTCCACAAACATTAAGGAATTATGGAACAAAGATTGCTAATATGTATTTAATATCAATAATATGCTTTACTCTTTAATTTCATTTAATGAAATTAAATTATCATTAGATATATATTTTTTTACAGTGTTAAAACTTACTCCAGATTTTTTAGCTATTACATAATGAGTTATAGTTTTT
>NZ_JAHKQT010000037.1 GCF_018861145.1 Poseidonibacter lekithochrous
GGATGCGTACTTAGGCGGTCAGGAAATGTGGGGGGGTGTTGTTCCTAAAGTCGGTCGTAAATTTGTTCAGGTCGTAGCGATTGAAGGTTTTCCTATGGAGTCATATCCAGGAGTGCTTTCTGCTCTTGCTGAATTGCCTGTTGAATATCGCTGGTCATCACGATTCATATTCATGGACCAACACGAATCACTAAGACATTTAGACAAGTTCCGTAAAAAGTGGCGCCAGAAGATTAGAGGTTTCTTTGATCAGGTTTTCAACACTAATAACGGCACTGTAGATCAAGATGCACTATCAATGGTTCAAGATGCAGAGGCCGCAATTGCTGAAATCAGTAGTGGTGTTGTAGCTGCGGGTTATTACACAAGCGTTGTCGTCCTAATGGATGAAAACCGCGACCGACTAGAACAGTCTGCCCGCCAAGTAGAAAAGTCAGTAAACCGTCTTGGTTTCGCAGCTCGTACAGAAACTATCAATACTCTGGATGCTTACTTGGGAAGCCTGCCAGGTCACGGTGTCGAAAACGTTCGTCGTCCACTAATTAACACTATGAATCTGGCCGACTTGCTTCCAACAAGCACTGTTTGGACTGGTTCAAATAAGGCTCCTTGCCCAATGTATCCATCATTGGCGCCAGCACTAATGAACTGTGTAACAAGTGGTTCTACTCCGTTTAGGTTAAACCTGCACGTTCGAGATTTGGGGCACACTTTTATGTTTGGTCCAACAGGGGCGGGTAAATCAACGCACTTGGCATTAATCGCAGCTCAGCTGCGCAGATACAAAGGCATGTCTATTTATGCTTTCGACAAGGGTATGTCTATGTACCCATTAACAAAGGCTGTCAATGGATTACATTTTTCTGTTGGTGCAGACGATGACCGCCTAGCGTTCTGTCCATTGCAATTCTTAGATAGCAAATCAGATCGCGCATGGGCGATGGAATGGATTGATACCATTTTGGCGTTAAACGGGGTTAATACCACTCCAGCTCAACGTAACGAGATTGGTAACGCAATCCAAAGTATGTACGAAAGCGGTGCGCGTACACTGTCTGAGTTCTCCTTAACAATCCAGGATGAAAATATCCGTGAAGCGATGCGCCAATACACAGTAGATGGGGCTATGGGTCATCTATTGGACTCTGAACAAGATGGATTGTCTTTAACGGATTTCACAACATTTGAAATCGAAGAATTGATGAACCTGGGCGAGAAGTTCGCACTGCCAGTATTGCTTTACCTATTCCGTCGTATCGAGTGCAGCCTGAAAGGTCAACCGTCCGTCATTATTTTAGATGAAGCATGGCTAATGCTAGGGCATCCAGCTTTCCGTGAAAAAATTCGAGAATGGCTCAAAGTTCTTCGTAAGGCGAATTGTCTGGTTCTTATGGCAACACAAAGTCTGTCTGATGCGGCCAACTCTGGAATCCTAGACGTTATTGTCGAGTCTACTGCAACCAAAATCTTTCTTCCTAACGTGTATGCGCGTGATGAAGATACAGCGGCTCTTTATCGTCGAATGGGCCTCAATAGCCGTCAAATCGACATTTTGGCAACCGCGGTTCCTAAACGTCAATACTATTATGTTTCGGAAAATGGGCGCCGTCTCTATGACTTAGCTCTTGGCCCGCTTGCATTGTCGTTTGTAGGGGCTTCTGACAAGGAATCTGTAGCAATCATTAAACAGCTTGAAGCTAAGCATGGTGAAACGTGGGTTGATGAATGG
>NZ_JAHKQT010000019.1 GCF_018861145.1 Poseidonibacter lekithochrous
AAGCCATCACAAACGGCATGATGAACCTGAATCGCCAGCGGCATCAGCACCTTGTCGCCTTGCGTATAATATTTGCCCATGGTGAAAACGGGGGCGAAGAAGTTGTCCATATTGGCCACGTTTAAATCAAAACTGGTGAAACTCACCCAGGGATTGGCTGAGACGAAAAACATATTCTCAATAAACCCTTTAGGGAAATAGGCCAGGTTTTCACCGTAACACGCCACATCTTGCGAATATATGTGTAGAAACTGCCGGAAATCGTCGTGGTATTCACTCCAGAGCGATGAAAACGTTTCAGTTTGCTCATGGAAAACGGTGTAACAAGGGTGAACACTATCCCATATCACCAGCTCACCGTCTTTCATTGCCATACGAAATTCCGGATGAGCATTCATCAGGCGGGCAAGAATGTGAATAAAGGCCGGATAAAACTTGTGCTTATTTTTCTTTACGGTCTTTAAAAAGGCCGTAATATCCAGCTGAACGGTCTGGTTATAGGTACATTGAGCAACTGACTGAAATGCCTCAAAATGTTCTTTACGATGCCATTGGGATATATCAACGGTGGTATATCCAGTGATTTTTTTCTCCATTTTAGCTTCCTTAGCTCCTGAAAATCTCGATAACTCAAAAAATACGCCCGGTACTGATGAATCCCCTAATGATTTTGGTAAAAATCATTAAGTTAAGGTGGATACACATCTTGTCATATGATCAAATGGTTTCGCGAAAAATCAATAATCAGACAACAAGATGTGCGAACTCGATATTTTACACGACTCTCTTTACCAATTCTGCCCCGAATTACACTTAAAACGACTCAACAGCTTAACGTTGGCTTGCCACGCATTACTTGACTGTAAAACTCTCACTCTTACCGAACTTGGCCGTAACCTGCCAACCAAAGCGAGAACAAAACATAACATCAAACGAATCGACCGATTGTTAGGTAATCGTCACCTCCACAAAGAGCGACTCGCTGTATACCGTTGGCATGCTAGCTTTATCTGTTCGGGCAATACGATGCCCATTGTACTTGTTGACTGGTCTGATATTCGTGAGCAAAAACGACTTATGGTATTGCGAGCTTCAGTCGCACTACACGGTCGTTCTGTTACTCTTTATGAGAAAGCGTTCCCGCTTTCAGAGCAATGTTCAAAGAAAGCTCATGACCAATTTCTAGCCGACCTTGCGAGCATTCTACCGAGTAACACCACACCGCTCATTGTCAGTGATGCTGGCTTTAAAGTGCCATGGTATAAATCCGTTGAGAAGCTGGGTTGGTACTGGTTAAGTCGAGTAAGAGGAAAAGTACAATATGCAGACCTAGGAGCGGAAAACTGGAAACCTATCAGCAACTTACATGATATGTCATCTAGTCACTCAAAGACTTTAGGCTATAAGAGGCTGACTAAAAGCAATCCAATCTCATGCCAAATTCTATTGTATAAATCTCGCTCTAAAGGCCGAAAAAATCAGCGCTCGACACGGACTCATTGTCACCACCCGTCACCTAAAATCTACTCAGCGTCGGCAAAGGAGCCATGGGTTCTAGCAACTAACTTACCTGTTGAAATTCGAACACCCAAACAACTTGTTAATATCTATTCGAAGCGAATGCAGATTGAAGAAACCTTCCGAGACTTGAAAAGTCCTGCCTACGGACTAGGCCTACGCCATAGCCGAACGAGCAGCTCAGAGCGTTTTGATATCATGCTGCTAATCGCCCTGATGCTTCAACTAACATGTTGGCTTGCGGGCGTTCATGCTCAGAAACAAGGTTGGGACAAGCACTTCCAGGCTAACACAGTCAGAAATCGAAACGTACTCTCAACAGTTCGCTTAGGCATGGAAGTTTTGCGGCATTCTGGCTACACAATAACAAGGGAAGACTCACTTCACTGTAGTCGCTGCTGAAACCCATACGGTCTCTAATACACATCTGA
>NZ_JAHKQT010000008.1 GCF_018861145.1 Poseidonibacter lekithochrous
TATTGGTAAACCGTGCTACGGATTGACAGTCGATGAAGCGGCCAAAGCTATCCTATCTGACTACCTAAAAGATAAACGCCACGACATAAAACCAGAGTATAGAGACGTTCTGGCTAAAGCGTCATTTCCTAGTTTTGTTGATACGCTCACCCCACCTCCTAGACGTTCTCCGGCAAATGTTAACGTTCCGAAAGGGTTTGTTTTGGTTGATGTGGTACTGCCTTCACAAAAGGCATACATCGCGAAAAAATGGGCTAAAGAGGCTCAACAAAAGCTAGATAAAATAGAGAGTGAATGTAATCTACCGGAAGCGACTCCAGTCGTTTCCAAACCTCAACGAGAGGTTGAAAAACACAAAAAAGTAACGCCAGAAAGTAGGCAGTTCATTCCTGGACAGCGTTGCCAGGTTATAAGTGTTCATCATCCTGTTTTTGAAAGTGACGTTGGTAAGTTTGTAATTATAACTTCGGTAAGTTCTTCTTCTTCTCAGGTTTGGGCGCATGATGACAAGCCAGAAACATATCGGATCAACAGAAAGGGGAGCCGAGTTCTTGAAAATGATCCCAAGGCAGTGCAGTCGATTTATGCTTTTAATCAATTGCGTTTAGTATCTGATACGGAGTAAACAGTTAATGAATAATGTAAATATTAGACTAGAGTGTCTTCGACCTGCTGAACAATGGTCACGACCAACAGGTGAAGAAATTAGAGAGGTTTTGCGTTTAGCTGGGCTTACTGGTAGCCAAGCGGCGAAAAAATTAGGGTTGGGGCCTAGTGGCTCGCGAACGGTTCGACGTGCGCGAGGTGACGTGTCATATAATCGATATTCAGCTTGGGGGCAACTTTGCTACTTGGCTGGACTGGGAGTTATTTGGAAAGAATCGTAATTAGCAGAATCACATTTTAGCGGCTAAAATTTATTTCGATTTACCGAAAAATTTAACTTGACTTGTTAGGGCAATATGTCCTATCGTGCAGGTTAAGGCCGAATAAATCATCAAGGTCATAAACCGAGATATGTCGATGACTATAAATAGAATTGCGTTGGGTTGAGATTAAATAGATAACGCCTCGGTGATAACCGAGGCGCTTGGTCCGGCGCTGTCACACCAAACCTGTTGCTCGTTAGGGTGTGGTCCCGAATAGTGAGCAATAGATAATTGGAGCACGGATAGCGTGGAGGGTCAAGAAAATGTCAAACGTAGTGAAGTTTCCCAAAGTTGGGCCTACGGGTTCCAATTCCCCACCTGAACATGAACAACAAGTTAATAAAGTATCAGATACTAAGCCGCAGAAACCCGCTAAGAAAGGGCGATTCTTTGCGGCCATTGTACGTTGGATCTGGATTACAACTGTTTTGATTTGGCCCGTTCTTAAATGGATTGTGTCCATTAATGTGTTTTTCCAGGCTATTCGAGCCTTTTATTATTGGGATAATCCAGAAGTTCACGCTGGATGGACGTTCTTCGCGCATTTTCTCGCGCTAACACTACTTACTTACTTTGTCTCGATATATAGGCCAAAAGATACGTAATTTTAGCCGCTAAAGTATTGACCCTATAATAAAGTTTAGCTATACTTTTTTTGAGTTAGGCGGCTGTCACCGTCAAATTTTTACAATTAGGGTGTGGGGTTTATAT
>NZ_JAHKQT010000024.1 GCF_018861145.1 Poseidonibacter lekithochrous
GTAATTTCCTGATCTTCATCTTCCAGCCAAGCTGAAACTTCATCAGGGTTCTTCTTATGCGTTTTAACAAGCTCATTAATTACTGTTACGTCATTAGCTCGACCAGAGTTAAACGCAGCGGCTATAGGCTCTGGCAGGTCCAACAAAGTCACATGCTGACTAACAAACGCGGCTGATTTACCAAGTGATTCAGCTATTTCACCTTTTTTAACACCCTTAGCCAATTCACGGCCAATGTAATCAGCAATCTCGCGGGCAGTAAGGTCATTACGTTGTAGGTTCTCAATCACTTGATCAGCTTCGTTGTAGTCGTTATCAATGAAGCCTGGAATAACATCCTTTCCTGCAATCTTAGATGCTCTGGTGCGTCGAGCGCCGTGGTTAATAATATAACGCCCAGGTTGTTCAAGGTTCTCACGAACTGAAATAGGAGTTTTAACGCCACGGTGACGAATCGTAGCAGCCAGCTCCCCTAGACTATCCTTACTAAAGCCAGGGCTATCATCTTTCCGTGGTTGATTTGGATCTTCATCAATCAAATCCAAAGACAGCATCAAAGGACCAGAACCGCCATTATTAGATTCAGGCTCGTTTAGCAAACCAGAAAGGCCGCCAATATCTTCAAGGCCCAATCCTGTCATATCATTGTTATTTGCGGTCATGCTGTAATCTCCATCTTATTAAACACGTATTCAGCCAAGGCTCTAACTTCTTTTGCTGCGACTCTAGCAGCTGATTTTTTTATCCCCCATACAGGAGTACCAATTGCACATGCCTCGGCAATGCTGTCGCGTTCTCCAACCGTGTGCGGGATCATTAGTTGAGGGAAAGCGTTCTGGAGAGCTTCCAGGTTACGGCGGTGGCGAGGCTTACGATTATCAACCTTGCTCGGAAACATTCCCAAAAATGAAAGGGTAGGGTTTACTTTACGCATGTTAGAAATAACAGCGTTCATTTTCTTAATACCCTGAATAGAATAAACTTCTGGCTCAATAGGAGATATTACATAGTCACTTGCAAAGAGTGCCGCGGCCAGTGATACCCCAAGAGAGGGAGCTGTATCAATCAAACAAATATCAAAACCTTGAGATTCCAAGGATGCCAAACCTTTTTTAAGGTTCTGACCTGCATCGGCCAGTGACATTTTTTCCATGTTTGCCAAAGCGGAGTCAGCTTTAAACAAATGAATCCCCGATTCATTTGCGTTGGTGATATTGATGGAACCACCACTAACAAAGCTACTTGCGGTAACTCCTTCAACACAGAATTGATCCAATGTGTAAGAAACATTACCCTGAGTATCAAGGTCGATCACAGCGACCTTCTTTCCTCGCTCTTGAAAATCAAAAGCAAGATGCACGACGGTTGCAGATTTACCAACCCCGCCTTTTTGGTTCGCTACGACCGCTGATTTCATCCCTTGTTTCCCCTTTTCTTTTTTGCGTCCTCGGCCCACTTCTTGACGATGAACGCTTGATGTTCCGGCAGTATTGCCGTTATTCGCTCGTATCCTTCCGGCGCTTGTGCCGTGTGAGCTTCCCATACCCTCTTGACGGCTTGTGATACCGCCCCCTTCGTCACTCCCAACAACGTCACAAATTCGGTTTGAGGTTTTCCCTCTACTAAGACCCCGTGCGCTATCTGTAGTGTTTGAGGTCCCACTTCCAAACTCTTGATTGCAGCCTGAAATTGAGACTCTGTTAGCCTTTTCTTCATGGATTGCACCCATATAAACCCCACACCCCACACTGCATAACTTCGGGAGGGTCACATCTTTATACAAGACAACTATGGTATAACTCTTAATACGACCATCGGCAAAGTTCGCCCCGAACATCATTCTAGTGCCCTAGCC
>NZ_JAHKQT010000032.1 GCF_018861145.1 Poseidonibacter lekithochrous
TTAGCTTATTCAACTTTCAGTTGTTTATGCTAAGCTTTTTTTTTAGCCTTCTTTTTGGGCTTTACTTCTTTTTATTCTCTTTTAGGCCTCTTTTTTTGAGTTATATTCTGTTAATATTGAATTTATATATCATTAACAAACTAATGTCATAATCTTAAATAAAATAGTTTTAAGTAAAAAGAATTTGTCAAAAAAATGAGTGAAAAAAGACAGAATATGATAAAATTTAAAGTGGATATGATTGAAAAAGTTTGTAATATTTTAGATTCTAAATAAAAGGAATAATTTGATTAAAATTGCAATGATAGAAGATGATGTAGAATTAGCTATTGTTTTAACAGAATATTTAAAGCAATTTAATATTGAAGTAACTAACTATGAAGAGCCATTTTTAGCTCTTTCTGCTTTAAAATTAAATACTTATGATTTAATTATACTTGATTTAACACTTCCTGGTATGGATGGATTAGATGTTTGTAAAGCTATTGTTAAAGATTTTGATATTCCTATAATAATTTCAAGTGCAAGAAGTGATATAACTGATAAAGTTACTGCATTACAATTAGGGGCAGATGATTATTTACCAAAACCATATGACCCAAGAGAATTAGAAATTAGAATAAAAACTATTTTACGAAGATTTAATCACTCAAATATACAAGATGAAATAAAAAATAAAGCATTTGTTTTAGATTGTGATAAAAAAGAGATTACAAAAAATGGTAAATATGTTAAACTTACAGCTGCAGAATTCGAAGTTTTATCATTACTTATTAAAAGAGATGGTTTTGTGATTTCACGTGAAGATATTTTTGATAACTCAGATTTATTAAATCAAGATTATGAAGGTTCAGGCTCTTTAGCTGTAATTATAAATAGAATTAGACAAAAGATTGAAGATAATCCAAAAGAGCCAAAATATCTTCATACAATTAGAGGAATGGGGTACAAGTTTTATAATGAATAGACAATCAATATTTTTTACTATTACGGTTAGTTTTATAATATCAATTATTTTAGTTATTGTTAGTTTTGGTATTTTAATGACTGAAAATTATAAAGTAAAAGAATCACAATTATTTGAGAAATATATACCTATTATAAAAGTTGTTTTACGTAAACATCATAAAGGTGGGTTAAACTTAGAGTTTGCAAAAAGTTTAGAAGATTCTAATTTTACTTTATTTAATAATAAAGGAAATATTAATGCAATTACTTATAATCCTTTAACAAAAGTCTTACTTGAAAGAAAAGATGTTAGAGATAAAATTATATTTAGAGTATTAAAATTAAAAGATAATAATTATTTATATATAAAAAAGAAGAAGAAAACAATTTTAATTAAAGATAATTCAATTTCAGATACAAATACACAAATTTATATAGTTTTAGTTTTTGCTATAGTTATTATTACTATCATATTAATGTATTTAATAACAATACGTAAATTAATGCCTTTAAAAAGGTTAAAAGATAAGGTAAAAACTCTTGGTGATGAAAATTTTGATTTTGATTGTTGCAATAGTGATTCAAAAGATGAAGTTTCTCTTTTAGGTATGGAATTTAAAAAAACTGCTTTAAAACTTAAGAGTTTAAAAGAAGCTAGAAATGTATTTATTAGAAATATAATGCATGAACTAAAGACTCCAATTACAAAAGGTAATTTTTTAACGCAATTGGAACAGAATAAAGAAAATAATGAAAAATTAAAATCAGTTTTTTCTAGACTTGAACTTCTTATTAATGAGTTTGCATCAATAGAAGAATTGATTTCTTCAACTAAAAATATTGAAAAAAAGTTCTATTTTTTAGATGATGTAATTGATAATGCAAAAGATATCTTAATGATTGAAGATGAAATAATACTTGGGTCTTATGATAATAAAAAAATAAATATTAATTTTAAACTATTTTCAATAGCTATAAAAAATTTAATTGATAATGCAATTAAATATTCGAATGACAAAAAAGTTACTATTAAAACAGAAGATGGAAATATTATTTTTGAAAATAATGGAAAAAAACTGGAGTATGATTTAGAAAAATACTTTGAGCCATTTTTTGCAAATGAAGATAAATCTAAAGATTCTTTTGGTTTGGGTTTATATATTGTTCATAATATATTAAAAGCAAATGGCTATTCATTAGAGTATGAATATAAAAATGGAATAAATAGATTTATATGTAAAAAGGATAATTCATCTACGATATAGCAATTGTTGGTGCTGGTGCTAGTGCTTTAATGCTGGCATCAAAATTAGATAAAAGAAAATATAAAAACATTTGTTTAATTGATTCAAATTCAAAAGTTGGTTCTAAAATAAAAGTTTCTGGGGGAGCTAAATGTAATATAACAAATGAGTTAGTTACATGTAAAAACTATTTAGGAGATAGAGATTTTGTTAAAGAGATTTTATCTAAGTATTCAAAAGATGAATTACTGAAATTCTTAAATTCAAATGGAGTATTTCCTAAAATAAATCCAAAAATTGTAAAAGGTACTTATTTTTGTAACAGTTCATCTGATGTGATTGATATGTTTTTAAAACTAACTACTCATGTAAAAAAATATCTAGATACAAGAGTAATAGAAATAGATTTTGATAAAACATATAAAATAAAAACTACAAGAAACACTATTGAATCAAAAAAAGTAGTAATTGCAAGTGGTGGCTTGTCTTATCCTGTATTAGGAGCTACTTCAATTGGCTTTGATACTGCCTTAAAATTTGGACATACAGTTGAAAAACTTGAACCTGCACTTGTTGGTTTTACAGTTCAAAAAGATCAATTTTGGTTTAAAAACTTATCTGGTGTTTCAACATATGTTAATACTTTTGTTGAAGGGAGAATGTTTGAAGGTTCATTTTTATTTGCTCATAAAGGATGTTCTGGTCCTGTAATTTTAACGTCATCTTTATATTGGAAAAAAGGTAAGATGGCTATTGATTTTTTACCTAAAAATAAAATGGAAGATTTTTTTAGAAGTAATAAAAAGATATCTTCAGCATTACCTTTTGCTAAAAGATTTACGGAAGAGTTTTTAAAATCTATTGATTTAGAAGACAAGGCTATTTCTTCATTGAAAAAAGATGAAAAAGAAAAACTATCTATTTTAAAATATTATGAGTTTTCCCCTGCAGGAAACTTTGGATACACAAAAGCTGAAGTTACAAAAGGTGGAATAAGTACTGATGAAATAAATCATGAAACTTTTGAGAGTTTAAAGCAAAAAGGTTTATATTTTATTGGCGAATGTCTAAATATAACGGGAGAGTTAGGTGGCTTCAATTTTCAAATAGCATTTGCTCAAGCAAATATTTGTGCTAAAAATATTTAATAATGAAAAAGAATAAGTAAAAAAGCCATTTTGGGATGAGTTGCTTTAACTGCATTTATTTTAGCTCCTATTGAATCACAAAAATCAAAATTAAATGAAAAATGGATTCTTTTATCTATTGATAAGCATGAAGGTTATTTAAATACTAAAAGAGATTTTGCCCATGCAGTTACAAATGAAAAAAAGTTAAAAGAATATTCAACAGATATTTTATTTGAGAAATATCCTATCTATGAAATATTTATAAATAATTTAAAAAAAGATGATACTAAAAATTTTGATGAATCTCTAACACTTAATCTCCTATTTGATAGTAAAGCAAAAATAAAAACATTGTCTTTAAAAGATATTGATGAAAATATAAAGGCAACTTCTAAATCAGGTAAAAAATACAGGCTAGATTTCAAATATTAGGTCATGAATTTACTAATAATTCTAATGATACTACGATTATTACTGATGTTAAATTTGATAAATTTAATATAGATATTAATGCTAATAAAAATGAATTCTGTTAATAAACTTTCTCTTTAAACTTCATTAAATGCAAAAGTTAAATTAGAGTTATCTGAAGGTGATTACAGAAACTTATCTTCAAGAATGCATCCTAGTATGAAACAAGTTATATATACATATGCTCTTAGAAATAATGGTAAAGTAGTATTTAATATTGATTTTAAAAAAGGAAAAATTAAAGTTAATGGAAAAAATGTAAATTAATCTTTGCGAAAAAAAGGTAAGCTATAACTTAAACTGAAGTTATACCTAAACTTACACTTGCTACAATCACAAAAATATATTTACAACTTAAAGGATTCAATTGAGAATTGCATTTATTGGTGATATTGTAGGTCGTCCTGGCCGTAAAATAATAAAAGAAAATTTATCAAAAATTAGAAAAGAATATGATATTGATTTTGTAATTGCTAATGGCGAGAATGCAAGTCATGGTTTCGGATTAACTACAAAAAACTGTGATGAACTACTTAACATGGGTATTGATTTAATAACAGGTGGAAATCACTCTTTTGATAAGAAAAGAGAGATGATGGTTTTGCTTGAAACTAAACCAGTTTTAAGACCTGACAATTATCCTCCTGGTTTAATAGGAAGTGGATTAAAAGTTTGTGATATACAAACTGCTAATGGAATTGAAAAACTAGCTGTTATAAACTTAATGGGTCAATATACAATGCCAACAGTTGAAAATCCTTTTAATTGGGCACGTAAACTTGTTGATCAACTTTATGCAGATGGTATTAAAAGTATTTTTATAGATTTTCATGCTGAAGTAACAAGTGAAAAAAGAATAATGCTAATGATGTTACAAAACGAAGTTAGTATGATATGTGGAACTCATACTCATGTTGGAACAGATGATTTACAAATTTTTAATAATACAGCTTATTTAACTGATATTGGGTTAACTGGATGTAGAGATAATGTTATTGGAATGGATAAAAAAATACCTATTCAAAAAGTTGTAACTGGTCTTGGTGGTCATTTTGAAGTTCCAAGTTCATGTAAAACAATACTTCAAATAATGGTTACAGATATAAACGAAGAAGGGAAAGCCACTAATAGTTTTAAAATTAAAAAGCTATGTAATAATCCTGAATATATAATAACAAAGGCTATGATTGATTAGTATATCTTCTTCTTATGATTTATTGTGTTTTTTGAAAGAAGAAAGTTTAATAGATGAAAAGAATGAGTTTTGGTGGCCCAATGATAATAGTTTTGAAATATTATTAGGTTCTATCTTAACTCAAAATACTAAATGGGTTAATGCAGAAAAATCCTTAGAGAATTTAAGAAAATTAGATATAGATAATTTAGAAAAACTATCATGTATTAACTTAGAAGAATTAACAATAGCTATTACTCCAAGTGGTTTTAAAAATCAAAAATCTGTAAGACTTATCGCTTTAGCAAAAAAAATAATTGAAGATTTTAATACCTTTGAAAACTTTTGTTTAAAAGCTGATAGAAATTGGCTTTTAGAGCAAAAAGGAATCGGCCCAGAAACTGCTGATGCAATTCTTTGTTATTCTTGTAAGCAAGATTATATGGTTGTTGATTCTTATACTAATAGATTGTTAAAAAGATTTGGATATGAGTTTGAAACTTATGAAGAATTACAAGCTTGGTGTGAATATGGAATTAATGAAAATTACGATAAAATAGCCAAATTATATAATTATGAAATCTCATTAAATAAAATTTATGCACGATTTCATGGAAAAATTATCGAGTTTATGAAACGTAATCCAAAAGGTTAATTAATATGATTATTATTCCACAAACAAAAGGTGGTGTAGGGAAGTCTACAGTTGCAATGCAAGTAATAGCTCCTTATCTTTATAAAAAACATGGCAAAAAAATTACATATATTGAAATTGATGATGAAAATAATGATTCTAAATCATTTACAAGAACTGAAATAGTAAATAAAAGAATGTTAGGTACTAATAAATTAACACAGTTAGATGAGTTGATTTTAATGGATGATAATCATGAGGTTATTATTGATGTTGGCGGAAATAAAACTTCATCACTTGTTTTGGATGAGATAAAAAAAGTTGGAACTTTTAATAATATTAAATGGATTATTCCTTTAGGTGATGGTGAACTTGATGGTAAAAATGCAATTGCTACTATGAAAAAAATAAAAAAAATTGAAGAAAACCCATCAGAAAATATTATGTTTGCACTAAACAGAGCAATTTCTATGAAACCGGATTATATTGAAGAACAATTTATTAATTTTTTTGGTCATAAATATATTGATTCAAACTCTGTAATATGTGATTTTGTAAAAGATCCAAGATATTTTCCTGTAAAGAATGATAAAGTAATTACTATGAGTAGATATTTAGGGTCAACTGTATGGGAAATGGCTTATAATAATACTGATTTTGCACAAAAAGCTATTAGAGCAAAAGAATTAGGCGATATAGAAAGTGCAAGAAAATATTTATTCTTTAGAAGAATACAAACAGATGCAAAAGATTATGTAATTAATGTATTAAATAAAATATTTTGTGACTTAGATACTTGGATTGATATTAAAAAATGAGTGAAATGAGTTTTAAACAAGCTAAGGAGCTTGTTGAAAGAATGGAATTTTCAGAAATTGCACTTAAAAATGCTACAAAAGTTTTAGATGAATCATATAAAACTTTTGGAAAAGCTAGTGAAAACTTTGATAAAACTTTAAATAAACAAGAAGAGATTCTAGGAAAACTACCTAAATTAGATAAAAAGATGTCATATATGTTTTTAGCAGTAGCTATTAATATTGGTTTTATTTTAGGTCTTTTAATTGGAAAATATATATTATAAAATTTAAAATAGGATTGATAAAGAATGGGTAAACAAGAAAAAATTGTATCAATGTTTAATGATATCGCTGGAACTTATGATGTAGCAAATAGAGTTTTATCAATGGGAATTGATAAATCTTGGAGAAATAAAGCTTGTAATTTAGCTTTTAACTTTTATGGAAAAGATAAAATAGAAAAAATTGTTGATGTTGCTTGTGGAACTGGTGATATGATTCAGCATTGGAAAAAAATCGCAGAATCTAATAATATTGAGATAGAAAATATTGTTGGAGTAGACCCAAGTGTTGGAATGATGGAAGTAGGAAAGAAAAAACTTCCTGAGGTTGAATTTATAGAAGCAGGAGCTGCTTCTATGCCATTAGAAGATAATTCTGCTGATATTATTTCTATTTCTTATGGGATTAGAAATGTTGTCCAAAGACAAGAAGCTTTTGATGAATTTGCAAGAGTTTTAAAAAAAGATGGCTTAGTTGTAATTTCTGAATTTACAAAGAATGAAAAAAGGAATCCTTTAGATTATGTAACTGATTTTTATATGAATAAAATACTACCTACCTTAGGTGGAATGATTTCAAGAAACAAAGAAGCTTATACATATTTGCCAAATTCAATTGATGAGTTTTTAACAACTGATAATTTATGTAATGAATTAAAAATAGCTGGTCTTGAGCCTATTCATGTAAAAGCTTTTTCTATGAATATTTCAACATTAATTATTGCAAGAAAACTTTAAAATTAAGAAGGAGGTTTTATGAATACACCTATTAGCGTTTCTACTTTAAATTCACAAATAAAATCTCTACTTGAAACTACATTTATTCAAGTATACGTTGAAGGTGAGGTTTCAAATTTAACTTACCATAATTCTGGACATATATACTTTTCAGTTAAAGATCAAAATTCTACAATTTCATGTGTAATGTTTAGAGGAAATACTAAATATTTAAAATTTCAATTAGAAGTTGGACAAAAAATTGTAATTACAGGAAATATCACAGTATATGCTCCTCGAGGTAATTATCAACTTTTATGTAATAAGATTCAACCCGCTGGTCAAGGAGCTTTAGCTCTAGCATATGAACAGTTAAAAACTAAATTAGAACAAAAAGGATACTTCAATCCTGATATAAAAAAAGCACTTCCTAAGTATCCTAAAAAAATTGCTTTAGTTACTTCTGCAACAGGTGCAGCTATTGAAGATATGAAAAAAGTTGCCTTACATCGTTGGCCTTTAGTCGAGTTTATTTTAATACCTACTTTAGTTCAAGGTGAAGGCTCTGCTTTTGATATATCAAATTCTATAATATATGCAGATACTTTATTTTGTGATGTTATGATTGTAGGTCGTGGTGGAGGAAGTATTGAAGATTTATGGGCTTTTAATGAAGAGATTGTAGCAAATGCTATTTATGAATCAAGAACTCCTATTGTATCCGCCGTTGGTCATGAAGTTGATTATTTAATTTCAGATTTTGTGGCAGATAAAAGAGCTGCAACTCCTTCGAATGCTATTGAAATAGTCTTACCTGATATTAATGAACACAGAATGTATTTAGATTCTTTATCAAATGAGTTTAATAACTTATTGAAACAAATCTTATTTAATAAAGAAGAAAATGTATCAAATTTGAAGAAACTATTTAAACAAAACTCAATTGAAGCTAAATTCGAATTTATACAGTCAGAAATAAAATTTTTAAAGTCGTCATTTCAATCAACTTTAGCTCAAAAAGTTTCTAATTCTCAAAATGAGCTAGAAATGTTAAAAAGAACATATGAAAACAATTATTCTCAATATCTAATGAAACTACAAAATAGTATTGATTTGTTAAAGAATAATTTCGAATTAAATCATCCTGATAAAAAAGATAAAAATGGTTTTGTTCAAATATCAAAAGAAAATAAAATAGTATCACTAGATAATTTGGAAGTAGGGGATATAGTATCTTTACAAAGTCCGAAATATATTGCTATGTGTACAATAAATAATTTAAAAAAACAATAAGCTTTAAGTTTAGAATTGATAAAATAAGATAAATTTGTATTTAATAAAGAACTTGAGTAAAAGGAATATTTATGGATAATGAAGAAAAAGTAATTGATTATGCTAATACTAGTGAGTTTATGACATTTGAACTAGGTGCAATGAAGTATGCAATTGAATTACCAAAAATTAGAGAAATATTAACTTATCCAGATAATATTACACCTTTACCAAATACATCTGATTGGGTAAAAGGTCTTATTAATTTAAGAGGTGAAGTTGTTCCAATTTTAGATATTAGATTAAAGTTTAATACAAGTGCTGGTACTTATGATGAAAATACATCTGTAATAGCAGTTATAACTGAAGATAAAAGAATGGTTGGAATTATTGTAGATTTAGTTGATGATGTTCAAAGATTAGATACAAGTACATTAGCACCTGTTTCTGAAATGGGTTCAGCAATTCCATCTAAATACTTAAAAGGTTATGTAAGATTAGATAATAATGAAATGTTAGTTATCATGGATATTGAAAGAGTTGTAAATAAAGAAGAGTTAAAAGACTAAATTTATTGGAAAAAAATATGCATGAAAAAATAGAAAAACTAAGAAGTCTGAAACTTCTTTTTGTTGAAGATGAAGAAGACTTACTTTCTATAATTTCTGATGCCTTAACAAAATTAGAAGCGAATTTTTTAACTGCAAATAATGGAATAGAAGCTTTAGAAATATTAAAAAATAATCCTGATATTGATGCAATTGTTACAGATATAAATATGCCTTTAATGAATGGTTTAGAGATGATTGAAAATATTATAAATCAAGGTATAAATATTCCAATTATTGTGATGTCTGCACACACAGAAATTGAATATATCACAAAAGCAAAAGAGTATGGAGTTAATGAGTATTTATTAAAGCCCTTTGATTTTATTAAATTTATTGAACTTATTACAAGTATGGAAATAAAATAAAAAATGGCAATAGATAAAAAGTTACTAAAAAGATTAAGAATTCTTTATGTTGAAGATGATGCTGTTATTAGAACAGAATTATCTCAATTACTATCAAACTTTTTTGAAAATGTTTATACAGCTGAAGATGGAAAAGAAGGTCTTGAAATATATCTTCGTAATCAAGATGATATAGATATTATATTATCTGATATTAATATGCCAAAATTGAATGGCATTGATATGGTAAAAACAATAAGAGGAATTGATTCTAAAGTTCCAATTTTCTTTGCAACTGCACATTCTGATAATGAATTTTTATCTGAAGCTATTAAATTAAAAATACATGAATATATAATTAAACCTATTGATATAAGAAAGCTTCTTTCTTTAATGAATGACTTAGCAGGTGTTTTATATCAAGAGTTTTTAATTGATCAGAAAAATAGAGAATTATCAAAATATAAAGAAGTAACTGATTTAAATAATATTGTTATTGAGACAGATATTCATATGAAAATTGTAAAGGTAAATGACTTATGCTGTAAAATTTCTGCTTATTCAAGAGAAGAATTAATAGGCCAAGATTTTAAGTTTTTAAAGCATAATGACACTTCAAATGATTTATATGTAAAAATGTATGCGGATGTTTTAAATAATAAATCATGGCATGGTACTTTAAAGAATAAAACAAAAGAAAATGGTACTTTTACAACTGATTGTTCAATGATTACAATTTTAAATGACGCTGGTGAAATTGATGGTGCAATATCAATACAAAAAGATATTACAGAAGAATTATCTAAAAAAAGAGAAATGCAACGTGCATTAATGAAAGATAAAAGTGAAATTTTTATTAGAAGCAAAGAAGGAAATGCAGAGCAACATTCAATAATCAATGACTTAAAAATGAAACTTGAAGATGCTAATGAAGAGTTTTTTAAAGCTCAAAGAAATAATGATAAATATATTTATATAGCAGAAAAATACTCTTTAGAAAATAGAAATTTAAAAAGTGAATTAGCTACTTATAAAAAAAATGCAGATAAACATAATACTTCTTTAAAATTAACAAAAGAAAATAGTGATTTACGTTTAGATATTAAAAGATTAAAAATTAAAATTGAAGATATTAAAAGTAAGTTTGAAAAAGAGAAAAAACAAATTGAAGTTAATTTTCAAATAGAGATTGATGAACTTACCGAAAAATTAGTAAAAATGACAGAAAAGTTTGAAGCCATTGAAACAAATGATGTTTTAGTACAAAAACTTGAATATTGGAAAGAAAAAGCTAATAATGAATCTAAAAGAGTTGAAACTTTAGAAAAACAAATTATGACTTATGGTGACAAAGAGATAATGAATAAGATTTTTGGATAATTAAATAAATCAAGATAAACTTGATTTATTTAATCGTAATGCTTAATATTTTTTGTTCACTTAATGGTTTGTCTCCACCATTTCTTCCATTTGTAGGAACATTTTCAATTTTTTTAACTATATCCATACCTTTTGTAACATAACCAAAAATAGAATGTTTTCCATTTAACCAATATGTTGGAACTGTAGTAATAAAGAATTGACTACCATTTGTATTTCTTCCTCTATTAGCCATTGCTAAGATACCCGGTTTATCAAATAATGCATTTGGTGAAAATTCATCTTCGAAGTTTTTCTTCCAGATTGATTCTCCAGCTCTTCCTGTACCTGTAGGATCTCCACTTTGTAACATAAATCCTTTGATTACTCTATGGAATATTAAACCATCATAATAACCATTTTTAGAATGAGTTACGAAGTTTTCAACAGCTTTTGGAGCTAAATCAGGTCTTAACTCAATTTCAATTTCTCCTTGAGTTGTTTTAAAAACAGCAATTGGATTTGATGCCTCTAAAAGTAACATAAATGAACAAAGAATGAAAAATATTTTTTTCATATATAGCCTTTAATTTTTAGATTTTAAAAAATAAGTATATTATTTTAGATTTAAAAAAAAATTAAATAGCTATTTTTATTAGGTTTTAATAAAAAAGTGTTAAAATTCACTAAAATTATAAAATTTTTATTTATAAAAGGACTAAACAATGGCAATGCCTTCAATTCCGCAACCAACGTTTTATATCTTTAAGTGTGAACAAGCTTCCCCTCCAGGTATGCCAAAACCATCATGTGTAACTCCAGATACAAGAGATTTATTTAATCATACGACACAATCTTTAATGAAAAAGGGATTAATGGGACCAGTTCAAGTTATAAGAACTTCATGTCTAGGTAGATGTCAAATGGGACCAATTATGCTAATTGAGCCTGGACATCACATGTATTGTCAATTGTCTAAGGAAAAAATAGATAAAATTATTGAAGAACATATATTAGGTGGGAACCCTGTTGCTGAGTATTTAATACCTGAGCAGTATTGGGGTGACGCTGTAAATTTACAAAGTTAAAGAGGACTAAATTATATGACATTTGAGATGCTATATAGTAAAATTCATAGAGCTACTGTTACTGATGCTAATTTAAATTACGTTGGATCAATTACAATTGATGAAGATTTAATGAATGCATCAAGTTTAAGAGTTGGACAAAAAGTTGAAATTGTTAATGTAAACAATGGTGAAAGATTTGCTACTTATGTTATTAAAGGTAAAGCTGGAAGTAAAGACATGTGTCTTAATGGTGCAGCTGCACGAAAAGTTGAAATTGGTGACAAAATTATCGTAATTTCTTATGCTTCTTATTCTGAAGTTGAGTTAGAAAATTATAAACCAATTGTTGTAATTGTTGATGATGAAAATAATATTGATATGATAACAAATGAATTAGTAGGAAGTGATCATGTTTGATGGAATTGACTTAAAAAATTTAAACTTAAATGATATGATGGGTCAATTTCAAGATATGGCTGCGAATGCTAAAGAAGAAAATGCTTCAAAAATATTTACATCAAAAGCTGGTGGAGGAATGGTTGAAATTTCAGTAAATGGAAACTCAGAAGTAATTGATTTACAAATTGATGATTCATTACTAGACGATAAAGATTCTTTACAAATTTTATTAATTTCATGTATGAATGATGTTATTAAACAAACTGAAGAAAATCAAAAAATGACAGCTATGAATATGATGGGTGGTTTAGGTTCTATGGGGCAAAAAAATAGTTAAATGAAGAACTTATTAAATGAATTTGAAGATTATTTATTAAATAATCTTCCAAGTTCAAAAACTTTTCATCCATATTTTGAAGATGCATTAGCTGATATGTTAAAAGCTGGTGGAAAAAGATTCCGTCCAATGCTTTTACTCTCTGTTGTAAAATCAAATAAAAGTTTAATTATTAAAAATTCAATGCCTGTTGCTTTAGGTCTTGAAATGCTTCATACTTATTCCTTAGTGCATGATGACTTACCTTCAATGGATAATGCTGATTTAAGACGTGGTTTTAAAACCTTACATAATAAATATGATGAAGTTACAGCTATTTTAGTAGGTGATGCGTTAAATACTGAAGCTTTTAATAAAATAGCAAATGCTCCCTTACACAATGATGTAAAAATAGAGTTAGTTAAATGTTTATCTAGTAATGGTGGAATTGATGGAATGATAATTGGTCAAGCAATTGATTGTTATTTTGAAAATCAAAAACTTGAACTTTCTCAGTTAGAATATTTACATATACATAAAACGGCTAAATTAATAGCTGCTTCTTTAAAAATGGGTGCTATTATTTCTGAATATAATTTAGAAACTCAAGAAAAATTATATAATTTTGGAATTGATTTAGGATTGTTATTTCAAATTCAAGATGATATTATTGATGAAACACTAAGCGATGAAGAAGCTGGTAAAACAACACAAAATGATGAATCAAAAAATTCTTTTGTTAATTTATTAGGTTTAAAAGGAGCTATAAAAGCTGCTGACAATTTAGCAATAAAGTGTGAAAAAGTTTTGAATAGGCTTGATAATAAATTGAAACTTTCGCTTGAAGAACTACTTTTAAAGTATATAAATAGACATAAATAGTAATATCTCTCCTCTTAAAATCAAACTCTTAGTCATTTTAACTCATAGTACTTGACAAATTTGCAAAAATTATATAAAATCTAGCACTCAAAAAATTAGAGTGCTAAACATAAAAATTATAAAAAAATATTATAAAACTTAATCAAAGGATTAACATGAATTTCAAACCATTAGGGAAAAGAGTTCTAGTACAAAGAACTGAAGTAGAGAGTAAAACTGCAAGTGGAATTATTTTAGTTGATTCAGCTAAAGAAAAACCAAATACAGCAGAAGTTAAAGCAATTGGTGGAGAAGTTACTGAAATTAATGTAGGTGATACTATTGTTTTTGAACAATTTAGAGGAACTGAATTTACACTTGATGGTGTAGATTATTTAGTGTTAGAACAAGAAAATATTATAGGAGTTATGTAAGATGGCAAAAGAAGTAAAATTTAGTGATGACGCAAGAAATAGATTATTTACAGGTGTTGAAAAACTAGCTGATGCTGTAAAAGTTACAATGGGTCCAAGAGGGCGAAATGTATTATTACAAAAAGCTTTTGGAGCTCCTACAATTACTAAAGATGGTGTTTCTGTTGCACGAGAGATTGAATTAGAAGACACTTTAGAAAATATGGGAGCACAACTTGTAAAAGAAGTTGCTTCAAAAACTGCTGATGAAGCAGGTGATGGAACTACAACTGCAACTGTATTAGCTCATAGTGTTTTCAAAGAAGGTTTAAGAAATGTAACGGCAGGAGCTAATCCTATTATTTTAAAAAGAGGTATGGATAAAGCAACTGAAGCTATTTTAGTTGAGCTTAAAGCTGCTTCTAGAGTTGTTGCTGATAAGAAAGAGATTGAACAAGTAGCAACTATTTCTGCAAACTCTGATACTGCAATTGGAGCAATGATTGCAGAAGCAATGGATAAAGTTGGAAAAGATGGTGTTATTACTGTTGAAGAGGCAAAAGGTATCTCTGATGAATTAGATGTTGTTGAAGGTATGCAATTTGATAGAGGTTACTTATCTCCATACTTTATTACAAATACTGAAAAAATGACTACTGAAATGGAAAATCCATTTATTTTATTATGTGAGAAAAAAATCTCTAACTTAAAAGAAATGTTACCTATTTTAGAAGCAGTTAATCAAACAGGAAGACCTTTATTAATCATTTCTGAAGATGTTGAAGGTGAAGCACTTTCTACTTTAGTTGTAAATAGATTAAGAGGTTCATTAAATATTGCAGCTGTTAAAGCTCCAGGTTTTGGTGATAGAAGAAAAGCAATGTTAGAAGATATTGCTGTTTTAACTGCTGGAACTGTTGTTGCCGAAGAAATGGGAATGAAGCTTGAATCAACTGGTATGGAAGCTTTAGGAACAGCTGCTAGAGTTGTAATAGATAAAGATAATACTACTATTGTAAATGGTGCTGGTGAAGCTGAGGCTGTTTTAGCTAGAGTAAATCAAATCAAAGCAGAGATGGAAGGAACTTCATCTGAGTATGATAAAGAAAAATTACAAGAAAGATTAGCAAAACTTTCAGGTGGTGTTGCAGTTATTAAAGTTGGAGCTGCAAGTGAAACTGAAATGAAAGAGAAAAAAGATAGAGTAGATGATGCATTAAGTGCAACAAGAGCTGCTGTTGAAGAAGGTATTGTGATTGGTGGAGGAGCTGCTTTAATTAGAGCTGCTGCTAAAGTTAAATTAGAACTAGAAGGTGATGAAGCTATTGGTGCTGCTATTGTTTTAAGAGCCATTAAAGCGCCATTAAAACAAATTGCTTTAAATGCTGGTTTTGATGCTGGTGTTGTTGCAAACGAAGTTGAAAAATCAGAAAATGAAAACCTAGGATTTAATGCTGCAACTGGTGAATATGTTGATATGTTCGTTGCAGGTATTGTAGATCCTGCAAAAGTTGAAAGAGTTGCAATGCAAAATGCTGTTTCAGTTGCTTCTTTATTATTAACTACAGAAGCTACAGTTACAGATATTAAAACAGATGCCGGTGCTCCTGCTATGCCTGACATGGGTATGGGTGGAATGCCTGGTATGGGAATGTAGTCTGAGAAAGACTCATTCTTTATAATACACAAACTCGATAGGGATTATCAATTTTATTGATAATCCTTTTTTCTTTCTTATAGATATTCTTTACATGTTAAATATTTTAATTAATAAAGTTAATTATTAGAAGGTTTAATATAAAACCTATAATAACCAAATAAATTACTAGATATAAATAAAAACTCCATAATAACTGCGGCGGGTGAAAGTGATAAGGCATTATGAATAATCCATAATAAACTGCAAATCATCATTAATTGACGTAATTGTTTATCTTCTTTGTGAAAAGATCCAAGTGTTCCAAAAATAGCTGCAATGCAACTTATAATGCTTAGATAGCCTTGAAATGTAAATATAGAAATTAAAATAGTAAGAGTAATAAATAAATTTCTCATCTTTAAAGAAGTGCTAAAATAGCTTGCAATAAATCTAATAACAGCAAGCGCCATTAATGAAGCCGCTGTCCACTTCTCTAGTAGGATAAAATGTGTTGAAATTAATAATGATGCAAGACTAAAACATATTAAAATATATTTACGATTTTTAAATTGGAAAGACATTAAATCAAAGGAAATAGCTAGTAGTACTAATATTTGTGAAATAATAAAAGGAGTCATATTTTATCTTTCCTTTATATAAATATTTATGTATAAAAAAAGGTCAGTTTTTATACTGACCTTTTTATTACTAAACGATAAACTATTTTGATTCTAATATTTCTATTGAAATAATTTCATCATTTTGTTCAATTGAATCTAATACTTCGAAGCTATCAGCATCTTCTGGTTCAATTCCACCAAAAACAGTATGATGTCTATCTAAATGTGGTGTAGCATCAAAACATATAAAGAATTGACTTCCTCCTGTATTTGGACCTGCATGTGCCATTGATAAACTACCTTGATTATGAACTTGTTTATTCTTATCTACTTCACAAGGAATTGACCATCCTGGCCCGCCAGTTCCTGTACCTTCAGGACAACCACCTTGTGCCATAAACCCAGGAATTACTCTATGGAAGTTAAGGTTATTATAAAAACCATCATTTGCTAATGTAGCAAAGTTTGCAACTGTATTTGGAGTATCTTCATTAAATAATTTAATTAAAATAACACCTTTACTTGTAGTAATTTTTGCATATTGAAATTTTGCTAACTCTTCTGTTGTATAATCATATTTTTTTAATTCTTTTCCGAACATTATCTGCCTTTATATTAATTTTTTGAAATTATATCGTTTTTAGGTGTAAGGTAGTTTAATTTAATTAGATTTTGTATAATTTCTTTAAATACAGGAACTGCAGATGATGATGCGTATCGATAATACCAATACTTTCCTGTAGAATTTGGATTCATTACAGTAACTCCAATTGTATAAGAATTTTCTCCATCACTAACAAAACCAAAAAATGAAGAAATATATTTTTTTAGATATCTTCCTCCTCTTGCAATTTGTGCAGTTCCTGTTTTTCCACCTATTTCTAAACCTTCAATTCTTGCTGCTTTCCCTGTTCCTTCTTCAACTGTTTGTATTAAAAGTTGCTTCATTTTATTTGCAGTTTCTTTAGAAATCACTTTCTCTGGTTTATTATCATAGGCTTTATATTTACTGTCATTATGAGATAAGTGAGAAACAATCTTTGGTGTGGACATATATCCTTCACTACTAAAAACTGTATAAGCTTTCATCATTTGCATAAAAGTTGCTGTAATACCTTGACCATATGAATCTGTAGCTTTAAAAATATTATCTTCTTTATCTCTATCCCCAGCTGAATATTGTCTTATACTATGGATTACACCTTTTTTTTCATATGGTAAATCTATTCCTGTTTTTCTTGCTAATCCGAATCTTTTAAATCCTTCATAAAATTCAGGACCTGTAAGTCTTTGGGCAATTTTTAAGGTACCAATATTTGAAGAATAAATTACTACATCTTTTAGTGTTAAATAGTGTTTTTTAAATCTATGATCATCTCCAATTGTGTATCTACCTAATTTATACTTTCCTCTAGGGAATTCTCCTTTGCTATTAGCTTTTCCTTTTGTATTATAGGCAAAAAAGAGTTCATTTTTTTTAATTCTATTTTTATCCATAACTAGAGATATTGATAAGGGTTTAACTATTGATCCTGGTTCAAATTGATATTCTATTGCATTTACATTTAATGATGGAATATCTTTTTGTCTAATTTTTTCTGGATTAAATCTATTAGAAGATGCAAGTGTTAATACTTCACCAGTTTTACTATTCATTATTGAAACCATTATTTCATCTGCACTCAATTTCTCTTTATGTACATCAAGTGTTAATTCATTGTTTTTTTGAAGTTTTAATGGAATATTTAAATTTAAAGTTGCACCATCAATTCTTTTTCTAATTAATGAATTTTTATCAAAAGATATATATGATAATACATCTCTATTCCCTTGTAAAATTCCATCTTTAGATTCATTTAAAACTTTGTTATAACTTTTTTCAAGTCCTTTGATACCTTTTACTTTTGTTGTACCATTTTTACTTTCAAATTTTGATATATAACCTACAACTGGAGTTAATGTATCTTCGTATGAAAACAATCTTTTTTCTCCGCTTTCTTGAATACTTAAACCTCTAAGTATTTTTCCACCTTTAACTTTTCTTGATATAAATACATTAAGTTGTCGTAGTTTAAAAGAGAGTTCTTTTAAGTTCTTTGCAGTTCTTGAATCAATATTATAAGATAATACTAAATTTCCTGGTCGATTTTTTGCTTTTGTTAGTTTCTCTTTTAATTTTTTATAAGGAATTTTACTATAAATTGAAAAAAGTTGTAAAAATAGCTCTTTTTTATCTTCTGCCAAGTGTCTTGTATCTATAGATGCTTTATATAGTTTTTTAGATGAAGCAATTTTAAAATTATCAGAACTAATGATATCCCCACGCACTGATAATTCTTTTTTTTCACTTTGTAATGTTGGCATATGTCTATATTCAGTTATTGTTCGGAATACAGAAATAATAAGTATTAGTAAAAATAAGAAAATAATCATAAATAATATTGCTATTTTTTTAGTTTTATTAATTTTTTCGATTTTGTTTGAAGACATATTTATCCATAATGTTATATAATAGAGTATGTATTCTAACAAAAATAAGATTAAATCAATAAAAAATAATTTAAATTGTCAAAAAGCAGATTATCTATTGCTCATTTTAGTATCTTTACTAATCACTTTAAGTGTGGTGTTTTCATACTCTTTAAGTATTTATACTGTCGAGTATTATGGATATAGTCAATTTCATTTCTTTATTAGACAGACAATGGTTGCTATAGTTGCAATTGCTATTATGTGGTCTTTTTCATTAATAGACCCAGATAAATTAGTTGGAAAAGTTGGGATGACACTATTTTTACTATTCTTTTTTTTAATGGCACTAATGCCTGCACTTCCATCTTCTCTAGTAACAGCATCTGGTGGTGCTAATAGATGGATTCGATTACCAGGATTCTCACTGTCTCCTGTAGAGTTTTTTAAAATAGGTTTTATTTATTTTTTATCTTGGTCTTTTCATAGAAAAGTTATGGATCAACCAAAAAAAATTGGTTTAAGAAAAGAGTCAATTCTTTTAGCTCCATACTTTTTAACGTTTTTTGCTGTAGTTTTTATTGTAGCTTTTTTACAAAAAGATTTAGGACAAGTTGTACTTTTAGGAATTATTCTAGTTATATTATTGATTTTTGCAAATAGGTCTTTTAAAATCTTTTTAGTTTTAGGGGCAGGAGCACTTTTAGGTTTAGCCGGATTAATACTTGCGGCTCCTCATAGAATTCAAAGAATATATTCTTGGTGGGCAATGGTTCAAGATGGAATTCTTTCTGTGCTGCCTTCTTGGGCAGAATCTTATTTACGTATTGATGAGTTACCTGAGCCATATCAAGTATCACATTCTTTAAATGCAATGCATAATGGAAGTTTTTTAGGCCAAGGCATTTCTAATGGGGATATTAAAGTTGGATTTCTTTCAGAAGTTCATACAGATTTTGTATTAGCTGGTATTACTGAAGAGATAGGCCTATTGGGATTAATGTGTATTGTTGGAATTATGTTTTCTATAATTTGGCGTATATTTAGAATTAGTAGAAGAGTTAAAAATCCTATTTATCATTTGTTTACATTAGGTATTGCTTTGATGATTATAATTGCATTTTTAATAAATTCATATGGAATATCTGGGATGATACCAATTAAAGGTATTGCAGTACCCTTACTTTCATATGGAGGATCTTCAATGCTATCTATGTCAATTGCTATTGGTTTAGTTTTATCTATTAGTAGAGTTGTAAGTGATGAAGATATAGAAATAAAAGAAGGAAAGGTTTAATATGAAAGGAAATGTTGTAATTACAGGAGGTGGTACAGGAGGTCATTTAAAAGTTGCTGATGCTTTTATTGAGGAATTTAATAAAAGAGGTATTCCTGTTATTTTTATTGGTTCTTCTAATGGTCAAGATAAACAATGGTTTGATCAAGATAAAAGATTAAAAGCTATATATTTTTTAGATACAAAAGGTGTAGTAAATAAAAATACTTTAGGAAAAATAAGCTCTTTACTTAATATTATCTCTAAAACAAATTATTGTTTAGGCCTTTTTTCTAAATACAACGTAAAGACGGTTATCTCTGTAGGAGGCTTTTCCGCTGCAGCAGCTACTTTTGCATCTATTGTAAAACCAGGTTGTAAACTTTATATTCATGAACAAAATTCTGTAATGGGAACTTTAAATAAAGTTACATCTAGATTTGCTACTGAAGTTTTTTCTTCATTTACTAATTCATCTAAGATAAAAGATTATCCTGTAGCTCAAGAGTTCTTTGAGTTAGGACGAATTAGAGATAAGGTTAAAACAGTTGCTTTTTTTGGTGGTTCACAAGGTGCAATTGCTATAAATGATTTTGCTTTAAAAGTAGCTGTTAAATTAAATGAAATGGATATAAAAATCATTCATCAAGCTGGAAAGAATGATTATCAAAGAATAAAAGAAGAGTATGCTAAATTAAGTATAGATGCAGATATCTTTGATTTTTCTAAAGATATTCCAAGTAAAATGCAAAAAGCAGATTTTGCAGTAAGTAGGGCAGGAGCATCTACTTTATGGGAACTTTGTGCAAACTGTCTTCCTACATTTTTTATTCCATATAAATATGCAGCAGGAGATCACCAGTATTATAATGCAAAAGATTTAAAAGATAGAGGATTGTGTTTTTTACAAAGAGAAGGTGAGTTAAAAGAAGAAGACTTTTTTAATGCAATAAATAGTGATATTCATAGTATTAGTAAAAGTTTAGCTTCTTCTATTAATTCAAATGCAGTAGCTTTAATATGTAATATTATTATTCAAAATAACAAGAAGTAAAATACCAAAGATTATTCTATAAACACCAAAGGCTACAAATGTAAAGTTTTCAAGGAATTTTAAAAATAATTTGATTGCTAAAAAAGCTACAATAAAAGATACAACAAAACCAACTGCAAGATTTAGTATATTTGCATTTGAAAGAAGTTCTTCATGATGCTTTAATAAATCATATGCAGTTGTAGCACACATAACAGGAAAAGCTAAGAGAAAAGAAAACTCTGCACTGGCTTTTCTATTTAATCCAACTAACATCGCTCCAATAATACTAGATCCAGCTCTTGAAGTTCCTGGAATTAATGCAAAGATTTGAGCAAAACCAATCCATACTGCTTGTTTATAAGTTGCATCTTCAACATCTAGAGTGTGAGTTTCTTTTTCATCATAAAACTTTTCTACAATTAAAAAGATAATACCACCAATAATAAACATATAGGCAACTATTTCAATTGAAAACATCGCTTTAACTTGGCTAGAGAATATAAAACCTATAATTGCAATAGGAAAGAATGCAATCATTACTTTTGTCCATAAATCAATATGTGAAAGTGTAAACTTTGAAGGGTAAGTTAATATAACAGCTAAAATTGCTGCAAATTGTATAATTACTTCAAATGCTTTATTAATATTATTTTGTTCAATACCTAAAAATTCACTGGCAACTATTAAATGTCCAGTTGAAGATATTGGTAGAAATTCTGTTATACCTTCAATTATTCCTAAAATTATAGTATCAAATATTGTCATTTATGCGCCCTTTATTTTGTTAGTTTTAAAAAAAGTTTTAAGCTTCTCTTTTCTTTAATTCCAATTTTATAATCAATTTTTTTTAAGTATTCTATTATGTTCTTATTTGAGATACCTGTTCTTTTTGAATATTGATTCAAAATATATGTAGGTATTTTTATATGATTTTTATTAAATTTTTTTATAATATTTACTAATTGTCTTTTATTTGATGAATAACACAAAACTGCAAAGACAAAAGGTAAGTTATATTTATCATTCCAATATTGCGCTAAGTCAATAAAATCTTTTTTTTCGTTATTATGATAATATTTTAGTGCTTTATCACCTATTAAAACTTTACCTTCTAAATCTAATACTTTTGCTAATGCATTTGATGTATCACTTTGAAAATCTTTTTCATAATTACCAGGAATTAATAATACTGATAATACATCTTTTTTAGCAACAATTCCTAAATTTAACTTTTTTTCATTTCTTGAAGCAATTGAAGATATAAATGCTGAATCTACTTCTCTTTTTTTAAATTTTTTATTTATTAATGATGGATAAGATTTCTTATATTCAATAATTGCTTTAGTTTGTGTTGATTTTATATTTTTTTTTATATAAATATGAAATGGTAATAAATTGATAAAATCTATTTTTGCGAATATCATAAAATGATGAGTCCTTTACCTTAAAATTCTTTTGGTATAATAATTAAAAAACAATAAATAAGGGGTTAAAGTGGTTGATGTAGAATTCCTAGGACCAATTAATAAAGAGCCAATGAAAGTTGATATTTCAAACCTTTCAGAATTAAGTGAAATCTTAAAAAATGATGAACAAGTTTTAACTTGGCTAGATACTTGTGCTGTTGCTATAAATGATACTTTAGTATCGAAAAAAGATATAGAACTTTCTCAAGGAGATAAAATTTCATTGTTACCTCCTGTATGTGGTGGATGATAGAGGTTGAATGTGGAAAATCTAGAATTATTTGAAGGTAGTTTACCCGTTGAGAGAATCACAAATGCTTGGTATGACAAATATAGAAATTCAAATTATGGTGCAATTATTACTTTTGTAGGTGTTGTAAGAGATGAAAATAAAATTGATGGTTTATCTTTTGATATATATGAACCAATTTTAAATAATTGGTTTAATTCATGGGAAGAAAAAGCTAAAGAATTAAAAGCAATAGTATTAATGGCTCATAGTCGAGGGGATGTATTAAATCATGAAAGTTCATATATAGCTGCAGTTTGTTCTCCCAAAAGAAGAGTTGCTTTAGAATTGATTGATGAGTTTGTTGAAGATTTTAAAGCTCAAGCTCCTATTTGGAAATACGACATTCTTAATGGAAATAGAATATATGCTGAAGATAGAAGTACTGCTATAAAAGGTTCTGGACTTTTATCATGAGAGTAGATTTACATAACCATACAACTTTATGTAATCATGCAACTGGAACTTCTGAAGAATACATAAAAAGAGCTATTGAATTAGGAATTGATGTATATGGTTTTTCAGATCATGCACCAATGCCTTATGATCCTAAATATAGAATGGATATATCTGCTAAACCCTTATATGAAAAAGAAATATTAGATTTAAAAGAAATATATAAAAATGATATAGAAGTTTTACTTGGCTACGAAGTAGATTATTTAGATGGATTTATTCTAGATGAAATAGTTCATGCAAAAGTTGACTATCTAATTGGGTCTGTACATTTTTTAAAGAATAAACAAGATATGTGGGGCTTTGATAATCCGGAGTTTATAGGTGTTTATAAGTCTAAAGATATTGATACTATCTGGAGTGAATACTTTGATGCGATTGAAGCAATGGCCAAAACTGGTTTATTTGATATTGTTGGACATTTAGATTTAATCAAAGTATTCAAGTTTTTACCAAAAAAAGATGTAAGATTATTAGCAAAAAAAGCGTTACTAGCTATAAAAGACTCTAATATGGTCTTAGAAATTAACCCAGCAGGTTTAAGAAAACCAATAAAAGAGACATATCCATCAAGAACACTTCTTGAATTAGCTTATGAGATGAATATAAATATTACATTTGGTTCAGATGCTCATGCTATTGATCAAGTTGGTTTTAAATATGAAGAAGTAAGTTTATTTGCTAAAGAGATTGGATTTACTAAATGTATGACATTTTCCAATAGAGATTCAAAATTAGTTAGTTTCTAAATTTTGGGTATATTAGGAAAAAATATACTTTTTCCTTTCACTTGTATACTTTTTATACAGTTAATTTATCTTAATTTTTATTATTTTTGATAGAATTATTAATATATAAATTCAAGGAGTTACACCAATGGGTAAATTTGTTAATAATACAGAAGAGTTTTTTAAATATTGTGAAGAAAATGAAGTTAAGTTTGTAGATTTTAGATTTACAGATATGAAAGGAATGTGGCATCATATCTCGTATATGATGAGTGCAGTTACTGAAAGTCAATTAGAATTTGGTATGCCTTTTGATGGCTCATCAGTTGATGCATGGCAACCAATTAATAAATCAGATATGATTTTAAAACCAGATGTTGGAACTTCTTTCCTAGATCCATTTACTGCTGATTCTACAATCATTATGATATGTGATGTTTATGACATCTATAAAGGTGAAATGTATGAAAAATGTCCAAGATCTATTGCTAAAAAAGCATTAACTCATTTATCTGAGTCTGGTGTTGGTGATGTTGCATATTTTGGACCTGAAAATGAATTCTTTATTTTTGATGACGTAAAAATTATTGATAATATTAATGAATCATCTTATAGAGTTGATTCTGAAGAAGGTGAATGGTCTTCATCAACAGATTATGAAGGTGGTAACATGGGTCATAGACCTGGTACTAAAGGTGGTTATTTCCCAGCACAACCTACAGATTCGATGGTTGATTTAAGAGCTGAAATGATGTTAGTTTTAGAGCAAGTAGGACTTGAAGTAATTCTTGGACACCATGAAGTAGCACAAGCACAAGGTGAAATTGGTATTGTATTTGATGGATTAATTGAAGCTGCTGATAATGTACAAAAATATAAGTACGTTTGTAAAATGGTTGCACATTTAAATGGTAAATCTTGTACATTTATGCCTAAACCAATGTTTGGTGATAATGGTAATGGTATGCATGTGCACCAATCAATTTGGAAAGATGGTAGAAACTTATTCTATACAGAAGGTGAATATGGTAACCTTTCTGAAATGGCTAGACATTATGTTGGTGGAGTATTTAAACATGCTCGTGCAGTTGCTGCATTTACTAACCCTTCAACAAATTCATATAAAAGATTAATTCCTGGATTTGAAGCACCTTCAATCTTAACATATTCTTCTCAAAACAGATCTGCTTCTTGTAGAGTTCCTTATGGAGCGGGAGAAAAAGCAACTAGAGTTGAAATGAGATTCCCTGATTCATCTGCTTGTCCTTATTTAGCATTTGCTGCAATGCTTATGGCTGGACTTGATGGAATTAAAAATAAAACTGAACCTATTGGTCCAATGGATGAAGATTTATATGAAATGCCTTTAGATGAAATTAGAGAAAGAAAAATCCCTCAAATGCCTCATACGTTAAGAGGTTCATTAGAAGCATTAATTAGAGATAATGAGTTCTTACAACCAGTATTCACAAAAGATATGGTTCAAACTTATCAACATTATAAATTTGAAACTCAGGTTCACCCTGATGAAGCTAGACCAACAGCATTTGAATTTAAATCAACTTATTCTTGTTAATCAGAAAATAAGCTACAAAAAAGGTAAGTTCAATTGAACTTACCTTTTTTTATGTCTATATCTTAATAAACTTTTTAAATAAAGATAATAAAGTTAAGAGAAACTAGAACTCTATAACTTCTTCTCCTTGATTTTCAGGAGGTATTTCTAATTCTATTTCAGGTAGAGGAGATTTCTCTGTATAATATTCAAGCTTTCCATTAATCTTAGATGAATAAACTTTTGCTGGTTTTATAAAACTTCTAGGTATTTCAGGGTGAGATTCTAAATAGTTTTTATTAAAGTATGAAAATACAGGTGCTGCTATTTTACCACCTGTTTCTGTTTTTCTCATTGGTTTATTATTATCATTACCAAACCAAATAATTGTTTGAATTGATGGTGAATATCCACAGAACCATGCATCAACATTATTATTTGTTGTACCAGTTTTCCCTGCAAGAGATATTCCCTCTACTCTTGCTCTTCTTGCTGTTCCTCTATCTACTACATCTCTTAAAATTGATGTAATTAAAAAAGTTTGCTCAGGAGAATTTACTTCTTTTGTTTTTGGCTCAAAAGTTATTGTTTCTCCCGCCTTATTTGTAATTTGTTCAATAATATATGGTTTTACTTGAGTTCCATTATTTGCAAAAACACTATAATATTCACTTAATTCAAGTAAGGTAACAGACATTGTTCCTAGAGTAATAGATAAATCAGCTGGTAAATCTTTAAATCCGTATGATTCTAAACCTTTATATATAATATCGATACCTGTATCTGTAACTAAGTTTATAGTAGATAAGTTTCTTGATGATACTAAGGATTCTCGTAAATTTATAACACCTTTAAAATTCCCCCCATAGTTTTTAGGTTGCCATTTTTTATTTTTCCCATCAACTTTATAATCATATGTTCTTGATATATCAATAAGCTGTGATGCGGGATTTAGACCTTCATTTAAAGCTGTTTGATATAGAAATGGTTTTATTGCACTCCCTGGTTGTCTTTTTGATTGGACTGCTCTATTGAACATAGATTTTTTATAATCAATTCCTCCAACTAGTGCTAAAATCTTACCAGTACTACTTTCCATTGAAACAATTGCACCGTTTAAATTCTTTGTATATGAGTCATCATTTAAGTTTTTAGATCTTTTTCTGAAATCTAAATCTCTTTTTAGTGCATCTTCATGTGATAATCTTAAAGCTTTTCTTGCAATTTCTTGTGCTTCTAAATCTATTGTTAACTTGATTTTGTATCCACCTGATTTAATATCAGGGATATCGTCTTTTAATGTTTTCAATACATAGTCAATTACATATGGAGCTTTGTTTTTTGTTAATGTCTGTTTATAAATTTTTGGAACTTCCTTTATTGCACTTTCATATTGATCTTTATTAATCCATCCAAGTGTATTTAATCTTGTAATTACTTGATTAGCCCGAGCTAGGGATATTTTTAAATTCTTTGTAGGTGCATAAAAGCTAGGGGCTCTAGGAAGTCCAACTAAAATTGCCATTTCTTTTAATGATAATTCATATAAATCTTTATTAAAATATCCACGCGCAGCAGTCCTGATACCATAATAACCATGTCCAAAATATACATTATTTAAATATCTTTCAAGTATTTCTTCTTTTGTTAAAATAGTTTCAAGTCTAATTGCTAATAGTGCTTCTTTAATTTTTCTTATTAATTTTTTTTCACTTGATAAAACAAGCATTTTAATTAATTGTTGTGTTAATGTACTAGCCCCTTCTACAAAAGCACCAGCTTTTATATCTTTTATAATTGCACGAGAAATTGCATCTGGATTTATTCCAATATGTTCAAAATATTGTGTATCTTCAATAGCAACTAATCCTTCAATAATCTTTGCGGGAATGTCATCATATTTAACATATTCACGGTTTTCACCTACAAAAGTATTTGCTATAAGTTCTCCATTTTTATCAAAGAATTGAGTACTTTGTTTAGGTGAGTAATTTACTACTTTATCAATATCGTGTTTTATTTCATCATATAATGTATATAGCCATCCTAAAACAGCTAATCCTATAAGTAGAAAAAAACCAAAAATGTATTTAATCATATTATTTCCTAAAGTCTTTATTTTTAAATGTTGAGTTAATTAATGTTTTTGTGTATTCTTGTTTGGGATTTGATAAAATATCATTAGTACATCCTTTTTCAATTACAACTCCATCTTTTATTATAATGATATCTTTACATATATCTTTTACTGAGTCAATATCGTGGGTTACAAAAAGAATTAAAATATTTAAATCTTTTATCAATGAATCAATTAATTCAATTATATTATCTCTATTTTCAATATCTAAAGCAGTTGTTGGTTCATCAAGTAATAAAAATTTAATTTCTTTACTTAATGCAATTGCAATAATTATTCTTTGAATTTGTCCACCACTTAATTGACTTGGATATTTTTCTAAAACCCAAGTATCTAGATCTACAAGTTTTAATACTTCTTGCTTTTTCTCATTTGAACAGAAAAATTGTTTGTTGATTTTTGTCATAGGAGATAAAGAGGTAAATGGATTTTGAGGAATAAATCCAATTGAATTAAAATCTAATATAAAATTAGATTTTATATCTTTTTCACACTGAAGTGAATTTGGTAATAGATTTAATAGAGCTTTTAGAGTTAGTGATTTTCCACTACCACTTTGACCAATAAGAGCAGTGGCATTGGATATCTTTAAAGATATATTTACTAGCTCTTTTTCAGGGCTTTTTATAATTAGTTTTTGAATATCAATATTGAACATAAAAAATTAACTTTTAATTAAAGTCTCATCCATTTCATCAGGAATATCAATATTCATAAGTTTTAATACAGTTGGTGCAATATTATTTAAACTTCCAACTTTTACTTCTTTAACTTTTGGTGACATTATAAAACAATAAACGTCTCCTACTGTATGATTAGTTAAAGTATTGCCATCTTCATCTCTCATTCTTTCACAATTTCCATGATCAGATGTTAATATTAGGTTATATCCATGCTCTTTAACTTTTTGAATAATTAATCCAAGTTCTTTATCAACAGCTTCTACAGCTTTTTTACTTGCATCAAAATCTCCAGTATGCCCAACCATATCTCCATTTGCAAAGTTTACAACTATAAAGTCAGTTTGATTATCCATTGCATCTCTTACATTTTGTCCAACTTTTGGTGCTGACATTTCAGGTTGCAAGTCATAAGTAGCAACATTTGGTGATGGAGTTAAAACTCTAGTTTCATTTAAGAAAGGTTCCTCTACTCCACCATTAAAGAAAAATGTAACATGTGCATATTTTTCAGTTTCAGCTGTATGAAGTTGGTTTAATCCTGCATTTGAAATTACTTCTGCTAAAGTATTCTTTGGACTTTCCTTTGGAAATAAAACAGCCAATGGCATGTTTTTATCGTATTGAGTCATTGTTGCAATATTTAAAGATTCTGCAAACTTAGGAAAATGAGAAAAGTTTTTATCTGCAAATACTGAAGAAATTTCTCTCATTCTATCTGATCTAAAGTTACAAAAAACTATTGAATCATTTTCTTTTAATCCCGTGTATCCTTCAAAAGCAGTAGGAATAATAAATTCATCATATATATCTTCTTTATATGAGTTTTCTACAAATTCAAGAGCAGATAAAAAAGTTTTAGGATGAGCTAGTGCAATTGCATCATGGCCTTTTTGAATTCTATCCCATCTATTATCTCTATCCATTGTATAGTATCTTCCAGCAATAGTAGCAATTTTAATATCTTCATCACAAATATCAATAATTTGCTTAATATATGTCTTTGCACTATCAGGAGCTACATCTCTTCCATCTGTAATCATATGAATAAAAACTTTTTTATTCTCTTTTTTTGCTATTTTTGCCATGGCAATAATATGGTCTATATGTGAATGAACTCCACCATCACTTAATAACCCGAGTAAATGAATAGTATTTGATTTTTCCATACAATCTTTAAATACAGTATTATCTTTTAATGAATCTTCCTCAATGGCTATATTAATTTTTACTAAATCTTGATATAAAACTCTTCCTGAACCAATAGTCATATGTCCCACTTCCGAATTTCCCATTTGTCCATCAGGTAAACCAACATATTTACCATATGTATGAATAAGTGAATATGGAGTATTTTTAAATAAATCATCATATGTTGGAGTTAGAGCTTGAGAAAATGCATTGTAATCAGATGATTCGTTATGTCCAATACCATCAGTAATTACAAGAATAGTTTTGTTTGTCATTGTTTAAACCTTTTAAAAAGTATAATATAATATAATCGCAGCAATTATATCAAAATGAAGGTTTGAGTTTGTTTTACTGGTTTTATAGACATCTAGACATTAATATTTTCCAATATATTTCAGTTAGAGCTGGAATAAGTTTTATAATTGCGTTTCTTTTAACAATGTATTTGATGCCTAAATTCATTAAATGGGCTAAAAGGAAAAATGCATCTCAACCCATATATGAACATGCACCTGATGGACATAAAGAAAAAGCAGGAACTCCTACTATGGGAGGGATGGTCTTTATTTTTGCAACTATAGTAGCAACAATAGTATCTGCGAAATTAAATAACTTTTATATAATAGGTGGGCTTGTAACTATTGGATTATTCTCTTTAATAGGGATTCAAGATGATTACTCAAAAATTTCAAAGAATGAAAATTCTGCAGGTTTAAGCGCAAGGGTAAAATTAGTATTACAATTTTTATGTGCAGGTATCGTTGCTGCTATTTTATACTATTTTTCTCATACAACTACCTTTTTTACTCCATTTTATAAATTGCCATTGTTTGATATGGGAATATTTGCTATTTTATTTTGGATGCTTGTTATGGTTGCAGCATCTAATGCTGTTAATTTAACAGATGGATTAGATGGACTTGCAACAGTACCATCAATTATGGCTTTTTTTACTCTTTCAATATTAGTATACATTACAGGTCATGCAATATTTTCATCATACCTTTTAGTTCCAAATATAAAACTTGCAGGTGAATTAGCTGTTATGGGTGCAGCAATGGGAGGTTCTTTAATTGCTTTTCTTTGGTTTAATTCACATCCTGCTGAAGTATTTATGGGAGATTCTGGGTCACTTCCTTTGGGTGCTTTTATGGGGTATATGGCAATTGTTTCAAAATCAGAAATATTATTGGTAATAATTGGATTTATCTTTGTTCTTGAAACTGTATCTGTAATTTTGCAAGTAGGTTCATATAAACTTAGAAAAAAAAGGGTATTCCTAATGGCACCAATACATCATCATTTTGAGCAAAAAGGCTGGAAAGAAAATAAAATCATTGTTAGGTTTTGGATTATCTCTTTTATGACTAATTTACTTGCTTTAATGAGCTTAAAAATACGATAATCAAGAAAAGAGTATATATGAATTTTAATGATGAAATAAGAGTATTAGGAAAGGGATTAACAGCTCAAGCTGTTAAAGATAAATTTCCCAATGCAATATTATATGATGATAAGGATTTTGAGTTTTATGACAAAAGTTCACATGAAAAGACTATTGTAAGTCCTGGAATTCCACCTTATAATCAAATGATACAAAATGCAAATAATGTACAAAGTGAGTATGATTTATTTGATGAGGTTATGCCTTTTTCAATTTGGATATCAGGAACTAATGGTAAAACTACTACAACTCAAATGTGTCAACATATATTAGCTACCTATGGTTCTGTATATGGAGGGAATATTGGTACTCCTCTCTCTCAACTTAGTCCAGAAGCTTCCATATGGATTTTAGAAACATCTTCATTTACTTTACATTATACAAATATGGCGAAACCAAATTTGTATTTACTTCTTCCCATTTCAGAAGACCATATTACATGGCATGGCACATTTAAAGAATATGAAGATGCAAAACTTAAACCATTGACTTTAATGAAAGAGGGTGATATTGCAATAATTCCAGAAAAATATAAAGATTATAAATCGGATGCATCTAAGATAACTTATAAAGACAGTGATGACTTATGCAAAAAATTTGAAATAGATAAAAGTAAATTAAAATTTAAAGAACCTTTTTTGTTGGATGCACTTTTAGCCTTATGTAGTAAAAAGATTATATTTAATGAAATTGATTATGAAAGAATAAATACATTTACAATTGATGAGCATAAAGTTGAAGAATTTGTTGATAAGAAAAATAGAATTTGGGTAAATGATTCAAAAGCAACCAATATAGATGCTACAATTAATGCTTTAGTACCCTATAAAAAAATGAATATACATATAATTTTAGGTGGAGATGATAAGGGTGCAAATTTAATTCCTTTATTTGAATATATAAAAACTCTAAATATTAAAGTTTATGCAATTGGAACAAATAGTAAAAGAATAGAAAACAACTGTAATAAATATAATATAGAAGTAGAAAATTGTGAAACTTTAGAAAATGCAGTAAAAAAAATTAATAAAAATTTAAAAGAAAATAGCATTGGAATCCTTTCTCCAGCGGCTGCATCACTTGATCAGTATAAATCTTACGCTCATAGAGGAAAAGAATTTAAAAGTTTAGTCAATAGTTTAAGTAAACTTTAAACATCCTATGTGTATACTTCCACTCCAATTTAAGGAATGGCGCGATAGCTCAGTCGGTAGAGCAAAGGATTGAAAATCCTTGTGTCGACAGTTCGATTCTGTCTCGAGCCACCATTAAATTAGGCGCTGGTGTAGCTCAGCTTGGCTAGAGCAGCTGATTTGTAATCAGCAGGTCGGGGGTTCAAGTCCCTTCACCAGCTCCATTTTAAATAGTGCATTATCTATATATAGAATAACACTAAACGAAACAATAATTTTCAACGGGAAGGTTGGAGAGTGGTCAAATCCTGCGGATTGTAAATCCGCCGCCTACGGCTTCGAAGGTTCGAGTCCTTCTCTTCCCACCACTATAATGAGCGCGGGAATAGCTCAGTTGGCTAGAGCCTCTGCCTTCCAAGCAGATTGTCGCGAGTTCGAGTCTCGTTTCCCGCTCCATTAATTTATTGATTATTGGGAGCTTAGTTTTAAGCACAAATTTTATAACTCTTTATAAATTTTTATCCCACTAAGTTTTTTTTTAGTATTTATTTAATATAATACACGCACAAAATTATAGATAGTAATATTTATAAACAATAACAATACAATCCCCTCTGAATAGAGAAGCTACTGGGCTTATCTACTCAGAGGGCAATAACCTAAAAAATTAGAAGGAAAATTCTATGGCAAAAGAAAAATTCGAACGAAGTAAACCGCACGTAAATATTGGGACAATCGGTCACGTTGATCACGGTAAAACTACATTAACAGCAGCGATCTCAGCAGTTTTAACAAATGCTGGTGGTGGAACTATGATGGATTACGATCAAATTGATAATGCACCAGAAGAAAGAGAAAGAGGAATTACAATTGCTACTTCTCATATTGAGTATGAAACAGCAACTAGACACTACGCACACGTAGATTGTCCAGGTCACGCCGATTATGTTAAAAACATGATTACAGGTGCTGCACAAATGGATGGAGCTATCTTAGTTATTGCAGCTACTGATGGACCAATGGCACAAACTAGAGAGCATATCTTATTATCTAAGCAAGTAGGTGTACCTTACATTGTTATCTTCATGAACAAAGAAGATCAATTAGATGAAGAAGATAAAGAAGAAATGTTAGAATTAGTTGAAATGGAAATTAGAGAATTACTTTCTGATTATGATTTCCCAGGTGACGATACACCAATCATTGCTGGATCTGCATTCCAAGCATTAGAAGAAGCTAAAGCTGGAACTAATGGACCATGGTCTGCTAAAATTATGGAACTAATGGATGCTGTTGATACATATATCCCAACTCCAAAAAGAGATACTGAACAAGATTTCTTAATGCCTGTTGAAGATGTTTTCTCAATTTCAGGAAGAGGAACAGTTGTAACTGGAGCTATTTCTAAAGGTAGAATTAACTTAGGTGATCAAATTGAGATCGTAGGTTTAAAAGACACTCAAACAACTACTGTAACTGGTGTTGAAATGTTTAGAAAAGAAATGGAATATGCTGAAGCTGGTGATAATGCTGGTATCTTAATTAGAGGTATCAAAAAAGAAGATGTTCAAAGAGGACAAGTTCTTATTAAGCCAGGAACAATTACTCCACATACTGAATTTAGATGTGAAGTGTATATTCTTTCTAAAGAGGAAGGTGGTAGACACACTCCATTCTTCTCAGGATACAGACCACAATTCTATGTTAGAACAACTGATGTAACTGGTTCTTGTACACTTCCAGAAGGTACTGAAATGGTTATGCCTGGTGATAACGTTGAAATGACTGTAGCTTTAGTTGCTCCAATCGCTCTTGAAAAGGGAACAAAGTTCGCTATTAGAGAAGGTGGTAGAACTGTTGGTGCTGGTGTTGTTGCTGAAATTATCAAGTAAGGATAATAGATGGCTACTGGATCAAGAATCAAAATAGGACTTAAATGTCAAGAGTGTGGTGATATTAACTACACTACTATGAAAAACCCAAAAACTCATACTGAAAAGTTTGAGACTAAAAAATATAGTCCAAGATTAAAAAAACACACTTTACATAAAGAAGTGAAATTAAAATCATAAGACTTTAGGAAGAAGCTATGCTTCTTCCTCTTCTATAAATAGGTCAGTAGCTCCAATGGTAGAGCGCCGGATTCCAAATCCGACGGTTGTGGGTTCGAGTCCCTCCTGGCCTGCCATTATTTTTAAATCAAAATAATACTCATAAAATAAATTATATTCATTTTAAATATATATAATCTAAAACTAGTAAAACTAAGCTAACCTAAAGCTTTTTTCGATATAATTCCCGTCCTATTAATATACTTAAGAGTTTTTTTAAAAGTAGTTTCGACTTTTTTTAAAAGAATTTAAAAGCTTATTTAACTTAAACCTTGGAGTCGTTGTGAATAAATTAAAAACTTATTATAAAAATGCTAAAGAAGAATTATTTAAAGTGATCTTTCCTATAAAAGAACAAATTAGATCAGCATATTTATCTGTATTTATTGTTGTTACTGTAATATCTTTATTTTTAGCATTAATTGACGCCGTAATGTCAGTAAGCTTATCTTCTATAATGAATTAAGGAATAGAATAATGGCACATAAATGGTACGCAATTCAAACTTACTCTGGTAGTGAACTTGCAGTTAAAAGAGCACTAATACAGTTATCAGAAGAAATGGCTGATGGTAGAATAGCTGAAGTTTTAGTTCCAACAGAAGATTTAATTGAAATTAAAAAAGGTAAAAAGTCAATCATTGAGAGACCTTTATATCCAGCATATGCATTTGCTAAGATTGAATTAGATACAGAATTATGGCATGGAATACAAGCAATGCCTAAAGTAGGTAGATTTATTGGTGAATCGAAAAAACCAACTCCTTTATCTGAAAAAGATATTACAGCTATTTTAGATAAAGTTAATAATAGAGCAGCTGCAAAACCAAAAGTTTCATTTGATGAAGGTGAAATGGTTAGAGTAAATGAAGGCCCATTTGCAAACTTCAATGGAATTGTTGAAGATTTTGATATGGCTTCTGGTATATTAAAATTAAATGTTTCAATATTTGGAAGAAATACTCCAGTTGAAATTTCATATTCACAAGTAGAAAGAGTAGTTTAAGTACTCTTTTTTAGGCATTAGGCAATAAAACTTGCTTCTTACATAGTTTTATTCCCTAATGCCTAATCATTAAAAAATCATTAAAATAAAAAGGAATAGTATGGCAAAGAAAGTAGACGGTAAACTTAAATTACAAATACCTGCTGGTGCTGCAAACCCATCACCACCTGTTGGACCTGCATTAGGTCAAAGAGGTATTAATATCATGGAATTCTGTAAAGCATTCAATGAGAAAACAAAAGATAAAGCTGGATTTAATATCCCTGTAGAAATTACTGTTTATTCAGATAAAAGTTTCACATTTGAGTTAAAACAACCACCAATGACTGATTTAATTAAAAAAGTTTCTGGGATCAAAAAAGGTTCTGATAATGCACTTAAAAATAAAATTGGTTCATTAACTAAAGATCAAATTATGGAAATTGTTGATATGAAAATCGCTGATTTAAATACTGATGATAAAGATCAAGCTGCAAAAATTGTTGCAGGAAGTGCAAGATCAATGGGAATTACAACTGAATTATAATATTCACTAGTTTTTCTTAAGTCTAACCAGCAGACTTTTTAAACGCTGGAAGCAAAAAAATAAAATATTGCGGAGAATTAAAATGGCAAAAAGATATAAATCATTAAAAGAAAAAATTGAACAAAGAGATTACTCTCTTGCTGATACTTGTAATTTATTAAAAGAATTAAAATCTACAAAATTTGACGAAAGTGTTGAAGTAGCACTTAATTTAAATGTAGATCCAAGACATGCTGATCAAATGATTAGAGGTGCAGTTGTACTTCCAAATGGTACAGGTAAAACTGTTAGAGTTGCAGTTTTTGCAAAAGGTGTTAAAGTTGATGAAGCTAAAGCAGCAGGTGCTGATATTGTTGGTAACGATGATTTAGTTGAAACTGTAATGGCTGGAAATATTGATTTTGATGTTTTAATTGCAACTCCTGATTGTATGGGACTTGTTGGTAAATTAGGTAGAGTTTTAGGACCAAAAGGTTTAATGCCTAATCCTAAAGTTGGAACAGTTACTATGGATGTTACAAAAGCAGTTAGTGATGCTAAAGGTGGTCAAGTAGCATATAGAGTTGATAAAAAAGGTAACATGCAAGCTGCAGTTGGAAAAATTTCTTTTTCTACTGAAGCAATCAAAGAAAATATTGAAGCATTTGTTGCAGCTATTAACAAACAAAAACCAGCATCTGCTAAAGGTAGATATATTGCTAATGCAGCAATATCATTAACTATGTCACCATCAATTAATGTTGATGCTTCAGAATTAATGGATATTAAATAAGGATTTTTTCCTTATTTAATTTTTTTAACATTCAATAATACAGATAAAATATCTTTATTATTGAGTGTTCAAAGCACTGAAATAAAAACTGAAGACAGTGGGTTAGATTCGTTCCTCGTTTCTAATAAGTCCTACCGAAGTCGATGTTTTGAAGGGAGGAGAACCTTATGAATAAACAACAAAAATTTGAAATAATTGAAAATTTAACATCTGAATTTAAAAATTCTCAAGCTATTGTAGTATGTGGATATAATGGAATTACTCATAAAGAGTTAGAATCATTAAGAATCGATGCTAGAGCTAATGGAACTAAAGTTCAAGTTGCTAAAAATACTCTTGTAACTGTAGCAGTTAAAAATGCTGAGTTAGGAGATGTAGCCTTAACTGGTACAAATATTTTCTTATGGTCTGAAGATCAAATCTCTGCTTGTAAAGTAGCAGATACATTTGCTTCAACTAAAAAAGATAAATTTGAGATCAAATCAGGGATTATTGAAGGTGAGATTGCAGATCTTGCAACTGTTAATGCATTCGCTAAGTTACCATCTAGAGATGAACTTCTTGGTATGCTTGCAGCTACTTGGATGGCACCACTTACAAACTTTACTATTGGGCTTGATGCTCTTAGAAAGAAAAAAGAAGAAGAAGCAGCTTAATTTTATTAAGCTTGTAATAAAAAATAAATATAAAGAATAAGGAATAATAAATGGCAATTTCTAAAGAAGACGTATTAGAATATATCTCTGGTTTATCTGTACTTGAATTATCAGAATTAGTTAAAGAATTTGAAGAAAAGTTTGGTGTATCTGCACAACCTGTTGCAGTTGCTGGTGTAGCTGGTGGAGCTGCTGAAGCTGCTGAAGAAAAAACAGAATTTGATGTTATTATCAAAGATGCTGGTGCTAAAAAAATTAACGTTATTAAAGTAATTAGAGCGTTAACTGGTTTAGGATTAAAAGAAGCGAAAGCTGCTGCTGAAGCTGCAGATTCTGTAGTTAAAGAAGGTGTATCTAAAGAAGATGCTGAAGCTGCAAAAGCTGAATTAGAAGCTGCTGGAGCAACTGTAGAAGTTAAATAATTACACTCGTAATTTTATAAACTTGTTATACAAGGCTTAATTGCCTTGTATAAAGAATAGCATCTTTGAAGGCTAAGGTTAGAATTTTAATGGAATTTTAACCCTATCCTTTACGGATGCTTTTGTGCTTTATATGCTATAAAGCTTAACTAACCAAAATTTACTACAAGGCCGATAATGTTAAACTCTTTAAAATCTGGTAATAGACTTAGAGTTGATTTTGCAAAAAATCCTCAACAAATCGAAATTCCGAACTTATTACAATTACAGCAAAACTCTTATGAAACATTTTTAAAAGTTGGTCAAGAAGACAGATCGACTGCTGGTATAGAAAAAGTATTTAAGTCAATTTTCCCAATCCATGATGCCCAAAACAGAATTACTTTAGATTACTTAGGTAGTGATGTTGGTAAACCAAAATATGATGTTAGAGAATCAATGGTAAGAGGTCTTACTTATTCAATTCCATTAAAAATTAATATTAGATTAACTTTATGGGATTTAGACGAAAAGACTGGTGAAAAAATCGGTGTTAAAGATATGAAAGAACAAGCTCTATTTATTAGAGAAATTCCTTTGATGACTGATAGAACTTCATTTATTGTAAATGGTGTTGAGAGAGTTGTTGTTAATCAACTTCACAGATCTCCAGGTGTTATTTTCAAAGAAGATGAATCAAATACTGCTGATAATAAACTTATATATACAGGACAAATAATTCCTGATAGAGGTTCTTGGTTATACTTTGAGTATGATGCTAAAGATATTCTTTATGTAAGGATTAATAAAAGAAGAAAAGTTCCAGTTACTATTCTTTTTAGAGCTTTAGGTTATTCTAAAGAAGATATTATCAAGTTATTCTATCCAATTTTAAATGTTAAAATCAAGAATAATAAATTCTTAACAAAATTTAATCCTGATGATTTTACAGGTAGAATTGAATTTGATGTAAAAGATGAAAAAGGTAATTTAATTATTGCTGCTGGTAAAAGACTTACTGATAGAAAAGCTAAAGCTTTAGTTGAAGGTGGTTTAGAACTAGTTGAATATCCAATTGAATTATTAATGGAAAGACATACTGCAAATACTATTTTTGATCCTGAATCTGGTGAAGTATTATTTGATGCATTAACTAATTTAGATGAATTAAAATTAAAAAAACTATTAGACTTAGGTTTTGAAAACTTTGATATAGCAAATGATTTAGCAACAGGTGTTGATGATTCTATTATTAATGCATTTAAAGCTGATGCTGAATCTTTAAAATTATTAAAACAAACAGAACAATTAGATGATGAAAATGATTTATCTGCAATTAGAATTTATAAAGTTATGAGACCAGGTGAACCTGTTACTAAAGAAGCTGCTAAAGAATTTGTTAAGAAATTATTCTTCGATCCAGAAAGATATGATTTAACTAAAGTTGGTAGAATGAAAATGAACCATAAACTTGGTGTTAATGTTCCTGAATATGTAACAGTTCTTACTTACGAGGATGTTATAAAAACAGTTCAATATCTTGTAAAAGTTAAAGCAGGTCATGGTCATATTGATGATAGAGATCACTTAGGAAACAGAAGAATTAGAGCAATTGGTGAGTTATTATCAAATGAATTACATTCTGGTTTAATTAAGATGCAAAAAGCTATCAGAGATAAAATGACTACATTATCTGGTACTTTAGAAGATATTATGCCTCATGATTTAGTTAATTCTAAGATGATTACATCAACGATTACTGAGTTCTTTACATCTGGTCAGTTATCACAATTCATGGATCAAACTAATCCATTATCAGAAGTTACTCATAAAAGAAGACTTTCTGCACTTGGTGAAGGTGGACTTGTAAAAGAAAGAGCTGGATTTGAAGTAAGAGATGTTCATGCAACTCACTATGGAAGAATCTGTCCCGTTGAAACTCCTGAGGGTCAAAATATTGGTCTTATTAATACATTATCAACTTTCTCTAAAGTTAATGAATTAGGATTTATTGAAGCACCATACAAAACTGTTAAAGATGGTATTGTAAGTGATGAGATTAAATACTATACTGCAACACAAGAAGAAGGATTAATAATTGCACCAGGATCAACAAAAGTTGATGAAAATGGAAAGATATTAGAAGCCTTAACTGAAGCTAGAAAAGACGGTGAAATTTTATTAGTTGATAAAAATAAAATTAATTTAATTGATATTTCATCTCAAATGGTTATGGGTGTTGCTGCATCTTTAATTCCATTCTTAGAACATGATGATGCCAATAGAGCATTAATGGGATCAAATATGATGAGACAAGCTGTTCCATTATTAAGTCCTAATGCTCCTGTTGTTGGAACTGGTTTAGAAAAAACAGTTGCGCGTGATGCTTGGGAAGCTATTAAAGCTAATAGAGCTGGTGTAATTGAAAAAGCTGATGCTAAAAATATTTATATTAGAGGTGAAGATGAAAACGGTGCTTTCATTGATCATTATAATGTAGCTAAAAATGTTAGAACAAATAATAATACTTCTTTTGGTCAAAGAATTGGAACAAAAGAAGGTGCAGTTGTTGAAGCAGGTCAAGTAATCGCTGATGGTCCTTCTATGGATAATGGAGAGTTAGCTGTTGGTGTTAATGCAATGGTTGCCTTTATGCCTTGGAATGGATATAACTATGAAGATGCAATCGTTCTTTCTCAAAGACTAATTAAAGAAGATGCATTTACTTCTATTCATATTTATGAAAAAGATGTTGAATGTAGAGAGCTTAAACATGGTAATGAAGAAATCACTAGAGATTTACCAGGTGTAAAAGAAGAGTCTATTACTCACTTAGATAATTCTGGTATTATTAAAGTTGGTACTTACATTAAACCAGGAATGATTTTAGTTGGAAAAGTTACACCAAAAGGTGAAATTAAACCAACTCCTGAAGAACGGTTATTAAGAGCAATTTTTGGTGAAAAAGCTGGACATGTTATTAATAAATCATTAGTAACTCCTACTTCTATGGAAGGGACAGTTGTTGACGTTAAAGTATTTACTAAAAAAGGATATGAAAAAGACGAAAGAGCTGTTGCAGAAATTGAAGCAGAAAAAGCTGAGTTAGATGTAAAACATCATGATAAATTATTAATGTTAGATAGAGAAGAAATCTTAAAAATTAATGATTTATTATCTAAAGCTATCTTAACTAAAGATCTTGAATTAGACGAAGTAACATATTCAAAAGGTGATAATATTCCTTTAGATATCTTAGAAAATGTAAATAGATTTGCAATGAAAAAAGTTGTTGCATCATTTGGTTCTGATATTGAAAATAAATATAATGATATTAAAGATCACTTTATTAAACAAAAGTCTCAATTAAGAGATAATCATGAAGAAAAACTTCAAGTTTTAGAACATGATGATATCTTACCTTCTGGTGTTATTAAGCAAGTAAAAGTTTATATTGCAACTAAGAGAAAGATTAAAGTTGGGGATAAAATGGCAGGACGACATGGAAACAAGGGTATTGTTTCTAATATTGTACCTCAAGTTGATATGCCTTACTTAGAAGATGGTTCAACAGTTGATGTTATTCTTAACCCACTTGGAGTTCCATCAAGAATGAATATTGGACAAATTCTTGAAGTTCATTTAGGTCTAGTTGGAATGAAACTAGGAGCTCAAATTCAAGATATATTTGATGCTAAAAAAGCTGATTTTATTAAAGAATTAAGAACTAAAATGGGTGAAATTGCACAAGTTGCTAAATTAATGAATGGAAAAGAGTTTATGGATTCTTTATCTGATGAAGAATTAATTAAGTATGGTCAAGATTGGACTAAAGGTGTAAGATTTGCTACACAAGTATTTGATGGTGTAAAACAAGATGAGTTTGATAAATTATTTGAATTAGCAAAAATTGATTTAGATGGTAAGACTACGTTAACTGATGGTACTACTGGTGAAATTATGAAAGAAAGAGTAAATGTAGGTTATATGTATATGCTTAAACTTCATCACCTTGTTGATGAAAAAGTGCATGCAAGATCTACTGGACCTTACTCACTTGTTACACAACAACCTGTTGGTGGTAAAGCATTATTTGGTGGTCAGAGATTTGGAGAAATGGAAGTTTGGGCTTTAGAAGCATATGGTGCAACTAATGTTCTTAAAGAAATGCTTACAACTAAATCTGATGATGTTGAAGGTCGTACAAGAGCTTACAGAGCTATTGCAAACGGTGAAAATGTTCCAGCTTCTGGTGTTCCAGAAACATTCTTCGTATTAACGAAAGAGCTTAAAGCTCTTGGACTTGATGTAGAGATTTTTGAAGAGGTAGAAAACGATGAGTAAAACACAAAAAATATTACGTCCTATTGAAATTAAAGAATTAGAAAGACCGACAGATTTTTCGGCCTTTCAATTAAGACTTGCAAGTCCTGAGAAGATTCTTTCTTGGTCATCTGGTGAAGTTAAAAAACCTGAAACAATTAACTACCGAACTCTTAAACCTGAAAGAGATGGTTTATTTTGTGCGAAAATTTTTGGACCTGTAAAAGATTACGAATGTCTTTGTGGTAAATACAAAAAAATGAGATACAAAGGTGTTGTATGTGAAAAATGTGGTGTTGAAGTAACTTCTTCAAAAGTTAGAAGACACAGAATGGGACATATTGATTTAGTATCTCCTGTTGCACATATTTGGATGGTTTCATCTCTTCCTACAAGAATTGGTACACTTCTAGGTGTTAAACTTAAAGATCTTGAAAGAGTATTATATTATGAAGCATACATTGTATCTGATGCGGGTGATGCTTATTATGATAATGAAAAAACTAAAAAAGTTTTAAAATATGATATTTTAAATGAAGAACAATATAGAACTATCTCTGATTTATTTGAACACACTGGGTTTGCTGCAAATATGGGTGGACAAATTGTAAGGGATTTATTAGAAACTATTGATTTATTTGAACTTTTAGTTACATTAAAAGAAGATATGGGTGCAACTAAATCTGAAGCTAAAAGAAAAACTTTAATCAAAAGATTAAAAGTAGTTGAAAACTTTATTAATTCAGGAAATAGACCAGAATGGATGATGTTAACTCAATTACCAGTTCTTCCACCAGATTTAAGACCACTTGTTTCGCTTGATGGTGGAAAATTTGCTGTATCTGATGTAAATGACTTATATAGAAGAGTTATTAATAGAAATAATAGACTTAAAAGATTAACAGAACTTGATGCACCTGAAATTATTATTAGAAATGAAATGAGAATGCTTCAAGAAGCTGTTGATGCTTTATTTGATAATGGTAAAACTGCTAATGCTGTTAAGGGTGCAAATAAAAGACCTTTAAAATCATTATCTGAAATTATTAAAGGTAAGCAAGGTAGATTTAGACAAAACTTACTTGGTAAAAGAGTTGACTTCTCAGGTAGATCTGTAATTGTTGTTGGACCTACATTAAATATGGACCAGTGTGGTATTCCTAAGAAAATGGCTTTAGAGTTATTTAAACCACATTTAATGGCTAAATTAGAAGAGAAAGGTTACGCAACTACATTAAAATCTGCAAAGAGATTAATTGAAAGTGAAACTAATGAAGTTTGGGAATGTTTAAACGAAATTGTAGATGATTATCCAATTATGTTAAATAGAGCACCAACACTACATAAACTTTCTATTCAAGCCTTTCATCCTGTATTAATTGATGGAAAAGCTATTAGACTTCACCCATTAGTGTGTGCTGCATTTAATGCCGATTTTGATGGAGATCAAATGGCAGTTCATGTTCCATTATCACAAGAAGCTGTTGCAGAAGCAAAAATTTTAATGATGTCTTCTATGAATATTCTTTTACCTGCATCTGGTCGTGCTATTGCAGTACCTTCACAGGATATGATTTTAGGTATTTACTATCTATCATTAGAAAAAGATGGTGTTAAAGGTGAGCATAAATTATTTACAGGTGTTGATGAAGCTACAATTGCTTTAGATATGAAAGAAGTAGATTTACATGCAAAAATTAGAACACAAATGGATGGGAAAATTATTCATACAACAGTTGGAAGATTAATTATTCATGATATCTTACCTGATTTTGTTCCTGTTAATTTATGGAATAAAGTTTTAAAGAAAAAAGATATTGGTATTTTAGTTGATTATATTTATAAGCATGGTGGTTACGAAGTAACTCCTAAATTCTTAGATAACTTAAAGAACTTAGGTTTCAAATTTGCAACATCTGCAGGTATTTCAATTTCTATTGATGATATTAACGTGCCTGAATCAAAAGCTGGTCACGTTGCTAAATCTAAGAAAGAAGTTATTGAAGTTCAAAAACAATTCTCTCAAGGTTTATTAACTGAGCAAGAAAGATATAATAAGATTATTGATATTTGGACAGAAGTAAATAATAAACTTGGTTCTGAGATGATGAACTTAGTTGAAACTGATAAAGATGGATTTAACTCTATTTATATGATGGCTGATTCTGGTGCGAGGGGTTCTGCGGCACAAATTAGACAACTTGCAGGTATGAGGGGTCTTATGGCTAAACCAGATGGGACTATTATTGAAACACCAATTATTTCTAACTTCCGAGAAGGTCTAAATGTACTTGAGTACTTTATTTCTACTCACGGTGCTAGAAAAGGTCTTGCGGATACAGCTTTAAAAACTGCCAATGCAGGGTACTTAACAAGAAAATTAATTGATGTATCTCAAAATGTAAGAATTACAATCGAAGATTGTGGAACTCATGAAGGTATTGAAATTACGGATATTACGTCAGGTAATGAATTAATTGAAAGTTTAGAAGAAAGAATCACAGGTCGTGTGATTGCAGAAGATATTATTGATCCAATTTCAAATGAAATTTTATTTACTGAGGGTACATTAATTACTGAAGAAAATGCAAGAGTTGTTGCAGAAGCTGAAGTTAAATCTGTTGTAATTAGAACACCATTAACTTGTAAAGTTGAGCATGGTTTATGTTCAAAATGTTATGGTCTTAACCTAGGTGAGCAAAGAAAAGCAACTCCTGGTGAAGCTGTTGGTGTTGTTGCCGCGCAATCTATTGGAGAGCCTGGAACACAACTTACATTAAGAACTTTCCACGTTGGTGGTACTGCAAGTGCTACTCAAACTGAAAGAGAATTAAAAGCTGATAAAGAAGGTTTCATTAGATACTACAATATCAAGAAATATACTAATTCAGCTGGACAAGCAATTGTTGCAAATAGAAGAAATGCAGGTATCTTATTAGTTGAACCTAAGATAAATGCTCCATTTAAAGGTAAAGTTTCTGTTGAAACATTACATGAAGATACAATTTTAACTATTTCAAATGCAAAAGATACAAAAAAATTCTATTTAAGAAAGAGTGATGTTGCAAAAGCTAATGAGCTTGCAGGTGTTTCTGGAAAAATAGAAGGTAAATTATATTTACCATATAAAAATGGTGAAGAAGTTGAAGAAAATGAATCTATCGTTGAGATAATTAAGGATGGTTGGAATGTTCCTAACCGAGTTCCTTTCGCTTCTGAATTAAGAGTTGAAGATGGAGCACCTATTACTTCTAAAATTATTTCTGGCTCTAAAGGTACAGTTAAGTATTACAAATTAACTGGTGATTATTTAGAAAGAAGAGATGATGTTAAAGCTGGAGATAAAGTAGTTGATAAAGGTTTATTTGCTGTTATTGTTGATGGTGAAGGTAGAGAAGCTTTAAGACATTATATTGCTAGAGGTTCATTACTTGAATTAAATGATAATGTAGAAGTAGAAAAAGAATCTGTTATTGCAGTTCCTGAAACTTCAGAACAAGTTGTAATTGCAGAATGGGATCCATATGCAAATCCGACTATTGCTGAAAAAGCCGGAACAATTTCATTTGAAGATATTATTCCTGGTATTACAGTTGCAGAGCAATTTGACGAATTAACTGGTACTTCTAAATTAGTTGTAAATGAATATATTCCAAGTGGTTATAAACCAACTGTAGTATTGGCAACAGAGGATGATCAAATTATTAGGTATTCTTTAGATCCTAAAACATCTTTAAATATTGCAGAAGGTCAAAAAGTACAAATTGCTGATATTATTGGTAAAACACCAAAAGCAACTCAAAAATCAAAAGATATTACTGGTGGACTTCCAAGAGTATCTGAGTTATTTGAAGCTAGACGACCAAAAAGTATTGCACTTTTATCATCATTTGACGGTATCGTTTCTTTTGGTAAACCATTAAGAAATAAAACTAGAATTATTGTTACTGATGAAATTGGTAATAAAGCAGAATATCTAGCAGAGAAATCTAAGCAAATATTAGTGAATGAAGGTGACTTTGTTCATGCCGGTGAAGCTTTAACGGATGGTCAAACATCACCTCATGACGTATTAAGAATTTTAGGTGATAAAGCACTTCATTACTTTATTGTATCTGAAGTACAACAAGTATATAGATCTCAAGGGGTTAATATTGCCGATAAACATATTGAGGTTATTACATCTCAAATGTTAAGACAAGTTTCGATTCTTGATGGTGGAGATACTAAGTTTATTGTTGGAGATATGATTTCTAAAAAGAGATTCAAAATCGAAAATGCTAGAATTATTAAACTTGGTGGAGAACCTGCAATTGCTGAACCATTATTACTTGGTATTACAAGAGCTGCAGTTACATCTGATTCAATTATTTCAGCTGCATCGTTCCAAGAAACTACTAAGGTATTAACAGAAGCTGCAATATCAGCTAAAATGGATATGTTAGAAGACTTAAAAGAAAATGTTGTTATTGGTAGAACTATTCCTGTTGGAACTGGTCTATACAAAGACAAAAAAGTTAAATTTTCTTCATCTGAACACTAAAAAATAAACAATAAGGCTTTGCCTTGTTGTTAGTTTACTTTATGGATATATTTTCACTATTACTTATTTTTATAGCTGTTGAATTATTTGAATCAAATTGGCAAAAGTCAGATTCTATGTATGGATTAATTTCTAATAATTTTACTATGTATAAAAAAAGTATCTTTTTATACTTTACTTTACACATTTCTTTTTTTTACACAATCTTTGTTTCTATTTATTTAGTTAATTTCTCATTTTGGATGAGTTCTATTTTGGTGATAAAGTTTTTGGATATTGCCTTTAAATTAAATATGATGAAAAAACTTTCTAATGATGTGTCTTTAGAAGAAGTAATGCCAATAAATGTAAAAATGACACCTATATTTAGATATATGAATGTAATTATATATCCACTTTCTTTTGTATTTGCTACGGGATTGATATAACAATTATAAAAATATAAACAATATTTTAATTTTATCACATATATATTTTGCTAATATACTATTATAAATAAAAAAGGATATACATGCAATATTTAATAATCGCATATGATAATGATGGTGTAATTGAAAAAAGAATGGAATCTAGACCTGCTCACGTTGAAGCTACTCAAAAATTAATGACTGAAGGTAAAATTATTAGTGCTTGTGCAATGATTGAAGAAGATGAAATGGTTGGATCTTCTGTTTTAACAAACTTTGATAGTGAAGATGAATTAAATACATGGTTAGAAAATGAACCTTATGTAAAGGGTGGAGTTTGGAATATGGATGAAATTCAGATCGTACCTGTAAAAGCGATGCCAAAACTTTAGAAAATGTTATTTAACTACTAAGTCTCTTATGATATAATTCTATACTTAAAAGATATCCCTATAATTATAACTTAAAATAGGGATATTGGAAAACTAAGAAGGAATCAAATAATGATAGAATTATTATTTATGTTAAATCCTTATTTAAAACAACAATAAATGAAATATTTAATTTTAGTAACTTTTCTTTGGGCATTTTCTTTTAGTTTTATAGGTGAAGTTTTAGCAGGTGAAGTTGATAGTTATTTTGCTGTACTTATTCGTGTTGTTTTAGCATCACTAGTTTTTTTGCCATTTACAAAATTTAGAGGTATTCAAACAAAATTAAAGCTTAAAATAATGTTTATTGGGACTGTCCAAATTGGGTTAATGTATATATTTCTATATAAATCTTTTTTATTCTTAACTGTTCCCGAAGTTTTACTTTTTACCATATTTACTCCCATTTATGTAACATTATTTTATGATGGATTAAAAGGTCAATTTAAACTACTTTACTTAATTAGTACTGGATTAGCTGTATTTGGTGCATATATCATCAGATATCAAAATATAAATGAAGATTTTATTATAGGTTTTTTAATGGTACAAGGAGCAAGTATTTGTTTTGCACTAGGACAAAGTGCTTACAAAAATATAATGGAATCAAATAAAGAAATTAGACAAAGAGATATTTTTGGATATTTTCATTTTGGAGCATTGATTGTAAGTGTTATATCCTTTTTATTATTTGCTAATTTAGAGAAGATATCACCATCTTTAACACAATGGGGTGTTTTAATCTGGTTAGGTGTTATAGCATCAGGATTAGGATATTTTTTATGGAATAAAGGAGCTTGTCTAGTAGATTCAGGTGTACTTGCAATTATGAATAATGCCTTAGTTCCAGTAGGATTGCTTATAAATCTAATTATTTGGGAAAAATCAAGTAATTATCTTTTACTATTTTTAGGAAGTATAGTTATGGCTTTATCTTTATATTTACACTACTATTTTATTAAACTATATGATAAAAATAAAGTTTCTTAAATTGTAATCATTCTGTAATCAAGTCTTCTTAAAATACAGAAAATATTTAAAGGAAGAAATTATGAAAGATGTACTTACAAAAAACCATCCTATGTCACCAAATGGACAAGACTCTATCTCTAAAAATAATTCAAATAATTTAACACTAGAAGAAATAACAGAAACTAGAGTTTCAAGAAGAACTTTAATAAAAGGCGGTTTAGCAGTTGTTGCAGGAAGCTTTTTTGGAATGAATTTAACTGGTTGTGGTAGCAGTCGTAATAATACATTATCTCCTGTGGCATCTACAGCTTTATTAGATTTCGATTCTGTTGCAAAAAATATTGATGATATGGTAACTGTACCAGAAGGATATTCAGTACAAGTTTTATATAGATTAGGTGATCCAATTAATTCCTTTACTTCTGAATATTCAAATGATGGAAGTGATACAGACTTTAATTATAGAGCAGGAGATCATCATGATGGTATGGCTTATTTTGGTATGAATAAAGAAGGAACTTTTAAAGACTTATCAAATTCTTCAAGAGGTTTACTCTGTATGAATCATGAAAATATGACTCAAATTTTCATGCACACAGAAGATCAAAGAGCAGCTTATGACAAAACTGCAAGACCATCTCCCGAAATTGATAAAGAAGTTTCTGCACATGGTGTTTCTGTTATTGAAATTCAAAAAGGAAATACAGAATTTTCAATAAACAAAAATTCTGTATTCAATAAAAGAATAACTGCTCAAACAGAAATAAATATAAATGGACCAGTAAAAAACCACGATTTAGTAAAAACTAAATATTCAACAACTGGAGATAAAACAAGAGGAACTTTAAACAACTGTGCTAATGGATTAACACCATGGGGAACATATCTTACATGTGAAGAGAATTGGGCTGGATACTTCAAAAGACCTGAAAGTAGTATTTTAATTGATATAAAAGCACAAGCTACTCAAAATAGATATATGGGTTCAAGTGCTTCAGATGGTTCTTATGGTTGGGCAAACTCTACGACTAATAATGATCTGTATGACAGATGGGATATTACTCCAAAGGGTAGTGATCAAATAGAGGATTATAGAAATGCCGCAAATACATTTGGTTGGGTTGTTGAAATTGACCCATTTAATCCTACATCAACTCCAAGAAAGAGAACAGCCTTTGGAAGAATGGGACATGAGGGTGCAATGCCAGGACTTATAAAAAATGGTGAACCTTTAGTTTATTATATGGGTGATGATTCAAAAGGTGAATATATTTATAAATATGTATCTACTTTAAATTGGGATGAATCTGATTTAAATGGTGGATTAGATGTAGGAGATAAATATTTAGATGATGGAAAACTTTTTGTTGCAAAATTTAATGATGATGGTTCAGGAGAATGGCTAGAGCTTTCAATGAATAATACTGATGTTACTTCCTATGCATCTTACAGTTTTGATGACTTAGGTGATATTCTGGTAAATACAAGACATGCAGCAGATGCAGTTAAAGCAACTCCAATGGATAGACCAGAATGGACAGGAGTCCATCCAAATACTGGTGATATTTATATTACTTTAACAAATAATACAAATAGAGGTAAAGCTAGTGGAGTCAGTTCAGAACTTGATGCTTCTAATCCAAGGTATTATACAGATGATAAAGATGGAAAAACCTCTAAAGGAAATGTAAATGGACATCTAATTAGAATGCAAGAAGTTGGGAATAGTTCTAGTGCAACTGCGTTTAATTGGGATATTTATCTATTTGGTGCCCAAGCTGATGCCAATGAGAATATTAATATTTCTAAATTGACAGATGACAATGATTTTTCAAGCCCAGATGGATTATATTTTAGTCAAGCATCAAAAGGTTTAATGTGGTTACAAACAGATGATGGTTATTACACAGATGTAACAAATTGTATGATGTTAGCAGCACTACCTGGAAAATATAATGACGGTAAAACTACAAAAATTATAAATAAATCTGTACCAAGTAATTCAAATGTAGATGAAACTATTACTACTTATGTAGGAGCTGAAGCTTCTAATACAAATCTAAAAAGATTTTTAGTTGGACCAAAAGAGTGTGAAATTACAGGAATTACTGAAACTCCTGATGGCAAAGCAATATTTGTAAATATTCAACATCCAGGAGAGAAAACAAAAGATTTAAGTGATACAACTTCATATGGTAGCCATTGGCCAGATGCCAGTAGTTCAAGACCTAGGTCTGCTACTATTGTTATTACAAAAGATGATGGTGGAATTGTTGGCTCGTAAAAAAGTTCAAAAGTCAAAATAAGGAAAGTATTCTCTTTAAAATTTTTAAACTTAAAGTATTAGTAAATTTATATTTATTAATACTTATTATATGATATTGAAGTAAGTGTTATTACTTAGAATATATAGATATTAATTACTGTATACTCTATTCTATAGGAGCATATTATGGGAAATATTATTTATCATTATTGTAGTGTTGAATCTTTTAGAGCTATAATTGAAAATAAAACATTATGGTTAAGCTCGGTATATAATTTAAATGATTATAAAGAAATTCATTGGATAAAAGATAAAATTTTTAAGAAAATCAAAAGCTCAGTAACAAAGGACAACTTTTTAAAATATAAAAGTTTTGAAGAGTTGTATTCTAATCAACTTCCAAATGTATATATAGCATCTTTTTCTGAAGGATCAGATCTTTTAAGTCAATGGCGTGCGTATGCAAATGATGGCTTTGGTGTTGCAATTGGTTTTAATAGTGAGTATTTTAAAGAAAATAAACTTGTTCAAACTTCAGTTGTATTATATGATGAGTTGGAACAAGAAAAACAAATTGATTTAATCTTATCCCCTTTGGAAAAATTAGATCAAAATATTGATACTGAATCGCTAGAATTTGTTGAAATTTGTAAAAATATAATTATAGATATTAATAACCTATCAGCTAAATCTAAAAATGAACTGTTTAAAGAAGAACAAGAAGTTAGACTAGTTCACACTCCTAAGATAATAGATGATAAAGAGAATAAAAAATATATATTTGAAGATAATATATCTCAAATGATGTTTCGTTCTGTTTATGGAAATCTTATTCCTTATTTTGAACTAAAATTTGAAAAAGAAAAACAAATACCAGCAATATTCGAAATCATAAAAGGTCCTAAGAACAAGTTTATAGATGAAGAAGCAAAAATATTTCTTTCAAATAATGGTTTTTATTCTGTTGATATAAAAAGTTCTAAATCGTCTTATAGATAAAAGATATTTTATTTAGATATAATGTTAATTAGAAAATATAATAGGATAAATATGAGATTTAATGATTTAGATTTAGATACGAAAAAAGAACTTAATAAACAAATAACTGAACATGCAAATAGCATTGGAGGAATTAATTTTTTTCTTCAAATGATTGAAGATATTAGAAATGAAAAACCAAATGCATTATTAAATAAAACGGCAATTTTTCATTATACTAAAGGAAAAATTACTTGGAGTAAATCTATTTATAAAGATACATTAACTCAATTATTTAACGCGATGAGAAAAGAAGATAAAGATGGTGATATTTTAAATGGTTTAAATCCAAAAGTTTATAAAGAAACAATGAATATGATGAGAGCTTTAAAACCAGTTACAATCTCTATTAGAAATGAAGATAGTAGTTCAGGTTTTGCCGTAGATATTTTAGATTCAAGTGAAGTAAAAAAAACAAAAGTTGATTTAATGTTTAAAATCATATTCTTTTACAATATTGAATTTGCAAAAGATACATTAACTTTTAAAGCTTAGGGATATATTATGGATGGTAAAAAAAGAATTAATATTAAACCAGGTATAACAGTTAATATTGTCTTAAAAGAAGACCAAAGAACTGGTAGATTAACAAAAGGTGTAGTGCAAGATATTCTAACAAAATCTCCTACGCATCCTCATGGAATAAAAGTTAGAACTACTTTTGGTGAAGTTGGACGTGTCCAAGAGATTCTATAAAAGATATAAAGGTTATATACCTTTATATCTTTTATAAAATAATAAACATAAAATAACTCCAATTAAAGCCATTCCTGCACCCACAAGTGATGGATAATTAAAACTAAGTCCAAATAATAATGGAATACCTCCAAATAATGCACCCAAAGAGTTTGACACATTAAAAGCTGCTTGAATAAAAGCAGCTCCTAACATTTCTGAATGTTTTGCACTTTTTAACATAATCATATTAATAGGTGAGCTAATTGACATTGCAAGCGCTCCACAAATAAAAGTAAGTATTATTGATACTATTTTATTTTCTGAGAATAAAAATACTAAAATAAGGGCAATTACCATTAGTGTAAGTAAAAATATAGAAGCTATTACGGGATCTTTTTTATCAGCTAAATATCCACCAAAAATATTCCCAACTACCATTCCTCCACCTGCAATTGCCATCATATAAGAAACACTTCCACTTTCAAATCCTGATACATGAATAAGAAGAGGAGCTATATAACTAAACCAAGCAAATAAACCTCCAAATCCAATAGAAACAATAGTTAATATATGCCATGCTTTAATTGTTTTAAAAAACTCTAATTCTTCTTTAAATGTAACACTTCTAAGTGCTTTTAAATGTGGTAAATATAGATATAGAAATAAAATAGTTAGTAATCCTAAAAATGAAACAATACCAAAAGCATATCTCCAATGAAGATGATGCCCTAAAAAAGTAACAAGAGGAACCATTAGTAAAATTGCTAAGGTTAATCCTGTAAATATTGAAGCAATAGCTTGTGCCGCTTTCCCTTCTTTTGCTAATTTAGAAGCTACAACAGTAGCAACACCAAAAAAAGCTCCATGTGGAAGACCAGATAAAAATCTTGATATTAAAAGAGTATTATAATCAGGTGCAATAATTGAAAAAGCATTAAATATTGTAAACATAATCATTAATGTAATTAAAATATATTTTGGTGGAAATTTTGCACTAAGTGCAACTAATATAGGTGCACCAATTACAACACCTAATGCATAAGCAGAAATCAAATGACCTGCTACTGGAATTGAAATATTAATAGAACTTGCAATATCAGGGAGTAATCCCATTATTACAAATTCAGTAGTACCAATTGCTAAACCGCCTAAGGCTAATGGAAATAATTCTTTTGTCATTGTTTAGTATCTTTTTAAATTGATTTTTTGAAATTATAGGAATAAAATTTTATTATTAACTTAAAAAGTATAACTATTATTTGCAAAAGATTCTGTTAAAGAGTAATTAAGTTTAAATTCAGTATAATCCTTCTACTTTTTAGAAAACCTAATTGTTTCTCTAGAATGGAAGTATCGTTTCAGCTTTATGTTGAGGTAAACGAGAAGCATGAGCATTGCTTTAATTGCTCTAACCAAATGAAATAGAGAGTCTTACATATAAACATTATATCAATAGATTACTCTACAACTATATAAAGGGAAAGAATGCCAACTATCAATCAACTTGTTAGAAAAGAGCGAAAAAAAGTGATTAAGAAATCTAAATCACCTGCACTTGACAAATGTCCACAAAGAAGAGGAGTTTGTACTAGAGTATATACTACAACTCCAAAAAAACCTAACTCGGCTTTAAGAAAAGTTGCAAAAGTTAGATTAACTACTGGTTTTGAAGTTATTTCATATATCGGTGGAGAAGGTCATAACCTTCAAGAACACTCGATTGTGTTAGTAAGAGGGGGTAGAGTTAAAGATTTACCTGGTGTTAAATATCACGTTGTTAGAGGTGCTTTAGATACTGCTGGTGTTGCAAACAGAACTGTTGCAAGATCTAAATACGGTACTAAAAAGCCAAAAAAATAAGTAGAAGGATAAGAGAATGAGAAGAAGAAAAGCTCCCGTAAGAGAAGTAATGGCTGATCCTATCTACAATAGTAAAGTGATCACTAAATTTATTAATACAGTTATGTTAGATGGTAGAAAATCTACTGCGCAAAAAATCATGTATGGTGCAATTGCAAACTTAGATACAAGAGGTGAAGAGTCTGGTATTGAAGTTTTTGAAAAAGCAATTGAAAATGTTAAACCACTATTAGAAGTTAAATCTAGAAGAGTTGGTGGAGCTACATACCAAGTACCTGTTGAAGTTAGACCTGTAAGAAGACAAACTTTAGCTCTTAGATGGTTAGTTGAAGCTGCTAGAAAAAGAAATGAAAGAACTATGGTAGAAAGATTAGCAAACGAATTATTCGAATGTGCTAACGACAGAGGTGCATCATTCAAGAAGAAAGAAGATATGCATAGAATGGCTGAAGCAAATAAAGCATTTGCTCACTATAGATGGTAATCTGAGATGGCAAGAAAAACTCCCCTAAACAGATTAAGAAATATCGGAATTGCAGCTCATATTGATGCTGGTAAAACTACTACAACTGAAAGAATTCTATTCTATACAGGTGTTGAACATAAAATTGGTGAAGTACATGATGGTGCTGCAACAATGGACTGGATGGAACAAGAGCAAGAAAGAGGTATTACTATTACTTCAGCTGCTACAACTTGTCACTGGAAACACCCAAAGACTAATGATGATTTAATGATTAATATTATTGATACTCCAGGTCACGTTGACTTCACTATTGAAGTTGAAAGATCTATGAGAGTACTTGATGGTGCTGTTGCTGTATTCTGTTCAGTTGGTGGGGTTCAACCACAATCTGAAACAGTTTGGAGACAAGCTAACAAGTATAGAGTTCCAAGAATGATTTTCGTTAATAAAATGGATAGAACTGGTGCGGATTTCTTTAATGTTGAAGCTCAAGTAAACGAAAGACTTAAATCTAACGCTATTCCTATTCAAATTCCTATTGGAGCTGAAGAAAATTTCCAAGGTGTTGTTGATTTAGTTCAAATGAAAGCTATTGTTTGGGATTTAGATGCTGCAATGGGTTCTAGTTATCATGTAGAAGAAATTCCTGCTGATTTATTAGAAACTGCAACAAAATATAGAGAACAAATGGTTGAAGCTGCTGCTGAAGCTGACGATGAATTAATGGAAAAATACCTTGAAGGTGTTGAGTTAACTGAAGATGAAATCGTTGCAGGTCTTAAGAAGGGTTGTCTTAATATGACAGTTACTCCAATGACTTGTGGTACTGCATTTAAAAACAAAGGTGTTCAAACTTTACTTGATGCAGTTGCAATGTATTTACCATCTCCATTAGAAGTTGAAGATATTAAAGGTGAAACTCAAGATGGTGAGCCTGTAATTGTTCCTTCTACTGATGACGGTGAAGTTGCTGCACTTGCATTTAAAATTATGACAGATCCATTTGTTGGTCAATTAACTTTTGCAAGAATTTATAGAGGTGTATTACAGTCTGGTACTTACGTAATGAACTCTACAAAAATGAAAAAAGAAAGAATCGGAAGACTTCTTAAAATGCATGCAATTAAAAGAGAAGAAGTTAACGAATTATATGCTGGAGAAATCGGTGCAGTTGTTGGTTTAAAAACTACAATTACTGGTGATACTTTAGCTTCTGCAGAAGATCCAGTTATCTTAGAAAGAATGGATTTCCCAGAGCCAGTTATTTCTGTTGCAGTTGAGCCAAAAACTAAAGCTGACCAAGAAAAAATGGGTATTGCTTTAGGAAAATTAGCTCAAGAAGATCCATCATTTAAAGTTGCTACGGATGAAGAATCTGGACAAACTATTATTTCAGGAATGGGTGAATTACACCTTGAAATCCTTGTTGATAGAATGAAAAGAGAATTCTCTGTTGAAGCTGAAGTTGGTGCTCCTCAAGTTGCATATAGAGAAACTATTAAAAATGCAGTTAAACAAGAGTATAAATACGCTAAACAATCTGGTGGTAAAGGTCAATATGGTCATGTATATTTAACTATTACTCCAATGCCTTCAGATAGTGAAGAAAACTATATCTTTACATCATCTATCAAAGGTGGATCTGTTCCAAAAGAATACGTTCCTGCTGTTGATAAAGGTTGTCAAGAAGCTATGGCTGGTGGTATCCTTGCTGGTTATCCATTAGTTAACATTGCAGTTGATTTATATGATGGTTCTTACCATGATGTAGATTCATCTGAAATGGCATTTAAACTTGCTGCTTCAATGGGATTCAAAAAAGGTTGTAGATCAGACGCTGCTCAACCTGTAATTCTTGAACCAATTATGAAAGTTGAAATTGAAACTCCTGAAGATTATATGGGAGATGTTATCGGTGACGTTAACAAAAGAAGAGGACAAGTTCAATCTATGGATGACAGAGCTGGTGTTAAATTAGTTGTTGCAATGATTCCATTAGCTGAAATGTTCGGTTACTCTACAGACTTAAGATCTATGTCTCAAGGTAGAGCAACATATTCTATGATTTTTGATAACTACATGGACGTTCCTAAGAATGTTTCTGAAGAAATCATTAAAAAGAGAAACGGTTAGTATTTAAATATTAACTAATAAAAAAAGCCTCATCTTCGGATGAGGCTTTTTTTTTATTTAATTTTTAATTAAATAAAATCTTACACTATAAATAGTATCTTTTAAAAGTATTTATTATATAATCTTAACAAAAACTATTTAGAAATAATCACCAAAACTGATATTATTAGATGAAAGATAGAGTTGCTAACATTGAAATTAAATAAAAATTTAGAATTATTAGAATCAACAAATAAAGCAGGAATAATATTAAGACCTTCAAGTCCTGAATTAAAAGAAGTTTTTGAGGAAATAAAATCAATATTTACTAAAAATAATATTGAAGTATTTTTAGAAGATAATTCTGCGATTATGATTGGAGAAAAAGGTTTAAGCTTAGATCTCTTATGTGAAAAAGTAGATTTCTTAGTTTCTGTAGGTGGAGATGGAACTTTATTATCTGTAGTAAGAAAATCTTTTAATTATAATAAACCAGTATTAGGTATTAACCTAGGTACACTTGGTTTTCTTACTGATATTTCAATGGATGAATTAGAAGATTTTTTACAGGATTTTAAAAACAATAATTACAAAATTGATAATAGAATGATGATAAAAGGAACAATTAATTTAAATACTTTTGTTGCTTTTAATGATATTGTAATTTCTCGGAAATCAATATCGTCAATGATTAAAATAGATGCAAAAATTGATAATAAACATTTTAATTCTTATTATGGAGATGGTGTAATAATTTCAACTCCTACAGGTTCAACAGCATATAACCTTTCAGTTGGAGGACCAATAGTTTATCCTTTAACTGAAGCTTTTATTGTAACTCCAATTGCACCACATTCCTTAACACAAAGACCATTAGTGATGCCTGCAGATTTTCAAATTGAATTTACTATTACAGATTCTCAAGGTGCGGTTGTAATTGTTGATGGACAAGATATTTATGAAGCAGAAGAGAATGAGATTATAAAAATAAAGATTTCAAATCAAAACGCAAAAATGATATATAGATGTCAAAGAAACTATTTTGAAGTTTTAAGTGACAAATTAAGATGGGGAAATTAATTATATGATTAATAGAATTTACTTAAAAGATTGTTTATCTTTTAAAGAGATTGACTTAGAGTTTAACAAAGGACTAAATGTTTTTACAGGTCCAAGTGGAGCTGGTAAATCGATACTTATGCAAGCTATATTGTCTCTATTTGCTCAAAGTGATGTAAAAGCTAGTTTAGGTGAAGTTTTAATTAGTGATTCTAAAATTGTAGATGATCTCTATGATTTAGATTTAAATGATGAAATAGTGATTAAAACTATAAAAAAAGAAAAAGTTAGATTTTTTATTAATAACCAGACAATTTCAAAAAAAAATTTAAATATGTTTTCTTCAAAATTAATTAAGCATTTAAATTTAAAAGATATTTCTGATTTTGAGAGTTCTAAATTATTAAATTTTTTAGATAAATTATCAGCTATAAATAATACAAAATTTATTGAAATAAAAGAAAACTTTGATTTATTATATAAAGATCTTATTGTAGTAAAAAAAGAACTTGAGAAAATAAAAAATGATGAATTAAGAATTGAAGATTTAAAAGAGTTTGCAAAATTTGAAATTGAAAAAATTGAAGCTATTAATCCTACATTAGACGAATATGAAGAATTAAACTTATTAAAAAGAAAACTTTCAAAAAAAGATAAAATTGAAGATGCAATTAAAGATGCCTCTGAAATTTTAAACTATAGACATAGTGTTTCAAATACATTAGAATTACTTGAAGTTGAATCAAGTTTTTTTGATGAAACAATGAATGAATTGAATAATATATTTGAACAATTTAATGATTCATTATTTGAATTAGAAGATATAGATATTGAAACAGTTTTAAATAGAATTGAGAAATTATCATCTTTACAAAAAAGGTTTGGCTCAATTGAATTAGCATTAGAGTATAAAGAAGAGAAGAAAAAAGAGCTTTTATCTTATGATAATATAACTTTTGAAAAATCAGTTTTAGAAAAGAAGATTGAGAAATTAACTGAAGAAATAAATCAATTATCAATTACAATTTCTTTATATAGAAAAAAAAGTGTATTAATTCTTGAAGAGAAAATAAATGAATACTTAAAGTTTTTATACCTTTCAAATGCAAAAATCACTTTAAGAGAAAAAAAACTTGATTCCTATGGAATTGATGAAGTTTATTTTGAATTAAATGGAGTTAATTTAAATACTATTAGTTCAGGAGAATATAACAGATTAAGATTAGCATTATTAACTTCAATGAGTGAATTTGATATTATTGAAAATGGTGTTTTATTCTTAGATGAAATTGATGCTAACTTAAGTGGTAAAGAAAGTGATGCTATTGCAAATGTGTTATCAACTTTAGCTAAATCATATCAAATTTTTGTAATTTCTCATCAGCCACAACTAACATCCGCCTCATCTCAACATTTTCTTGTTGATAAAAAAGATGGAGTATCTACAATAACTCTTTTAAGCAAAGAAGAAAGAATAAATGAAATTGCGAGAATGATAAGTGGAGAAGAAATAACATCTAATGCAATAAATTTTGCAAAAAATTTACTAATAAAAAAATAAAATTAATATGGTAAAAATATTATTACCATATTTTATTATACTTTTTTTAAAAATACTCATTTTTTAAAATACCCCAATAAAACCTTATTTATAAACTATAAGAATAGTAATATAAGTAAAATTAAACTTACTAATAAGAAAATACTATATTAGTTTTAGTTATATTTATTTACTTAAAGTAAGAAGTGTTAAATAAGTATTATTAATACTACTAATTTTAGTTTTGATTAAGATATTAAAACTATAATTGTATGTTTTAGTTGGTATTTTATATATTGCCAAATTAAATGAGGAGGGAAAATGAGGAAAATTAGTAAAGACTCTGTTAAGAGTTTGAAGTCAAACTCTGTAGAGCAATCTAGTAGAAGAGACTTTTTTAAGAAAACAGCTATTTATTCAGCGAGTGCTTTAACTGCAGCTACAGTTTTAGCCCCAATTAAATTAAAAGCTGATGATGAAAATATTACTCAACATGTTGAGTGGGGAACAAAGCTTGGTGATAAAGTTGATAAATACCCATATGGAATGCCTTCAGCATATGAGCATAATAATGTAAGAAGAGTACATGATTTATTATCTTCAGGAGATAGATATGCAACAGTATCAATGTCTCCCTTACATCAGCAAGAAGGTATTATTACACCAAATGGTTTATTTTTTACAAGAAATCATGGTGGAACTGCTCAAATTGATCCTAATAAATATAGACTTATGATTCATGGTTTAGTTGAAAAACCAATTGTTTTAACTTTAGAACAATTAAAAAGGTATCCATCTGAATCTAGAATTCACTTTATTGAGTGTCCTGCAAATGGCTCAACTGGATGGAGAGGACCACAATTTAATAACTTACAATTTGTTAAAGGAATGATGAGTTCTGCTGAATGGACTGGAGTAAAACTTAGTGTTTTATTAGAAGATTTAGGTCTTAAGCCTGAAGCACAATGGGCTTTAGTTGAAGGTAGTGATAACTCAGAAATGGGAAGAACTCTTCCAATTGAAAAAATTCTAGATGATGCTATGCTTGTTTGGGGACAAAATGGTGAACCATTAAGACCAGAACAAGGATATCCAGTTAGGTTATTAGTTCCAGGCTGGGAAGGTAACTTAAATGTTAAATGGGTTAAAAGAATAGAATTCTCTGATAAGCCATGGCATGCTAAAGAAGAAACATCTAAATATACAATGTTACAACCAAGTGGTAAAGCGATTAATTTCTTCTGGCCAATGGAAGTAAATTCTATTATTACATCTCCTTGTCCTGAAGTTCCATGGACTGATCTTAAAAAAGGTGACATGGTTGAAATTAATGGAATTGCATGGTCAGGTCGCGGTACTATTAAAACTGTTGATATCTCTTTAGATGGTGGTAAAAATTGGGTTGAAGCTGAACTTAAAGGTTTAATATTACCAAAGTCTTGGACAAGATTCTCATATATTATTAAATGGGATGGAAAGAAAAAAATACTATTATCAAGAGCAATTGATGATACTGGTCATATTCAACCTTCAATTGATAAGTTAATTGAAAATGTTGGAGTTGAAGGTATTTACCATAGAAATCCAATTGTTGGATGGGAAGTAACATCAAAAGGAGTTGTAAATAATGTTCATATTAGATCTTAAAAAATCATTATTAGCTGTTGGTGTATTCTCTGCACTTTTAATAACAAATGCTACTGCTGCTGAAAAGAAAAATATTGATGGTGCTGTTATATATCCTGTAAAAGATGGAATGTACACAGATTACGCTGTTAATGAACAAGAGAAAAAAGGTTTTAGCTCATATGGTAGAAAACCAACTGCTAATGAAATTAAAGCTTGGGATACAGATGTAATGCCTGATGGGCATGGTTTACCTATTGGAGAAGGTTCTGTCGAAGATGGTGATGAATTATATGAAGCACAATGTTCAATGTGTCATGGAGACTTTGGTGCTGGTGGAGTAGGTGGTTATCCTACATTAGCAGGAGGGCAAGGTTCACTTAAAAATCAATTAGGTTTAGAAGGTACTGAAGGTCCTAGAAAAACTATTGGTTCTTATTGGCCATATGCAAGTACACTTTATTGGTATATTAAAACAGCAATGCCTTTTAATCATCCTAAATCTTTAAATGATAATGAAGTTTATGCACTTACTGCTTATTTATTGTCTGTTAATGGGATTACTGTTGCAGGTGAAGAAATGGATGATGAGTTTGTTTTAAGTAACGAAAACTTTAAAGATATCAAAATGAATAATACTGATGGTTTCTATCCTGTTCATCCAGATAGAAATGATTTAAAGGAACAAAGAGGTCCTTTAGCACAAGGTATTAGATGTATGAAAGATTGTAAGCAGCCAGAACCCGTAAGTATTAATGCTGAAATTGATGTTGGATTTGATCCTGTAATTAGTACAGTAAAAGACTTGCCAAAAGCAAAAGAAAATGCTACAGTATCAAAAGCGGCACAAGCTTATGAAGTAAGTTGTAGTGCATGTCATGCAAACGCAGCAATTGGAGCACCTGTTCTTGGAAATAAAGAAGCTTGGGCTGAAGTTGTTAAAAAAGGTATAGACGCTGTTTATACAAATGCGATTAATGGAATAAATGCAATGCCTCCTAAAGGTGGTGCAGATATATCTGATCAAGAGCTTAAAAGTATAGTTGACTATATGATTAATGCAAGTAAATAAAATAGGAGAACTAATGAAATTAGCAAAAAGTTTACTAATAGCATCAGCAATTAGTGGTTTAATAGCAACAAGTAGTTTTGCAAATGATGATTTAGTTAAACAGGGTGAAAAAATCTTTATGACAAAAGATTTAGGTAACTGTTTAGCTTGTCATGCGGCAAATGGAAAAAATGTAGATGGACCTGGAAGTATGGGACCAAAATTACAAGCTTTACAATATTGGCCGGATGAAGCATTATATCAAAAGATATATAATCCATATACAACTAATCCAATTTCAGCGATGCCTGCATTTGGTAAGAATGGTTGGTTAAGTGATTCACAAATAAAAGCAGTAGTTGCTTATTTAAAAACAATTAAATAATATTATAAAAGGAAATAAAATGAACAGAAGAAATTTTTTAAGCTTAGGATTAGGTGCATTGGCAGTTTCAATGGCTCCATCAACTTTAAGTGCTATTAACTTTAGAGATACAAAACCAAAAGCATGGACTGAAACTAAAGTAGATGCAGCTATAAAAGAACTTTTTGGTGATGCAGCTAAAGGTGAAGGTAAAATTAAATTAAAAGCTCCAGATATTGCAGAAAATGGTGCAGTTATTCCTGTAACAGTTTCTACAAAATTAAATGCTAAAACAGTAGCAATTTTCCAAGATGCAAATCCAGAGAGTACAGTTGCAGTATTTACAGTTCCTGAAAATGGAATAGTTGACTATTCAATAAGAATTAAAATGGCTAAAACAGGTACAGTTACAGTTGTAGCATTAGTTGATGGAAAATTAATTTCTACATCAAAACTTGTAAAAGTTACAATTGGTGGATGTGGAGGTTGATTTAATTCAACACTTACATAAATATTAATAAATTAAATAATGAATAGAAACTAAAAGGAAAAATATTATGGCAAAAAAAACTAGAATTAAAGCAAAATTAAAAAAAGGTATTGTAACTGTTAAAGCATTAGCATCTCATGCAATGTTAAGTTACCAAGAAGCTGAAAAAGCTAAAAAAGAAGTTAACTTTATTACTTATATGGTTGCAAAAGTTAATGATAAAATTGTTTATGAAGTATCAACAAGTCAATTTTTATCTAAAAACCCATACATGAAATTTCAATTTAAAGGTGCTGAAAAAGGTGATAAAATTGAAATTACTTGGACAGATTTAAAAGGCGAAACTCAAACGAGTTCGGCAAAAATTAAATAATTACTTAATCGTAATTAACAAAATCTAAGGAGAGATCATGTTATTTAAAATTGTAAGAGCTACAGCTTTAGCTGCACTAGTTACTAGTGCAGCAGTTGCTGGAGACTTTAATAAACAAGCAGAAAAAGATAGAGAGGGTATTGTAAAATACTTTGAAGCAAAATTTTCAGATCCTGAAAAAAATAAAAACACATTTTTCCCATACTCTACAGATGATGAGTTAAAGAATAATTATATTAAAAATATTAAAGGTGATGAATTTTCAAAAGGTAATTATGCATTTTCAAAAAATGGTAGATTATCTTATGATGAAATTAAGGAGTTCCCACCAACTGAAGAGTTTGTAGAAAAAGGTGAAGAATTATTTAATAAACCTTTTGCAAATGGAAAATCTTTTAAAGATTGTTTTCCTAAAACAGATATTGTTGGAGACTATCCATATTATGATGAAAAAAGAGCTCAAGTTATATCTTTAACTCAAACTATTAATGAGTGTTTGACTTCAAATGGTGAAAAAGTATGGAATGAGAAAAAAGGTAAGATGGCACATTTACAAGCATTTTTAGCTCAAGAATCTTTAGATGCTGAAAAAAGAGTTGATATTAAAATTGAAAGTAAAGCTGCAGCTGCAGCTTATGAAAGAGGAAAAGAATATTATTTTACTCAAAGAGGTTATTTAAACCTTTCATGTGCAACGTGTCATATTCAAGGTGCGGGACAAAGAGTTAGAAATGAATCTCTATCACAATCATTAGGACAAACAACTCATTTTCCTGTTTATAGATTAAAATGGGCTGCATCTGACAAAAATAATGATGGACTAGGTACTTTAGAGCGAAGAATGTCTGGATGTATTAAAGATCAAGGACAAGTTCCACCAAAAAATACTTCAGAAACAATGAAAGAATTATTATACTTTATGGCATATATATCAAATGGTTTACCAGTTGATGGCCCAGATATTAGAAAGTAAAAGGTGAAAATTATGAAAAAATTAACATTAAAAGTACTTACATCTATTACGCTTTTAAGTTCTGGATTTTTAAGTGCTAATGCAAGTGATTATTCAAAAATTGACGTAGAGAAAGTATGTAATGTAAAAACTAATGGAATTGAAAACGTTATTGAAACTGCAAAAAAATACAATAACATTGCTATTAAAGAAGGTTTAGAATTTAGAAGATTAACAGTTAATAACTCTGGATTAATTGCCTCTGTTGAAGAAGCAATTAAGACAAAAGCTAAAGAAGTTAATCCCAAAGATTTTAAAGGAAAAGCATCAAAAACTAAATTAGAAACAAATTTTGCAGCACATAGATCTTGTAAGTTTGCAATTAGAGCATTACAACAAGCCCAAGAAGCAAAATCTACTTGGAGATTAGCAATTCCTGGTGATGGTTATTCATACTAAAAATTAGTATTTTTAAATTTAAAACATAAAAAGTCAAGAATAAAGTCTTGGCTTTTTTTTTACAAAAATTAAAGGAATTAATATGAAATTACTTAATAAATTACTTATTTCAACTGCATTTACAGGACTTTTTGCCATATCAGGTATAGCTGCTGAAGAAACATCAAGTTTTGTAGCCATTTCAAAAGGTGTTAAATCAATTGATATGGAATTAAATGGTGAAAAATTTACCATTATGAGAAATCAAACTGCAGGAAATAAAATTTCTACATTATATGACACTACATTTAGAGGAATTCCTCAACCAATTAGTTTGGCTGTTGGTTTAGAAACTTTAGGTGAGTTAGAGTTTATTGATTATATGAAGAAAGCTCAAACTGATGAAAATATTGCAATTATAGATTCTAGAAAGCCAGGTTGGTTTGAAAGATTAAGAATTCCAGGTGCTATAAATGTTCCATTTACAAACTTTGATGAAAAAGAAACTGCTATTGAAATGATGGAAGATGAAATGGGTGTTGTTCTAAATGATGATGGTACTTTAGATTTTTCAAATGCAAAAACATTAGCATTATATTGTAATGGTTACTGGTGTGGACAAACTCCAGGTATGGTTAAAAATGCAGAATTCGCATTATTAAAAATGGGATATCCAGTTGAAAAGATTAAATACTACAGAGGTGGTATGCAAGCTTGGACTTCATTAGGTTTTACTGTTGTAGGATCTGGGAAATAAAAACTATATAATAGGAAGTAATATGAGTAAATTAAGTAGAAGAGAATTTATATATATGATGTCAGTACTTGGTGCTGCTCCCGTATTTGCAAATTCTCACACTAGAATGGCAAACACAAATAAGTTAGAGGATTATTATAAATTACAGAATTTTGGAAATGTTAGACTTCTTCATATGACAGATTCTCATGCTCAACTATTGCCTGTATATTTTAGAGAACCAAGCGTAAACTTAGGTTTTCATGAAAACTATGGTAAACCACCTCATATTGTAGGTGAGAAGATGTTAGATTATTATGGTATTAAAGGTAATAAGAGGTTAGAATATGCATTTTCATCAGTAAACTTTGAAAAACATGCAAAAGTTATGGGTAGAGTTGGTGGTTTCGCACAACTTAAAACTGTAATTGATCACTTAAGAAATAACTTTGGTGCTGAAAAAACACTTATGTTAGATGGTGGAGATACTTGGCAAGGAAGTGCAACAGCTCTTTATACTCGTGGTAAAGATATGGTTGGTGCAATGAACTTACTTGGTGTTGATATTGCTGTTGGACACTGGGAGTTTACATATAAAGCTGAAGAAATATTAGCAAACGTAAAAGAACTTGATGCAGAATTTTTAGCGCAAAATGTTTTTGTAAAAGAAGATGCATTAATGGAAGGTGCAGAAGCTTATGATGAAGATTCAGGATTAGCTTTTAAACCTTATACAATTAAAAAAATGGGTAATGCTAGAGTTGCAGTTATTGGACAGGCCTTCCCTTATACTACAATTGCAAATCCTCAAAGATTTATTCCAGATTGGACTTTTGGAATTAAAGATGAAGAGATGCAAGACTTAGTTGATACTATAAGAGATGAAGAAAAACCTGATGCAGTTATTGTTCTTTCTCATAATGGTTTTGATGTTGATCAAAAGATGGCAGAAGTTTGTACTGGGATTGACTTTATTATGGGTGGACATACTCATGATGGCGTTCCAGAAGCAGTTCCTGTTAAAAATGAAGAAGGTACTACTTATGTATGTAATGCTGGATCAAATGGTAAATTTTTAAATGTTCTTGATTTAGATATTCAAAATGGAAAGATTGTAGATCATAAATTTACACTTCTTCCAATTTTCTCTGATTTAGTGCCAGAGGATAAGGATATGAAAGCATATATTGAAAAAGTTAGATTACCTTATATAAAAGATTTAAATAGAACTATTGCAACTACAGAGGAAACTCTATTTAGACGTGGTAACTTTAATGGTTCTTGGGATCAGATTATTTGTGATGCTTTAATTGATGTAAAAGGTGCAGATATTTCATTATCTCCTGGATTTAGATGGGGTACAACAGTAATGCCTGGTCAAGATATAACATTTGATGATTTAATGACTCAAACTGCTATGACTTATCCAGAAACTTATGCAAGAGATATTACAGGGCAAGGAATCAAAGACATTTTAGAAGATGTTGCTGATAACTTATTTAATGCAGATCCTTTCTACCAACAAGGTGGGGATATGGTTAGAACTGGTGGTATTTCATATACAATTGATCCAAAAGCTAAGATGGGGAATAGAATTTCTAATCTTCAACTTACAAAAAATGGGGCTAAACTTGAAGCTAGTAAATCTTACAAAGTTGCAGGTTGGTCTACTGTTGGTGCTAAATCACCAGGTGAACCTGTTTGGGAAACAGTTGAAACTTACTTAGGAAATGTAAAACATATTGCAAACTTAAGAGTTGATACTCCTGATATTATAGGTGTTAAAAACAACCCTGGAATCGTTTAGTATTTCTTAAATAAATATATGAAAAAGTATAAAGAATTATCTTTATACTTTTTTAATGTAATAAGTAGTTTTGATAATTTTAGACTATTTATTAAATTGAAAAAGGAATAGGTATTGTTTAAAAAAGAGTTTTTACTAATATTTATAATTCTTATTAGTAATTTAAATGCAAATGTAAATTATCAAAAAGGTCAAGAAATATTTTTAGAAAAATGTTCATCTTGTCATGGTGAATATATTGATATGAAATTACTAAAAACTAATTTTTTTGAAAAAGAAAATAAACTTTTAAAACTAAGAACTCCAACTGTAAATATGCTAGCTTATGCAATGATAGATAGTCCAAAGCATATAGGTAATAGAGAAGATCCTGAAATGCAACAAATTGAGATAGAAGAGTTTTTAAAAAGTTATCTTAAAAATCCTGATTTAAACAATAGTATTTGTGAGCCATCTATTATTAAATATTATGATGAAAAAGAGTTTGTAGATTATAAATTAAATGATGATGATATATCTAATCTATCAATTTACTTTATGGATTATAAAAATCAAAGATTAAAAAAGAATCCAAAAAAAGTAAGAGTATTATCAAATAACTTTAAAGAAGAAGAGTTATTAAAAGAAGCAAAAGATTTAAATAAAAAAATATTAGTTTATGCAACTTCAAAAACTTGCCATTTTTGTAAAAAGATGGATAAAGAAGTACTTAGTTTAATAGATGTCGAAGAAGAAGTACAAAAAGATTTTATATTTTTAAAAGTTGATATAGAAGATGTATCTTTGCCTTTTAATCTATCAAAAGGTTACAGAGGAATGACTCCAACTTTTTTTGCTCTTAATAATGATGGAAAACTTAAAAATAAATATCCAGGGTCTTGGAATAAAAAAGACTTTTTATTGATATTAAAGGAAAATAAAAATAAATGAAAGATTTTGGAAAAGTAATTGAAATTTTTAGCGCTACAAAAGATTCATCAGGACTTCCTAGACCTATTGTAAAAGAACTAGATATTATAAAAGGTTTTGGAATTAAAAATGATAAGTTTGCAGGAAAAGATGAAGATAAATCAGTAATGATTGTAGGAATGAAAGCTTATGATATTTCAAAAGAAAATGGAATAGATTTAGAATTTGGAAGTTTTGGTGAGAATATATTATTTGATTTTGATCCACATGAATACAAAGTAGGGACTATTTTAAAAGTTGGTGAGGTTGAGTTAGAGATAACACAAGCTTGTACAATCTGTAACCACTTGAGCATTTTTGGAAAAGAGTTACCCTTTTTAGTAAAACATCATAGAGGTTTATATTGTAGAGTTTTAAATGATGGTAAAATAGTAAAAAATATTCAAGTTACAAAAAAGGACAATTAATGAAAAAAATAATCTTAATTCTATTAGTTACTATTTTCTCATATGCTGAATCTACATTTTCAGATCCACAACCAACATTTGAGAACCCACGAAAACTAGTTGTTAGATTGTATGATGCCAATGTTGAAAAAACAAATCATATTATTGGTACTATTTATAATATTTTAAAAGAGTATCCAGCTGAAACTTTAAAAGTTGTAGTGATTACTTATGGTCCAGGTATGCGGCATATTAAAAAAGATGGTGATGCTAATACTATTAAAAGAATTCAATCTTTAATGGAATATGATGTAGATTTTTATGGATGTAGAAATACCATGGAAAGTATGAAATGGACTGAAGATGATTTTATAGATGATATTATTTATGTTCAAGCAGGTATTGTTGAAGCAATTGAAAAACAAGTTGATGGGTTTATTGGTATAACACCTTATTAAAAGATGTAATTTATAAATAAAAAAGAGGAGTTCCTTATGATAAAAAAATTTTTAGTTGTAGTAATGTTATTATCTACAAGTTTTTTGTTTTCAAAAACTATTACAAAGCAAGAGTGTAATGAAAAAGGTGAAGGCTATATTTATGCAGGAGATGAGTGTATAAATTATGCAATGTTTGAAGGGGATGATAATGATAAGTTAATTATTATAGTTCATGGAACATGGGATGAAGGAAGTAATGTACTTGGTCGTTATGCACCATTTGCAGAAAATTTAAATATGTCTACTGATATAAGTACTATTGCAGTAGCACTTCCTGGATATTCTGGCTCTTCTTTAAATAAGTTAAAATCTATTGGAAGTAAAGAATATAATCATCAAGCAGCTACTAAAGAGTATGTAGCGTTTTTAGAAAAATTAGTAATTGCGTTAAAAGATAAATATGAAAGTAAAGAAGTTACTTTAATAGGTCACTCTGCGGGTGCAATGATAAGTGGATCGTTAGCAGGTTTAAATAATAGCTTATTAAAAAATATTGTATTAGTAGCAGGAAGATATGAGAGACCTGCTTATGCAAATGAAAAACATCTTTTAGCTATTGATGTTTTAGATAAGATGAATAAAAATGCTCAATTTGTAATGATTTATGGAACTAAAGATGAAATATCAAAACCAAGTGTTACAAAAGATTTTTATAAGAAAATGAAAAAGCAAGGTTTAAATGTAAAACTTGTTGAAGTAAAAGGGGCAGTACATATTGATTTAGATATGACAGATACTAGTATAGAAGCAATTAGCTCATTATTTGAAGAAGAGTAAACTTATTAAATATTTAATATATACATAGGTGCATTTATAGTAATATAGTGAAATCAAAACTCATTATAGGACTATAAATGGACAAGAAAAAACAACTCATATTTAACTTAAATAATTTTTTATTATCAACTTCTCATACCTTAGATTTTATAGAGTCACAATATAATAATACAAAAGAAAACCATTCAAAAAGAATTGCTTTTTTATCTTTGAAAATAGCACAAAAACTTAATCTTAATCCTAAAGAGATGTTTGATTTATGTGCTTATAGTTTATCTCATGACATTGCTTTAAATGAAACAAAAAATAAAGATGAAGAGTATGCAAAATTAAGTGAAATGAAAATAAAAGAATACCCTTTTCTCTCTACTTACAAAGATATATTAAAGTATCAAAATGAAAATATTGATGGAAGTGGAATTTTTGGATTAAAAGATGAGGAAATACCTCTGTTGTCTAAAATATTAAGATTCTCTCATATTTTAGATGAAAAGTTTGATTTATCAAAAAAAGATATCCAAAATAGAAAAGATATTATAAATTTTGTAAAAAAGAATAATAATACTTTGTTTGATAAGAGTATATCAGATATATTTATTGAAATAAGTTCTAATATCGAATTTTGGTTAGATATTCAAAATGAAAATGATATTTTACAGTTTATTTTTAATAATTTACATGATTTTACAACAGCACTTGATTTTGAAGAGGTATTAAATATAACAAAAACATTTTTAAATATTCTAGAACAAGATTCAGTTCTAATTTCTAATTGTGAGAAAATGTGTGAATTTTATGAATTTGAACATAAAGACAAATATACTTTTTTAATTGCCGCCTCAATGAGTAAAATAGGAAAATTTTTAATACCTCTAAATATTTTGGATAAAAAAGATGCATTAAGTGAAAATGAATATGAAGAGATTAAATCTTACCCTCATTATAATAAAAAAATACTAAGTAATATTATGGGATTTAATGATATTGCATTATGGAGTTCTAAAATACAAGAATTACTTAATGAGAGTGGTTACCCTTATAATTTAAGTGCAAAAGATATGAGTTTAAAAGATAGGTTATTAGCTACTGTAAATATTTATACTTCCTTAACACAGAAAAAGAGTTTTAGAAATGCATATTCAAAAAGTGAAGCTCTTGATATTTTAAGAGATATGGTAAAGAAGAAAAAAATTGATGCTTCAATTGTTAATGATATTAAAACAGTATTAGTAAAATAATAAATTGCTAAAATTATTATTTTATTAAAAAAGAATAAAATAATAATAAAAATTCTTGTAATATTAAGCTTTAATAGGTATTATACAAGTATAAGATTTAAAAATAATGGAGAGTGTCATGTTTAAAAGTATGTCTATAAAAGTAAAGTTATTAATATTAGCATTATGTACAATATTATTAGTATCTTTATCTGTAGCAGTTCAAGCTATTTATTCTATAAATGAATTTTCTCATGAAAATGTTGAGAAGTATAAAAAAGATTCATATACTAAAAAAGAAGAAGAGTTAAAGAACTATGTTTCTCTTGCTATGAAAACAGTTGAAGCTTACCATAAAAGAACATCTATTGATAAGATAAAAGTAGAAGTTCAAGAAGACTTGAAAATGCAAACGAACTTTTTATTTTCTATTTTAGAAGGGGAATATAATAAGTTAAAAGATACTTTATCTGAAGATGCTTTGAAATATAGATTAAAAACAATTGTTGAAGAAAGTAGATATGGTGAGACTGGTTACTTTTGGATTAATGATACTGATGCAGTAATTGTTATGCATCCTTTTAAACCACAATTAAATGGCAAAGATCTTGTTAACTATAAAGATGAAGGTGGAAAAAAGATTTTTAAAGAGTTTGCACAAGTTGCAAAAACAAAAGGTGAAGGCTTCGTTGATTATGTATGGCCAAAGCCTGGATTTGATGCACCACAATCAAAAGTCTCTTTTGTAAAGTTATTTAAAGAATATAATTGGGTAATAGGAACAGGAGAATATGTTTCTGATGTTTCTGCAAAGATTAAAGAAGAAGCATTAAGTACTATTAATAAAATGAGATATGGGAAAGATGGATATTTCTGGATTAATGACTCTTCTCCTAAAATGATTATGCATGCGATAAAGCCAAATTTAGATGGACAAGATTTATCAAATGTGCAAGATAAAGCAGGAAAGTACTTATTTAAAGAATTCGCAGTTGTAGCAAATGAAAATCCTGAAGGTGGATTGGTTAAATATATGTGGCCAAAACCTAGTTTTGAAGCTCCTCAACAAAAATTTTCTTATGTACAGAGATTCCCTCAATGGGATTGGGTAATTGGAACTGGTGTTTATGTTGATGATATTGAAGCTGATATTTCTTTAATGCAAAAACAAACTTCGGAAAAAATAAATGACATTATAATGGGGATTGTGATATTTTCTTTAATCGCTATAGTATTAATATACATTATGTATTCATACTTAATTAGTAAAGCAATTATTAAACCTCTTTCTTTTTTAAATGAAACTATTAAAAACATGAATAATCCAGGTTCTGATATTAAAGAAATTGAAAAATCATCTAATGACGAGGTTGGAGAACTTGTTGATAGTTTTAATGGATATATTAGAAAATTAAGAGAAGGTATCGAGTCAGATGCAATTGTTATTGCCGAAGTTGATGAGGTAATCTCAAAAGTTAATAAAGGTTTCTATGTATATAAAGTTGAAAAAAATTCTATAAATCCTCAAGTTCAAGATTTAAAGAATTCAATTAATTCTATGATTGAAAAAACAAATGAAAATTTAACTATTTTAAATAATACTTTATTAAGATATGGAAATTCAGATTTTACTGTTGATTCAAATAACAACTCAAGTGAAATAAGTGGTATTGTTTCATCTATTAATTCAAGTACAAGACTAATTGGGGTTACCGTATCAGAATTCTTATCAATGATCGTATCAAGTGGTAAAAAACTAAATGAAGATACAAATATTTTATCAAGTTCTGCTAATAGTTTGTCAAGTTCAGCAAATGAACAGGCTGCATCATTAGAAGAAACAGCAGCTGCTTTAGAAGAAGTTACATCTATTGTTAAATCAAATGTTCAAAAAGTACATGAAATGTCATCTTTAGCTAGTGATTTACAAACTTCTTCTAGTGAAGGTCAAGACCTAGCTTCACGAACTACTCAAGCAATGGATGATATTGATAAACAAGTTAGTTCAATTAATGATGCAATTACAGTAATTGATCAAATAGCTTTCCAAACAAATATTCTTTCATTAAATGCTGCTGTTGAAGCAGCAACGGCTGGAGAAGCTGGAAAAGGATTTGCAGTAGTTGCAGCAGAAGTTAGAAATCTAGCTAATAGATCAGCTGATGCTGCTAAAGAGATTAAAGGTATTGTTGAAACTGCAACATCAAAAGCAAATGAAGGAAAAGTTATTGCTAATGAAATGATTGGTGGATATACAAAACTTAATAATAATATTAATAAAACATTAGAATTAATAGAAGATGTTTCAACTGCAAGTGCTGAAGAAGAGAGTGGAATTATTCAAATTAATGATGCTATAAATACTCTAGACAGAGCAACACAAGTAAATGCAAATTCTGCAACAACTATAAGTAATTTAGCAAATGAAGTTCTTTGTTTATCTGAGAACTTATTAAAAATTGCAGATAGAGCAAAATTTAATGAATCAAGTGCTGGAGCAATTGCGGATATTGATTTAGTATTTAAAATTTCTAAATTAAAAAATGATCATATACAGTTTAAAAATACAAATTTTGAAAAAATTGGAAATACAAAAAGTGCTTGGACTGTTACAAAACCAACTGATTGTGATTTAGGTAAGTGGATGACAGAACAAGAACAAAACTCAAAAGAGTTTACTAAGAATTCAAATTGGAAAAACTTAAAACAATATCATAATGATGTTCATAGTAATGTTCAAGATTACATAAATGAAACGTGTAAAGAAAATTCAGATAATAATCTATTAAATAAATATTCTATAGATTTAGATAAAGCAACACGAGAAGTATTTAAATCTCTTGAGCAAATAAAAAAAGATAATGTTGTTGAAAAAGAAATAGAGAAAACAATTAAGTCTTCAGAAATAATAGAAGAAAAACCTGTAATTAAAAGACCATCATCTCCTGTAACTTCAAAAGTAGTTGAAGCAAAAGTATCAAAAGATGATGACGAGTGGGAAAGCTTTTAAAAGCTTTCTCCTTAATTAGGTTTTATTGTAGTTAAGCCTAAACTTAACCAAGATTGAATTCCACCTCTATACCATTTAAGTTTTTCTTCTGGGTAACCAATTGAGATTAAATTTTTCATAGATAGAGGTGATTGTCCGCACCATACACCATTACAAAATAGTAATAATTCTTTTGCATTTGTAAAATTATAAGTACCATCCTCTCTAACTTCAACTCCAATTGTTTCAAGAGCATCTATAAAATCATCAGGATATTGACCTTTGTTTAAATGAATAAATGGAATGTTTATCGCACTTGGGATTGTTTGATTTATATACCAATCTACAGTTCTTGAATCTACTAAAAGCATGTTTTCATTATCATTTGCTTTTTCCATAAATTCTAAAACTTCTACTTCTCCATATGTTTCAATTTTGGGTGAAAACTTTATCGGAGATATTTTCCCTAAATATTTAATAACAGTCGTTTTACAATTCTCAGGTACTGATGCATCAACTAAATTACCACCTAAAATATTTTTTGGTGAGAATTTTACACTTTTACAATTTTCAGGAGTTTCCCTTTTTATTACAATATTTTTTTCTTCATCATTTACATCAGTATATGTAACTTCAACACCTATACTTTGTAAATCAGCTGCGCTTAAAAGTAAGCTTGTAAGTAAGCTTGATAATATAATTTTTTTCATTTTAATCCTTTCCTTTTTAATATTATATATTAATAATTTGAAAGTTGACTAAAATACATTGATATAATAATTATATAAAATTTAGGTATAATTGCGAAATTTTTAAAAAATATAAAATATAAATATTATTAAGGAATATTATGAATAATAAAAAAGTAGAATTATTATCTCCAGCTGGAAATCTAGAAAAATTAAAAATTGCTATAAATTATGGTGCAGATGCTGTATATGCTGGAGTTAGTCACTTTAGTTTAAGAATTAGAGCAGGAAAAGAGTTTACTTTTGAGACGTTTAAAGAAGGAATTGATTATGCACATGCTCGTGGAAAAAAAGTATATGCAACAATTAATGGTTTTCCCTTTAACTCACAAATTGATTTACTAAAAAAACATATTGAAAATATGGCAAAGTTAAAACCTGATGGTTTTATTGTTGCAGCTCCAGGAGTTGTTAAGTTATGTAGAGAAATAGCTCCAGATATTGATGTTCATTTATCAACACAAGCAAATGTATTAAATTATTTAGATGCACAAGTATTTTGGGATTTAGGTGTAAAAAGAATTGTTGTTGCACGTGAAATTTCATTAAAAGATGTAATCCAAATTAAAAAACATTTACCTGAAATGGAAATTGAAATTTTTGTTCATGGTTCAATGTGTTTTGCATATTCTGGAAGATGTTTAATTTCAGCTGTTCAAAGTGGAAGAGTTCCAAATAGAGGTTCATGTGCAAATGACTGTAGATTTGATTATACTTTATATGCTGAAAGTGAAAACCAAAATACATTATTTAGACTTGAAGAAGATCCAGGTGTTGGTACTTATATCTTTAATTCAAAAGATATGAATTTAGCTTCACATATTCAAGAAATTCTTGATTCGGGTGCAGTTGATTCACTTAAAATTGAAGGAAGAACAAAATCTCCATATTATGCTGCAGTTACAGCAAATGCTTATAGAGAAGCAATTGATGATTATTATGCAGGAACATTTGATGCAGATAAATATCAAAGAGAATTACATACAACAAAAAACAGAGGTTTTACAGATGCTTATTTAGTGCATAGACCATTTGATAAATTAGATTCACAAAATCATGAATATGCAATATCAAAAGGTTCATATGAAGTTACAGGATTAATTACTGAAGATGAAAAATACTTTATGTGTAAATATAAAGTTTACCCAAATCAAGATATAGAAATTTTCCCTCCTAGAAATAGTAAAATTCAAGAGTGTGATAATGAAATTGGAAAGATTTTCAAAAAAGAAGATGGAGTTTATTATATTAATTTCAAAAAAATCTTAACAGAAACTAATAAAGAGATGGAGTCAGTACATAGTGGTAATACAAATAAGATTCAACTACCAGGAACTTTACCGTATTTAACAATGTTAAGAACTGAAAATACTGAAATATAATTGTGTAAACGTATATGATTTTTTTTAGAGTTTCTCAAAATATTAATATTAAAACAACTGATGGCACTTTAGTAAACTATTATAAGTTTAAAATGCCATCAAATTTAGAAAATGATACGGTTTATATTACAAGTGAAAAAGACTTTATAGATTTAAAAAAAGTTTTCAGAAATGTAGATAAAGATAAATATACTACGAGACTTTTAAAAGAGAATAGAGTAAGAGATTTAAAATCTTTTCCTCTTGAATTAGGAATTAGTAATAAAGATGAATATTTAAAATCTTTAGAATTCAAAAACAGTACGGAAAAAAATCTTGTAAGAAATGAAGAAGAAATATTGTCTTTATTTGATAAATCCCCAAAAGTCGATATGTATAAGCAATTAAGAAAGAAGATTAAAGGAGAAATATCTATTGTAATCCTTGGTGGAGTTGGCCGAAATATTAGTGAAATAATTTCTTCTTGTACTGCTTTACGAATTTTATATAATAAATTAAATGAAGTTTATAAAAGTGTTAAAATGGATATTTATATTAATGCTTCAAATAATAGTTTTTATTCACGAGATAAACAGATTTATTTAAAACAAAAGTTTATAAATAATGTATTGCCTTTAAGTATTACAAGTAAAAAACTTTGCACTTATGATTATTTTATAGATAATAGTTCTGTTATGGAAAAATCTGCATATTTTGATACTTTAAATATTGTAGATGCGTGGTTATATAAATTTGGTATAGATTATAAATCTGTATCGTCTTTAATAAAACATAATGAATTAAATATTGATAATTTAAAAGTTTCAAAGAATTTAGAAGAAAAATTGAAAGCATTAAAATTAAAAGGTAAGATCCTTTTATTTCATCCTTTTTCAGCAAGTGCAAATAAAACAATTCCACAACATATTGCCTCTTTAATGTTGAAGAAATTGTTATCAAAAATGGATGATTATACAATAATTTCAACTTTAAATATAGATCCAAAAGTTGTTGATGATAGATTTGTAAATTTATCAAAAGAGTCTAAAACAATAAATGATTTTATCTATATAGTTTCTAGTGTGGATTCAATTATTACAACGGATACTTCAACTTTTCATATCTCAGATGCTTTTATGATTCCTACAATTGTTTTATCTACAGATAATCATATTGACAAAAAAACTAAGTATTATAAACATCTTAAAACTGTTAAAATTAAAGACAAATCAAAGTCTTTATCTAAGTTTATTTATGATGATGATTCTTTAACTTTATATAAGTATAAATCATGGCAAAGTGTGAAAATATCGAAGATTATAAAACTATTAGATACTTTTTGATATAATCGTGTTTTTATATAAAAACAAGGATTTAAGAATGAATTTCGTATCAATTATTATGGGTAGTAAATCTGACTATGAAATTATGAAGCATTGTGCTGATACTTTTGAAAAGTTTAATGTAAGATATGAACTTATTATATCTTCAGCTCACAGGTCTCCTGCTAGAACTAAGTCATATATCAAAGAAGCAGAGGAAAAAGGCGCTGTTGCTTTTATTGCAGCTGCTGGTATGGCTGCACACTTAGCTGGAGCACTTGCAGCAGGTACAACTAAACCTGTTATTGGCGTTCCAATGAAAGGTGGAGCAATGGATGGTATGGATGCAATGCTTTCTACTGTTCAAATGCCAGCTGGTATGCCTGTAGGAACTGTAGCGCTTGGAAGATCAGGTGCAATTAATGCGGCATACTTTGCAATGCAAATACTTGCAATTTCTGATAAAGAATTAGCTATAAAATTAAAAGAAGATAGAATAGTTCAAGCTAAAAAAGTTGAAACGGATTCTAGAGAAATAGAAGTGATTCTATAATAAAACACAGATCAAATTTATAATTAGGAATTAAATAGATGGTTACATTTTCACAAATTCTATTAAAATTACAAGAGTTCTGGGCTAATCAAGGATGTAATATTGTACAACCTTATGATATTCCAGCTGGTGCTGGTACTTTTCATCCTGCAACACTTTTAAGAAGTTTAGATTCAACACCTTGGTCAACTGCATATGTTGCGCCTAGTAGAAGACCAACTGATGGAAGATATGGAGAAAACCCAAATAGGTTAGGTGCTTATTATCAGTTCCAAACTTTAATCAAACCAAGTCCTGATAATATTCAAGACTTATATTTACAATCTTTAGAGTTTTTAGGTTTAGATTTATCTAAGCATGATATTAGATTTGTAGAAGATAACTGGGAATCTCCAACTCTTGGAGCTTGGGGACTTGGTTGGGAAGTTTGGCTTGATGGTATGGAAGTTACTCAATTTACTTACTTTCAACAAGTAGGAGGACTTCCTTGTGATCCTGTTGCCGTTGAAATTACTTATGGAACGGAAAGACTTGCAATGTATTTACAAGGTGTTGATTCTGTATTTGACATTGTTTGGAATGAAAATGCACATGGTGTTACAACTTATGCTGATGTTCATAAAGAAAGTGAATATGAATTTTCTAAATATAGTTTTGAAGTAGCAGATGTTGATATGCTATTTAAACATTTTGATGATGCATTTAATGAATGTAAAGTTTGTTTAGAAAATGAACTTCCTCTTCCTGCATATGATCAATGTATGATTGCTTCTCATGCTTTTAATACTTTAGACGCAAGAAAAGCAATTTCTGTAACTGAAAGACAGAACTATATTTTAAAGGTGAGAGAATTATCTCAAGGTTGTGCTGTTCTATATAAGAGCCAAGAACCTCAAAGATTAGCAAGAGTTAATACTAAGTCTTCTTTGGATGCTTTAGAAAAATTAAAAACAAATAATCCAGAATTATTTGTTTAGGATTTATTCTTGAAAATTCTTGATATATACACTTTTTTAGATGAATTATCACCTTTTGCCTTGCAAGAGAAATGGGACAATGCAGGTTTACTTGTAGGTTCTTTTGATGATGAAATAAAAAAAGTATATATTAGTATTGATTTAGATGAAGAATTAGTTGAAGAAATAGAAGAAAACTCTTTAATTATTACTCATCATCCTTTAATTTTTAAAGGATTAAAAAGAGTTAATTATGACTCTTATAGTACAAAGTTATTACAAAAGTTAATTAAAAAAGATATATCTTTAATTTCTATGCATACTAATATAGATAAAACACATTTGAATAAATATGTTGTTAGTGAAGTTTTAGGTTTAAAACTTGAAAACACTGATGAGTTTATATCTTATGCAAGTGTAAATATGAAGTTTAATGATTTAGTAAAATATATATCAACAAAATTAGATTTAAAAACTGTCAAAACAGTTAGATGTAATGACTTTATAAAAAATGTAGCAATAGTTACAGGTTCAGGTATGTCTTTAATTGATGAAGTTAAAGCTGATTGTTTCTTAACAGGTGATATTAAATATCACGATGCCATGGAAGCAAAAGCTAGAGGTATTTCATTAATTGATATAAGACATTATGAGAGTGAAAGATACTTTAGCAACTTGCTAGAAGGACTTCTTTCAGAATATTTGAAAAAAAATAAATTAACAGCTATAATAACAGCTTCAAAAAATCCATTTGAGTTTTTTATAGAAGGAGAAACGATTGAATAAGTATTTACAGGATTTAATTAAATTATCAAAATTTGATACAGCAATTAGTATGTTTGAGCCAAAGATTGAAAATGAAAAGGCAAAATTAGCAACATTTGTTGAAACAGCAGAAGATATTAAAGCATCAATTAATACTCTTTATTTAGAGGTTGATGATATAAAATCAAAAAGAACAAAGAATAATATTCATTTATCTGAGTTAAAATCTAAGTTAGAGAGTATTTCTAAGAAAAATGATAATATTCATACAGAAAAAGAATTAAAAGCTTTACAATTAGAAGAAGAGATTTCTAAAGAACAAATTTCTTTTGCAAATGAAGAGATAGTTAGATTAGATACTTTAGCTGAATCTAAAGAAGAAAACTTAAAAGATTTACAAGAAAAATTAACTGAAGAAGAAGAGTCAATTAAAGATATTCAAGTTGCAGTTGATAACACTATTGAAGAAATTAACAAAGAAAGAAATGTTGTATATCAAGATAGAAGTGAATTATTAGAGAAATTTGATAATAAAATTTTAACATTCTATGAAAAAATAAAAAGATGGGCAAAAGATTCTGCTGTTGTTCCTGTAAGAAAACAAGCATGTTACGGTTGTTATATGAAAATTAATGACAAAACTTATGCTGAAGTGATTAAATCAGAAGAAATTGTTAACTGTCCACATTGTGGAAGAATTCTTTATAAAGAACCAGAAACTGAAGAGACTAAAGAGGCATAACTTGAGCCTTTTTAGTATATTTTATTACTTACTATTGTTTGTAATTTATATACTAGCTATTCCATATTTAATTTTTAAATCTAAAAACCCTAAATATAAACAAGCAATCCCCTCAAAATTTTTTCTTCGTAATAATCCTAGATTCAAACAAGATGGTATTTGGTTTCACTCGTGTTCAATGGGTGAAACAAAAGCTATTAAACCTTTGATTGATTACTATAAAGATGAGGCCAATGTTTCGGTAATTACTAATACAGGTTTTGAAGAAGCTTTAAAAATTACTTCAAATGTACGTTATTTACCTTTTGAAATATTTTTACCATTTTGGATAAGTAGACAAAAGGTTTTAGTAGTTATGGAAGCTGAACTATGGTTTATGTTATTTCTTTTTGCTAAGAAAAAAGGTGCAAAAACTTTTTTAATAAATGCAAGAATTTCTGATAAATCATATAATTCTTATAAAAGATTTTCTTTCTTTTATAAAAGAATTTTTAAGAATATTGATAAAGTTTTTGCACAAAGTGATATAGATAAAAAAAGATTAGAACAACTTGGTGCTTCAAATGTTGAAGTAATAGGTAATATTAAATTAGCTCAAGAGCCAAAAATAAATAATATATTTACAAAAGGTACTAAGCCTTTAATAACAGCAGCGAGTACTCATGAAAATGAAGAAAAGTTAATACTTGAAGCATATGATAAAAAACAAGGACAATTAGTAATAGTTCCCCGTCATCCTGAAAGGTTTGAGAATGTTGATTTATTAATCAAAGAGTATATAAAAGGTAAGTCTTTAACTTATCATAGGTATTCAATACAAGAAGATTTTAAATCTGATATAATATTAGTAGATAAAATGGGTATTTTAAATGATATCTTTGCTATATCAGATGTAGTAATTTTAGGTGGTGCATTTGAAAAAGTTGGAGGACATAATCCAATTGAACCTGCATTTTTCAAATGCAAGTTAATTAGTGGTAAAAATATATTTAATCAAAAACCACTTTTTGAATGTGTAAAATATTTTTATTTAGTTGATAATGATGAATTAAATAAATATTTAAATAATATAAAGAATCTAAGAAAAGCAGTTTTAACAAAAACTGGTTCAATAGATCCAATAATAAAGGAAATAAATGCCTGCAAGAGATAAAGCATACAAACTATTAGCAATTCAAGAAGGAATTTCAAATTCTAAAGCAAAAGAGTTAATAGATAAAGGCTTGGTAAGAGTTGGTGGAAAAAAAGTAATGATTGCACGTGGTGAGATTAGTGGTGATACACATTTCATTGTAAAAGATATTGCTCCAATAAAAGTAATTTTTCAAGATAATGATATTTTAGTAGTAGATAAACCTGCCTTTTTAACAGCTGATGAAGTTGCTAAAAAATATCCTGATGCAATTTTACTTAATAGACTTGATAAAGAAACAAGTGGTGTAATGATGTTTGCAAAAAATGAATTATTCCAAAATAGAGCAATAAAAGAATTTAAACATAATAAAGTTTATAAAGAGTATGTTGCTATTGTTGAAGGTAAGGTTATTGAAGAAATTGTTATTGATAAGCCAATTCTTACTACAAAAGATAGAGGAATGGCCAAATCAAAAATTGATGTTAAAAAAGGTAAACCAGCAAAATCAACTGTTTATCCAATGTTAGTTGAAGGTAACAAATCAAAAATAAAAGTTGTGATTGAATCTGGGCGTACTCATCAAATTAGAGTTCATTTAAACTCAGTTGGTTTACCAATAATTGGTGATGGGGTTTATGGAAGAACTGCAACAAATGTTACAAGAGTATTATTACATTCAAAAGTTACAAAAATCTTTGATTATGTATTTGAGTCTAAAGAACCAAGAGAATTTAAAGTATACGAGTTTAATTAAAAATTAAGTGAATAAACATAAGATCAAAATATCAAAAGTCCTATTTAAAGGGATTTTGGTATATATATAAATATATAAAAACTAAAACTAATCTTAAAAATTACATATTTAATCTATCTTGAAGTATAAAAAACGTATAATCCACAAAATTTAAAAAAATCTAGGAGTTGAGCTTTGTTTGATTCAATAACCGGTTCAATAAAAAATGCTGTTAATAAAATAAGACATAAAGATGATGTAGCTTCATTAAAAAAGGCAACATTAGAATTAAAGAAATCTTTATTAAAAGCTGATGTACATCATAAAACAACAAAAGAATTAGTAACAGCAATTGAGCTTGAAACTAAAAGAGTTGGTATTGGACAAGATTCATTTATTAATGCATTAAAAAGTGAATTAGTTAAAGTATTAACAACTCAAGGAAACCAAGGTTTCGTTTACTCAAACACTCCTCCTACTACGATTTTAATGACAGGACTTCAAGGTTCTGGAAAAACGACAACTACAGGTAAATTAGCTACTTATTTAAAACAAAGAAAGAAAAAAGTTTTAGTTGCAGCTGGTGATTTACAAAGACTTGCAGCTGTAGAGCAGTTAAAACAAATTGCAACACAAATTGAAGTTGATGTGTATTTTGATGATAATGAAAAAGATCCTATTAAAATTGCTCTTGGAGCAAAAGAGAAAGCTACAAAAGAACATTACGATGTTTTATTAATTGATACGGCAGGTCGTCTTGCAATTGATGAAGAATTAATGACTCAATTAAAAGATGTAAGAGATGCAGTTAATCCAGATGAAATCTTTTATGTTGCAGATTCATTAACAGGACATGATGCTACAAAAACAGCATCTTCATTTAAAGAGCAAATTGGAATTGATGGTGTAATTCTTTCTAAATATGATGGTGATACTAAAGGTGGGGTTGCTTTATCTATTGCTTCTCAAGTTGGTGTTCCATTAAGATTTATAGGTACTGGTGAAAAAATGCCTGACCTTGAAGTATTTATTCCAGATAGAATAGTTTCAAGATTACTTGGACTTGGAGATATTGAAGGTTTAGCTGAAAAAACATCTGCAGTAATTGATGAAAAGAAAGCCAAAGAAGTAAGTAGAAAAATCAAAAAAGGTGAATTCAACTTTAATGACTTTTTAGACCAACTTGCAATGATGAGTAAATTAGGTTCTATGAAATCAATTATTGGAATGATTCCAGGTCTTTCACAAATGGCGGGACCTTTAAAAGATATGGACTTTGAAAACTCTGATGAAATAAAAAGAATTAAAGCCTTAATAGGTTCTATGACTGAAAAAGAAAGAATTGAACCTTCTTTAATGAATCCAAGTAGAAAGAAAAGAATTGCAAAAGGTTCTGGACTTTCTGAAGTACAAATAAATAAAATTTTAAAACAATTTAAGAATGCTTCAAAAATGGCTAAGAAATTATCATCAAAAGGTGGAATGAAAGGCTTACAAAATATGATGTCTCAAATGGGGCCTGGTGGAATGCCTAAGTTACCAAGGTAGTAAATTATAAATAGTGTTGAGCTGTGAACTCACTTGGAGTTTAGATTTCAATACTATAATAAAAGTATAAAAAAAAAGGAAAAAAACATGACAGTAATTAGATTAACAAGAATGGGAAGAAACAAAAAACCATTTTACAGAATCGTTGTAACAGACTCAAGAAAAAGAAGAGATTCAGGATGGATTGAATCAATTGGTTACTTTAACCCAGTTGCAGAGCCAAAAGTATTAAAAATTGACCAAGAAAGATATGATTACTGGTTAAGTGTTGGTGCTAAACCTTCTGAAAAAGTTGCAAAATTAGCAGCTAAATAATTAGTTGATTAATAGCTATGATTACTGATTTTATTGAAAACTATGCAAAACTGATTGTTAGTGTGCCTGAAGATGTAACTGTAAGTCAAAAGTTAATTGATGAAACTTTTGCTGAGATTACAGTTGAGGCAAATAGTTCAGATATTGGTAAACTTATTGGGAAAAATGGTAACATGATTAATGCTTTAAAAACTATGGCAAATGGTTGTAAAGCAAAAGATGGTGTATCATATAAAATTCAAGTTATTGCAAAGTAGTCTGGGAATATGAACAATAATATATACGTAGCTAAATTAGGAAAAACTGTAGGATTAAAGGGGCATTTAAAGCTTCATATAGACTCAGATTTTCCTGAACAATTTAAAAAAAATGCAATTTTTATAAGTAACCGAAAAGTTACTTTAAAAGTTGTTGAATACAATGCAGGTCGAGATATAGTTTTATTTGAAAACTATGAAAATATTGATCTTGCAAAAAAACTTATAAATCAAGAACTTTTTGCATCACCTGAACAAACAAGAGAAAGTTGTAATTTAAAAGAGAATGAATTCTTTTGGTTTGATTTAATTGGATGTACAGTGTTTGAAAATGATTTAAAACTAGGTTTAGTAAAAGATATACATAGGTATCCAATTAGTGATTATCTTGAAATTCAGACTGATGAATCTTTAGTTACTAAAAATCTTCCTGAAACTTTTTTATTACCACATATCTTTGATACATATATTACAAGTGTAAATATACAAGATAAAGAGATAAAAGTTAAAGATGCTTATTCTATTTTAGAAAACTCTTAAAAGTCTTCTTTTAATAATTACATCTTTTATCAAATTCTTCTTTCGTTAATTCAACTTTATACGAATTAACTATACCTTTTTCTTGTAATTTCTTATATAATTCATTTCTAAGTGTATTGTCTTCAAATGGTCCATAATATATCTCTATTCTATTTAACTCATCTCTACAAAGCTTTATATTGCTACTAATAGCAGTAATTCTATCTAAATAAGATTTATATAGTTCACCTTTTATTTTTGCAACATTAATTAAAGGAATAAATTTATTTTCTTCTTTTACAATTACTTCTAGTTCTTTAGTGTTTTTTTGATCTTCTTGAAGAACTATTTCTTTTTCTATTACTTCTTTCTTTATTAACTCTTCTTTTTGCATTTCTAGTAAATTTTTACTATCTATCATTTCATTTCTTAATACAATAGCTTCATTCTTCAGTAATTCTAGTTCTTTTTTTTGTTTTTCTAATGCAATTTTCTTATTTTCTAATTCTTCTTTCTCTTTAGATATTTTTTCTTCTTCCAAAACTAAAGCTTCTTTCTTTTTCTTTTCTTCTTCTAGTTTTATTTTTTTCTCTTCTTCTAGTTTTTCTCTTCTATTATTTTCTTCTTCTGCAATTATATTTTTATTTGTAAGCAATAAGAGCTGTTTATTCAACTTCTTTGAGTTGATATCACTTATATTAAAACTATTTTCTTTTATTATGGGGTTTTGTTGTTCTATTATTTTTGTATTCTTTGGTTCTTCTTTTTCTTCAAAAAAACCCATAAAAAATAGTATAGCTCCCACTATTAAAACTAATAATAAAAATCCTACTAAGCCAAATAATATTTTATTTAAAAATGGAACTTTTTTTTGTTTTTTTATTTCTTTATCTTCCGATTGATTATGATCATGTATTTTTTGAGCTTTATCATTAGACTCATCTATTTTAACAGAATTATTAGTTTCCTCTTCTATATTAAGAGTTTCTTCTTTTATTTCTTCAATAGTGTCATCTTGCATCATGTACTCTTTTTTTAGGATTTTCTTTTTTCTTTTTGTTTAGCTAATATTTTTTCTTTATTTTTTTGATAATAATCTCTTCGATACTGTCTTAATTCTTCTTTCTTCTTTTCTCTATATTCTTTATCATATTCTAATCTTTTCTCTTTATTTTCAGCATAATACTCTTTTTTTCTATTTTTGTATTCATTTATTTTTGCAACAATTAACTCTTTTCTATCATCAACATGAGCTTTTTGAGCCTTTGCTATTTCTTTAATTTTACTCTTAAAGTTTTCACTATTAAATTCTTTTGAATAATCAATTTCTTTAATTTTAGATTTACTTTTATTTGTAAATTTCTTCTTTAAATAATATTCTTTCTTCTTTTTTTTATGTTTTAAGAAGTTTTTTTCTCGAAGTTTTTTTAACTCTTCTAAATTCATCTATTATCTATTTACCTAACTTTTTAATCTATTTACTGTATCTAGCATACTATCAGTTGTAGTTATTGCCTTAGAATTAGCTTCATACGCTCTTTGTGCTGTAATTAAATCAACCATTTCATTTACAAGCTTTACATTTGAAAGTTCAATCATTCCTTGTCTAATCCCTCCAAACTGATCTGTAGTTGGATTTTCTACTTGTACTGCTCCTGATGCATCACTTTCCATGTATAAAGATTCTCCTAGAGGAATAAGACCTGCTGGATTTATAAAATCAGCAAGTTCAATTTGACCTAACTCTTGTGATACACCAGTTGAAGGATCTGTAGCACTTACTATTCCATCCGTTCCAATAGTAACATCAGTAACATTATCAGGAACTACTATTTGTGGTTCTAATTCATATCCATTACCATTCACAATAGTACCTTCTGAATTTAATTTAAAAGCACCATTTCTTGAATATGCTGTTTCTCCACTAGGTAGTGTAATTTGAAAGAAACCATTTCCCTCAATTGCTAAATCCAAAGTATTTGATGTTAATTTCAAATCACCTTCAGAAAAATTTTTTTGTATTCCTGAGATTCTAACACCAAGCCCTGTATCAATTCCAGTAGGATTTCTTGTTGTTTGTGATGTTTGTCCTGCTGTATAGTTTAACGTTTCATACATTAGGTCTTGAAATTCAGCTCTATCTTGTTTAAAACCACTAGTATTTACATTTGCAATATTATTTGATGTAACATCAATCTGATGTTGCATTGCATTCATTCCTGTAGCTGCTGTGTAAAGTCCTCTAATCATAGTTTTTCCTTTAGAGTTTTATATATTTTATCATTATATTTTAAGATGAATTAAAATTAGATAAATCTTAAAAATTATTTTTTACATATTAAGTGAAAATTTAAAACAAATCATATATAATAAGTGATATATTAAAATTATAATAAATAATAAAGGGTTAAGTAATGAAAATTCTTATAGTTGATGACAGTTCTACAATGAGAAGAATTATTGGGAATGTAGTTCAACAATTAGGTTTTAAAAAAGAAGATTTTGATGAAGCTGAAGATGGTGTAAAAGCTTGGAAACTTCTTGGTGAATCTCAATATGATGTAATCTTAACAGATTGGAATATGCCTAATATGAATGGTTTAGAACTAGTTAAAAAGACTAGAGGTGAGGGGTCTCACATGAAAACACCAATTATTATGATTACTACTGAGGGTGGTAAAGGAGAAGTTATCACAGCTTTAAAAGCTGGTGTTAATAACTATATTGTTAAGCCTTTTAATGCAGAAATTTTAAAAGAAAAGCTTGATGGAGTATTAAAAAAATAATATAAGGTTTTAGTATGAGTATGAGTCAAGAAGAAATCGAAGCTTTAATGAACGGTTTAGAAATAGTTGATGATGAAGATTCTATTGTTGAAGAAGAAACACCAATAGTCTTAGAAGATGCACCTGTTGTAAATACTGATGAAATTGAAGAATTGATTTCTCAAAATGAAAAAACAAGTACAAAAGAAACGCAAGAAGTATCTGAATTAACTGAAACTTCAACTAATGAAATTGTAAATAATACTAATAGTAACTCAGGAACAATGGATAATGATGATATTGATGCCTTACTTAAAGATTTAGAATTAGTTGAAAGTAAAGAAGAAAAACCTGAGGATGATTTATTTGATGACCTTACTAGTGCTAATGTTGAACCTTTAGCTACTAGTGATTTGACATCACAAAATTTTGATGATGTTTCCGCAGATGAAGAAGGTATTGTTGAATCTACTACTGCAAAAACTTTAGACAAAAATCAAGATGATAAAGAAGAAATAGGTAAAGACTGGGCAGATACAAAAATAAATGAAGGAATGTTCCCTTTTCCTGCAGATAATGATACAAAAGTGGTAAATCAATTAAGTCAAGTAGCAAATGATTCTGAAGAAAAAGTATCTCAAATTTTTGATGTTTTAAGTTTAACTTTAGATAATAATAATGATGTAAGATCTAAACTAGCTGATTTTGATAAATTTTTAGCTTCAGACTTAGAATTATTAACTTCATTAAGTACTAAATTCCCAAATATTGAAATATTTAATGCTCAGAAAAAAGAAGCGGAGAGAATATCTAATAATATAAAAGAGATTTCAGATATAGTAAATGCAGAAGATATGAAAATTTTTGAAGCAATGGAATTAATGCAATTTAATGATATTAATAGACAAAAGATAGAAAGAGTTATGTCGGTTATTAGAAAATTATCTCTTTATTTAAATAATTTATTTGAAGATGATGGAACAAGTCAAGAAATTGCAGTTGCTAAACATATTCATGGGGATAGAAACCATGATTTAATTGGCGAAGATTTAGATAAACTTATAGATGAATTTTCAAAATAAAAGGTAAATAATGAATCAAGGTACATATCCATTAGCTGCATCAATGGTTAATCAAATTAATCGTTTAGATCAAATTAGTAATAATTTAGCAAATAATAATACTCATGGTTTTAAACAAGATGGTCTAACGGAAACTACTTTTAATCATTATTTACAAAGAGCGCAAGATGAAGGCTTTACTCCAACAAAAATAAATACAGTTACAAATAATATACCTAAAATTGATGCTATGTATATAGATGGTGAAGTTGGAGCAATTGCAAGTACTGGCAATAAACTAGATTTTGCTTTAGAACAACCTGATACTTTTTTTAAATTTCAAGACCAAAACGGAGATATTGTTTATACAAGAGATGGAGCATTTAAAAACTCAGATGGTTTCTTAGTAGATTCAAATGGGAATACTATCTTAAATGCTGATAATGGTCCTATTGAAGTTAATGGTAATGTAAGAGAGCAGCTTGGAATTACACAAGTACCTTTTTCAAATTTAGAAAAAGTTGGAAATAATAGTTTTAAATTAAAAGATGACAATGAGTTTGCTATTTATGATAATAATGATGGTTTAATCGTAGAAGGTGCAATAGAAAAATCAAATGTAAATTCAGTTACAGCAATGGTTGAATTAATAGATGCCCATAGAAGGTTTGATCAATCTCAAAAAGCAATAAAAACTATTGATGAATTAAATGGAAAAGTTATTGAAAAAGTAGGGAGTAATACTAACTAATGGATGCAAGTAGTATAACAAGTACACTTTTTGATAATTTTAACTTTAGAGCTGAAAGACAAAAAGTAATTTCAAGTAATATAGCAAATATAAACACACCAAATTATAAAACAAAAGATTTAACATTTGAAAATGAATTAAAGAATGCACAAGATGCACCAATTCTAAAATTATCGCAAACACAAGGTAATCATTTTTCAAATGTACAAAGTAACAATAATATTTTAGGACCATCATTAATTCAAGTGAAAGGTTTACAGGAACAAAATGATGGTAACAATGTAAATTTAGATACTCAAATGAGTGAAATGTCAAAAAACAAAGTTTTATTTGATGCTGTTCAAGCAGCTATAAAAAAAGATTCTACATTATTTAGATCAGTAATTGAATCATCTGCTAAAAATTAAACAGGATAAGTAATATATGGATCAACTTGTAAAATTTGTAAATAATTTGAATTCTGCGCAAAGAGCTGTAATAATTGGAGGATTTTCTTTGTTATTCGTTCTTTTAATTGGATTATTAGTCTATTCAAATATAAAAGCCGAAGACAAAAAATTAAATTATACAATTGCTTCAAATTTAACTAAATCTCAAGTTATGTTAGCAAGTGATGAGCTTGAAGCTTCAGGAATACAATTTTCAGTAATTGGAAGTGGAAATAATCTTACTTTAAAAACTTCAAAAGAGTTTATCAATATAGCAAAAATAAAACTTGTAACTAGTGAAGCTTCTACAAGCCAACATGTTGGATGGGAGATATTTGAGAAATCTTCTTTAGGTACTACAAATTTTGAAAATAAAGTTAAATATTTAAGAGCTTTAGAAGGTGAGTTATCAAGGTCTTTAGAGTCTTTATCTGGTATTTTAAGAGCAAGTGTAAAAATTGCAATACCAAAAGATTCTATTTTTACTGAAAGAAAATCTGATACTACTGCTTCTGCTGTATTATCCTTAAAACCAGGTGTTTTTTTAACACAAAAACAAATTGATGGTATTAAAAACTTCATAGGCTCTGCTGTTACTGATTTAAAACAAGAAAATATAAAATTAATAGATCAAGATGGATCTTTACTCCAACAATCTTCTGATGATATGGATAATATTAAATCTTTAAATCAGAATAAATATAAAGATAAAATCGAGAATGATTATGAGAAAAAAATAGTAGCACTATTAGAACCTTTTGTTGGATTAGGAAGAGTTGTAGCTCGAGTTAATGTTGACTTAGATTTTATAAAAAAGAATATTGAAGAAGAAATATATGATCCTGAAGGAACAATACGAGCGCAACAAGTAATTGAAAATACAGCTAACTCTCAAGGAACGACAGCAAATACAGGTGGAGTTGCTGGAGTTGATAATAATATTCAAGAACCAGGTGGTACAAATGGTACTGGGAGTTCAAATTCTTCTAGTGAAGGTACTAATACAGTAACTAACTATGAAATCTCAAAAAAGATTATAAAACAACAAGATAATAATTATTCAAAAATAAATAGAATAAATGCAGCTGTTACTTTTGATTCAAGTGTATTAATAGATATAGAAAATAAAGAAGAATTTTTATCTTCAATTGCATCAATTGTCCAAGATACAATTGGATATGACCAAAAACGTGGGGATAAAATTACTGTAAAAGATTTTAAGTTTATTGGAGTAAAAGCTCTTGATGAAGTAAAGCAACAAGTAGATGAGAATGGAAATGTAATATCTGTAGATAATTCTAGTCCTGTTGATACTCTAACTATGATAAAATCAATATTAAAAGAGTTTAGTGAATACTTCCAATATTTAATTGCTGCAATATTACTATTTGTTTTTTATAAAAAATTTATAGTAAATCATGAAGTTGTAATTTTAGGTGATAAGAATATTGCTACTGAAAATAACAATATAGATATAGAAGATAGTAATTTAACAAATTATGAAAATGAATTTGATCTTGATTCTGCACAAGGAAGGTTAAAATCAAAAATCAAAAGTCAAATTATAAATAATATTGATGGCTTAGATGAAGAATCTGCAGCAAAATATGAAGTGTTTATTGAAGAATTAGATAAAGAGATTAATAGTTACCCAGAAGAAATTGCTAGAATGATTGAATTACTTCTTTCCGAAGGTAATAAAAATTTTAAGCAAGGAAAATAGATAATGTCTGAAAATAATGATGTACTAAAAGGTATGTCTATGATGGATAAAGTAGCCAGATTCTTTGTTTTAATTGGTGAAGAATCTACTGTTAAGATTTTCCAACACCTACCAAAGGAATTAGTAGAAGAAATCTCTACTGCTATTACTCAAATATCTTCTATTAATAAGGATGTATCCTTAGCAATTTTAGAAGAGTTTCATTTATACACGAGATCAAAAAGTTTTATTAGTTCAGGTGGATATGATTTTGCAAGAGATATTTTATATAAGTCTTTAGGAAAAGGTGAAGCAGATGAAGTTTTAGCAAAACTTTCAAGAATGAAATTAGCTTCACAGTCTTTTACATATTTAGATGCAATAAATCCTAAGCAGTTATCAGATTTTATTAAAGAAGAATCTCCTCATACTATTGCTGTAATCTTATCACATATGGATTCTTCAAAATCTGCAGATGTTTTAATGCAATTAGAAGAGGAAACTAGAGTTAAAGTTACAATGCAAATGGCAACTATTAAAGATGTTTCTCCAGATGTTGTAAGAACAATCTCTGTTATTTTAGAGAAAAAACTTGAATCACTGCTTTCTTCTATTGTTGATGTTGGTGGTGTAAAAGTTGTTGCTGATATGTTAAATAAATTAGGTCCAAAATCGCAAGATATTTTAAAAAATATAAATGGTATTGATACTTCACTTGCAACTAAAATAAAAGAGAATATGTTTGTATTTGAAGATTTATTAAATCTTGAAGCAGAATATATAATGAAAGTATTACAAAATGTTGATACTGGAGATGTTGCTGTTGCCATGAAAAATGCTCCTGAAGAAGATTTAGAGAAAATTACAGGCGCAATGTCACAAAGAGCAAGAGATAGATTCTTAGAAGAATTTGAAATGCTTAATAAAGTTAAAATAAAAGATATAGAAAATGCACAAAGAAAAATGCTTGATGTTGCGCAAAAAATGATAGAGGATGGCGTAATTGATAGAGACATGGATGAATAATGGCAAATGATAACGTATATTCAAACGCAAAAGTAGTTAATAATAGTAATAACAATGTCGAAAAATATGAGTTAGGTACATTTATTAACAATAATACGCCAAAACCAGTTTTAGATGACAGAGAATTAAATGGTAAAGTTGATCCTTTACTAGTAGAAGTAAGAAATTTAAGTTCTCAATTATCATTACTTACAGATAAAGTTACAAATATTGAAAATGATGGTATCTCTGGAAAAGATATTGATGCACAAGTAGTTCAAGCTATAAAAGATTTAAAACACTATGCAGCATTTTTTGAACAAGCTACTTTTCAGATGGAATCAAAGTTATTAAAAACTTCTATTTCAATTGCTCAAAAAATAATTAGTGTTGAAGTTGGTGAAAATTCTGCAAATATGGCAAAACAGACAATTACTCATTTATTAGAAAAAATTAAAACTGCTTCAAAAGTTCAAATACATTTAAATCCAAAAGATTATGAATTATTAAAAGATCAATTAAATTTAGAAAGTTTTATTGAGCTTCGACAGGATGCTAATGTATCAGCTGGTGGTGTTGTAATTGCTAGTGATTTAGGAAATTTTGATGGTAATATAGAAGCAAAAGTTGCTTCTATGCTTGAAACACTTGATATGGTAATTTAATTAAAATTAACTACTTAAATACAAATACTCCACAATTATGATATAATATCAATAAATAATTTATTTAAAAAGTATAAGATATGGAAATTAGTGAAAGAGATTATGATATATTAGTTGACACAGAAATTGTTGTTGATGTAATGTTAGGTAATTCAAATATTAGCGTAGCAGAGTTTCTAAAACTAAGTGATGGTGATATAATTTCTTTAAATAAAGCAGCTGGTTCAGGTGGGGATATATATGTAAACTCACGTATAGTTGGAACTGGCGATATTATTGTAATCGAAGATAAGCTTGCTGTTAGAGTTCAAGATACTATGGACTCTGATAATGTTGTAAGATATTTCTTCGAAGAAAATATGACATAGGAGTTTATAATGGCAACAGATAATATAGCAGTTAATTCAAGTACAGGTTTGGATGGTAATTCATATACAAGCTCGATTAGTAACGATGAATTAACGAACGATGATTTTTTAACACTTATGATAACAGAGTTAAAGTTACAAGATCCAACAAGTCCAACTGATTCAGCACAAATGCTTCAGACTCAAATGCAAATGTCAACAATCAATACTAATCAAGACATGGTTACTGCAATGCAATCTTTACAACAATCCTTTTCTCAAACTGCATTAAGTAATGCATCTAATATTATTGGAAAAAATATTGAGGATGGAAACATTAGTGAAAATGGTATTAATAAAGCGTATACAGTTACATCTGTTGAAAGTGTTGATGGTCAAGTTCTAGTTAGGGCTCAAGAAATGCTTTATCTTGAAAGTAAGATTAAATTAACAGATCCTGACGATAGTTCAAATGATATTTTATTGGATTATAATACAGCAGGTGAAATTATTGATGCAAATGGAAATAAAACTGGATATAAAGTTGCTTTAAATAATCCAGGAGATCCAATTATTAAAGATTCATCATTAGTTATATATGACGCAGATAATACTGAAGTTTCAGATCATAATTATGCATTAGCTGGTCTTAGCTCAGCTGTTTATTCTGATGAACTAACTGACATCCCTTTTTCTCAAATTACTAAGATATTCTAAGAGTTTAAAATGATTGGTGGACTTTGGAATGGACTTTCTGGTTTAAATATTTTTGATAAAGCATTAAGTGTTGAATCAAATAATATTACAAATGTAAGTACTGTTGGCCATAAAGCTGATGATATTAGATTTGAAGATCTTATGTATCAAAATGGATATGGAAATGGTTCTGCTGTTCAATCTATAGATAAAAGAACAATTCAAGGCGGATTACAAGTTACTGGAAATTCATATGATGTTGCAATTGATGGTAAGGGATATTTTATTGTAGAAGAAAGAGAAACAGGAGATACAGCATATACAAGAGCTGGAAATTTTCAAATGAGTGAAGACGGACTTTTACAAACTGCTAATTCTTTAAAAGTTTTAGGTATGACTCCTCAAACAACTTCTATAGTTACTTCAAATGAAAATGAAACAACATTTACAAATGAGTATAATACATTTATAGCAAGTCAAACTATCTCAAATGAAAATAGTCAAAGTGTTCCTGCGGATAATTTTATAAAAACTATAAATACAAAAGCAACAAATTACTTAGTAAGTGCACAAGATAGTGGTATTTCAGGTAGTGGTTATAAAAGTGCTGATTCCAAAATATCAGATATTGATGCTTTAATGAGTGATTATAATAGTAAATTAGAAACTTATTCATTATCTGCTGATTCAGAATCGACAGTATCGATTTCTCAAATAACTACAATTGATTATAGTAACTTAACTACAAATTTAGTTGATGAAAATGATTCTATTAATGTATTTGTAAATAACTCAAAAATAAGCCAGCAGTTTGATACGGATATTCAAACAACACTAAATAAGTTTTCTGATAAATTATCAAATGTTAAAGGATTAACTTCAACTGTTGATACAACTACAGGAATTGTAGAAATTATGTCTTTAATTCCAGGAAAAGAAGTTACTATTTCTGAAGCTTCAATAAATAATAATTACTCACTGATTACAAATACACAAGTTGCAAGCTTGGGTTCAGGGCAAGGATTAGTTGATAGTTCAAGAACTGCTTTAAAAAATGCACTTGAAACTGCTGATGCGAAGTTAATTGATATTACTAGTGAAATATCTTTAAATGAAGATACTTTAGTATTAAATGAAATACAAATGAAACTAGATAACTTAGATTTAGTTGAAGAATCTTTTGGGAGTGTAATTATTGATGATGGGAATATTTATTTAAAAGATGGGAACAATTCATTTTTAGTTGGTAAAATTGAAACGGCTACATTTAAGAATGAACAAGGGTTAGATCCTTTAGGTGATAATTTATATAGAAATACCGCTGAATCTGGGATAGCTTTAAAGGCTGATGATATGAATACTTTAATTAGTAGTAGTTTAGAATTAAGTAATGCTAATATTAGTACTTCTCTTACTAGTTTATTAGTTTATCAAAAAGCATATGAAGCAAATTCAAAATCAATTACAACATCTGATGAAATGTTAACAACAGCTATGGATTTAATCAAATAGCTGCGTGTTTTCATATTAGTATTTGAATTCAAATATTAATATGTGAACATAAAAGTTCACTATTTTATTCAAAAGGATAAATCATGATCGGAGCACTATGGACAGGAATCTCAGGATTATCGTCACAACAAACAGCTTTAGACAATGAGTCAAATAATATTGCAAATGTAAATACAGTAGGTTATAAAGCCTCAAGAATATCTTTCGCAGATCAAATGTACCAAGATGGTATTGGTAAAGGATCAAAGATAGTTGATGCAGAAAAATTATATACTCAAGGAAACCTAAAGCTAACAGGTGTATCTTATGATATGGCACTTAGCGGTGATGGATTCTTTACCGTTACAGATGCAAGTGCTAGTGGAACAACAGAAAACTACTATACTAGAGCCGGAAACTTTAGAATGGGAGAAAATGGAACACTTCAAGATGCAAATGGGAATGAAGTTCAAGGTTGGGCAATGAGCGCAATTGATACAGATAATGATGTAACTTCGACAAACTCAAATATCAGTATGTTCACAAATGATTATACGAAACTATTAACTTCAAAAATTGTATCACATTCAAATTATGTAGAAACATTTACAGCAAAAGCAACTGATTATGCAGCAAGTGCTGAATCTGATTCTGAATCAGTATTTTCAGGTGCAGGATTAAAAACAAAATCAGCGAAAATATCAGATGTAGAAGCAGCAATAAGTAATTATACAAGTTGGTTACAAAAATTACAAGATACACCAGATGGCGCATCAATTTCATCAGTGGCACAAAGATCGGAAATAAATTTTGAATCAGGTAGTGACTCAATAATTAGTAAAGAAGGTGATGAAATTTATGTATATATAGATGGAAATAAAATATCACAATCTTATATACCAACTACTGCTGATACTGAACTTATAGCAGAACTTGAAGCTATAGAAACTGCTGATCCTGGTTCGACTGGACTGACAGTACCTTATGATGCTGCAGATGAAGCAATAGTTGCTGAATATAATCAAGCAGCAAGTAAAATTGCAACATATAAAGGTCTTGCCGATACAATTTCTGAAATATCAGGTTTAGTTGCATATATGTCAAGTGAAGTTGGAGGAACTACTTCTGATACATTAGAAGAAGATGATACTTTTGGCTTATCTACTAGCACAGCAGATATGATGAAAGGTATTATTCAAATAAAATCTTTAATACCAGGTGAAGAATTTATAATTTCTGAAGTAGGAGAAGTATCTGGAAGTTCAACTATTCAAGGTGATTTCCAAACTAGTGTAAACTCACTAACAGGAAGTGGAACAGGAGCAGTTGAATCAGCAAGAGACGCTTTATCACAATTAATAAGTGGAAAACAACAAGATGTTTATACTACTAGTGCTTTAAATTTTGATGCTACTACTCCGGCAACTTCATTTGAATTTGCTATATCAATCTATGACGAAGATGCTGGGGAATCAATTCCTGTACCTAATGATAATGGTACACCTCTTCTTAGCGCTCCAATTACTATTACTGCAACGACTGTTGATGAGTTTGTTACTGATTTTAATACTCAAGCAGCTACGGCTACTCCAGTACTAACTGATTATGTTGAAGCTGTTAATGTTAATGGTAATTTAGTAATAAGAACTAAAGATTCAAACTATGATGCTGAATTTAGTACAACTTTAACAGATGCAACAAATACTGAAACACTTACTAAAAATAATGATTTAAGTGGAAAATCAGGAGCTGGAGCAGAATTTATTGAGATGGTTACTAAGGTAGATCAAACATCATCTCAAAATTCATTACAATTAAGATTAGATACTTTAGGAATATCTGATTCTGCATTTGGGGAATTTTCAGTTGATAGTAATGGTTTAATTACAATGACTCAAGATGGAGCAGAAATTGCTGTTGGACAAGCATCAATTGCATTATTTACAAATAACATTGGACTAGAAGCAATAGGTGATAATTTACTTGCTAAAACAACACAGTCAGGTGATCCTATTTATAACTTAAATAATGACAAAGCAGCAACAATCGAAAGTCAAACACTTGAGTTAAGTACTGCTGATTTAAGTGAAAGTTTAGTAAACCTTATGGTTTTCCAAAGAGCTTTTGAGGCAAATGCTAAATCAATTACTACAGCAGATGAAATTTTAACGACTCTTATTGGTCTTAAAAGATAAGATGCAAATATAAATATTTAAATAAAGTAGGGTATATCCTGCTTTATTTATTATAAATAGGATAAATTTGGAAAATTTTTTATTATTAATAATTATTGGTATTTTATTACTTTACTTCTTTTCTAGTGCAAATGTTTATAAGTCACTCTATAAAAAAGTTAATGAAGAGAAAAACTTAGTAGAAAAAGAATTAAAAAAACTTGAAGATGTTATTTCAAGGTATGAAAAACAAGTGAAAACTAGTGCTTCAACTCTAAAAACTAACCATGATAATTTACAAGTTGCAAGAGATGATTTACAACAACTTCGTCTTGAAAATATGAATCAAAAACATCAAATTGATGACTTAGAGAAAAGAAACGAAGAACTTTATGCTCAAGTTAATACAATGGTTTAGGAAAAAAATTGAAAAGAAATTTAGTATATAAAATAGTATTAAGTTATATTTTATTATGTAGTAATTTATATGCTAAAAAAGATTTAATCGAATCTCAACCTGAGATCATATTTCAATTTGATAAGTTGAAAAAATCTCAAGAAAACTTTAGTCTTCAAGTAGATTTTAATAAAGCAGTTTTACTTTTAAGTAAAAATGAATATAAAAAATCAATTGAAATTTTTGAAACAACTGCCAAAATATTACAGGTGCCATCTTATTTAAATATTGGAATTGCTTATTATAAATTAAACTCAATTGATAACGCAATAGTTTATTTAAATAAAATATATGAAAATGAATTAAATGCTAATGATCATACTTTTTCTTATATTTCATCATGTTATTATTTGTATCAGATTTCAAAAGATAATAAATACTTAGATACTATTATAAAAGTTACAAGTAAATATAAAAAACTTTCAGAACATTCAAAACGAATGCTTGCAGATACTTATATTATTTTAAAAGAGTATGAGAAGTCTTTAAAGGTTTTAGAATCTATGGAATTTGCCTTGGATTTGAAAAAAGCTTTACTTCACTTAAAACTTAAAAATTATAAACAAGCCACTATATTTTTAAAAAGAGCAAAAGAAACAACTGTAAATCCAAATATTTTAAATAAAGTTTTGTGGTTTAGTGTTTTTACAGATTTAAAATCTAATAATTTAGAGCAATTAAAAGAGAATTTAGATTTAGTAAATAAAAACAGTAGAACTTTTAAAGCAAATTTAGAACTCCCCTTAGAAATATATTTTAATAAGAATAAATATACGCCAAAAGAGTATTTAGATGCAGTTGTAAATCTTAAATCGGAAAGAAAAGTAGATTTTATCTATTATTTTGCACCTTTTATTTTTTCAGATACACAAGAAGTAATTTATGATTCGGCAAAAGGTTTTTTATTTAGCTCAGATGATAATATAAATTCATTAAGTGAAATGGTTGAGTACAATGCCAAATTTTTAGATATTGTTAGAGATGATCCAATTTTAAGAGTTGTAAAATTAAAGAAAATATTAAAAAAAGATACAAAATCATATGTATATTATAATTTAGGATTATCTTATGCCCAAATAAATGATTTTCATAATGCTTATAAGTATTTTGAAAAAGCTTATAAATTAAATCCTGGGAATAAATTGTATGCAAGTATGAGTTTAATTACTGCACAAAATTTAAAAATTAAAGTAAAAGATAAGGAATATATAGAAAATACAATTAAATCTGAAAAAGGTTTATATAATTATTTTGGAAAAGAACTTTATAAGATATTTATAAATCCTCAATATAAAACTTCATATAAATTTGTATCTTATGAAAGTACAATATTTTATAAAGCAATAAATTTTTTACAAAATTTAGAAGAAGGACTCTCTATATCTAATCATACCTTATTAAATGAATATAATAAAGATCCTTTGATTTATTTAATTAGATTGGTACAAAGAGAAAAGAATGAGAATGATTTTACATACTATTCAAGATTACAAGATAATATACCTTTAACTTTAAATAATAATTTTTTAGAAGGTCCTTTAATAGTTACAAAATATTATGTTGATATTTTAAAAGGTTTAGGTTTATTTGCAAAAGCAGATTTAAATATGACTACTAAAAACTCTCCTTCTTATCTTCGAACAAAAGCGTTAACTGACTTACATTTTGATGCTTCGGATGAAACAATTAAGATATTAGAATATTTGCAAAAAGAGTATAAGTTAGAAGATAAATACTCAATGTATTTGATGGTTGCAGCACTATTAGAATCAGGAAGATACAATGATGCATCTGTTCAAATATCATTAATAAAAGCAATTTTAAATGACGCTGGTGCAGATTTTTTAACAGCAGTTCAATTAATCCAAGATCTAAAGATATCAAGTGCAAAGCAATACTTAAAGGAACCATATTTAGACTCTTTTATTGACTTTAAACTAATTGGTTTTGATGAATACCTAGAATCTCTTTAACTTATTTTATAAAAAAAAACTATTTCTTAAATAATTTATTTGTTTTGTGCTATAATATATAAAACTAGTAACTTTTTATAAAAGGAGATATTATGGAAATAGGTAGAGTCGCAGATATTGATAATGCAAAATTAAATAATATTGAAAAAGTTCAGAAGATTAATAATGTTGATGATAAGAATAAAGTAATTCAAGATGATGAATATAAAAAAACTTTAGGAAGTGAACAAGTTTTATCTAAAAATGAAGTTATGTTAGACAATGTAAAGTTTGGTTATAACAAAAGTTCAAAAGATTTTTTTATTAAAATTACAAGAGCTGAAGCTGAATATAAATATCCAACAGAAGATATGATGAAAGTAAAAGCTTTTATTCTTCAAGAATTAGAAAATAGAAAGTAAGGGTTAAATAATTGGCATCAGATTTATCTAACATATTCAAAGATGAATTATCTAATACATTAGAGCAACTTTTATCAAAAAATTCACAAGTTGAAGCAGTAAGTGAACTTAATGCTCAATTATTTAATTCTACACAAGTAATCGAAGGTTCAGTTAGATTCGAATTTAAAGATATTACTTCTACTTGGAATTTTTATATTCCAACAATAAGTGCTACAAAGTTTGAATACTTTATGCTTGGTGGAATGGGTGATTTAAAAGAACATATAGATGATGAAATTACTGATGCTGTAAATGAAATAATATCTAATATTTGTGGAAGTTTTTGTACCTCTGTTAATGCACAAGGCTTTTTTGATGTATCTTCAATAAAATCTGAAGTTAAAAGTGCAACTATCTTAGAAGGTGGAGTTTTATCTTCAAAAAAGAATGCTTATGAATTTACTATTTCACTTGATGAAGATAAACTACCCGTTATCATCTCTTTTGATGAAATAATTTTACCTTACTTTTCTGCAATTACAGGGAAAAATGCTGAGCCTATTTCAAATATTTCTTCCATATTAAGTAATGAAAAAGAAATTAAAGAAGATACTTCTGTAAATACAACAAATATTCAAACTCCAAAAAATTTGGAACTTTTATATAATATAAAGTTAAAGTTAAGTGTGAGATTAGGAACAAAAGTAGTATTATTAAAAGATATTTTAAGTTGGGATATTGGTGAAATAATTGAACTTGAACAAATGGTTAATGAACCCTTAGAAATTTTAGTTAATGGTATTAAAATAGGTGAAGGTGAAGCAGTTATTGTTGAAGGAAAATTTGGCCTTAAAATTAAAAGTATTGGTAATGATAATATAAAATTAAACCAAATAGGATTATAGTTTATGGATAAAAGTACAGCAGGTGGATTAGGTGGAGGATGGGCTCTTGTTGCCCTAGCTATTATTCTAGGTGGTGTTGGTTTTGGGCCATATCTTGATGTACCTTCTGTAATAATTGTTATTGGTGGTACAATAGCTGTTACAGCAGGACAATTTGAAGCTTCTGATTTAAAAAGAGTTACTCCTGCTATTAAAGTTGCATTTAATGAAGTTACTGTTGAACCTTTACCAGAACTAGTCGAAAAAATTACTTTTTATGCTACTGAAATCAAAAAACATGGCGTAATGCAGATTGAAAAAAAAGTTATGGAAGAGACTAACCCTTTTTTTAAAGAAGCTTTTCAACTTTTAGTTGATGGAACAAAAGCTGAAGTATTAACTCCTTTACTTGAAACAAAGTTAGAGTACATGGGAAAGAGACATGGACGAATGATATCTTTATTTGGAAATGTTGGTGGAACAGCAGGAGCGATGGGTATGATTGGTACATTAGTTGGATTAGTTGCAATGCTTGCAAACCTATCAGATCCAGCAGCAGTTGGTCCTGCAATGGCAGTTGCTTTATTAACAACAATGTATGGAGCTTTAGTTGGTACATTATTTGCAGGAATCATAGAGAGTAAACTTAAGCAAAAGCATGATAAAGAAGTTGATGCCTGTGAAGTAATCATTTTAGGTGCATCAATGATTGCAGCTGAAGAATCAATTGGTAATATTAAAATGCAGTTAAATTCAATTTTAACTGATGTTGAAGAATAAGAGTTATAGTTTATGGCAAAAGATAAATGTCCTGAATGTGAGAAATGTTTACCAGGTTGGTTAGTTCAATTTGGTGATTTAATGTCACTATTATTAACATTTTTTATTCTTTTATTATCAATGGCTGTAATGGACAAAAAGAAAGTTGAAGAGTATTTTGAAGTAATGAGAAAAGCTATGGGTTTTCTTGATAAAAATACTTCAGTAGAAGAACAAACAGAAAAAAATTCAACAGATGATAGCAGTTCTGATTCAGATGAAGAAAGTGATTCTGAAACAACAGCAGAAGAAGCTGCAGAAGAAGTATCTGAACTTATTGATGAAGTTAATTCAAATAGTATTAATGAGAGTGAAGAGATTAGTATTGAACAAGGAAAAAATGAATTTACTCTTGATATTCCTTCAACAATTATGTTTGAAGATGGAGAATATAATTTAACTAATCCTGCTGCTAAGAGATTTATTTCCAAGATTGCTAGAGTAATTAGAACAATGCCACAAACTTTTAATATTGAAATAATTGGACATACAGATACAAATAGAATAAAAAATGCGAATATACCACGTGATGCATGGGATATTTCAGCTTTACGTTCAATTTCAGTTGTAAAAGAATTAATAAAGAATAGAATAGATCCTAGTGTCTTAAAAGTTTCTGCATATGGCTCTTATCATCCAAAAAGTGATAATTCTGCTGATAACAGAAGAGTTGAAATGAGATTCTTTGCACAAGATAATCAAAATGATATTTTAGATGAAGAAAGTTTCTTTGATAGGTTGGAATAATGGAATTAAATAGTTCAAATTTAGTAGATGTATCTACTTTACAAAATAAAGATTTTAAAAATATTAAAACAGATAATTTAGAAGATAAAGAACTTAGAGAAGTTGCAAATAGTTTTGAATCATTTTTTCTAAATCAAATAATGGATGTCTCATTAAAGTCTACTAAAATAGCAGGAGAAGGTCCAGGTTCTGATATTATAAAAGGAATGTATTTACAAAATATTGCCGATAGTTCTGCTGGTACTTTTGGAATAAGTGATATGTTATATGAATTTTTAAGTAAAAATAATAAGTAAGGAAAATTTTATGATAAATGAAATAATACAAAGAATGTCTGAACTTGTTAAAAATTTACAAATATCTATTGAACTTGATATGCAAGATGTTAAAGATGCTAAGCATGAAGCTTTGTTAAGTAGAAATGATGAAAAACATCAAATGATTAATGAAATAACTGAGTTAAAAGCTACACTAAATCAAGAGTTAATTACAAAAATGCAAGAAGGTGTTGATGTAAATATTTATAGATTAAAGGTTGATAACTTAGAAATTGAGTTAAAAAACCTTTATGATTTAAATAAAAAATTAGCTTCAATAGTTTTACCTGTTCAACAAATGTATAAGGAATTAGTAGAAGAAATTACTGCTGCTAATGGAGGAAATATATTTGATGTTAAAGTTTAGTATATTAATTTTTTTTTTAACAACTAATGTTTTTGGAATAAGTGTATTAATATCAAAAGAAGCAATAGGATTTAAGCAAAAACTTGAGCCTTCAAATTTAAGATTAATGAAGATTTCAAAACTAAAAAAAACTTGTATCCCTTTAACTTTAACTCAAGTTCAAAATAATGAATATAGAACTACTCATTATATAAATGAAAAATCTATCATATGTCAAAATGATGTCAAAATATATAAAAAAGAGTCAGTAATTTTTAATTTTGGTGGGCTTGAAATAGAAAAAAGAGGTAAAATTATTTACCAAAATGATGATTTTATTCGTATAAAAAAAGAAAATGGCAAAATAGAAAAAATATATAAAGATGGACGATTAAGATGAATATGCTCTCTTTTTTAGGAGAAACACCTACTATTGCACTTCGTTTAGCACAAGAAGAATGTGGTGAGGATGCAATTGTAATATCAACTAAAAAAATATCAAATGCAAATGAAAATGGGCAAAATATGTATGAAGTTGTTGTTGCAATCGAAGAAGAAAGTAGCAAAAACAATCATACTTATACTAAACAAGCTACAACAAAAGCTATTCCTCCTAATAAACCTATGCAAGCTAATGTGTATGATTTTAGAGAAGAAATTCTTAAGATGCAAAAGGCACTAGAGCAAGTAAAACAATCTATTTGGGAACCAAAGAGTCAACTTTATGATTTAACTATTCCTCATGAATTTATCGATATGTATACATTATTTGAGAAAAATGAGTTTGATCAAGAAATGACATATACAATTATGAAAAAAACTATCAAACAATTACCTGTATCATTAAAGTCAAATCCCGCGAAAATTAATGATTTCTTTAAATTAGTATTAAGACGAATAATACCAATTAAATTTGAAGTGCCTTTGCGAAAACATCAAAGAAAAATAATTATGATGGTAGGGCCTACGGGTGTTGGAAAAACTACTACTATTTCAAAATTAGCAGCTCGATATGCTTATAAACTAGGACAAAATTATAAAGTAGGTATTGTAACATTAGATTCGTTTAGAGTAGGTGCTATTGAACAGTTACAAGCATATACAAATATAATGAGATTGCCTTTGGAAATTGTAAAAAAACCAGAAGATTTATCAGAAGCACTTTTACGATTAAAAGATTGTAATTATATTTTTATAGATACTGCTGGTTCTAGTCAATATGATATTGATAAGATTGAGTTAATAAATGAATATCAAAAAAAAGTAGAAGAATTACCTATTGAAAAAATATTAGTTCTTCCTGCAAATGTTAAGCAGAGTGATTTACTCGATATTTATACTAATTATTCTAGATTAAATATTGACTATTTAACTTTTACAAAACTTGATGAAACTAAAAGTTTCGGAAATTTAATATCTTTTTCTCATAAAACAAAAAAATCAATTACTTACTTTTCGATTGGACAAAATGTTCCAGATGATTTAATTGTTTCAGATTCTTCTTTTTTAATTGATTGTTTTATGAAAAATAAATGTGTGAGGAAATAATTATTGTTCAATACTATTTCTTCTCAAGCTAGCAAATTAATTAGCTTAACGCGTAAAAAAAAACACTTAGATTCAAAAACTAAATTAGTAACAATTACTTCAGGAAAAGGTGGAGTTGGTAAGTCAACTTTCACCGCAAATATTGCTTTTTTACTTGCTCAAAAAGGTTTAAAAGTTGCAGTTTTAGATGCTGACATTGGTTTGGCTAATATGCAAGTATTATTTAATATAAAGCCTAAATATACATTTTTTGACTATATTGATGGTAATAAATCCTTAGATGAAGTAATTCTTAATACTTCATATGAAAATATATATTTACTTGCTGGAAAAAGTGGATACCAGTACTCAAATCATTCAAATTCTTTTGTTTTTTCAAGAGTAGTAGAAGACGTTATTTCTCTAGATAAATATGATATTTTGCTTATAGATACAGGTGCAGGATTAAATGATTTTGTTAAAGAATTTTTATCTATTTCAGATAATATAATTGCTTTAACAACAACTGATCCTAGTGCTTTGACTGATGTTTACTCTTTAATGAAAATGTTGTCATTTAATAAAAAGAAATTAATGTTATGTTTTAATCATACAAAAAATTATAAAATTGGCGAAACTATTGCTAACTCTTTAGTAAATTTGGCTAAGAAAAATAGGTTAAAAGAGGATTTTATGGTAGAATATATAGGTAACGTTTCTACGTCTGCAAATATTTCTACAACTGGAAGGTTAAGAAAACTGTTTACAAAAGAGTTTCTTGAAGATGATTCTACTAAACAACTGCAAGACGTAATAAGATATTTACTAAAAAATATTTATTAAGGTATGGTTAGGTGCAGGCATTTTACATGTTTAATGCTTTATTATTGTTATTAAAAGTTGAGATTTATGGTTGTTGAACGTTTCTCTCAAAGTGTAATAAATAGTGGAATTTTCCGTTTATTTATTGCATCAGGCTTTTTCGCTACTGTAATATTCTTTGTTGTAAATGCAGACTTTTATACCCCTCTAGAAATGATTTTTGGTATAATTGGAATAACAATAGTTTTAAAAGGCATATCTAATATTATGCTTTCCATGATTATTTCATTTTTTAATTTAGAAAATAAAGAAAATGAATTAAACTTTAAATATAACGAAGAAAAAATTGAATCAATGTTAAGCGAACTTAATGTTCAAGAGATTTTATCTTCTAATAATAAATCGAATGCTAGTTAAGGAATAATATGATGAATATATCTTCAATATCAAATGCTATAAGTCCTCTTGGTTTAAATAACAATGAACAAAAAATCAATAATGATACTTCATTCCAAAATATGTTAAGTGATGCTATTGGTGAGGTAAATAAAGAGCAAGTAGAAGGTTATAAAGCAATGGAGGGAATTGCTACAGGGAAAGTTACAAACTTACAAGAAGCTGTTCAGCAAATTGAAGAAGCAGAACTATCTATGAAGTTAGCACTAGAAACTAAAAATAAAGCAGTTAGTGCATATAAACAAATTATGAATATGCAAATATAAGGATAAATTATGGGTTTTTTTGATGGTTATAATGTATCTACTTCAGGAATGAGTGCACAAAGAACTAGAATAAATGTAGTAAGTGCAAATATTGCAAATGCAAAAACAACTCATACTCAAGAAGGTGGTCCTTATAAAAAACAACAAGTTGTTTTTGAAGATGTATTATTAAACCAAACAAAAAAGATAGGTTCAAATGATATTGAAACTACTAATAATAAAAATACTGCTCCTGAACTAAGAGGTGTTGGTGTTAAAGCTATATTAGATTCTGAATCAAAACCTGTTTTAAGGTTTGAACCAACACATCCTGATGCAAATGAAGAAGGATATGTAGCATATCCAGATATTAATCCTGTTATTGAAATGGTTGATTTAATAGAAGCTATGAGATCATATGAAGCAAATGTTGCTTCGTTCAATACTCATAAAAATATTGATTCTAAGACATTGGATATATTAAAGGTTTAGCTTATGACAAAACAATTAGATATCTTATCAAGTGAAACAAAAAATGTTACAACAAGCTCTACAAGTACAAATAAGGAAGTAAAACAAGAAGCTTCATTATTCGATAAGTTATTAGGTGGGGCTGTTAAAAATGCATCAAACGAAAAAGCTGATTCATCATTATCTTCGGTAAGTACAAATAAAGAAGAAGCTAAAAATCCTATAACTACAGAAAATTCATCAAAAGTAAATGATGATAAAGATTCAATACCTCAAAAAAGTTCATCTTTACTTGATAGATTAGTTCTTGAAGCAAAAAAAGATGTAGTAAAAAATACTCAAACATCTCAAGTATCTCAAATTACACAACAAACAACATCTGAATCAAATATGGAATCATTAGAATCTTCAGAAATAAATATAAAGACTGAATTAAAAACGAATGAAACAGTAAAGATAGTTAATAATAAAGAAGAGATAAAAAATAGTGATGTAGTAAAAAAAGAAGAAGTAAAAAATATAGAGACTCCTAAAATAAATCAACAGACGCAACAGAGTGGTTCAATACTAACAACACAAACAACAATAGATTCAGATGATACAAATATAAAGACTGAATTAAAAACAAATGAAACAGTAAAGATAGTTGATAATAAAGAAGAGATAAAAAATAGTGATGTAGTAAAAAAAGAAGAAGTAAAAAATCTAGAGATTCCTAAGATAAATCAACAGACACAACAGACTACTTCAATACCAACAACACAAACATTACAATCCCAAGAAATTCTTGAAACAGTAAAAGTTTCACAAGTAAATATAGAACTAGATGAAACAAATATAAAGACTGAATTAAAAACAAATGAAACATCTCAAATCATGCAACAATCTAAAACACCTGAACTATTAGAATCAACATTAACTACTTCAACAACACAAGTTCAGGAAAGTACAGATGAGATTAAATCATCACAAATAAGTATAGATTCTGAAGAAATAAATATAAAACCAGAATCAAAAACAAATGAAAATAATAATACAAAATTAGGAAAAGATTTAGCTTCATTAAATAAGGAAAGTATAGTAAATGAAAAAATAAATATTTCTAAAGATGAAATAGAGTCTTTGCTAACAAAACAAAAAGAAGAACCAAAATCTTTAATGGATAGTTTAATTGATAAAACTAAAAAACTAAAAAATGAAACTTCATTAAATGAAGAAGAATCAAAAATATTAAAAAATACAAATACATCTAATAATTCAAAAGAAGTAATTAGTAATATTTACTTAAGTTCTCAAAAAAACAATATAAATAATAATGCATTATCAAATAAAAATGAAGCTATTAATTCAGTAAAAAATGCAACAAGTACTGAAGAAGTTAAAGTTAATGCTAAAAAATTAGATTTAAATTTAAAAGATATTAGTTTAGAAACTAAAACGGCAGAAGTGAATAAGGATACAGTAAATTTAATTGATAGAAAGAATAGTCTTGATAAAATTATTTTAAATAATAATGCAAGACATAATGAAATTACAAACTTAATTACAAAATCAGTTGAAGCAAGTAAAGCAATAATGGAAGATAGTGTAGATAGTGAAAATGAAGTTTCATTAACGGTAAATCCGGTATTAGCACAAAGTATTCAAACAAAGATTATAGGTGCTAGACAACAAATGTCAAGTATGATGTCAGATATTGCTAGACAAATGTATGAAAACTATAAACCTCCCGTAACAGCATTTAGAATAAATTTAACTCCTGGAACTTTAGGAAATATAGCAATTGTTATGAAAAGTGATAAAGATAGTGGAATAAATATAAGTTTAAATATCTCTAACACTGCAACTCTTGATGCTTTTGTAGATAGTCAAAATAGTTTAAAAAATGCTTTAAATAAAACATTTGAAGATGGAACTGAATTTAATTTAGATTTTAGTTCAAATGATCAAAATAGTAATAATTCAGATGATAAAGAAGATAGGAATCAAGCATTTGATAATTCGTCTAATACACAAAGTATCTTAGAATCAAGAGAGAAAAACTTAGAATCAGAAGATAGAAATTTAGATTATATGTAATGGAAGCATTTTTATCTTTATTAAATGAAGATATTGTTTATCAATTTCTACTTTTATTTGCAAGAATTATAGCATTTGTTGCTTTTATGCCTGTTTTTGGTCATACTGCAGTTAGTTCAACTATAAGAATAGCTTTTGCTTTTTATATCACAATCTTTATTTTTCCTTTAGTAAATGTAACAACTTCTGTAACAGAAGACACCTTTATTCTTGCATTAATTTCAGAAATTACATTAGGACTTGTTGCTTCAATGTTTATAAATATTATATTCTCATCAGTAAGGGTAATAGGAGAGTTTATTGGTTTTGCAACGGCTTTGTCAATGGCTACAATGTTTGATCCAGCTACTGGTTCACAAGAGGGTCTTATATCAAGATTATTATATTGGATTACTATTGTGTTGTTTTTCCAAACAGGAATGTATGAAATGACTTTAGTAATTTTGATAAAAAGTTTTTCAATGATTAATTTAGGTACTTTTGATATCTTTTCATATGATGGAATACAAATTGCAATTGATGAAATAAAAAGAATGTTTGCATTCGCTTTTGCATTCGCATTACCACTATTTTTTATTGGATTTATAATGGATATTTATTATGGATATGGAACTAAATCTATGCCAGCCTTTTCTCCCTTTGTTATTACATTTCAATTGAAATTTGGATTGATTTTTATATTTTTAATTCTTGGTATGGAAGTTTTTACAGAAGCTTTTACAAATTATTTTATTTCAAAATTTGAGTAGGGAGGTTTATAATGGCTGATGAAGATGAAAAAACCGAAGAACCTACCCAGAAGAAAATAGATGATGCAAAAGCAGAAGGAAATGTAAATAAATCTGCAGAAGTAACTGGCGCTGCAATATTAACATTAGGATCTATGTACCTACTATTTTTTTCTTCTTATTCTATGAGTGAAATAAAAAAAATGATGATGTTTACTTATGGATTTATAGGTGAAGATATGGATGCTTCTGTTTATTATTCTCTAACATACACCATTGTAACTACTTTTTTGTCAGCGTTAATGCCTCTTTTTGCTTTGATAATGGTTTTAGTATTTGCTACAAATTGGATGCAATTTGGTTTTGTAGTAACTCCTTTAAAATTCGATCTTCAAAAATTAGATCCAATAAAAGGTTTTGGAAATATTTTTGGTTTAAAAAAAGGTATTGAAGCTTTAAAGCTAACTGCTAAACTTACAATTATTGTAGTTGTCATGTTCTTATTGTTTTTATTTACACATAAAGTATTTTTATCTATGATGGATTTAGAAACATCTGCATCAATTGCTGCTATGATACAGATGACATTTTATTTTCTGGCTGCAATATTATTTATTATAATTATTTTTGCTATAATGGATTTTTATTTTACAAGACATTATTATATGAAATCTTTACGTATGAGTAAACAAGATATAAAAGATGAATTTAAGAATATGGATGGGGATCCTCAAGTAAAAGGACGTATTAGAAGAATTCAAATGGAAATGTCTAGAAAAAGAATGATGGCCGATGTTCCTGATGCAGATGTTGTAATTACAAATCCAACACATTATGCAATTGCTTTAAAATATGATAAAGAAGTGGATTCTGCACCTAAAATGATTGCAAAAGGTATTGATTTTATTGCTGTAAAAATAAAAGATATTGCAAAAGAAAATAATATACCAATAATAGAAAACCCTGCTTTAGCAAGAGCCTTGCATGATCAAATAGAACTTGAACAGCAAATTCCAAGAGAATTTTATAAAGCATTAGCAGATATATTTTCTTATGTATATGAATTAAAAAAGAAAAGGTAAAGTTTGAAAATTATAATACTTCTATTAATTTTATTAAATCTTCTTTATGCAAAAAAAGATTTTTATTATAGTTTTATAAATTCTTCTGGAGCACAAATTTCTGAAAAAAGAAAACAAACTATTAGTGATGGTTTTGACATAATTGAAAATGCAAAACTTTTAGCAAGAGATGGCAAAATTGATGAAGCATATACTTTAATTAAAACATATAAAGCAAAAAATAAGATGAATGTTTTAGATTCGGATTTGATTATTCTATATTCTGAATTATCTTTAAAAAAAGAATCAAAAAGATTTTCATTAGAAGCAGAAAAATTACTAGAAAATGCTATTAATTCCTCTTCAATAAATCAATTTGATTTAGCAAAAGCATACATGTTATTAGTTGAATTAAAACTAAAAATTAATAAAACAAAAGATGCTAAATATTTTGCTGAAATCATTATAAATAATTTCGATGATGAACTTACTAAAACATATGGTAAGATTCAACTTGCAAAAGTTTATAAATATCAAAAATCTTATGATAAATCAATTAATATACTTTATACTATTTTAACAAAAACAAATGATAAAATGGTGGCTACTGTTGTTGCTGATGAGCTTTTTGATGTATATATTGCCAGTGAAGATTTTGAAAAAGCAAATAAATTAATTTCAAATGTATTAAAAAATAATATAGAATATTATGCAAATGATTCATATTTAGCTAATCAAAAAGTTACTAAACTTATTAAATCTAATATGCCAGAGCATGCGGCTGATATATTAAAAGAGTTATTAAATAAAACTACAAAAGAAGAATCTATTGAAGATTTTAAATTTAAGCTTGCAAATACTTATATGCTTATGTATGATAGAACAAATTTTTATTTAGAAAAAGCAAAAGAATTATATAAAGATATTATAAGTGACTATTCTCAAGGTTCATATGCAAAAAAATCTAAAATGACTATTGATGAAATTCTTATGAGACAAGGAAGAGTTAAACCTTCTGTAATTGCAGCAAAATATCAAACATCTGAATCAATGCAGCAAAAAGCTTTATTACAAGAATTAATAAATGATAAAGATGATAAAAAATATAAGCTTATTTTACGATCTGAAAAGATATATAAAAAGATATCAAATTCAATTACAAAAAGATTTGGATATGAATCAATAGAAGCAATTTTCGATGAAGTAAATATTGAAATGATTAAAGAATTCTTAAATACTGAAAAGTGTTTTGATTTAAATAAGGTATTAAAAACTTCGAGAAGTGAAACTTTAGAAAAATTAATAGAAGATGAAACTATTAAGTTTAAATTTTTCGAATGTTTAATTGAAGTACCTTATGAAAGAGCTTATTTGCAAGTTAAAAATACTTTTAATGCAAGTAGAGATCCTAATATATATTTATATTTAGAGAGAATGGCATATTCTTTAAAATTGATTGATGAGGCATTAGATTATTCTTCAAAAGTTGAAATGGTAGATAATAGAGATGTTTTAGTAAAAGAATTTTTATATAGATATCAAATTCTGAAATCAAAAGGAGATAGCCTTTCTTTAGATAAGTTTTTCTCTTACACAAGTAAAAACTTAGATTTTATTGAATTAAATAAAAATAATCCTGTAATTGTAGATTTTTACCATGATTACTATTTATATTTATTTAAGAAAAATGATATAAAAAGAGCAAATGAAGTTTTAAATAAATTATATTTAAAACAAAAAGAATTAAAAGCAAATATTTATTCTCCTTTTGTAGAGATTGAATTGTCAAAGGTATCTAAAAATGAGAATAAGCTTCAAGAATCAATCAATTATTTATTAGAATCAAAAGAAAATACGAGAAGATTAAAACCAAATGATGAAGTGAAAATCTATTATGATATTTTAAAATTATATGAAAATACAGGAAATAAAATTAAAAAAGATGAATATATACAGAAATGTAAAGATGTAAAAGATACAAAAGATAGTTTATATAAAAAAATGTGTGATGAAATGTAATGGATATTGAAGATCTAATTAAAAATATCGATTCAACAAATCTTTCAATTGCTTTTGGAAGAATAAAAAACATTTCAACAACAACAATTACTGCAATTGGTCTAGAAGTAGCTGTTGGAGATATCGTAAAAATTGAATCCGTACAACATAACTCTACAGTTTTAGGTATGGTTGCGTCAATTTCTAATGATGAATTCACTATAGTTCCTTTCTCTTTTATTGAAGGATTTAGAATCTATGACAAAGTTTATTTACAAAAAGAAGGACTTTCCGTAAAATGTGGATATGGACTTTTAGGACGTGTAGTAAATGCATTGGGCGAGCCAATTGATGATGCAGGAAAAATAAAAGATTTAGTAGAAAGTTCAGCAATAAATAAACTTTCAATGCCTCCTTTAGAACGTGGAATAATTGAAGAAAGATTTTCAACAGGGGTTAAATCTATTGATTCAATGTTGACATCAGGAAAAGGCCAGAAAGTAGGAATATTCGCAGGTTCTGGTGTTGGTAAATCAACACTTATGGGAATGATCGTAAAAGGTTGTGAAGCTCAGATTAAAATTGTTGCACTAATCGGAGAAAGAGGACGTGAAATTCCTGAATTTATTCATTATAATTTAGATAATAATTTAGATAATACTGTAATTATTGCAGCTACATCTGATGAATCAGCATTAATGCGTAAATATGGAGCTTTTACTGCAATGGCAATTGCAGAATTCTTTAGAGATAAAGGACATGATGTTTTACTTATGATGGACTCAGTTACAAGATTTGCAATGGCTCAAAGAGAAATAGGATTAAGTACAGGAGAACCACCTGTTAGTCGCGGGTATCCACCTTCAGTATTCTCTCTACTTCCACAACTAATGGAGCGAGCGGGTAATAATAAAAAAGGGTCAATAACAGCTTTTTTCACAGTATTAGTTGATGGTGATGATATGAATGATCCAATTGCAGATCAAAGTAGATCTATTTTAGATGGGCATATTGTGCTAACTAGAGAATTAACAGAGCAAGGATTTTATCCCCCAATTAACTTGTTAAAATCAGCCTCAAGAGTAATGGATAAAGTAGTTGATAAAGAGCATTATAATGACTTTTTAAAGTTAAAAAGAGTATTATCTTTAATAAAAGAGAACGAAGTTTTAGTTCGTGTAGGTGCATACAAACAAGGTATGGATCCTGAATTAGATAGTGCGATGGAAAAAAAAGAAAAGATCAGAGAATTTTTAGTTCAGGGAACTGATAAAAAATATGATTTCAATGAAATTGTATCAATGCTTAGAAAGGTTTTAAAATGATTAATCAAACAGATCAAACGTTATTTAGATTAGCTAACTTAAATGCAGAGCAAACAAGAATATCCTATCAAATGGCAACAGGAAAAAAAATTGATAATGGTAGTGAAGATGCTTCAGGATATTCAAGAGAAATATTTGTAGATGATAGAATTAGAACCTATGAGGGTATAAAATACCAAATTGAAAGAACAACTGTACAAAATAATGCTTCTGATTCAGCAATAGGTGAAATGAAGAAGTTACTTGAAGTAGTTAAAACAGAATTGATTAGAGCAAGTACTGATACTACAAGTGATGAAGGAAGAAAAGCAATAGCCTTAAATATTGCTGGTATTAAGGAAAATCTTTATGATTTAGCTAATACACAAATTGAAGGTGAATATTTATTCTCTGGTTCAGATAGTTCAGTAAAGCCATTTGCTAATGACTCTGATGTTATATCATATCAAGGAGATAATTCTTTAAGAAAAATTGCGGTTGATGATGGTTCTTATAGAGAACGTGGAGTTACTGGTTATGATGTAATGACTTATCCTTCTAGTACTGCAACGTTTGGGGAAGCTTTTAGTTTTAAAGATACACAGAGTAATACAATTATTGATCAAGATGGTTCAATATGGGAATTAAATGCAGGAAAGACAGATATCCAAAAACTTGATGAAGAAGGTAATTTATCAATTCCTTTAGAATCAAAGCCTATCTCATCAAATGATGGATTAACTCCTACTACTTATACTATAGCTGATATTGGTTCAACTATTGGTGTAGATGAGGGAATAAAATTTGAAGATAGATCAAGTATTTTTGATTTACTTGATACTATAACAGAAAGTTTAAATAATAGTGATATGGATACTCTATCTGAAAGCCAAGAAATTTTTTCTGGTGCTTATGATTCTTTAAATGTTGCACATGCTAAATTGGGTGCTAAAAATCAAATATTTGAACTTTCATTAGAAAGAGTTTCATCAAAATTAACACAATATAATATTTTGTCTCAAGAAATTGGTGCAGTTGATTTAGCTGCAGTTGCTATTGAATCCAAATCACTAGAGATAACTTATACAGCACTATATTCAACGATACAAAAAACAAATGAATTATCATTAGTAAATTTTCTAAAATAGTTAAATAAAAGTAATACATGAACATAAGAAAGATATTTAGTAAAGATTTATTTGTTGTTGCAATATTTGTATCAATATTAACGATTATTATTGTTCCATTATCAAAAGGGATTTTAGATTTTTTTCTAATAATCTCTTTGTCTTTGTCTTTACTTATTTTACTTATTTCTTTATATATACAAAAGCCTGCAGACTTAACTACGTTCCCTACAATAATATTAATTTTAGCACTTTTTAGACTATCCCTAAATATAGCAACTACTAGATCTATTTTAAGTGAAGGACATAATGGTCCAGAGGCTGTAAGTTCGATAATTTCTGCTTTTGGGGATTTTGTTGTTGGTGGGAATATGGTTATTGGTGTAATCATATTTATTATCCTTGTACTTATAAACTTTATGGTTGTAACAAAGGGTGCAACGAGAGTTGCTGAGGTAACTGCAAGATTTACACTTGATTCAATGCCTGGAAAGCAAATGGCTATCGATGCAGATTTAAATGCTGGTTTTATTGATGACAAACAAGCACAGCAAAGAAGAAAAGAGTTAATCTCGGAAGCAAACTTTTATGGAGCAATGGATGGGTCTTCAAAGTTTGTAAAAGGTGATGCTGTTGCTGGTATTATCATTACTTTAGTAAACTTAATTGGTGGATTACTTATAGGATTATTTCAACATGATATGACAGTAGCTGAAAGTGGTGAGATATATACGATTTTAACAATTGGTGATGGATTAGTTGCACAACTTCCAGCACTTATTTTATCAACTGCAACGGCTATTATTATTACCAGATCTAATATGGATGAAGAAAAATTTGCTGATCAATCTATTAACCAATTAGTTAAAGATAGTAAGTCCTTAATTTTAGTTGGAATTGGCATGGTATTATTTTCATTAATACCAGGGTTTCCTACTGGAATTTTAGTTGTAATGGGCTTATTATTAGTATTTATTGGTTATACAATTGGAATGATTAATGAGCAAAAAGATAATGCAATTACTAGGTTTTTTAAACCAGAAACTGCAAAAGCAAAAGTTGATGATAATATAGATACTCTTAAAGATAGAAAGAAAAAAGCAGCAGTTCCAAATGAAGAACAATCTATTGAAACTATAATGAAACTTGAAGTTTTAGAATTAAAATTAGGTATTAGATTATTACAATTAGTACAAGGAAATTCAGAATTACTTGATAAAATTAAAGCTATTAGAAAAACTATTGCAACAGAATTAGGATTTGTAATTCCACAAATTAGAATTTCAGATGATGCAACATTAGCTCCAAATGAATATCGATTATTCTTAAAAAGAATACCCCTAGTTAGTGGGAAAGTTGAAATTGAGAAACTTCTTGCAATGGGTGGTTTAGGAAATGAAAAGCTTCAAGGTTTAAAAGTAAAAGAACCTGTATTTAATTTGGAAGCTACATGGATTAAACCAGAATTAAAAGAAGAAGCATTAATGAAAGGCTTTACTGTTGTTGATGCTCCTACAATTATTTCAACACATATTTCTGAAATAATAAAAAAACATGCTGAAGATATTATTACAAGACAAGATATTGTTGATATTATTGACAGACTTAAAAAAGATTTCCCTATTGTAATAGAAGAAGCTATGAAAGTAACTTCTTATGGTGCTTTATTAAAAGTATCAAAAGATTTATTACATGAAAAAATCCCTATTGTTGATATGCTTACAATTATTGAAGCCATTGCAGATATTGCAGAGTTTACAAAAGCTCCTGATATTTTACTTGAACATGTTAGATCTAAACTATTTAGATTAATCACTGAAAAGTTCAAAGATACGGATGGTGTTTTACATATTATTACAATCAAGCCTGAGTTAGAACAGCAGTTTATTGGTAAACTCCAAGAGCAACACGGAGTTTCTCAATTAATGCTTTCAATTGCAGAGATTAACAATTTAGTTACTAAAACAAAAGAGTTATTAGATGAAATTGAAGTTAAAGGTTTTTCAAAAGTAACCATGGTTGTAGACCCTGTTTTAAGAAAAAGAATATCAGAAATTTATGAAAAATTTGGATTACAAGTTGCCGTATTATCCCATGCAGAACTTGATTCAAAAGCTAATTTTGCAATAGAAGGAACATTAAATTTTTAGCCATGTTTTTAATTAAGTATTTTATTTTATCAACTATTTTTTTATTATCACTGTTTGCAAATGTACAACTTAGTATTCCAAAAGATGTTGTACGAGGTGAAGCTTTATACTTTTCTGTTGAGATTACTGGAAATAATATTTCTTTTCCTAATTTGAAAACTATAGATTCTTATGCTGTTCAGGAAGTATCAAGTTCAACGTCAACAAATATAATAAATAGTCAAATTATAAAAAAAATTAAAAAAGTCTATTCTTTATATCCTACAAAAGATTTTATATTTCCTGCTTTAAAATTTGTAGTAGATGGAAAGGATTATTTCTCAAAAAAACAAAATATAGTATTAAAAAATCCAGAAAAAACTATTTCATCAAATTTTGAATTATCTTTAAAAGCTAATACAAATGAGCTATATGTAAATGAGAACTTTATATTAACTCTGTTTTTTAAATATAAAAAGAATGCAAATATAGTTGATTTATCTTTTGAAAAACCTAGTTTTGATAATTTCTGGTATAAGCAATTGGATAATTCAAAACAATATCAAGAAGGCGAATTTGTTATACAAGAATTAAATTTTTTATTATTTCCTCTTAAAAGTGGTACTTTAAAAATAAATCCATTAAAAATAAATGCACAAATAATTGAAGCTAATAAGTCATTTTCTTTCTTTTCAAATCCTACCTCAAATGTAAAAATTTATTCAAATGGATTAGAGTTTAATGTTAAAGATTTACCTTCAAATATAAATTTAATCGGAAAATTTGATATTAAAACACAAGTTGATAAAGTAAAAATCAATCAAGGAGAAGCGATATCTTATAAGCTAGAGATTAATGGATATGGTAATATTGATGATATTAGTGATATAAAACTTGATTTAAAAGATGCCACAATTTATGAAAACAAACCAGTTATAATTGCAAAGTATGCAGATAATAAGTATAAAGGAACATATACTAAAGTATTTTCAATTATTCCAAATAAATCAATGACCATCCCAAAGATAAATTTAGAGTATTTTGATAAAGAGTTAGAAAAAGTTGTTTTAAAACAAAGTGATGAAATTAATATTGAAGTTTTAGAAGATAAGATAGTAAAACAAGTAGAATTAATACAAAAACCTGAAGTTAAAATCAAAGAAAAAGAAGTGGTAAAAATAATAGAGAAAAACTCTACTAAAGATAGGGTGATATTCTTTTGCTTAGGTCTTATTGTAGGAATATTAATATTAGGTTTATATTACTATGTTATAAAATATAAGAATAAAAATAAATCTTCTGATACAGCTTTATTAAAGAAAATAAAGAAGTTAAAAAATAAAGATGAATTATTGAAGGTTTTAGCCGTTTACATAAACATAGATTCTTCTTTAGATAAATTAATTTTCAAATTAGAAGAAAAAAATGATATCAAATTACTAAAAAAAGATATCATAATAAAAATAAAAGAATTAAAGTTATAAGGATAAATTAGATGAAAATATTGATATTATGTTTTATATTATTCAACGCAGTCTTTGCAGCAGAGTATTATGCAAAATTGGAGCCAATTGAAAGTTACAAAGTTAAAGCAGCCGTTGCAGGAAAAGTAATTTTCTCAAATACTGATATAGAAGGTTTTAATGCAAATAATTCAACTATTGTAGAATTAGATTCTACAGTTAATCAAATGGATTTACAACAATCTCGAAGTAAATTAAAATTTATTGATGAGATGATTACTATTGAAACGAATAATTATAATAGATTAAAAAAAGTTTCTTCTAAATCTGCCTTTGAAAAAGATACTCAAAAATTAAAAGTTATAAATCTTAAGTCCTCAAAAGCTGACATGATTATAAAGATCGAGAATTTAAAAGATACTATTAAAAATAAAAAATTAATTGAAAAATCAAATTATATTTCGATGATTTCAGTTAAAGAAGGAGATTATGTTAGTCCTGGAACTTTACTTTATGAATCAAAAGATTTATCAAAAGCAAAGCTAGAAATTTTTGTACCTATTTTAGAAGCTGAAAAATTAAAAGATAAAACTGTTTATCTTGATGGTTCAAAAAGTGATGTAAAAATAAATAAAATTTTTAATATTGCTGATAGCCAAAATATATCTTCATATAAAGTAGAGCTTTTAGTCCCTAATGTAAAAACTTTTTCAAGATTGGTGAAAATTGAATTCAAATAAAAAAGTAGCATGTCCTATGGACTGTTACGATGCTTGTCAAGCAGAAGTGATTGAGGGTAATGTTAAAGGCACAAAAAATAATGTAGTGACTAATGGAAAGTTATGTGTAAATTTTGCGCAGTTATTAAAACAGGATTATTTAAAGAGTGCAATTTTTGATAAGAGTGAAATTTCTTTAGATGAGTCTTTAAAAATATTAAGTGAAAAATTAGAAAATACTGAGCCTTCAAAAACTTTATTTTATACAGGTAGTGGAAATCTAGGAGTTATGCAAAACTCAACAAAAAACTTCTTTACTCAATATGGATCTGTTTTAACAAAAGGAAGTTTATGTGACGGTGGAGGTGGATTAGGGATTGAGCAAGGAAGACAAGCTGTAATTAATCCACCAATTGAAAAACTTATTAACTCAGATATTATTATTGTTTGGGGACGAAACTTTTCAGTAACTTCTTCACATATGTACAATCTTGTAAAAGATAAAACATTTATTACTATTGATCCTATAAAAACAGATATTGCAAAAAAATCTAAAATTCATATGCAGATTAATCCTAAAACAGATTATGAATTAGCATTATTATTAACACGATTTACACATATGCAAGATATGGAAGATGAAGAGTTTTTAGAAGAACATACAGAAGGTTCTGATTGGTTCTTTGATATTACTAGAAATAGACCTGTAGTTTCTTATGAAGCAACTACAGGAGTGCCATTATCACAAGTTAATGAGCTTTTAGAATTAGTTGAAAATAAAAAAGTTTCAATAGTTGTAGGACTTGGTGTTCAAAAGTATTTTGAAGGTGCACAAATAATGAGATGTATAGATTCTTTTGCTGCATACTTGGGTGTTCATAAAAAAGATTCAGGTGGTGTTTGGTACTTAAGTGATTCTTCACATGGTTATGAAAATCAGTTAAAAATTGAAGGAAAAAATAAAAAAGTTTCAGTAGCTGAAGTTGATTTTTCTTCTTATGATTTAGTATTTATACAAGGTGGAAATCCTGTAGTTTCTGCACCAAACACTAAAAGTGTAATTGAAGGTTTAAAAAACAGCTTTGTAGTTTGTTTTACGACTACTTATAATGATACTTGTGAATATGCTAACTTAGTTATACCTTCTTCATCTTTTCTTTCTAAAAGAGATGTAAGGCTATCTTATGGACATGAATATAAAGCAATCTCAGAAATAGTTGAACCTTCACTTGAAAATACTGTAAGTGAATATGAATTAGCAACATATTTAATAGAAAGATTTGGCTTTAAAGCAATGAAATCAGAAGATGAAATTATTGATTATTATAAAAATACAATAGTAGTTCATGAAGATTTTGAAACATTTGAATTTATTGAAGAGTTAGATATTGAACCTTTATATAAAAATAAAACTTCTTCAAACTTTTATTTAATTACAGGGAAGAGTAAAAACTCTTTAAATTCTCAATTTACAATTGATAATCATGTGTATTTACATCCTTCAAGTGGTTTTTCTACTGAAGATAATGTAAAAATCACTTCACCTTATGGGGAAGCCATATTTACTGTTAAAATTAGCGAAGATATTAAAGAAGAGTGTGCATTTTTTTACACAGGAAATAAGAAAACAAACTATTTAACACCAAATAAAGCTGATGAAGAATCATTTTCTGCAATGTTCCAAGAGGTTTTAATAGAAATTGAATTATCGTAAGTTATTTGCTAAACATAAAATAATTCGTGATTTATCACTAGTTCAATTTATTGCATATTTTGGAGCATGGTTTTCAAATGTTGCAATTTATACAATGCTTGTAGATTTTGGTTCTTCTGAATTAGCAATTGCAACAGTTACTGCTATGCATTTTTTACCAGCTGTTCTAATGGCTCCTTTTTCAGGAGCTATTATAGATAGATTTAAAATCAAACCTTTGATGCTTTCTTTATTAGTTGTTGAATTTATAATGACCTTACTTTTTTTAACAATAGAAAACGAAAGTCAAATATGGCTTTTAATGATATTTATATTTATTAGAATGAGTGCTGCTTCGATATTCTTCTCAACAGAAATGTCGCTTTTAGCAAAACTTCTAAAAGGTGAGGCCTTACAAAAAGCAAATGAAATACACTCTATTATTTGGTCCTTTTGTTATGCAGCTGGAATGGCAGTTAGTGCATTAATTGTAAATTATATAGGTATAAAAGCTGCTTTTATAGTTGATTCTTTATTTTTTCTTGTAGCTTTTATCGCCTTTTATAGAATAGACTTTGTTGTAAAGGCAAGTATTGTTCAAGATAAAATATTTACTTTAATTAAAGATGGCTTCTTATATATAAAAGAGAATAAAATTATTATGCATTTGATATTTTTACATGCAAGTGTTGGTTTAACATCTTTTGATACTTTAGTTACATTGCTTGCTAAAAGTGAATATAAGTATGTTATATCTGTGCCTTTAGCAATTGGCATATCAAATGCTACAAGAGCAGTAGCATTAATGATAGGGCCATTTCTAATCTCAAAATATGTTAATAAAAATAACTTGCATTATTTATTATGTCTTCAAGGAATAATGATAATGATATGGGGATTAACACAATTTAATTTTTACATTTCACTTATCTCTTTATTTTTCGTAGGACTTTTTACAACAGTACTTTGGTCATTTACTTATGCATTATTACAAGATAAATGTGAAGAAAAATATTTAGGTCGAGTTATATCATATAATGATATGTTTTTTATGATTTCGTGTATTCTAACTACCTTGTTTATCGGATTAATGGCAAGTTTAAGTTCGCTTGCTATAATTACTATTCTATTAGGCCTAGGTTTTATTATTTTTGCCTATTACTATACTAGGATATTAAAATGGATATAAACGAAAAAATATTATTACTTGCAATATTAAAGAAAAAAGATGATGAAACATTAATGGATGTAGTATCAACTTTGGAAAATACTCAACTTTTTACATTAAAAGAAGGCAAAAAACTTCTTAAAAAATTAAAAAGTGAAGAGTTTCTTACTGAGGGTCATCTAACATTAAAAGGTGATTTAATAGCAAAAGAAGTAGAGCAAGAATTTAAAATATAGCACTACAAAATAAACAAAAAGGAAATTAATGATTTTAGACTATAAAGATATTAATGATTTAAATAGATACAAAATAATGTCGGATACTGTTATTCCAAGACCGATTGCTTGGATTGTTACTGAAGATGAAGGTGTATTAAATGCAGCTCCTTTTTCATATTTTGTACCAATCTCAACTAATCCTGCTTTAGTTATTGTTGCAATTGGACAAAAAGAAGATGGAACTCCAAAAGATTCACTTGCTAATATTTTAAAGAATAAAAAAGCAACTATTTGTTTTGCAAATAAAGATAATGCGTCATTAGTTCAAAAGTGTGCAATTCCTTTAGGTAAAGATGAAAGTGAAATAGAAAAATTTGATATTGATGTAAGTGAAGTTCTAGAGAGTTTCCCTCCAAGAATTACTTCGTCTCAAAGTGCACTTTTATGTGAATATTATAGTACTGTAGATATTCCAGGGGTTACAACGCCTGTAATTTTAGAGATTAAGCAACAATATTTAGAAGAGGGTAGATTAACTGAGAGATTTCATGTTAATATTGAAAATGTTGGTAGATGTGGAGCTACTTTTAAAGCTTTAGTAGACTTATAAGCTTTAGGAAATTTAAGTATTAAAAGGCATAAAGCCTTTTAATTAATTTTTATACTTCTGTGTTCCCACAGTGAGCACATTTTTTAGCTGCAATTGGAATTTCCATAGCACAATCACCACAAACTTTTGTAGTTGGTTCTGCTGGAACTTCTTCCTCTTTCTTTTGCATTTTATTGTAAGATTTAATAAACATAAACATTACAAATCCTAAGATTACAAATGAAATTGTATCATTCATAAATAAACCAATTTTAATAGCAGGTGCTCCTGCTTCAGTTAACTTAGCCATTGTCTCATAAGTTTTACCATCAAGTGCAACAAATAATTGAGAGAAATCTACATTTCCTAATAACATACCAACTGGTGGCATAATAACATTTGCAACTAGTGATTTAATTAATGTAGCAAAAGCAGCACCAAAAATAAATCCTACTGCCATATCTACCATATTTCCTTTAATAAGGAATTCTTTGAATTCTTTTAACATATAAAGTCCTTTGAATAATTTTCGTGATTATATTGTAAAATTCTTATAATTAGATTAATTAGTTAATAACTTATATATTGTATCAAAATTAGTAGTTTATAATAGAAATAATTTGATTGAATATTAATTAAGGTAGGTAAAAAGTACAAATATAAGAAAAATCTTATATTTGTACTTTTGATGATTTATTGAACTACTTGATGTAATTTTGAACATTTACTTAAAAAAGTATCCATTCCACACATATCATTATACATATCATCAAATGAGTGAAAGTGTGCATCATAAACATAAACAAAGATTTCATCACCTTTTTGTAAATAATTAGTTTTTCCAAATTCAGCATAGGCTGTAGCTCCTGCGGCTATTAAAATACCTTTTGCATCTTTTGCATTTTTTGTAAATTGTGTTAATTCTTCTAATGGACCACAATCTTCTTGTGTATTTAATTTATTAATCATCCACTCTTTTAATTGATTAAAAAAGTAGCTATATGATTTTACAGAGGATGTCATTCCATAATCATGTACAATTCCATTTCTTTTTATAAATGAGGCAATATGATATTTACTTAAAATTCCATCTTCTGTAAAATTATCTATTTCAATAAGTTCTTGAGAAATACCTTTTGTATTCTTTCCCCAATTTTTCTTAGTGCTTAATTTATTTCCATCTTGAATTCTAATTGAACAGTCATTAAAAGCTGAAAAGTATTTTGGAATAATATCTATAAACTTCCCATCTTCATATACAAAATCACAAATTAAAGCAACTTCGGCTTCTACTTGAAGCTTTTCAGCTTCTCTTCCATGCGTTAATATAGTTTCATCACAAATAGGATAGGTCCCTAAAAAACTATTATGATCTTTTATATAAAAAGGAAACATCCCTTTTGGAGCATCTTTTTCATCAGTTTTAATTACATCAAATTCATCTGCTTCTCCAGCTTCACCTAAGTGATTTGCAAAGTTTCCTGCAACTGCAAAGCCTAAATAATCTTTTAAATCATCTAATAACATCTATTATCCTGTATATATTATTTATTTTATATTTATATAAAAAAGAATATATCATAATTTCTAATGCTAGAAGTCAAATATTAAAGCTAGTTTTTTCGTATAAGATTTTTTTTAGGAGAGGTTTACTAAAAAGAGGAATGTAGAGTTTAATTATAAAGGCCTAAGCCTTTATAATTAGATAGTTCTCCATTTTGCAGGACCCGTAGTATGTATTGAAACACCTTCTGTATCAACAGCAACTGTAACAGGCATATCAACTACATCAAACTCATAAATAGCTTCCATTCCCATTTCTTCAAATGCAAGTACTTTTGAATCTTTGATTGATTGAGAAATTAAATATGCAGCTCCACCAGTTGCAATTAAATACATAGATTTGTACTCTTTAATTAAATCAATTGTAGGTTGTTTTCTTTCAGCCTTACCAATCATACCCATGATTCCAATTTCCATCATATCTTTAGTAAATTTATCCATTCTTGTAGAAGTAGTTGGTCCCGCAGGTCCTACTTTTTCGTCTCTAACTGGATCAACTGGTCCAACATAGTAAATAAATCTATCTTTTAAATCAACACCATTTGGAAGTGGCTTACCAGCATTTTTATACTCAACGATTTTTTTATGAGCAGCATCTCTTGCTGTTAAAATTTTTCCAGTTAATAATAAAGTATCACCTGATTTAAATTGAGATAAATTTTCTTTTGTTAAATCTGCAATATTTACTTTTTTTATTGAATCTAATGGTAATTCAATATCTGGCCATAAATCTAAATCTGGTTTTTTAAATTTAGCTACACCTTCTCCAGCTTTTAATTTAAAGTGAATATGTCTAGTAGCAGCACAGTTTGGAATCATAGCAACTGGAAGTGATGCAGCATGACATGGATAATCTAAAATTTTAACATCAACTACAGTTGTTAAACCACCAAGTCCTTGAGCTCCAATTCCAATTTTATTTATATCTGTATAAAGTCTTAATCTTAATTCTTCTAAAGCATTTTTAGGACCTCTTTCTTGAAGTTCATGAATATCAACATGATCCATTAAAGATTCTTTTGCTAAAAGCATAGATTTTTCAGGATTTCCACCAATACCAATACCTAAAATACCAGGAGGACACCAACCAGCACCCATTTCTCTAACATTTGCCATAACCCAATCATATACACTATCAGATGGATTTAATACTGCAAATTTAGATTTATTTTCACTTCCTCCACCTTTTGCAGCAACTGTAATATCTATTTCATCAGAATTATTAACACTTACATGAATAACAGCAGGAGTATTATCTTTTGTATTTGTTCTTGTACCTGCTGGATCTGAAACAACAGAGTATCTTAAAGTATTATCAGGATTAGTATAACCTTTGGCAACACCTTCATTTAATACATCTACTAATTCTTTTGTTATTTCTAAATTAGCTTTTAACCCAACTTTAACAAAAATGTTAACGCTTCCTGTATCTTGACATAAAGGTCTATGACCTAAAGCACACATTTTAGAGTTAATTAAAATTTGACCTAATGCATTTTTTGCTGCTTCTGATTGCTCGTTTTCATAAGCTTCAACTATTGATTTTACAAAATCTTCAGGGTGAAAATATGAAATATATTGACAGGCATCTGCAATGCTATCTATAATATCTTGTTCTTTTATTACGCTCATTTTTTTCCTTTTTGCTTTGAAATTTTAATATTATACCAATGCACTAATGAAAGGATTCTTTTTTATTAGAATACATGGAAATTATTTTAAAAAGTGTTATGTTTTAACACCTTATAAATATAGTTTTGAGAAATTTTGAAATTTGTTTTGAAAATAGCTTAAATAGGTCAACTTAAGACCTAAAGTCTTAAGTTGCTAAAGATGTTAAGAAAAGAATCTTTCTTTTACTATATCTTGTAGTTTTGTTCCAGAGAAGTTTGCTCTTTGAACTAATTCCCAGAAATATCTGTAAGTTGCTCTATCGTGTAACTCACCATCATATTGGATTGGTCCCCACTCAGCATCTTGTGCTGCAATTAAAATATTTTGTGCAGCTTCTAATTCTGTAAAGTCTGGTTTCATTGCATCAACAATAGCTTGTACTTGTGTTGGATAAATAGACCACATTCTTAAGAATCCGAACTCATTTCTTGCTTTTTCAGCATCTTTATAAGTTTGGTATGGGTTTTTTAAATCAAGTGTAACATTGTGACAAGGAATAATATGGTTTTGTAAAGCTGCTTGAACAACTTTAGCTTTTGCAGCAGCAATTAATCTATGATCAAATTGACCTGGAGATCTCATATTTGAAGCTGGAATAGCACCTTGGTAACCAGATACAAAGTCCATTAACCCAAAGTCTAAAACTTGTACCCATGGTAAAGTTGCAGTTTTTTCTACATCTTGTAATGCACCGTGAGTTTCAATTAAAACGTGAATTGGAATTTCTCTTGAAATATTAGCTTTTTTAGCTGCTGCTTGAATATATTCAACTTGAGTTTTTGCATCTTCATATGAAGTTGATTTTGGAATAGTAATATATGCTAATTTTTCACCAGCACCAGGTACTAAAATATCAATATCTTGTCTCCAATCTGGATGATCAAAATCATGGATTCGAGTACCAGCCATCGCATATTTATTAGCTTCAGAGTTTACTACTCTTACGATCATTTCAGCATGCTCAACTTCTTTACCAGTTTCAGCTCCATCTTCACAATCACAAGTAATATCAAAAACAGGTCCAAGCTTTTCTTGCATTTGGAAACCTTTTAGGATTAGCTTTTCGCTACCTGCAAAGTGCTCACAAGATGGGATAATTGGTAAATTATCTCCAGAACCAAATAGTGCTTCATTAGGGTGTGTCATAATATTTTCCTTTTGTTAAATTTAATTTATATAGTTCTTCTTAACGTAGGAAGTGAATTCCCACTAAAAGAAGTAAAATCCTAAAGAAGGCAATTTATTGCCTTCACTCTTTTACTATTTTACTGTTTTTCTCTTAGGAATAACAACAGTATAGTCTAAATCAAGTACTACATTTTTTAAGTACTTTCCATTTTCATCTTTTGCATTTGAAATTTCATCAGATTTTTGATTAGTAATAGCAACTGTTTTTAATCTTAATAATCCAATATCTTCTCTTTTATGATCAATTGTTTCTAAAACTTCAGTATATGCATATATTGTATCACCTGCATAAGTAGGGTTTGCATGTGCACCACTATTTATTGCATAAATCCATTGTGCATTTTGAAAACCATTAAATGATAAAGCACGTGCCATTGAAATAACAATACCACCATACATAAGTCTTTGACCCATTGGTGTACTTTTCATCATGTGATCATTAAAATGTACTTTTGCATTATTTTGGTATAACTTAGTTGCAAGAGTATGGTCACTATTATCAACTGTAATACCTTCAGGGTGATTTAATCTCTCTCCTGCTTCATAGTCTTCAAAAAAGTATTTCCCACCAGTAGAATCTGTGTTAACACACTTAATCTCTGGAAGATTAATAACATCAGCAATAGGTGTCGTTTTAAGAAAAGTTGGAACTTCATTAATACCAGAAGTTGTCTCCTTATCTTTTTTATGAACCATAACCCATCTTTTAAAGTTTAATACTTCTTTATTATCTTGATTTACTCCAATAGAGTGTACATAAACAACTCCACTTTTTCCACTTGAGTTTTCTTTTAATCCAATTACAGTAGAAGTCATAGATACCGTATCTCCTACATAAGTAGGATTAGGGAATGACATCTCTGCGTAACCTAAGTTAGCAATTGCATTTAAAGATATATCTTGAACAGATTTACCAAATGTTAAATGGAACATTAATGTATCATCAACTGGTCTTTTATCATAGCCCATTTCTTGTGCAACTAAATCTGATGAGTTAAGTGCAAATCTAGAACCAGTGAAAGCGATGTATAAAGATACATCACCTTCGCTAATTGTTCGTGGAAGTGGGTGAACTATTTTTTGACCAATTGAAAAATCTTCGAAAAAATTTCCCACGTTGATTTTAGGGTTAATTTTAGACAATATAATCTCCTTATTTATTAAATAGGTTTTGACCTAATGATTTATATGTTTCATATAATGTGATCATTTTTTTAGCCCATTTAATTCTAGAACCATCAACTAATCTATCATTGTGATAAATTACTTCTTTACCTTCTTTTTTAGCTTCTTCATATTTACTAATCATTTTCTCATAATCTTCAACTTCAACTTGTTTTGGAGTAAAGATATCATTAATATATTCAATTTGAATTGGGTGAACTAATGATTTTCCATCGAATCCTAAGTTAAATGCATCTTTTGTTGAATCTTCACAAGCAAATTCATCATGAATATCAAAGTGAGGACCATCAATAACAGTTTGTCCATACGCTTTTGCAGCTAGTGCAATTTGCGATAAATAGTTAAACATTGCTTTAGAACCTTTTTTGATATCAATTTGAAGTCTACTAGCAAGTTTATTTGAACCAACAACAACAACTTCTACTTTAGTAGATGCTGCACAGATTTCTTGAATATTTAAAACTGATAATGGAGTTTCAATCATAATCATTAAAGTTAAATCTGGATTTACTTCTTCAATTAATTTAACTGCCTCTAATACCTGAGCTCCAGTTTCAATTTTAGAGAATAATAAACCATCAATTTCAATATCTCGAGCAAGTTCTAAATCTTTTGCAATATCTTCGCTTCCTAAGTTATTAATTCTTAAAATTCTTTCAGAATCTCCAAATTTAGAACCACTTTCTTTATAAACATCTTTTATTGTGTTCCTAGCAACGTCTCTTTGTTCTGAAAGAATAGCTTCTAAATCAAAAATAACACTATCAGCTAATACACTTCTTGCTTTTTCAACATTATGTCTATTATAAGAAGGAACAAATAACATAGATCTTCTGGCTTTATATTCTTTGATTTCTTCACCACTTTCTTTTGCATGGTAAATATCATGTAAGTTTTTAACTAATTGTTTTCTTAAAACTTTTCCATTTTTTGTTCTTGGATAATCTTTCATTCCAAAAATTGTTTTAGGTGCTTTATATTTTGCAAGATTAGCTTGAGAAAATGCTAATACTTCTGCTTCTTGTTCTGCTGATAATTCTTCATGTCCAATTACAGCAATTGCAACAATTACTTTATCTTTTCCAATTTCTAAACCAAAAGCAACACAATCAGCTACTAAATCATGAGTTTTTACAACTCTTTCAATTTCATGTGGAGATACTCTAAATCCGAATGTATTAATAATATCATCTTTTCTACCAATGAACCAGATATAGCCATCTTCATCTCTTTTAGCATAATCACCTGTAAAGAAGTAGCCATTATGTCTAGCTTCTCTAGTTTCATCTTCTAATTGCCAGTATTCTAAGAATAATCCTGGATCATCTTCACCAATAGAAATCATACCTTCTTCACCATCTGGCACTTCTTCTAGTGTGTCAGGGTTAAGTAATTTTACAGTATGTCCAGGTTGCACAAATCCAGCACTTCCTGGTCTAATTGGATTGTTTTTAGAGTGTGAAATATAATAAGAACATTCACTCATTCCAATTGCTTCAAAAATATCTTGCTTAAATCTATCTCTCCATAATGCAATCATTTCATCAGATAAATGCTCACCAGCAGACATACAATATCTTAATGATGGACAATCTTCAGCTGTAAATTCTGTTTTTTGAATAATTTGTCTGTAAATTGTAGGAACGCCTATAAAGATTGTACATTTATGTTTTTTAATTAATTCAACCCAAGTTCCCGCATCATTAGCACCTTCATAGGCAATAACAGTGTGACCGTTAAATAATGGATCCATAAGTGCTGAACCTAATACATATGTCCAGTTAAATTTACCAGAATGCATGATTCTATCATCTTCTTTAAAATCAAACCAATATTCAGTAGCAGGTGTTCTTCCAACTAATGATCTATGTGAATGTAAAACACCCTTTGGGTAACCTGTAGTTCCTGATGTATATACTAAATAAGCAGGTTCTCCAGATTTTGATTTATAATGATTTGCTTTTTTATCTGCAGTATTTAATATTTCAGTTAAAGAGTAAACTTTCATATCTTTAGGAATATTTAACCCTTCAGTTGAATCAATTCCTGCAACAATAATTGTTTTTAAATTATCATGGTTTTCTAAGTAAGGTAATAAGTTATCATACATAGTTGCTGATAATACAATAGCACTTGCTTGTGAATCTTCAGCTAAATACTTAACTTCTGAACCTGATAATAAAGTTGAAGTTGGAACTGCAATAATACCTGCTTTAATAGCTCCAAAAAATGAAATAGGATATGCTAAAGAGTTTTTTAAACAAACTAAAACTCTATCTCTAGCTTCAAGACCAATTCCTGTAAGAAAGTTACAAATTTGATCAGATTTTTCAGCTAATTGTTTATATGATATTTCATCTGTACCTAATTTATCATCTTCTATGATCATAGCAGTACTATTTTCTTTAGCTGTTCCTACATGCTTAGATGTACAAGCAACACCAATATTTAAGTATTCTGGTACTTCAATTTTTACATTTGAACTCATTGTTATAACTCCTTATTAAATTTGACCGTATGGCCAGTTTTCTTTAAATGTATGTATAGGCATTCTATTTAATACCGATAATGCAAATATCTCATCTTCTTTATTTAAACTTCTAAGTGCATATGCTCTTAAAATATTTTGTAGAGCTTTACCAAACATTGGTGGATCTAACATTTCACCTTTATATCTAATTGCTCCACTTAATAAAGCATCAGTTTCAATAGCTAATTTTAATACAGTAATATCATGTTCAAGTTCTTTAGGACTTGGAGTAAATGCAACTTTACATACGTTAATATGATTTGGAGTAATAACTTGTTTACCAGTTAATCCCATCGCGTTTTCTCTTTGTGCATGTGCATAAACATGTCTTGAAGCATCATCACCATGTAAATCTAACCATCTTCTAATGTCTTTTTTCTCAACACAATGATCAGGTAGAGAGTGTGGTGTTAACATAACTTCAACTCCACCAATAACTCCAGCACCTTTAACTCTAGCTTCCATTGTAAGCATATTAAAGAATGTTTCTAACTCATTAATCCAACCTTCTGGTGTGATTTTATAAGCCATTGCTTTAGAGAAATCATGGATACCAAAAACAACATGTTTAACAGTTGAATGATCCATTAATCTATCAGCTATTTGAAGTGATTTTGGATGTTCAATAATTGGTTGAATTGTTAAATTTGATCCAATAGATACTAACCAAGAAGATAAATCTCTAATTTCAGCAGATCCGTAAACTTCTCCAGCTTTTGCTAAAACAATTACATCAATATATTTATGAATTTGTTTTAACATTTTTAAATCTTCTTCATACTCATCTGTTCTGAATGGATTTATTCTCACGGCAATTTGGAAAGTTCTTTCAGGAAACTTTGGAAGTTCTTGAATTAATAATTCTCTAGACATAGCTTTTTGTCTACAACCATCTTCTAAATCGAATAATACTGTATGTGCTTTTGTTTTATAAGCATGTTTTTGTAATCTTAATTTAGCTTGCTCCATACTCTCGTACGTACCATCAAGTGGATTGAATTTAATTGGTGGGTAATAAATTTGAATACCAGGCCAGTATCCACCAAGAACCGGTGTTAAATCATCGTTTGCTGTTAATTTTGATAAATCTATTGCAGAAGTCATTTTTTATCTACCTTTCTTTTGTTAATTTGTGCTTTTTAATCACTGTTTGTAACTCTATAAGTATATAGAATAAAACTGATGTGAAAGTTATACATCATTTAAAATGAATTGTTTTTATGTAAAAAAAAATAGTGTTTTAACTTAAGCTTAGATTCAAAAAACTCTAAGAAAGCCCTTAAATTAGGAGAAATAAACTTAAAGCAGTAGTAAAATATAGTCAAAATGATATGAAATGGCTTGAAAAATTAAGGATAAAAAATAATATAAATTTGCAAATTTGCAAATTCTTTTGCAAATTTACTCATATTTGATAAATTTGCAAAAAATTTAATGAAATTTAAACTATCTGCAATTCATCTAAAAATGATAGCTTTTTAAAGTACTTTTGTAAAAAAGGTTTTGATACTTTTTCAAAACTATCTTTATCTTCATATAAATTGATAAAAAATTCAAAATCTATATTTCTATTTTTTAAAGCTTCAATAGAAAGTAGGGTGTCATTAATACATCCTAGTTTAGAAGGAGTTATTAAAATAGCTTCACTTTTAAATTCTTTTATTAAATCAATAATAAATAAGTCTTCTTCTAAAGGTACCATAAGACCTCCAGCCCCTTCAATTATTAAAATGTCACATAAAGAGGATAGGTATTCTTTTTTCTGTTTTAAATAAGGTAAAGATATTGTAGTTTCTTCTTTTGCAACATAAGGAGCTGCTGGAAGTTTAAATTGATAAGGTACTACATCATTTATAGATACATTAAAATCTGGATTTAGCTCTTTTGTTAATGTTAACATCTTAGAACCATCAATAGGTAAATCAATAACACCAGTTTCACAAGGTTTAAAATAACCAACTTTAAAACCTTTACTTGCAAAGTATCTTAGAAACTTTTCGCATGCATAAGTTTTACCAACATCTGTATTTGTAGCACTTATAAAAATTGATTTATTTTTATAGTAGTTTATCTCTTCATTCATATAATTTCTTTTTTGGTATAATATTTTCTATATTAAAAATTAGAATGATATTTTATCATAAAAAAAGGTTTTAAGTGAGTAATGAGATTGAAATAGAATTAGATAATGATTTAGATTTACAAGAGCCAAAAAAATATAAAGTTTTTTTATTGAATGACGATTATTCAACAATGGATTTTGTAATTGATGTATTAGTTAAAGTATTTAGAAAAAGTGTAGATGAATCAGCAACTATAATGTTAAACATACATAATAATGGTAGAGAAGTATGCGGTGTTTATACACATGAAATAGCAGCTACTAAAGTTGGACAAGTTAAAACACTTGCAAGAGAGAAAGGCTTTCCATTGAAAGCTGTAATGGAAGAAGAATAAATGATAAGTAAAGAATTAAGAAGTATTTTTTCGCAAGCTGTTGGTTATGCAAAAAGTAGTAAACATGAATATTTAACAATTGAACATATTTTTTTAATGTTATTACATGATGAGTCTATAGAAAATTTATTTATAGATCTAGGAGTTGATTCAAATAAGTTATTTGATGATACAAAAAAGTATATAGATGAGAATACGCCTAAACTTCCAGAAGATGTTGAAGATGAACCCTTAGAGACTATCTCTTTAACTTCGACTATAGAATATATGGTAGCACATACTCAAACATCAGGGAGAGGAAATGCAACAGTAGAAGATATGTTTGTGGCAATTTTAAAAGATGAAAAGTCTTATGCTCTTTATCTTTTAAGAACTCTTGGTATTGAAAGAATTGATATCTTAGAAGAGATTTCTCATAAAGAAGAAGATGAGGTTATAGAAGAGACGGAGGATAAGAATAATAAAGTATTAGATAAAAACTCTAGTGAATTAGTGGCTGTTGCACAAAAAGGTGAAATTGATCCTGTAATTGGAAGAGAAAAAGAAATTTCAAGAGTTATCGAAATTTTAAGTAGAAGAAAAAAGAATAATCCTATTTTAGTAGGGGAACCAGGTGTTGGTAAAACTGCAATAGCTGAAGGTTTAGCCTTACAAATTGCAGAGCAAAAAGTACCGGAGTTTTTATTTGATGCAAAAGTATTCTCTCTTGATATGGGTTCTATGATTGCAGGAACTAAGTATAGAGGAGATTTTGAGAAAAAATTAAAATCTTTATTACAAGAAGTTATAAAAGTTCCTAATGCAATTTTATTTATTGATGAAATTCATACAATAGTTGGAGCAGGAAGTGTTGGTGGATCTGCGATGGATGCTTCAAATATTTTAAAACCAATGCTTTCCAATGGAAAATTAAGATGTATTGGTGCTACAACTTTTGCAGAATACAGAAATGATTTTTCAAAAGATAAAGCACTTTCTAGAAGATTTGCAAAAGTTGATGTGGAAGAGCCTTCAATTGAAGATTCAATATTAATTTTAGATGGATTAAAATCTAAATATGAAGAGTTCCATGGTATTAAGTATTCAAAAGCAGCAATTAGAAGTGCTGTTGAATTAAGTAAAAAATATATTACTGATAGATTTTTACCTGATTGTGCTATTGATGTAATTGATGAGGTTGGGGCTTCAAAGAAGATTTCTTTAGTAGCAACTTTAAAAACAAAAAGTAAGAATAATATTACAGTTTCACAAGAAGATATTGAAAATACAGTTGCAAAAATGGCTCATATCCCAGCTAAATCTGCAACTAAATCTGATTTATCTTTATTAAAATCATTAGAAAAAAATATGCAAAAAAGAGTTTATGGACAGGACTCTGCAATTACTACAATTGTTCAGTCTATTAAGAGAAATAAAGCTGGATTAGGATTGGATAAAAAACCAATCGGAAGTTTCTTATTTACAGGACCTACTGGTGTTGGTAAAACAGAAGTTGCTAAAGAGTTATCTTTACAATTGGGTGTTCATTTTGAAAGATTTGATATGAGTGAGTATATGGAAGCTCATACAATTTCAAGACTTATTGGAGCACCTGCTGGCTATGTTGGGTTCGAACAAGGTGGATTATTAACAGAAGCTATTAGAAAGCATCCACATACAGTTTTATTACTTGATGAAATTGAAAAAGCTCATCCTGATTTAATGTCAGTATTACTTCAAGTAATGGATAATGCAGAATTAACTGATAATGCAGGAAATAAAGCAGATTTCCAAAATGTAATACTTGTAATGACATCAAATTTAGGTGCAACAGAAGCAAATGTTATGGGATTTGCAAAAGATGATAATTTAAATGAAAATAAAGCAATTACAAAATTCTTTGCTCCTGAATTTAGAAATAGACTTGATAGTGTAGTTTCTTTTGAAAGTTTATCAATTGATGTTGTAACAAAAGTAGTTAGTAAATTTATTAGTGATTTAGAAGAACAATTAGGTGATAAAAATATTAAAATTAATATTACTAATAAAGCAAAAAAAGAACTTGCAACAATTGGTTATGACAAAGCAATGGGTGCTAGACCTCTTAATAGAGTGATTTCTGATAAAATCAAAAATGTATTAACAGATGAAATTTTATTTGGGAAACTTAAAAAAGGTGGAATAGTAAATATAGATTACAAGGATGAGTTTACATTTGAATATGTTGTGTAATAACACGATTTATATACAATTGTAATTTAATATATATAAAGTTTAATTACTTTCTTAAGATAAAGAAAGTAAAATTCAAAATTATTTAATAAAAGGATCAAAACAAATGAGAAAAATTTTAATAAGTTCTGCAGTTGCAGTTTTACTATTAACAGGGTGTGGCGAAGATAAAAAGGTTACAACAGAAGTAGCAAAAGTAACTGAACCTGCTAAAGCTGAAATGGCTAAAGCAGCAGAATCTACAACATCAGTTGTAAAAGAAGCTACTACTGATGTTAAAGATACTGTAATGAAAGCAGCAACTGAATTAAAAACTACAGTAAGCGAAGCAGCTACTAAAGTTGTTGATAACACTACTGCTGTAGTTAAAGAAACTACAGCATCTGTTGTTGAGACTGCAAAGACTGCAATGGCAACTGGTTCTACTGATTCAAAAGAAATGGCTAATAGCTCTGTTACTGCAGTTACGCAAAAAGCTGTTGAAGTTAAAGATACAGCTAAAGAAGCAGTTGCAGCTTCTGTTGAAAAAGCAAAAGAAACTACAACTGCTGCAGTATCTGCAACAGTTGAAAAAACTAAAGAAGCTGTATCAAGTGTTGCAGAAAGTGCTACAGCTAAAGTTGCAAGTACAGTTGCAGCAGTTACTGCTACAAAAGAAGCAACAACTGAAAAAGCAGAAGCAGTTAAAACTGAAACTGTTGCAAAAGTTGCAGCAGCAGCACCTTCTATTAATGCAAAAGTATTATTTGGAGCTTGTGCAGCGTGTCATGGTCAAAATGGTGAAAAAGCTGCATTAGGTAAATCACAAATTATTCAAGGTTGGGATAAAGCTAAAGTTATCGCTGCTTTAAATGGATATAAAGATGGTTCTTATGGTGGAGTTATGAAAGGTGTTATGAAAGGTCAAGTTGTAACTAAATCTGACGCTGAGATTGATGCCTTAGCAGAATTTATTTCTAACTTATAATATATAAAATAAAAGAAGGTTTTCCTTCTTTTATTTACTTCACTTCTAAAATTCTATTTTTTCTAAAAAACAAATTAATTTAAAACTTACATTTAACTAATACTACAATCATATAATTTCATACATTCAAATTAAGGAGAATTAAATGAAATTAAGAAAAATATTAGCAATGTTAACTATTGCTGGAGCGCTTAGTTTATTTGCAGATGGGATTAGTAATGTTGATGCATTAGTGGATCAAATTAATAAAACTACAGATGTTAAAGAAAAAAGTGCTTTAATGAAAAAATTAAATACTGAACTTTCAGTTATGGATAAAAAAGATGTTTCAAAAGCAAAAGAGATTATTGATTCTAAACTCAAAATAAATTCAAAATAAAATTGTTTTTTAATATCTGGAGTTGAAATAGACTTGTCAGCATGGTTTATTTTAATTCTGAATACTAAATATTATAAAAGAAGGATTTACCTTCTTTTATCTACTATCTTCTACTTTATACCAAATCATAAGTTTTTATATCTCTTTTTCTTTCCTCATTTAAAACTTAACTTATTTATTATATTAAATTTGAAATAATCCTATAAACTAATTAAAAAAATAAAAATTAATGTAAAACTTACATTCAACTAACACTACAATCCTATAATTTCACACATTCAAATTAAGGAGAATTAAATGAAATTACAAAAAATATTAGCAATGTTAGCAATTGCTGGAGCAGTTAGTTTATTTGCAGAGGGGACAGCATCTCAAAGTAATAAAACTATTGATTTAAAAGAAAAAGGTCTTCAAGAAAAAAAGTTAGAAAAAAAAGTTAAAGAAGATGTTAAAAAAGTTAAAGATGTTATTAAAACTAAAACTAAATAATTCAAAGGATATTTAAATGAAATTAAAAAAATTATTAGCAATCTTAGCAATTGCTGGAGCGGTTAGTTTATTTGCAGATGGGATTAGTAATGTTGATGCATTAGTGGATCAGATTAATAAAACTACAGATGCAAAAGAAAAAAGTGTTTTAATGAAAAAGTTAGATGTTGAAATTGCTGTTATGGATAAAAAAGATGTTCCAAAAGCAAAAGCAATTATTGAAACTAAACTAAAAAAATAAAAGTAACCTAGGGGAATTCAAGTGTAACTTGAGTTCCTTCCCCTATAGTACTTTTTATCTCAATACCTATATTTAATACCTCACATAACTGCTTTACAATACTCATACCAATTCCAAGACCTAATGTATTTTCTTTATAATGTCTTTGAAATACTTTTTTAGTATTTTTTATTCCTATACCCGTATCTTTAATTATAAGTTTGTTCTTATGGATACTTAAATGTACTTGTCCATTTTTTTTATTATATTTACATGCATTTGTTATAATATTATCAATAATTCGTTCAATTCCATTTTGATTACTTTTAATTACTAATGGAGTTAAATCTTTAGTAAAATAAATTTTTGGATATATCTTTTGTAAAATCTCTATTTTACCATTTACAATTTCTTCTATTGATACATTCTCATCTCTTTGAATATTATTTGGATTCATAAATTCTAAGTTTTTATATAATGATGCAATACTTTGTGCACTAAGTTCTATTCTTTCTATTTCTTCAAAATTTCCACGTTTTCTTAAGAGTTTCGAGTTTAATAAAATAGATGTTGCAGGAGTATTTAAATCATGAATAATATCTTTTAAAAAATTTTCTAAAAGATAGAGTGCTTCCCTTATAGGTCTTAAAGAATAAATAGCAAAACCAATTGAAATAATAAAAAGAGAAAAAAGAACAATAATACTAAATTTAAAAATTTTTATTAAAAATTCATTATATAGTTTTTTATATTTTTCTTTATCATATACTATTTTTAATAAATAAGGACTAGTTGAAACTGTTTGAAAATATGCACAAAGACCTTCTTTACAATGATAGATTTTAAATAGTTGTTTTTCTTTATCATTTTCGATGATATCTAGTGAAAATTTATCTCCTTTGAAATCAAAGGTATAATCTTTCATTTGATAAAGGATATTTTGTTCTATATCTTGAATTTTATCTTGATGATACATGTATAACACAATACTTGAAAGTAAAAGTAGAGGAACAAAGAAAAGAAATAGTGTTGTAAAAAACGATTTTTTTTCATACTTTTTCAAGTTTATATCCTATACCTTTTGTATTCGAGATATTTAAATCTAATACTTTCTTTAATTTACTTATTAACACACGAAGTGCACTATCACTTGGTTTATTCATATAGTCAAAAAATGTAGATTTATTTACCGTCATATTTATATTTCGTATAAGAAGTGAAAAAATCTCTTTTTCAACTATTCCTAAAGCTATTTCTTCTTCATCAATAAAAACTCTATTTTCTAGTAAATCAAAAGTTATATTTTTATATTGAATAATTGGATTTTTTCTTTTTAAGATAGCTTTTATTCGTGCTAATAGTTCATCCAAATCAAATGGTTTTTTAATATAATCATCACATCCACAATCAAAACCTTCTAATGTTGTTTGTGTATCCCGATTTGCTGTAATAAAAAATGTAGGAGTTGAATCATCAGCTTGTCTTAAAAGTTTTAAAGTTTCTAAGCCATTAAGCAAAGGAACATTAATATCAAATAAGTATAAATCAAACTTATTTTCATAGGTGTATTCAAGTACTTCTTCTCCATCATTAACTAGAGTAACTTCGTATTTTTCTTGTTCTAAAATTTGTACCATGGTTTGTGCCAATATTTCGTCATCTTCTAATAATAGAATTTTAGATTTTTTATTCATATTTATCCATTTTTGTAAGAAATTTATTTTAATGGTGCTTTTTCTTTATAAATTTTAATAGGCATTTTCTCTTTTGCTTTTATTATTGCATCTGCTTCTTCTTGTGCTTTTTTATTCTCTGCTGCTAATTTTTCTTTTAATTCTTCAATAAGCTCTTTTCTTTCATTAGTTGATGGGGCCTGATTTACTTTTTCGAGTAGATTACTTACTTCTTTATTTTGTGCAAATAAAATACTTTTAAAAAATAGTAAAGAAATAATTATTAAATTTGCTCTTTTCATTTTTTATTCTCTTTTTCTTTTATCTGTTTTTCAAGAGTTTTAATTTCCTTTTTAACAATTTCAAGAGGAGGTGTTTTAAACTTTTTTAAATTACATTTATTTTTTTTTGCTAAGTTATATTGTTTATCATATGACTTTATTGCATTATTTATATTTTCTGAAAAAATACTTTTAGAGTTACTTTCAATTAAAAAAAGTTGTGCTTTTGCTCCTATAATATCTTCTTGAATAAAATAACCTTTTTTAAATTCATCTTGAATATATTTAGAGGCATGTGACATAATACTTGTATGTTTATGGCAAAATTTATATATAGGAATTTTTTTCTTTTTAATCTTAGGTGGTTTTATTTTAACAGGTTCTTTTACAACTTTTTCAACAACTACAGGTTCCTTAATTTCTTGTTTTACTTCTACTTGTGGAATTGGAGTTTTATTAGTGTTTGTTAAAGTACATCCTGAAAAAATCAATATAAAAACTGTGATAAAATATGTATATTTTTGAATAAACATTTTGTCCTTTCTTTTTTGAATATAATAATTATTTTGAATATAATTATATAGGAAAAGTCATTAAAAACTAAATTAAATTTGAGTTCATTATTTTTAGTTAAAACAACCTGTTTTTCAATATATTATTAACTTTTAGGTATAATATTTTTAAAAAATAAGGCTTATATTTGGATGTCTATCCTTTAGATAAAAACTCATATATTTTTCCTGATCCAATTTATGCTGAAGATGAAGGCTTATTAGCTTATGGTGGAGATTTAAATCCATCAAGAATTATGACTGCATATTTAAATGGAATCTTCCCTTGGTATAACGAAAGTGATCCAATTTTGTGGTGGAGCCCAAATCCTAGATGTATATTAGGTTTTGAAGATTTTAAAGTATCTAAAAGTCTTCGTAAAGTTATAGATAAAAATATATTTGAAATTAAGTTTGATACTAATTTTACGCAAGTTATGAAAGAGTGTAAAAATATTAATAGACAGAATCAAGAAGGTACTTGGATACAAGATGAGTTGATTGAAGCTTATACTAAAATACATAAGATGGGATTTGCCCATTCTTTTGAAGCTTATTACAATAATGAGTTAGTTGGTGGTGGTTATGGAATTAACGTTGGAAATATTTTTTGTGGGGAATCAATGTTTGCAAAAAAAACTGATGCTTCAAAAGTTGCTCTTTATTTTTTGATTCAAAGATTAAAAGAAAAAGGGTTTTCTTTTATTGATTGTCAAATCCCAACACCTCACTTATTGTCACTTGGTGCTAAAACAATGGAGAGAAAAGAGTTTCTCTTAAGTGTTAAAAAATCATCTGAGAACTTAAAAGAATTTTAAAATATAAAGGAAAAAAATGGCAGGTAATAATGAAAATAATCCCTTACATGGAATAAAACTAGAAATGATTCTAAATGAATTAGTAGATGAATTTGGGTGGGAAGAATTAGATAAAAGGATAAAGTTAAATTGTTTTTATAATAATCCATCTATTAAATCTTCTTTGAAGTTTTTAAGAAGAACTCCTTGGGCTAGAACTAAAGTAGAAAACTTATATATTGCAACTTTTAAAAAATCATAATATATCAAAACTAATGAAAATTATACTAAGATACGTTTTCAAAAATTTATAGGATATTTAAAATGATAAAAAAAATAGATACAAATAGTGAAGAGTTTCAAACTGAATTTGAATTAACAAAGCAATTTACAGATAAAGTTGTTAAAAATTTTAGCTTTGCATATAATCCAAATGATGAAGTAAATGAATCAATTCAAATGGGACTTACTAGAAATAAGATGATATATGGAAAAAGGTTTTGTCCATGTTTTATGGTTATTGGTGAGACTAAAGAAGAACAAAAAGCAGCAGATAATAGATTATGTCCCTGTAAACCTGCTCTTGAAAAAGAAATACCAGAAAATGGAAACTGTCACTGTGGTATTTTCTGTACTCAAGAGTTTGCTTCTAAATCTGCTAAAGAAGAAGATTTACATGATGCGATTGCAACTCATTCAAGAGGTATTTCAAAAGAAGAGTGTGAAGATTTACTTTTAAAACAAGAATTGAATTCTCAAGAACTAGAATCTTTATTAGAAGCTAGAGATTTAGGGTTTGTTAAATTTAATCTTATTGATACACGAGAGTGGATGGAGTGGGTTGGTACAAGAATTAAAGGTACAGATTATTTAATTCCTACAACATCTTTTTATCAAGCACTTGAAAGAGTTGATGACCAAAAAGACACTCCTGTAATTGTATATTGTTTAAGTGGTAGTAGATCTGCTTATTGTCAAAGAATTATGCTTGATTTAGGGTATAAGTCAGTTGCAAATTTAGATTATGGAATTTCTACTTATCAAGGTGAAAGAGAAAGTGGAGAAGAGTAAAAGAGTATAATTTAGTAGATAATGTATCCTTATTCGGATACATTATCTTTATAATCTTCTGTATAAGTTTTTAATAAATGCATAATTGATATGAAGAATGTCACCATTGCAGGTCCTATAATCATTCCCCAAAAACCAAATGTTGAAAGTCCAGCTACAATCGAAAAGAATATTAATATTTCATTTACTTTAGTAGGTGTTTTTACAACTTTTTGATTTATATATTTTATAATTACAGGTTTAGCAAAAGTATCTGCAAAAACTGAAATCATAATTATCGAGTATGCAGCAATTACAATAGCATTTGTAATTGAACCTGTCATTGCTTCATAAATTACTACAGGTAACCACATAATAATTCCTCCAATAACTGGAATTAGTGATGCAAAGCCATATAAAACTCCAAGTAATAATCCATCATATCTATAAAATGTTAAGAAGAATCCAAATAAAAAGCCTTGGAATATTGCTGTAATTAAAATAGAGTATAAAACTACTGTCATAACATTAGATGATTCATAAAAAAGTGTAATAGAATCATCTTTTTTTATTGGTAATAATCCTTTTACAAATGTTGATAAACCAGTTGCATAAAGTGTAAAGAAAAAGAAAAATATCAAAATCATAACCATATCAATCATAAAGTTAGCAGAATTCCTACCTAGGTAAGCTCCAATAGATAGTATCTTTTGAACAACTTCTCTTACGTCAATTTTTGCTAAAATTTGATTTAACTGTTGTTTTAAAAATAAAAAATCATCAGATATATTTTCAACCCAAAATTTAATATTTTCAAAAACACTAAATAGAGCTTGTTTATCTACATGGTTAAAAAAGTTAGCAAAGGCAAAAATACAATACATTACAGGAATAAAAAATATTCCAGCAAGTGTTATTGTCATAATTACTGAAGACATAGCTCTACTTTTTAATCTATTTTCTATATAAAGTGTTAAAGAGTTTGTTGCAACTGCTAAAAGTAGGGCAACGAACATTGCTTTTAAAAATGGACTAAATAACTCCACCATAAAAAATATAGTTACTGCTGCTATAAAGATTAAAAAGTAAACGGGTTTCAAAACAAACTACTTTCTTCGTCTAATTTTTCGCTTGCTGGATATGAGAGTCTAAACATTTCATATGTTTTAATTGAAGCAACTCTTCCTCTAGCTGTTCTTTCAATAAACCCATTTGCAAGTAAATAAGGCTCAATTGCATCTTCGATTGTTCCCTCATCTTCACTTAAAGCTGCAGCCATAGTTGAAAGTCCCATAGGTTTCCCTTTATTTGAAACTAATAGCTCAAGAAGATTTATATCCATTTCATCAAAACCACTTTCATTAACTCCTAATTCATCTAAGGCAAATTTACATCTAGATAAATTTATACTATCTTCATTTGCAACTTCAGCAAAATCTCTTACACGTCTAAGTAATCTCAAGGCAACTCGAGGAGTCCCTCTACTTCTTCTTGAAATTTCATTTGCTGCATTATCCTCACAATATTTATTTAATTTTTCAGATGCTATTTGAATGATTTTTGCTAACTCTTCATGATTATAAAATTGCATTCTAAAGTGCATTCCAAATCTTTCTCTTAGAGGATTAGAAAGCATTCCTGCTCTTGTTGTTGCACCTATTAATGTGAATCTTGGTAAGTCTATTTTTACAGTTTGAGCAGCAGGTCCTGAACCAATTATTATATCTAATCGATAATCTTCCATAGCAGGATAAAGTATCTCTTCAACAGCAGGTGAGAGTCTATGTATTTCATCAATAAATAAGATATCACCTTCTTCTAAGTTTGTTAAAATTGCTGCTAAATCTCCTGATTTCTCAATCATAGGCCCCGCTGTAATTTTAATATTTGTATTCATTTCATTAGAAATTAAATATGAAATTGTAGTTTTACCAAGTCCTGGAGGCCCGTAAAAAAGTATATGATCTAAAGCTTCATTTCTTTTTTTACTAGCTTCAATAAAAACTTTTAAATTTCTTTTTATCTTTTCTTGACCAATATAGTCATCCCAAGAGGATGGTCTTAAACTTACTTCAGTATTATCTTCTTCAAAAGATACGGATTCAACTTCTACAATTCTTTCCATATCCTAGTATTCTTCTTCTTTTGAAGGGAATGAAGCATCTTGTACGTCACTTCTGTATTGATTCACAGAATCTTTAACTAATTGGGCACCATTTAAATAGTGTCTTACAAATTTTGGTTTAAAATCTTCAAAAAAACCTAACATATCTGACCAAACTAATACTTGACCATCTGTAACATTACCTGCACCAATTCCAATTATTGGTATATTTACAGCTTGTGTTATTTTTAAAGCAGCATCACTCATAACACCTTCTACAACAATTGCAAAAGCACCTGCTTTTTCAACAGCAATTGCATCTTGGATTAATTGTTCTGTATCTTCTACTGTTTTACCTCTAACTTTATATCCACCTTCACTTCGTACATATTGTGGCATAAGACCAATATGTCCCATAACTGCAATTGAATTTGAAGTTAGATGTTTTATAATATTAGCTCTATCTGCTCCACCTTCAATTTTAACAGCAGCAGCTGGTGTTTCTTGGTAAACTTTTACTGCGTTTTGTAAGGCTTGATTTTCATTTATATATGTACCAAATGGCATATCTAAAATTACAAAAGCTTTTGGTGCACCTTTGCATACTGCATTTGTATGATAAATCATTTGATCAAGTGTTGCTGAAAGTGTGTCAGGCATACCAGCAAAGCTCATATTTAAACTATCACCTACTAAAATCATATCTGCAATTTCATCAAAAAGTTTGGCAAAAAGTGCATCATATGCAGTTATCATTGTAAGCTTTTTATTATTTTTAGAATTTTTTATTTTAGTAACATTCATTTTTTCAAAATCATTTTTTATAATACTCATTTTATATTCGTCCCATTATTTAACTTAAGAGATATTTTATCACAAAAATCTTTTTTATAAATAAATAAGAGGATTATGAACTTTTATAAAGTCAAATTAAACATGAGTTTAGATAATATATAAACTATTAATTAATTAGGATATATTTTAATGAGTAAAAATATTGATAAGAAACTTGTAGGTTATATAACAGCTTGCTACCCAAATAACAATTTTACAGTAGATTTAAGCTTAAGCATGAAAGAAGTTGGAGTTGATACTTTGGAACTTGGAATTCCTTTTTCAGATCCTGTTGCAGATGGTCCTGTAATTGAAAAAGCTAATTTGATTGCTTTAAATAATGGTTTTAAATTGAAGGACCTTTTTGATGTTTCTTCAAAAATAGCACCTCACATGGATACTTTATGGATGGGATATATGAATCCTTTTTATAAATATGGTGTTGAAAACTTTTTGCAAAAAGCCCAAGAATTAGGAGTTAGTGGAACAATTATTCCCGATCTTCCTTTTGAAATGGCAGAAAATGTTTTACCTTTATATGAAAAATATAATAAAGCGAATATTTCATTTGTTGCACCCACTGATAGCCAAGAGCGAATAAAAGAAATTATTAGTGATAGTAAAAAGTTTATTTACATGGTTGCATATGCAGGAATAACTGGTAGTGGTCAAAGTGAAAATTTATCTAAAATTATTGAAAATGTAAGAAAATATACGAAAACTCCTTTATATATTGGTTTTGGTGTGGATGAAAATACTTGTAAAGAAAAAGCAAAAGGTGTTGATGGCGTAATTGTTGGAAGTGCTTTTGTTAAACATATAATAGATGACTCTTTATCTAATAATGAAAAAATTAGTAAAATAACAGCACTAGCTAAAGAAATTAAAGAAAAAATAAACGAATAATTATGCATATTTTAAACAAAGATATTGAATTTTTAGAAGAGCAAAGGGATTGTTCTTATTTCGAAGAAAAAATATCTGATATTAGATACAAATATATGTTTTCATGTCCACCTAGTTCTTATCAAGAGATGTTAGAAAGAGGTTGGAGACGTTTTGGAAAAATGCATTTTGTTCCAGAATGTAGAGCTTGTACAAAGTGTGTTTCAATGAGAATTGACGTTGCAAATTACAAGTTTTCAAAATCTGAAAATAGAGTTATAAATAAAAATAGAGATACTAAACTTTATATTAGACCTCCCTCAATGACAATGGAGCATTTAGAGTTATATGATAAATATCATGAGTTTATGAATAAGAAAAAGGATTGGCCTTATTCACCAATTGAAGCAAATGAATACTCAAAATCTTATGTTGAAGCTAAAGAAGATTATGCCAAAGAGTTTTTGTATATGAGGGATAATCAATTAATTGGTGTTGCTTTGGTAGATATTTTACCTAATGCAATGTCTTCAATTTATTGCTATTATGATCATGATTATGCAGATTTATCTATAGGAAAGTTTTCAATTTTAGCACAGATTAAAATAGCAAAAGAAATGAATATTCCTTATATATACTTAGGATATTGGATAAAAGATCATTTTTCTATGGGTTATAAAGAAGCATATACTCCTTTTGAAGTTTTAGTAAATAGACCAGATTTAGATGAAGAAACTATATGGGAAAAATATGAATTATAATATTATAGTAATTGTAAGTATTATTATTTGTGCTATACTTTCTTTGTTATTAAGTTATTATGGAGTATTACTAATTTTAGATGAAAATAGTGGTCTTTTTAAAATAGCACAATTAATTATAGCAATAGTGTCAATGACGACATTTTATGCTCCAATTAAACATATATTATTAAAATATATGAATATAGATGAAAGTGAGACAATAGATGATTAAATATTTATTCCCTTTTTTATTATTTTTAACAATTGTTAATGCCGAAAATATTAATACTGATAATGATGTATTGGAAGATGAATATCCAATAGAAAATATAGATGACGTAAAAATTGAACCTTCAGTTGATTGTTTAATTTTAGAAGATGAAAATTCTATTATATGTAAGTTCGAAACAAATAGAGTTTTAAAAGATCAAGAAATTGTAATTCAATGGATTGATCCCCAAGGTGATATTTCAAGAAGTAGAAATATGCTAGTACCAGCTGGACATGCTTCAATTTATGATTACAGATATATTAATGGTAGACTAACAGGTTCTTGGACTTTTAAAGTTATTGAGGATGAAAAAGAATATACAACTAACTTTGAGCTAAAATAGATTAATTGTATAAGAATTTTCTTATACAATTAATCTTGTTATATTATATGCAATAAATGAGAATATCCATGCCGTTGCAGTTGTAAATACAAATAAGTAAGCTAAATATTTCCATCCTCCAGCTTCTCTAGCAAATACCATTGATGCAGCTAAACAAGGTAAATATATCATGACAAATACTATAAATGATATAGCTGATGGAAAAGGTATATTATTTTGAATCTTTTCTAATAAGCCTTTAGAATTTTCATCACTATCTTCACCTAATCCATATAAAATACCTAAAGTTGATACAACAATTTCTTTTGCTGCTAACCCTGTTTCTAGTGCTATAGACATTTTCCAATCAAAACCTAATGGTGCAAAAAGTGGTTCAGAAAATTTTCCTATTTTACCTAAGTATGAATTCTCTAAATTATATAATGAAAGTTTTCCTGCTAAATAACTTTGTTCTTCTTCACTAATTGCTTGCTCAATTTTTATAGAATATTCTTCTTCAATTAATGGATATTTTGGATAATTTGAAGCAAACCATATTAAAAGAGATGCTGCTAAGATATAAGTTCCCGCCTTCTTTAAATACATATACGCTTGATTTGAAACTGTATGTCTTATAAGTTTAAAAGATGGCATTCTATACTTTGGCATTTCCATTACAAAAGGTTCATCTTCACTTTTAAATACTACAATTTTTAATACTTTTGCAGCAACTAAACCTAAAATTGCACCAGAAATATATATTAAGAATATTATATTCCCTGCATTTTCAGCAGAAAAAAATGCACCAGTAAATAAAACATAAATAGGTAATCTAGCTCCACAAGACATGAATCCAATGATAAACAATGTAAGTAATCTGTCTTTTTCATTTTTTAGAGTTCGTGCAGCCATATATGCAGGAACTGAACATCCAAAACCTGTAACTAAAGGAATAAATGATTTTCCATGTAATCCGAATTTATGGAAGAAGCCATCTAAAAGAAAAGCAACTCTACTCATATATCCTGTTGTTTCAAGTAAGGCAATACCAAAAAATAAAATTACAATATTAGGAAGAAATAAGATTACAGCACCAACACCTGCAATTGCACCATCAGCAATAATAGATGAGATTTCATTGTCTCCTAGAACTTCTTTTGTTGAGTCAATTAATGAAGCAAAGAATGCATCAATCATCTCCATTGGAATATTTCCAAGTACAAAAGTTAATTGAAATAATCCCCACATTAAAAATAGAAAAATTGGAATACCAAAAAACTTATGAATTAAAAGACCATCAATTTTTTCTGTAAGAGTTTTTTTTGTAGAAATTTTTTGTTTAACAGTTTCAGTAGCAGCACCCTTTGCAAAAGCAAACTTTTCATCATTAAAAATATCTTCTATATTTCTTGTATTATAATGAATATTTAAATGCTCAAAAGCTTGATTTAAAATAGGTTGTAATTGAACCCAAATTGGTTCATCATGGAATATTTTATATGTTTGTTTATCTTCTTTTAAAAGTTTTAAAGCTAATTCTCTATAGGTACAATGAGTTTTAAATCCTGTTTCTTTAAATAGTTTTGAAATATTTTTAATTTCTTCTTCTATTACATCTGAGAAAATAAGTTTTGTCGGAAGTTTTTCATTCTCGAATTTTGTAACTATTGCTTCAATAACTTCAGTAATACCAATATTTTTAGCTGCACTTGTTTTAAAACAAGGTTTCCCAAGAATTTTACTTAATTGTTTTTCATCAATTTGTATTTCTTCTTTTTGCGCTTCATCTATCATATTCAATGCAATAATCATTTTTTTATCTAATGCAAGTAGTTCTGATGTTAAAAACAAGTTTCTTTCTAGGTTTGTTGAATCTAAAACATTTAGAATGATATCATAGGGTGAATTATCCAAAAATTCTTTAGTGACTTTTTCTTCTAGTGTATATTCATTTAAAGAGTAAGCTCCTGGTAAATCAGTAATTTCAATCTTATAATCTTTGTAAGTTAAAAAAACCTCTTCTTTTGCAACTGTAACTCCTGAAAAATTGCCAACTTTTAATCTCGCATTTGAAATTGAATTAATAAGCATTGATTTACCAACATTTGGTTGACCAACTAGTGCTACTTTTATAATTTTATTTTTCATTTACTATCTCTATTTCTATTTTTGCAGCTTCTGAAAATCTTATAGCTACTTTTGTATTTTTGATTCTTATTTCCATAGTGCTTCTTGTAAGAGTAATTTCTTCAACAGTTATAATTGATTCTTTTACCATTCCAAATGAATAAAATCTATTTTTTAACTCATTATCACAATTTACAGCCTTAATAACTGCTTTATCACCGATATTTAACTTATCAAGAGTCATCTTCTACCTTTTTAAAACTAATAATGATTATTATAACTTATTGATACTTATCATATCTTGATTAGTATCAATAATTCTTATAAAAAGTTATAATTATTTATGCTAATAATTAGCTATATATGCTATTGTTTTTTTAAAAGACTTTAGCTATACTACTTTAAATTAGATAATTACATAGGTAATTACAAAAGGTATATTTATAATGATTAATAGTGAAGATGTTATTGATGAGTTAAAAAAAATTGTTAAGCAAAAAGGTCTTAAGTATACAGAACAAAGAGAAATTGTATTAAGTATTTTAATTCATGCAAAAGATCATTTAAGTGCTGAAGAAGTTTATCATGAAGTAAAATTGGAGCATCCTGAATCAAATATTGGAATTGCAACAGTATATAGAGCTTTAAGTTTTCTAGAAGAAGTAGATTTAATTACATCAATTACCTTTGGTAGTGATGGCAAAAAATATGAAAGTAATACAAAATCACATCATGATCATTTAATTTGTACTGAGTGTGGGAAAATTGTAGAGTTTTTAGATGATGAAATCGAAAAAAGACAAGAAAGAATTGCAAAGAAAAATAAGTTTAAAATAACTAATCATTCTATGCAATTATATGGAATTTGTGGAGCTTGCCAATAATATATTAAGAATTTCTTCTTAATATATTTTTATTTTATCCTTTATAAAATTTCATCTTTTATATTTTCAGCCCAATTTTTAATTCTTTCATCTGTTAAATCATCTTGATTATCTTCATCAATTACTAAACCAACAAATTTTCCATCAATTTGAGCTTTTGAATCATCAAAATCATAACCTTCACTTGAAGTAAATCCAATTATTTTAGCACCACTTGTATTTACTTGTTCATAGATAATTCCTAATGCACTACAAAAATCATCAGGATAACCATCTTGATCACCTAAACCAAATAAAGCTACTGTTTTATCATCTAATTTAAGTGTTTTAAATGAATCCCACGCTTCATCCCAATCATCATTTAGCTCACCATCACCCCAAGTAGAACCACCTAAAATTACTTTTTCATAATCATTTATTTTTTCTATATTAGTATCACTTAAATCAAATACTTCTATATCCCCTAGTTCTTTTGAAATTTTACTTGCTATTTCTTCTGAATTTCCTGTACTACTTGCGTAGAATAATGCTGTTGCCATTTTAACTCCTCTATATATTTTTTCTAATTATTGACCTTAAAGAATAAGGTATTGCTTTTATTTGATAATTTTTATATTTCAATTCATCAACGTAAACTGGAATATGTCTTGTAAAGTCATTGTCTTTTGGATATACCAAGTATACTTGATTAAATTCACCTTTGTTTATAACTTTAATTGCATGATTTACTTCATTTTCTATATTTGGATTTTTTCTTTGAATATTTTTCCATGAAGTATATATTTTAAGAGCACAAACATCTTTTTGTTTAATTGATATTGAATCACCTAAATCTTTCACTTCTTTATCTTTATGTAAATTTCTTAATTTTTCAAGTACAAATTCATGAAATAATAAGTTTTTATCTATTAGTAGTTGCATTTTATTGTTAATGTAACAATGCGATATTAACTTTGCAGCTGGTAACAAGTTTTTATTATTTACAATAATTTGCTTCTTAGCTTTTAATGAAGTATAATTATTTATAATTTTTGTTGAATTTATACACAAATTAAAAATTCTATTACGTGGCTGTTTTTTTATATTTGATTTTGGAAGAAGGGCATTTATCTTTGATTCAAATGCAACTTTTAAAGGTAGCTTTGCAAAAGTTTTTTGCTCATATTTTGTGAAATTACAAATAGAATTTGTAACAAAATTACTAAGGTGTAAAAATAACTGTCTTAATTTAAATTCTGAATCAAAAGTATCAAAATCTTTTGTTAATAATTCTTTATCTCCATTAAAACCTACAAAATTATTATAATTCATTTTTATTTTCCTTTACAGTCTGCATAGCATTCACTGCAATCTTTTATACCCATTATTTTTACATACTCTTCATATACACAAGATACTGACCTCTTTGCACATACAAATGGAATATTTCTTTTTTTTGCTTCACTTTTATATTTAAGCATTGTATTATGATTTAAAAAAGAAGTAAGCATCAAAATACAGTCTGTGTCTTGAGGGACTTTTTTCTTAGGTGCAGAAGATTTTTTTCTTGCATCCCAATGATTAATTGTTTTTGCACCAAGACTTTCTAGCATAGTAGAAATGTGTGAAATTTTATCTCCACCTATAATTAAGATACTCATATTAACTCCTATGTTAACAAGTGCAACCGGTCGGTTTTACTAAGTTTTTTTTATTTGATATATTAAATTCATACATTTTAAATTCCTTGTATTGATAATCATTATTGTAATAGTATCAGTAGGAAACTTAAATATATATTAATATTGATAATAAATATCATTAATAAGAAAGAATAGAAAATGTGTTTTATTTTAAGTGTATAGTAAGTTAAAAGAATTTAAGAGAAGAGAATAGGTTCGATAAACCTATTTCTTTTTAGTACTTTGTGGAGAGTATTTAAAAAATACATATAGAACTGCAATCATAACTACTAGTGTAAATACAGACATAAAGCTAAGTTCAACTTCTGAACCCGTACCATCTAATGTTCTTTGGTAATTTTTAGGCATAAATAAAAACATACCAGATAAAAGCATGAAAGATGCAGTTGTAACTGCTATTAAGTGTGCTACGATCCTATGTAATTTTGTAATATAGAAATCTTTTACCATTTTCCAAGTTATAAACGCTGCAAGTAATACTATTACAAGTACCGTCATTTCTTCATATTGTGCTTCCAATATTATTATCCTTATTATAAAGTGCTATATTCTATGTATTATGTACTTAAAGAACACTTATGTTTATTTGTTAAAATCTTTTATAAAATCTCTTAAAATCAGAGAATGATCAAAAACTAGTTTTTCAAAAGGGATATCTTCTAGTTTGTATATGTATACATCTTTTGCATCATCTGCTGCTTTTGGAATTCCATTAGCTTTACATATAAAAACACAAGATACACAATGAAATCTTTTATCTCTTAATGGATTTGAATAAACACCTAAAAGTTTTTCTATTGTGACATCAAGTGTAACTTCTTCTTTCATTTCTCTTATAACTGCATCTTCGACACTTTCACCAATATCTACAAAACCACCTGGAATTGCAATACCTTTTGGTTCATTTAGTCTTTGAATTAATACAATACCTTGAAAAACATCTTTTTCATCATATAACTTTATTATTCCATCACTTGCTAAATATGGAGTCTTTAGTTCAAAATTTGCGATAATTTATCCTTTATTAAAAAAAGTATTTTATCATAATATAAATAATAAACTCTAATTAAATACAAGGTAATTAAATATATATAAGTGTATTTAAATGTAAAAAATTAAATTAAATTTATTATAAGATAAACAATTGTAATATATTGTAAATAAATATACTAAAAGGTATTTAAATGCAAATAATTATATATAATCAAAAAGGTGGTGTAGGTAAATCAATGATTGCAACACAATTAGCACTTAGTTTTGATGCAACTATTGTAGAACTTGATCCATATGGAATGTTAAGTGATACTTTAGGAGATGAGATAGTTTATAAAGTAGGATTAAATGAGACTGTTCCTAATATAAAAGAGGGTGATGTAATTTTTGATTTTGGTGGTTTTGATGATTTAAGACTTGATGATATATCAAAAAATGCAGATTTGATCATTATCCCTTTTAATCCAACAATAAATTCACTTGGAACTACTCTTAAAAGTTACAAAAGAGTTAAAGAACAAAATATTCCAATATTATTTGTTGTAAATGCTGTCTTAAATGAAAAAGATGTAGATGAATCAATAAATTTTATAAAAGAGAATACAAAAGATGAAATTGAGTATTTTGTAATTCCACATACTAGAGCACTTCAAACAGTAGAAAATGAAGGTGTGAGTATCATAGAGTTTGCAAATACAAATGGTTTAAGAAAACACACATATAGAAAAATTAGTGCTACAATGAAAGAATTTGTTAATACTGTAGAAGAATATTTATAGATAATTATAAAAAGGTATATTATGGCAAGAGCAAAATTTGAAAACTTGAAAAATATAGAAAATAGAGAAACTTTTACCCATAAAGATTTACAACAAAAAAAAGCTGGACGTCCAAATGGAAGTAAAGTAAAAAAGGAGCAATCTAATGCTTCTTTAACAATAGCACTAACGCCAAGTCAAAAAGAAGAATTAGAAGAGTATGCAAAAAAAGAGTATAGATCAGTTGGAAGTGTAATAAAAATGCTCTTAATAAAAAATGATATTATAAGAATAAATGAATAAGGATTAAAATTATGGAAGAAATGAATATCCAGTGCCCATATTGTTTACAAGCAATTACTGTTTTAGTAGATACAGGAGTTTATGAATATACAACTTTAGTTGATGATTGTGAAGTTTGTTGTAGACCAATTGAGATATCTTACAGTGTTGAAAATGGTGAAGTCTCTAGTCTTTCTTATAACAGTATTGACGGGAATGAATTTTAAAATATTTATTAATTAACAAAAAATACCTATGAAAAATATATCAATATTGTAAAGTATATAAAATATTTACAAAAGAGGTATAAGAGTTTGAAAAGAGCAGTTGTTTTAATGAATATGGGTGGACCTAATGATGTAAATGAAGTAAAAGTTTTTTTAAGAAATATGTTTAATGATAAGTATATTATAGGAGCTCCCCAGCCAATTAGGGCAATAATTAGTGAATTAATTATCTTTAAGAGGTTAAAAGAATCACAAGAAAATTATAATAAATTAGGTGGTATGTCACCAATTGTAGGGCATACAAAAAGACTAGTACGAAGACTCAACAAAGAATTAGATGCAGATGTATTTTATGAAATGAGATATACTCCTCCTTTTGCTTCAGAAGTAATGAAAAAACTTGTAAAATATGATGAGATATATGCGATTCCAATGTATCCACATTATTCAAGTACAACAACAAAATCATCAATTGAAAATTTTATGAAAATTGCAAAAGAATATAATCTTGATAAAAAAGTAAAAACTATAAATAGTTATTATAAGAATAAGAATTATAACAAAGCAATTGTTGAAAGAATAAAAGAAACAATTAAAGAGGATGAGAAAACAGAGGATTTTGAATTAATTTTTTCAGCTCATGGATTAACAAAAAGAATTATTGATAAAGGGGATTTATACCAAAAACATATTTTAGCAAATGTTGAATATGCTAAAAAAGAGTTAGAAGAGCAAGGAATAAAGTTTAAAAAAATACATGTAGCATATCAATCAAGACTAGGTCCTTTAGAGTGGTTAAGACCATATTTAGAAGATAAACTAGCAGAAATTGAATCTAAAGTAATTATTTATCCTATATCTTTTACAGTTGATAACTCAGAAACTAAATATGAGTTAGATATGGAGTATTTAGAAATTGCAGAAGAATTAGGTCTTGAAGATTATAGAGTTGCAAGAACACCAAATCATCATCCTTTTTTTATTGAAGCAATAAAAGAGATATATGAAAAAATGAAATAAAAGTATTTCTTTATAGTTAAAAAGTGTATAATAAAAGTATTTCTTTAATTATATTTTATATAAAGGTGTTATTTTGATTAAAAAATTTTTTTTATTACCTTTGTTTTTTCTTCAGTTATTTACTGTCTCAAAATCATTTAAATCAAATCCAGTTATAGGCAATAAATTTTTAAATATTATGGGACTTCATGTATTAAGATTAATTATTTCTCATAGTATTATGAATTTTAGAATGATGTGTTTATCTAGGAGAATACCTAAGCATTTAAGAGAACAATATTATCAAAAGGGATATATGCTTATTGAAGATATAGAAAGTGAAGATAACTACAATGAAATTCATAAAGAAACAAAAGAAATTAGATCTGAAATTAGAGAATGCATACAAGGAAATACCTTAACTCAAAGAATACATTTAGATAAATATAATTTATCTCAAACACCTGCAATTAATAATTTAATTAAAAGAAAAGATATCGTAAATTTATTTAAATTTGCTGCTGGTAAAAATCATCTTCCTCTTTCCCATATTCAAGTTATTAAAAGTAATTATATTAAAGGAGAGAGTGATCCTCAAAAAAATCTTCATAGTGATACTTTTCATCCTACGATGAAATATTGGTACTTTTTAGAAAATGTTGGACCAAATATGGCTCCTTTTACATATGTAAAAGGTTCAAATAAGCTTACAATTAAAAGGTTAAAATGGGAATATCAAAAAAGTATTAGTATGGATAAAGAAAAAACTTCTTATTCACAAAGTGGTTCTTTTAGAATTGAAGAAGAGGAGCTAAAATATTTAGGTTTACCTTTACCTGAAGAAATATGTGTTTTAAAAAATACATTAGTAATAGTGAATACTTTTGGCTTTCATAGAAGAGGTGATACTGATAAAAAAAGTATACGTTCTGAGATTTGGGGAATGAGTAGAACTAATCCTTTTAACCCTTTTATTGGATTTGATTTAAAGATTATTGATGCATTGAATAATTGGGGTTTACATAAACTACGTGAAATAAAAGATAAAGAAGCTTTAAAAAAAGGTAGATATTCAAGTTGGCATGTAATTAAGACAAAAAATTTATATGATGAAGAAAATAGAAATTAAATATTATTTACTTCTTATTAGCTCAAAATACTTTGTATTTTTAGCTTATTTAATCCTAATTAAAAAAATTATTTGCTATAGTGTAAGTTACATAAAATAAACAAGGAGAACAATGTTAACTATTATAGTGACTACATTATTTTTTGCTTTAGTTATTAATATATTTTTAAAGAAAATACATTTACCAACAATTATTGGATATATATTCACAGGAACAGTTATTGCCTATTCTTTTGACTTACATGATGCTGTAAATAATCATACTTTAAAAGAAATTGCAGAGTTTGGTGTAGTATTTTTAATGTTTACAATAGGGTTAGAGTTTTCTATTGAACATCTAAAGAAAATGAAAAATGAGGTATTTGTAGCAGGAAGTTTGCAAATATCAGTTACTGCGATTATCGTATTTTTAACAAGTTATTATTTATTAGATATTGAAAAGAATGTTTCATTTATCTTGTCCTTAGCTATTGCTCTATCTTCAACTGCAATTGTTCTTAAAACTTTTAATGAAACAAGTGAAATAAATAAAAGATATGGACAAAGAAGTTTAGGTGTTCTTATCATGCAAGATATTGCAGTTATTCCTATATTATTAATTATAGGTTTTATGTCAACAACATCTAGTTCAAATATTTCAGATGTAATATTTGAGATGTTGTTTCATGCAGTTATCTTATTAGCTTTAATGGTAATTATTGGTAAATATTTATTAGAGCCATTTTTTAAAGCGATTACAAAAACAAATTCTGATGAACTTTTTGTAGGTTCTATTCTATTTTTAGCTATAGGGGCTTCATTGTTAGCTCATAAATTAGGTTTTTCTTACTCCTTAGGTGCATTTATTGCAGGTATGTTGATTGCCGAAACTAGATATAAACATCAAGCAGAAGCGGATCTTGTTCCTTTTAGAGATTTGTTACTAGGAATTTTCTTTGTAACTGTAGGAATGCAATTAAAGTTTGATATTATTACTTCATATATTCATATAATATTAGTATTATTATTTGCTGTAATGTTCTTAAAATTTATTATTATTTATGTAATTATGAGAATAAATGAAAATAAAAGAGTTAGTTTAAAAACAGCACTTTCTTTAGTTCAAATAGGTGAGTTTTCACTAGCTTTATTAGAATTAGCAAGAACTGGAGGTTTAATCCCTTCTCCTCATGGTCAAATTATGATTATTACTATTGTATTATCAATGATAATTACACCAATAATCTTAAAAAATCTTAGTTCAATTGCAGATTATTTTATAGAAAGTATTGAACCAGATGTAGAAGAAGTTAAATCAACTAATCTAAGTAATCATACTGTTATTTTAGGATTAGGGGAGTTTGGACGAAATATTGCAGATGAACTAAGAATAAATTCAGAACCATATCTTGCTATTGAAAACAATGTTGAAAGTTTTTATAGATCTTCAAAGAGTGGATATAACGTAGTATTTGGAAATGTAACAAATAAAGATTTACTAAAAAGTGTGAATTTAAAAGAAGCGAAACATATAATTATAGCTATTGATAATCCTCATAAATTATATCAAGTATGTGATGCAGTTCAACAAATGGTATCAACTGATAAAATTATTGTAAAAGTTCATACGCAGGCGGAAGCTGAGATAATTAAGGATTTTTCAATATCAAATATTTTTGTAGAAAATATTATTACAAGTCAAAATATTAGAAATTTAATTATAAAAGAATAGGAGTTATGATGCAGCAACCTTCAATATTAGTAGCAACAGATTTTTCTGAACATTGTGATCAAGTACTTACAAAAGCATTTGCTTTAGCAAATAGTAAAGGACTTAAATTAAATATAGTTCATGTTGTAGAAGATAGTATTTTTAAATTTGAAGATAAACCAGAAAAAATTAAAGCAAATTGTATTAAATTTTTAATGAAGAATTTTCCTCAAATAGAATTAAATAGATTTTATTTTAAAGTAGGAAGTATAGAGGATGAAATTGCAAAGCTTGCAAATGAAATAAAAGCTTCTATGCTTGTTATTGGAAACAGTGGTGAGAATTTTAGTTTTGAAAAACTAATTATGGGAAGTACTACAAAAAAGATTATTCGTACTTTAGATATTCCTACTTTAGTGATTAAGAACAATAAAATTATTGATTATAAATATATTTTAGTTCCTACAGATTTTACTGATGAGTCAAAAAAATCAATTGAAGATTCCTTTAAATTATTTCCTGAATGCCGAATTAACTTACTTCATGTATACAGTGTACCTTTTGGGAATCGTTTAAATATGTATGGAATTGATGATACAAATGCAAAACAATATGTTTCAAATATTGCAAGCCAAAATTTAGAAGAAGGTTATAATTTCATAGATAGATTTATAGATAATAAAAAGAAGTTAACTTTGACTATAGAGAATGATGTGTTAACATCAGAATATTTTACAGAGGGGAATAGTGATTTACTTGATGGGGTTGATTTAATTTCTCTTCATACTACAGGAAATATTAGCTTTTTTACTTTTGAAATGTTAGAAAGATCAGATAAAGATGTTTTGATAATTAGAAAATAATTTAGCTTTGAAACACTCTTATATTAGATTAAGAGTGTTTCTTTTTATTCTTTTTTAATATCTTTGTTGATTATATCTGTTAATAATTGTTTATATTCAGAAGCTTTATTTGCTCCTACTCTTACTATTGTATTATTAAATATCATAATAGGAATTGCTCTAGCTCCTTGATCTCTCCAATATTTCTCATGATCTTTTACACGTTTAATTGCTTCTTTATCATCTAGTCTTGCCATTGCTTGAGCTACATCTAACCCCACTTTTTTTACTTCTATAGCTAAAATTTCTCGATTACTAATATCTTTTCCTTCACCAAAGTATGCTTCTTGTAATCGTACTTTTAATTCAGTTTGTTTATCAAACTCTTTTGCATAATCAAGTAATATATGAGAATTAAAAGTATTTACTTTTTTCATTTCTTCAAAATAATTGAATTTGAATCCAGATGTTTCACCAAGTTTTGTTACTCTTTCTCTATTTTGAATTAATTCATCTTTACTAAGATTTAATTTCTTCATCAAGTATTTATTTGCATTTTGTCCTTCTCTTGGCATATCTGGATTAAGTTGAAAAGGATGCCATTGAACATGCACATCGTCTTTTATACCTAACTCATCTATAGCTTGGCTCAATCTTTTATATCCAATTGCACACCAAGGACATACCACATCAGAGATGATATCAATTTGTATTTTATCTTTAGTTTCTGCTGCATATGCATTTAGACTTAAGAAACTTAACTGTGCTATCATTGTAATTTTTACAAGGGTCTTAATTATATTTTTCATATTTCTTCACTTTGATTTTAATTTTTTAATCTTCAATTATAGAATATCTGTTCTAAAATATGACTTAATAAAAATAAGGTATAAAGGTTTTGAAATATTTACAATCTAGTTACGCTATTATGCGTAACCAGATAATGAACTTGTATTTGTATTTTGTAAGTATAAGTTGATATTACTATTGTTATTTTGATTGTTTATAGCTTTTAATAATCCATCAAAATCTTTTGTATCAACTGAAGATTCTTGACCGTCTGTACCAGCTTTTAACATATCCATTAGAATACCTAAATTATCAAGTGCATTTTGTTGGTTTTGAGTTAATGACGTAGTTTCATTATTACTATTTCCAAATGCTTCTTGAAGTTCATCAAAAGAAACTATGCCATCTTCATTTGTGTCAAGCGAGTCATATTCATCAGTTTGAGATATTGTATCTCCTCCATTTGGAGGAGAGGGAGGAGTTCCACCTTGTTCTACACCTGCTAATGTTCCTACTTCTCTAGCATCAAAGCCAGCTTCTTCCATAGCAGATGCTAACTCTTCAGATGGTTCAATACCTGCATCTTGAAAAGCAGCTACAATAGCTTGTGCATCACTTTGAGTTAAGTTGTCAGCATCATATTCTGCTAAAACTGATGAAATTGTCTCTTCATTAGATGAAGATGATGTATTATTTTCAGTAGCAGTAGGTGCTTCAAAACCAAAAGAAGAAAGCATAGATTGAAAATCTTCTTTTGAAGGCATTCCTTCACTAAATTCAGACATTGCACTATCAATAGCTGTTGTTAACTCAGATTGATTTATTAAGCCACTTGAATCAGAATCATATGATGCAAAGATATTATCACTAACACCTATTTCTTCAATACTAAGAGAAGAATCCTCATCCGTATCTTTTTTTGATATCATCTGTGTTGAAATAGAACTAGAACTTTGCTGTATAAGGTTTGCCATAATTCCCATGTTTGCTGTATCTATCATAATATTTCCTTTATATATTAAAAGTATACAATTTGAAAGTAAATGTAAAGTAACTGAGATTCGTTAAACTATGTTTATCTTAAAGTTAATAGTTGTTATTTAAACTTCATTAAAAATAGAAGTCCTATTATTGTAATAAATATTCCTATTATTCCTATTATATTAGGAAATGCAGTACCCAAAAATATTATTTCGCCAAAAAGTGCAAAAAACACATCTCCTGATTGGCTTGTATCTACTAATACAAGCTTATTTGGAGTATCACACAAAGAACGTGCATATAAAAATAGTGAACCTGCAATGATTCCAGATAAGAGTGCAATTAATGACACATTAATATATTGTCCCCGACTAGGTATTCCTGCATCATTTAAAAAGTAAAGTATAATCCAAAAAGGAAAACTTCCAAGTGTAAGTAAGAAAATTTTTACAAAATTGTTTTTTATTATGGAAATATCATTATTGTGAATTTTTCTTTTTTCTTTTTCTTCCCAAACCATTTGATTTCCCACTGGAAATGAGAATGCTGCAATTAAGACAGGTAAAAAGCCTCCTAAAAGAAGATCTGTATTACTTAAATCAAAGTGACTAATATTAACTAATGTAACTCCTATAAAAACAATAATAGTTATTGCCCATATTTTTTTGGATAGTTTTTGTCCAAAAAAAGATAAAACAATTAGTGATGCTAATATAGTAAATTGAAAAGTTGTTGCTATCACCCATGCAGGAGAAAAATATGAAGCATAACAAATTAATGAATAGAAAAAACCAAAACCTATGGTTCCTGCAATGCTCCAAAATTTGAAATTTTTAATATATTCTGTAAGAATTTTATTAAAATAATTAAGTCCTTTAAATAAAATAAATCCAATAGTCAAAAAAAACACTGTGAAAATAAAACGAAGTGATGCTGACCAATACCAATGTCCTCCATCAAGTGAAATAGCTCTATTAATTAAAAAAGTTGCAGAAAAAAAAAGTGCAGCAATAAGTCCAATAATAAGTAAATATAAAGGCTTTTTTTCATACTTTTCTATAAAGGTTTTGATTTGATTCAAGTGATATCCTAATAATTTAAAAAAAGGGAAGAAATCTTTTCTTCCCTTTTAGGAATAAATGAAAGTTTATAAAACAGGTGATTTGATTACCATCAGTTTTTCATTTGAACATTCTTCCATAGAATGGTGAATCCCACCTAATCCAAGTCCAGAAGCTTTTGCTCCTCCAAATGGCATCCAGTCAACTCTAAATGCTGTATGATCATTAACCATAACGGCAGTTCCATTAAGTCTTTTTACTGCTTTTAATGCAGTATCAAGATTTTTTGTAAATACCGCTGCTTGGAAAGATACATCTAAAGCATTAGCTCTATCAAATGCTTC
>NZ_JAHKQT010000042.1 GCF_018861145.1 Poseidonibacter lekithochrous
CTTTTTTTTTAGCCTTCTTTACTTATATGAACTTTTATTAAAATATATTCCTAGATTAAATCTCATTGCATATCTTGGTTTAAAATTATCATCATAACTATAATAGTTTTCTGGAATAGTATCTATATATAACCATTTCTTTATAAAATGTCTATATTTAATCTGTGCACTATGTCTTTTTATTCTAAAGTTAGTTTCAGTGTTATCGATATTTGAACTTAAACTATATGTTAAATGATTCTTTTGATCTAATATTTGTTTTAAATGTATAGATGGTAATACTTGACTATCTCTTCCTTCACTTGAATGCCAATAATATTCCGTATACTGATGTATTGAATAATAATCATTGAATTTTTTAAATACTTCATAATAAGTAGTTGTTTCTAGTTTCTTTACGACAGATTGTCTTACATCTTGACCTATAAGTACATCTAAACCATATATGTCTTCCCATGTTTTTCTTGCACTTAATTTTAAGAATGGATCTATTTTTGATCTTAATTTTATTCCAACTTTTGCTTTAAGCTCTATATGTTTCTTAAAAGTTTGATAACTAAGTCCTAAATTAAAATCCTCATTTTTATTAGAGTTTTTTCTTTCAATATAATCTTTATTTTCATCTAAATCATCACTTTCAAAAACTAGTCTAAATTCATCTTTTAATTTTGGTAGCTTTAGTTTAATTTTTACTTTTTGATCAAAGTGTATATTTTCATGTTGATTTTGAAAAACAGATAACTCAATTAATCCATATGCTGCTGAATAATCTTTTTTATTGATTTTAATATCTTCTTCATCATACATATAATTATCTACACTGCTAGATAGACCTACAATATAATTATGAATATCTTTTCTATGATCATTTGTATCTGAGATTAAAGTTTCCAAGAATGAAGGCTCTTCTTGAGCTAAAACATTTATACTGTTTATTAGGATTAGGGGTAATAATAATTTTTTCATCATTTATTGTACATGATTATTAATTAATTATTCACATATCTTTAGTAATTATGGCCTTTAAGTTTAACTTGTGACACATTTTTATACCATATAAATATATTATCCATGATATATATATCCAAAAGAAAGTAAATAATAATGTAGCTAATGAGCCATAGATAGTTGTATATGTTTTATTATAGATTACATAGTAGATAAATAGGTTTTTTGTAAGAGAAAGGCTTATGAGTGTTATTAGAGATGATATTAAAGCTGCTTTATTATCTATTGCTCTATTTACACTTAATTTAAATAGTAAATAAAAAATCAGCCAAGAAAATAAATATGAAATAAAGACATTTAATATATTGTTATCATAGATTGAAATCATAATATTTAAAGCTATAAAGATTATAGGAATAAGAACTAAAAATATAGAATAAAATACAAAAGAAATATGAATTGATTTTCTTTTTGCTTTATGTATTTTATTAACTATATATTCATAATCTTTTACAAACATAATAAATACAAAAAGCATATAAACAATTCCTAGAGTTCCTAGTTGATTTGAATTCGATATATAATTTTTTAAAGAATTAACTATATCTTCAGAATGTGTAGGGTTAATCATATCAAAGATATAAGATGTAAATATATCTAGATAACTATCAAATTCTTGAAAGTTTGAAACTACTGCTATTAGTAGGGCAATAATAGGTAGAATTGAAAATATAGTAAAAAAGCTTAATGATGCAGCATAATATGTAGTGTCATCATTAAAAAAAGAATCTAATATATTTAGAGTTTTTTTTGTTAAGCTTTTTTGACTATTATTTTCATTCATAATTTCATTATAATCCCATTTTGTTTGGGTTTAAAATATTTTTTGGATCGAAGGCTTTTTTTATACTTCTAAATAGTTCCATTTCAGCATCATTAAAAGCAATTGACATAAATGGAGCTTTTGATGTTCCAATACCATGTTCGCCACTTAATGTTCCTCCCATATCAACAACTAGTTGGAATATCTCTTCAATTGCTTTGTGTCCATCTTCCATTTCTTTTTCATTGTCTTTATCTTTTACCATTACATTTACGTGAATATTACCATCACCTGCATGACCAAAACATGGAACTTGGAAACCATATTTTTCACCTATAGCATAAATAGCAGCTAAAGCCTCAGGAAGTTTAGATCTTGGAACTGAGATATCTTCATTTAATTTCTTTGTTCCATATATCGTAACTGCTGGGGATGCATTTCTTCTTGCAAACCAAAGTTTATTTCCTTCATCTTCATTTTGTGCAATAATAAAGTCACTTGAACCATTTTCTTCAAATGATTCTTTAAGTGTATTTAATTGAAAAGTTACTTCGTCTTCTAAGTTTCCATCTACATCACCAATTAAAATAGCACCAGCACTTTCAGGCAAGTCTACATTTAACTTATCTCTTAAGGCTTTAATCACAAGTGCATCTAAAAATTCCATAGCAACAGGATTTGCACCTTTTGCTAGTGATTTAAATACTGCATTCATCGCATTTTCAACACTTGGGAATATTCCCATATATGTTTTTTTATGTCTTGGTTTTGGAATTAGTTTTAATGTAATTTCAGTAATTACAGCTAATGTTCCTTCACTTGCTATTAAGATTCCAGCAGTGTTATATCCTGCAACATCCTTAATAGTTTTTTTACCAGCTTTAATAATTTCACCATTTGGTAAAACTGCTCTTAATGCCATTACATAATCTTTTGTAATACCATATTTAGCAGCTCTCATACCACCTGCATTTTCGGAAACATTTCCACCTAATGTAGAATAGTTTTCACTTGCAGGATCTGGCGGATAAAATAATCCAACAGCTTCAACAGCTTTTTGAAAGTCCATATTAATCAACCCTGGTTGAACTACTCCAACCATATTTTCCATATCTATTTCAAGAAGCTTATCCATATGTCTTTCAAGCGAAAGTGTAATTCCACCGTTTGCTGGAAGCGCTCCTCCTGTAAATCCAGAACCTGCACCTCTTGGAACAATTACAATTTCATGTTCATTACAATATTTTAAAATTTCTGATATTTCTTGTTCATTTCTTGGAAAAACTACAGCATCAGGCTCAAACCTTGATTTTGTTGCATCATAACAATATGCAATTAAGTGAGCTTTATCACTTTTTACGTTTTCAACTCCTACAATACTTGTTACGAAGTCTAAATGTCTTTGTTCTATCATTTTTTTAATCCTAACATTCTTTTATAATATACATCATATGGTACATTTTGGTTATTTGAAAATATTTCTATATCTAAATTTGAAGTTTCTATATCTGCAACTCTTGTATAAAATGGCATTTCAGCTTTTTTAGCGTCATAAGACACTTTATAACTTGTTAGTACTTTTAAAGTTTTAGTATCTAAAACATATAAGTTTTGATTTGCAACTATAAAAATTGTTCCTAAGTTTTGCGAAATGGCATATTGTTGAATATATTTTTTTGTTAAAAAAGGCATATTATCTTGTTTAAGTTTTGTAGCAAAAATATCTGAATGTAAAAAGTTATTGTATTTAAAATTTGATCTTATAGCTTGAAAAGTATCTAAATCAGGTGCAATTAAAAGTGATGCAGTATATAAATAATTTAAAACTAAAATATCATTTTTTTCTACTGTTCTATTTGATGTAGGAATTGCATCTTGAACTAAGTCATTAAATTTTGAAAACTTGATAACAGAAGTTGATTCATTTGATTCAATTACTTCTGCATTTGCTACGATTAATCTTTTATCATTATCATAGATATGTATAACAACACCACTTTGACCAATAATTAGATTACCAACATTTATTGTTGATTTATTATCTTGAATATTTTCAATTTTTACACCAATTGCTTTAAATGTTAACTGCTTTTGAGAGTTTGTTTTTTCTTGAACTTCTACTTCTTGAGTTTGTTTTGTCTCTGCAATCTTATCATTTGTTAATAAATATTGATAACTTAAATTGTTTTGTTCTGAATCTATTTTTATATCTAATACACTCCAGCCCATCTCTTTCATTTGAGTAAGTGAATATTTACTTTCACATTCTCCTCCATCTAAGGCAGTATTCTCAATTGTAGAAGGGGAAGTCCAATCTTTTTTATAACAAACAGTTGTTTTAGCATTTGAAACTGTAAGTGATAGTAGTATTGTGATAGTAATTAGTAAAAGTTTATTCATTTTATTTATCCTATTAATTTGATTGTAATTCTTGAAGTTTTTCTTTAACTTCATTTACATGTAAGATTTCTATTTTTTCACCTTTAACAGTTTTCTTTTTTCTTACACTTACTTTTTCCCAAATAGCTGCAATTTTTCCTTCAGGTGAAATAATAAAAGTACTTCTTACTACTCCCATATATTCTTTACCCATAAATTTTTTAAGTTGCCATACTCCATAATCTTCACAAATCTTTTTATCTTCATCTGCAAGTAATGTAATTGATAAATCATGCTTTTCAATAAATTTTCTGTGTTTAGCAGTATCATCTGGAGAAACTCCTAAAATAACAGCATCTAAATCATCAAATTCTAAATGTGATGTTGTAAAATCACAAGCTTGAGTTGTACAACCCGGAGTTAAATCTTTTGGATAAAAATATAATACAATCCATTTTCCATCTAAATCTCTTGAACAAATCTCTACATCATCTTGATTTGGTGCACAAAAATCTGGTGCTTTATTTCCTATTTCTAACATATAACTAAATCCTTTGGGCTTTTATTTAATTGCAATAAATGTGGCAAAGTTTACCCATTTAAAAATTGTCTCACAATGTGAGAATCCTGCGTCTAATATCATTTTTTTGTTTTCTTCTTCTGTATATGGTATTAAAACATTTTCTAAAGCTTCTCTTTTTTGAGAAATCTCAAATTCAGAGTAACCTTGTGTTTTTTTAAATTCATAATATTCATCTATACTTTGTTTGTTTAATTTTGAGTTTGAAGATATTACTTTTTCACTAAAAATAAATATTCCTTCATTTTCTAATGAATCAAAAACCTTTTTAACTAATTTCTCTCTTTGAAGAGGTCTAATAAATTGTAATGTATAGTTTGAGAGAATTAGTTTTGCATTTGCATAGTTTACATCATGTAAATCTGAATTTATTAATTCAATATCTACACCAAATGCTTTAGCTTTTTTTGAAGCTCTATTTAACATAGCAGTAGAATTATCAATACCTATTAATTCTAAGTTATGATCACAGTGTTTACTTAACTCTATTAAAGTTGAAGCTGTTGAGCAACCTAAATCATAAACCTTATCATTTTCATTTAAAAAATTACACGCAAAATTTATTGATAATCTTTGCATTTCTTTATAAAAAGGAACAGACCTATTTAACATATCATCAAATACTGAAGCTACTTCTTCATCGAATTCGAACTGTTTTATTATTGATTTTTCAAATACTTTATCTACCATAGTATTATTTTATCTAAATGCTTATTAATAAGTATTTATAGATTTATTTTTTGTTTATAAAATATTCTTTTGTTTCTTCAATATCATTTAAAATCTGCATCTTTAATTTTTCAAAACTTTCAAATTTTTTATTATCTCTCAACTTTTTGCAAAACTTAATTTCTATTTCATAATCATCGTTGATAATATCTTCATCTAAAATATGTGTTTCTATAGCATATGAACCATCTGTAGTAACTCTATGTCCTAAGAATGTAATTGAGTTATATTCAATTTCATTTAGTATTGTTTTTGTGATATAAACTCCAACTTGAGGTAATAAAAAATCTTCAACTTTTAAATTTATTGTTGGAACAAAACTCTTAGATCCTAAGCCTTGACCTTTAATTTGAGTTCCATAGATTTTATACTCTTTATTTAAAAGTTTGTTTGCTGTTTTTAAATCTCCATTTGTTATATATTCTCTAATAGTTCTTGAATGAACGGATATATTATCTATTTGAAACTCATCAACTACTATAACTTCTCCATCAAAAATATCTTTTAATTGTTCAATACAATAGCCTCTATTTTTTCCAAAGCAAAAATCAAAACCTACTACTATTTTTTTTAATTTTGGGTATTCTTGTTTTAAAAGTTCAATAAATTTATTACCTTCAAGATGTTTGATTTCATCTAAAACATAATAGTATATTGGATATTTTGAATATTCTTGTCTATATTTTTTTGGAGTTAGTGTTGCGTATCCTGATTCGATTGATAAAATAGCACCATTTTCATCTAATCTTTTAAATAATTCTTGATGAGCTGCATGCATTCCATCAAAACCTCCAATTGCTAAAGATGTTATTGTATTTTTATTTATTAAAGTAGAAAAGTTCTTCTTCATTTCCATCTTTTCCTTGTAGTTTACTCAATGAAGAGTATTTTAATTTCCAGTTTAATTGTTCTGTATAATCTATAAATTTTTCTCTAGCTTTTTCTATTGCTTTTTTATCTTTTACAACACCTTTTTTATCTCTTTTTACATTTGTTCCCACTTCGAATTGGGGTTTAAAAAGAATAATAATATTTTTTGACGTTAATCTATTTATATCTTCAATAATATATAAAATTGAAATAAATGAAACATCACAAGTTACAACTTCAAATATTTCTTCACTTTCAAAATCTCTTATATCTGTATTTTCAAAAAAAGAAATTCTACTTTCATTTTTGATTTTCTCATGTAGTTGATTTGAACCTACATCAACACATGTTACTTTATTCGCTTCATTTAGTAGTAAAATTTGTGTAAAGCCACCAGTACTACTTCCAATATCTAATGTATTTTTATTTGTAATTGAAAAGTTTTCTAACTCTTTTAATTCTTCTAGAAAGTATTTTAGTTTATATGCTGCACGGCTTACAAAAAAGTCGTCTTCAAGTATTTTAATTTGTGATGTTTCATCAACATCAAAAGAGCTTTTTTTTACTATTTTCCCGTCAACTTCAATCTTGCCTGCTTTTATTAACTCAGCTGCTTTGTTTCTACTTTGGATATCATGATTTATTGTTATATATTGGTCTAATCTCATTTTTGCATTATAGTTAAATTTTTATCAAGACTACTTTATATATAATTTTATTAGACTACTTATTGGGAAATATATTGAAATACATTCAAAATGAATTTGAAAATACTTATGAAGAAAAAAAATCTAAATTTATTGCATTTCTTATGCCTTATAATAAATTTGATGAAGTTATGCAAAATTTAAAAGATAAACACCCAAAAGCAAGACACTTTGTTTATGCTTATAGATACTTAAATGAATTTGATCAAATAGTGGAAAACTGTAGTGATGATGGAGAACCAAGAGGGACTTCTGGAAAACCCTCTTTAGCTGTTTTATCAGGAGCAGAGATTGTTAATACTGCAGTTATAATTGTACGATATTTTGGTGGAGTAAAATTAGGAACAGGTGGCTTGGTTCGTGCTTATTCTTCAAGTGTAAATGAAGTTATTAATATAAGTGAATTTTACGAATATAAAAAACTTATAGAAAAAGAACTCTTCTGTGAATATAGTGAGCTTTCAAAGCTAGAATATTTATTAAAAGAAGAAAAAATAAATATAAGGTCAAAAGATTTTTCTACAAATATTACTTTAACTATAGAATTGACATCAGAAGAATGGGAAGAACTTTTAAGAAAACTTCCAATTAACATAAAAACTTAAATTATTATAATTACAATTTGGTTACATTACTAATAGTATATCTTTATTGATATTTAAATATAATAACAAAAAATAAAGGTACAAACTTGAAAAAAGCATTCTCTTTAATGGAATTAATGGTAGTAATTATAATTTTAGGATTACTTGCAGCATTTGTATTACCAAATCTTACTGGAAAAAGTGAAGAAGCAAAAGATAAAATTGTATGTATTCAAATGAAGAGTATTGCTCAAACATTAAAAATGTTTAAACTTGATACTTCATCTTATCCTCAAACTGAAGAGGGCTTAGATATGTTAGTTGAAAAGAAATATTTTGAAGATGGAAAACTGCCAAAAGATGCTTGGGGAAATAAGTTTATTTATATTCAAAATGAAGATAGTTTTGATTTAGTTTCAATGGGAAGTGACAAAAAAGAGAGTACTAAAGATGATATTTATTACTCAAAGTGTAATAAATAAATATGAGTTTAAAAAGAGTAAAGAAAGCTTTTACTCTACTTGAACTTATAATTGTAATCATTTTAATATCGCTGTCTTATTATTTGGTTTTTTCAAATTCGAATTTTAAAATTAATGATGAAAAAAATAGTGTATCTTTGACAAGTATTAAGAAATATCTAATAGAAAATTTTGAATTTGAAAATGAAATATCACTCGTTTGTATAAATGAAAACTTAGTTTGTTATATTAAAATTGACGAAAATATCAATGAAGAAATAAAAATTGAAAACTTATTTGAAAATAAACCTGATATTTATAAATATCAAAAAGAAGAGCAGATAATTGATTATGAGTCAATTGATATAGATAATATAAGTCAAGATGTGATTTTTGAATTAAAAGTAAATAGTGATTATAAAACAAATGAACTAATTGTTGATACTTTAAATGATAAAGTTTACTTATTTAATTCAATTTTTGATGAAGCAAAAACATATTCTTCGCTTCAAGAAGTTTTTGAAACTTTTAATACTAATCAAATAGAGGTTCAAGATGCTTTTTAAATATCAAGGTTTTGATTCAAATGGAAAAAAACTAAAATCAAAAATAGAAGCATTAAATTTAAATGAAGCAAAATCAAAATTAAAAGCAAAAAATATACTTTATACATCTTTAGAGGAAGAAGACTTTAACTTTTCAAAAATCTCTTTTAAAAGAAAAAGAACTTTAAGTCTATCTTCTTTATCTTATTTAAGTAGAGATTTAAGTATTTATTTAAACTCTGGAATCTCTCTAATCTCTGCAATAAATCTACTAAAACAAAGGTATAAAGATGATAAAGTTTTAAATTCTTTTTTTGAATCAATATCAACTTATTTAGATGAAGGTAAGAACTTCTATGTTGCACTTGATTCTCAAACTGTTGTTAATCTTCCGGAATTTTATAAGCAATCTATTAAAATCAGTGAAAATGGTGGTTTATTAGAATCTGTATTATTAGAATTATCAACATTTTTAAAAGAGCAAGATAGAATAAAGAAACAAGTAACTTCTGCTTTAGCATATCCTTTATTTATCCTTTTCATATCATTTTTTATGGTCGGCTTTATGTTAAGTTTTATTGTTCCTAAAATCACTGATATCTTTACTCAAATTGACCAAGAATTACCTGATAGCACAAAAATAGTAATTGCACTTGGGGATTTCTTTTCAAATAATTATATGTATATTATAGCAGTTGTTTTTACTCTAATACTTACTTTCTTATTTTTAATGAAAAGATCAAAAACTTTTAAATATGCTTTTGATAAGTTTGTATTAAAACTGCCATTTTTTTCAACTATGATTGAACAAGGTGAACTTGCAAGATTTTCATATATGAACTCAATTTTAATTAAATCTGGTGTTCCAATAGTACAAGGAATAAACCTAAGTGCTAATATTTTAAAAAATTCTGTTATAAAAAGAGTATTTGTAGAAGCCTCTAAAAGTGTAGTTGAGGGTAAAAAACTTTCTGTTTTATTAAGTACAAATAAAATATATAAAATTGATGAGGCTTTTATTCACTCTATTGCAATTGGTGAAGATACTAGTAAATTATCTGAAATACTTAGTAATTTAGCAACTTTATATAATGAAGCGAATAAAGATAAAACAGATATCTTTCTAGCTTTACTTGAACCTATTTTTATGTTGTTTGTTGGTGTTACTATTGGATTTATTGTAATCTCAATGTTGCTACCAATATTCTCAATGAATTTAAGTTAGACAAAGTGTATAAAGTAATATGAAAAAATCTATTGTTTTATTAATCTCTCTTTTTTTTATTTCTGCTTTATCTATTTTGATTATAAAAAACTTAGAAGATACTAACTTATTTTTGGAAGAAAAAAACCATAAAATAAATAAGACTCAAATACTTACATCTTTTAATAATATTCAAATTGAAATTAGTAAGATATTTAAAAATAATAAGAATAATATTACTAATATTATTGCTGAGTTAAACTCTGAATATATACCTATTGGTATAAAAGATATTTTAATTTCATTTACAATTACAGAATATGATAAAGTTAATATAAACTTATTATCAAATAAAGATAGCAAAGATTATGCAGAGCTTACAACGCTTTTTTCTGATTATGAAATTAGTAATTTTGATGGCTTTAAATATGTATATAAAGAAATAGAAGATGAGTATAAAAATACAAAAGATGAGAATGAAGGTTTTGTAAAAAATAATAAGCAAATTGATGATATAATTAATATAATTATAGAAAAAACTTATAATAATGAAATTTTAAATATAAAAAATAAACTAGGTTTTATCAAGAAAAATGAGAATGAAAAACTATATGAACTTTTTGTAAAAGTCAAGTATTTAAATGATTTTGCAAAAGCATATTATATTCTTAATGAAGAAGGGGTTGTAAAGTATTTTGAGTCTAGTTTCAAGTAACAATAAAAAAGTTTTTTTATCTACAAATACAAAAATAGATGATAGTGAGAAAGTAAATATTATCTTATCGCCTGAATTATATTGGGTTAGAATATTTGATATTCCTGTTAGAAATATCACACATGCTAGACATGTTTTACCTACATTATTTGAAGATATTTTGACAAATGTATCTGAACTTTCATTTCAAGTAGTAAAACTTGAAGAAAATAAATATTTATGTTTTGCATATATCAATAAAACTATTTATGAAGCAATTAAAAAATCAGGGATATCTTTATCCTTAGTAGATAGTATTTATTTTGCACAAAATGAGTGTAAAAAGTTTAAAGAGTTTACTTTTGAAAATAAAAGTTTTATTTATTCTCCTGATAATATTTTAATAAAAGTCCCAAGTAATATACTTTCAAATCCTATAGATTTAAATGAAAACATAAATAAAGTAGAACTATCTCCACACAAAGTAGATATCAAGTTATATAACAATGTATTATCATCAAAACAAATCTATTCGATTTTAGCTATTATATTATGTATTTGTATTATCAATATTTATAAATTATTCGATTATAAAACACAAATTTCTAAGATTGATAATCAAATTGAAATAGAAAAAAAACAAAGTAATCTTCCTTCTAGTATGCTACAAACAAATTCAATATTGAAAAAATACAAATCTATAGTAAATAAAGAGATAAAAAAAAGAGAATTCTTAGAATATTTATTATCAAATAAATTATTTAAGATAAATAAAATAAATTTAAATAAAGATATAGTCTTTATCACTTTTAATAATACTGATAAAACAAGACTAGAAAAATATATATCAAAAAGATATAAAATTATTTCAAGTAAAGTAAAAGCTCTAGATATTCAAATGCAGGTAAAACTATGAATAGAATAAATCCTTTATATATAATTGCATTAACATTAACTGTTCTTTTTATATCTTTGTATTCTTTAAATAAAAAGAAAATGACTTTTAATGAAAAAAAAGATGAGTTAAGTTTAATAAAGAAAAAAGCAAAAGATTATAAGTCGTATAAAGAATCATGGATTAATGAAGCTTTTGTAGATAAGACACTAAATGATATATTAAAAAGTCGTCAATTTTCAAATCAAAAAGTGCTAAGAGCAAAAACTAAAAATAGTGTAAAAGTTAAAATCCAATCAAATGATCAAAATATTTTAAATGCATTTTTAAATAAGATTTTAAACAAAAAACTAATTATTAGAAAACTGGAAATTGAAAAAAGTTTTATTAATATAGAAATAGGAATTAACTAATGAAAAAGATATTTAAGATATTCATATATTTTTTAATTTTTATATTATTTACTTTGATTCTTTTACCAAAAAATTCTATTTATAATTTATTAGAACAAGAACTATCAAAACAAAATATTATAATCTCAGATGAAAAAAGAGATGAAAAACTTTTAAATTTAAAAGTTAGTGATGCAAAAGTTTATTATCAAGGTATAGAAGGTGCAAATATAAATAGTGCAAATTTCTTTTCTGTACTAGTGTATTCAAAAATAGAAGTAGATGATGTTAAGTTGTTGCAGAGTTTATCATCATTTTTTCCTCCATATATAAAAAATATTGTTCTTAAACATTCAGTATTAGATTATAGAAATATTGATATTTATTCTCAAGGAGATTTTGGAGTATTAAGAGGAAATATCGATTTGATAAAAAGAACTTTGATACTTAATCTTGAAGCTTCAAATAAAATGAAAAAGCAGTATGAAAGAGTATTAAAACAAATGAAACTAGAAGAGGGGAAGTATATTTATGAATATAGATTTTAATAAATTAATTCAGAAGTTAATTCCTTATTCTTTTCTTTTGTTATTAGCATATTTAATTTCAACGATACTTTTTGTTTACTTGCCTAAAGATGGAGTGGATTTTATAGATAATTCAACTCAAAATTTAGAGTATAAAAAGTATGATGGTTTTTATTCTAATGCAAAGCCAATTATAAAAAAGAAGGAAATTAAAAAAGTTGTAAAGCAAGAAACACTTTCTTCATATACTTTAAAAGCAATTTACTCAACTACTTCAAATAGTGGTTGGGTTACTATTGAAAATAAGAAAAATAGTAAAAGTTATATTCTTTCACAATTTGAAGAGCTTGATGGTTATATACTTACAAAACTTTATAAAAACTATGTTGTTTTAGAAAAACAAGCAAAAGAATATCGTTTAGAGATATCACAAACAAATAAAAAAGTTGCATATAATGTAACAAATAATAATGACAATATTACAGAAAATATTGTAGTTAATGGGAATAGTGTAGTAATTAAAAGAGATTTTTTAAACTCATATGTTAAAGATATTGATAAAGTTTGGAATAACATATCTATAAATGAGATTAGAACAAATGGTAACTTAGATGGATTTAAAGTTATGAGAGTTGCTAAAAAATCTGTTTTTGGTAAACTTGGCTTAAAAAAGAATGATATTATTAAATCAATAAACAATAATATTTTAACATCATATGCTGATGCATTTAAAGTTTATAATAATATCGGTGATACTAAATATTTAAATTTAGAGATTTTAAGAAATAATGAAATATTGGAGTTAAATTATGAGATTGATTAAAGTTGTACTTTTAGTTTTTTTACTAAATTTTGTATTGCAAGCAGATGAAAAAATAAATATAAATTTTAAAGATTTAAAGATAATGGATTTAGTGAAAATCACATCAAAAATCATTGACAAGAATATTTTAGTTACGCAAGAAGTAAAAGGAAATGTTGATTTTATATCTACTAAACCTTTAGAAAAAAAAGAACTAGTAAAAATTTTAATATACTCATTAGAGGCAAAAGGTTTTACACTTATTCAAGGTAATGATATTATGAGAATAGTTAAATTAAGTGAGAGTGCAAAAAATAATGTACCGCTAATAAATGGAAATCAAGAAAAACTTTATTACCAAATGGTAACAGAAATATTTCCAGTTCATAATGCAAATGCAGATTATATAGCTTCAAAAATTAGACATCTTATTTCAAAAACTGCAAAGCTTGTAACAAACAAAGAATCAAATACTTTAGTTATTACAGATTTTAAAGACAATATTGAAACTATTAAAAAAGTTGTAAGTGTTATGACTTATGGTGCTAAGAAAAGTATTGAAATTATTGAACTTAATAATATAAAAGCATCAGATGCAAAGAAAAATTTAGATGCTGTTGCCAAGTCTATTTTCAATGAAAAAATTGAGACAGAAAAAGTTTCTATTATTGCAAATGCGGATAATAACTCTTTAGTAATTGTAGGAAGAAATCAAAATATTAAGTATTTAAAAAAGTATGTAAAAAATATTGATAGTAATGATTCTTTAGTTAAAAGAATTGTTGAGGTACATTCTTTAAAAAATGTTGAAGCTAGTAATGTAATTAAAATCATTGATGGAATTATTGGAAAGAAAAAATATTTAGACCCAAATTCAAAACCTTTGTCTTCTGTTGATGAAGAATCAAATTCTATCGTTTTAATGGGACCTTCTGATGAACTAGAGTATATAAAAGCAATATTAGTAGAATTAGATAAAGAAAAAGCACAAGTTTATGTGCAAGCAAAAATAATTGAAGTTAATGATGATTTAGTTGATGAAGTAGGAATAAAATATGGAATCTTTGGAGGAACAACAGGAAGTAAAGGTATTGGAACTTTCTCTTCTTCTTTAAATGGTGGAAGTGGAGTATCTTTTTCTATTGCGGATATTGGTTTAAGTATTCCTGATTTAACTTCTGGATTAGCCTTAGGTGCATCACTTAGTTTACTTAACCAAGATGGCGCTTTAGATATTGTTTCAGAACCTTCAATTTTAGCTATCAATAATAAAGAAAGTTCAATCTATGTTGGAGAAACTATTTCAGTAAAAACATCTTCAAGTGTTTCAGATGGTGGAACGGAAAGTGAAAATTTTAAAAGAGAAGATGTTGGGTTGACATTAACTGTTAAGCCAAGAATTTCAAATGATAATAAAGTTACGCTAGAAATCCATACAGTTTTAGAAGATGTTAAGAGTACAGATACTACAAGTGGAAATGCAGACACAACTAAAAAAGAAGTGAAGACAACCGCAATTGTTAATAATGGAGAATCTGTTATTCTTGGTGGATTAATTGAAGATAAAGAAGAATCAACTATAAATAAAATCCCTGTTTTAGGTGATGTACCTTTATTAGGTAGATTATTTACTCATGATAAAACTGATATAAGAAAACGAAGTTTAGTAATTATAGTAACACCTTATATTATTCCAAAATCAAAAGATTTAACATATGTAAGAAATCAATTAGCACAACTTAAAATTCTTGAAGATAAATATTTAAGAGATTCTTTGATTAGATTAAAACAAAAACAGATAAGTGAAGTAAGTGAAGAAAAAATTTATAAAGACAAACTTCAATCTTTGCAAAAAGAATATGAACTAATAACAGCTAAAAAAGAAGCATCGGTAAACTCTATTTCAGAAGATTTTGATAATAGGACTGAGCACCAAAAAAGAGTAGCTGAGATATTTGGAAACTAGATGAATATTCAAGAATTACACAATATAAATTTATTACCTTATGAAGTTGAAAACTATTCAACAGCTCTAAAAAGTTATGTTCTTTTTTCACAAATTGATGATAAAGTTGTTATTGCTATATCTAAAGATTATATGAGTGTTTCTTTTGATTATCTTTCTAAATTTGAATATAAATATGAAGTAATATTTTTAGATGAGATATCTTATGAAAGACTTTATAATAAATTTTTGGAAATAAAAACAGATAAAGAAATGAGTGATATTCAACAAGAGCAAGAAGATGCAACAGTTGAAGATGAAGATTTTTCTGTTAGTGAGTTTTTAAAAGTTGGAAGTGATATTTTAACTTCTGAAGAATCCGCTCCAATTATCAAGTTTGTAAACTCTCTTTTTTATCAAGCAATAAAGAAAAAAGCTTCAGATATTCATATTGAAATGCATGAATTTAAAGCTGAAGTAAGATATCGAGTAGATGGTGTTTTAGTTAAACATATTGAATTAGATAAAAATATTATGTCATTAGTAATATCAAGAATAAAAGTAATCTCAAACTTAGATATAAGTGAAAAAAGAATTCCACAAGATGGACGTACTGCTATTAAAATTGCCGGTAAAACTTTAGATATTAGGGTGTCAATTCTTCCTACTTTTTATGGTGAAAGAGTTGTTATGAGAATCTTAATGCAAAGTGAAGATATTTTGTCCGTTAAAGAGTTAGGCTTTCCTTCTTATATTACAGATGAATTAGAAAAAGTATTAAGAAATTCATATGGAATGGTATTAGTAACAGGTCCTACAGGAAGTGGGAAGTCTACTACACTTCATTCTTTGTTACATCAAGTAGTAAGTGAAGAAAAAAATATAATCACGGTAGAAGACCCAGTTGAATATAAATCAAATGAGTTTTCACAAATTCAAGTTAATGCGAAAGTAGGGCTTACTTTTGCTTCTGGATTAAGATCTATTTTAAGACAAGACCCAGATATTATAATGCTTGGTGAAATTAGAGACAAAGAAACAGCTTCGATTGCAGTGCAATCTGCATTAACAGGACACTTACTTTTTTCTACCCTTCATACAAATAGAGCTCCTGCTGCAATTACTAGACTTATTGATATGGGAGTTGAAAAGTTTTTAATTTCTTCTTCCTTGCTTGCTGTATTAGCACAAAGGCTTGTTCGTAAACTTTGTAGTTCTTGTAAGTGCGAAGATGATTCCAATGCCTCTCATCAACTTTTTAAACTTTCACCTAATACAAAACTATTCAAACCAAAAGGTTGTAAAGAGTGTAATTTTACAGGATATATAGGACGTATAGCTATTGGTGAATTATTTATAATTGATGATGAGATTAAAGAGTATTTAAAAACTGATGTTGATGATAATACTTTAATGAAATTAGCACATGAAAGTGGAATGATTTCTTTAGATGTACAATTAAAACAAATGCTTGAAAATGGAGATACTTCAGTTTCAGAGGCTGTTAGAATTGGTTTAAAATAATATGAAAAAATCTTTTTCTTTAATGGAAGTAATTATTGCTGTTGTAATGCTTAGTGTTGTTATGCTCACATTATTACAAATAAAAAGTGATAGTATCTTTCTTGTAAGCAAAAGTAATGAACAAAACAAGCTACGTGATTATATTCAATTAGTTGTTAATATAGATAATGAAAATAAGAAAAATGAAAATATTTTTTTAGATAAAAGTTATAGATTTAAAAATGATGATATTAGAAAAGAATTTAAAGATATAAAAATCAAAGTAAAAAGTGAACAAATAAATTCCAAAGATTATAGTTTTAATAGTGTAAATTTTAAAATTATAACAAATGAAAACTCATATTCAATTGGCGATGATATAAAAAAGAATATTTATACTTTTAAGATTGAGTTATAAAATGAAGAAGGCTTTTACTTTATTAGAAGTTCTTATTTCTATTACAATTTTTATGATTTTATTGATTTTTTTATATAAAACTTTAGACCAGACAAAACATTCAAATAAACAATTTATTAATCATTCTCAAACTTTAAAATATCAAAATGAATTAAATGACATTTTTATCGAAGATATTTTAGAATCAATAAGTAAAATAGAGATAAAGATAGATAATGATGAGAATTCAATATTAAGATTTAGAAGCTCAAATAGCTATCACGATTCTTTTTTTAATAATATTACGTATATGATTTCTTCAAATAATAAGCTTCTTAGAATTGAAAGCAAAGATAAGTTTAATTTTGGTGAAACACCTTTAAGCTTTTTTGATAATGCTTTTATTGATATTCTATTAGAAGATATAGAATTTTTTGAAGTAAAAGAAAATATTATTAATACTAATAAAAACTATGTTTTTATAATAAAACAAAAAGATAAAGAAAGAATCGTTTTTAATACATATCAATTTAATAATATAAAAGAGGAATAAATGAAATTACTAATGTGTTTTTTAATAAGTATAAATATTTTAATTGCAAATCAATCAAATGTTGTTAAAACTTCAGAATTAGAGCTTTTTTTATTTAAAGTAGGTTTTGAATCTTTATTAACTGATGTTGATATTACAAAAAACAAGTCTAATTTAAATGAAAGTGAATTAAAGAAACTAAACTCTAAAATTGAAATAATTATGGATAAATTATATAAAGATGAAAGAGTTATAACAAATGATTCTAAAAACATTGACCTTAAATATAGTACTGATGAAGGTATGAAAGAAGAGATTAGTACTCTTAAGAATGAAATTAATTTATTAAAGACTCAAATAAATAAACTATTATTAGATAAAAAATTAGAAGTAAATACAGAAATAAAGAAAGTAAAAGATGTTGCTCTAAATGAAAAAAGATATAAGATAAAAGAAGATGCTACAAATATACGTGAAAAGCCTTTTCCTACTGCAAAAATTGTAGATGTCTTGGATGAAGGAACTTTAGTTTATATTGAGTATTGTAATAAGTTTGCTTGGTGTAAGTTTAAAGGTGAAGAAAAGTTTGTATCAAGGTTCTTACTTAAAAAGTAAATTATCCTTCTACATACTTAATAAGTGCATCATTTAAATTTAATGATGCAATAGTATTTTTTGGATTTTTGTCATTTAATACTTTATTACAATCTGAGCATAAAATAATTATATTTTCAAAATTATATCCACCACCTTGTGCAATATCTTTTGCAAATGTAGTAAATGTATCATCTAGTTTTATTTCCATTCCACATCTATTACATTTATTTTCATCTCTTATCCAAGCTAACTCTCGTCTTTCTATCCAGTCATTAGGCGTTTTTGGATTTGAGAAAGACTTCTCTTCATAAGTACTCCAAAGCTTTTCTCTTGAAATTCCTTTTTGAGTATTTTTTTCATATTCATGATAAAAAAATTGACTTATAATATCTTCAACTATTAAAGTTTCTCTAATTCGAATATCTTTTTCATCTTTAGTTTTTTCTATTATTGAGTAATCTAAAGAGATTTTAGGATGATTTCTTTGCATATGTTGTTTTAAATCTTTTATAAAAAACTCTAAAGATCCAGTTTTATAAGCAAAAGAAAAAACTTTCTGCCTATAAATATATAGTGGTATTAAACAAGCAATTATTAAACTAGAATAAATTATAAAAGTAGAATCTAATATCACTTTTATAAATCCTTAAATAATTTCAGGATTAACTTGATGTCTTACAAGTGTTTCATTAGCAGCTTCATGTTGTCCTGAAACAAGTTTTTGTAATTCATTTACATGGATAATAGGTAAAATCATTTCTCTTCCAGAACATCTTTCTAAAGCTTTTCTATTATAATCAAATAAATAGAAGTCATCATCATTATCTACAAGTAAGAAGTCTGCATTATTATCAAAGGCATCTAAAGATATCGTTGTAGCTATATTATATGTAATCTCTTGATTCTTATTAAAAGTGTTTTTTGCTAGATCTAATTTTAATGTTTCTAAGTTTAAAATATTAGCATTTAATTTTTTTAATAAAGAGTTTGTTTCTTCTTCTTTATTTGAAGGGTAGTATGCGATATTAAAATCTTTAAAATCATGCTTTACTTCAGTTTGCTCTTGAAAATTTCCAAAATCAATAATTAATGTATTTTTAATTCTATAGTTTGTTTCTTTTTCATTTAATAAGTGAAGTTTTTTTTGAATACTTATTATCTTTTCTTCAATTGATTTATCAAAGTTTAGTATTCTTTTTTCTAAACTTGTATGATAAGAAGCTCCAACTTCTTGTTTTTTTAAAATATCAAGTATTTCTTTTTCATTTTCTTTATTTATTTCTATTAAATCAGCAGCTAAAATTAAAATAGCATCACCAATATAGTCACTTTTATAATTTAATGTATTTGATGCATAATAATAGTGTTTTAAGTTTTGATAATTCTTTTTGTCTTCTTGAGATATAAAATCATCTAAAATATTTAACTTTTCATTAAAATCATCTTCATTAATTATTAAGTCATTTCCTGCACGTCTAACTGAAATTGGTTCAATTGTTAAATCTTTTCCAAAGATTTTAACTAAGTCCTCAATTTTTATAGAAGCTTTTAAATATGTTCCATTTACAACAAGATCAAAGTTTTCATCATTTTGATATCCAAATGGATTTTCATCATTAATAGTATTTAAAATATCTAATAGAGTAATTTCATTAGTAGTTTTAAAAAAATGCTTAGTGTAAAATGGTAAATAATCAGAGTTTTTGTCAAATTTGAATAAAGAGATTTCTAGTTTCATGTTAATAGCTTACCTTTTGATATGTATAATTCTTATGATTTTATTTAATTTATACTTAAAGAAATGATAAGTTGTGGGTTTTTAACTTATCATTTTAAATGATGTGCTATTCAGTAAACCTTTTTACATTTGCACCAATTTTTGTAAGTTTTCCCTCAAGATCTTGATACCCTCTATCTAGATGATAAATTCTATGAATATTTGTTTCACCTTTTGCTACAAGTGCTGCAAGTACAAGTGCTGATGAAGCTCTTAAATCTGTAGCCATTACATCTGTACCATTCAATGTCCCACTTTTTCCATTTATTGTAGCTGTATTTCCATTTAGTTGAATATCTGCACCTAGTCTTAATAACTCACTAACATGCATAAATCTGTTTTCGAATAATCTTTCATCAATTGTACTTGTGCCATTTGCTTGCGTTGCAAGAGCCATAAATTGTGCTTGCATATCTGTAGGAAATCCTGGATACTCAGTTGTGATTATATTCACAGGTTTAATTTCATCTGTAGGAAGAATAGTTACACTTGTTTCATCTTGTAATACTTCAAAATTCATTTCTTCAAGTTTAGATGTAATTGCATCTAAATGTGATGGAATTACATTATTGATTTTGATTTTTTGATTTGTGATTGCTGCTGCACACATATAAGTTCCAGCTTCAATTCTATCAGGAATAACATCAAAATCTTTTATTTCTAATAGTTCTTTATTTGTTCCCGTAATTGTTAAAGTTGAAGTACCAATACCATCTATTTTTACTCCCGCACTTGCAATTACTTCACAAAGTTGAACTATTTCAGGTTCTTTTGCAGCATTTACAATTGTTGTTACCCCATCTGCTAATGCTGCTGCCATAACAATATTTTCTGTTCCACCAACAGTTACTTTATCAAATACAATTTTTGCACCCTTTAAACCTTCTGGAGCAGTAGCTTCAATATAACCATGATTAATCACAATTTTTGCACCCATTTGCTCTAAGGCTTTTAAATGTAAATCAACAGGTCTTTGACCAATTGCACAACCACCAGGAAGTGAAACTTCACAATGCCCAAATCTTGCTAGAATTGGTCCTAAAACTAAAATAGAAGCTCTCATCGTTTTTACAATATCATAAGTAGCAGTTGTGTTATTCATTATAGAAGTAGAGATATTTGCCGTATTTCCTTCTTTACTATAAGTTCCACCAAGTTTATCTATAAGCTTTAAAAATGTATTGATATCTACTACATTAGGTAAGTTACCCATTTTTATTTCATTTTTTGCTAAAATCGTACATGCGATTAAAGGTAAAGCTGCATTTTTTGCACCTGAGATACTAACAACACCTGAAAGTTTATTTTCTCCAAGAATCTTTAAATATTCCATATTATTCCTACTATAAATATATTGTTATTTTATATAAAGTAGATATTTTATCTAAAGTATGCTTTAAATAATAAAACTAATAATCTTTGTTTAATATATATAGGAATACAATTGCGATTTTAATTTTAGGAATAATAATGGACAATCAAGTACTTCAAGGTGCCAAATACATGTTGTTTGCTTCTTTGCTTTTTGCTTTTATGGGAGCAGTTGCAAAAGAGTTAAGCAATTCAATGAGTTCTATTGAAGTAGTTTTCTTCAGGAACGTATTTGGTGTCTTTTTAATTTTAATATCAATTTATAGAAAACCTTTATCTCAAGTTGGAGGTAAATTATGGTTGCTTATTTTTAGAGGAATGGCGGGGTTTATTGCTTTGTTATTTTTCTTTTATAACATCGCACAAATACCTTTAGCTGAAGCTATGACTTTTTCTAAAACATCTACAATTTTTTCTGCAATATTTGCATACTTATTTGTACAAGAAAAGTTGGGGTTTAAAGGTTGGTTAGGTGTTTTTATAGGTTTTATAGGAATTCTTTTTATGACAGGTTTTAATCCTGATAATCTAGAGAAAACAGATTATTTAGGAATACTTTGTGGAGTAGGGGCTGGATTAGCTTACACATCAATTAGAGAACTTCGTAAATTTTATGATTCAAGGGCAATTGTATTATCTTTTATGACTATAGGAACAGTAGGACCTTTAATACTATTAATCATTGGTTCTTTTTATCAAAATCCTAATTTGGATTTTCTTTTTGCTACATTTGTAATTCCAAAACCAAATGATTGGTATTATATTGTTTTATTAGGGATATTTGCAACAATGGCTCAAATATATATGACAAAAGCTTATTCTTGTGCAAAAGCTGGGATTATTGGAACTATATCTTATTCAAACATTATATTTTCGGTTATTTTAGGAATTATTCTAGGTGATGCATTTCCTGATATTTGGATTTCTTTTGGTATACTACTTATAATTTTAAGTGGGCTTTTAGTATCGAGTAAAAAAAGCTAAGAAGGATAATTATGGATTTAGAATTAGGCACTATAGAATGGATATTATTTGCTTTAGTAATCTTTGCATGGTATGTTTATGATAAATATGTTCAAAGAGATCATCAACTATTAGTAAATTATCCAATAATAGGTAGACTTCGATTTGTTCTAGAAGAAGCAAGAGAACCTTTTAGACAATATTTTGGTGATGAAAAGTTTTATGAATCAAAAGATAAGTTAGATTGGGTTTATAAAGCAGCAAGTGATGTTCCAAACTATGCATCTTTCTCTCCTTCTCAACCTTTACCTAATCCAAAATTTATGATTAAACATGCAAATATTGTGTTAAATGATGATGAGGTTGATAAAGATTTTGAAGTAACATTTGGTAAAAATAGAAAAAAACCATATACTGCAAAATCAATAATTGCAAGATCTGCAATGAGTGATGGATCAATTTCTCCAGAAGGTACAAGAGCTTTTGTACGTGGTGCTTATATGGGAGGTTTCCCTATTAATTCAGGTGAGGGTGGGGTTACTTCTAATTTCTTTGTAACTCATCAAGAATACAAACCTGAATATATGAAAATTGTTCATGGAAGTACTTTTGCAAAAAAAGTAAAAGATATAGTAAGATTCTTTTTTAATGGTGCAATGGCAGCTGATGTTTATAGAAGTATGGTTTTTGGAAAAGATAAAGAAGCTGAAACTTACGTATTTGATTTAAAGTCACAATTATTTCATAGAATTAACTGGGATGCTCCAATTGAAAACTTTCCTAAAGAAGTTCCTTCTGACATGGCTGATATTATTTTACAGTTAAGTTCAGGACTTTATGGGGCAAGAGACAAAGATGGTAATTTTGATCCAGATAGATATGAAAAGACAATGAGATTTTGCCAAATGACTGAAATCAAAATTGCACAAGGTGCAAAACAAACGGGTGGAAAATTAGCTGCTCATAAAGTAACTCCTGCAATTGCATATTACAGAAATGTTGAAGCATATAAAGATGTATTCTCTCCAAATAGATTTCCTTATGCAAATAGTATTGAAGAATTATTTGATTTTATAGGAACACTACAAGAGATATCTGATAAGCCAGTGGGTATAAAAATTGTAATTTCTGATATGGAAAATATTGAACCTTTTGCAGCTGAAATGAAAAGAAGAATTGATGCTGGAGATTCAAGATATCCTGATTTTATTTCTATTGATGGAGGTTCAGGTGGAAGTGCTACTGCTCCTATTGAAATGATGGAAAGAGTTGGATTAAGTATTAGAGATTCAATTTATTTAGTTGATAAAGTATTAAGAGCTTATGGTGTTAGAGATGAGGTGAAACTTGTAGCTAGTGGTAAAGTATTAACTCCTGATGATATTATTGTTATTATGTCCTTAGGTGCTGATTTTATACAAATAGCACGTGGTTTTATGATGAGTGCTGGATGTATACGTGCACGATATTGTTCTGGTACAACAGGGCATGTTTGTCCAGTTGGACTTGCTACTCAAGATAAAAGTAAAAGAAAAAAATATTTTGTATATAAACAAGCTAATAAAGTAAGAAATTACCATAATAACTTATTAAAAAGCGTTAAAGGTATGTTGGCAATCATGGGATTAAAGAATATCAATCAATTAAATAAACATAGTATAATATTTATAGATAAAAACTCAAAAATTCATGATGATATTGATAAAGTATTTGAAAGAAGACATGATATTAAAAAAGATATAAAAGGGGAAGTATTATGAATTTAGATAAGGTAATATCTGGATTTTTTATTATTCTAGCAATGACAGTTAACTTTGGATTCTTTTATGGAGAAATGCACTCTTTAGAATCTCATAGTAAATATGAATTATTTGCAGCAATTATTATCAATATAATTGCAACAACATTAAAATTAGGTGATAAAACTCAAATGGGTTCTGTATTATTAGCAACATCGCTTGTTGCCGATATTCAACTTTTAGCAGCAGCAATTATTTGGACAGTAGCTTCATATGTTTATGTAGTAGACTCTGAGATAATTGGAGTAATTGTATCTTTATCAGGTGGAGCATTATTAGCAAATATTGTATCAGTATCATTATATGTGGGTGATACATTAAAATCAAAAAGATAAAAATAGGTTTTAATTTTGGAAAATAGTTCATTATTTATAATTTTACATAGAATGAGAATACCATTTTTAGTAATCATTATAACCTATACAATTGCAATTATAGGCTTAATATTAATAGAAGGAGTTGATGCTCAAGGTAATCCTTATCACATGGGAATATTTGATGCTTTTTATTTTATTACATATACAGCTACTACAATTGGATTTGGAGAAACTCCTTTTGAGTTTACTTATTCTCAAAGAATTTGGGTAACTTTTTCTATTTATTTGACTGTTCTTGGTTGGTTTTATGGAATAGGGTCATTAGTTTCACTACTTCAAGATAAGCTATTTTTACAAGAAATTGAAAGAGCAAAATTTACGAGACAGATAAAAGGTTTAAAAGAGCGATTTATTATTATTTTAGGTTATAATCAAATTACTAGTGAAATAATAAAAAAGTCTTTAAAACAAGGTGTTCGAACTGTTGTAATTGAAGATGATAGAAATAAAATAAATCATCTTATCTTGGAAAGTTTTACTCCTACTGTTCCTGTTTTATTTTCAGAAAATTATAGTTTGAAAGCTTTAGAACTAGCGGGAATTAAAAAGAGTAATTGTAAGGCAATTGTATCTTTATTTGAAGATGATGCACTAAATTTAAAAATTTCATTAATCTCAAGATTACTAAATAAATATGTTAAAATTGCAGCAAAATCTACAACGATGAATCATAGTGAAAACTTAAAAGATTTAGATGTAGAAATAATTGCAAATCCTTTCTCAATAATCTCATCAGAAGTAAATATAGCTTTAGTCGCTCCAAACTTATTAAAGCTTGAAAAATGGCTTTACCGTATTGATAATTTAAGTGCAAGTCTTCCTTCTTTTCCAAGTGGAAAGTATATTATTTGTGGTTATGGAAGAATGGGTAAAAAAATTTATGAAAAACTAAAAAAGAATAATATTGAAGTTGAATTAGTTGAGATAAATAAAAGTAATTTAAATAACTTTAGTAAAGAAGAAATGGAAAATATTAATTTTGGAGATGCTGATGACAAAGAAATGTTATTAGAAATTGGAATTAAAGAATCGGTTGCAATTATTGCAGCAACAAATGATGATACAACAAACTTATCTGTTTTAGCAACAGCAAAGAAATTAAATCCAGAAATTATGACAATAGTACGTGAAAATGAAATGGATGATTTCTCAATTTTTGATAATGCAAATATTGATCATATTTTTATGCCTTCAAAAATTTTGATTAATAAAACAGCAAATGCTTTAATAAATCCCTTATCTGACAAGTTTATTAGATTGATTCTTAAAAAAGATGAAATATGGGCTTCAAAAGTTGTACGAAGATTAGTAGAAGATATAAATGATAATCCAATACTTATAGAATTTAGTATTAATGAGAAGTATACACCTCAGATATATAGGCATTTATATGAAGAAAATAGCTTGAATTTAGATTTACTAGCTACGTCTTTACATAATAAAGAACAGAGAAATAATGTGGTACCATTACTTTTAGAAAGAGAAGATAATGTTACTCTTCTACCTGTATTTGAACACAATTTAAAAATAGGTGATAAAATTTTATTAGCATGTGATGAACATGCAAAAGACGATATAGAATATATCTGTCAAAATATTTATGAATTTCACTATGCCTTAACGGGTGAAGAAAAGAAAATGATTTTTAAAGGAAAAAAATGAAAATATTAACAGGACCATGTGTTTTAGAAGATAGAGACACTGTAATGAGAATTGCTGAAAAATTAATACCATTAAGTGAAGATAAAAGAGTGGAGTTTTATTTTAAAGCTTCATTTGATAAAGCAAATAGAACAAGTTTAGATTCATATAGAGGACCTGGACTTGAAGAAGGTTTAAAATTATTTCAAGAGATAAAAGAACAATTTGGTTACAAATTAGTAACTGATATTCATGAATCTTATCAGGCGAAACCTGCAGGCGAAGTATTAGATATTTTACAAATACCAGCATTTTTATGTAGACAAACTGATTTATTAGTTGAAGCTGCAAAAACAAACTGTACTATTAATATTAAAAAAGGACAATTTTTAGCAGCAGGAAGTATGAAACATCCTGTTGATAAAGTTTTAAAAACTAGAGGAATTAGCGAAGTTAATTATGAAAATTCTGATAAAAATGGTGTATGGCTTTGTGAAAGAGGAAATGTATTTGGTTATGGAGCTTTAGTAGTTGATATGAAAAACTTAATTGCTATGAGAGAATATGCACCAGTTATTTTTGATGCAACTCATTCAGCTCAAGTTCCAAGTACTGGAGGAACTACAGGGGGGAACTCTGCAATAGTTCCAAGCTTAGCGAAAGCAGCAGCAGCTGTTGGTGTTGATGGTTTTTTCTTTGAAACACACACTGATCCAAGTGTTGCTTTAAGTGATGGACCAAATATGGTTCAAGTTGATGAGTTATATAAAGTAATAAATGACTTGTTTGCTATTCAAGATGCATTAAACTATAAATAAAACTTAAATTAACACAAACAAATAAAAGGACCTTTCGTCCTTTTATAAGCTATAAAAACAATCTTTCTTTAAACTAATCAAATTTTAGATATAATCGCAAAATATAAATAAATATAATAAGTAATTTTTTTGTTATTACTTATTCTTTTGGAGAATTAAATGAATATTATTGAAGGTAACTTAAGTCTTAATGGTAACGAAAAAATTGCTATTATTAATGGAAGATTTAATCATATTATTACAGATAGATTAGTAGAAGGTGCACAAGATGCATTCAAAAGACATGGTGGAAATATAGATAATCTAGAGCTAATTTTAGTACCTGGTGCTTTTGAAATTCCTTTTGCTTTAGATAAAGTATTAGCAAGTGGAAAATATGATGCAGTTTGTTGTGTTGGTGCAGTAATTCGTGGTGCAACACCACACTTTGATTATATTTCTGCAGAAGCTACTAAAGGTATTGCAACTGTTGCTTTAAAGTATGGGAAACCTGTATCAAATGGTGTTTTAACTACTGATTCAATTGAACAAGCAATCGAACGTGCTGGTTCAAAAGTTGGTAATAAAGGTGCTGAAGCAATGGTTACAATTATTGAAATGTTAGATCTTTACTCAAAGATGGAGAAATAATTTGGCAACTAGAACACAAGCACGTGAATCTGTAATTGGTCTTTTATATGCTTATGACTTAGGTAATGAAGGTATTGTTAAATTTGTTGATGATATTTTAGAAGATAAAAAAATCAGAAATAAACAAAAAGAATTTGCCTTAAATCTTTTTAATGGTGTTATCGACAATATTATAAAAATAGATGAAGAGATTGTTTCTCATTTAAATCAAGGTATTTTAACTGATATTGGTTCAGTTGAAAAATCTATTTTAAGATTGGCAGTTTATGAAATTCAATACGAAGAGTTAGAAAAAGCTATTATTATTAATGAAGCAATAGAATTAGCTAAAAAATTAGCAAGTGATGGTGCTCCAAAGTTTATGAACGGCTTACTTGATAAAGTTGAAAAGATTAAGTAATGAATAATTCTATGAAACTTTGTGTATCTTTAGATTTACCAACAGCAAAAGAAAATCTTGATTTAGTTAGAGAAATAAAAGATTTTGATGTTTGGTTAAAAGTTGGATTTAGATCTTTTATTAGAGATGGGAAAAAGTTTTTAGAAGATTTAAAAGCTATAAATCCAAATTTTAAAATATTTTTGGATTTAAAACTTTATGATATTCCAAATACTATGGCAGATGCTGCAGAAGAGATTGCAAGGTTTGGCATAGTAGATATGTTTAATGTACATGCAAGTGCAGGTGTTGAAGCTATGAGTACTGTAATGCAAAGAATTAAAGATATTCCAAACAAACCTCTTGTATTAGCTGTAACAGCTCTTACTTCTTTTGATAATGAAGCATTTAAAGCTGTATATAATGAAGATATTACTTCAAAAGCAACTGTTTTTGCAAAAGATACTTATGCCTCAGGAATAGATGGTGTTGTATGTTCTGCATTTGAAAGCTTAGATATTAAGAATAGTACGTCTTTAGACTTTATTACTCTATGTCCTGGAATTAGACCTTTTGGTGAAGATGCTGGGGATCAAAAAAGAGTTGCTGATATTCCTTTTTCAAAAGAGAATAAAGTTGATTTTATTGTTGTAGGACGACCTATATATAAAGCTAGTAATCCTAGTGAAGTTGTAGAAAAAATATTATCAAACATATAAAAAAGAAATCTAACCTTTAATAGTTTGATTTCTCCCTTGATCTTTTGCTTTATAAAGTAAAAGGTCGACTCTATTTATAAAACTATCAAGTTTTTCATCTCTTTTATATTCTGTGCATCCTATACTAATAGTAATTTTTAAATTAGTATCTCCTATTTTTAATTCTGATATCTCTTTTCTAATTCTTTCAGCAAGAGTATATGCACTATTAATATTTGAATTTGATAACATAATAAGAAATTCTTCTCCTCCATATCGTGAAACTAAATCGGATTCTCGTGCATTTTTACTTAATACTCTAGCTACTTCTTTTATTGTTACATCTCCTAAATTATGTCCATAGGTATCATTTACATTTTTAAATAAATCAATATCTAATAATAAGAGAGAAGTATCTTGATTATATCGATTTGCTATATTTAGTAGCTTTTTAGATTCAATTCTCATTGCCCTTCTATTTAAAAGGGATGTAAGAGAATCCCTATTTGCTAGCTTTTTAACTTTTTTATTTAAAATAAGTAAATAACATAAAATATAAATAATAAATAAAATAAATATTAAAAGTAATACTTGTGCTATTGAATTTTTTATAATAGAAACTATTTTCTCTTTTTTATTCTCAACATAAATTAGTTTTAACTTATCATCAAATATTGACAATTCTATAGTGTTCGCATTTGGACTTAAAACATCATCTATTCCAAAAAAATTATTACTTGCAATAATTAAATTATTTTCATTAACTAAGTATGTGGATGCCCTTAAAATATCATTATTTAACATTTTATTTAATGTTTCAACTCCAATATCTATTGAAAGTGTACCCATAAATTTATCTGCATTCATTACTGGTAATGATAATGTAGTTAAATAACCTTTGCCAGCAGGATCTTTGTATAGTTTTGTAAGTATTAATTCTTTTCCAAGATTATTGCTAGGAATTGTATCTATCCAAAACTCTTTTTTATAAATATTAGATAAAAACTCTTTCTTCCATACTTCTTTACTAGGAGCTATATAAATAAAGTTCTTTGCCGATGTATAATAAACCCACTTAATATCATGATTTGAGTTTAGAATAGTCTTAAATAATGGTTTTAAATATAAAACAGAATGTATTTCATGAACAGTATCTAGATCAATTTCTTGTATGTTGCCAATACCATTTAATGATGATTCTATATTATCTAATACGCATAAGATATGGTAGGTATCTTCTTTTTCATTTATTTCATTATAAGAAGGGTGACTTAATTCATTTATTTGTAAATTATTAGTTAATATATCTCTTAAAGAAAATATAAATGCTTTATTTAATGAAAAATATTGATTTATTTTCTTAGCATTATTGGTAAGTTTTTGTAATTTAATTTTATTGAAATTTATTTCTTCTTTTTTATAAATGTAGTTTAATCCAACAAAAAGCAGTACTAGTAAGAGTATAAATACATTATATAATTTAAATAAATTTTTCAAATTTTAATCCTTAACTATCTATTTTAATTATACTCCTTTCTTCATTTATTATATATTTATTATAAATGATTTATTTTAAGTATGTTTTAAGTGATTTACTATTATAATTCCCATCCAAATTTCATGATATATGAAACTTGTGAAACAAGGACAGTTGGGTGAGCTGGCTGAAACCATATCCCTGCTAAGGATACGTACTGGCAACGGTACCGAGGGTTCGAATCCCTCACTGTCCGCCACTTTAACCAGGGTCTATAGCTCAGCTGGTTAGAGCACTCGGCTCATAACCGAGTGGTCGAAGGTTCGAGTCCTTCTAGACCCACCATTATAATGTATGCGGGAATAGCTCAGTTGGCTAGAGCCTCTGCCTTCCAAGCAGATTGTCGCGAGTTCGAGTCTCGTTTCCCGCTCCATTATCTAAATAGAAGTAGTAATACTATTTAGGCTGATTTTTTATTACTATAGTGTGCGGGAATAGCTCAGTTGGCTAGAGCCTCTGCCTTCCAAGCAGATTGTCGCGAGTTCGAGTCTCGTTTCCCGCTCCACTTTTTATAATTTTATTAACGCGGAATAGAGCAGCACGGTAGCTCGTCGGGCTCATAACCCGAAGGTCACTGGTTCAAATCCAGTTTCCGCAACCAATTTAGCCATGTGTCAAGGTAGCTCAGCTGGCTAGAGCGCTGGTCTCATAAGCCGGAGGTCGAGGGTTCGAGTCCCTCTCTTGACACCACTTTTAATTTCACAATTGTGATTTTAAAACAAAATTTTTATTGTTGCTGGTGTAGCTCAGCTTGGCTAGAGCAGCTGATTTGTAATCAGCAGGTCGGGGGTTCAAGTCCCTTCACCAGCTCCACTAAATAAAATATTACAGCTTATCGAACTTAGTTCTTGGGGTATCGCCAAGTGGTAAGGCAACGGCTTTTGGTGCCGTCATTCGAAGGTTCGAATCCTTCTACCCCATCCACTATTTGAATAATCAGATTATTAATCCGATAGGAAATTGTAGATACAGGTTTAAGTCCTGATATAAATAACTTTATTATTGCTGGTGTAGCTCAGCTTGGCTAGAGCAGCTGATTTGTAATCAGCAGGTCGGGGGTTCAAGTCCCTTCACCAGCTCCATTAAAAGCTTCTAGATATTTGAACTTTGTTCTTTTATCTAGAAGCTTTTTTTTTGCCTAATTTTTAAGAATTATATATTAAGTAGTTAAATATACATATTAAACAAAAAATAGAATATAGTATAATGATTATACTATAAAAATATTAGGAGTTATTGTGGATAAAAAAGTTAGATACTTATTACGAATCATAAGATTTTCTCCTCCTTTAGGAATAATAATAGCTAGTTTTTTTATAATAACTTTACTATATCATGAACAAAATGAAGAGTTTAAAAAAGAAAAACTTTTTCTTGAAACTGAATATATTGAAATTGAGAAAAATACAATATATTCAAATGTTAATACAATAGATAATTATATAAAAAATGAAATTCAAAATTCAGAAAAGTCATTAAAAGATGATTTAAAGATAAAGATAAATACTGTACATAAAATTGCTACTAATCTTTATCTTAAAAATAAAGATACTCTTTCAAAAAATGAAATAATAAATCAAATAAAAAATTCAATAGAAATTCTAAGGTTTAATGAAGGAAGAAGTTATTTTTCTATTCATAATATGGAAGGAGTAAATATTCTTCATCCTATAAATCCTAAATTTGAGGGTACAAGTATCTTAAATAGACAAGACGCAAAAGGCAACTACTCTGTGCATCAAGCAATTGAAATTGCAAAGACAAAAGGAGAAGGGTTTTTAAGTTGGTATTATTTTAAACCTAATGATAAATCTAAAGAGTTTAAAAAGATTGGAATTGTTAAAAAATTTGAGCCATATAATTTAATAATAACAACAGCAGAATATGTCGATGAATATGAAAGAAATTTAAGAAAAAAAGTGTTAAATGATATTTCAAAAATTCAATATAAAAATGAAGGGTTTATTTTTATCATTAATGGTGAAGGTGAAATAATTTTACATGAGTCAAAAGAAATTCTAAACTATAATATATATAAAGATAATAAGTTTAAAGATACTCGTGAATTCTTTAATAGGATATTATCAAAAAAAAATGCCAAAAGCGAAGGATTCTTGAGAATAAAACCTAAAATTACTTTAGGAGAAGATACTAAAGATGAAAAGATAATTTATGCAAAAAAATTTGATGACTGGAATTGGATAATAGCTACAAGTTTTAATTTATCAGATACAAAAAAAATTACAGAAAAAAGAAAAATTATTTTAGAAGAAAAATATGATAATTATAAAAAAAATGTTTTTATCTATGGCTTTATATTCACTATAATTTTGTTAATACTTTCTTATTATATGTCAAAATTAATAGAAAAAAAAATCTTAAAATATAAAAATAATTTAGAAGAACAAATATTAGAAAATAGTAATCAAAAAGAAAGACTAATAAAAGCACAACAAATAGCAAATATGGGAGATTGGCAATTAGATTTAAAAACAAATAAATCTTTTTGGTCTGATGAATGTATTAATATATTTGGATTTGATACAAAAGATAAAGACAAATTCTCTCCTGAATATTTAAAAGGTGTAATATTTAAAGAAGATATTCCTTCTTTTGAAGATTCTATTAAAAGATGTATCGAAACTGGATCTGAACATAACAGTATATATAGAATTAAAAAAGATAATGAAGTTAGATGGATAAATTGTAGAGGTGAAATAGATAGTAAAAGATTTCTTATCCTAGGTACAGTTCAAGATATAACAGATACTAAGAAATTAGAATTAGAAAAAAAACAAAAAGAAGAATTACTTTATCAAGAAAATAAAATGGCTGCAATGGGTGAAATGATTGCTAATATTGCACATCAATGGCGACAACCCTTATCTACAATTTCAACAGCTTCAACTGGAGCTAAATTGCAAAAGGAGATGGATTGTTTATCTGATGATCAGTTATATTCTGCATTAACATCTATTAATAATTCTTCTCAATATCTTTCTCAAACGATAGATGATTTCAGAGAGTTTTTTAATCCCAATAATAACAAGATAAAAGAATTTAATATTTCTGATACTTTATCTAAAACTTTTAAATTAATTAGTTCTCAATATAAAGTAAAAAATATTAAAGTTATAAAAAATATTGAAGACTATAAATTACTTTCAATTGAAAATGAACTTATTCAAGTTTTAATAAATATTTTAAATAATGCAAGAGATATCGTACTTATTAAAGAAAAAGAGAGAAAGCTTATCTTTATAAATGCTTATCAAAAAGATGATATTTCATATATAGAAATAATTGATAATGGGGATGGAATCAAAGAAGAAATTATAAATAGAATTTTTGAGCCATATTTTACAACTAAACACAAATCTCAAGGTACGGGAATTGGTTTATATATGAGTGAGGAAATTATCAAAAATCATTTAAATGGATATCTTACAGTAGAAAACGTATCATATAATTTTGAAGGAATAGAATATAGAGGTGCTAAGTTTACCATTAAGATTAATGTAAATTAAAAATCAATTGCTAATTTTATTCCTAAACCTGCTAAAATAGTACCTGCAACTCTATCAATGTATTTTTTAAATCTCAAATATAATTTTTGAGATTTATTAGTTGATAATAGAAAAACAATGCAAGAATACCAAGCAAAATCTATAAAGAATGCTAATAAGCATAATAATACTTCACCATATTGAGGAAGTTCTTGAGGTAATAAAGCTGCAAATATACTACCAATAATAATTGCAGTTTTTGGATTACTAATTTGTGTTAAAAAGCCAAAGCCTAATGCTTTAAAAAAACTTTTTGATTTTTTTTGTATCTTTACTTCTTCTGCACTTAAAGTTTCACTTGAGTGTTTCAATATTTTATAAGCTAAATAAAGTAAATACATTCCACCTAAGATTTTAAATAATGAATAAAGAAATGGTGCTGCTTGAAATAATGTATATAAACCAAAGATTGCTAAGATAGTGAAAAATACTGCTCCTAATGATAATCCAAGAGCAATACCAATTCCTTCATTAATAGGTTTAGATACAGCTGTTTTAGCTACAAGTATAAAACTAGGTCCTGGACTCATTGTTCCAAATATAAATACAATAGCAATTGTAAGTAGAAAAGAATATTCACTCATTTATTATTACCTTAAGGTTTTTATTATTAAATTTATTATTTTATCATTATTTATATTAAAAATATGTACTTTAATGAAACTGTAACCCATAACTTCGTTATAATGTTCAAAGTAAGAAGGTATTCATGTATTATTTTAATAAAACTTATTTAATAAAAATAATTATAATATTAGTCTTTTTTAATTGTTTTGCTTCTGCAGAGATAAATTTAACGCATAAAGAAAAGCAATTTATTCAAAACCATCCTATTCTAACTGTAGGTATAGGAAAAGGATGGATTCCTTATATCATAGAAAATACTGATGGAACAATAAGTGGTCATAATGTTGATATTATAAATGAGATAAAAAAACAAAGCGGATTAGAAATCAAATTTTTTATTGATACTTGGACTAATGTTTTAGAAGAAGTGAAAAAAGATAATATCGATGGTTTAGCTATGAGTATAGCGCATAAAGAAAGAGCAGAAGAGTTTGATTTCACAAATGTATATGGTTCTATGCAAAAACTAATATTTACTAGAAAAAAAGAAAAGAATAAGGAAATCTTTACACTTAAAGACCTTGAAGGCAAATCTATTGCTATTTTAAGAAATAATCTTTTAGAATTAAAAATAGCAAAAAAACTTAAAAATGTTAAAATCGTATTTTTTGATACTTACGTTGAATCAATAAAAGCTGTAAGTCTTGGAGAAGTAGATGCTTTAATATCTGAAGCTGCAATATTATATGTAGCAAATAAAATTGGTATGCCATACTTAGAGCCTTTAATATTTTTAGAAGATAAATTAGACATGGTTTTTAGTATAAGAAAGGATTTCCCTGAAGCTACAAGTATTATAAATAAATCTTTAGATGCAATAGGAAAATCAAAACTATTAGATATCCAACATAAATGGTTCTTAGATAATCCAAATAAGATAAAGAGTGAACAAAGTTTAAGTTCAGAAGAACTTGAATATCTAAAAAATAAGAAGTCAATAAATGCATGTATTGATCCTAATTGGATGCCTTTTGAAGCTTTTGATAAAAATGGTAAACACATAGGTTTAAGTTCTGACTATTTTAATAAGTTTAGAAAAGAGTTGTCTATTCCCATAAATATTATAAGAACTAAAACTTGGAATGAAACTTTAGAATTTACGAAATCAAGAAAATGCGATATCATTTCTTTAGCTATGAAAACTGATGAACGAAGTAAGTATTTGAATTTTAGCCTTCCTTACTTGATAACGCCACTTGTTTTAGCTACAAAACCTGATAAAAGTTTTATTAATAATTTTAATAACTTATCAAATGAAAAATTAGGAATTCCCAAAGGATATGCTTTTACTGAAATATTAAAAAAGTCTTATCCTAATTTAAATATTATTGAAGTAACAGATATTAATGAAGGTTTAGAAAAAGTTATAGATGGCCAACTTTTTGGATATATAGGTACTTTAAATTCAATAGGGTATTTATTTCAAAGAGAATTTGCAGGAGAACTTAAAATCGCAGCTAAGTTTGATGAAAGTTGGGAATTAGGAACTGCAGTAAGAAATGATGATCAAATTTTATTGAATATTTTTAATAAACTAATTACTAATATTGAAGAAAAAGATAAACAAAATATTTTTAATAAATGGATTACTCTTAAATATGAAGAGAAAGTTGATTATAGCCTAATTATAAAAATTATATTGATTTCAATTTTAGTTATAGGTAGTTTTATTTATTGGAATAGAAAATTAGAAAATGCTAGAAATAAATTAGAACTAGCAAATAAAGAGAATGAAAAATATCTGAAAATGATAAATAGTCATGTTTTAATATCAAGCACTGATATAAATGGAGTAATTATTGAAGTTAGCGATGCTTTGTGTAATTTAACTGGTTATAAAAGGTCAGAAATAATTGGAAAAAATCATAATATTTTTAGACACCAAGATATGAAAGATATTGTATTTAGTGAAATGTGGAAGACAATTAAAAGTAAAAAAGTATGGAAAGGAGAGATTAAAAGCTTAAAAAAAGATGGAACTTTTTATTGGGCTGATGTTATTGTTTCTCCTTCTTATGATAATAATAAGAATGTTATTGGTTATAGTGCAATTAGAAATGATATTACGGATAAAAAAAGAATTGAACATTTATCTATTACTGATAAACTTACTGGTATTGCAAACAGAAGTAGAATTGATGATATTTCAAATTATGAAATAAAACGTGCAATAAGACATGGTTCTTCACTTGGGATAATTTTATTAGATATTGATAACTTTAAAAAAGTAAATGATAACTATGGTCATTTAATTGGAGACAAAGTTTTAATATCAATTGCTAATATTTTAAAGAACAATATTAGAGAAATTGATTTAATAGGACGTTGGGGAGGAGAAGAATTCTTGATTATTTGTCCTTATACAAATAAAGATGGAATAATAAACCTTTGTGAAGTATTGAGAAAAAAAATAGAAGAATATAGTTTTGAAGATTGTCCTAATCAATCTGTAAGTTTTGGAGCAACTACTTTTGTAAAAGGTGATACAATTGATACAATTATTTCAAGAGCAGATAAGGCATTATATAAAGCTAAAAATGCAGGAAGAAATAGAGCTGAATTTATTTAATTCTTAATAAATAAGTCCTAAATATTCCCTTTTTTTAATGTTACAATAAAAGAGGCACCTGTACATTTTATATTATTAAATTTATAAGTTTTATTTTTTACATGAATATGCCCATCCATATGATTTCTTATCATTTGACTACTCATGTATAAACCTATACCTGTACCTTGAGATTTGTCTTTTGTTGTAAAATACGGATCAAAAACTTTTTCTAAAATCTTTTCAGGTATTCCACCTGCATTATCTTTTATTTCTATTTCTATATTTTGTTCTATCTGTCTTGTTGAGATAAAAATATACTTTTCATCTTGTGTTATAGCTTCAAAGGCATCGTTTGCATTATTAATTATGTTTATTAACACTTGAACAAATTCATTTCTTATTCCCCAAATATATGTATCTTCATAGTCTTTTATAATAGTTATATTTCTATTATGAAGTTTAGAGCTAAATAGTTTTAATGAATAGTCAATAGTTTCACCAACATTAAAATTGTCTTTCTTGTTATCATTTATTAAGTAACTTCTAAAATCATCGATTGTAGTTGATAAAAATTGTGCTGAGTGATTAATTGTATCTAAGGATTTTAGTTCTTCTTCATCTGATAGAATATCTAATTCTTTTTTTATTTTTATCCCAGTTGAAGCAGTTGAGATTACAGATAAAGGCTGTCTCCATTGATGTGCAATATTCTCAATCATTTCACCTAATGAGGCCATTTTTGATTGTTGGAATAAGAGCCTTTGTTTTTCATTTATTTCTTGATCTTTATTTTTTTGTTCAGTAATATCACTAAATATACCTATATAATTTAGTACTTGTGAGTTTTCATCATATATTGTATTTATTGTTAGCCATTCTGTGTAAATTTCTCTTTTTTTATTTAAATTACTTATTTCACCTTCCCAAAAACCTTGTTCATTTATACTTTTCCACATTTCATCATAAAACTTTTTATCATTTAAACTTGATTTTAATATTCGAGTAGTTCTATTTTTTGTATCTTTTTTACTATACCCTGTGATTTGTTCAAAGGCCTTATTTACATCAATTATATTAGTATCTTTATCAGTAATGATAATACCATCTCTAGTATGATTAAATACAGTATATGACTGTTCTAATCTTCTTTCTTTTCTCTTTTTCTCCGTTATATCTTCAGTTATTGCTATATAGTTAAATTCATCTTCAATATTATCAATAGTATATAAAGTAAAGTCAAAGATTGCTATTTTTTTATTTATATCAAGTGCTTTTATTTGAAGGTTAATTCTTTTTTTAATTCGATTACTTTCAAAAAACTTTTTTATTTTATTCTTTTCATTTATCTCCCAGCAATCTAAATCCCAGAAGTTGGTTTTTTTTACTTCTTTTAATTCTTTTTTACCTAAAAATTCTAAACCTAAATTATTGATATTTTCTATTTGACCACTTTTATTTATCATTACAGTCATTAAATGTGAATCTTGAAATAACAATTTAAATTTATTTTTTTCAAGTACTTCACGTTCTTTTCCTCTTTTAAAAAGAAGAATAAAAATTAGAACAACTATCATACAAATAAAAATAATTATAGTAGAAATAATAAAAAATTGATAACTTTTCTCATTCCAGTCTAAAAGACTTTTTTTATAATCTAACTTTATTCCTAAGATAAATGGATAGTCTTTTGTTAAAGAGTATGAAGTTATTATTTTATCATTATCTATATCATATACATCGCTTGCTTTATTAAATTGTAATGCTTTTTCTAAAATATAATTAGACTCTATTTTCCCTTCAGGTATACTACTTTTATTTGTTGATATTAATAGCTTCTTATCAATTCTTAACAATTGTATATCTAGATTATTGTCCTTATCTGTATTTTTGAATTTATTAAAAAAGTAATTTGTATTTAAGTTAATCATTACAGAATATTTTTCACCATTTATAAATGCTTCTTTTAGTATGGGGATATAACTATCATCAATATTTTTATTAGAAGATATATCATTTAATGTTGAATATACATCTCTTCCTTTTTTAGTTGAAGATACTCTAATTATATTATTGTTAAATAGTGGTTTAGGAATAAAATTATAGTTTTTAATATTAAATCCAATATTTTTATTATTTGAGCTATATAAAATTTTATTTTTATTTATAATATTAATAGATCTAATTTGAGGGAATTTATCTAGACTACGAAACAATGAATTACTTATTGCAATTTGGTCATTTTGTAAATCTATAATTGAAGCAATATTTTCAATAAAAACTTCAATATTATTAATATTTATATTGAGTTCTTCTGCTAAAAAATTTGCATTTAATTGGGTTATTTTTAATTGTTTATTAACAATTTCTTCTTTTAGAATATTTGAAGAATATTTTATTCCTGCAATGATTATAAATAGTATAAATATAAAAGCATATAGGATAATAAAGATATCTTTTTTTAATATTTTTTTAAACATAAAAAGCTTTTAATTTAAATTAACAATAGGTTCTAAACTATTGTTTTTAGCTATTTTTATTAATCTACCATCTGTTTTAATGTCTTTTATAAATTGTTCAACTCTTTGATAAAAGCTATCATATCCATAAGCCATAGTCCAAGAATAGGGAGTTAAGTGATATGTTTCTTTTGGAATTATTAATTTTGCCCAATTTGTTTTTGCAAGCATTTTTTTGCTATATGGATAATCTGTTATAAATACATCAGCTCGACCAGAATGAACTTCATCTTCTCTTTGCTTGAAGTTTTTCTTTATTACAAGTGTCGCCTTATGTAACTTCTTTTTCATTATAGGTTCGTGATAAGTTCCTTTTGAAACTGTTACAATAACACCTTTTTTATCAATATCATCCCATGATTTTATTTTTTTATTGCTTCTATTTGTGATTGCATAAATATCACTTTTTAAATGTGGGGTTGTAAATCTCATTTTTGCTTCTCTTTTAGCAGTATTTGCAATCGCAAACATTGCAATATCACATTTATTATTTGTAATATCATTTATTAAAGTTGGGAAGCTACTTTTAACAAATTTTAGCTTTACATTTAAATCTTTTGCTAGTTCAATTGCTAAGTCACTATCTATACCTCTTAATTTCTGCGTTCTAGGATCAAGATATGATATTCCATAATATTGTGGCCAAATACAAACTTTTAAAATATTATTTTTTATTATTTTATCTAGTTTATTTTCTTTTGAAAAAGATATTTCACATAGCAAAATAATTATTCCTAGAGCTTTTAGTAGATTTTTCACGCTATTATTATCCTTAATTAAAAGATTATTTAAGAGTTATTTTTTGAATGGAGATTCTATCATATTGTAGGTAAAATAAAAGTTTAGAAAAAGAAAGTATGTATTATTCTATACTTTCTTCTTTTTTTAGTTCAGTAAATTCACTTGTTTCTATTGCATCTTCATTAAAGTATTCCATCTTGTTTTCAGCAATCTCTAAATCTTTTAATTGTGCGATATGAAAAATTGCATCACCTTCTTGAATTAAAGGTATTTCAGATTTCCCAATAATAACACCATCAAAAGTAGCTTTTATCTCAAAGCTTTCATCACCTAAAGGTTCATCAACATAAGCAATTATTTCGCCTTCTATTACCATATCCCCTAAAGCTTTAATAGTTCTTATTACGCCACTTTCAGTTGATCTAATCCATTGACTACTTCTTGTAATAATTGGATTTTTAAACTTTTTCTTTTTAGTCACTGTTGGAAGCATTTGAGATTCTCTTAGAATATTAACAATACCTTTTACACCAATTCTAATAGATGTTTCATCAAATCGTAAAGCTTCTCCTGCTTCATATAAAAGTACTGGAATACCTTTTTCAAAAGCTTCAGCTCTTAATGAACCATCTCTTAGTTCTGAATGTAAAACAATAGGAGCTTCAAATACTTTTGCTAAATTATAAGTAAACTCATTATCCAAATTTGTTCTAATTTGTGGCAAGTTAGATTTATGAATTGCTGCTGTATGTAAATCTATTCCAAAATCACATTTAGAAACAATTTCATCAAAAAATACTTTTGCAACTCGACTTGCAAGGGAACCTTTTTTTGTTCCAGGAAAAGATCTATTTAAATCTCTTCTATCTGGCATATATCTAGAAAGTGTCATAACCCCATATATATTTACAATAGGTATTAGAACAATAGTTCCTTTAAGTCTTTTTAAAATATTTAATTTTCTAAATCTTCGTATTATTTCAATACCATTTAATTCATCACCATGAATTGCAGCACTTATAAACATAACCGGACCATCTTTTTTACCTCTTATTACTCTTATTGGTAAATCCATTGGAGAGTGATAAAGTTTTGGTAGTTCTAGATTTATAGTTACATTTGTACCTTTTTGTATTTGGATACCTGCAAATTCTATAGTTCTATTTTTATGCTCCAATATTATCTCTTTTAATTTTTCTTTTCTTTGTAGGATCTGCTGGAATTACACTTTTTTCAATATAATCCATAATTTTTCCTGCAATATCAAATTTAGTTGATTTTTCAATACCTTCTAATCCTGGAGATGAATTTACTTCCATAACTAAAGGACCTCTACTTGATGGAATCATATCTACACCACAAAGTCCTAATCCCATAGCTTTAGCTGCTGCAAGTGCTGTTGACTTTTCTTTTCTATTTAGTTTATAAGCTGTTGCACTTCCACCTTGATGTAAGTTTGATCTAAAATCACCTTCTGGACCTTGTCTTTTCATAGCACCAACTACTTCTCCACCAACGACTAAAGCTCTAATATCTGCTCCACCTGCTTCTTCAATAAATTCTTGCACAAGTAAGTTTACATCCATTCCATAAAAAGCATCTAATACAGATTTTGCAGCCTTCTCACTATCTACTAAAACAACTCCAACCCCTTGAGTTCCTTCTAGAATTTTTAAAACTAAAGGTGCTCCACCGCTTAAAGCAATTACATCCTTTGCACTTGATTTATTTGAAGCAAAAACAGTTTTTGGCATATCTACATCATTTTTAGATAGAACTTGTAAACTTCTTAGCTTATCTCTACTTCTTGCAATTGCTAAGTTTCCTGAAGTACTAAATACATCCATCATCTCAAAGTGTCTAACCATAGCCGTACCATAAAATGTTCTACTAGCACCAATTCTTGGAATAATTGCGTCAGGTGTTGGTAAAACTTTACCAAGATAATTAATTACTAATTCACCTTTCATGATTTCAATAGTACATTTTAAATAATCAATTACTCTAACATCCCAATTTTTTGCTTGGGCTGCTTCAACTAATCTTTTTGTTGAATATAAACTTGGATTTCTTGATAATATATATAGTTTCATTATTTGCCTTCTTTTGCTAAATTTTCTTTTGATACATCTACTATGAATCTGTCTTTTAAGAATCTTCTTCCTATTAACATAGGAAACTTCATATCTGCTCTATTTGTTAGAGATATTACACTTTTGTATTTCTTTCCAAAAAATTCTACTGAAACTTTTATAGATGGACGAAGTTGTGTTTCACCATTTGAACTTTTAACTTTTTTAACTTTATGAAGAGGCATAGACATTCTTTTTCCATGATAAGACTCATGAACTTCATCTAATAGACAAAAGTGTACCATATCGCCTTCAATAACGATATTGTCACAATGTAATGCATTTGAATCTGCACCTGTATCTACTTTTGCATCTAAATCAATTAAGTTAAGATCTAGAATAGAAATAATTTCTCTTCTGCCTACAATCTTTTTATCATTCATCCATATCCTTTGTAATAATTAATACTATTTATCAGAATTATCTAATTGTTTAATTAGAGTATTTAAATCACCTAATACCCAGACACTTTTTATTTTACCTTCCTCAAATTTAAAAAAAGTAGCTCCATTATATCTAATTCTATTGTTTGTAGCTTCATAAGATAAAAGTTTACCTGTATGTTTTCCTGTGTATAGAGCTCTTACTGCAATATTTTCATTATCAACAACCATATCAATAATACTATGAAATAGTGCAGGTATTGCAGTATGAATCATATCCATATATTGCTCGAACTCTTTCTTCCCATTTGAAGATAGACCTAGTGAACCATGAAAAGTAATATCATCATCAAAAAGAATATCAATATATTCTTTATTTTTTTTATTCCATAGCTCTTCATAATATAAGTTTACTAAATCTTTGTTTGTTAACTTTCTCATTTTTCCTACCATTTGTAATTTAATATGAAATTATAAATCATAAAAAGTATTTTTAGCTAAAAAATTTCTTAATTTTTTTTAAGACCAAATAAAGACCGATAAATTGGCTTCTTATTTAGTATATTTTCTTTAATATTTTTAATATTTATAAGTTTAAATTTTTATTTGAATCTCTTTTTACATGTAAATCTAATTGAGGGAATGGAATTTCAATTTGATGTTTATATAAACAATTATATATTAGTGTTAAAAAATCAGATTTTATTGAGTTTGCATTGATCTTGTCATTTGCTTTTACCCAAACTAATAATTCAAAATCTATACTACTTGTATTCATATTTTCAAATCTAATATCAGGTTTTTTATTTTCATCATTTTTCACATAAATTAAATTACTTTGTTTTAATTCTTCTAAAATCACTTCTTTTATTTTTTCAACCTTAGTTCCATAAGCAACTCCAAAAGATATGTGCAATCTTCTTGTTGGATCATCTAAAGTCCAATTAATTACATTGTTTTGAATAAATGATGAATTTGGAATGATAATATCAATATTGTCAAATGTTTTAATAGTCGTAGATCTAATTCTTATATCTGTTACGGTACCTTTTAATAGGTCATTTATTTCTACGATATCTCCAATCCTAATAGTTCTCTCGAACATTAAAATTATTCCAGATATAAAATTTGAAACTACAGTTTGTAATCCAAATCCAATACCAATAGATAAAGCACCTGCAATTAAAGATATAGAAGACATATCAATTCCAAGACTGCTCATTGAAATCATAATTGTAATAAATACTATTAGATAAAAACCTACATTTGATGTAAGTTTTAAAGACATTTGGCTCATATTCGGCCATTTTAATGAAATTTTAGTTATCCATTTTTTATATAATGAACCAAGAACAAAACCTAAAGTTATTAAAAAAAGAGCTCTTATAATACTTAACAAACTTATAGCTTGTTCGTTAAATACAAAAAGTGTAGATGTAAATAGATTTTTAAATTCTTGAAAATAGTTAACACTTTGAGTTAAAGAACTTCCTATAAAAATTTTTGTATTTCCTAGAATCTTTTTTGCAATATCTTTTATCATATTATTTTGTTCTAGGTAGGTATCTTTTATCTCACCTTTTAAAGATACTACTAAAGAATCTACTTGTTCTTGTATTTTTAAGTACTCTTTATGTTTATTTTGCATTAAATTACTAAAAATAGTTTTATTTAATAAGTCAATTTTTTCAATTGATACTTTTTGAATTAAGTCTTCATATTTTGAAATTTCTTTAGTTAAATACTCTTTATTTTTGATATTTTCGTTTATAATTTCTTTTTCTAAATCAATTTCTAAACTAGTTTTTTGCACAACTAACTTTTTCATTTTTTCATCAAAGGATTCTATTTCTTCTTGTGTATCAATTTCAAGAAGTTTTGTTCTTTTTTCTAGTGTTGTAATTATTGATTTAAATACAGTATCTCTAGCTTGAATAAATAAATCTAATCTATTTTGGATATGGTTTCTTTGAAGTTTATAGTAAGCATATTGTAGTTGATAAGTTAATAAATTCTTTTTATCTTCTTCAATTATATTTTCTATTCTTTTTTTTAATAAAACTAGTTTATTCTGTATTTCAGAAGATAACTGATTTTGACTTTTTTCTTTAATTTTAATCTCAGAGATGTAAAATACTGATTTTAATAGTGACTCTATTAAGTTTTTTTCTTGATTTAATAAGTTTAAATCAAACTCTTTAATGCTAACTTTTATTGGATAAACTTCATATAATTGTTTTAGATGTCTTTTTTCAGTATTTATTATTTCAATATCTTTTAGCTTATCTTTTTGTGATTGTAGTATTGAACTTTCTATTTCTTTTAAATAACTTGTATCTTGAATGTTTTCAAATAATTTTGAATCTATTGGTGCTGATAATAAAGAAGTAATACTAAGAAAAATAAATAATAGATATTTCATATTTAAATATCTTTTTCTTTAGGCTTAATAATCTCTTGTACAACACCTACTATATGAGTAGCTTTATTCCCTTCTTTAATTACAGTTCCTTTTGCCCATATATTTTTTATTTCATTATTTACTATAATTCTATATTCAATATTAAAAATTTCTCCACTCATTAAAATCTCATCTAAATAATCTTGATGCTTTTTTAAATCTTCAGGATGAATTATATTTTCAACTTTTGCCACGGATAGTGGTTCATTTTTTGAAAATCCATATATGCTATACATCTGGTTTGACCACCATATATTATCTTTTTGAAGATTCCATTCCCAAGTACCTAGTTTTGTCAGTTTTATTGCATTATCTAATCTATAAGAAAGTGATTTCATTTCTATTAAGTCATCTTTGTCTTTACTTATGTCTATTAATGTATTTAATATCCTTCTTAAAACACCAGTTTCTCTATCTTTAATAGCATTTGTAAAACATTTAATCCATTTGTATTCATTATTTTTATCTAAGACTCTAAGTTCTATTTCATATTTATCTTGTTTTCCAAGTAATAATTTTTCAAAATTTCGTGTACGAATGTCAATATCTTCAGGATGTATTCTAGTCTCAAACCATGACATAATATCATGTGTTGTAGCTAAGATTTCTTCTTTTTCAAATCCAAATATATTTGCCCAATTATCATCAATAAATATCTGTTTTTTTAATAATACATCATAATCAAAGATACCAATTTTTGCAGAATTTAAAACACTTTGTAATCTAAAGTTACTGTTTTCAACTTCATTTTTAACAGTAGACATTCTTTGTGCATCATTATCTCTTTCTTCAAACATTGACCGCATTTCTGTATAAGCTGTTTGGAGTTCTTCATTTGTTGATTGTAATTCTTCATTTGTAGTTTCTAGCTCTTCATTTGAACTTTGCAACTCTTCATTTGAACTTTGTAACTCTTCATTTAAACTTTGCATTTCTTCATTTGAAGTTTCTAATTCTTCAACAACAGTTTGTAAATGTTCTCTTGTTCTTGCTAATTCTAAATTTAATCGTTCTACTTCTTCATTTGAATTATTTACAGTTTCAAGAATATCATAACTTCTAAGATTTTCACTATCTTCTTCTTGAAAAGCAACTAAATATAAGTCATTTGTTAGAGCATTATCTAAAGGTGTTACAATCAATCTTACAAATTTCTCTTCATCATTAATCTTAATACGATGAAAAGTTGTTTTTACAACGGTTTCTTCTTTTTTACAAGTATGTAAAGCTGCTCTTAATTCCATTGAAAGGCCATTATGTATATTTTTAAATACATTTTGTGTAATTTCACCTTCAGGATGAATTAAATAGGGGTTTTTACCTTTTATAAAAATCATATCAAAAATGTCATTTATAACTATACATTTAGGAATAATATGTCTTTGTATATGTTCTACAATCATATCAGATATTGTAGGCATATTTTGTAAAGGATTAGATTCAAGTTCAAACTTTTTGTAAGAGGACTTTCTAGCTGATTGATGAATAACAGGAGGAACTTTTTGCCCTAAATATGAAGCATGATAAAGTTTCCATTTTTTATCAATAATTTTAAATTGATTATTAAAAGATCCAATAGATTCAGATCTTCCTAAGAAAAGTATTCCATTATCGTTTAAAGAGTAATGAAAGATTGGAAAAAGTTTTTGTTGTAATTCTGTTGTAAAATATATTAAAAGATTACGACAAACTATTAAATCAAGACGCATAAAGGCAGGGTCATTTGTAATATCATGTTTTGAAAAAATACACATTTCTCTAATAGGTTTAATAACTTCATACTCATCACTTTTTACAGTAAAATATTTTTTTACATATTTCTTGTCAATATTTAAAAGTGTACTTTCCGGGTAACGTCCCATTCTTGCAAAAGAAGTTGATCTATCATCTATATCTGTTGCGAAAATTTGAATTTTATAGTCTATAATATTTTTATCTAATATTTCACTTAATAATATTGCTATTGAATATGCTTCTTCTCCAGTTGAGCATCCTGGTGCCCAAATTCGTATATTTTTATTTTCTTTTTTATTTATTAAACTTGTTAATTCTTTTGATAGTGATCTAAATGCATCTTCATCTCTAAAAAATGATGTTACACCTATTAAAATATCATTAAATAATGATTCGATTTCTTCTTCATTTTCAGTTAAATAAGTAGAATAATTGTTTAGATTTGTAATTTTTAAAGCAGCCATTCTTCTTTCAATTCTTCTATTTATAGTAGAAGATTTGTAAAGTGAGAAATCGATATTTTTATTTCTTTGTAATTTATTTAAAATATTTTTATAAATTTGTGTAGTTTCTCCACCAATACTAACATTTTTTGCACTATCTGGATAATTTATAATTTCAAGTATTTCTTGGCCCATTACCTCTACATCAAGTATTAAGTCAACATTTCCTGTATTAATCGCAGAATTAGGCATACCATCATATTTTGCACTTTGAGGTTGTTGAGCTATTGTAAAACCACCTTCGGCTTTAATTGCTCTAAGGCCTCTTGAACCATCACTTCCTGTGCCACTTAAGATAATTCCAATTGCTTTACTTTGTTTATTTGCTGCAATTGATTCAAATAATATATTAATTGATGGTCTAGGTCCATATGTTAATTGTTTAGGTTCTATTAAGATAATTTGTTCATCTTCAATAATAATGTTTTTATTAGGCGGACAGATATACATTGTATTAGCAAGAATTCTTTGTGAATTTCTAGCTTCTTTTATCTCTATTGGTGAATCTTTTGAAAGTAAATCTACCATCATACTTTTATATGTTGGAGATAAATGTTGAGCTGTGATATATGCAAAATTAGTGTCAACTGGTAAATATTTTAAAAATGCTTGTAAGGCTTCTAATCCTCCAGCACTAGCTCCTATTCCTACAATTATTAATTCATCATTTCTTTTTTCTTTTTGCATAACTACTTTCCTAAACATTTAAAATATAGTTTATTATATCTAAAAAGGCAGTAATATTTAAAGATTGAGATGATAGAATTAAACCTAATGGAGAGGAATATGTCTAACTTAAGAAACAAGGCTTTAAAATTACTTGATAACTATGAAAATTATGACTATTCATCTAGTGATATTAAAGAATTAATTCATGAACTTAATGTCTACCAAATAGAACTTGAATTACAAAATCAAGAATTAAGAGAAAAAGAAAATATACTTTTAGAATCACAAGCAGAACTAACACTACTATTTATGGATGCGCCTATTGGATATATTGTTTTAGATGATAAATTTTGTACTATAAAATATAATATAAAAGCAAGTGAAATATTTGGTTTTAAAACGAATGCATTAAATCCATATATTTATTCATCTTTTAAAGATTTATCACAAATTGAATCTTTTCTTGAGTGGACAAAGTCTTTTTCAAAAAAAACTTTTGAAATTGAAATTAGAGATAAGAGGGATGTTTTTAAATGGATTGAACTTTCTCATGTGAAATCTAATTTTAATACAAAAGATATTCATTTATATTCAGTAGTTGATATCACTAAAAAAAGGCTAAGATCTGAAAAACTTCACATTTTTGGGACTATTTTAGAACAATTACCTGTAGGTGTAATCATTACAGATACAAATGCTAGAATTGTTTATGTTAATAAAGAGATATGTAATGATTTAGGATACTCAGAAGATGAAATGATAGGGAAAACTCCAAGTTTATTTAAATCTAATTATACATCGGAATCAGAATATAAAACGCTATGGGATACAATTACAGAAGGTAAAACATGGAAAGGAATTTTTAAAAATAATACAAAAGATGGAGAAGTTCATTCTTTTGCAAGTGCAATTAGTCCAATATCTGATTCTCAAAGTAATAAAATTACACATTTTATCTCAGTTGAGACAAATATTGATGAAAAGATTCTTATGGCTAAAACACTAGAAGCACAAGAAAATATTATGTTAATACAAGCAAGACATGCTGCAATGGGAGAAATGATTGCGATAATTGCACATCAATGGAGACAACCCTTGTCTATAATTAGTACAATAGCTAGTGGTATTTGCATGCAAAAAGAGTTAGAAGAGCCAGATACTAGTGATGATTTTGATAATTTAAAAGATATAATTAAAACTACTCAATATTTATCTAAAACAATAGATGACTTTCAAAACTTTTTTAAAAAAGATAAAAAGCTTATTGAAATTAGCAGTGAAAATGTAATAGAAAAAGTATTAGGTTTTAATAAGAAAGCATTTAAAGATAATCAAATTGAAGTAGAATTTATAAATAGGTCACTAATAAAAATTTATACATATGAAAATGAGTTACTTCAAGTCATAATTAATATTATTAATAATGCAAAAGATGCACTTCTTTTAAATACATCAATTAAATCAAAAAAGATAATTATTAGAACTTATGATGAATCAAATATTACCTTTATAGAGATAAGTGATAATGCAGGAGGTATTCCTATTGATTTTATGGATAAAATCTTTGAACCTTATTTTACAACAAAAGAGTCTTTAAATGGAACAGGCTTAGGTTTATATATTTCTAAAACTATTATTGAAAAACACTTACAAGGTTCTATAAAGGTGGTAAATAATGATTTAGGGGCTTTATTTACTTTATCTATTCCAAGTTCTAATATTTAAAAAAATTGTATATTTAATTTGATTGTAAATTCTGCACCTTTATACTCTTCATTTTGGTAAGAAAACTCTTTATTCTCTACATAAATTTCACTATTTAAGAGTTTAGTAATAATATCATTAGACATATAAAGTCCTATTCCCGTTCCTTCTTTTTTTGTTTTTGTTGTAAAATATGCATCGAATATTTTATTTAAAATATTTGGAGAAATTCCTTTTGCATTGTCTTTTATTTCTATGTATAAGTAGTCATCTTTTTTATATGAGGTTATAAAAATTAGTCTTTTATAATCATATTTAATTAGCTCATCTCTTGCGTTGTTTATTAAATTTATTAAAACTTGTATTAGTGCATTTTCAACTGTATTTATTTTTGTATCTTTAATATTTTTTATTATCTTAATATTTTGAGTTTTAAGTTTTGGTTCTAAAAGTTTTAATGTTTTATCAATTATTTGTGAAATACTAACTTCTTCAAATTTATTTCTGTCTGGTTTAAAAAAATCTCTAAAATCATCAATTGTTTGTGCTAAATACAGAGCGGAGTTATTAATAACGTCAACAGCTGATATGAATTGTTCATCACTTAAACATTCCATCTCTTTTTGAATTTTTAATCCTGTTGAAGCTGTAGTTATTGTAGACAATGGTTGCTTCCATTGATGAGCAATATTTGCTATCATCTCTCCCATTGTTACAAATTTACTTTGTTGATATAAGATACTTCTTTGTTTAGTATTTTCTTTTTCTAAGCTTTCTTTATCTGTAATATCTATTGAAAATATCATAATATTTACTACATTCCCTTTATTATCAAAGATAGGAATTTTTGAAGTACTTAGAGTTCTATAACCATCTTTTGTTTCAACTAATTCTATAAATTCTAATTTTGCTTTTTTTGTATTTATAACTTCTAAATCATCTTGATAATACTTTTCATGGTCATTAGGAAAAATCTCTTTCGAAGAGATATTTGTCAACTCATCAATTGTTTTATCAAGCGATTGGGCAACTTTTTTATTTACAGTTAAAATATTGTTTTTAGCATCTTTATAAAATAGTAGCATAGGAAGATTATCAAAAATATTTCTTAACTCTTGTCTCATAGATTCAAATTTTATTTTTTCTTGGTTTATAATTGATTTTTCATAAGCATTGAATTTTTTTTCTATAATCTTTGAAAGAAAATATGAAATTATAAGTAGTATACTTGTCACAAGAAGAGAAACAAGTATTAAATACTTGATGTTATTATTATACTCATTAGTAAGTTTTTCATGTTCTTTTTTTATTAAAATATCCACTTTTTGTAAGTTGAAACCAATTCCAAATATCCATTGTAACTTTTGATTTTTCATTATATATGATATTTTTGAATAGTTTTTGTCTTCTTTATTTTTTATATTGTAGTCTAAGAATATAGAATTGTCATTTGATTCTATAAAGTTTAGAAATTTTTTACTTATTGGAATAAAATTTTCTTTATCAAAAATATTAATATTTTGAATTATTTCATTGTCTTTAAGTATTAAATTACCTTTAAAATCTATAATAAATATATATTCATTATTACTGTAGTTTATTTTCTCTAAATGGTCTAAGATTTTCTTTTTTAATAATTCTTCAAAATTTTGAATATAAATTCCTGAACCTATAAACCAATTGTATTCTTCAAAACTCTTGATAAAACCAATTTTTTCCTTCTCTTTTAAAGAGTCAACGCTTTTGGGAAAAAACCATTTTTGGAATCCTTCTTTTTCTTTACTTTTTGCTATATTTATTGATTCTTGCACAATAAAAGTACCATGTGTATCTTTTATATTAAGAAAATTTTTACCTTCTCTATCTTTAAGTATTGGATGTAAAATATTATTCCCATCTAAATCATAAATGAAAAAATATCCTTCCCCCTTACTAAAACGTAAAGTTTCTATAGCTTCTTTCATATGCTGAATAATTTCTTCTTTTGGTATTTTCCCTTTATTCTTTTGATATATATTTTGAATTATTTTGTAAACCAAATTTACTTTATGTTTTAATTCATTTTTTAATAATTCTCTAGATTTTGGAAAAATATCTTGAATATATTGATTAACAGTATTTTCAACATTATTTTTTATGTATTGTTTCTTTGTTGTTATATATTCATTTTTAATATTGTTTTTTTCTTTTATAAGATTTGAGGAGTGTTGAGAAGATAGATAATATGTAAAACATAAAGAAAATAATAAAATAAAAAGTAAAGGAGCATAACGTATTATTAATAGTATAATATTTTCTTTATTTTTCAATAAACTCATCTTTACTCCGTTTAAAAACATAATGTTTTTAGTAAGCATAATAGTACAATAAATAATATAAAAATGTTTAATAACATTGATTATTAATATATAAGGAAGCTAAAAGTTAAAGTTAAATGTAATAGAAGTTTGTTATACTGAATATTCAAAGAGAATATTGGTAAAAATATAAAACAAGAGGATTAATAATGGCTAAAGTAAATTACAATTATGAAAAACGAGCACGAGAAATAGAAAAAGAGAAAAAGAAAGAAGAAAAACGTAAAAAAAAACTAGCTAAAAACAATGATGAAACTAGTACTACAGAAGATGGTTCTGCTAAAGAATAATAAATATAAGAACTAAAAAATTTGGTGTCTATGCTGACACCAAACTCTTTATAATAAAACTTACTTTCCAGCTTTTTTAGCTTTTTTTTCTGCTCTTTTTTCTTTTAATGATTTTGTTGATGCTGTTTTAACAGATTTTTGAACGTCTTTACCTTTTGCCATAATAGCTCCTTTCTTCAATTTTGTTCTTAGTATATCTTAAAATGATATAAGCGTTATTAAACTTTCATAATAATAGTTATTATTTGGTTATATTGACTTATTCTTAGTAAAAATAAAGTTATTTAGAACAAATTTACCCTATAATAAAATTTAAAAAAATGAACACAGGACTTTTAATGACTCATAAGTTTATATTTCTTATATACTTCTTACTATTTACAAATCTTTTTGGGAATAACAACAATGCTTTCAATGTTAATTTAACACAAGAAGAAAGAAATTGGTTAAAAGCAAACCCTACAATTACTTTAGGTTCTGATGAGCAGTGGACTCCTTATATTATAAAAGAAAAAGATGGAAATATATCAGGGTACGACCAAGATATTTTAGATCTAGTTAATAAAAATACTGGGGCTAATTTTAAAATCGTTGCAGGTTCTTGGAATGATATGTTGAATAAAGCAAAGAAGAAAGAAATTGATGGTTTAAGTACTAGTGCTATTCATGAAAGTAGAAAAGAACTATTTAACTTTTCAAAAGTTTATATCTCTTCAAAAAAGATATTAATTGTTGCAAATAATAATCCTAAGAATATTAAATCCTTAGATGATTTAAAAGGAAAGAGATTAGCTTATCAAAAATCAAATCTTTTTGATAAAAAATTAGCTGTAAAATATACTGATTCTGTGTTAGTTCCTTTAGGGTCTTTGGAAGAAATATTAACTAAATTAATCAAAGGTGAGGTTGATGCTATTATTGGAAGTTATACATTAATTTATTTAGCAAATAAATTAGAATTGCCATATATAAAAATAATTGATTTTATTCCAAATAGTACGATTAATTTGGTTTTTTCATTGAGAAAAGATTACCCCGAAGCACTTTCAATTTTAAATAAAGGATTAGCTTCAATCTCTAAATCTGAAAAATTAAGTTTAGATAATAAATGGTTTTTTAATAAATCTGAAAAAATCATCTCTCTAGAAAAAAATATGAAATTATTCTTAAATTTTACAAATGAAGAAGAAGAGTATTTAAAAGAAAAGAAAGAAATAAAAATATGTGTTTTACCTAATTGGCTTCCTTTTGAGCAAATAGATGAAAATGGAAAACATAAAGGAATTGGTGCTGATATTATGAACTTGACTTCAAAGTTAATTAATTTACCAATTACATTAGTTCCTACAAAATCATGGTTAGAGTCTTTAGAAAATATTAGAAATAGAAAATGTGATGTTTTACCTGTTGCTATGGATATTCCAAGTCGAAAAATGAGTATGAATTTTACGCGTCCTTATTCTACTGAACCTTTTGTTATTGCTACAAAACTAAATCAACTTTTTATTAAAGATAGTAAAAGTATTGGAAATAAGAAAGTTGGGATAGTAAAAGGTTATGCCTTCATTAATGTCTTAAGACAAAGGAATCCTAGCATTAAAATAATTGAAGTTAAAAATGCAGAAGAGGGGCTTAGGAAAGTTCAAAATAAAGAACTTTTTGGATATATAGATATTATGCCTGCTATTGGATATAACATGCAAAAGCACGGAATGTATGATTTAAAAATTGCAGGTAAACTAGAATTTGATATCAAACTTAGTATTGCTTCAAGAAATGATGAACCACTGTTGAATTCAATTATGCAAAAATCTTTAGATAAAATCAATGAAGAAGAACTAAGAACAATTCTAAAAAGATGGATTGAAATTAAAGTCGAAGAAATCATTGACTACAGTAAAATATTGTATTTAAGTGCTTTTTTTATTATTATCTTATTATTAGTAATTTATAAGAATAGATCAATCAATATCATAAATAAAAAATTAACAATAGCAAATAATGAAATTTTTGAACAGCAAAAAATGGTAAATAAATATGTTTTGATTATTTCTACAGATTTAAAAGGTATTATCACAGATGCAAATGAAGCATATTGTAAAGTTTTAGGTTATAAAAAAGAAGAACTTCTTGGTAAAACTCATAAAATTATGAGACATGAAGATACAAGTGTTGAGATATTAAAAGATATTTGGAATACAATAGAAAATGACAAAGCTTGGATTGGGAAACTTAAAAACTATACTAAAAACAGAAAAGTAAAATATTTTAATATATATATGGAACCTTTATACATTGATAATAAAAAAGTAGGTTATCGTTCTATTTCTGAAGATATTACTGATAAAAATACCTTTGAAGAATTAAATAAATATCAAAAAAGTATTCTTTCTTTCTTTGATAAAGGAGATACAGTTCTTTTCAAGTGGAAAAATGATGATAGTAAAAGTATAGAATATGTATCTGAGAGTATTTATAAATTAAGTGGATATCAAAGTGATGAATTTATAAATAAAAATATGACATATCGTTCATTAGTAAATAAAGAAGATTGGAGAAAGACTAATCAGGAATTTAAAAATGCAATACTGAGAAAAGAAGATTATATAAAACATGATCCATATAGAATTAAAACAAAAGATGGTAAAGAAAAATGGATTTTAGATAATACAGTTCTTTTATATGAAAATGGAATTATTACACATTATTTAGGATATATGACTGATATAACTGAGCATCTTTTACAACAAAGAATGATTTTCCAACAATCAAGAACATCTGCAATAGGAGAAATGATTGGAAATATTGCTCACCAATGGCGGCAACCTTTATCTGTAATATCAACAGTTGCTACAGGTTTAAAATTAAACTTAGAATTTGATGAGAATCTTGATAAAAAAGAAATAACTCATAATCTTGATAAAATAAATAAACATACTCAGCATCTCTCATGTACAATTGATGATTTTAGAAACTTTTTCAAAGACAATCTAAATACGGTTGAACATAATAATTTAAAAGATACTATTAAAAGAGTTAGGGAGCTTACTATTGATAGTTTTAATAGTAATTTTATTGAATATAGTGAAGATATAGAAAATGTAAGTCATGATTATAATGAGAATATTTTTATTCAAGCTTTATTAAATATTTATAATAATGCAAAAGATGCTTTATCTGATAAAAAATCTGATAGGTATTTTAATATTAGTATTAAAAAAGAAGAAAAAGGAATTATTTTAAGAATAAAAGATAATGGTGGAGGTATAAAAGATGACTTGATAGAAAAAATCTTTGAGCCATATTTTACTACAAAACATGAATCTATTGGTACTGGAATTGGCTTATATATGACTAATCAAATTATGACGAAACAGTTTAAAGGCTCAATTTTTGCACATAATATAGAATTTCAACATAAAGATAAAGTATATAAAGGAATAGAGTTTGTTCTTACAATTCCTTTTAATAAATAAATTAGAAATAATTTTTTGATATAATAAGAAAATTTTAATAAGGTATTATATGAGCGATAGATTACATGAGATAATTGCCGAAATTGGTGTATTACATAATGAGTTAATTCAAAATAAAAAAATAGAAAATGCAAATGAAGTTTTTGAATATATTGAAGATTTAGATGGTGATATTAAAGATCATTATATAAATTTATTATTACAATATTATTTTCAAGAAAATGATTTAAAAAACTTGAAGGAAGTTCTTTTAGTTGGTGCAAAATTTGATATGAGATTTAATGATGTTAAAAATGCATTTTTAAATATTAAAACAAGTGGTGAAAATGTTATTGAATTTATGGATGAATCAGTAGTATTTTTAAAAGATACGGAATTAGAAGATTCTTTAAATGAAATGTACTTATATTACACTAAAAATGAGGCTTTACAAGTTGATTTAGAAGGTGCTGTTGAGCTAATAAAAAGAAATAGATATGTATGTGCAAATTGTTATAAAAATGATGATAAAGTCTATTCTAAACTTTTTTTAAACGAAGACTTACTTGAGAGTTTAAAGCGTGATTTACCTTATTTATTAGGTTAATAAATGCCTCCTTTTGAGTTAGTAGTACCTGAAAGTTTTTTATTTATACCAGCAAACTTATCATATATTTCTTTTTGCTTTTTTATTAGTTTTCTTTTCTTTAGGCTCTTTAAAAGTAGTATAGTTTTTTTTCTTGCCTTATTAGGATTTTTAAGTTTGATGTATTCGGATTTGATATTTAAATATGCAATAAAAAACTATTATGAAATTGTTAAAAAGAGTAGAACAATTTATTCCTATCCTATAAAAAATGAAGATGGAAAGATTGATAGTTTGTCAACAAGTAGAGTATATAATTATCCTCTAACTAAGTCATCTTTATCACAAAATGAAAAAGATGAAATAACAAAGCTCCATGAATTATATATAGATAAGTTTATTGATATTACAACTGTTAGATATAGATATAATAAATATTTTTATAATGATAAGAGAATTTTCCTAAATGTATATAAATATGATAATTCATTTTTAGAAGATGCAAATCAAAAAGCAAAATATACGATTAGAAAAGAATATAAAGAAAGCTTGTATCCAAGTTTATATAGTGAGTATGAATATAAATTTATTGATACTTGGACAAATGATATTTTAGCAACTGCATATATTGTTAGTTTTCCAATTAGTACAAATAAACTAAGAAATAGATTTTTATACTGGACTAAAGAAAAAGAGTTAGAGTTTAGTTTAAATAGTATTCAAAACTTTGATACGGTTTATAAAAAACTATTTATTGATTAGGTACTTAAGTAGATTTGATAAAATGGGAGTTTAAAAAATATTTCCCATTTCATCATTTAAATATGAATCAATTTTTTTAATAAACTCATCAAAATTTCTGTTTCCTTGTTTATTAAAAACAACAATTTCTTCACCAAAATCATCTTGAATAAAGTGCTCTTCTTTTAATACCTTTTTATATAATTCTTGTAATTCATCATCACTTTCTTGCTTGTTAAATAAAAACCAATTAGCACTATCTTCTTCAATTCTAACTAGTCCAAAAGTTTTTCTTTCATCAACATAATCTTGTATTGTTCCATTTTCAAATGATGCACCAACAACTAAATCATTTTCATTTAAAATCATTTCCATTCTATACCTTTAATTAAAATGCAATTATAATCAAAGCTTGGTTATTTCTTGATTAGGTATTGTTAAGTTCTTGCGTGTATTTTATTAAGGATTTGATACAATCACAAGAAAAATTATCAAAGGTTCTTATTATTAAAAAGTTTAGAAAAGTTCATATTGAAATCACAAATATATGTAACTTAAAATGTACATTCTGTCCTCCAAAAATAAAACCAAATGGAGTTATGTCTTTAGAAGACTTTGATGATATTAATAAACAATTAAAGCCTTTTACTAAAGAGTTAGCTTACCATATTGTTGGAGATCCGTTAGTTCTTAAAAATTTAAATGAATACTTAGATATTAGTTTAAAACATGATTTAAAAGTAAATATCACAACAACAGCAAATAAAATATCTCGAAATGACTATGATGCTTTGATGAATAAAACAATAAAGCAGATAAATTTTTCAATAAACTCATATAATGCAAATTCACATAAAAAGTCTTTAGATGAGTATTTAGATCCTATTTTAGATTTTGTAAAATATGCTCAAGAAAAATCACATGAGTATTTTATAAATTTTAGAATATGGAACTTAGATGAAAGTAAAAGTGCAAGAGATTTTAATACTCAAGTTTTTAAGAAAGTAAATGAGTGTTTTAATACAGATATAAATATTGATGATGTTTATAATCAAAGGCCAAAAAATATAAGAATAGCTAAAAAATTGTTTTTTAATTTTGATGAATATTTCAATTGGCCAAGTTTAGAAAATGACTTTGTGTCTGATAAGGGATTTTGTTATGGTTTAGATTCTCATTTTGGTATTTTAACATCAGGAGATGTAGTACCTTGCTGTTTAGATCAAAATGCCTGTATAAATCTTGGGAATACAAATGATTCACAATTAAAAGATATTTTAACTTCAAATAGAGTTAAAACTATTCAAAATGGCTTTAGAGAAGGAAAAGTTGTAGAAGAACTTTGCCAAAAATGTGAATATAGAACTAGATTTGATAAATAATAAAAGGAATAAATTTGACTGAACCAGATATTTTTTTTAAAAGTATAAAAGATTTCTTAACTCCTAAGATGTTACAGATTTCATTAATTCCATTAATAGTAACTATGGTTTTATTATATATGTTATTTTTCGCAGCTGCTGATTTTGGGATTACTTCTTTACAAGAGATTGCGCAAGCTTCTCAAAATGGAGAAGAAATAGTTATTGATGAAAGTGCACCATTTTATTTTGTATGGGCTACGTATGTAATAGTATTTTTATTTAAATACTCCTTTACTTCTTATATCGCAGGATTTTTATTATATACAGTTGGAACAATTATTGTATTAAAAGTATCTGTAATTTTAACAATTGTAGTAATTGGATTTTTAACACCTATTATTTTAAATAGAATACATAAAAAACATTACTCCCATCTAACATTACATGGATATGGAACTTTATTATCCCCTATTTGGGTATTGCTTAAAAGTTCTTTGATGATGATATTTTTATTTATACTATTTATTCCTTTATATTTTATTCCATTAATAAATATAATTGCATTTTCTTTACCTTTTTACTATTTCTTTCATAAGCTATTAAATTATGATGTATCATCTACAATTTTAAGCGAAGAAGAGTTCAATATTATATATGAAAAAGAATCAGGAAAAATAAGACTTAGAACTTTACTTTTATACTTTATTTCAATGATTCCATTTATTACACTCTTTACTGCTGTTTTTTATATCATATATCTAGGACATGGGTATTTTATAAAATTAGAAGAGATGTATAAATTAGATATTCCAGATTCAAAAGTTGATGAAGAGAAGAAAAAAGATGAAGTAAAAGAATTAGAGCAAAGAAAACAAATAAGTAACTCTTAGCTTAGTTACTTATTCTCTAATTAATCTATAACCCGTTCCTTGAATGTTTTTCAAAGATTTTTCAGGTAGTTTTTTTCTAAAATTTTTTATAAATAATCTCATTGCATTTGGTGTCATTACTGAGTCTTCATCCCAAATAAGACTTTCCATCTCTTCATAAGTAATTATTCTATTTTTCGTGATTAGTTGCTTTAAAAATAGGGCTTCTTTTTTTGTTAAATCAAACTCTTCTTCATTATTTGAGATTATAGATTTACTAAAGTCAAATAACCATTTTTCAGTAAGAGCATAAATTTTATTATCGTCATAACTTTTAATAAATGCTTCTAATGCAGTCATTAATTTATCATGAGTAATTGGCTTAACAATATATTTAATTAAGTATAATTCTGTTGCTTGCAGCATATAATCTAAATCAGTGTATGCCGAAGTTATTATGATTCTTGTTTTTGAATCAGATTTCCTAATTTTCCTAATTAAATCAAGACCTGTTTCCTCTCCCATTTGAATATCAGTAATTATTAAATCAGGTTTGTTTTGTACATATTTTAAATAAGCATCTTGAGCATTTACAGCGGTGTAAGTTTCTTTAAAATAATGTTCTAAAATCTCACTTATATTTTCTCTTATACCTGCTTCATCTTCTACATATAATACTCTAAATGCATTGAGTTTATTAGTTATAGTTTCTTTCATAGAGTATAATCCTTGTTACCTTAATTATGTTATCATAACATAATTAAGGTAATAAGGAAAAGTTTGAAGCTAATAACTGAGAAGAATCTATCTAAAATAATAATCTATATTTTCATTATAATCATGTCTTCAATGATTTTTATGATTACTTACTTTTATGTAAAAAATACATATGAAAACTTTGAAAATGAGATGAAAATATTTAAAAAAGAGTACTATGAGATAAAGAAAAAAACACTAAAAAAAGAACTTGATACCGTTATTGATGTTTTTAATTATAATATTACAAAAGACTATATCAATGATAAAGAACAAAAAAATGAAGCGATCCGATTGCTTAATAATATAAGATTTGAAAAAAATAGAAGTAATTATTTCTTTGTCTACGATATTAAAAATATGAATGGGGGAGATGGTTTTGCGACACTTCTTGTAAATCCTAATAGACCTGACATAGTCGGAAGTTTAATTTCTACAAACTATGAAGATGATAATGGAAAAAAATTTAGAGAAATCTTTTTAAAAGATATTAGAGAAAAAAAAGAATCTTATACTCAATACACATATAAAAAACCGGGAACAACTGAGATAAAACAAAAACTATCATATTTTAAATATTATGAAAATTGGAATTGGGTTTTAGCAGTTGGAGTATATACGGATGATATTGAAAAAGAAATTTCATTAAAAAGAGAGCTTTTAGAAGCAAGAATTAAAAAACAAGTAGGACAAAATGTAGTTTTATTTATCATGTTTTTGTCTCTTGCAATTTTAATATCTATTGTAGTTTCACAAAAGATTGATGAAGTATTAAAAACTTATGAAGAAAAAGTAAAAGCTAAAACACAGGAGCTTAAAAACTTAAATAAGAGTCTAGAAAATAAAGTCAAAGAAGAGCTTGAAAAAAATAGAGAGAAAGAACAACTCTTAGTTCAAAAATCAAAGTTTATTGCTCTTGGTGAAATGATATCTAATATCGCACATCAATGGAGGCAACCATTATCTGAATTATCATCAATTTTAATGTATATAAAATTTAAGCATAGTATTAATAAATTGGATGATAAAACAATGCAAATAAAAGCAGAAGAAGCTGATAAGGTTTTAGATTATATGTCTCATACAATTGATGATTTTAGAAATTTCTTTATGCCTAAAAAAGAAAAAGAAGAGTTTTTCTTATATAAAGCAATTGATTCTGTTATGACTATTGTTTCAAGCTCTTTAAAAAGTGATAAAATTAATGTTGAAATTAATCTTGATAAAAATACTAAACTTAATACATATCTAAATGAATATGAACAAGTGATATTAAACATACTAAAAAATGCAAAAGATGCATTAATTGAAAAGAATATTAAAAACCCAAGTATAAAAATAACAGCATATGAAGAATTAGAGTATGTTGTTTTATTTATTGAAGATAATGCAGGTGGTATCACAGTTGAGCCAAAAGGAAAAATCTTTGAGCCTTATTTTACTACTAAAGATGGTAGTAATGGCACTGGGATTGGTTTATATATGTCAAAAATTATTATTGACAAAAATATGAAAGGGAAATTACGAGTACGAAATACAAAGAATGGAGCGAAGTTTGGAATACATGTTCCTAGGTCTTTATAAACTCTTTTGAAATTATAAAAGGAGAAGTTTATAAACTTTCTCCTTCTTTATCCTCTTTATCTTCATCTTCAAATCTTTTTTGAAGTTTAGATGTAAAAAAAGCTAACATAATCACTACAATAGCAACTATTGTAAAGCCAATTAATTCAGAGATTAAGTCATTCATCTAAAATGGTATTACTGCATCAATAATTTCACCAGTACCAGAGATACTATCTCCTACAACATCTGGTGTAACGGTATTTACTACAGCTCCTACAACTTTAAAAGGTGCAGATACTACTGTCCCTACAATACAACCTTGAATTGATATAGAAATAAAAGAAATGAATAGTATTTGTAATAGTTTTGTGCTCATTTATTACCTTGAAATTTTTTCATAAGTATATCAAAAGATTATTAATACTACTTTTTGCATACATAATTTGTAAATATTAAAAGTAAATGATAACCATTATTAATATTAAGTGGCGCTTAAGAATAAAATTACTAGAATGTCACAAATCATTTATGATAATAATTATTAGTATAGGAACTAAAATGTTAAATTTAAAATTAATTACAGTATCAGTTGGTTTAGCTGCTGCTTTATCTTTCTCGGGTTGTGTTACAAGCTCTGAAAATATGGAAACTACAAAAAAAGTTGAAATGACACAAATATCTCCAATTTTAACTTCATATGCAAAGATTGCAGAAGCAAATTATTCTGATGCATTAAACGATGCAAAGAAATTACAAATAGCGATTGCAGACTTTACTTCAAATCCTACAGAAAAAACTTTTGCAAATGCAAAAGTTGCTTGGTTAAATTCAAGAGAATCTTATGGTCAAACTGAGATCTTTAGATTATCAAATGGTCCTATTGATGCTGAAGAAGGTTGGGTTGCTGATACTTATGGTGCACTTGAAGGACAACTTAACGCTTGGCCTTTAGATGAAAATATGATTGATTATACTATTGATGCAAATGGTGTAAAAACTTCAGGAAATATTATTGATACTATGGGTACATTTAATCCAGGTGGTGAAGATGCAAGTTCAGTAAATGTTTCAAATATTACAGTTGATGCAATTACAGCATTAAATGAAAATGGTGGCGATGCAAATGTAGCAACTGGGTATCATGCTATTGAGTTCTTACTATGGGGACAAGATCAAGACTACTCTAACTTTGTAAAAGATTCAATTACAAATGGTGCAACAACTGCAGGTCAAAGACCATTAAGTGATTATATCAGCGATAAAAATGCACCTAGAAGAATTGCATTTTTAAAAGCAGCTTCATCAAAAATTGTAAGTGATTTAGAAACTATTACAAATGCATGGACTAATGATGGATTATATAAAAATGCATTCTTAGGAAAATTAAGTGGTTCAGATGCTTCAAAAAATATTAGTTCAGCTGATGCTTTAAAACAAGTTATTGCTGGAATGGGTGTATTTATGAAATCAGAACTTGCAAATGAAAGAATTGCAGTTGCAGTTTTAACTCCAAGTGAAGAAGATGAGCATTCTTGTTTTTCAGATAATACACACAGGGACATTACTACAAATTATTTAGGTTTTAGAAATGTATTAACTTCGACTTATAATAATGAATCATATGGTAAGTCGATGCTAGATGCTGTATCTGTAGAAGATAAGAAAAGAATCATTTCTTTAATGAAATCAATTGAAACAAAAATTTCAAGTATTAATAAAGTTGCAATGACAAGTGCACACTTTGATTACCAAATTCAACCTGATAATCCTCAATCAAAAGTTATTGTAAAACTTAAAAACGAAATGAGAAAATTAGGTGATGAGATGGTTAACGTTGCAAATGCAAATGGAATTTCTTTAACACAAGAAGATGTAACAGACGCTGATGAAACAAAAATCTAATTCATTTTTTAGAATTATTTTAAATAAAAGCCTTGTAGTAATATTTGCTACAGGGCTTTTTGTCGTTAATAGTTATGCAGATGATATTTCAAGTATAAAAGACAAATCCCTTCTTTTAAAACCTATAAAGAACCTAAGTGATGAACAATATGATAAGTTTATATTAGGACGAAGTTTTTTTGTTATTCCCTGGGTTGAAGCACCTAGTGCAACAACTGCTAGAGATGGATTAGGTCCTTTGTTTAATGCAAATACATGTGTTTCATGTCACCCTTCAAATGGGAGGGGAACTTTATATAATAAAAATATGCAGTTCTCAAGAAGTTTAATTGCTAAATTATCACTTCCTTCTTCTAGTTTACTAGAACATAAAGAAATATTAAAAACTAGTCCTTTAATAGTTGAACCAACTTACGGTGGACAAGTAGCTATTAATGCTAACCATGGTGTAAATTTTGAAGCAAAACCTGATATAAAATATAAAGAAATAGAAGTAAAATTCCCTGATGGAGAAATAGATAGACTTTTAAAACCTATATATGCATTAAAAGATTTACAATATGGAGAACTTCATAAGGATACAATTATAACGTTTAGATTAGCTCCTAGTTTAAATGGTTTAGGTTATTTAGAAGATATATCAAATGAAGACATATTAAATAATGTGGATGAGTTCGATAAAGATAATGATGGTATTTCTGGACGAGCGAATTATGTTTATTCTCCAATTACTAAAAAAATGGAACTAGGACGTTATAGCTGGAAAGCTAGTACTTCTTCTTTAAAACATCAAAGTGCAGATGCTGCTTTTAATGATATGGGATTAACTACTTCTTTTTTTCCAAGTGATAATTGTACAAAAAATCAAAAAGCTTGTATTGAAGCTCCTAAAGCTAGAGATTTGATTGATCTTACAGATGAAAGATTAGATGCAATAAGTTTTTATATAAAAAATAGAAAAACATATAGTGTTAAAGAAACAAAAGATTATAATGCGGGTTTAGAAATATTTAAATCAATCTCTTGTGCTAAATGTCATATTAATAGTTTTACTACAAAAAGTGGAGTTAATATATCACCGTTTACTGATATGTTATTACATGATATGGGTGAAGGTTTAGCTGATGGACGAAGTGAATTTAAAGCAAATGGTAATGAGTGGAGAACACCACCTTTATGGGGATTAGCTCTTCATAAAAGTATAAATAAGAAAAGTCCGCGACTTTTACATGACGGACGTGCTAGAACTTTCCAAGAAGCAATTCTTTGGCATGATGGTGAAGCTAGTGGCGCAAAAGAAAAATATATGAATCTTGATAAAAAATCAAGAGAAAAATTAATAAAATTTTTAAATGAGGTATAAGAAATGAATGTAATTAAAAGTCTACTGTTAGTAGGATTCTTATTTGTAACAACTGTATTTGCAAATGTAAATGATGAGAATGATGAAAAAGAAAATAAAGAGATATTAAATACTTTATATGAAAAAGTAGTTGTTGCAGATATAAAAAGAACGTTAGCTGATATTAAAAGTTTAAAAGAAGCAGTTGTTAAAAAAGATGAAAAGAAATCAAAAGAATATTTTGCAAAACTTGTTAATTCATGGAAAAGTGTTGAAACTTTTTATATTCTAGGAGATATAAATGAAGACTTTATCGATACTCCTAGATTACTAGATATTTTCCATAATGGAAATGAAGATATTACAGAACAACTTGATAGAGCAATTAAAAGTAAAGATGAAATAAGAATAGTATTATTCAAAAATTCATTAAAATCTATTAATGCTTTAGAGTATATGTTATTTTCAAAAGATATTAAAAATACAAGAGAAAATAAAATAACACTTGCAATTTTAAATAGAATTACAAGTCATTTAACTGATATAGAAAATGAGTATATTTCACAAAAAGAAAACTTTTTAAAAGACTTAAAAAAAGCAAACGCAGTCACTATGAATACAATTATCCAAAATACTTATAAACTAAAAGAATGGCGTGTAGGTGATGTTATTGGGCTTACTAAAAAGTATGAAGATAATCCTGATAATAAAAGAGCTGAGTATTTTTTAAGTAAAAATTCTGCAAATGCAATTGAAGCTATTTTAAATACATATAAAAATGTATTAGATAACGATTCTTTTAAAGACTATGGTGACTATTTAATTAAACTTACTGATGGTAAAGAAATGAAAAGATTAAGAGATTCTCTTAGTAAATCTCTTAAATTAGTAAAAGAAATCAAAAATGATGATTTTTCAAATTCAAAAGAGTTATATGAAAATATAAATATTATACATGTTGTGCTTTTCGTAGAAATGTTAGAAGATTTATCAATAAATGCAAAAATATTAGATGCAGATGGTGACTAAACTTGGATAGTTTTTTAGCTGATAACTTTTTATATAATATTTTTTCACAGTATTTAATAAACCCAGATAAGAGAACTTACTGGGTTTATATACTTTCATCAATTGCTATTGGAATGGTTTATCTATATTTTAATAAAAAGCAAAGTAGGGTAGTTTTTAGCTCAAAACTTTGGTTCCATGCAAGTGCAAAGTTAGATTATTCTTATTTTGTACTTTCATATTTTATAAAAATTATGATGATTATTCCAATAGTAATTAGTGCAAAATCTATTGCATTATTTATAAATAAAAACCTTTATTATGAATTCGGGTTTAATCAAATTCATAACTTCTCTTATGAAAATACACTTGTTTTATATACTGTAACACTTTTTATAGTAAGTGATTTTACGAGATATTGGTTACATAGATTTTTACATACAATCCCATTTCTATGGGAATTCCATAAAGTTCATCATAGTGCTAAGGTTTTAAATCCTTTAACATTTTATAGAGTTCATCCAGTAGAAAATATTTTATTTGGATTTCGATATTCACTTTCTATTGGTTTTGTAACTGGTATATTTATTTACTTTTTTGGTTCAAAAATTGGACTTGTTGAGGTTTTGGGTGCAAATGCTTTTATTTTCTTCTTTTCACTTATGGGTTCAAACTTAAGACATTCTCATATTCCATTAGCTTATTTTAGAGCTTTAGAAAAGTGGTTTATCTCACCAAAACAACATCAAATACATCATAGTAAAAAGCACTTTAATAAAAACTATGGTGGGTATCTTGCTATTTGGGATAGAGTTTTTGGAACTTTAAAACTCTCATGCGAAGTAAAAGTTTTAAAATTTGGTCTTAGAAATGAACAAATGAAAAATTATACAACATTAATAAATATACTAATTTATCCATTTAAAAACATCTTAACAAGGAAGAAAAACTAAAATGAAATATATAAATACCTTAGCACTAATTACAAGTGCTGTACTTTTGGGTGGCTGTACAAATGCAGCACTAAGCAAAGCTGAAATAGCAGAGCAAATAAAAAAGAAAGAAGTTTTAGGACAAGTTCTATTTTTTGATAAAAACTTGTCAAAAAATAGAACACAATCTTGTGCAACTTGTCATAATCCAGAAGCTGGGTTTGTAGATAATAGAGATAATGGAATAGCATCTATGGCATCACTTGGCGATGATGGTCACTCCTTAGGAGATAGACAAGCTCCTAGTGCTGCTTATGCTATGTTTAGCCCAGAATTTCATTATGATAAGAAAAAAAAGCTATATAAAGGTGGACAATTTTGGGATGGAAGAGAAACTAATCTAGCGGGACAAGCAGGAGGACCTCCTACAAATCCAATTGAAATGGGAATGGCATCAAAAGAAACTACAGTTCTTAGATTAAAAGAAAATGAATATTATGTAAATACTTTTAAAAGTATTTATGGAGAAGATATATTTTCAACTCCTAATAAAGCATATAGTGCGATGACTGATTCTCTTGCAAAGTTTGAAATGACAAAAGAATTTGCTCCTTTTGATTCTAAGTATGATAGATTTTTAAAAGGTGAGTATGATTTAACACCTTTAGAAGATTTAGGTAGAACTCTTTTCTTCTCAAACAATAATAACTCTTGTGCAACTTGTCATATTTTAAAAGGTGAAGATAAACTAGGCGAAACATTTACAAACTATGAATATCATAATATTGGAACACCAATAAATCATGAACTTAGAGCTAAAAATGGTGTAAATGAAATTGATGCAGGTCTTTTAAATAATCCAGCTGTAAATGATGAAAATCAAAAAGGAAAATATAAAGTTCCAAGCTTAAGAAATGTAGCTGTAACTGCTCCTTATATGCATAATGGTGTATTTAAAGAGTTAAAAACTGTAGTAGAATTTTATGATAAGTATAATAACAAAGAAAGAGTTTTAAATCCTGAGACAAATAAACCTTGGGCTGAGCCTGAAGTTAAAGAAACTATTGCTTTAGAAGAATTAAAAGCTAAAAAACAAAATGATAGAAAAATTGAGTCTTTAGTAGCTTTTATGAAGTTATTAACAGATAAAAGATACGAGCATCTTTTAGAAGAGAAAAAATAAAAGAAGAGTTTCTCTCTCTTCTTTTATATTAGATACTAATAAATATCATATTATTTTCAATTTTACTTTCATAAACATTAGTACATCCATTATCATTTCCAAGAACTTCTCCACTTTTCAAATCAACATCCCAATTGTGCATAGGACAAGTTACAACTGATTCATGTATTAATCCTTCACTCAATTTCCCTTGTTTATGAGGACATTCATTATTAATTACAAATATTGAATCATCTCTTGTTTTAAATATAGCTATTTCAATATCGCCATATTGTACTACTCTTGAACCCATTTTTGGGATATTTTCTATTTGCGTAATTTTAATCCATTTTGACATTATATTGTTTCCTTTGCTTCAAAGCTTTCTGAATTTTCTGGTGCTATAACTATTGGACTAAATTCTTCAGCAAAGCCATCTTTTCTTGATGTTTCCCATGGATCTATTTGAGCTGTTCTTTGCGATTCATCAAATCTAGCTGCATAGAAATCAATTGCTGTTTTGTCTTTTAATAAAGCATCTTTTACATATTCTAATCCCACTCTTTCAACCCAATGAGCCGTTCTTTCTAAATAATAGGCATCTTCTCTATAGAATTGCATAATTGCTTTTATATAGTGATATAGTTCTTCATTTGTAGCTACTTTTGTAAAAAAGTCAGTTACTCTTACTTTTATTCCACCATTTCCAGCAATATGTATTTCCCATCCCGAATCAACAGCAATAACACCAATATCTTTAATAGTAGCTTCCGCACAATTTCTAGGACATCCAGATACTGCAATTTTAAACTTATGTGGAGTCCATGAACCCCAAGTCATTTTTTCTATATCAATACCTGTTTGCATTGCATCTTGCGTTCCAAATCTACACCATTGATTTCCAACACAAGTTTTAACAGTTCTAAGTCCTTTTGCATAAGCTTGACCAGAAACAAAACCTGCGTCATTTAAGTCTTTCCACATAGGTGCTAATTGTTCTTTACGAACCCCTAGCATATCAAGTCTTTGTCCACCTGTGAATTTTACAGTTGGAACATCATATTTAACAGCAATATCTGCCATATCTTTTAACTCTTTTGGACTTGTTAATCCACCCCAAATTCTTGGAACTACTGAATATGTTCCATCTTTTTGAATATTTGCAAAAACTCTATCATTTACTAATAATGATCTTTTATCATTTTTATATTTATCGTCATTATATTTAACTAATAAGTAATAATTAACTGCTGGACGACATTTAGTACAACCATCTTCTGTCTTCCAATTAAGTTTTCTAAATACATCATAAACATTATCAAATTCATTTGTATTAACGCATTCTTTTATATCTTTATGTCCAACATCACAGCAATCACAAATACCCTCTACTGTATCATTATATTCATCACCTAAAGTATTTACAAGTATTTGTTCAACTAGTCCTAAACATGAACCACATGAAGCTCCTGCTTTTGTACATGCTTTTACTTCACCTAATGTTTTTAAGTCATTATCTCTAATTCCACAAACAACATCACCTTTAGTAATTCCATTACATCCACAAATTTCTTCATCATCACTCATAGCATTTATATCATTTCCACCATGACCAGCATCTCCTGAAAGTGCTGATTTACCAAATAGTATTTTTGTTCTTAAATCACTTATATCTGTATGTTCTTTTAGAAGTTTTAAATACCATGAAGCATCAACCGTATCTCCATATAAAACAATCCCAATGATTTTATCTTGGTAAATTACAAGCTTTTTATAAACGCCTGCTTTTTCATCAAGAAGAATTAACTCTTCAGTTGTCTCATCACCTAAATAATCACCTGCTGAGAATAAATCAACTCCTGAAATTTTAAGTCTAGTAGAAAGTGTAGAACCACTATATCCATCACTTTCATTTCCCGCTAATTTTTTAGCACAAAATTTAGCTTGCTCATAAAGAGGTGCAACTAAACCATAAGTATTTCCCTTATGCTCCGCACATTCACCAATAGCAAAAATATTTTCATCAGATGTTTGAAGATGGTCATTTACAACAATACCTTTTTTAGTATCAAGTCCTGCCTCATTAGCAAGTGCAATATTTGGAATAATTCCAGTGGCGAATACTACGATGTTTGACTCAACAGTTTGGCCATCAGTAAAAGTTACACTTTCAACTTTACCTTCACCTTCTATTTTTTCAATAGTTGTATTTAATTTAAATTCTATTCCATAAGATTCAAGATTTTTTTGAAGAAGTCGTCCTCCTGTAGAGTCAAGTTGTTGACTCATAATAGAACCACTTCTATGAACTAAAATAGTTTTAATTCCATGCATTGCAATACCGTAAGCTGCTTCAAGTCCAAGAAGACCACCACCAACTACAACTGCTGTTTTATCTTTTGAGATTAATTCTAAGATAGTATCACTATCAAGTTTTGTTCTAAAACCAATAACGTTTTCTAATTCACTTCCTATTGTAGGAGGGATGAAAGAGTTTGAACCAGTAGCTATTAGTAATTTATCGTATGAGAGTTCTTTACCATTAGTAGAGGTAACTTTTTTATCTTCTTTATTAATCTTAATTACTTTATCACCTGTATGTAAAGTGATATTGTGTTCATCATACCAAGTTTGGTGATTAATGATAGTTTCTTCAAAAGTTTTCTCACCAGATAAAAGATAAGATAACATGATTCTATTATAATTTACATGAGGTTCTTCACCAAAAATTGTAATATCATATTTGTCTTTTTCTATATCAAATAAATCCTCAATGGTTCTTAAACCACTCATTCCGTTACCAATAACTATTAATTTCTCTTTCATAAATCTTCCTTCTAACTCTTATGTAATTATTATGACAAAGATGTGAGATTTATAGTTAAAAAAAGTGTATATAAAATACTCAATAACTTAATTTTTAATTAAATACATTTTATTTATGTATGATTGTATGATATTGTTATGGTTTATACTTATATTTACATTAATTTAATTAGTTTTAAATTTAAAGAAGAAAGGGATAGCATAATTTTATAATGAGTTTTAAACTACAAAGAGCTAAAAGCTCTATGTAGTTTATTAGTTAATTTTTATTTGTTATTAGTATGATTTTTATTAGAATTCATTCTTTTGTTCATCATTGACATTCTTTTTTCTTTTTTTAAATCCATTAATACTTTAAACTGTTCTTTTTGTTTTGGAGTTAAAACTTTATAAACTCTATCTATCATTTCTGCTTTAGATTCTATTCTATTATCTCTTTTTTGTTTCATTAATTCAATAAATTTTGCTTTATCAAATGAGCTTTTTGTAAATGCTACATTTGGAGTAATACTGTTTTTCATTAAATCTTTTTTGATATCACGAATCTGTTGAGTTTGCTCTGCTGTTAAATTTAATTGTCTTAATAATGACATAGGTCCTTTTTGACCTTTGTTGTGATTTTTTTTCATCATATGTTTTCCACCTTGTTTTGTACAAGATTTGTTTCCATTATCCATCCCTTTTTTACCATTGCATGATGCATAAAGACCTGTACTTAAAACTGCTGTTAAAGCTGTTGCTACTAATAATTTTGTTTTCATTTTATAACCTTTTATATAGTGTTTTTATTTGTTACAGTGAAATTATGACATTGGTATTTTAATCGTTTATGAATCTTATATTAACGCTATCTTAACAGTGTGTTTCTCTTTGATAATAATTGAAGTGATTTTTAGCTTCATAAGACAAGCTAGAACATTTAACTATTTATCAATTAAAATCCAGAGTTAATATTAAACGCTTTTCATTGGCTGGCACTACTGGTGAACGGTGGACTAATCCCGCATTTTCATTACCTTCCCAAAGCGTACCTTTGAACAATGCAACATCGCCACAAGCAAGTTTCTGGATATTACTTTTCCTTTGGTAAAGGCCAGATTCACTGTCAGGCAACCCATTACTACCCCACCCCAGTTTTGTGTGATCAATCAACTCGTGTGGCAGCCATTGGGAGGCTATACTCTGATAAGTCGTCACGAGACGGCAAGGTACTCTATCAACATGAAATTTAGGGCACATCGCTTGATCTAAAACGTTCAAGCGCATGGCTGCTTGTTTAAGTTCGAATAAATAACAAAACATATCCACAAGCTCAGCAATATCTTCGCTCACTTCGGCCATATTGTTATTAAAAGATTCGCTAACACGTGAAAACGCGTCTTGTGGTGTTAAGATCATTTTCTTTTGAAATGCAGGATTCAATGCCAAAAATGTTTTCACTGAATTCTGCAAAGTGGTAGGTAACTTACGCTGCCAAATGGCTATATTGATTTTGGATTGATAGATATCACTAAAAACTGTTGGATACTTATCCTTCGCCATATGTCGATAAGTTACAGGCATTGTCGCAAAAGGTGGGGAGCTAATAGATTGAACAGAATTTGTAGAAATCATACGTTTTTCTCCCATGTTGGAAAAGGGTCATTCCTTGTTGCCCAATAGTCTTTGCCACGTAATATTTCTTCTTCACTTAATAGGCAGTCATTCAGTTCTTGAGTAACAATTCTATCCTGATTAATCTCTTGGTTAATAAAGATCAGTCCCTGGAACATATCAGCAAAAGGTTTTGCCCATTGAGCAGTAAGATTGAGATTCTTTTCATTTAGCATCATTTTTCCTTTTATGCAACTTTGTTGCATTTTATTTTGGAATTATAATATAAGTTATTTAAATGCAACTTAGTTGCAATATTGTAAGCCAATCAAATAATATTACTTTATCTATTATTTAACCTGTAGTCTTTAGGTGTCATCTCAACATTTTTTTTAAAAAATCTTGTGAATTGTGGATTTTATTTTGCAGTTGCTTTATTTATTAGGACATGCTTATTAAAATATCACAAAAAAAGAATTGTGAGGATACAATTTTCTAGATAAAAGACTTCAATTGAATTTTAGTTTATTTTTTAACTAAAAAATACTTATTTTTATATAAGAATATATTTTATAAGACTGACATATAATTTTTAACACTTCTTACATAGCAGATAAATTTATTTAGCAGATAGTGTTATTATAAATTCGGCCCCAGCATAATTTTTATTATTATATTTATATTTAATATTCTGAGCTTTTAAAGTTCCATTCATGCCTTCAACTATTAACTTATAAGTTATATGTAGTCCAAGTCCTGTACCTTTTGATTGATGTTTGGTAGTAAAATATGGTTCAAATATTTTTCGTAATATTGTTTCATTAATACCACCACCATTATCTTTGATTTTTATGATTACATTCTCTTTATCAATTAAGGTTGTTAAAAATATTAACTTATTATCATTTTCTATCAAAGCATCTTTTGCATTATTAAATATATTGATAAAACATTGTATTAACTCATTTGAATAACCATTTATTTTTATATCTTTTTGTATATCTTTAATTATCTGAATATCATGAGTTCTTATAGTACCTTCAACTAAGTGTAAAAAACTATTTATATTATCTATTAAATTAAATTCTTTTTTAGTTCTATCACCTTTTATAAAGTTTTTAAAGTCTTCTATTGTTTTCGATAAATATTGCGCATTATTATTTATCGCATCACATGTCTCTATAAATATTTCATCAGATAATAATCCATATTGTTTTTGGGTCTTCATTCCTGTTGCACCTATTGATATTACAGATAGTGGTTGTCTCCATTGATGTGCAATATTACCTATCATTTCACCCATAGAGGCTAGTTTTGTTTGTTCAAATAACAATACATCTTTTTCTTTTTGTTCCTTCTCAATTCTTTTTAAACTTGTAATATCTTGCGCTGTTGCATAAATTAAATTATTAGAAGAGTCAGTTGTTGCTGACCATATTAAATTAATATAATGGCCATATTTATGTTTCCATCTATTCTCAAAGAAGTATACATTTTCTCCTTGTGATAATCTTGACATCTCTTTTAGAGTAGACTCAACATCATCAGGATGAATTAACTCCAAGATTTTTCTACCAATAAGTTCATCATTTTCATAGCCAAAAATATCTTTAGAAGCAGAATTAAGTTGTTTAATAATTCCTTTTGTTGTAGAAATAAGTTGTAAATTAATTGATAATTGGAAGAATCGATTAAACTCTTCTTTTACATGTAAAAGTTCATTTTTTGATTCTAATTCTTTTTTCAAATATTCTTTTTCTTTTTCTCTATGTTCAACTTCCTCTGTTATATCATGATGAGTACCAGTCATTCTAATAGCTTTTCCCTCTTTGTTATAAATAGCTTTTCCTCGACTTAATATCCATACCCAAGAACCATTTTTATGTTTAAGTCGATGTGTTCCTTCAAAGTATTCTGTATTACCATCTAAGTGTTCTTCTATTTCTATATAGGTTTGATTTAAGTCATCTGGGTGAACTCTTGTCTCCCATGCTTCAAATGAATTTGCTAATTCCTTATCTTCATAACCAATCATCTCTTTCCACTCCGGAGAAAAATATACACTATGATCAATAAGATTTAAATCCCAAATACCATCATTATTCCCTAATAATACTCTTTGTGTACGTTCTTCTAAAATCTTTCGTTCTGTAATATCAATATCTAGTCCAATTACTCGGATTACCTTTCCTGAATTATCACATATAATATCACTTGATGATTCTATATATCTAATACTTTTATCAGGTTTCATAATTCTAAATACCATAGAATTTTTAGATTTACTATCAATGAATTGTTTAACTAGAGCTTCAACATTTTCGCGATCTTCCTCTAATATTACATTAAGATAGATATTATAAGGAACAGGATTTATCTTTTCTAATCCATAGATTTCAAACATTTTATCATCCCAAATAATTATATCTGATTCAATATCCCAATCCCATACTCCCATATTTATGCTTTCAAGTGCGAGAGTTAATCGACTATTTGATGACTCTAAATCTTTTTCTTTTTCTTTTAATTTACTTAAAGCGTCACTAGTTTTATTTTTTTCAATTGAAATTTTTCTATTCCACCATAAAACCCAAAGAATAATAAAAATTGAACCTAATAATATCTGCCATAATAATATATAGTTTGTTTTTTCAATAGTCTGCAGTGAAAACCATTTTTGTTGTATTGCACTATGTTCAACTGGACTAATCTGCTTAAATCCTTTTGAAAGTATACTAGTAAGTTCTGGCCACTCACTTGGAGCTATAAAATGATAATTAATATTTCCATAACCTGATGTTCCTGCAAATTTTAGATTATCCAATCCTCCAAATACACTTAAATAATTAGAGATAGTTAAATTACCAACATAGGCATCTGCTTTTCCATCATTAATATACTCTAATGCATCAGATGTATTAGGTACATTAATGATTTTTATATTAGGGTAATCTCTTTTTATCAATTTATTTGTATAAAAATCTTTTTCTAAAACTATTGTTTTATTCTGTAAGTCTTTCATAGAACCAATATAAGGGGAGTCTTTATGTTTTATAATAATCATTGGATAAGAGAGATAAGAATCTCCAATTGAAAACCTTTTTTCATTTTCTCTATTTTTAATAGCATATAAAATTGTGTCAAATTTTTCCCTAGTTTCAATCATATTATAAGCATTTAGAAGTGACATTTTTTCATAAACGAATTCAACTTCAAGTCCACTTTTTTTGGCACTTTTTTTAATATAATCTACTGCAATACCTGCAGCTTTACCATTATCATAAAATGAAAAAGGGGGACTATTTGTTCTTATTCCAAATCTTATTTTTTTATGCTTTTTTACAAATTCTATTTCTTTTGTTGTAAGTTGGTTTTGTTTCGTTTTATCATCATATGGATTTCTAACCCAGTTTTTTAATATCTCACCCATTTCTTCTCTTGATATATCACTAAGACCCTTCTTTAAGATAGATCTTAAAACAGGTTTTTTAATATTTGATAAGAAATGTACAGAAATTGCTTTAAAATCATTTTGCGAAATACCTTTTAACCCAATAATTGAATTATCACGAATATAATCTTCAACTACTAGATGATAATCAACCAATGCATCTACCTCCCCATTTAAGAGTTTAGTTATTGAGTCTTGTAATCCTTTAGTTTCAAGAATATTAATTTCTGGAAACTTATTCTTTATTTTTTTTACTGTTTTATAATCTTTTGTTATCGCAACTTTTTTATCTTGTAAGTCTTTAAAGTTTTTTATATCATTATTTTTATCAGAAACATAAATATAATCTCTAACTTTGTAATATTCATCACTAAAGTAACCAATTTTTTCCCTATCTTTAGAGTAGAAAGATGAAGGAAGTAAATCAATCTTTTCTTTTTTGAAATCCTTTAAAAGTATTCTCCAAGGAGAATTAGTATAATTCACTTTTAACCCAGTATTTTTAATCACTTTTTTTAAAACATCAAAATATAATCCACTATTAATATTTTTATTTTTATCAAAATAGATGTATGGTTTCGCTTCTTCTATCCCAATATTAACTTTATTTCTAACAATCCAATCTTTTTCTTTATCTGTCAACTTATGATAAGATTTTGGTGTGTCTAGAGTAAAAATCCAATTCTCTTTTAATTTACTCATAACAGAAAAGGATATTGAGTTAAGTGTTTTATTTATAATTGAAGATAAAAGTGGATTTTCTTTACGAACCCCAAATCTTAAATCTTCTTTTTTTGTATCTGGGTGAACAAAGGTACCAGCTAATTTTATATTTGAAAGCATTAGTTCTTCAACTTTATGCATATTTAGAGCATTACTAAGTACAACATCTATTTCACCATTATCTAATGATCTAAATCTTTCATTTGCATTATCAAATTCAACAAAATCTAATTTCTCTTTTTTAAAAATTTCTGTGATATAAGTGTTTTTAATAACCCCTATCTTTTTATTATTTAAATCATCTAAAGACCTATAAGTGCCAAAATCTTTTCTTGTAAAAACTCCAATTGGTACTTCATAATATGGATCAGAAAAATTAGTAAAGATTTCTCTACTTTTTCTATAGGATATTTCTGTTATTACATCAACTTTTCCATCTTGAAATAATTTGTAAACTTCAGGCCATGGACCTCCAATTTTGTCAAATTTTAAACCACTTTCATTTGATATAATATCTATTAAATCTTGAGTAAAACCAACTTTTTTACCATTTTTTATAAAACTAAAGGGGGTATAGGTATTCATGGAAGCAATTTTAATCTTAGGAGAGCTTGTAATAAATGCTTTCTCTTCATCAGTAAAGTCAAGTTCATAAGCAGATAAAAATGTTGAGATAAATAAAAAAAATAATACTATATAAAAATATTTCATAGTACATTTTACTATGAAATAACTTTATTTAACAACTTTATTAAGGAATATTTAAGTGAATATTTAAAATCTAAATAAAAAATCCAAGAATTTATAAAATGATGACTCAAAGAAAAACTCTAGATTCAAACTCTTTTTTGAACAATCTTTCTATTTGTAAAAAAGATTGTTTAGAATTTTATGTTTTATTTGACGTTTACATATCAAAGTTTTGATATACTTTATTCTTATAAAAATATTATTTATCAATAAAGGATTTTAATATGGCAGAAATAAAATTAAAAAAAGATACTCTAATAGTTTCAGAGACAGATGAAAAAGGGATTATAGTTTATGCCAATGAAGGATTTTGTGATATATCAGGATATACTAAAGATGAATTAATAGGTCAAGACAATGCAATTGTAAGACATCCAGATATGCCAAAAGAAAGTGGACTTGATTTATGGAATACAATCCAATCTGGAAAGATTTGGAATGGAATTGTAAAAAACAAGACTAAAAATGATGATTTTTATTGGCAAAATGCAACTGCCTATGCTTCAAAAGATGCAAATGGAAACCCAAGATATATTTCAATTAGAGTTAAGCCAACAGATGAAGAAATTAAAAATGCCATTAAATTATTTGGTTTAGAAGAGTAGGAGATAAGATGTTTTTTAATGCAACAAATGATAAAGAAACGATATTAAAAACTTTAGATTTATTAGAAGCGTATATCAAAGAAGATATCAATAAGATAGAAAATACAAAACAGTGTAGCTCAAGTAATTTTAAAGAGATAGAAAATAAACTATCCTCTATAAATAATTTAATGCAAAAAAGAGATCAACAAAATTTAACAGTATATGGTGAGATAATGCTAGCTTGTGAAAAGTTATCAGATGGTTTTACACATGACAGAATTATTTCGAATGCAGATGATATCAAAATAAACTATATTGGGAAAAGTTTAAATACTATGCTTGATAAACTAAATACAGGGATCAATGATGCTTTGGAAGTATTATCCCAGTATGAAGATCAAAATTATCTAAATAAAATCAATGCAGAACTTTTTAGAGGAGGAGCCTTTAAAAAACTTTTTGAAGGGGTAAACTCTTTAAATAATAAAATGGTAGAACAAGTCTCAGTAACTTATAAACAAGGATTAGTTTTAGAAAAAGAATCAAGTGATCTAACAAAAAAAGCATCTACCCTTTCAACACTAACTCAACAACAAGCTGCTTCTGTTGAAGAAACAGCAGCCGCTATTGAAGAGATATCTTCAATATTTTCAAGTAATTCACAACACATTACATCAGTGATTGAAGTTGGGAATGATGTAAAGAAATCTTCTATAAAAGGTTTATCATTAGCAAAAGATACTGATAGTGCAATGGATGATATTTATGGTTTTACAAATAAAACTTTTGAAGCTATATCTCAGATATCTCAAATCGCTTTTCAAACAAATATCCTAAGTCTAAATGCCGCAGTAGAAGCTGCAACTGCAGGAGAAGCAGGAAAAGGGTTTGCCGTTGTTGCCGGAGAGGTAAGAAACCTAGCAAATAGAAGTGCAGAGGTTGCAAAAGAGATTGAAGGCTTGATGGAAGTACTACGTACAAAAGTAGAAAGTGGTAAAAATATCGCTACAGAAATGAGCTTAGATTATGAAGAAATGATTGTAAATATCAATAAAACTGTTGAGTTAATCGATACAATTTCAACTTCCTCAAAAGAACAAGAACTTGGAGTAGTACAGATTAACGGTGCTATTAATAATATCGATAAAGCAACACAAGAAAATGCTTCTATTGCCCAAGATGTTAGTACAATATCTTCTCGTAATCATGCTGTTGCAAAAGAGATGGTTGAGGCTAGTGAAAGTATTAAGTTTATAGGTAAGGAAGATATTGTAATTAACGATTAGCTAAAAGTTAGTCTTTGCATACTTTTACATCAATGAACTTAATTTAGCTTTATATGAAGAATTCACATAATAATTAATTAAAATTCCTTCTCTTTTTGAAATCAAAATTTCTGCATCTTTCAACTTTCGTAAATGTTGAGATATTGGTGATTGATTCATTTGTAATATTTCACTAATATCACATACACAAAGTTTCTCATATTTTAAAAGAAGATAAATGATTTTTAGTCTAACTTCACTACCTAATAAAGAGAATAGCTTTTCTTTTTCAAAAAATTTATTATTTTCTAAAATTAATTGTTCTTTTTCATAAGCAATAATATCTTTATTAATATCTACTTTTAAACAAATATCTTTATTCCCCAATTTTCATTCCTTTACTCTAAAGATCATATCTTTTTTTATATCATTACTAAACTTAGGCTTTGATGTCAAATCAATATTTTTATTGTTAGGAGAACAACAACTCTCATTTTTACTAAATGTATCTTTGATTAAATGATAAAATATTAATATCATCATTAATCCAGAAGATATAATATTAAAAATATTAATATGCTCATGATCTGTGATAATTGTTAATAAAGTAAGTTCTTTGAAAAAAGTATCATAAATAAATCCAAATAATAATGCTAAAATTGCAATTAAGCTTGAATAGATAATCAAAGAAGTTTTTCCCAGCATTTTATAAACTACACTCATCGTAATAGCACTTGTAGCAGGCCCTGCTGTAAGAAAAATAAACACAGCTCCAGGTGACATCCCTTGAAGCATAAAAGCAGCAGCAAGTGGAAGAGATGCAGTTGCACAAGTATATAAAGGCATAGAAAATAAGATAATTACGATATATGTTAAGAATTGGTTTTCAAATAACATTTGTGTATATTCTTTTGGTATAAATGTAACAAATAATGAACCCAATACAAGTCCAATTAAAAGTGCTTTTGCCATACTATTAAACAATATAACATATCCATACGTAAAGACTTTCATAAAAGAAAAACTCTCTTTAACCTTGCTATTAGACTCACAATATGAAGAAGAACAACAAGAAGAAGTTTCAGAAGTTTCAGAAGAATCAACTTTTATATTGTCATTTTTTTGAACAAAATTTTGAACAAGACCAACGGTAATAGCAATAATGATAGATGAAATAATTCTAAAGACAACAAAACCAAAACCAAATAATGAATATGTAGCAAGAATAGAGTCAACACCAGTAATAGGAGTTGATATTAAAAAACTTTGAATAGCACCTTTACTTGCTCCTTCTTTTTTTAGTCCTTGAGCTAAGGGTATAACAGAACAACAACAAACAGGTAATGGTATTCCAAATAATGTAGCTTTAATAACTGAAGATGTAGAGTTTTTACCTAAGTGGGAACTTACAAAATTTTCTGGGATTATTTGTTTTAAAATACCTGCAATTAATAAACCAAAAATTATGTAAATCGACATTGCATTTAATAAGATTATAAAATTGTTAAAAAAACTTGATACAAATTCCATCCTAACTCCTTAATATATTAGAATATTCTAATATATTAATACTTTTAAATATATAAAATCATAACTAGATATTTACATAAATATATAGGTATAAACGATAAGTAGTTGACGTAAAAATGATTATGTGATAACTACAACCTATTGATGAGGGTATTAAAATGAACTTAATTATCTACTTTCTTAATTCAGTAGATTTATTGTTTAGTGTCGAAAATAGATATTCTTTGATTAGATAGGAACGAGAGTCTTGACATACTTATATATTCTGCAAAAGAAGTTGGAATATAAACTTCAACTTCTTTATAACTTATAATATTTTTTAAATTAATTGTTCACTGCAAACAATAATACCATCATCATCACAATATACGTAATCACCTTCTTTAAAATTAACATTACCAAAAGATAAATCAATTTTTCTTTTCGATTTTGTTTTTTCAAAATTACGTAAAGGACAAGTTCCTAAAGCATAAAGTGCAATATTAAATTTCTTTGTTTCATTTGTATCTCTTACATAGCCATTAACAATAAATCCTTCATATTCTGCCTCTTGTGCTAATAAAGAAAGTTTATCTCCAATTACTCCAAAAAACGATTCTTGAACATCCACAATTAAAATTATTCCTTTTCCCTTTTCGTTTTTAAGTATATCAATTAAATCCCAGTTACTTTTATCTAATTTTATTGTTTTTGCAATTCCTTTTAATATTTTTTTACCACCATAGTTTTTAAAATCTGAAGAAAGTACTTCTATTTTTTTATCTTGATTATCATCACATAAGTCTGCTGTAGTTGTATTTTTCATATATATCCTTTTTAATTTTTGAATGACACATTTTTTCCTAGCATGAAGCTGGCAATTTATTTTTTGCATAAAAAGGAAGGGATTTGTATCCTTTCCTTTATATTCGCTATTTATTTGATTTAGAAATTTATATTTTAGAAGTATTAAAATTTATAAATTAATTTAGTTCTTAATTCATTTTTATCTTTAGTATCATTACCTCTTCCATAGTCATAAAATGTATATTCAGCAGATGCCGATAAGTTTTTAAGTGCCCCAGAAAATTTATATTTTAAACCAAAATAAGTTTGTTCTAAATCATTTTTTTCTAAGACTGCATCACTTTTTGTATATTTTATTTTTGCATCTAAACTATTAAATTTCTTAGAAACACCAACTTGCCAAGAGTCTGTTCCTGCTATATAGTTTCCTGTAGTTGATGTTGCATTTGTAAATGATGCAGTTGCAGACTCTCCAATACCTCTAGTTACGTTCCCATCATCATCAGTAGATGTATAAGAAGCATGTAAATTAAATCCAACTAAAGTTGCACCTATTTTATACCCATACATTGAACTATTATCTATTGTATTATCATCATAATTTGAGTTATAGTATTGAGCTGCAACAAATGGTTTAAAATCTCCACCAAATTTGTATTTAGCATCTACATATAATGTTGCTACTTCATCAATAAAATCAACATAATGAGCTTGAATAGCTAGCTTTTTAATAGAATTATTTTTAATATATAATGAAATAGCACCATCTGTACCTATTTTATTAAATTCTCCTGTATCTCCAACATTAGAATTAGTATTTGAAAAAGATGCAGAGTTTGTTGTTTTAGTAACTCCATCTGTTCTTGTTTGATATTTTGTAACTTTTCCTAAAGATATTAATGTATCAGGAATATCTGTATTTGATAAGAAGTAACCTTCAAAAGATTCTTTAATAAGTCTCGAACCAGAACCTTTAATTAAAGGTAATGAAATAAATTGTCTACCACCTTTAAAAGTTGTATTTTTATATTTATACTCTAGGTATGCTTCAGATAAAACAGCTCCTGAGGCGTGCATCGTTTTATTTTGTTTACCTGCATCATCATCTATTGATGTAGTTGAAGATAATTGGAAAGTACTACCAAGTTTTAATCCTTTAAAACTATTTGTTACATATCCTAATTTTATTCCATTTGCCCATACGCTATTATTAGATGCGTTTGCAGAATCATAAGCTTCATCAAAATAGTAAGATTTTAATTCACCTTTTACTTTCCCATTAGTAAAAGCTTCACTTAAACTTTCAGCTGCAAAACTTTGTGAGCTTAAACCTACTAATAAAAATGCTGCTACTAAACTTCTTTTTGTTAATTTTTTCATTTTTCATCCTATATATTTTTTTTCTAATCAACTATTCTTACATATAATTGTTAGCTTGACTGCAAGAATACTAACATTGAATTCTGTCACCAAACTTGCAAAGAAGCCCTAAAAATAGCATTAAAATAGCATTTATAAACATTTTAAAAATTTGAAATACTGCAAGGTTCATGACAGATTCCAATGATAATCTTCCACCATAAAACTTAAAAAGGATTTAAGATGAAAATAGTAAAGAGACTTTTTGCATCAACATTAGCAATAGGAATGTTAACAACTATAACAAGTGCAAAAGAAGTTAGTTTCAAGGGAAAAACAATAGAATGGATAATGCCATATAAAGCAGGTGGTGGTACAGATAAATGGGGAAGATTTTATGCTCCCTTGTTATCTAAAAATTTACCAGGTAATCCTGTTGTTGTTATTAAAAATATGCCAGGTGGTGGTTCAACTAAAGGTGCAAACTTTTTTGCAAAACGTGCATCAAAAGATGGCTTAACAATTTTTGCATCATCAGCATCTACACAAATTCCATTTTTATTAGGTGATAAAAGAGTTAGATACCAATATAAAGATTGGAATGCAGTATTGAGCTCTCCTACAAATGGTATTGTATATGTTTCTTCTAAATTAGGTGTAAATAGTATTAATGATTTAGATAAATTAAAAACACAAAATTTAAAATTTGGTTCACAAGGTGCAACATCAATGGATTTAATTCCATTATTAGCATTTCATTTACTTGATATAAAAACAAAACCAGTTTTTGGAATGAAAGGAAAAAAATCTACTCGACTTGCTTTTTTAAGAGGTGAAACTAATATTGATTTCCAATCATCTTCTTCATATATTAAAAATGTATTACCAGCACAAAAAGAAGGTAGAGCAGTTCCTTTATTTGCATTTGGTACTTTAGATGAAAATGGTGATTTACAAAGAGACCCAACTTTCCCTAATTTACCACATTTTGGTGAAGTATATGAAAAAGTACATGGTAAAAAACCATCAGGTGAAGCTTTTAAAGCTTGGAAAACATTCTTTACAGCTTCTTTCCCATCACAAAAAATGATTATGTTGCCAAAAGGTGTTTCAAGTGATGTAATTGAAACATATCAAAATACGATGAAGAAAATAGTTGAATCAGAAGGCTTTAAAGAAATGAGTAGACAACAATTAGGTGATTATACTCAAACAGTTGGAGCAAAAGCTGATAGATTAAAAGACATTGCAACAAGTGTTAATGCAGAAGATAGACAATGGATTAGAAACTGGCTTACTAAAAATTATAGAGTTAGATTTTAATTAAAACAAAATACATACTTTCAAAACACTTTATCCTCTTGGATAAAGTGTTTTTTTATTATATAGACCTTCTTATCGATAATCTACTTATTATATTTTTTTAAAAATACTTTTTTTGCAAGTTTCATGACAGCCTTGAATGTTAATCTTCTTATATAAAATATAGAAGTGTTTACTCACTTCAACAAAGGATTAATTATGGCATTAGAAGCTCTTATTGGTGCGTTTAATGAACTTATGCAAGTTCAGCACATGCTTTATTTATTAGGGGGAGTATTTTTAGGAATTTTAGTTGGAATACTTCCTGGACTTGGAGGAATAGTTGGTTTCTCTATAATGCTTCCATTTCTTTATGGTATGGATCAAACTTCTGCACTAGCTATGTTAATTGGAATGGTTGCTGTTATTCCTACATCTGATACATTCACTTCAGTTTTAATGGGAATACCAGGCTCTTCTGCTTCACAAGCTACAGTTTTAGATGGATATCCTATGTCTAAAAAAGGTGAAGCAGCACGAGCTTTAGGCGCTGCATTTTCTGCTTCTTTAGTTGGTGGACTTTTAGGAGCTATTATTCTTTCGGCATTTATAGTATTTGCTAGAGATTTAATTTTAAAACTAGGTTCTGCTGAACTATTTATTTTAGGAATATTTGGTCTTAGTATGGTTGGTGTTTTAAGTGGGAAATCACTTTTTAAAGGATTCTTAGCAGCTGGTGTTGGTTTATTATTAGGATCAATTGGTTCTGCTCCTGCAACTGGTGAATTTAGAATGACAATGGATAGTTACTACTTATATGATGGAATTAAACTTGTTATTTTAGGTCTTGGAGTTTATGCTGTTCCTGAAATTATCGGATTACTTGTTGAAAATAAAAAAATTTCAAAAGCTGAAAAGCTTGGTGGTTCTTGGCTTCAAGGTATAAAAGATACATGGGCTTCTAAATGGATAGTTGCACGTTGTGCTCCACTTGGAGCAATGATTGGTGCAATTCCTGGTCTGGGTGGAAGTGTTGTTGATTGGATTGCTTATGGTCATGTTGTTCAAACTTCAAAAGATAAATCACAATTTGGGAAAGGTGATGTTAGAGGTGTTATTGCTCCTGAATCTGCTAATAATGCTAAAGAAGGTGGAGGACTAGTACCAACACTTTTATTTGGTATTCCAGGAAGTGGTTCAATGGCTGTATTTTTAGGTGGTTTAGTAATTTTAGGCATTGAACCTGGACCTGGAATGGTTGATGAGAACTTAGAAATCTCTTATATCATTATTTGGTCACTTGCTTTAGCAAATGTAGTAGGAACTGGTACTTGTCTTCTTTTATCAGGGAAAATTTCAAAAATTACAACTATTCCATATGGATATGTGGCTCCTTTTATGCTAATGATTATTTTCTTTGCAGCATTACAAGCTACTAGAAGTTTAGAAGATTTAATGCTTTTAATTGCAATTGGTGCTTTAGGAACTTTATTTAAATATTTTGATTGGCCAAGACCTGCTTTATTAATTGGGTTTGTTTTAGCAGGAACTATTGAAACATACTATTATCAAGCAGTTCAATTTTACTCTTGGGATATGTTAGAAAGACCAGGTGTTATTATTTTAATTGTATTTATGATTCTTTCAATTGGATTAAGTGTATTTTTCCAAAAAAGAAGTGATAAGAAAGAAAGATTAGAAAAAGAAGCTAATAGTGAAGTTGAAGTAACAGCAAATCATAACTATACATTTATTACAGGTGAGCTTTTATTTACTTGGGGAATTATAGCATTTGCAATATTTGTAATTATTGATTCTGTTCCTCATGAATTTCTTGGTGGGATTTTCCCAATTGTAATTTCATCATTAATGATTATCTTTGGATTATTTTTAACAATGCAATTAACATCAAGACAAAAACAACAAGAAGTATTAAATGTTGCACTAACTGAAAATGGTCAATTAACTACATCTTGGATGGAAACATGGAAAAACTTCTTGATTTTACCAGTATTTTTATTTGGAACTTGGATTATTGGATTCGTTCCTTCTTTAGCAATTTTATTTGTAATGATTATTAGAACAAAAATGAAATCATCATGGCTAAAAATCGCAATTATCACAAGCTTTGCACTTGGGTTTTTATTATTTGTAAGTGATGCTATGACATTACATCTTCCTGCAGGATTAATTGCAGACACATTTTTAGGAGCAGAATAATGAATGATTTAAAAAGAATAAAATGTATGATTTATAGATCAGGAACTTCAAAAGGTGCATATTTTTTAGATAATGATTTACCAAAAGATACAAAGCAAAGACATGAATTAATTGCACGAATTATGGGAAGTGAAGATATTAGGCAAATTGATGGAATTGGAGGAGCAACTTCTGTTACAACAAAAGTAGCTATTGTTTCTGCATCAAAAAGAGAAGGAATAGATTTAGATTATAAATTTATACAACCCAATATCGGTGTTGCAACTGTTGATGATAAGCCAACTTGTGGAAATATTTTAACTGCAATTGGTGCTTTTGGTTTAGAAAAAGGATTAGTTTCTATTGATGATGAAGAAACAATTGTAAATGTATATGATGTTAACACAGGTGCAATAATTACACAAAATATAAAAACACCAAATAGAACTGTTCAATATCATGGGAGTATGAAAATTCCAGGTGTTCCAGGAAGTGCATCTCCTATTGAAATGTTTTTCAAGAATATTACAGGAGGAAAAACAGGACATTATTTACCAACTGGAAATACATATGATGTTTTTAATGGAATAAAAGCAACTTGTCTTGATATTTCTATGCCTGTTGTTTTTATAAATGCAAGTGATATGAATATTACAGGGTATGAAACTCCTAGTGAACTTGATTCAAATAAGAAATTATTTGAAGATTTAGAAAAAATTAGAGAACAAGCATCTCAAAAAATGGGATTAGGAAGTGCTAAAGAAAATGTTATTCCTAAAATTGCAGTTATTTCTAAAGCTAGAAATGATGGTGATATAAATATTAGATATTTTACTCCAAGCACTGCTCATCCCGCACTTGCAGTTTCAGCTGGTTTTTGTGTTGCAACTGGATCTTTTATTGAAGGAACTTTATTAAATGAATTAAATCCTAAAAAATTAGAAATAGGGGATCATCTTGTAAAAATAGAGACACCTTCTGGGACTATTGATGTTGGTGTTAATTTTCCTACAACAAATATAAATGATGTTGAAGGTAAAACAACAAGAACAGCAAGGTTACTTCTAGATGGTGAGGTTTATATTTAAATGGAATTATTGCCTGTTTCAATTGATTTATATGATTTATTTATATTAATAACAAGTTGTTTCATTGGTGCAATAATTTCAACGACAGTAGGAACAGGTGGAGGTTTGTTAGTAATTGGCGGAATGAGTTTAGTTCTTCCTATTACGGCATTATTGTCTATTCATGCTAGCGTGCAAGCTGGTTCTGGAATATTTAGAGCTTACTTATTTAGAAAATCTTTTTTAAGAAAATTCTTTGTGATTTTCTTTTTGGGTTCATTAATAGGCTTTTTCTTTTCTACTTTAACTTTAATCTCATTAGATGAAAATATTTTAAAATTATTTTTAGGACTGGGTATTATAGTTTTCGCATTACTTCCTAATCTTAAAATTGATAATATATCAAATCTTACAATCTTATTTTTTGGAGCTATTACAGGTTTTTTAACAATGTTTGTAGGTGTTGTTGCTCCTTTATTAGGAATACTTTTAACTTCTATGCTAAAAGATAGAGTTTTGATTGTTGGAACTTTAGCTTGGTGTATCTCTTTTCAAAATTTAGGAAAAGCAATTATTTTCTCTCAAGTTGGTTTTGATTATTTACCTTGGTTTTTTTTAATTTCTCTTTTGATTTTAGTTTCATATTTAGGAACTCTTGTAGGTAAAAAAGTATTATCTAAAAGCAATAATAAACTCTTTGAAAAGATTTTAAAAATTGTTATACTATTATTAGGAAGTAAATTAATTATAGAATCATTAATTTATATTTGATTTTTGCAAGGTTCGTGACAGCTTTAAATATTAAGCTTGTTTATATTTAATAAAAAGGTGTATCATGAAAATATTTATCACTCTTTTCTTTTTTTTTAACAGTTTAATCTTTGCAGATACTTATCCAAGTAAACCAATAGAGTTTGTTGTTGGCTTAGGTGAAGGTGGTAGTGCCGATAGAATGACAAGAGAAATGACAAAATTTCTAGAAAATGAACTTGATACTCAAATAAAAGTTAAAAATATGAAAAAGAAAGCTTCTTTAGAAGCAGCAAATTATGTTCTAAATCAAACAGCTGATGGTTATACAGTTTTTTCTTCAACTTTTTTACCTTATCTTCCAAATACTATTTTAAGTGGACAAGCTAAATATGCCTTAGATGATTTTGAAATAATTAACTTACAATGGTTTGATTATGATTTTATTGCAGTAAATAAAAACTCTGAGTTTAATTCTATTCTTCAAGTATTAAATCATATAAAAAAATATCCAAATACTATTAGTATTGCTGTGATTAATAAATCTAGTGGGCATTTATTATTAAAATTACTTTTAAAGAACTTTGATATTCCTTTTAAAAATATTGATATTCAAGTTTACAATGGTGGAAGAGCAGTAAGAGAGGCTTTGTTTACTCAAAAAGCAGATATTTTAATAACAGCAGCCCAAGGTAGTGAAAAATATAGAGATAAAATCAAAGCTCTTGTAATTTCTTCTGAAAGAAGATCTAGAAGATGGGATGCTCCAACATTAAATGAAGCATTAAAAGAAAGTAATATAAAAATGCCTATTATAAATGGACCAACAAGAGGTTTTGCAGTAGCAAAGAGGTTTAAAGTAAAATATCCTAAAAGATTTAAGATTTTAAAAAATGCGATAAAAAGAACACTAGCTAAACGGAGAATACAAAAACATCTAAAGCATAGAAATATAGGGTATTCATGGCTTGGTTCTAAAAGATCTACAGAGATTTTAAATAATTCATATGAAATATTTAAGAAGTATAAATATTTACTAGATAATTAATCTTCTTGTTTTTTGTGATCAAAAACTATTGATATTTTTAAACCATTTTCATTTGTTGCAATTACTTTTGCTTGATGTAAAACAGTAATTTGTTTTACAATACTAAGACCTAATCCTGAACCTTGTTTTGTTGAATCAACTCTATAATATCTTTCAAAAATAGATTTTAGGTTTTCTTTAGGAACACCTATCCCTTGATCTTTAATACTTAACCAAATAGTATTATTATGTCTTTGTAATGATAAGGTTATCACTCCAATAGGTTTTCCATTTTCATCAACGGCATAGTGTAAAGCATTGTTAATAATATTATCCATCATGCTTTCTAATAGAATAGAATCTGTTTGAATAAATACTTCTTCTTCTAGATCTTCAAATTCAAATTCAAAACCTTTTGCATAAACTCTTGGTGCTGTTTTTAGACTGTATTCTTTACATAATTTATTTAAACTTTGTTTTTTAAAACGTTTAAAATTAATAGTATTAGGATTTGTTTTTGCATATAAAAGAAGTTGTTCTGTGATATGTGTCATATTATTTAATAATGAATTTAAAGCATGAAAATCTTCATTTTTATTATCATAGTGTAATTCAAGTTTTACTTTCATCTCAGCTAAAGGTGTTCTTAATTGATGAGATACATCAGAGTTAAATTGTTCAATATAATCTATTGTATCTCTACTTCTATCTAATAATATATTAATACTATTTACAACATCTTCTAATTCTTTTGGTGCTTTAAATACTAAAGGTTCTAAGTCTCTATCATCTCTTTTTTTTATAATCTTCTTTAAATTATCCAAAGGTTTTAACCCTTCATTAACAGCAATAATAGTGATTGTGATGGTAAAAAATATTACTATTGACATTATTATAAACATAAGAGTTAAAACATAATTTATATTCTCTTCTCTTTCTTCTGTTGTTTCACCAATAGTAATATATGCAGTATGAATTTTACCAGCGCTATTTAATGTAGTTTTATAAGATACTGCTCTTAATTTTACTCCATCATAAGTAAGGTTATAAAATCTTTTTTTTAAATTAATTAGAATTCTTTTATTAAAAAGTAAACCATGTCCTATAAGTAATTCATTATTTTCATTAACAACAGAATAATAAACTAAACCTTTCTCATGTGTTGAAAGTAAATCAATAGAAAAATTTGGTAAATCAACAAAGAGTTTAGAGTTTGCAATGCCAATATTTTCTTCAATACTTTGAGCTGTTGCATAAAGTCTTTTATCAAAAAATGTATTTACTTTTTCTTGTAAAGTTAAATATATATAAATAAAAAGAACTATTGTCAGTATGGCAAATGGAAATATCAGCCATTTTATTAATCGAGATTTAATTGAATGTATATTTTTATAATAATAGTTCATATTAACTCATCATATAACCTAAACCACGAACTGTCTTTAAATTTATTGAAGTTCCGAGTTTTTTTCTTAACCTTGAAATATATGTTTCTACAGCAGTTGGATTAAATTCATCATCAATAGTTGTAATATGTTCAACAATGTTTTCTTTACTTACAATTGCATTTAAATTTTGAATTAAATATTCAAATATAGTTAGTTCTCTTTTACTTAAATCAATTGTTTTTTCATCTTTTAATAGTATATGTGTTTGAGTGTCAAATTTTAAATCATTATATGTGATTGTATTTGATACTTGATTATTACTTCGTCTTAGTAGTGCTTGAACACGTGCAATTACTTCATCTAGTTCAAAAGGCTTACATAAATAATCATCTGCCCCTGTATCTAAACCTAAAATTCTTTGATCTAGTTTATCTCTTGCAGAGATAACTAAAATAGGAAGATTCTTTTGAGATTTTCTTAACTTTTTAATGATTTCGATTCCATCAATTCCAGGTAATCCTAAATCTAATATAAGTAAATCATAAATTGAAGTTTCTAATGTGTAAAGACCTTCTTCCCCATCGTAAAAAACATCTGTGATAAAACCTACTTCATTTAGTTTTTTTTCTATACCATTTGCTAATGTTTCATTATCTTCTAATATTAATATTTTCATAAACTAATTCTATCATAACTAATGAGTCATAAAAATTGGTAAAGTAGATTTTTCTAATAGATATCTTGTTGCACCACCAAACATCAATTCTTTAAGACCTTTATGTCCATATGCACCTGCAACAATTAAATCAAAATTACCATCTAATGCTGCATTTAGTAAAGCCTGTCCTGGAATTTTTGTTGTTTCAACAATTTCAAAACTTGCATCAATTTCATGCTCTTTTAAGTAATCAATTAAATTTTGCATAATTTGGGAATCTTCTATATATTGAGGAGAAGATACTATATGAACTCTTTGAGCTTTTTTTAATAAACTAATTGATGAAGTAAGAGCACGTGAAGCTTCTGTTGAATTATTCCATCCAATAATGATTGAGTTCACAGAAAAGTTTTTCATTATTCTAGGGAACATTAATACTGGTTTTCCACTTTTAAGTACGGCAGTTTCAAAAGTAGCTGTTGTAACACCAGAAGGAGGCGCTGCTGCTATAACTAAATCACAAAATTTTGATTCTTGCTCAATTAAAGTACTTCTGATACCTTCTTTAATTTTAAGATAGGCAAAAGCATTTTCTTGCGAAGATGTATCATCTATATTTATACCAATTTTTTTGGCTACTTTTTCAAAAAGTAATTTAAACTCGATGTTTTCATCATCATACTTATTATCTACTACTTCATCAATTTTATTCAAAATATCTTTTGGAAGGGATAATGTCTTATACATATTAATATTTGATTTTAGACCACATTTTAAAATCTCTAGTTTTGTATCTAGAGTTTTTGCAAGTAATAGTGCAGCATATAATCTTTCTTCTAATTCATCTCCTCCACCAATTGGAAAAAATAGTTTTTTATAATTCATAATTTACCCTTCTAAAAGATTTAATGAATTATAGAATAGTAGTCTGTCATGAAACTTGCAATTATTTAATCTCTTAATAAATGATACTAGCATCCAAGAGTTATTTTGTGTTTATGCTATATGCTAGATTTAAGAGAACTACTTTTATATTCCCTAACATCATGTGAAAACATACTTTAAGTTTTAGAGTAATATAAATTTTACATCTGTCGTAAAAGAGATAATTTAAAACAAGTCATGAAAACTATATCTTTATAAGTAATCGACAAAATAGATGACAACTGTTTTAGATAATCACAATTTAGACCAGTGGTTTAATTTTTATAAAAGGATACACTCGTTAAGATTAGACCACTGGTTTATAAAGGAGAAATAATGTCAAAAGAACTTGATAAAAAAAAGTATATTTGTGGAAAAGCATATGATGAATTGATAAAAAACGGTATTAACCAATTTTCATTAAATAAATTTATCTCAATGATAGATATGTCAAAAGGCCAATTTTATTATTATTTTAAAACAAAAGAAGAACTTATATGTAAAGTTATAGATACTAAATGTTATGAAATGTTTAATTATAAATATGAACAAACAAAATTGAAAACTAATTTTCTTGATAAATTGAGTATGTTCTTTTCATTTTTTATAGAAGAAAAAGATCCAGAATTTATTGAATTAGCTAAGTTATTAAAAAGTACATTTCATTTATATATCAACACTGAAAATGGAGATATTCAAAAACTTAATAGAAATTTTTATTATTTACTATTAAAGTATATTGAAGAAATGATTGATGAATTAATAAAAAAAGATTGTTTAAAAGAAAATGCTAAAAAATTCCCACGTAGTATTTTAGCTACAGTAGATGGAATGTATTTACACTCTTTAATGGATACAAACTTTAATTTTAAACATTATTTTTCAGAATATTTACTTGCAATAAATGAGTTGTTAATAAAACATAATAAAGGAGATATTTGATGAATAAATATTGGATGGCAGTTTTTATAGCTACTATTTTTGAAGTTATATGGGTGATTGGACTTAAGTATTCAACAAATATAATAGAATGGATTGGCACTATAATATGCATTCTCTTAACATTTGTTTTATTAACATTTGCAAATAAAAAATTACCCATTGGAACCACTTATACGGTTTTTACAGGTATTGGTACGGTTGGAACAATTTTAGCTGATGTTATATTGTTTAATCAAGAAATAACACTTCTGAAAATTTTCTTCATTATAATGTTAATAATAGGTGTAATTGGATTAAAAATGGTTACAACTAGTAATGAATTAGCACTTGAAAAAGAGAGAATATAATGGAGTGGATTAGTCTTATCCTTGCTGGATGTTGTGAGGTATTAGGTGTATTAATGATGAATTTTTACAAAAAAAAGAAAAATAAACAAGTGTTTTTATTTATTATCCTTTCATTTGGAATGAGCTTTTTTTTCTTATCTTATGCAATGAGAACTTTGCCAATGGGGATTACTTATGCGATATGGACAGGAATTGGTGGAGTAGGAGCTACTCTTATTGGGATAATTTTATATGGAGAACATGCGGGATTGAAAAGATTAAGTTTTATGTCTTTGATTATAATAAGTATAATTGGATTAAAAATTTTAGTATAAAATAATTAGGAATACTTTAATTTAATCTTTCATTATTTACTATATACTATAATAAATAAAAGAGAATATTAAAATGAATCATGATTACGAAAAAAGAGCATTTATAGATACAAATACTATTCAATGGCAAAAAGTAGAAACTAAAGATATATTAAAAAAAATACTAGCCATAAAAGATAAAGAGGAAACTTCATTTATTAAGTTAAATGAAGGTTCTTTTTTAAATCAAACAGAAAAAATAAATAGTGTAGAAATATTTGTAGTAGAAGGTATTTATATTAATGAATACGGAGAACATCCTAAAGGAACTTATTTAAGATTACCTAAAGAGAATGAAGCATTAGCAAAATCAAATGATGGCTGTGTAATTTTTAGAAAGACTAACTTTTTTACAGATACCCAAGAACTAATTATTAATACTAATACTGAAGAATGGTTACAAGGGCAAGGTAATTTAGAAGTGATGCCACTTTATGAACAAACTGCATTGGTAAAATGGCCTAAAGACGAAAAATTTACTCCACATAAACATTGGGGTGGAGAAGAAATAGTTGTATTAGAAGGTACTTTTATAGATGAACATGGAGAATATCCAAAAAATTCATGGCTAAGAAGTCCTCACTTGAGTGAACACTTCCCATATGTAAATGAAGAAACAATAATTTTTGTAAAAACAGGTCATATTTAAACCAGAGAGTTTTGATTTTTTTAGTGAACTATTTCTTACTTACAGAAAACTCTGAATGATCTTTTTCTTTAACCAAAGATGTTTCATGTTTTACAACAATATGTTCCAACTCTCCAGCAATTCCTTCTTCAACAAACTTAATCCCATCTGGTACTTTTATACTATGTAGTTGAACTGCACATTGTTTATAGTTTGGTTCAAAAGATTTAGGGTCAAACTCTGCTTTTGTAATAGTATTGATTAGTTGTTCATTATAATGGAAAGGTACGAAGATATTTCCCTCTCTTACATTTTGAGATTCTCTTACGATTACATCTTTTATTTTTCCTCTAATTGAAGAAATATCAAGTCTTTCACCACTTTTTACTTCAAGTTTTTTAGCATCTTCTGGATTGATTTCTATCCAAGCTTCCGGTGCTAAATCATCTAGTATTGAAATAGTTTTTGTTTTAGTTCTTGTATGCCATTGTTCAACTGTACGTCCTGTATTAAGAATAAGTGGAAATGTGGAGTTTTGAGGTTCACTTAAAGGAAGCCAATCAAGAGCTAATAGTTTTGCTTTTCCATCATCTGTAGGGCAAGGCATATCAACACTGTATAATCTTGGTGTTCCTTTTGGGTTAGCTTCATTACATGGCCATTGAATACCTCCTAATTCTTCTATTAACTCATACGTCATACCCGTATAATCACAAAGTCTTCCAGCACTTACTTTTTTCCATTCATTAAATGCATCAATAGGTTTTTTCCATTTAGGGAAAAGTCTTTCATTTTCACCTTCAAAGTATTTTGAAAATTCTAAAACAATATCAAAATCACTTTTAGTATCACCAAGTGGTTCTACTGCTTTTCTAGCTCTGTTACAACGTCTTTCAGAATTTGTATAAGTACCTTCTTTTTCACTCCATGTAGAAGCTGAGAATACGACATCAGCTTTTAGTGAAGTTTCACTTTTAAAGGCATCTTGAACTACAAGAAGTTCAAGTTTATTTAAAGCACGTCTTAGTTTCTTTTGATCAGGAAATGAGACTAAAGGATTAGTTGCTACTATCCATAAGGCTTTTATTTCACCTGCTTCAATCGCATCAATAATTTGTGGATAAGAATATCCTCTTTTTGTTGGTACATCTTCAAGAGGAACATTTACAATTGTTGCATACTCTTCTCTATCATATGAAGAAGCATAGTTTCTATATCCTGGAATTGATGAAGTAAATCCAGTCTCTCTTGTACCCATAGCATTACATTGTCCTGTAATTGAAAGTGCAGTTGCACCTTTTCTTCCAAGATTTCCTGTAATTAGTGCAAGATTACAAATAGCACTAACGGTATCAGTAGCAATTGAACTTTGATTTACACCCATAGTCCAAGCAGACATTGCAGCTGGTGATTTAGCATATACTCGAGCTAATTCATAAAGATCTTTTACATCTATTCCTGTTGTGATTGCTACTTCTTGTGGAGTATAGTTAGCCATAATATGTTTTCTAAAATCTTTAAACCCAGTTGTTCTCTCACTAATAAACTTTTCATCTTCCCAACCTTGTTCTAAAATGATATAAGCTAAGCCGTTCATAAGTGCTAAATCTGATCTAGGTTTTATAGGAACAAATATATCTGCCATTTTTGCAGTCTTAGAAAATCTAGGATCAATTACTATAATCTTAGGTTTCTTCCCAGTAATTTTTTTATTTTTTGCAATATGTAGTTTTAAAATAGGGTGATTGTCTGCGATATTTGCACCAATTAACATAATAGTATCAGCGTATGAAAAATCTTCATAACATCCAACTGGTCCATCGCTTCCAAAAGTTTGCTTATATCCCATAACAGCACTAGCCATACAAAGTGTTGTATTACCATCATAGTTATTTGTTTTAAGCCCTAATTGTACAAACTTACCAAGAGTATAAAATTCTTCAGTTAATAATTGTCCAGTTGAGATAACTCCTACTGAAGTATTTCCATGCTTAGCTTGTATTTCTTTAAATTTATCACTAGTAGTTTTAAATGCTTCATCCCAAGTAGATTCAACTAATTGACCATTTTTTCTAATCATTGGTTTAGTATATCTATTAGGACTTTGAACCATTTCATGTTCACTTAAACCTTTTGGACAAAGAGTACCTTTATTAACTGGATGTGCAGGATCACCTTTTACATATGTAGGCTTTCCATCTTTGACTCCAATATATAAACCACATCCAACTCCACAATATCCACAAGTTGAACGAATCCATTTATCAGGAGCTTTTTGTTTTGCAACTTTACCAAATACTTTATCATCAACTAGGAAATATTTATCATTTTTGATATCTAGTCCTAAAAAATCTTTTACATTAAAGTTTTTAATTTTTTCTAACATATTAACCCCTTTGATTCCCAGCGAAGAAATTCCCAGCAAGACCTAAAGCCACTGCTGTTTTATAAAATAATAATCTTGATACTACTTCACTTGAAAATGAAATAATAATACTTAACCCTAAAACTAATATAGTAGTTGAGTAATTTCCACTAGCTAGTAATAACATAGCAATTAGAGGTAGTGCTAAAGCACCAATACTTAATGATCTTTCTCTATAATCATTATGTTTAGAAAAGTTCTCTTCATATAAAATCTTTGTTTTATTTAGTTGGTAGAAGTTATCTTCTGTTTCTTCTTCTAACTCTTTATAGAAATCTTTTTGTTTATGAAATTCTTCAAACTGAAGAAACCCTAAAAATAGGGCAAAGGGTAATAGGACACCTGCTGTTGTGTATTCTTGATTTAAAACTAATATTAGTGTTATTAGTAATATTCCTATATATGAAACATAAAAGAATATTTTAGTTGTTTCTTTTTTATTCCAAGAGGGCCTAGCTTTAATTCTATAAATCATAGATTGAGCATAAATACCATATATTCCAATAGCTAATACTCCAAGTTCTACTAGAAGTTTAAATACTTGATTAAATTCAAAAAAGAAAATACCCATTAAGATGACAAGTCCACCTGCATAAACACCAAGTGCTAAAGCTTCTCTACTTAACCATGATGTTTTAATATTCTTCATAGCCGTATATGCAAGGCCAGGTCGACCTAGATGTAAAGCTGACAATGGTAAACCAATAGCTGCTGGAATAAATACAGCAATCATCATCCAAATATTTGGACTTGCAAGATTAAATCCAAGGAAATTTATTAATTCTCCTAAAACTAAAGTAGCAAAACCACCTACAGATATTTGAGTTAAAATAGTCATAAATACTAAAGGCCATTCTGAATGGTTTGGCTTTATTATATGAGCATCTGCAGGAGTTACTTTTTGAGTATTTTCTTCTTCAATTATTGTATATCTTGTTGTAGGTTTAGTAATTTCAATATCTGGTAGATGAGGTGCAACACCTTGTATTGCCATATCTTTTTCTACCCAATCTTTAATATTTACTATTTCAATAGCAATTGCACCTGCAGGACAAGCTTGTACACATGCAGGTGTTTGTCCAACTTCAAGTTTGTCATGACACATATGACATTTTGTAACTATTCCTCTATCTTCATTAAAAACTGGAACTTCATAAGGACAGTTCCATGTGCAGTATTGACATCCAATACATGTATCATCATCATGAAAAACAATTCCATTATCAAGTTTAATATAAGATTCTGTTGGACATCCTTTTAGACATTCTGGATCAACACAGTGATTACATGACATTGAATTAAAATGATTTGTAACTTTTGGAAATATTCCACTTTGTGTTTCACCAACTCTTCTCCATTTAATATCAGCAGGGTTATTATTTTGCTCATTACATGCAACTTCACAGCAATGACAACCTACACAAGCAGTTGCATCAAAGTGAAATCTATATTGTTCTCCCTCTTTGGGTTTTTCTATATCAATACTGTAATTTCCACATTGCATATCTGTATCTGCTTTGTAGTTTAAAAAGTCTTCTAATGGAGTAGTTTCATTTGTACTCATGACTAAAGACCAATTCTTGTTTGAATTTCTTCTATTTCCAAATGAGATAAAACTCTTGTATCAAAACTTTCAAAAGTTTCATTTTCTTTCTTTTCTTCTTTATAAATTGTTAATAACTCTTTTACTACAACTTGTGCTTTTGGTATTGTTACAGCTTTTGTTAATTGCCTTGCTTCTAATATAGATGATGCTGCTTTTCCACCAATAAAAATTTTAACTCCAAAACATGATTTTCCTTCTTCATCTTTTGCTTTTGCACCTTCAAAACCTATATCAGCAACACCATGGATACCACAACCTTTAGGACATGCTGACCAGTACATTCTAACTTTTCCATCTTTTATTGGAATATTTTCATTTAAATAATGAGCCATTTCAATAGCTGTAGGTTTACTTGGAATTACTCCAAAAGAACATTCTTTATTTCCAGGACATGCAATTTGATTGTTAAAATAAATATTGTGGTATGAATCATATTTTTTATAAAGTGCTGAGTTTTTAATATCTTCTATATTTTCTGTATCAGTTATTATGTAAAAACTTTGCTCATATGTTAATCTAATAACACCATCATATTTTTGTGCTAATAAAGCAGCTTCTTTTAAATCACTTCCAGAAAATATTCCCGAAGGAATACCAAAATGAATAGCACTTTTTTTATCTTTAAGTTCAATAGTAGAAGAATCTTCGAGTGTAAACTCATCTTTTACAAGTAATTCTCCAGCTTCAAGAAGTTCAAGTTTTGAGTACTCTTTAATAGACTTTGCAAACTCTTCTAAACTTACTGCATCTAAAAGGAAAGTTAATCTATTTTTATTTCTATTATCTCTAAATCCATAAGTTTTATATAATGAAATTACTGATGCGAATACTTCTTTTACTTGGTGATCTTTAACAAAAAGGTTTAAGTCTCTTGCTTGAACTCCAACTTTACCTCCAAGGTATAAGTTAAATCCCAACTCGCCATTTTTTTTAGCTAATGCGAAAGCACAGTCATTACCAAAAATATTACATGTATTTACACTATCACCTAAAATAGCAATATTAAATTTTCTAGGAAGTGTTCCCATCCAAGCTTCTTGTTTCAAAAATACAGATTGTATCTCTTTAAGTAATGGAATAGTTTCTATTGGAGATGTTTTTGAATATCCATCAAGTGGTGATGTTACAACACCTCTAAAGTTATCACCTGCACATTGAGTTGCAGATATTCCCACAGAGTTTAAATCTTTTAATAAATCTGGAAGTTCATTAAATTTTAAATATCTAAATTCAACTTGTCCTCTAGTTGTAATATCAATATAGTCATTTCCATATTTTTTTGAACATTCTGCAAGTTTTAAAGCTTGTTTAACTGACAATTGTCCACCTGGAATTCTAATTCTAATTACAAAAGTATCACTTGTACCTTTATCATATAATCCTAGACATTTTAAGAAGTGTTTAGTATGACTGTCTGTTACCGTTTCTTCGTAAGCTCCCTTACAAAATTCTTCAAAAGATTTAATAAAATCTATAGGATTTTGTTCAGATTTCATTTTTTCAATTTTATTAATTTTCTTATTTCTTAAATTATGTGCTTCTTCTAAAACTTTCATATGCCAAACTCCAAATATATTATATATAGAAGTTTAGCAATAAATTTATGTAGAATTAAACTTAAACTATATAAAAAATAGACATATAAATAATTTATATGATAAAATTAATGTAAAATTAAGCTTAAAGTATTTTTTCAATTTTTACTGCAGAGTGATTATAGTCCGGTTGAAAGGATTCTTTATCTAATAAATCATTTGTTAAGTAATTTATTCCTCTATGGCTTACTGGTATAAAAACAGTGTCTTCTTTGATAGTTTCTGTAATTAAAGCTTTAGATTCTATTTCTCCTCTAATTGAAGAAATTTTAATAAAGTCTCCATCTTTTATATCAAAAGCCTTTGCATTTTTAGGATGAATTTCACAGAAGTTTAACTCTTTAAATTTTAAAAGAGTTCTTGGGAGATTTGTTTTTGTTCCACTATGCCATTGATCTCTTGTTCTACCTGTTAGAAGAATAAGTGGATAGTTTAGGTTTGTTTTTTCACTAAGAAGTTTATTTTGCACAAAATGAAGATTTGCTTTTTTATTTTCTGTAAAAAACTCTTTATCTGTTCTAATTTTTTCACCCCAAATAAAGGGTTCTTTTTTTAAATTTTCATATGAAGTTTCATGAATATTTAAATGTGGATTTAATTTAGTCATTTCTTGAAACTCTTCAAATATGTCTTGGGCAGATGAATACTTAAACTCATTTTCAAATCCTAGTTCACATGCAAGTAATTGAAAAATTTCCCAATCTGTTTTACAATCAATTGAAGATCTTGTTAGTTTTTCTTGTTTTGTGATTGTTCTATCTAGGTTTGTTTGTGTTCCTTCTTTTTCTCCCCAAGGAGCTGCAGGAAGTTTTATATGTGCAAAGTTTGATGTTTCAGAATTATCATATGCATTTAGTTCAACTACCATTGGAATTTTTTGGATCTGTTCTTCTACTTTATTTCTATTTGGTAAATGATAAACAGGATCTGTATGACAAATAATTAATACATCTAAATTTGCATTCATCATTTGGGTTGCAGTAAGTCCTGGTTTTTTATCTATATTTTTTGTATTCCAAAATTTAGAAACTTTTTTGATTGATTCTGAATCAAAACCTAAATGAACAGCAAGCATAGTTGAAAGTCCGCCAACTTCTCTACCTCCCATTGCATTTGGTTGGCCTGTTAGAGAAAATGGTCCATTTCCAGGTTTGAATATTTTTCCAGTTAAAAGATGAGTATTAATTAAAGCAAGATTTTTATCAACTCCTTGAGAAGATTGATTTAATCCCATTGTCCAAGCTGTTATAATATTTGTATTTTCTTTATATAAAAGCCAAAACTGTTCAAATTGTTCTTTTGTTAGACCTGTTCTTTTTAGCATTTTAGTTACGGGAATTCTTTTGAATTTATTTGTTAATAATTCATAATTATTAACATGAGTTTTTATAAACTCTTGATCAACAAGTCCTTCATCAATTATTCTTTTTGAAACTAAATTAAAAAAATCTATATCACTATTTGGTTTTAAAGGAAGATGTAAATCTGCAATTTTTGCAGTATCTGTAAATCTAGGATCGATTACAATTATTTTAAGACCTGCTTTTTTTGCTCTTTTTATTCTATTATGAAATACAACATGAGCTTCAGCTGTATTTGCCCCTGCAAGTATAAGTAAATCTGCTTTATGAACATCTTCCATCCGTACAGGAACATAGTCTATACCAAAAGCTTTTTTATGAGCACTTACCGCACTTGACATACAAGTTCTACTATTAGTATCGACATTATTAGTTCCAATAAAACCTTTTCCTAACTTATTTGCAATATAGTAATCTTCAGTTAGAAGTTGTCCTGATAAATAAAAGCCTATTTTTTCTTTTGAAGTTTTTTTGATTTTATTCGCAATTGTAGATATTGCATTTTCCCATGAAATGATTTTATATTCGTTTTTAATATTTTCTCTTATTTGAGGTCTTAATAATCTAGATGGTGTTTGGATACTAACTAATTCAGAAATACCTTTTGAGCAAAGTTTACCTTCATTTGTTGGATATACTACATCTCCAATTAATTTATTTTCATCAAATTCTAAACCACATCCAACTCCACAGTAACCACAAACTGATCTTATCATTTCTTTAACCTTAACTTCTATTATGTTTAATATATAGTCAAAATTATACTGTATATTAATGTAAAATTAAGAAAATAATGTATAAAAAATATACTTTTAAAGTAATTTCATTAGTAAGATAAAGTTAAGAATTAAAAGAAAATAGAAACCAAATTTATACACTTTTAAAGGGTTCCTTTCTATTAAAGGTGTGTTTTTATTAAAAAAAGCTGGTACTTTATTGGGATTATCAAGTTCATATTTCATTAATGAATAATTAGAATATCTAAGTTCATCATCGGCGCAAGTGGATCTTAAAATTACATTTTCTAACCATTGAGGAATATTTTTATTATATTTTTGAGGTAGTTTTATACTTTTAAATGTAGGGTTTTGGAAAGGTTCAATTTCGCCATAAGGATATTTTTGTGTTAGGGCTTCATATAATGTAACGCCAATTGAATAAATCTCTGTTTTTTCATTTATTGCGGATTCTTTAAATCTTTCAGGTGCAAGATAAGAGGCGGTTCCTGCTTTATTAGTAATAGAAAATACTTCTGTAATAGAACCAAAATCAATAACTTTAAAAATTCTTTTCTCATCTCTTTGCATAACAATAATATTTTCAGGTTTAATATCTCCATGGACAAGGTTATATTTTAATAAATACTGACTCATTGCTAAAAGAGTTTTTGTAAGAGTAATTGCATCATCAACAGACAATGTTCTTTTTTTAAGGTATTGTTTTAGTGTAATACCATCGAGTTTTTTCATAATATAATAACGTGAAGTTCTATCTTGTGGTACTTCAGAGTTTGGGAAAAAACCAGCTTTTAATCTTTTTGCATTCCACACTTCTTTAATATATAAATCTAAAATCTCGTCATTTTCTAAGGCCTCATAAGGTGCAAACTTTATAACATATTCTTCTTCATTTTTTTCACAAACCCATGTTCTATCATTTTGAATTAAAGATAATGTTAATTTATATCCATCAATAACATCACCTTTTTTTAACTTTTTAGGAATAGTTAACTTTAGTTGTTTCATTTTTTCTATTTCATCAGTGTCATTAACTTCTAAAACAACAGCACTTGTGTCATCGGGAAGTTTATCTTCCATTAAAGAACTAGCTTTTTTCACTATACTATAAGCACCATTTTCTAAATGATTTATAATCATATTTTCACTCATAACAGAATAAAGACCATCACTACATAATAGAATTTTGTCATCTTTTTCAATATTATTTTCAAAATAAAATATCTCAACATCTTTATCAATACCTATTGCATCAGTTAATACACTAGCCATTCCTTCTTCATTATGGTCATGTGAAAGTTGAGATAATTCTTTATTTCTAAATAAATAGATTCTGCTATCTCCAACATTTGCACCATAAAGTCTATTTCCTTTTATAACTGCTACTGTAACAGTTGTTACCATTTCAGGACGTTCATAGTCCTGAATAGATTGGGCATATAAAATTGAATTAATTGATGTAATAAAACTTTTTATAGCTTTTTCAATACTCCAAGTTTTTGGAATATTTTTAAAATTAGTAACTATATGTTGAGCTACTTTTTTAGCTGCTTGGGCACCTGCTTCTGCAGAACCCACTCCATCACAAAGAACAGCAATTGTTAAGTCATTAAATTGTTTAATCTCATAGTAATCATCTCCTACAATTTCTTGTCTTTTTGCAAGAGAAAATCCAGAAGTTTTAATGTTATTTTTACTCAAGTTTTTGCCTTTTTTTATATTCTACCACCAGCTTGTACTCCCCAAGTAGTTCTCCATCTAGTTTTTACAAGAGATATTCCTGAAATTGCAATAAATACAACAAGAGCAAAGATTAAGAATCCAGCAGTGTATCCATCAAATGCACCTTTTGACCAACCAAGAGTTTTAATTAGTGCAGTACCACCAAGTCCTCCTGCACATCCTACAATACCAGTCATAATACCAATATCTTTACCAAATCTTTGAGGAACTAGTTGGAATACGGCACCATTTGCCATACCAAGATTTGCCATAATTAAGAATAATACTAAAATAGCAACAGCAAATGGTAACGCCATAGTTGCATTTATTATTGCTAATAAGGCTACAGTTCCATAAAAATAGTATAAAGATCTAACTCCACCAATTTTATCAGCAATTGCTCCACCAACAGGCCTTAATACAGCACCTGCAAAAATACATAAAGCACCAAAGTATCCAGCAATTACTTTCACATTCCCTTCATCTAATACATCAAGTCCAAATGCTGACATATCAACTTGATAGGTATTCATTAAATAAACTTTCATATATCCAGCAAATCCTACAAATCCACCAAATGAAACGGCATAGAATAAGCAGAACCACCATGTATCTTTATCTTTTAAAAGTTTACCATAGTCTTTTAATTTCTTTGGATTCTTTTTATATACATCTTCAGGAGCATCTTGTGCTAAGAAGAAATATGCAATTAAAACAATTATTGCCATAAATGCTCCAACTCCAAATACTGATTCCCATCCCCAAATTTCTGCAATTTTTGGAGCAAATAAGAAATCAATAACAACCCCAATATTACCAGCTCCAGCAATTCCTAATACAACACCTTGAAGTTTAGGAGGATACCATTGACCAGCTTGTGGAAGTGCAACTGCAAATGAAGCTCCAGCAAAACCTAAACCAAGTGCAACTATTAGTAATTGATTATAAGAAATTTCATTTCCTAAAAAGTATGCTGTTAATAGTGCAGCAATTACAATAGTTTGTGACATAAGTGCTGTTAATTTAGCCCCTAATTTATCAACACCAAATCCTAATAGAACTCTTAATATTGCTCCTGAAAGAATAGGAAGAGAAAGTAAAGTAGCTTTTTCACCTGCTGTCATTATATGTCCAGTTAAAGCTAAAGCTTCTGCAATTTCTGTACTTAATGGACCTAGCATTGTCCAAACCATAAAACTCATGTCAAAGTATAAAAAGGCCATAAACAATGTTGGTGCATGTCCTTGACCTCTTAAATCTTTTAATCCTGCCATTTTATTCCTTTAATGTAATTATAAGTTTATTATATAGCTCGTAGATAAGAATCATTACTTTTATATGTATATTTTATATCCAATTCAATAATATAAAAGTTTATTACATAAAAATTCATGAAATATTAAGTAAAAAATTACAAAATAAAATATAAATAGCTATTTTAAGGTATTTCTATAATTTATTTAAAATTTATTAATGTAATCTTAAGTTTTAATGTATATAAAATATCCATAAAATTGTATATTATCTCATTTCTCTGTGTTACTATTAAAGATGAAAAACATTTATATTAATCAAAAGGAGAAAAAGATGATTAAGCAGGTTCTAAAAATTGGGTTAGGTGTATCTATTGTTGCAAGTACATTATTAGCAGCTCCAGAGAAAACAAAATTAAAAATAGGTTTTATTGCATTAACTGATTGTGCTCCATTAGTAATAGCAAAAGAAAAAGGTTTTTTTGAAGCAGAAGGTTTAGATGTACATGTTGCAAAAGAAGGGGGAGGTTGGCCTGGAATTCAACAAAAAGTAATTTCTGGTGAATATGACTTTTCTCATGCACTTGCAGGTATGCCAATTGCTGCAACTTTAGGGATCAATGGGAATGCCCATTTACAAGCTTTATTATCTTTAGACTTTAATGGTAATGCAATTACATATGGTAATGATATTATTGAAAAAATGGAAGAGTTTGGATTAGATAAAACTGAACGTCCTGTTACTGCTGATTCTTTGAAAAAATATATTGATTCAAAAAGAGCAAAAGAGGGTAAAAACTACCAACCTTTAAGTTTTGGTATGGTTCATCCTGTTTCTACACATAACTATGAATTAAGATACTGGATGGCTTCATCAGGAATTAGACCTGATCAAGATTGTACTATTAAACCTTTCCCACCTCCTACAATGCCTTCGAATTTAATTGCAGGTAATATTGAAGGTTACTGTGTTGGTGAACCATGGAATTCAAGAATAGTTCTTAAAGGTAAAGGTTCTGCACTAGTTACAAATTATGATATTTGGAATAATAATCCAGAAAAAGTTTTACAAGCAAGAGCTGATTTTGTTAAAAAGAATCCAGAAACTACAAAAGCAGTTATGAGAGCGGTTATTAAAGCCCAAAAATGGTTAGATGCATCTTGGGAAAATAGAGAAGAAGCTATTGGTTATTTAGCTAAAAGAAATTATGTAAATGCTCCAAAAAATGTATTAAGAAAATCAATGTCAGGAACATTCCTTTATAACAAAGGTGTAGATTCTGCTAATCCTATGTTTAATGTATTTGCAAATAATTATGCATCATATCCATTCTATTCACATGGTATGTGGTTTGTTACTCAAATGTATAGATGGGGACAACTTGATAAAGCAGTAGATATGAAAGCTTTAATTGAAAAAGTTTATAGACCAGATTTATTTGCGCAAGTTGCAAAAGAAGTTAATTATACATTACCTCCAAGTGCTTGGAAAAAAGATGGTGTTGATGAATATAATAAGTTTTTAGATGGAAAAGTTTGGGATCCAAACAAAGCTGTTGATTATATCTTTGATGTAAAAGTTCAGAATTCATTAGTTTCAAAAGAAGATTTAATGAAAGTTAATAACTGGAAAGTTGAAACAAAACAACCAAAATATGAGTGTCACTATGGACCTGCTGGTTGTGCAGATCCAAAATATGTGACAACTGGAAAATAAAAGACACGAGTTTGTTTTTTATCAGTTGGAACCCGAAGGTGATGCACATTAGTACCACCAAGGGCGAGGCAAGTATGAAAAGATAAAGTTCTAAACTTTGTCTTTTTACATGCCTAACTTCAATAAAGTTTTAATTACAGATTTTAGGCATATAAAAGAACAAAATAAAGGTAAAAGATGAATAAAGAAATATATAAAAAGATACTATTTCCATTTATAGTATTATTAGTTTTAATTCAAGTTTGGTCAGGTTTAGCCTCAATTGTAGAGGATTTTCCAACGCCTAGTGATACATATGTCTATGCATTTGGTGGTGTTACTGCTGATGGTGATGAAATTGAGGGTGTTTTATCAGACCCTTTTTATATTGAAAATCAAGATGACAAAGGTTTGTTTTGGCAGATATTAGCATCATTAGAGAGAGTATTTGCAGGTTTTGTTTTAGCTATTATTGTAGGAGTTCCTATTGGATTACTTGTAGGAATGAGTAAGAACTTTCAATATGCATTAGAGCCATTTATTCAGATATTCAAGCCAGTTTCACCACTAGCTTGGCTTCCTTTATTACTATTTGTTTTTCAAGATATTAATACAACTGCAATATCAACGATTTTTGTTACATCAATCTGGCCAATTATTATAAATACTGCTTTAGGTGTTAAAAATGTTAATGAAGATTATTTAAATGTTGCAAAGGTATTACAGTTTACTTCTTTAGAAAAGATAACAAAAATTATATTACCTGTTGCTGTTCCTTATATATTTACGGGTATGAGATTATCTTTAGGAATTGCATGGTTAGTTATTGTTGCAGCTGAGATGTTAACAGGTGGTATTGGTATTGGATTTTGGATTTGGGATGAATATAATAATCTAGCTTATCACAATATTATAATTGGTATTATACTTGTTGGTTTGATTGGATTTATGTTAGATGTAATAATGGGAAAAATTGCAGATTATTTTGATTATAGAAAAAGAGCGTAGGGATAAAAAATGAGTGATAATAAATTTTTAGAATTAGAAAATATACATAAAAGTTTCCCTCTTGGTGGTGGAAAAGAATATGTTGCAGTTGTTGATGTAAATGTTAAGATTGCAAAGAATGAAATAATTTCAATTATTGGACATAGTGGGTGTGGTAAATCAACACTATTAAATATGATTGCAGGACTTGACGCACAAACTAAAGGTAATATTATTTTAAATAATAAAGAGATAATAGGACCAGGACCTGAACGTGCTGTTGTTTTTCAAAATCACTCTTTATTACCATGGTTGAGTGTATATGAAAATATAGAAATGGCAGTAAAAAAAGTTATGCCTGAATTATCATCTTCTGAATTAAGAGCAAGAGTAGAAAAATTTGTTTCAATGGTAAATTTAGACCATGCAAAAGATAAATATCCAGGTGAAATTTCAGGTGGAATGAAGCAAAGAGTTGGGATTGCTAGAGCATTATCAATTAAACCAGATGTTTTACTTATGGATGAACCTTTTGGTGCATTAGATTCTCTTACTCGTGCAAATTTGCAAGAACATTTAATGAGAATACAACAAAGTGTTCAGAATACTGTAATTATTATTACACATGATATTGATGAAGCAGTTTTATTAAGTGATAAAGTAATTATGATGACAAATGGACCAGAAGCTACAATTGGTGAAATTTTAGAAGTAAAGTTAGACAGACCTAGAAATAGAGTTGAGCTACAAAGTGATCCTGAGTATATTAGATGTAGAGAAGCAATTTTGAGTTTTCTTTATGAAAAATTTGCAAAAGATGATGAATAGAAGATTCTATAAAAAAGGGAAAAGTTTAACTTTTCCCTTTTTTTACTAAAAAGAGTATGCTAAAGTTGCAGTGATTTTATTATAATCATCACCACTATCTTGTGCATTAACATCTACAAAAAGTAAACCTGTTGATAAATTATCAGTGATATTATAATCAGCAGTAATATTTAATTCTTTTTCTTTATTTTGTGCATATTTTGTTTGTCCATAAATTGAAGCCAATTCAATTCCTGCAAGTTCATAGCTTAACGCTAAGTAAGTAGTATCTGCATCTGCTTCATATACTTGGTTACCATCTTCCAGTGGATTAATATTCTCACCAGCAGCAGCTTCCATACTTCCAATTCCTGCATCTTTATCAGTTTTAATATATCCGAGATTTAAACTTAAACCAGCAACACTAGTTCTAGCATCAACGTGCATAATTTGTCCATCTTCTGCTCCTGTTTGATCTTCATTAGAAGCAGCAATATGTCCAGTTACTCCAAAACTATCTACATCATAATCAGCTTTAAGACCATACCAACTAGCAGTATCATTTGCATGATAATAATAAGGATTAATAACTAAACCTTTAATACCTTCATATTTTACGTCTAAAACATAAGCTCCATCATCATTATTTACTTTATCAAATGTTTCTAAAGCTGCATCAGCATCTGCTACAGCAACTCTTTTTGTATATCCTAAAGTTATTGTAGTATTAGTAATTGCAGTAATACCTAACATTGCAGCTTCATGGAAGTCACTCATCCATTCTAAATCAACTTCTTGACGACCAACAGTTAAATTTGCTTGCTCATTTCCATAAGAAATATTGGCAGTATGTAATATTGTTTTGTCTGTTTCTCCATAATCTCCATTTTCAACTTCTGAAAAATCATGATTTCCTCTAAAACCAACAGATGCTTTAAAGCCATTAAAATCAGCTGTTTCATATCCAAGTCCAATTGATCCAGATGTAAAACCTGAATCAGGATTATTTCCTTTTAAATCTGATTTTTCAGCATATAATGTTATATCTCCGATAATAGTTCCATTTTTAATAGAAGAGTTAATAGAATCATTTGCAAACATACTACTAGATAGAAGTAATGCAGCTGCTGATAAGTGTGAAATTTTCATGTATTTATTCCTTTTTGATAATTAATCTCAGAATAGTAGCTTTATGAAACTTAATTTTAGATAATAGTAATAATAGTTATCAATATAATAAATATTATCTAATGAATAATATAAAAAAAAATGATAAAATTAAGATAAATAAAAACAAAAAAAGAGGATATTATTTTGAATAATACAGATGAAAATCTAAATACAATAATAGATTTCGAAAATATATATGTAAGTTATGATGTTAAGCCAGTACTTGAAAATATAAATTTAAAAATAAAAGAAAAAGAGCATTGGGTGATTTTAGGTTCAAATGGAAGTGGAAAATCTACATTAATTAAACTTATATCAAACGATCTTTACCCAAATACAAAATATACATTTAAAAAAGAGATATTTGGACAAAATAGATGGAGTATCTTTGATTTGAAAAAAAATCTTGGAATTATTACTAATGATTTACATAATTATTTTGAAAAGCAAGGAAGTTTTTTAAGTGCTTATGAAGTGATTTTAAGTGGACATTTTAGTACAATTGGAGTTTTTAAACATCAAGATTTTACTCAAGAACAACACGATAAAGCTTTAGAGGTTTTAGATTTTTTAGAAATTTCAAAGATGAAAGATAAAAAAGTAAGTCAAATGAGTACGGGACAATTAAGACGTTGTATTATAGGACGAGCACTTATTCATAATCCAAAAGCATTTATTTTAGATGAACCAACAGTAGGACTTGATATAAAAGCTCAAAACAATTTTATTAAGCTAATTCAAAAGCTTTCAAGTAAAGCATCTATTATTCTAGTGACTCATCATATTGAAGAAATTTTCCCTGAGGTTTCAAATGTTGCACTTGTATATAATAATACTATTTATAAGCAAGGTAAAAAAGATGAAGTATTAAATTCTGATAATTTATCCGAGATTTTTGAAATAGATATTAAACTTGAAAAAGAAAATGAGAGATATTATATAAAAAGTATAAGCTAAGGATTTATACTTTTATATACTATATTTACATATGTTAATAATATTGTAGCAATTATTGTTACTACTAATAAAAATATAGTAGAAAATGTTCCTCCATAATTTTCAAGCATAAAAGCAAAAGAAAAAGGAACGGTTGATGTCATAATTAAACGAAAAAAGTTTAGTTTCCCAGTTGTTTTTCCATATCCATCTTTACCAAAAAGATACAAAGGTAAAGTGCCCCTAATAATATCACTTAAACCTTGTCCTGCTCCATATAATAAAACAAAAACTAGTGCAATAGTAATTGAATATCCACTAAAAAGTAATGCAAACAACCCAAGGGACATTAAAAAAGTTGAGAAAATAGCGGAATGAATTGGAGTTATATATTTTGAAAATAAAATTTCAAAAACTCTAATTCCCACTTGGGAGGGTCCAATTAATGCACCCAAAGTAATAGCTAGGGATATTTCAATTCCAAAACTCTTAAAAAGTGTCAAAAACTGTGTTTGCATTACTGTAATTGGTATTGCAATTAAACTAAAAGCAATAGATAATAAAATGAAAGTATTTCTTTTATGTAAGTTTTCTAAATAAATAAATTCTTCTATTTCTTCATCATCTTGTTCATGTTTTACAATTAAATTAGGCTTGAGTATAAAAAAATGAATAGGTAAAGCTATTAATATATTTAGCAAAGATAATATCTGATAAACTTCTCTCCATGAAATCATTGTTAGTAAATAACTTATTAGAGGCCAAAATATAGTAGATGCGAATCCTGCAATTAATGTAACTTGAATAATAGGTAATCGAGCTTTATTGCCAGCAATTTGAGCAAAAGCGATAAAAGCAGATTCATAGAGTACAAAAACAGAAACCAGTTGCAAAAAAAGTATAGCAATTATATATTCAAGTTTTGAATCAATCATTGAAAGATTATATAATCCAATTGCACTTAAAACTGAGCCAAAACTCATAATTCCTCTAGCTCCATATTTATCTAGAAGTTTTCCAATTTGAGGAGCAATTAATCCTCCTAGTAATATGCCAAGAGATAAAATTCCAAAAATAAATGATTTAGTCCATAAAAATTCTTTTGCAAATTCTTCAGACATTATTGCAAATGAGTAATATAAAGTTCCATAACCAATAGTCATAGTTGTACCTAATCCAATTACTGATTTAGCTGTACCTTTGACAAATATTTTTTGATTAAGTTTTTTTATATAATTCATTTTAATATCTTCTTCTTTAATTTAGAATGATGATATAACATTATTCTTTAATATCATGAATTTGAGTAAATAAAGTGGATAAAATATGAAGAAATAAGTTTTAATTATTATTTAGCTATTTACTGATATTAATTAAGAAATAATCTTATATACTATAAGTAAAAAGAATATGAGAGAGTTTATGAATAAAAAAGTTAATAACTTATTAAACATTATAAAATACACACCTCCTATTATAATTGTTTTAACATGCATCATCGTAATATTCATAATGTACGAGGAACAAGAACGAGATTTTAAGACTGAAAAATTATTCGTTGAAACAGAGTATATAAATATTGAGAAAGATACCTTATACTCAAATATAAATACGATTTTTAATTATATAAAAAATGAAAAACGAACAACAGAAGAACTATTAAGAAAAGATTTAAAAAGTAAAATAAATAATGTTTATCAAATTACTACAAATATATATCTTAAAAATAAAGATACTTATTCAAAAGATGAAATAATTAAGCAAATTAAAAATGCAATAGAAACTATTCGCTTTAATGAAGGAAGAGCATACTTTTCTATTCATAATATGAATGGGGTAAATATATTAGAACCAATAAATCCCCAACTTGAAGGAAAAAGTTTATTAAATATAAAAGATAATAAAGGTAATTATCCTATGCGTCAAATTATTGAAGTTTTAAAGACGCAAGAGGAATCCTTCTTAGATTGGTACCATTTTAAAGAAAATGATAAGTCAAAAGAATTTAAGAAAATAGAACTTGTAAGAAAATTTGAGCCGTATAATTTAATCATATCAACCTCTATATATTTAGATGAGTATGAAGAAAACTTAAAAAAGAAAATTTTAAATCAAATATCAAAATTTCAATATAAGAATGATGGGTATATTTTTTTAATTGATTTTAAAGGAAATGTACTTCTTCATCCATCAAAAAAAGCTAGAAATCATAATATATCAAAAGAAGAAGAATTCTCATATATGAATGATTATATTAAAGATTTAATTTCAAAAGAAGAGAAAAATGCAGGAAGTTTTATTTCTTTAAAACCAACAGTAACGGATAATAAAGATACAAAAGAAACTAGAGTCATTTTCTCAAAAAGGTTTGATGATTGGGAATGGGTTATTGGAACAAGTTTTAAATTATCTGATGCAAATAAAATTATAGAAAAAAGAAAGTTAAATATAGAAAAACAATATAGTAGTTATAAAAGAGATGTTTTATTATATGGATTTTTATTTACTATTGTATTACTTATTGTTTCATTTTTCGTAGCAAGATTAATAGAGAAAAAGATTTTAAGTTACAAAAAAAATTTAGAAAAGCAGATTTTTAAAAATGTAACTCAAAAAGAAAACTTATTAAAAGCTCAACAAATTGCTAATATAGGAGATTGGAAATTAGATTTAAGTACGTATAAGGCTTATTGGTCAAATGAGTTTATTCGTATGTTTGGAGTTGAAAATGTAGATAAAAAAAATTTCGGACCAGAATATATAAAAACATTAATAGTCAAAGAAGATGTACATTATTTTGAGAATTCTCTTAATAACTGTATTAAAACAGGGGAACAACATAACTGCATATATAGAATTAATAGACCAGATAATGATATAAGATGGATTAACTGTAGAGCTGAAATAAATAAAGACAAAACTTTTATTATGGGTACAGTACAAGATATAACTGATTCAAAGAAATTAGAATTGGAAAAAGAACAACAATCTGAATTATTATATCAACAAAGTAAAATGGCATCAATGGGTGAAATGATAGGGAATATAGCACATCAATGGAGACAGCCATTATCTACTATTACAACTGCATCTACAGGTGCAAGATTACAAAAAGAGATGAATTGTTTATCAGATAAAGAGTTGGATGATACTTTTGTAACTATTAATAATTCTGCACAATACCTTTCTCAAACTATTGATGACTTCAGAGGTTTTTTTAATCCTAAAAATAGTATTCTCAACGAATTCAAAATAGAAAATACACTAACAAAAACTTTAAAATTAATTGATGCTCAGTTTAATGTAAGTAATATAGAAATTATAAAAAATATAGAAAACTATGAATTATTATCAATAGAAAATGATCTAATACAAGTTTTAATAAATATACTTAATAATGCTAAAGATGCATTAATTACTAAAGATGAAATAAGAAGATTAATTTTTATAAATACATATAAAAAAGAAGATGCTTTGTATATAGAAATAATAGATAATGCAGGAGGAATCGAAGATAATATTATTGATAGAATTTTTGAACCATATTTTACTACAAAATATAAATCACAAGGTACGGGTATAGGATTGTATATGAGTGTAGAGATTATAACAAAACGTCTAAATGGTAATATAGAAGTAAGGAATGAAACTTATGATTTTGACGGTATTTCATATACTGGTGCAAAATTTATTATCAAAATATAATAATTAAATCCTTTGGTTTTAGTTCTTTTATTATATTATAATATCTATGAACAATAATTTTATAGCTAAAATACAGAACTTAAGCCTTGATTTTAAAGGTAAAAATTTATTTAAAAATTTAAACTTTAATATCTGTGAAAACAAAAGTACTGCATTACTTGGAAGTTCAGGAGTTGGAAAATCAACCTTACTTAGGTGCATTGCTGATCTTGAAATTGAGAATATCACAAGTGGAAATATCGTATTAAAAGAAGGTGTCAGTATAGCTTGGCTTAGCCAAGAAAACTCACTATATCCATGGCTTAGTATTTTAGATAATGTTCAACTGTATCATGAGTTAAAGGGAAGTAAAACTAAGCAAACTTTACAAAAAGCAAAAGAACTTTTGAGCCAAGTAAATATGTCTGAGCATCAAAACAAAAAAACATATGAACTTTCAGGTGGACAAAAACAAAGAATTGCATTAGCTAGAACACTTATGCAAGATGCAAATCTTATTTTAATGGATGAACCTTTTTCAGCCTTAGATGCTATTACAAAAATTCAACTACAAGATTTAACTTGTCAATTATTAAAAGATAAAACTGTAGTTCTTGTAACGCACGACCCACAAGAAGCTATAAAACTAGCAAATCATATTTATATTTTAAAAAATCAACCAGTAATTTTAGAAGAAGTAGCTTCTTTACAGGGGACTTTACCTCATAAACTATCAAATGAAAAACTATGGAATTTACAAGAAAATCTAATTTCTAAGCTTCAAGAAAATGATAGGGAAAGTGACATATGAAAAAGAGTTTAAAAATACTACTTCCGATTTCATTTTTATTAATTTTGTGGCAAAGTATTATTATAGTTTTTGATTTACCACACTATATACTTCCACAACCAAAAGATGTTTTTCTTCAATTAATAAATCAATACTCTTTGCTTTGGGAACACACACAAACTACACTAATAGAAATAATTCTAGGAATAATTATTGGTACTATTTTTGGTCTAGGTTCAGCTTTTGCCTTACTCTATTTTAAAAAAATTGAGAAATATTTACTTCCTATACTTGTAATATCACAAGCGATTCCAGTATTTGCTATAGCCCCACTTTTAGTTCTATGGTTTGGTTATGGAATGGCTTCAAAAATAGTTATGACAGTAATTATCATATATTTTCCAATAACAACAGCCTGTTATGATGGACTTAAAAATACACCAAAACAATGGCTTCAACTTGCACATACATACAAACTAACTGCTTTTCAGATTTTATTCAAAGTGCGATTTCGTGCTAGTTTACCATCCTTAGCTTCTGGCCTTAAAATTGCAGTTTGCATAGCACCTATTGGGGCAGTTATTGGAGAATGGGTTGGTTCTTCTAAAGGACTTGGTTATCTTATGTTACATGCAAATGCAAGAATGCAAATTGATTTAATGTTCTCTGCACTTTTTATACTTATACTTCTTACTTTAAGTATCTATTTTTTAACAGATTATTTGACAAAAAAGTTTATACCTTGGGCTTCTCATTTACATTAAATTGACTTAAACTCTTTTTTGTGATAGTATTTATTTTTTAATGCATAGGGAGCTTATATATAGGCTGAGAGGAAGTTTGAAACTTCGACCTTTGAACCTGATCTAGGTAATTCTAGCGTAGGGATTTGCTTTTTGCAAATGTATTTTTATACTTCAAATTTTGTCTATCTTTATTTCAAGATAAACTCTTCTCTTCTTATGTTTATAAGTTAAAAGGAGAAGCATGACTATTACACAAGAACTAATCAAAAATTCGCAACCCCATTGGGATAATTATATTAAACATGAATTTGTACAAAAATTAGCTAATGGAACATTAGAACTCAAAAACTTTCAACACTATTTAATGCAAGATTATATTTATTTATTTCATTATTCAAGGGCTTTTGCACTTGCTATGTATAAAAGTGAAAACTTCGAGCAAATGGATTTTTCAAGACAAGCTTTAAATTCTATATTAGATGAAATACAACTACATATAAACTATTGTAAAGAGTTTGGAATAGATGAAAAATCAATCTATGAACAAAAAGAATCGCCAGCTTGTATTGCATATACAAGATATGTACTTGATTGCGGTATGAATGGAGATTTAGCCCAACTTTATGCAGGTGTAATTCCTTGTTTTGTAGGTTATGCAAAAGTGGCTGATTTTATCACTTTAAATAATCTAAGCATAGACAATAATCCCTATCAATCTTGGATAGATATGTATGCTTCAAAAGAGTATCAAGAAGCAGCAAATGATGCTACACAATTCTTTGAAGAACTATGTAAAGACTTATCAAAAAAACAAATGGAAAGAATACAAGATATTTTCACAACAGCTACACGTATGGAGATATCTTTTTGGCAAATGGGTTTAGACCTATCATAAAAACATAAGAAAAGGAAAATTATGAAAAAAATATTATCAAAAATATCACTAACTTTAATGCTTTTAAGTTCAGCGGCACATGCTGAAAAAGAAAAAATAAGCCTACTATTAGACTGGTTTGTAAATCCAGATCATGCAGCTATTATAATCGCAGAACAAAAAGGTTTTTTTGAAAAAAACAATCTTGAAATTGAGATTATCGAACCAGCTGATCCATCTATGCCACCAAAACTTGTAGCTGCTAAAAAAGCTGATTTAGCAGTTGATTATCAACCACAACTTCAAATGCAAGTAGCCCAAGGCTTACCTTTAGTTAGAATTGCAACACTTGTAAACTCTCCACTTAATAGTTTAGTAGTGTTAAAAAACAGTGGTATAGAAAAAATAGAAGATTTAAAAGGTAAAAAAGTAGGGTATTCTGTAAGTGGATTTGAAACAGCACTGTTAGACTCTATGTTGAAATCTGTAAATTTATCTGCAAAAGATGTGGAACTTGTAAATGTTAATTGGTCATTATCTCCTTCTTTGATGAGTAAACAAGTTGATGCAGTTATAGGATCTTTTAGAAACTTTGAATTAAATCAATTAAAATTAGAGAAACAAGAAGGAATTGCCTTTTTTCCAGAAAACTATGGAGTTCCAAAATATGATGAACTTATAGTTGTAGCAAATAAAGATAATGCATCACAAGAAAAATATAAAAACTTTGTAAAAGCTTTACAAGAAGCTACAAAATACTTAAAAGAAAACCCAAAGAAATCTTGGGAAGCTTTTGTAAGCTATAAACCAAAAGAGTTAAACAATGAGCTAAATACTCTTGCATGGAGTGATACCTTACCTTATCTAGCACAAAACCCTGCTACTTTTGATAAAACTGTATATGAACAAATGGCATTGTTTATGAAGGAAAATAAACTTATCAAAGCTATACCAAATTTAGATGATTATGCACAAGAAATTGTAAAATAAAGGTTGAAAATGCAATCAAATAATTTACAAAAATTAAGAGAAAATAGTCCACTAATACATAATATTACAAATATAGTTGTAGCTAATTATACAGCAAATGGTTTATTGAGTCTTGGATGTTCACCTATTATGTCAAATGCAATTGAAGAGATGGATGAAATACCAGCTATGTCTCAAGCTTTAGTTATAAATATAGGAACACTTACAAGCCAAACAGTAAAATCTATGCGTAAAGCTGGAATTAGTGCAAATAAAAATAAGATACCAGTAGTATTAGATCCAGTGGGGGTTGGGGCTACAACATTTAGACAAGAAACTGTAAAAACACTTTTAAATGAAATAAAGTTTGATTTAATAAGAGGAAATGCAGGAGAAATTGCACACCTTGCACAAGTTAATTGGAATGTAAAAGGTGTTGATGTAGGTACTGGAAAAGCAGATTTATCACAAATAGCTAAAGATGTCTCTTTAAAATATAATTGTATTGTCTCTATTAGTGGAGAAATTGATTATATAAGTGATGGAAAAAAAGTAGCAAAAATAAACAATGGAACAACACTTTTTCCAAAGATTACGGGTTCTGGTTGTCTTTTAAGCGCAGTTTGTGGAGCATTTTTAACTTTAGATGAAAATAATTTTGACCTTACTTTAAGTGCTTGTACATCTTATGCAGTTGCAGGGCAAATTGTAAAAGAAAACTTAAATGATAATCAAACAGGACAGTTTTATGTTGGATTACTTGATAGTTTGGCAAAAATAGATGATGAAACTGTTCAAAAATATGCGAAAATAAGTTTTGACTAATATATCAAGAAGGGAAAAATAATGAGTAAAGTAGCACAAGCTTTAAGTATAGCAGGTTCTGATAGTGGAGGGGGAGCAGGAATTCAAGCAGATTTAAAAACCTTCCAAGAACGAGGTGTTTTTGGAACAACAGTAATAACAGCAATTACTGCACAAAATACAACAGGTGTATTTGATATACATCAAATACCACTAGAAACTATACAGACTCAACTAAAAGCTATTGCAGATGATTTTAATATTAAAGCTTTTAAAATCGGTATGTTAGGAAGTGCAGAAGTTATAAAATGTGTATCAAAAAGTATTAAGGAATACAATTTTGGATATTTTGTTTTAGACCCTGTAATGATATCAAAAGGTGGAGCTGCCCTTTTACAAGAAAATGCAATAAATGCACTAAAAAATGAACTTATACCACTTTGTGATGTAATCACTCCTAATTTACCTGAAGTAAAAGCTTTAACAAATATTGATATAAAAGATAAAGAAAGTGCAAAACAAGCAGCTTTAATCTTACAAAAAATGGGTGCAAAAGTAGTAATTATAAAAGGTGGTCATACAAATAATAGTACAAGTGAAATTTGTGAAGATATAATATTTACACAAGATGATGAATTCACTTTAAGTTCACCTAGATTTGCTACTGTTCAGACACATGGAACTGGTTGTACTTTTAGTGCTTGTATAACTGCAGAGCTTGCAAAAGGAAATAGTATAAAACAAAGTATTTTTTTAGCAAAAGAGTTTATAAGTGCAGCAATTAGTAATCCTTTAAATATTGGTTCAGGACATGGCCCAACAAATCATTGGGCATATTCTTTAAAGAAAAAAGATGATTAATATTAAAAATATGCTGCAAGTTTATTTTATAGCAGGAACACAAGATTGTCTTCATTTAGGAAGTAAACCTGATGAAAATTTACTTTTTATTTTAGAAGAAGCTTTAAAAGATGGTATTACTTGTTTTCAGTTTAGAGAAAAAGGAAAAAATTGCCTAGAAGATAAAGAAGAGATTTTTAATTTAGCAAAGAAAGCTCAAGAACTTTGTAAAAAATATGATGTACCTTTTTTTATAAATGATGATGTAGAACTTGCTTTAAAATTAAATGCTACAGGTCTTCATATAGGACAAGATGATAAAGAAGTAGGAGAAGTTATAAAGCAAATAAAAGGAAAACTTTTACTTGGTTTATCTACAAATACTTTAAATCAAGCAATCAAAGCAAATGATATAAAAGGTATTGATTATTTTGGTGTTGGACCAATATATGAAACCACTTCTAAAAGTGATGCAAAGCAAAGTGTTGGATTAGATTTAATCAAAAGTATAAGAAATGAAAATATTTCAAAACCTTTAGTTGCTATTGGTGGAATAGAGGAAGTAAACGTAAATGATATTTTAAAAAGTGGCTGTGACGGAGTTGCTATTATTTCTGCAATCACAAAATCAAAAAATATAGAGCAAACAGTAGTAAACTTAAAAGGTAAATAAATTGAAAGAGTTTTTGAAGAATTTTGGACCAGGTATTATCATGGCTTCATCAGCTGTTGGTGGCTCACATATTATAGCTTCAACACAAGCAGGAGCCTACTATGGTTATCAATTAGCACTATTTATTATCATAGTAAATCTATTAAAATATCCATTTTATAGAATTGCTTTTGATTATAGTACAATTCATAATAAAACTCTACTTCAAGGTTATAGTGAAAAAGGAAAAGGCTATTTATGGGTATTTTTAGTTTTTAATGCCTTTGCAACAGTTGTAAATGTAGCAGGGGGAACGTTACTTGGTGCAGTGTTACTAAAAATGCTCATACCTTTTGATTTATCATTGCAGTTTTATAGTATTTTTATACTTCTTTCTTATCTTTTTATACTTTATTACAAACAGTACAAAGCCTTAGATACTGTATCCAAAATTATAATGCTATTTTTAACTATCATTACTCTAATAGCTTTGATTTTAGCATTTTCTCAAATAAGTGAAGAATCAATAGATTTTATAGAACCAAATCCATTCCAATTAGCTGCAATACCATTTTTAATTGCACTTATGGGTTGGATGCCTTCACCTATGGAACTTAGTGTTTCTGCTTCTATTTGGGTAGTAGAAAAGAATAAATTAGATCCTAAATATAAGAAAAAAAGATTAATTGATTTTAATAGTAGCTATCTAATAACTATAATCTTAGCCTTAATGTTCATGTCTTTGGGTGCATTAGTTCAATATGGACAAAATATAGCGCCACTTAGTGGTGGAAAATTTATCAATCAATTTATTGATATGTATGCACTTAGTATTGGAGAATGGACAAGGGGATTTATTACATTTGTTGCTTTTATTTGTATCTATGGTACAACTATTGTTGCCGTTGATGGATATTCAAGGTGTAATCATCAAAGTATAGCTTTACTAAAAGATAAAAGAACACAAATTTTCTCACATAAAGCACTACAATATTCTATGCTTTTTACAGCTGTTGTCTCATTTATAATAATACAGTTTTTTTCTAGTTCTATTGGGAAAATGATACCTTTTGCTATGACTGCATCATTTATATCAGCTCCTGTTTTTGCGTACTTAAATTATAGTTTATCAAAGCAGTATGAGAAACCAAAATGGCTTACACTTTTAGCTCTATGTGGACTGGTTTATTTAGCTTCTATGGTTGTAGTTTATTTCATTTTCATTTAATTTAGTAAATATTTGTAAAAATAATACAGTAAATAAATACGATTTTTGATATGATTAATTAAACAAAATGTTAATAAGTATAATATAAAATATTGGATTTATAATTACAAAAAAGGAATATTTAAAGTGTTTAATTTTGGAAAAACAGAAGAAGAATCAGGACGATTAATAGCAATGGAAGAAAACTTTGCAATTATATCATTTCAACCAGATGGTACAATTCTCCATGCTAATGATAATTTTTTAAATGTACTTGGGTACAAACTAAATGAAGTAGTTGGTACTCATCATAAAATCTTTTGTGATAAGGAATATATAAGTACAGCAGAGTATGCTGAATTTTGGGATAATTTAGCTAAAGGAATATCTCAAATAAATGAGTTTAAAAGAATTAGAAAAGATGGTAGTTCTGTTTGGATTCAAGCTTCATATACGCCTGTGAAAAATAACAATGGAAAAGTAATTCGTATTGTTAAATTTGCTCAAGATATTACTGAATCTAAAAAAGTAATAGATGCTGTGAAAAAAGCTATTGAATTAGCAAAAACTGGGGTTATGGAACAAACAATAACTGAATCAACTAAAAATGAAGGAATAGAAGAACTTAAAAATGGCGTAAATGAATTATTTGAAATTGTATCGACAAAAGTTGATGGTGATTTGAATAGAATATCTGATGCTTTATTATCTTTTGAAAAATTGAACTTTTCACATAGAATAACAGGAGATAATTTAGGAGGTACATCACAAGGATTAAATAGCCTTGCAAATGTAATAAATGATATGTTAGTAGAAAATAAATCAAATGGATTAACACTTGATGAGAGTTCAAATATATTACTTTCTAATGTGGATAAACTAAATATTAGTTCAAATGAAGCAGCTACATCTTTAGAAGAAACATCTGCTGCATTAGAAGAAGTTACGTCAAATATCAGAAGTAATACCCAAAATATAGCAAAAATGGCTAGTTATTCAGATAATGTTACAAAGTCAGCAAATGATGGAGAAAAACTAGCAAATCAAACAACAGTCTCAATGGATGAAATAAATACTCAAGTAAATCTTATAAATGATTCTATTACAATTATTGATCAAATTGCATTTCAAACAAATATTCTTTCACTAAATGCAGCTGTTGAAGCAGCAACTGCTGGAGAAGCTGGAAAAGGATTTGCAGTAGTTGCACAAGAGGTTAGAAATTTAGCAAGTAGAAGTGCTGAAGCAGCTAAAGAAATAAAAAATATTGTTACAAATGCAACATCAAAGGCAAATGAAGGTAAAGAAATAGCAAGCCATATGATAGAAGGATATAAAGAGTTAAATCAAAATATTACAAATACAATAAATCTTATAGCTGATATAGAAATGTCAAGTAAAGAACAACTTGCTGGAATTGAACAAATAAATGATGCTGTAACTTTACTTGACCAACAAACACAACAAAATGCACAGATAGCATCTCAAACACATGATATCTCTATGATTACAGATGAAATTGCAAAATTAGTTGTATCTAATGCTAATGCAAAAGAATTTATTGGTAAAAATGATGTTAAAGCAAAAAATATAAAAAGAGATTACTAATTATTAAATGATTTTAAATCAAAAAAAGAAGATGTTTTTTTATCTACTATATTATATCCCTTATCTATTTAATTAAGTCCCCTTTAGTGACATTCTTATATAATAGAGTAATAATAATGCCAAGGTATATAAATATGATAGATGAGAAAGCTGATCCTGATATAAGTTCATTACAAGATCAAATAAAAGAATTAAAAATTTTATTAGCTACAGCTACTAATGAAAACACTGCTCTTGCAAACATGAATAAACAACTTATTAAAATATTAGAAAAAATTCCTCAACCCTCCCAATCATTAGATTCTAAAGGAAAAATATTAAGAGTAAATGAAAAGTGGTGTGAAGAACTAGGTTATGAGAGAGAAGAAATTCTTGGCCATCATTTTAAAGACTTTCTTACAGTCCAAACAGAACAAACATATTTTAATCAATTTCCTAATTTAAAGAAAGATGGTTATATTTCAGGTGTTGAGTTTGATATGTTACATAAAAATGGAAGTAAAATAACAGTAGCTTTAGATGGTGTTATTATCAATGATGATAATGGTCAAATGCTATATACAAGTTGTATTTTTACTAATATCTCAGAACAAAAGAAAATTCTAAATAGACTTTATGATTCTGAGGAAAAATTTCGGTCTATATATGATAATTCTCCTGACATGTATATATCCGTATCTCCTAAAGATTCAAAAGTCTTACTTTGTAATAAAACATTATTAAGAAAAACAGGCTTTTCAAGAGATGATATAATTGGAAAATCAGTATTTAATCTATACTCTGAAGAGTCTCTTAATGATGCACACAAAGTTTTTGAAAACTTTATTAAAACAGGAAGTGTGCAAGATATGGCCCTAATTCTAAAGAAGAAAGATGGTTGTAAAATAAATGTTGACTTAAATGTTAATGCTGTTCGTGACTCAAATGGCAAAATACTATATTCAATTTCTTCCTTCAGAGATATGACTGAACTTACAGTAGCACAAGAAGAAATTAAACTTTTAAATGAACGTATGGAAAAAGCACTAACGGGAAATAATGATGCTATTTGGGATGTGAATATGATTGATAGAAGTGTATATGTCTCTCCTAAAGGGAAAGAGATAATTGGATATGCAGCGCATGAGCTATCTAATTCATATGAAACATGGGAAAACAAAATTCATCTAAATGACGTAATTAATGTAAGAAATGCTATACGAGATCATATATATGCTAAAACAGAATATTTTGAAGCTATTTATAGACTTAAACACAAAAACAGTTCTTGGATATGGATACAGGGTAGGGGTAAGGTTAGTTATGATCAAAATAGAAATCCTACACGAATAACTGGAACATATCGTGATATTACTGAAACAAAACATCTAGAGCAAAAACTAGAAAAAAGCCATGAAAAACTTCAAAAGCTAACAGAAAATGTACCTGGTGCTATTTATCAATATAGACTTTATCCGAATGGAAATTCAAAATTTACATACGTTAGTAAGAGTATGAAAGAGGTATATGGTGTGTTTCCTGAAGATGCACTTAAAGATTCAAGTGCTATTTTACATTACACGCATCAAGATGATAAAGAAATGTTTAACTCTTCTGTTTTAAAATCAATACAAACAATGGAAGAGTGGAATTTAGAATATAGAGTTAACCTTCCTAAAAAAGGGTTACGTTGGATTCATGGAAAATCAACACCAGAAAAGCTTTCTGATGGTAGTATTTTATGGAGTGGTATTCTTCATGATATTACTGAAGAAAAAAAGAAAGATCAATTAATATCTGAACAGTCTAAATTAGCAGCAATGGGTGAGATGATAGGAAATATTGCTCATCAATGGAGACAACCACTATCAGTAATATCAACAGGTGCTACAGGTATGCAATTGCAAAAAAAATATGGTCTATTAACTGATGAGTTATTGGATAAGACATGTACTGATATAAATAACAATGCTCAGTATCTATCTAAAACTATTGAGGATTTTAAAAATTTCATAAGTAATGATAGGACAAAAATAACTTATAATCTAAGTGAAGATATAAATAGTTTTCTAGAACTTGTAAAAGGAACAATTAAAAATAATGATATAAATTTAGTTTTGGATTTTAAAGATGGTATTGTTATTAATGGTTATCCTAATGAATTGATACAGTGTCTAATAAATATATTTAATAATGCAAAAGATGCACTTACTGAAAGTGGAATTAAAGATAAATTCATATTTATATCAACTTCTATTAAAGATAATGAAGTATGTATAAAAATAAAGGATAATGCAGGTGGTATTGTAGAAAAAGCTTTACCTCGAATATTTGAGCCATATTTTACAACTAAGAATAAATCAAAAGGCACAGGACTAGGACTTAGTATGACTTACAATTTAATTGTAGATGGAATGAATGGAAGTATAAAAGCCAATAATGTAAGATATTTATATCATAACAAAGAATATTTGGGAGCTGAAATCTCAGTTAAATTACCTATAAGTTAATGTAAAAAGAACTACTGATCCATCTATGAAGAATAGTCAAATAGTTTTCTTTATAGAAAATTTGATTTTATGGGAAAAACACCCATAAAATCAATTAGTTCAAATGTATAAAACTCTATCATCCACCATACATTAGATTTGGTAACCAAAGAGCAATCTCAGGTACATAAGTTACAAGTATTAATCCTGCTAAAATTGTCATCGTCCAAGGGAACGCTGCAACAATAACATCTTTTATACTCATTCCAGTAAGTCCAGAAGTTACAAATAAGTTCAATCCAACAGGTGGGGATACCATTCCTAATTCCATATTGATAGTAATTACAATACCAAAGTGAATAGGGTCAATTCCTAGTGCAACAGCAACAGGAAGTAATAAAGGAACCATAATCATAATAATAGCACTTGGTTCCATAAAAGACCCAGCTAAAATTAAAAGTACATTTACCATAAGTAAGAACATATATTTATCAACATTTGCTTCAATTAATGTTTCAGTAATTCCTTGAGGAATATTTTCAATTGTAAGAAAATGCGCAAATAACATTGCATTTGCGATAATAAACATAATCATTGCAGTTGTTTTAGCAGAGTCTAAAGCTGTATCAAAAAATTCTGACATCTTGATATCTTTATAAACAAATACAGAGATTAAAAATGCCCAAACAGCAGCAACAGCAGCAGCTTCAGTTGGAGTAAAGATACCACCATAAATACCACCAATAACAATAACAATTGTCATAAGTCCCCATGATGCATCTTTCATTTTTGCTAGTCTTTCTTTAAAAGGAGCTGGTTCAGTTCTTTTAAATCCAAGTCTTCTTGCCCCAATATATGTAACAACCATCATCATAATACCAAGTAATATACCTGGAACTACTCCTGCCATGAATAATCTACCAATTGAAACTTCAGCTGTAACTCCATATACAATTAAAACAATTGAAGGTGGAATTAAAATACCTAATGAACCAGCAGTTGCAATAGTTCCTACTGCATATTTCTTAGGATATCCAGCATTTATAATTGCTCCAAACATAATAGAACCAATAGCAACAACAGTTGCTGGAGATGAACCTGAAACTGCTGCAAAAATAATAGATGCAAAAATAGCAGAAATTGGTAAGCCACCTGGAAGATGTCCTACAATAGATTTCGCAAACTCAATAATTCTATTAGCCGCACTTCCTTTTGAAAGTAAATTTCCTGCTAAAATAAACATTGGAATTGCCATTAGCGAATAATGTTCAACTTTTTCAAACATCATTGAAGAAATTTCAATTGGAGAGATATCTGTGAATATCATAAATGATGCAAAAGTAGCAGCTCCAAGACAAATAGCAATTGGTGCACCTACTAGAACAAGGAAGAAAAATAATCCAAATAATACAGCTATACTCATAGCATTCCTCCTGTTTTCTTTTCTACTTCTTTAACCATGTTATTTAAGTTCTTAACATGTTTATTATCATTATCTTTTGCTCCAACACCCATACCAGCTAAAACTTGTTCAGCTTCACTTTCTGCAACAACTTCATCATGCGGTGTTCTTACAATTTGTATAATTTTTTCACCAACTCTATATGCTGCAAAAAAGAATGATACAGGAATAACTAAGTATATAATCCACATAGGCATGTCCCATAAATCAATAGATCTTTCATCTATATCTGCTACTAATAATAGGTATTCATATCCAAAGTATGCAACTGCAAGTAAGAATACGATAGTTATTGTATGAGATATTAAAAGCATACCTTTTGCTATTTTTGATGGCATAATATCTAAAAGAATTGTAACAGCAATATGTGCATCTTTTTTAAAACAATATGCAGCACCAAAAAAAGCACTCCATAAAAATAAAAAGATTGTAAGTTCCGTTGCCCATACTAATGACGCGTCAAAAGCATATCTTGCAACAACATTAGTAAAAGCAACAGCAACGCCGGCTGTTATACCGACTGCTGCTATTGACTGGTTTATAAAACCTATAGTTTTACTTATTATATTAAACATAATTATTTAGTCGCTATTGTTTTCTCAATTAAATCTTTTCCGATTTTTCTATCAGAATAGAACTCTGGGTAAATCTTACTAACAGCTTTTCTCCAAGCTTCTTTTTGCTCAGCAGTTAACTCGTTAATTTCAAGTTTACCAGTTTTTTTAGCATATTCTTTAATTAATTCTAATTGAGAATCATTTAGTTCTGCTGCGTATTGTCTTTCTTTATCAGTTGCTTCATTCATAGCTTGTTTTACATTAGCTTGTAAATCAGCTGGTAAAGAGTTCCAGAATTTTTTAGACATTACAACTAAGTAACCTAAATAACCATGATTTGATATAGTTAAATATTTTTGTACTTCATGGAATTTTTTAGTATAAATATTAGATATTGGATTTTCAGCTGCATCAATTACACCTTGTTGTAACCCTGAATATACTTCAGAGAAAGGCATCATTTGTGGATTTGCTCCAACTGCGTGGAATTGTGCTTCTAATACTTTTGAAGACATAATTCTGAATTTTTGACCTTGTGCATCTGCTGGCATACTTAAAGCATTTTTATTTGAAGATAATTGTTTAAATGCATTATCCCAGTAGTTTAATGCAACAATACCTTTTGCAGTTACTTTAGCTTTTAAAGCTTCTCCAACTTCACCATCTTGAACATCATGTAAATGCTTTGCGTCTCTAAAAATAAATGGTAAATCAAATAATGCTAATTGAGGTACAATTTTACCAAACTTAGAAAAAGATGGTGCTGCCATTTGAACAGAGTTTAATCTTAAGGCTTTTAAAACTGCATTATCTTTATATAATTGAGATGATGGATAAACTTGAACATCAATCTTACCACCAGATAATTCTTCTAATCTTTGTTCAAAGAATCTAGCTGCCTTACCTTTTGGTGTATTGTCACTTACAACGTGAGAAAACTTCAGCGTGTAATCCGCTGCCATTGCTGAACTTGCTACCACTGCTGCTGCGATAGTTCCTATTAGTAATTTTTTCATAATTATATCTCCTTAATTTTGATATGAAAAAATTATAGTCTAAAGTTATGTAGTAATTATGTATTTTTACAAAAATTTTGAAAGTTTTTGTGTATTAAATCAATATATTGTTATTGTATTAATTTTATAATTAAAGAAAAAAATAAGTTTAAAAGGAATACAAATAGTACTACTAAAAGTAGTAGAAAAAGTTGTATTTAAATTATATGTAAATTATTCTATTATTGTATAAATAATCACCAGCATCCCTTTACTTAGCTAATCTAATTGAAAAATAGTTAATGGATTTTAAACATAATTTAAAGAAATTTAAAGTATATTATAGCACTTTACTAAGGAATATATAAAGATTAAATATAAAGGAAAATGATGGGTTGTAATTTAGACTTACTAACTTCTTTTAAAGATAACTGTGGTTTTGGTCTTGTTGCTGATATGCAGAACAGACAAAGTCATAAAAATTTAGAAGATGCAATAACTTCACTAGAAAGAATGATGCACAGAGGTGCAGTAGCCGCGGATGGTAAAACTGGAGATGGTTCTGGTTTATTATTATCTATTCCAGAATATTTTATGAGAAAAGTAGCAACAAGTGAAGGTGTTGATTTACCTGAAACTTATGGTATTGCTATGATTTTTGCAAAAGATTTAGCTGATATTGATACATTTGAAGAATTCTGTGAAAACAATGATTTAAAAGTTGTATTAAGAAGAACTGTTCCAGTTGATACGGATGCTTTAGGTGCACAAGCCTTAGCTTCTTTACCAAATATTATTCAAGTATTTGTAGTGCCTAATACTTTAATGTCATCAAAAAGATTTGATGCAATGCTTTATTTAACAAGAAAAGAATGTGAGCATAAATTAATAGATAAAAAAGATTTTTATATTCCTACTTTTTCATCTAAAGTTATCGCTTATAAAGGTCTTATTATGCCTACGCATATTAAGCATTTTTATGTTGATTTAAGAGATGAAGACTTTAAAATCTCATTTTCATTATTTCACCAAAGATTCTCTACTAATACATTACCTCAATGGAAATTAGCACAACCTTTTAGAGCAATAGCGCATAATGGTGAAATAAACTCTGTTGAAGCTAATAGATTTAATGTTGAAATTAAATCTGAACAATTAAAATCAGAGATTTTTTCAGATGCAGAAATGAAACGTTTATTACCAATTTTACAAGTAGGTTCTTCTGATTCTGCTTCGTTAGATAATATGTTTGAATTTATGTTAGCAAATGGTGTTGACTTTTTTAAAGCTGCAAGATCTTTAGTTCCTGCACCTTGGCAAAATGCACCGCATATGGATGCTGATTTAAGAGCATTCTATGAATATACTGCAACTGCAATGGAAGCATGGGATGGTCCTGCTGCTGTTTCTTTAACAGATGGTAGACATATTGGTTGTTTAATTGATAGAAATGGTTTAAGACCTTCTAAATATGTAATTACAAAAGATGATAAATTATATATTACATCTGAGTATGGAACATTAACTTTAGATGAAGATAATATTTTAGAAAGAGGTAGATTGCAATCAGGAGAAATGATTGCTCTTGACCTTAAACACGGGAAAGTATTAAAAGAGGATGATATTAATGATTATTTAAAGTCATCTCAATATTATTCAAAATGGTTAAATGAAGATATGGATTATATCCAAGAGTATATTGAAGATTCTTTCTTAAATACTAGTGATTATATTGTAGATGATTTAGAAAAAAAGCAAAAATATTTTAATATTACATATGAAGCAATTGATCAAATGATTGAACCAATGGCTACAGATGGGAAAGAACCAGTTGGTTCTATGGGGGATGATACTCCCTTAGCATGTTTCTCTGAAGTAAACAGAAATTTTACTGATTTCTTTAAGCAAAAATTTGCACAAGTTACAAACCCTCCTATTGATCCATATAGAGAAAAAGTTGTAATGTCTTTAGAAACTGGATTTGGTCAGATTCATAATATTTTAGCTGAGCAACCAGAATTTGCAAAAAGATTAAAAACAACAAGTCCAATTTTAATGAAAGAAAAGTTTGATATCCTCCACTCGTTTGGTTATAATCAATCTCCAAGATATGATGCTTATTATAAAAATAAAACATTCTCAACTACTTTTACTACAGACTTAAAAGTTTCATTAGCTGCTTTATCTTCTAAAGTTGTAAAAGCAGTAAAAGAAGAAAAAGTTTCTGTTATTATTTTAGATGATAGAGATGTTGGAGAAAAAGCAAAATTAATTCCAATGGCAATGGCTGTTGGATATATAAATCATCAATTATTAAAAGAAGAAGTACGACATTCCGTTTCAATTGTAACAGTTACAGGTGAAGTTTATGATCCTCATATGGCTGCAGTATTAATTGGATTTGGTGCAACAGCTATTTATCCATATATGATGTATGCTACAACGGTTGCATTATTTAAGAAAAAAGATTTATCTAAGTATGAATTACAAAGATTATTAAAAAATACTCATAAATCTTTAAATGCAGGTTTATTAAAAATCATGTCTAAAATGGGTATTTGTACTATTGCTTCATATAGAAACTCTGGATTATTCGATGTTATTGGATTATCTGATGAAATTACTGAAGATTGTTTTGAAGGTGCATATACTGATTTAGCTGGATTAACTTATGAAGATATTGAAAAAAGAATAGAAAAATCACATATAAATGCTTATATTGAAGAAAACTGTATGTTCCCTCTTGATTTAGGTGGGTTCTATAAGTATTCTAATGGTGGTGAGTATCATGATTATGGACCAGCTACTACTAAAGCAATGCATAACAAGAATGCAAGTAAAAAAGAAGATATTTCTGATTTTGATAGTTTAAAAGAATTAGTTGAAACAAGAGATAAAAAATTTATTAGAGATTTCTTTGAATTTAATTCTGATAAAGAATCTATTGATGTAAGTGCTGTTGAATCAAAAGAAGATATCTTTAAAAGATTTGCATCAGCTGCTATGTCATGTGGTTCTATTTCTCCTGAAGCACATGAAGCAGTTGCACAAGCTATGAATACTATTGGTGGTTCTTCAAACTCAGGTGAAGGTGGAGAAGATCCAAAAAGATTTAATACATTAAAAAATTCTAAAATTAAACAAATTGCATCTGGAAGATTTGGGGTTACACCTGGATATTTAAGATCAGCAGAAGAATTACAAATCAAAGTTGCACAAGGTGCAAAACCAGGAGAAGGTGGTCAGTTACCTGGTCATAAAGTTACTCCTTTAATTGCAACATTAAGACATACAGTTGCAGGTGTTACTTTAATTTCACCACCACCACATCATGATATTTACTCTATTGAAGATTTAGCTCAATTAATTTTTGATTTAAAACAAATCAATCCATTAGCTAAAATTACAGTTAAATTAGTATCTTCAATTGGTGTTGGGACAATTGCAGCAGGTGTTGCAAAAGCTTATGCTGATAAGATTATTATTTCAGGTGGAGATGGTGGAACAGGTGCTGCTCCATTAACTTCACTTAAACATGCAGGAAATGCATGGGAAATGGGTCTTTCAGAAGCTCACAATGCATTAAAAGCAAATCACTTAAGAGAGTTTGTACATGTACAAACTGATGGTGGTTTAAAAACAGGTATGGATGTAGTTAAAGCTGCAATGCTTGGTGCTGAATCATACGCATTTGGAACAGCTGCATTAACATTACTTGGTTGTAAAATTTTAAGAATTTGTCATACGAATAAATGTTCAGTAGGTGTTGCTACTCAAGATGAGAGTTTAAGGGAGCACTTTGAGGGTACAGTTGAAAGATTGATTTCATACTTTACATTTATTGCTGAAGATGTTAGAAATATTCTTGCATCATTAGGTTATTCAACAATTGAAGAAATTGTAGGACGTTCTGATTTATTAAAAGTAATTGATGATGATTTTGCTAAAAAGTTTGACTTCCAAAATATTTTAAGAAGAATTGACGGTATTGATACATGTCAAAAAGAAACAAATGCTCCTTTTGATGATAATAAATATGAAAAAGAATTACTTAAAAAAGTTCATAGAACTATTGAAAACCCTAATTCTCCAATTAAAATTAATACAGAAATCTCTAACTTAAATAGATCATTTGGTGCATTAATTTCAGGTGAAATTGCAAGATTCTATGGAGATAAAGGTTTACCTGAAAACTCTATTAATATTAATCTTAAAGGTATTGCTGGGCAATCTTTTGGTGCGTTCCTTTCTACGGGTATGAATTTATATCTAGATGGTGCTGCTAATGATTATGTTGGTAAGGGAATGAACGGTGGTAAAATTATCGTTAATCCAAAACATCAAGGTCAAAGATTTGCTGGTGGTGGTAATACATGTTTATATGGTGCTACTGGTGGAACTTTATATATAAGAGCTTCTGTTGGTGAGAGATTTGCTGTAAGAAACTCAGGATGTATTTCTGTTGTTGAAGGTACAGGAGATAACGCTTGTGAATATATGACAGGTGGAATCGTAGTTATATTAGGAAATACAGGTATTAACTTCGGTGCTGGTATGACAGGTGGTATTTCATTTATATACGATCCTGAAAAAGCCTTTGTTGATAAAATGAATCAAGAGTTAATTGAAGCAGTAAGAATTGATACAGATGATACTGAAAGAGAAAGACTTTACTTAAAAAGATTATTATTAGATTATCTTCATGAAACAGAAAGTGAAGAAGCTGATAGAATATTACAAAACTATAGATCTGAAATTAGAAACTTCTGGATGGTAAAACCTAAAAATATGACAGTATTACCACTTGATCCAGATGAGGGAGATTAGAATATGTTAAATTTTACTAAATTTGAGAGAATTAATCCTGAAAAAAGAGATGTTCTTCAAAGATTAAAAGATTATAATGAAGTATATCAAGTATTTGGGAAACAAAGAGCTAAAGAACAATCTGATAGATGTATGCAGTGTGGAGATCCATACTGTCATACTGGATGTCCTTTAGGAAACTTTATTCCAGCATGGCTAAAACAAACAGCGACAAAAAATCCAGATTTAGCCTTTGCTTTATCAAATGAAACATCTCCTTTCCCTGAAATTTTAGGAAGAATTTGTCCTCAAGATGTACTTTGTGAAGGCGCTTGTTCTTTAAATACAGGACATGGTGCTATTTCTATTGGTGCAGTTGAAACACATATTTCAGAAGCAGCTTTTGAAAGAGGTTTAAAACCAAAATTCTCTAAAAATAAGAAAGATGGAAAAGTTGCAATTATAGGTTCAGGACCAGCTGGTATATCAGCGGCTACTTTTCTTTTAAGAAAAGGTTACCAAGTTGAGATGTTTGAACGAGCTGATAGAGCTGGTGGACTTTTAATGTATGGAATTCCAGGATTTAAACTTGATAAAACTACAATTGATAGAAGAATTAGTTGGTTATTAGAATCTGGAATGAAACTTCATTTAAATTGTGAAGTTGGAAAAGATATTTCTGCAAAAGATTTAGAAAGTCAATTTGATTCAATTTTTATAGGAATTGGAGCAACTGCAAGTAGATATGCAGGTATTGAAGGTGAGAAATCATCTAATGTTCATTTAGCAATTAATTTCTTAACAGGTATCCAAAAAAGAAACTTAGGTAATAATAAAATTGATTTTGTTGATGTAAAAGATAAAAGAGTTGTTGTTATTGGTGGTGGAGATACTGCAATGGATTGTGTTAGAACTTCAATTAGAGAAGGTGCTAGTAGCGTAAAATGTCTTTATAGACGAAATGAAGCTAATATGCCAGGATCTAAAAAAGAGGTTGTAAACTCAAAAGAAGAGGGTGTAGAATTTGTATTTAATGTAAGCCCTAAAGCTATTAAAACTGAAGGTAAATTAGCATTAGGTGTAGAATTATTTACTACATCTATGAGTGAAGCGGATGAGTCAGGAAGACAAAGAGTTGTAATTGATGAAGGAAGCGAATATTTAGAAGAAGCTGATATTATTATTATGGCTTTAGGATTCTCACCTGAAGTTCCATCTTTCTTAAAAGATTTAAATGTAGAAACTAATTCATGGGGTGGAATTGAAATTAATAAATCTTTTCAAACTTCAAATGAAAAAGTTTATGCAGGTGGAGATTGTAAAAGAGGTGCTCATCTTGCAGTAACTGCTGCAGCAGACGGAAGAGATGCAGCTAGAGCGATTATTAAAATTTTAGTTTAAGTTAATGAATATCCCAATTACAGACCTTTATAAAAGCTCTTTTATAAAGGCTGTAATATTAGCTAATAAAAAGTTATTTTTATATATTAATAACGAATTAACACTTGAAGATTTAAACTACTCACAACAAATTGGATTTGGTGGAGATAAAACACTAAATATTGATTTAATTGCAGAAAATATATTTATAAAATACCTAGAAATTTTTGGAAACATTTACTCAGAAGAGTGTGGAAGATTAAGTAATGACAAAAAGTTTGACATAATTATTGATCCACTTGATGGTAGTGATAATTTTTCTTCAAATTTACCTTATTATGGAACATCTGTTGCTTTAGTTTATAAAAATGAAACAATTGCAGGTTTTGTTTGTAATTTAGTCAGTGGAGTTTTGACATATAAAGCTTTTGATGATGATATTAAAAAAGAATATTTTTATGAAAATAGAGATAATTTAATAGTTTCCTCTACTAAAAAGATAGGAATTTTTGAAAGAGCATACTCATATCCAGAAATTTGTACAAAATTAAGACATGAAAAATTAAAATTTAGATCACCTGGTGCTGTTGCATTATCTCTATGTGATGCAAAAAACTATGATTTTGTATTGTTTGCTGGAAATATTAGAGAGTTCGATATTTTAGCTTCTTTATATATTTGTAATGAACTATTTTTATACAAAACAGAGAAATTTGTACTTATATCCGAAAATAAACAGAAATTTTTCCAAATTAAAGAAATTATAAAGAATAATTAGTTATAACTCCAAGATATATAATTTATACTAGGAACGTGTTAATGTCTTTAATTATTACTGATGAATGTATCGCTTGCGATGCCTGTAGAGAAGAGTGCCCAAATTACGCAATTGAAGAGGGTGATCCAATATATTTAATTGATTCTGATAGATGTACAGAATGTGTTGGTCATTATGAAGAACCTTCATGTATTGAGGTTTGCCCAGTTGATTGTATTATTATAGATCCTGATAATCAAGAAACAATGGAAGAGTTAAAATTTAAATTTAAACAGTTAGAAGAAGAAGAAGCTTAATATGTCTAAAATCACAACTATTATTGATATTGGGTCGAACTCAATGCGTATGGTTGTACTACAAAAAAGTAGTAGGTTTGCATTTAACTTAATAAATGAAACGAAAAGTAGGGTTAAAATTTCTGAAGGCTGTTATGAAAATAATGGAAACCTTCAAGAAATTCCTATGCAACGTGCATACGAATCTATGAAATCTTTTTTAAATATATCTGAATCCCTAAAGTCTAGAAAAGTAATGTGTGTTGCAACTTCTGCTTTAAGAGATGCCCCTAATTCAAAAGTTTTCTTATCAAGAATCAAAAAAGATTTTGGTTTAAATATTAAGATCATTGATGGAGAAAAAGAAGCTTATTATGGTGGTGTTGCTGCACTAAACTTACTTCATAATAGTAGTTTTGTTACTGTTGATATAGGTGGAGGTTCCACTGAGTTTTGTTTTGTAAAAGATAACAAAATTATCAAATCAATTTCTTTAAATATTGGAACAGTACGAATAAAAGAACTTTTTTTTAATAAGAATGATATTGAAGGTGCTAGAAAATATATTCTAGATAATTTAAAAAAGATTTTTGAACTTAATATTGAAATACCAGATACTATTGTAGGTATTGGTGGAAGTATTAGATCTATTTCTAAAATAATCATGCAAAGAAATGAATATCCATTAGATATTTTACATGGATATAAATATAAAGTTTCAAAAGAAGAAGGTTTTTTACTTCAAGTTATAAATGCTGAAAATAATGATGAATTAAAAACTTTAGGTATTAAAAAAGATAGATTTGATACGATTAAAGAGGGTACTTTTATTTTAAAGACTATTCTAGACGAATTAAATATATCTGATGTAGTTACTTCGGGGGTAGGTGTACGAGAAGGTGTTTACTTAAGTGATTTACTTAGAAACTCAAATTGTGTATTTCCTTCTAATTTTAATGTAAGTGTTCGATCACTTTTAGATAGATTTGAGATTGAGCCTAAACAAAGTGCTTATATGGGAAATAATGCTTCAAAAATATTTGATGTATTAAAACCTATTCACCAACTTGAAGATAAGTATAAAACTTATCTTGTAATTGCTTCAAAACTTCATTCAATTGGTTCAACACTTAATTTTTATAAATCAAATGATAATGCTTTTGATTTTATATTAAATGGTCTTTCTTTTGATTTTTTACACACTACAAGAGTTATTATTGCTCATGTTATTAAGTTTTCTAAAAAATCATTACCATCAAAAAAAGATATTCAGAAATATGAGGATTTACTTCCAAGTATTGATGTGATGAGATGGTTGTCTTTTATGATATCTTTAAATATTGTTACAAATCAAGATCTATCTAGACCTAAAATTAACTATTTATTAGATGAAGAAAATAATACATTAAAATTAGAATTAGAAAATAAAACTTTTTTAATTAATTCAAATATTGAAAAATTAGAATTACCTAAAGAGTTTAATTTAGAGATTTTATAATGAAAAAAGTTGTTTATAAACTTTTTCTTGCTTTAGTTTTTATTTTAAGAAAATTACCTGTTTCTTTAAGAAGAGGTTTTTTTAGAATTTTAGCAAAACTTGCATATTTATTTTCTTCAAAAACAAATAAAATAATAGAAACAAATTTAAACTTTGTCTTTGATGGTAAAAATGAGAAATTTAAAAAACTTGATAAAAATGAAATTGAAGAAATAAAGAAATATTCATATTTCAACATGCTTTTATGGGCACAATCTTTAATAGAAAATTTAGATGTTACAGATGTAGAGCTTAAAAAAGATGTAACTATAGAAAATCAAGAAATTATAGAAAAATTAAAAAATGAAAATAAACCTATAATCTTTATTTCTGCTCATTATGGAAATATGGATATGGCTGGAACCTATATGAATAGAATGATTGTTCAAACTCATCAAGTTATGCGGAAATCAAATTTTGAAGAAATTGATGAATTTATTATAAAGGCTCGAGAAGCTTGTGGTTCAAAAGTAATTTTAAGATCGGGTGCTGTTAAAAAACTGGTAAAAGCTTTGATGAAAAAAGAAGCAATATCTTTAATAATAGATCAAAATATTAATTCAAAAGATGGTACAGAAGTAGAGTTTTTAGGGAAAAAAGCATACCAAAGTTCTACATCTTCTTTATTAGCAAGAAAGTTTAATGCTGTAATAGTTCCTATTGCTATGTTTAATAAAGGTAATTATAAATATAAAATGAAAGTTTATGAACCAATTCTTCCTATTAAAACGCAAAATGAAGAAAATGATATAAAAGAGCTATCTCAACTACAAGCTAATGCATTATCTGCTATAATACTTGAAGATAAAAAACAGTGGTTTTGGCCTCATAAAAGGTTCAAAAATCATTATAGAGAGATATATGAAAAGAATACTAATAATAAGTGATGGTACACCCGGTCATCTAAATCAATCAATCGCATTTTGTAAAATAAAAAATATAAGTTATGATATTTTAGAAGTAAAATTTAAATTAAAAATATTTAAATTATTTTCTTACATTCTAGATAAATTTGATAGATACTCAGATGAATTATTTAAAAATTATAGAAAATATAATTATGATTTTTATGATGCAGTTGTAAGTACTGGTTCAAGTACTTACTATTTTAATAAATTTATAAGTAAAACACATAATTTAAAATCAATAGCATTAATGCTTCCTAAATCATATAAATATACAGATTTTAATTATATTATTGCACAAAAACATGATAATCCTCCGCAATTAGATAATATAATTACTATTCCTTTAAACTTGTCATATACAGTTCCTAAAAATATTATCAAATCTGATGAAAAATCTATAGGAATTATAATAGGTGGCGATAATAGTATTTTTACTATGGATGTAGAGAATATTAAAAATGTTTTAAATTTGATATTTAAAAATTATGATGATTATTTAAAATATGTCACAACTTCAAGAAGAACTTCAAGACAAATTGAGGATTTATTAAATGAGTATGAATTTGATTATAAATTAATATATTCAGATACTCCAACAATAAATCCTATACCAGATTTTATAAATCTTTGTAGTGAATTATTTATTACAATAGATTCAACATCAATGTTAAGTGAAGCCCGAGCTAATAGTGATGCTGATATTTCAATTATTGAGTTAAGATCAAAAAAGTTTGATACAAAGTTCCATAATTTAGCGCATACTGTAAATAGTACAAAAGAGAAAGTTAATTTTAGTAAATTATTAGAAAAAATAGAAATATAAAGGTTTAAAATGAATAAAAAGATATGCATAATAGGCCTAGGATATGTAGGATTACCACTAGCTGCAGCTTTTGCAAAAAAGTATCAAGTTGTAGGTTTTGATATTAATGAACCAAGAGTAAAAGAGCTAAACGATAATTATGATCGAACACTAGAATTAACAAGTGATGAGTTAAAAGAAGTAAGAGATAGTATTACTTACTCTTGTAACCTAGATGATATAAAAGATGCAAATATCTATATAGTAACAGTACCAACTCCAATAGATTCTTCTAATAGACCAGATTTAACTCCTTTAGTAAAATCATCTCAAATGATTGGACGTGTACTAAAAAAAGATGATATTGTAATATATGAATCAACAGTTTATCCAGGTGTTACAGAAGAAGTATGTGTGCCTGAGCTTGAATCAACTTCAGGAATGACTTTTAATAAAGATTTCTTTTGTGGATATTCTCCTGAACGAATTAACCCAGGTGATAAAGAACATACAGTTACTAAGATACTTAAAATTACAGCAGGCTCAACTCCTAAGATTGCTGATAAAGTAGATGAACTATATAATTCAATTATAACAGCAGGAACACATAAAGCAAGCTCAATAAAAGTAGCAGAAGCAGCAAAGGTTATAGAAAATACTCAAAGAGATGTAAATATAGCACTTGTAAATGAATTAGCACTAATCTTTGATACTATGAATATAGATACAAATGATGTAATAGAAGCAGCAGCAACAAAATGGAACTTTATAAAATTAAAACCAGGACTAGTAGGTGGACATTGTATTGGAGTAGATCCATATTACCTTACTTTTAAAGCAGAAGAACTAGGATATAAACCAAACCTAATTTTAGGTGCAAGACAGATTAATAATGGAATGGGTAAATATATAGCTGAAAAGACAATAAAACTTATGATTAAAAAAGGTAAAAGAATTAAAGATTCTAATATCTTAATAATGGGTTTAACTTTTAAAGAAAACTGCCCAGATATACGAAATACGAAAGTAGTAGATATTATTTCAGAACTGCAAGAATATGGTGCTGTAATTGATGTATATGAACCATGGATAGATGAAAAAGATAAAAGCTACTATAATTATAACTTTATAAATGACCCCTTAAAATCTGATAAAAAATATGAAGCTATAGTTGTAGCCGTTGGACATGATAAATTTAGAACTATTTCACAAGAAGAATTTGAATTATTAATAAATGGTGAAAATGTATTAGTTGACGTTAAAAATGTAATACCAAAACCTACTTGGAAATTGTAAGTTATTATGAAAGTTGTGCAATTACTTCCTGAACTTAATGAAGGTGGAGTTGAACGTGGTGTTGTTGAGCTTAATCGTGAATACTCAAAACTAAACATAGACTCTATTGTTATTAGTAATGGAGGTAAACTATCAAATCAAATTGATTTAGATGGTGGGAAACATATCACTTTTGATGTTTGCAGTAAGAATATATTTACTAGTATTACAAGAGTTTTTAAATTAAGAAAAATATTAATAGAAATAAAACCAGATATTTTACATGTACGAAGTAGAGTACCTGCATGGCTAGTGTTTTTTGCCAATAAAAGCTTAAATATTAGAGTTGTTAGCACTGTACATGGATTTAATTCTGTTAGCTTTTATAGTAAAATAATGACAAAATCAGATGCTGTAATTTGTGTTAGTAATAGTATAAAAGAATATATTCAAAAGAATTATAAGACAGATAATAAAATCATTACAGTAATTCCAAGAGGAATAGATTTAGAATTATTTAACTTATTAAATATAGATAAAGCTTTTATAAAAGATTTTAAAAATAAATATGATTTAGAAAACAAATTTATTATTTCTTCTGTTGGAAGAGTTACACAATTAAAAGATTATGAAACTTTTATAAAAGCTATTTCTATTATAAAAAAAGAAGTATCAGGTGTTCAAGCGCTAATTGTAGGTGGAGTAAGATCTGACAAAGAAGACTATTTAAATTCATTAAGAAGGCTAATAGCAGAACTTGATTTAGAAAGAAATATCATCTTTACAGGAAGTCAAAGTAAAATAGCAGAGATATATGCTTTAAGTGATGTAGTAGTTAGTTCTTCTAAAAAACCAGAAAGCTTTGGACGTGCAGTTGCTGAATCTCTTGCTTTAAATACTCCCGTAGTTGCTACAAATCATGGTGGTGTAAAAGATATAATACTAGAAAATGAAAATGGCTTCTTTTTTGGAATTGGAAATGAAAAAGAGTTAGCTGAAAAAATTTTAAAAGCAAGAAGCTTAAATTTTGATGGATATACTTATATTTCTAACAATTTTTCTTTGAGTAATATGTTAGAAAAAACTTTAAATGTATATAAAGGATTAGTTTCTTGGAATTAATAATTATATTACTATTAATTATTTTTATATATTATTCAATTAGATATGCATGGTGGACAAAAACTGTTGACTTGTCATCTCCTCGAATTCTTATGTATCATATGATATCTGAGCATAAAAAAGGTGCAAAATTTAATGGTTTAAGAGTTTCTCCTCTAGAATTTGAAAAACAGATTAAGTTTTTATATGATAATAATTGGACTTTTCTTACAATGAGTGAGTTGATTTTAAATAAAGATAATTTGACAGATAAATCAATTGCAATTACATTCGATGATGGGTATGAAGATAATTATATTAATGCTTTGCCAATATTAAAAAAATATAATGCAAAGGCCACAATATATTTAGTTGTAGATAGGCATGATAGAGAATGGTCATCAAAAAGAAAAAAGAAAAATAGTAATGGTGAATTAAAAAGAGAAAAAAAATTATCTGATAATCAAGTGTTAGAGTTAATTGACTCAGGCATAATAGAAATTGGATCTCATACAATGACTCATGATAATTTGTCAACATTATCTAAAAAAGAAAAAGAAAAAGAGATAATTAATTCGAAATTAAATATCGAAAAAAATTTTAATATTAAGTGTAACTCTTTTTGTTATCCTTTTGGAATTTATGATGATGAAGATATTAATATTGTAAAAAAAACAAATTATTTAAATGCCACAACAACTAAAAAAGGAATTGATGATATCAAAAATACAAATTTGTTTGAGTTAAAACGAATTACTATAAGTGGAAAAGATAACTTATTAGCCTTTAAGATAAAATTGAAAAGAGGATTAAGGGGAATATCTAAATGAGAATATGTCAAATTCTTGCAGGAAATGAAGACGGAGGATTAGAGAAGCATACTATTGAGTTATCAAAACAATTAAAAGATAATAATGTAGATATTACTGTTATTGCTCATAATGACTTTAAGTCATTTTTTCAAGGAGTAAGATTTATATCACTTGATTTGTCAAAAGGAAGAAAAAATATTTTTATTTTATATAAACTATTAAAAATTTTACAAAAAGAAAAATTTGATATTATCCATACTCAAGCAAACAAAGCAACATCAATGATTGTAAGATTAAAGCCATTTTTAAATACTAAAATTATCTCGACTCTTCATAGTTATAAAAGAGACTTATCATCATTTGAAAAAAGTGATTTTGTAATTACTGTTTCTAATAAAATTTCACAAAAACTGAAAAATAAGAATAAAAAAACAATTTATAATGGTATTGATTTTAAAGAGATAAAAGATAATGATATTTTCGCTAAATATAATATACCTCAAGATAAGTTTTTAATCTGTTCTGTTGGTAGACTTTGTGATGTAAAAAGATTTGATATATTAATAAAATCATTAAAAGACTTAGATGTCTTTTGTATTCTTGCAGGAGATGGAGAATATAAAGAAAAATTGATTGAATTAGCTAAAAACGAAGGTGTTTCAGAAAAAATATTGTTTGTTGGTAATGTCGATAATATAGATATTAAAAAAATCATGAAGATTTCCAAGTTATTTATAATTACATCTGATAGAGAAGGTTTTCCTTATGTTTTCGTTGAAAGCCTGTTATCCGAAACACCTGTATTATCAACAGATGTATCTGATATAAAAGATATAATTGGAAATGAGTTTATTATACCTTTTAATGACTATAAAGCATTAAGTAATAAGGTTCTAAAATTAAAGAATAATTATGAATTAGTTTTAGAAAAATATAATGAAATCTTCATATATGCAAAAAAGAAGTTTACTTTAAATAATATGGTTGAAGAAACTTTAACTTTATACAAAGAAGTTTTAAAATGAATATTCTAGTGCTAAAAGACAATAAACCAGGCCATTATAATCAAACAGAAGGTTTGATTTTATACTTAACTGAGATTTATACAAATTTAGAAATTGAATATATAAATGTAGAAATTAATTCTAAGTTTTCTAGAAAAATATTAAGGTTTTTATTAAATAACTTTTCAGGATTTTTTGAAAATAAAATAAATTTAAAGTTTATAAAGTTTTTTTATAAGAACTTTAGACTACCTAATAGTAAACCAGACTTAATACTTTCAACTGGAGGAAATGTTTCAAATATTAATGCATGGTTTGCTAAAGCTTATTCCAGTAAAAATATTTTAAATGGATCTTTACGAGGATTAAAAGAAGAGCTTTTCACTTATGTTACAACAGTAATTGATTTAGGATATAGAAACCAAATCATTTTAGATGTTGCACCAAATACGATTACTAAAGAAAAGTTATTAGAAAAATCAGAAAATTTTTTAAAAATAAATAATCTAGAGATTAATCAAAAATATTATACTTTATTAATAGGTGGAGATGGAGCAGGATATAAATACAATAATAAGTTTTACGATAATTTAATAGAATTTATTAAAAGAATATCAGATGAAGAAAGTATTAAATGGCTTATTACAACTTCAAGGAGAACCCCTTTACATATAGAAAATGAATTAGAAGAGAAATTAAAGGAATACTATTCTTATTTTGTATCATATAATAAAAAAGAAGAAAAAGTCCTTTTAGCATTTTTGGGTTTATCTGATACTATTTTTGTAACCGAAGAAAGTTCTTCTATGATTAGTGAAGCAATTAGTTCTGAAAAAAATGTTTATACTATAGGTACAAATGAAGCAAAACCTGACAAAGGATATTTGAAAATATTAAATAAATTTGAAACAAAGAATCTTATTACAAGGATATGCAGTTTTGATTATTCTTTAAGTGATAATTATAATTCTTCATTAAAAGAGATTAATTTTAATTTGAAAAGTGCTCTTTCAAAGATTTTTAGATGAATGATATTTCATTATCACTAGTTAGAACTCCTTTTCAACTTTTTAATTGTATCGAGGCTTGTAAACAATTTAATAATAAAGGTAGAAATATCTTAATTTGTATTTATAAAAATGATGTAGACAAAAAACTTTACGATAGTATAATTGATGATAGTTTTTGGGAAAAAGTATATTTTTATAAACTCACTTTTATAAATAAAATACTTTATTCTATAAATTTAAATAAAATATTAATAAGATATAAAAATATAAAATATTGTTTTTTCGGTCTTATTACATCATATATTATCCATTCAATAAATAAAATAAATGCTACTGAAAACATATTAATTGATGATGGAAACGAGACATTATTAATTGCCAATAATTTAAAAAAGGATGAATATATACATAAATTTAAAAGAAATTATGTTTTTACTCTTCTTCTAAAAAGATGTCTTTCTTTAAACTTTTTAAAAAAACTTGAAATTTTTTCCTTTTATGACTTAACTTCTTTTTCTTTAAATAATAAAATAATAAAAAATGAATATATTCATTTTAGAAAATCAATTAACTTACTACCTATGGAAAAAAATATTTTCTTTATTGGATCCAACTTAATAAACACGTATATTTCAAGAGAATATTTTGAAAAAATTATCAAAAATGTTCTTAACTATTATAGTAATTATAAGATTACATATATTCCTCATAGATATGAGGATTTAGAATATTTAAATGCTTTATCAATAAAACTCAATTTTAATATTAAAAAATTTTCTACAATACTAGAATTAGGTATTTTAGAATACGGTAAAAGACCCTTGGGATTAATTTCAATTAGGTCAAGTGCTTTAGAAACTATTGGATATTTGTACAATATTGATTTTTTAAATATTATTCAAATAGATACAAATATGTTGTTAAAAGAAGATCAAGTCTTAGAGTATGAAAATTTATATATTAATTATAAACAAAAGAATATTGAATTAATTAAAATTGTTTAATTTATTTTGATATTCGATTTTATAATTAGCTAAAAATAGACCGATTATAAAAGAAAAAAAGAGCATAGCATCTTTTAAATAAAAAAGAATATCTACAAAACTTCCTAATAAATAAATAGATAGTGTAATATTTTTTAGTAAATATATCTCAGTATTTTTAATTTTAATTCTAAAAATCTCATATATTATGAAAATAAATAGAATTAATCCAACTATTCCATATTGTATTAGTATTTCTAAATAAATATTATGAAAACTATGTAAAGTTTTTATGTAATTAAAATCATTTTTTGATTGTTTATCAATATAGTCATTTTTTGTTTTATAACTGTTAGCTATTCCTACTCCAAATATTGGATTTTCAAAAATTGTTTTTTTTGAAATAACCCATAATCCAATTCTTGCTCCAATTGCAGTATTATAATTGTTTTCATTTGATACTTTTATTATATCATTTTGAATTAAATTAATTCTATTTTTAAAATTTGGACTTATAGAATATGCTAAAAAAATTATAAAAATAATAGAAGATATTGTTATAAAAATATATTTAATTTTTTCTCTAAATAAATATATACTTAATAATAATATTGTAATAAAGAATGAAATATATCCTGTTCTTCCACTATTTACTAATAAGTTTATTGTTATAGTTATAAAGAAAATCATATATATTGATTTGTTAATTATTGATTTTTCGTTTAAAATTTTTATAAATAAGAAAATTGAAACAACAGCAAGAAAAACACTATAAGTTGTATGATGTATAAAAACTGTTGGATTTTCTTTTCCACCAAGACCTATTTGCCATAATGAAAAATAATTACCATAAGATAATATTTCACTTATAAGCATTCCTAAAAGGAAAAAACTTATACTGTATTTTAGATACTCTTTTTTTAGATATTTAAATATTACAAAAATTGTTAAATAATACCAATATTTTCTTATATAGCTTATTGCTTCTTGAAACGTGGCATCACTCCAGAAATAGGATAATAAAGAATATCCCAAAAAAATCCAGAAAAATAAAAAAATATTACTTTTAGGTAGTTGAAAATCATATTTAGTTCTATCAGTAATCCATAGTAATATCATCAATATTGCAACTACTCTTTTTATTTCACTTGGAAAACTAAGTGTAAAAGCAAAAAGTAATATTAAATAATTTAGATAATCAATTCTAGGAGTATTTCTTAATTTTTGTAGTATATCAGGCATTTCTAATAATCTTTCAATTTTAATGTAATGCTGATAATAACACAATGATTATTTATATAAACTAAACTTATTTGAAATAAAACAAATTGTTCTTTTTCTTAATCACTTTCATTTTAATCAATCTTTACATTTTATAATAATTTGATATTATTATAAAAAAATAAAGATATAAATAATGACACTAAACAAACTAAAATCCTCAATACATACAATATTAATTTATCCCTTAATATTTATGTTTTCTTATTTATTAAAAGGTAAAAAAGAAAAATTTAAAAGTTTTTTTCAAAACTCTTTTAAAAATTCTCAAAATGAAAATATTCTGACTTTAGATATTGAAAAATTTGATTTTATTAATAAAATCAAATATTTCTTTGATAAAAACTCTTTATTATATGATAAAACTAAGATTGACTATACTCTTAATTTAGATATAAATCCAGAAATAAAAGAGTTTCGTGTTTTTGATTTTGCAAAAAAAATTGATATGTTCTATTCTCTTTCTATGTTAAGTTCAAGAGTTTCAAATGATAATTTATTAATTACTTTTAATATAGTAAATAAAAAATTTAATGATGAAAATGCTAATAACTTCTTAAAGTATTTATTAATTACTTATTTTTCAAGAAAAATTGATTGTATCTTTATATCAAAAGATTCAATTAAAGATAAAAATATTTTAAAAGTATTTGATACTCTAAATACTCATATTGAAGATTCAAAATTTATAAATTTTTCAAATTCAAAAGATTTAAATGTTATTACTTGTAAAAAAAACAATAAAAAATTTGATATTATTTGGTTAAGTACAAATAGAGAAATAGAATTAACGGATTTTAAAAAAGTTTATGATAAATTTGGGAATTTATTAGAAAAAAACATTAAAATTAGCAAAAGCCCTATATACGCATTTCACCAATAAAGAGAATAAATGAATAAAATTTCAATAGCATATAAAACAAAAACGAATCTAATCAAAGAAATAGAAAAAGATGAAAGAATAAAAGTTTTAGAAAAAAAATCATTCTTTCAAAAACTATCTTTTTTAAAAAAAGAATATGCAGACATTTATTTCCATTCTGGAACTTTAGATGATATTTCGCTTACTAATATTAAAAATGCTAAAAAAGTTATTGTTAATTGTAAAAAATTAAAAGATGATATTCTTAAAAAAGTGGATGTTTTAGAAGAAAATATTAAAGTAATATACCCAAGTGTAAATTTAAATTATCAAAAAGCAAAAAAAGTAAAAGAATCATTATGCAAGAAATTTGATATTGATTCAACACCTAAAATCATATATTTTACTGCAAAAAATTTAAAAACTTCTGGTGTAAAAGATTTCTTTGATATCATAGTTTCTTTAAATTCAATGAATAAACAGATAATAATTTCATCAGACAAAAATCAAATTACAAGTTTGAAGTTTTTAATATCAAAATATAACTTTGGAGGAGAAGTTTTACTTTTAGAAGATTATGAAAATGAAAATGAACTATTTTTAGCAGCAGATATATTTATTCTACCTACATATAATAAGAGTTTTGCAACAAATATTTTAAGAGCTATGTATTTTAAATGTGCAGTGTTAACTACATCTATAAACCATGCCAGTGAGCTTATCGATGTTTTTGCAACAATGCAAAAGCCAGATGATCCATCTACCTCTTTTAAAGTTGATGCTTTGTTAAGTAGAGAAGATGATTTAAAGACAATTCAAAAAGCTAATAGAAAAATCGCAAAGAAATATGAGTTGTCAAAAAATATAAATAAATTAAATACAGTTCTTGACAATATTTAAATTAGAATTAAGATAAATAAGGTAGAATACGCAAATATTTTTCACTATAGAAGGAACAAAAATGTCAAGAAGATGTGCAATATCAGGAAAAGGACCTATGTCTGGAAACAACGTAAGTCATGCAAAGAATAGAACTAAAAAAAGATTTTTACCAAACTTAAGAACTGTAAGAGTTACTTTAGAAGATGGTACTACTCAGAAAATTAGAATTTCTGCAAAAGAGTTAAGAACTCTTAAAAAACACTCATAGAAGGCTCTTGAAAGTGCTTTCATGAGCATCTTAAGAAGAATCAAAAAAGCTCTTGGCTGGGAAATAAGATCAGCCAAGCCTGAATACGACTTAAACCCCGTAATCTACTCACAATTAAAACCATTTAGACTACCTTTAGTTTTAGTTCAAGTTATCATGATGATAGGAACACTTGGATATATTATTATTGATGATTTCACCATTTTAGATGCTATTTACCAAACAGGTATTACTTTTACAACTGTAGGTTTTGGTGAAGTGGCAGAAATATCACCTGCAGGTAGATTTTTTACAATTACTTTAATCATTTTTGGATTTGCAACTTTTACTTTGTCAATGGCTATTCTTATTGATGCTATGGTAAAAGGAAAACTATTTGATTTGTATAAGGAAAGAAATATGCTTTATAAAATTGCAAGATTAAGAAGACACTTTGTGATTTTTTATCACAATGAATATACAGCTCAATTAGCTAAACAATTTAGAGAAAATCATATTCCTTTTGTTGTTGTAGATCCAAGTGAAAACCTTGAACAAATTGCAAAAGAAAATGGTTACCCATATTATGTAAAAGAAGAGCCATATAAAGAAATAGCTTTTTTAAAGTCACATTTATCTTCAGCTAAAGGTGCAATTTCACTTTCAAAAAGTATTTCAGATAATATTACTTTAATTGCATCTGTTAGATTGTATGAAAAAGAATTAGGAAGACATCCTTTTTTAATTATTGCAAATGCTGAAACACAAAATGAGAAAATTAGACTTAAAAAACTAGGAGCGGATAAAGTTGTAGCAACTCCTTCGTTAATGGCAAAAAGAGTTTCTGCAATGGCAATTAGACCAGACATGGAAAACGTGCTTGATGAGTTTTTATATAAAAGAGATACTCCTATTGATATGGAAGAAGTTTTTGTGAATGAAGATTCATGGGCTGTGAATAAAGAAATAAAAGATTTACATTTAAGAGATAGATTAAAAGTTTCTGTAATAGGTATTACAGAAGAAAAAGGTAGATTTATACAAATGCCAAAAGGAACAATTGTAATTAGCGCAAAATCAAAGCTATTATTAGTTGGTTCTCAAAAAGGTATTGCTAGATCTAGACGAATAATTAATCTAACAATTAAACCAGAGGATATATAACATGTTTACAATTTTACCAATTAAAGGTCATATTGATCAAATAGATGGCTTTAACTGTGATGGTATTAGTGCAGGATTAAAACCAAGTGGAGATAAAGATTTAGGTTTTATTTATACATCAAAACCTTGTGATGTTCAGGCTTTATTTACTGACAATAAATTTCAAGCAGCACCTTTAAAACATTTTTTACAGTATGAAGAGAATTTTAAAACAAACTTCGTTTTAATAAATTCAAAAAATGCAAATGCGATGACTGGAAAAAAAGGTATTGAAGATATTAATACAATATTTAATTCACTACCTTTTGAATTAGTAAACCCAATTATGAGTTCAACTGGAGTTATTGGAAACCCTTTACCAATACAAAAAATAGTTGAGGGTGCAAAATCTTTTGATTTAACAGCAAATTCTGGTGAGAACTTATCAAAAGCTATAATGACAACAGATGCTTATGCAAAAACTTGTATGTATGAAGTAAAACTAGAAGATGGTAAATCTTTTAAAATAGGTGCCGTTGCAAAAGGTGCTGGAATGATAAATCCAAATCTTGCAACAATGTTATGTTTTATTTGTACAGATGCGAATGTTTCTAATGCTGATATGAAAGAAGCATTAAAAGTAAATAGTAAAACAACTTTTAATGCAATCTCAGTTGATGGAGATACTTCTACAAATGATACGGTAATGTTGTTAGCAAGTAAAGAATCAAATGCTTATGATAAGGAAGCTTTCTTTGAAGCTTTAAGACTTGTTATGCATGATATGGCTATGTTAATGGTTGCAGATGGTGAAGGTGCTAAAAAAGCAGTAGCATTTGAAGTTATAAATGCTAAAACAGTTGAAGAGGCTGAAATCGCTGCTAAAGCTTTATCAAATTCATTGTTAGTAAAAACAGCTCTTTTTGGTGAAGATCCAAATTTTGGAAGAATTGCTTCAACTATAGGTGCTAGTAGAATAACTTGTGATGAAGAGACTTTAGTTATTTCATATAATAATGTTATTGTATATAATAAAGGTGAACTTTGCTTTGATGAAATACAAGAAGCAAAAGCCTCAAAAGTATTAAAAAATGATAATTTTAAAGTTATTTGTGATATTGGTTTAGGGGATAGTAATTTTACTGCATATGGCTGCGATTTAGGTTATAAGTATGTAGAAATTAACGCTGATTATCGTACTTAATATAAATTATTTTAAGATATATAATGATATAATTAAATAACAAAAATAAATATATAGGATAAAAAAATGTTTCATGAAGATAGAGAATTAATTACAGAATTAAAACAAAAAGATGCACACTTTCATAAATTATTTGATCAACATAATGATTTAGATAATGAAATTACAAAACTAGTTCAATCACATGTTGATGATGCTACTATTGAGATGAAAAAGAAAGAAAAATTAAAACTAAAAGATGAACTTTACAATATGATTGTAAATCATAAAAATTCTAAGTAATTTTTATAATAAAAAGGGTCTAAAGTATTACTTTAGACCCTTTTTTTATGCTTTTTTTTACACATTATCTTTCTTACAACTTATGCTAAGGGCTTTTTAGATAAAATAACTAAATACTACAAAACAAAGGCCTTTGTTAATGGAAAACCTTTTCGAAAACCAAGATATTATTGATATAAATATTGAAGACTCTGTAAAAGCGTCTTATTTAGATTACTCAATGAGTGTAATTATTGGACGTGCGTTACCAGATGCGAGAGATGGATTAAAACCCGTACATAGAAGAATTCTATATGCTATGCATGATTTAAATATTACTTCTAAATCATCTTATAAAAAATCGGCAAGAATTGTTGGAGATGTAATTGGTAAGTACCACCCTCATGGTGATAACTCTGTTTATGATGCATTAGTTAGATTAGCACAAGATTTCTCTATGAGAGCTCCTCTAATTGATGGTCAAGGGAACTTCGGTTCTGTTGATGGTGATAATGCAGCAGCTATGAGATATACCGAAGCACGTATGACCAAAGTAGCTGAAGAAGTTATGAAAGATCTTGATAAAGATACTGTAAACTTTACAGCTAACTATGATGATACTATGAAAGAACCATCAGTTATGCCTACTAGACTTCCAACCTTATTGTTAAATGGTTCAGAAGGTATTGCAGTTGGTATGGCTACAAAAATACCACCTCATAACTCAAATGAGTTATTAGCAGCTACTTTACATATGGTTGACAACCCAGAAGCAACCGCTGATGAGTTAATGGAATTTATAAAAGGACCTGATTTTCCAACAGGTGGAACAATTTTTGGGCGTCGTGGAATTATTGATGCTTATAATACAGGTCGAGGACGTGTTAGAATAAGAGCTAAACATCATATCGAGACTAGAGGTAAAAAAGAGATTATTATTCTTGATGAATTACCATACCAAGTAAACAAATCTAGATTGATTGAACAAATTGCAAACTTAGCAAAAGAAAAGCAAATTGAAGGAATCTCTGAAGTAAGAGATGAATCAGATAGAGATGGAATTAGAGTTGTAATTGAGCTTAAAAAAGATGCAATGAGTGAAATTGTATTAAATAACCTTTATAAATCAACTCCAATGGAAAATACATTTGGAATTATTCTTTTAGCTGTTCATAATAAAGAACCAAAAGTATTTACTTTACCTGAATTAATAACAGTATTCTTATCACATAGAAAAACTGTAATTATTAGAAGAACTATATTTGAATTAGAAAAAGCAAAAGCTAGAGCTCATATTTTAGAAGGTCTTAAAATTGCGCTTGATAATATTGATGAAGTAGTTAAAATAATTAGAGCATCAGCAAATGATACAGATGCTAGGGAAAAACTTCAGGCAAGATTTTCTTTATCTCATATTCAATCTCAAGCTATTTTAGATATGAGACTTGGAAGATTAACAGGTCTTCAAAGAGATAAATTAGAAGCTGAATATCAAGAATTATTAATTTTAATTGATTATTTAGAAGCAATCTTAAAATCTGAAGAAAGATTAAATGAGATTATTAAAGAAGAATTAATTGATGTAAAAGATAGATTTGCTTCTGAGAGAAGAACTGATATTGAAGATTCTTATGATGAAATTGATATTGAAGATTTAATTCCAAATGAGTCAATGGTTGTTACAATTACTCATAATGGTTATGTAAAAAGAGTACCAATTAAGTCTTACGAAAAACAAAGACGTGGTGGTAAAGGTAAAACAGCTGTAACTACTCATGATGATGACTTTATTGAAAGATTCTTTGTATCAAATACACATGATACTTTAATGTTTGTTACAAATATGGGTCAATTATACTGGTTAAAAGTATATAAAATTCCTGAAGGTTCAAGAACTGCAAAAGGTAAAGCTGTTGTTAACTTAATTAATTTAAGAGATGATGAAAAAATTATGGAAATAATTCCTACTACTGATTTTGATGAGTCTAAATCTTTAGCATTCTTTACTAAACATGGTATTGTAAAAAGAACATCATTATCTGAATTTTCTAATATTAGATCAAATGGTGTTAGAGCTATTGTTCTTGATGATACTGATGAAGTTGTAACTGCAAAAATTACAGATGCAGAGTCACAGTTCTTAATGATTTTTACAAGCTTAGGACAATGTATTAGATTTGATATTGAGAAAACAAGAGAACAAGGTAGAAGTACTAGAGGTGTTAGAGGTATTAAATTTAAACATGATTCTGATTATGTTGTTGATGCTGATGTAATCTCTGATGAAAGCCAAGAATTATTACCAATCTCTGAAAAAGGTATTGGAAAAAGAACAACTGTTTCTGAATATAGATTAACAAATAGAGCAGGTTCTGGTGTTATATCAATGAAATTATCAAATAAAACTGGTAATGTTGTTGGAGAAGTTTTAGTTGATGAAACTCAAGATTTAATGGCACTTACTTCTATTGGAAAAATGATTAGAGTTGACATGCAAACAATTAGAAAAGCTGGAAGAAATACTTCTGGTGTTATTATTGTTAATGTTGATAAAGGGGATAAGGTTGTTTCAATTGCAAAATGTCCAAAAGAGGCTGAAGAAATTGAAGTAGATGAAAATGGTAATGTTATTAGATATACAGAAGATGGTGAAATAATTCCAGCTGAAAAAATTGAATTAACAAGTACTGATCAAGAAGTTTCTTCAAGTGATAATAATGAAGAAAATGAAACATCTTTAATAGATGGTATAGAAAAAAATGAGGAAGACTAGATAAATGAGAAAATTTAATGTTGCAGTTGTTGGTGCAACTGGTGCAGTAGGTGAAGAACTTTTTAGAGTTATGGAAGCATATGACTTTCCTGTAAATAATATAGTACCATTAGCAAGTGCTAATAGTGCTGGGTCAAAAATTGAATATATTGGCAAAGAATATACGGTTTTAGAATTAACTGAAACTGCATTTGAAGAAAATGAAGTTGATATTGCTTTCTTTTCTGCAGGTGGATCTATTTCTGAAAAATTTGCAAAATATGCTGTTGAAGCTGGTGCTATTGTCATTGATAATACAAGTCATTTTAGAATGGACCCAAAAGTTCCATTAGTAGTACCTGAAGTTAATCCTGAAGATATTAGATTATGGAGAGAAACTGGAATTATTGCAAATCCAAATTGTTCAACAATTCAAATGGTATTATCTTTAAAACCATTAGATGAATTATATGGAATTAAAAGAGTTGATGTTTCAACATATCAAGCAGTTTCTGGTGCTGGAAAAGCCGGAATGGAAGAGCTAGTAAAACAAATGCAAGCATTTTTTGCATTTACATTAGATGATGCTAAAAAAGAAGCTTTTGCTCATCAAATTGCATTAAATGTTATTCCTCAAATTGATGTTGCACAAGATAATGGATTTACTAAAGAAGAAATGAAAATGGTAAATGAAACTCAAAAGATTCTAAAGAAAAATATTCAAGTAGCAGCAACTTGTGTTAGAGTTCCAGTTTTAAGATCACATAGTGAATCAATTACAGTTACATTTGGTTCTGATGTTGATGTAAGTGTTGGTGAAGTTAGAACGGCATTAGAAGAGTTTGAAAATATTGAAGTTATTGATGATTTAGAAAACAATGCCTATCCTATGCCAATTGTATCAACAGATACTGATATAACTTATGTTGGAAGAATTAGAAAAGATGTATATGCTCCAAATATTGTTCATTATTTTAATGTTGCAGATCAAGTTAGAGTAGGTGCAGCAACAAATTCTGTAAGAATTGCATTAAAATGGATTGAAATGGAAAATGATATCTAATGATTGAAAGACTTTTTGAAAGCCTAATGTGGAAGAGTAGGTTATTTATTCTTCTAGCAGTTGTATTTGGACTTATAGGTTCAGTAATTTTATTTATTGTGGCTTCTGTTGATATATATGAAGTCCTAAGATATACACTTGATGTATATTTAAATGGATTACATCCTGAAGACTTTCATGAGGTTATTGTTAGTAAAATAATTGGAGCTGTTGATTTATATCTTATCGCAATTGTTATGTTAATTTTTGCATTTGGTATTTATGAGCTTTTTATATCTAAAATAGAAGTAGCTGAAGATAAAGAAACAGGAAATAATATTCTGGCGATTTCCTCTTTAGATCAATTAAAAGATAAAATAGCAAAAGTAATTATTATGGTGCTTGTAGTTGGATTTTTTCAAAGAGTACTACATATGAAATATACTAGTGCTTTAGAAATGTTGTATTTTGCACTTTCAATTATGGTATTAGCAATTGGACTTTACTTTTTAGGTAAAGTTGGAAAAAAGTAAAAATTTTATAGATTAAAGAAGAGGAATATAAATGTCAAAAATATTTGTAGATGCATGTTTAAGAAAAGAAACTCCTTATACTCCTGTATGGATGATGAGACAAGCTGGTAGATATTTACCAGAATATATGGCTGTTCGAGCAGAAGCTGGTAATTTTTTAAATCTTTGTCATGATCCTGAAAAAGCTTGTGAAGTAACTATTCAACCTTTAGATATTGTTGGAGTTGATGCTGCAATTTTGTTTTCTGATATTTTAGTTATTCCAAATGAAATGGGAATGCACTTGGATTTCGTAAAAGGTGAAGGTCCAATTTTTAAAGACCCAATAGTAAGCGAATCAGATATTGATGAATTATTAGGTGGAGAAGCTGCTGCAAATAAACTTACATATGTATATGATACGATTAAGTTATTAAAGCAAAGACTTCCAGAAGATAAAGCTCTTATTGGATTTACAGGAGCTCCATGGACACTTGCAACATATATGATTGAAGGACAAGGTACTAAAACATATAATCTTTGTAAAAAGATGATGTATTCAAATCCTGAGCTTTTACACAAAATTTTAAGAAAAGTTACTGAAGTAGTTAAGTTTTATATGGAAAAACAAATTGAAGCTGGTATTGATGTTGTTCAAATCTTTGATTCTTGGGCCTCTGCAATTGAACCAGGGAAATATGATGAGTTCTCATGGAAATATATGGTTGAAATTGCTGATTATTTAAAAGCTAAGTATCCTAATGTTCCTATTATTATGTTCCCAAAAGGTGTATCTGCCTTTATTAATATGGGTGGAGTATATGGAAACTTTGATGTATTTGGAGTTGATTGGGGAACACCTATGGCAATGGCAAAAGAAAAGTTAGGTGAAAGATATGTTCTTCAAGGAAATATGGAACCTTGTAGACTATATTCTAAAGAAGAGACTACTAAGTGTGTAGAAAAGATTCAAGAGACTATGCAAGGTGAGGGTCATATTTTTAACTTAGGACATGGTATTTTACCTGATGTTCCAGTTGAAAACGCAAAACACTTTGTTAGTGAATGTCAAAGAGTTTCAAAAAAGTAATAAATTAAGAATAAGATTTCCCTTCTTATTCTTAAATCTAAAAGTAAAAATTAATTTTAAAAACTAGTAAAAATTAGTAAAAAGCACATTCCTTTATAAATTTCAAAAAAAAACCAAAAATGGCTTGACAAACTATTTGTTTTTTACTATAATTCCACCCCATTAAAGAGGAATACATATTCCGGCATAGCTCAGTGGTAGAGTAGATGACTGTTAATCATTTGGTCCCTGGTTCGAATCCAGGTGCCGGAGCCATTAACCTTTTTAATGATTTATAAATTTATTAGATTCCGGCATAGCTCAGTGGTAGAGTAGATGACTGTTAATCATTTGGTCCCTGGTTCGAATCCAGGTGCCGGAGCCATCTTTTTAAATTTAAAAATAATACACTTACATTCCGGCATAGCTCAGTGGTAGAGTAGATGACTGTTAATCATTTGGTCCCTGGTTCGAATCCAGGTGCCGGAGCCATAAAAGCTTCTAGATATTTGAACTTAGGTTCTTTTATCTGGAAGCTTTTTTTTTTGCCTAAAAAACTCTTCAGTTAAATGTCAATTAAATGTCAAGAATTCCATACTTATTATCTTTACAAAAATAATATATAATGATAAAAGTTTAACTAAAATGAATTATTATTAGGAGGATTATGAAAATATATTCACCATGGGAAAAAGCATTTCGAAGAATTGCTACACCCTTTGAACACTTTATACATGCACAAACAACAACAGGCCTTATGCTTGTTTTTATGACACTTTTAGCTCTTATTTTAGCTAATTCACCTTTTGCTGAAAATTATTTACACTTTTTTCATGTCAACATAGATTTTAATGTTGGTTCATGGGCTTTATCTCATTCTTTGCATCACTGGATAAATGATGGTCTTATGGCAGTATTTTTCTTTATTATTGGGTTAGAAATTAAAAGAGAAATTACAGCAGGAGAGTTGTCAAGTTTAAAAGTAGCGATATTACCAATAATTGCTGCAGTTGGAGGAATGGTATTTCCTGCATTGATTTATTTGTATTTTAATGCAAATGAAGCTGGAGCAAATGGTTGGGGAATACCTATGGCTACGGATATCGCCTTTGCTATTACTGCACTTGTTCTTTTAGGAAAAAGAGTTCCAACTACACTTGTAACATTTTTAGTAGCACTTGCAATTGTTGATGATTTAGGTGCTGTTTTAGTTATTGCACTTTTTTATACAGAAACTATAAATATGATACCTCTTGGATTAGCAGGAATTATGTTTTTAGTAATGATTGCATTAAATAGATTTGGGATTCATTCAATCTTACCTTATTTTATAGTAGGGTTATTCATGTGGTTTTTTATGCTTGAATCAGGAGTTCATGCTACTATAGCAGGAGTTTTAGCCGCACTTACTATTCCTTCAAAGCCCAAAAGAGCGCCAGCTTCTTTTTCAGAAGATACAATTAATTTAGTAAAAGAGTATGAAAGTTATCCTGCACAAGATAATTATATGATGCATGAAAAACAAAAAGCTTTACTTTTAAATATAAAAGATAAAATTGATGCAGTCGGGACTCCTGCCGCTAGGCTTGAACATAGTTTACATCTCCCTGTTGCTCTTATTATAATTCCACTTTTTGCATTAGCTAATGCAGGAATTGCAATTGACTTTAGTTCTATTGGAAATACTATCTTAGAACCTGTTTCCTTAGGAATTATTACTGGACTTGTTTTTGGAAAGGTTATAGGAATATTTGGTTTATCATGGCTTGTAATCAAATTAAAAATTGCACAATTACCAAAAGGAAGTACAATGAATCAAATATTCGGAGTATCCTTTTTAGGTGGTATTGGGTTTACTATGTCAATTTTTGTTGCTGACTTAGCTTTTATATCTTCCCCTGAACTTATTTTACAAGCTAAAGTTGGAATACTTTCCGCATCTTTATTTGCTGGATTATTTGGCTTTTTTTGGTTAAAATATGTTGCAAAGAAAGTAGATTAAATAAGAAGGTTAAATATGATAAAAGTACTACTAATTGAAGATGACTTAGTTTTACAAAACTTAATAAGTGAGTATTTGGAAGAATATAGTTATTCATGTAGTGCTTTTTCAAATCCCTTAGATGCATTAGATTCTTTTAAAAGTAATCCTGATGATTTTACAATAGTAATACTTGACTTGGGACTTCCTCATATGGATGGTTTTGATGTGTTTAAAAAACTAAAAAAGATAAAAGATATTCCTATAATTATTTCAACTGCAAGAGATGATATAGGGAATAAAATTTATGGTTTTGAGTTAGGAACAGATGACTATCTTTCAAAACCTTATGAACCTAGAGAACTAGTTCTTAGAATTGAGGCTACTTTAAAAAGATATAATAAATCTGATTCTTTAAAAATAAAAGATTTAAGTATTGATAAAAACAACTCAAGAATTTTCTTAAGTGGTATGGAAATAGAGTTTACGAAAATTGAGAAAGAAATCTTTTTTTTATTTATAAATAATTTAAATAAAATTATTTCTAGAGAAGATATTGTAAAGAAAACGTCTCTTAATGATGATACTAAAAATAGAACTATAGATATGCATATAAGTAATATTAGATATAAAATTGATGATAATTCTAAAGAACCTAAATATATAAAATCTATTTGGGGTATTGGATATAAGTTTTTCTATGACAATTAGAAAACGTTTATATATTTCATTTTCTTTAATTATATTAATTGTTGCATTTATTATTGGAGTTTTCTTTTATACTATTTTTAATCTAAACACAATTAATTATCAACAAAATCATAGATATGACCAATTAATACGAGTTGAAAAGTTAAAAGAATTCAATAACTCATATTCTTGGATAGTGCTTGATATTATTACAGATTTCCAAAAAATAGATATTGTAAATGAAAGAATAAATAAAGCAAATAATTTCTTTAAAAATCTCAATACTCAAAAATTAACAATTATAAATAATTCTGAATCAAAAGAAGAAAAAGATAATCTAATTCTTATTTTTAAACATTTTGATATTATGCAAGAGCTTATAAAAAAAGAATTATATAGTCTTGTACTTAATCAAAATAGTGATTTTAAATCTTTTAATAAAGATTTTGAAAGAATAAATATTGATACAGAAAAACTTCTTATTTCTGAAACTAAATATTTACAAGATAAATTAACACAAACCCAAAATAAAAGAGATGATTTTTTAAGTACTATAAAGCTTGAATTACTTATTTTATTTAGTATTTTACTTCTTCTTAGTTTTATAATTTCTTCAAAAATTATAAATGAAATAAAAGAAAAACTCTATAGACTCAATCAAGGTGTTTTACAATTATTTAAAAATGGTGAAAAAACTATAAAAGTAGATATAGGAGAGAATAACGAATTAAGTGAAATAACAAAGAATTTAAACGCTTATTTACAAAAACAATCTGATATTATAGATTCAAGAGAAGAGCTACTTCGAAATATAAGTCATGAATTAAAAACTCCTATTGCTAAGGGTAAGTTCTTAATTGAAAAACTTCAAAAAAATGATGATCATAAAACAATCAAAAATATTAATACGATTTTTTATGATATTGAAATGCTTACTAGTAAATTATTAGAAAGAGAAAAATTAAACTTTGCTATTTTAAAAACAAGTAAATTTAAATCAAGCACTTTAATCTTAGAATCTTTATCAAAATTACTTATTGAAGATGAAGCAAAAGTAATTGTAAAAATTCAAAATGATTTTGATATTCAAGCAGATTTTTATTATCTAACAATTGCACTTAAAAATTTGATTGATAATGCAATGAAATATGCTAAAGAATTTCCAATTACAATAGAAAGTAAAGATGATATAGTTTTTGTTAGTAATATTTCTAGTAAACTTTCAAATGATTTGATATATTATATACAACCATTTACAAGAGAACCCAATCAACAACAAGGTCATGGCTTAGGCTTAAATATTGTTGATAAAATTTTAAGTCGCCATGGTTTTAAACTAAATTATAAATACAATAACTCATATAATACTTTTTATATTTCTTTTAAATAAAAGTATTTAAATTGATATTATACTTCTATCCAGAGATACTACTTGTTAAAACACCTAAACCTACAAATAACGCAATATTTACTATTATTAAATTTCTTACTACATCCATGATATCTCCTTTTAAATAATTTTCTTATAATTTAATTTTAGTGGGTTTTTGTAAAGTTAAAAAGGATATAACACTTGACATTATCTTGACAAGGTTATGAGTAATTTTACAGTGTTTAATTAAATGTTTCTTTTGATATACTTCGCATTTTAAATTAAATATTTAAAAGTAATAAGGCTTTATAACTATTAATTAGCTAGAATATTTAATTTTAAAGAAAGAGAATAATTATTACAAATCAAACTATTTAAGGACTTAACAAGAATGAATATTGATATAATATTACAAAATATTTTAAATCCCCCAATTCTATTCTTTTTTTTAGGAATGCTTGCAGTTTTCTTAAAATCAGATTTATCAATACCACAACCCTTACCAAAACTATTTTCTTTATATTTATTAATTGCAATAGGTTTACATGGTGGATACGAATTATCAAAAAGTGGTTTAGATTTAAATGTATTTAAAGCACTATTATTAGCTGTTTTTATGGCAACACTTATCCCCATTTACAGTTATTTTATTTTAAAACGTAAACTAGATACTTATAATGCAATTGCAGTAGCTGCTACTTATGGTTCAATTAGTGCAGTTACTTTTATTACAGGAATTACATATTTACAAACAATGGGTGTTGAGTATGGTGGATATATGGTTGCAGCAATGACACTTATGGAATCTCCAGCTATTGTAATTGGTTTAGTTTTTGCTGCATTATTTACAAAAGATAAAAATGATGTTAAAGCGAAAAAAACAGATTGGAAAGAGATTTTAAGAGAAGCTTTTTTAAACCCTTCGGTTTATTTATTAGTAGGAGCTTTGATTATTGGTATTTTAACAGGTGAAAAAGGGTGGAATTCAATGGAACCACTTTTTGGAACTTTATTTAAAGGTTTCTTAGCTTTCTTCCTTTTAGATATGGGATTAGTAGCTGCGAGAAAAATTTATGAACTTAAAAAAGTAGGATATTTTCTAATTGTATTTGCTTTACTAATGCCTGTATTTAATGCATCAGTTGCTGTTGCTTTAGCATACTTCTTTGAACTTTCAAAAGGTGATGCTTTCCTTTTAGCACTCTTAAGTGGTAGTGCTTCTTATATAGCTGTTCCCGCAGCTATGAGACTTTCAGTCCCTCAAGCAAATCCAGGAATATATTTACCATTAAGTTTAGCTATAACTTTCCCTTTTAATATTTCATTGGGAATACCATTATATTACTTTTTTATAAATTCGTTGTGGGGGTAAGATATGATAAATATGAAGAAAGTTGAAATAATAATTGAATCAATTTATATAAATAGATTAGTTGATCTTTTAGAAGGACATGATATCACAGGATATACAATTATCAAAGATATTTCAGGTCGTGGTGGTCATGGTTTAAAAACAGCAGATGATTTTACAGATGTTTTTAGTAATAACTATTTATTTGCTGTTTGCGAAGAAGAAAAATATTTAAATATGCAAGAAGATATTAGAAGCTTTATTAAGACATATGGTGGTAAATGTATCGTAACTGATGTAATGTTACTTAAATAAAACAAACTTTATAAAAGAGAAATGAATGAATAAAGATTTTAACTATTCTAATTTAAAAATAGGGATAATAGGTGGGGGACAACTTGGTAAGATTATGTCTCAAAAAGCTAAAAAGATGGGTTTTCATGTTACGATTTTAGATCCAACACTTAACTGTCCAGCAGCTCAAGTTTCGGATAATCATATTCTTGGTGGATTTTATGATAAAGAAAAACTTGAAGAGTTAGTGCAGCAATCTGATGTAACAACTTTTGAATTAGAACATATTGATACTTCAATTTTAAAAGAATTATACGAACATGGTCATAAAATATATCCATCACCATATGTGATGGAATTGATACAAAATAAATATGAGCAAAAAAAACTTTTAGATAAAAATAATATACCTGTCCCAAAGTATAAAAATGTACAAAGTGATGATGACTTAAAAGCTTTTGGATTTCCAGTAATTCAAAAAGTAAAAATGGGTGGGTATGATGGACAAGGTGTTCAGATGCTTAAAACAGTAGAAGATCTTCCTAAAGCTATTAAAGCAGAATCATTTATTGAAGAGCTTATTGATATTGATAAAGAATTAGCAATTATAGTTGCTAGAAGTATTAATGGCGAAATTAGATGTTATCCTGTTGTTGAAATGCTTTTTGATGATAGAGTAAATATTTGTGATAGCGTAATGGCACCTGCAAGAATTTCAAAAGAAATCGAAGAAAAATCAATAGAAATTTCTATTAAGTCTATTGAAATTTTAGGGGGAGTTGGTATTTTTGGTGTTGAGCTATTTTTAACTAAAAATGGAGATATATTATTAAATGAAATAGCACCAAGACCTCATAATTCAGGACACTATACAGAAGAATCATGTGCAACCTCGCAGTTTGAACAAATAATAAGAGCAGTTACAAATTTACCTTTAGGTTCAACAAAACTAATTTCGCCATCTGTTATGGTTAATTTATTAGGTGAAGAAGGCTATGAAGGTGAGCCATTTATTGAAGGTATTCATGATGCTTTAGCAATTCCTGAATTATCTTTTCACTTCTATGGAAAAAGTTTTACAAAACCATTTAGAAAAATGGGGCATATCACAGTTTTAGATGATGATATAAATAAAGCATTAGAAAAAGCAATGAAAGCAAAAGATATTTTAAAAATAAAAGGGAGCAAAAAATATGAGTAAAGTATTAGTTGGAATTATTATGGGAAGTGATTCAGACTTACCAGTTATGAGTGCAGCTGCACAAATGTGTGAAGAGTTTGGAATTGCATATGAAGTTAGTATAGTATCAGCTCACAGAACACCTGATAGATTAGTTGAGTATTCAAAAAATGCAGAAAAAAGAGGTTTAAGAGTTATTATAGCAGGTGCGGGTGGTGCTGCTCATTTACCAGGTATGGTTGCATCTTTAACAGCACTTCCTGTTATTGGAGTTCCAGTTAGAGGTTCAAATTTAGAAGGTATGGATTCATTATTATCAATTGTTCAAATGCCAGGAGGAGTTCCTGTTGCTACTGTTGCAATTAATGGTGCAAAAAATGCTGGAATATTAGCAACACAAATACTTGGAGTTAAAGACTCAAGTTTAAGAAAAAAAATTTCAGAATATAAAAATAGTATGAAAGATGAAGTAGAAACAAAAGTAAAAAAATTAGACAAACTTGAATATAAAAAATATTTAAAACAAATGGCAAAATAAATCAAATAACGAAAAATTAATTTAGTTTTTCACATAGTTTCAATATACTCTTAAAGTGAAACAATTTTGAAACAAAATGGAAGGATTTGAATGTTTTTTAAAAGAAATAAAAAATATAGTTTAAATGACATTCAAAAACTTTTTTCTCAAATACCAGTATTTTTTATTATGCTGCTTGCTTTTCTTTTATTTGTAATATCTTTTTTTATTATAGAGTCAAAAGAGAACAGAAAGATTGATTTATTAAAGCAAAAAACTTTATTAAACTATGAATTTAATAAAAAAGAACAATTAGAAAGATTTAAAAATAAAGTAAAAGAAAATTTAAAAGATGCTTTTTTAGAAGAAGAAATATTACTAAAAAAGGTTACATATAAAGTCATAGGTTATTTTGAGTCTAACTCCTTAAGTAAAATATATGATATTGAAAAATATATAGAATCAATTGAAAAACACAATAATACAAAAATAGTCGTTTTTGAAAAAGTAAAATTAAATATATTGCATGGAAAAGATTCAATTAATTATTTACAAAAGTTAGTATTTAATACAAAAGTACAAGAAAAGAACAAAGATATTATCTTAAAATATATATATTCTCAAGGTGAAGATAATTTACAATATTGGAAAGATGATTTGGAAAGAACTGTAAGACTTAGTTTTTTTGATAGAGTTTCAATTGATAAAAAAGAATATTTCATCGGTTCCTTTTCTACAATAAATTCTATAAAAGAGATTACACGAAAATCAATATTAAATACAATAAATACAAATAATTATAATATTTGGTTTTACGATATAATTTCTCAAAATACTTATAATTTTAAAAATAATAAAGCTTTTAAACATTCAAATGAATTACTGCTTGAAAAAAAAGAAAATACCTCTTTTAAGATATTAGAACATTATTTTATGGATTATGAATATAGTGAAAAGTTCAAAAATTTAACTTATATGTATGAAAAACATAACTTTTTAATTAGTACTTTTTATGATAGAAATATAATTGATAATGAAATTAAAGATTTAGTTTTTGAAATAAAACGAGAATATAGAAATTTATTATTTCAAATATTTATTTATATTTTAGTTGTTACTGCTATCTTAATCTTATTTACATATGTATTTTCAAACTTTATAAAAAATATATTTAATGAATACAATCATGAATTGCAAAGTAAAACTGTATCTTTAGAGCATTGGAAAAAAAGGTTTGAATTAGCAATTATTGCATCAAATGATGGTTTATGGGATATTGACTTTAAAACTGAGAAAATATATTTTTCTAATAAATGGCTTGAAATGTTTGGTTATAAAAAAGAAGAGGTTAAAACTTTTTCAGATTGGTTTGAACTTATTCATAATGAAGATAAAGCTAATGTAAAAAATTTATTTGATAAGATTTTTGCAAAAGATGATGATACATTTATTTGTGAATATAGACTTAAAACAAAAAATGAAGGTTTTAAATGGGTTTTAGCTCGAGGTAAAGCATTTATAACTGAAGATAATGAGTTTGGTCGTATGCTTATGATGTCTATGGATATAGATAAAAATAAAAGAATGAAAAAAGAACTTTTAGATGTAGAACTTTTAGTAGAAGATGGAAAGATAGTCATTTTTAAACTTACAAACGATAAAAATCTATCTATAAAATATATATCAAATAGTATTAAGACTTTTGGTTATACAAAACAAGAGTTTGAATCTAATTATACGAGTTTAATGAGTTTAATTTATAAAGATGATATTAATAAAGTACAAGTTGCAATTAATGCAGCACTTAAAAATGATCTTCCAAACTTTACAATTGTTTGTCGTGTAATAAATGCAGCAAATGAAATAAGATGGATATCATCTAGAGTTATTCTGATTAAAAATCATTCAGGCGAAGTAAGTCATTTTTATGGATATATTAATGACATAACTAAAATAAAAGTAAGTCAAGAAGAATTGAAATTAAAAGTTGAAGATGAAGTAAAAAAGAATAGAGATAAAGATAGGATTTTAATACAGCAAAGTAAACTAGCTTCAATGGGTGAAATGCTTGGGAATATTGCGCACCAATGGAGACAACCTTTAAATAATGTATCTTTAATCTTACAATTTTTAAGAGACAATTATAAAAATGAAGCAGTAAGTAGCGAAAAGTTAGATAAGTTTATGTATAGAGCAAATACACATATTGAATATATGAGTGAGACGATAGATGATTTTAAAAACTTTTATAAACCTTCTAAGACACAAAATGAATTTTGTATAAAAGAGTGTATTAATACACTCTTGCATATGGTTAAGAATCAATATGAATCTGAAGATATAAAGATAGAGTTTAATTCAAATAATTTAATTATCACAAATTATGAAAATGAATTAAAACAAGCAATTCTAAATATTTTAAATAATGCTAAAGATGCTTTATTAACAAAAATCTCAAAGATGTCAAAAGAAGAAAAGAATAAATTTGAAGCTTTAATAAAAATATCTTTAATCCAAGAAGATAAAAATATAAGAATAGAAATTTTAAATAATGGTGGAAATATAAACGATGAAATAATTGATAGGATTTTTGAACCATATTTTACAACAAAATTTGAACATCAAGGTACAGGTATTGGTCTTTATATGACAAAGTCAATTATTGAAACAAATATGAAAGGAAAAATAGAAGTATTGAATATTAATGATGGTGTAAAATTTATCATCACTTTAAGTATTTAAGATTTTTAAAAAATATATAATGAATGATTTAATAACAAGAGTATTATTAGTAGAAGATGAAGAAGATGCAAGAGAGATATTAAGTTTTTATCTTGATACAATCTTTGATGAGGTAGAAGTTGCAAAGGATGGACAAGAAGGTTTTGAAAAGTATAAAAAATCATATGAAGAGAATAAAGCTTTTGATTTAGTTCTAACAGATATTAAAATGCCAAATAAAGATGGTCTTTCGATGATTGAAGATATTACAATTTTAAATGAAAATCAAAAGTTTATAATAGTTTCTGCCTTTAAAGATGAAGAATATCTTTTTAAATCAATTGGATTAAATGTAATTTCTTATTTTGTTAAACCTTTAGAGGTTAAAAATATTATGGAAATTTTAAAGAAAGTAAAAACAAAAGTTTTAGAAGATAAATCTAAAAAAGAAATTCAAGAAGAAATCATTTCTTTAAATAGCACTTATTCCTTTAATACTAAATCAAATTTATTATTTAAAGGTGATGAGATTATTAATCTTTCTAAAAAAGAAACATTACTTCTTAAGGCTTTACTTACAAATATAAAAGAAATAAAAACCAAAGAGTTTTTAAAAGAATTTATTTGGAATGATACTAATACTTCTGATGCAACTATGAGAACAGTTATAAAAAGAGTTAAAGATAAAATAGCAAAAGAAGACTTTATTGTTTCAAAAAAAGGTCTTGGATATATAATTAAATAGTCAGAAGCACTTATAATTAGTCATTCTGTAATAAATTCATAAATTTGAAACAATTTTGAAACAATTTTGTTTCAAAGTGTGTTATACTTCTTCTAGTACAAAAACTAAGGAGAAATACAATGTCTAAAATATCAATTTTAAAAAAGATTTTTGTTACATCAGCAATCACAGCTACAATGATTTCAGGTGTTCATGCAGCTCAAAAAGAAACTAAATATGTAATTGCAACAGCAAGTACAGGTGGAACTTATTATCCAGTTGGTGTTGGAATTGCAACGATTGCATCTTTAAAATTAGCGAAGAGTAATAAAACTACGTTTTCAGCTATTACATCGGCAGGTTCTGGTGAGAATGTAGATATGCTTCAAAAAGGTGAAGTTAATTTTGCAATTTTACAAGGACTATTTGGTTCAATGGCATGGCAAGGAAAAGCTAAATATGAGGGTTCTCCCAAAGAAAATTTAAGATCTATTTCTATGTTATGGCAAAATGTTGAACAGTTTACTATTAAATCTGATTATGCAAAAACTGGTAATATCTTAGATCTAAAAAATCTTTATGGTGAAAGATTCGCAATAGGTGGAAGAAGCTCAGGTTCAAGAGTTTCAGCTGAAACTATTATGAGCGCATTAAATATTGATTTTAATAAAATGAACGTTCAATACTTAGGATATACTCCAAGTTCAACTGCACTTCAAGATGGAAAAGTTCAAGGGATGAATACTCCATCAGGTCCTCCAACATCTGCTGTTACAAATGCATTTGCTTCTATTGGGAATGATAAAATTAGAGTTTTAGATTTTGATGAAAAAAATTTAAAAGCAATTAGTGCAAATTATCCTGTATGGAGTCCATTTAAAATTAAAGCAGGAACATATCCAGGTCAAACAAAAGATATCAATACAATTGCACAACCTAACTTACTTGTTGTTACAAAAGATACTCCAGAAGAAACGGTATATCTTTTAACAAAAACAATTTATGAAAACTTATCTTTCTTAAATTCTGTGCATAAAGCCACAAAAGCAATGTCTTTAGATAAAGCAATTACAGGTTTACCAATGCCTCTACATCCAGGTGCTGCAAGATTTTATAAAGAAAAAGGTATCAAAATCCCTACAAGTTTAATCGCAAAATAGTCAAATAATCAAGACATAACAAAAGAAGATTCTTCTTTTGTTATATAGATTATGTAAGTGATTTAGAATTATTTACCTAGTCTATATAGTGTCTATATTTATATAGGAACAAAAAATGATAAAAATTAAATATTTCAAAGAAATAACGTTTATTTATGCAATCTGTATATCCCTTTTCCACTTTGGGGTAAATATTTGGGGTGGGATTAGTGATTTATGGTTTAACTCCGCTCACTTTGCTTTACTTGCCTCTTTAGGTTTTTTAACATATGAAGCTAGTAAAAATGAAAATGAAATAAGTTTCTTCAATCTATTATTTGCAACACTTTCATTAAGTACATTCATTTATATGATGTTTTTTGAAGAAAGTCTTTATGCTGTTGCAAATTCTCAAATGAGAACAAGTGATTTAATTGTAGCATCAATGACAATTGCACTAGCAGTAGAGTTAGTGAGAAAATCTACAGGTTGGGTTATTCCCGGTCTTATTGTCGGCTGTATTGCTTACTTATTATTTTTAGGTCAGCATATTGATGGTATTTTTGCTTTTGCAGGAATGAGTCCTGAGAGATTCCTTTATAGAATGTTCTATACAAGTGAAGGCTTATTTGGTCCAATTGCAACAATTTCTTCGACATATGTATTTATGTTTATTTTATTTGCAGCTTTCCTTTTAAAATCAGGAGCAGGAGACTTTATTGTAGATGTTTCAAGTGCAGTTGCTGGTAAATATACTGGTGGGACTGGGCATGTTGCAGTATTCTCATCTGCTTTAATGGGTACAATTTCAGGTTCAGCTGTTGCAAATACTGTTTCAACTGGTTCTATTACAATTCCAATGATGAAAAAAGCTGGTTTCAAACCAACATTTGCGGCTGCAGTTGAAGCTGCAGCAAGTACTGGTGGACAAATCATGCCTCCAATTATGGGAGCAGGTGCATTTATTATGGCGCAAATGACACATATACCATTTGTAACTATTGTAACAGTTTCAATATTACCTGCTATTTTATATTTTGCATCAATTGCTTTTTATATAAATATTCATGCTAAAGAACATAATATTAAAGGTGAAAATAGTGATGTTAAGATTCTTCCAATTTTAAGAGAAGGTTTTCATTTTATTATTCCATTATCTACATTAGTTGGTTTATTAATCTATGGATTTACACCAACATATTCAGCAGGTATTGCAATAATTACTATAATTTTTGCTTCTTATTTAACAAAAAATAAAAGAATGGGTATTAAAGAAATACTTGGAGCTTTAGCATTAGGTGCCCAAAATATGGTTGTAACTGGTGTTCTACTTATTGCAGTTGGTGTTATTGTTGGTATTATTAATATTTCTGGTATTGGAATTACATTCTCACAATTAATTATGGAATGGTCAGGTAACTCATTACTTATTGCTATTGTTTTAATTGCAATTGCATCATTAGTTCTTGGAATGGGATTACCTGTAACTGCATCATATGTTGTTCTTTCAGTTCTTTCTGCACCAGCCCTTGTTGGATTAATGCTAAGTCCAGAAATGGCAGCACTTGTAAATGCAGGAATTGAAATACCAGAGGTTGCAATGTATTTATTATCAGCTCACTTGATAATATTTTGGCTATCACAAGATTCAAATCTTACACCACCTGTTTGTCTTGCAGCCTTTGCCGCAGCTGCAATTGCTAAAACCCCTCCAATGCAAACAGGTTTAGTTTCATGGAAAGTAGGGAAAGGAATGTATATTATTCCTTTACTATTTGCCTTTACTCCATTGATTACAGGAACATGGTTTGAAAGAGTTGAAATATTTGGTTTTGCTTTAATGGGTATTATGTCTTTTTCTATTGTAATGGAAGGTTTTTGGGATCAAAAAATGATGATTTTAGAACGAGTTATGTTTGCTTTTGCAGCTGTTTTACTTTTAACACCTGATAATGCTTTTGATATTGAAAGTTATTTTGGAATTGTACAAAATACACATGTTATAGGATTTATAATATTTGCAAGTTCAATGTTTTTACATAAGAAACTATCAAGAGAGAAAAAAGAGTTTGCTCCTTCTATATGAGGAAATTGGTTGATATTATGAAAATATTTTTTGATGGTAATAAAATAAACTACGAGAATAAGTTAAAATGCGTATGTATTTATAACTTTTCTCTTGATTGTAAATATGATTTTTTAAATAATTTGATAAAAAATGATGCAAGAGAGTATCTTTTAACAAAAAGAGAAGATCTTTTTATCAAATTATTATTGAAAAAAAGAGGGATAGTTACTTATCTTGAAATGGATGAATTCTTAAATATAGATTATAAAGAATTTACAGTAAATGCTAAAAGACTCTTTGTAAAGAATCTTAGAAAAAAACTACCCCAGAACTTATTAGCTAATATCTCTGGAGTTGGTTATAAATTACTTGTATAAATAAAAAAGGAAGAAATATGAATGATTTTTTAGAAATATTAAAAAAGTGTGGATATGAACCTCATTTTGTAAAAACAAAAGAAGAAGCTTTTGAGCTTAGTAAAACATTTATTAAAAGTGGTATGAGCATTGGACTTGGTGGTTCAACGAGTGTTTCACAAATTGGTTTACTTGATTATGTTGTAAATAAAGAGGATATTACTTTATATAACCAATATGAAAAAGGTATTTCGATGGAAGAAAATACGAACAGAAGAAGAAAAGGTATTTTAACTGATCTTTTTATTTGCGGAACAAATGCACTTACAAAAGATGGAAAATTAGTTAATGCCGATGGAAGTGGAAATAGAGTAGCAGCTTTAATTTTTGGACCTAAAAAAGTTTTAGTAATTGTAGGAAAAAATAAAATAGTTGATAATGTGGAAGATGGTTTTAAAAGATTGATGGAAGTTGCAGCTGTTAAAAATATTGATAGAATGAATAATAAATCAATAGAAATGGGTAAGGAACCCAGACACAATCTTGATAATATTGCAAATAAATTTACATATATAAAAGCAGATGAAAAAGATAGAATAATTTTAATTTTAGTAGATGAAGAGCTAGGATATTAAAAATGTATGATTATTTAATTATTGGAGCTGGAATTATTGGATTAAATATAGCTAGAAATTTAAAACTAAGATTTCCAAATTCCTCTATATTAGTAATTGAAAAAGAACCTGAAGTTGCAATGCACAGTAGTGGAAGAAATTCAGGTGTATTACATGCTGGTTTTTATTATGATGTGAATTCATTAAAAGCAAAGTTTACTAAAGAAGGTAATCTTGCCCTAAAAGAGTTTGTAAAACAAAGAGAATTACAAATAAATGAGTGTAAAAAAGTTGTAGTAGCACTTGATGATAAAGAAGTAAAAGGCTTAGAAGAACTTAAAAGAAGAGGGGATTTAAACGGTGTTGAACTTCATTGGTTAGATGAAAAAGAGTTATGTGTTTTATATCCAAATATTAAAACTTATAAAAAAGCTCTTTTATGTCCTAGTACTGCTACTGTTAATCCAAAAGAAGTTACAAAAGAATTTGCAAAAGTAATTGTTGAATTAGGAGTTGAACTTATATTAGATTGTAAATATATTTCTAGCTTGAGTAATGTTGTATCAACAAGTCATGGAGATTTTCAAGCACAAAAAGTAATAAATTGTGCAGGTTTGTATGCAGATAATATTGCAAGAGATTTTGGATTTTCAAAAGATTATGTAATTATTCCATTTAAAGGAATTTATTTAAAAGATAAAACTAATAAATCACATTTAAAAACAAATATTTATCCTGTTCCTAATTTAGACAATCCATTTTTAGGAGTTCATTATACTTTAACAGTTGATGGTGAAAGTAAAATTGGACCAACCGCAATTCCTGCTTTTTGGAGAGAAAATTATAAAGGCTTTGATAATTTTAATCTAAAAGAGTTTATTCAGATTATATATTATGAATCAAAACTATTTATTACAAATGCCTTTGGCTTTAGATCTTTAGCTTTTAGTGAAATTAAAAAGTACAGTCTTTCTTATTTAAAAGGACTTGCAACAAAACTTACGAAAAAAATGAACCATAAAGGGTTTGATTCTTGGAGTACACCAGGTATTAGAGCACAATTATTAAATAAAAATACATTAGAACTAGTACAAGATTTTGTGGTTGAATCTGATGAAAAATCTGTACATGTTTTAAATGCAGTAAGTCCTGCCTTTACATCTTCAATACCTTTCGCGAACTGGGTAGTTGAAGAACATGTACTAAAGAAAAGTAAGTGAAACTTTCTTTTCTCCTCTTTGTCTAAATACTTAATACACAATAATCATGTATACTCTTTTTTTAATATTATTTAAGGAAAGAAATGAAAGATAAAATTAAAAAGTATTTAAAAGAAACTATAATCTTTGTTGTAATACTTACAATTGCGATGAATGCATTAAGTTATTATAGAGCACTAGATTTAAATAAAGAAAATTTAAACATAGAAAATTTTAAATCACTTAATAATATAGAATACAAAGTACCAACAAACAAACCAATCATCGTTCATTTTTGGGCTACTTGGTGTCCTACATGTAAATTTGAAGCATCAAATATAGAAAAAATATCAAAAGATTATGAAGTTATTACAATTGCAGTTCAATCAGGAACAAAAGAAGAGATACAAAAATATTTGGATGATAATAAATTTACATTTAAAGTTGTAAATGATGAAGATGGATATTACTCAAGAAAATTTAATATAAAAGCTTTTCCAACTACACTCATTTTTGATAAAGATAAAAATCTAAAATTTTCAGAAGTAGGATACACAACAACTGCAGGCTTATACTCACGAATGGCTCTAATTAAATAGAAATTTATCAAATTATAGAGGCTACAAGTAGAATAGCTATATTTTACAATTATTCGTAAAAGTATTTCTTAAAAAGAACGACCATATATAATTTTTTATATGCCATTTTGTAATACATAACTAAACTTTTTTGTGTTAGCATATTAAAAATAAAAGGACTTAATATGCCTCATTTACAATTTGAAATAAATAAAAAAATAAAAAATAAAACAAAAGAAAAATTTATAAACGAAGTTATGACAATCTTCTCAAAAGTTATGGATACAGGAACTGATCATATAGCAATTAGTATTAGAGAATATGATAAATATTCTTTATCAATTGGAAGAGCAGATATAAAAAATGGTATTTGTTTAATGGACTTAGATATAAGAGAAGGTAGAACTATTGAAAAAAGAAGAGAATTAGTTCTCTTATATATGGATTTAGTTAAAAAATTTTTTAAAATTAAAAAAAGAAATCAATATACTACACTTACAGAACATAAAGGCGAAGATTTTCATCTAGTAGAAAAATATTTAAGTTCATGGGAAAAAGGAGAAGATCCTCTTGCCTAGATTTGTTTACTTCTTAATTCAAATCAATAAATGAAAAAAACAAAAAGGTTATACTTAAAATATGAAATATTTTCTATTGCTTATTATATATATTAATTTAAACGCTGCCTATCCAGAACTCCTATTTAATGGAAATTGTGTTACTTGTCATAAAACAAACAATTTAAATAAATCAGCTCCTACAATACACGAAATAAAAAAAGAATATAAAAATGCATTTCCAAATAAAGAAGAATTTCTAAATTATATGACACAATGGGTATTAAGTCCTAAAAAAGAAACATCTTTAATGCAGGATAAAATAAAAGAGTATGGATTAATGCCTGATTTAGCATATGATAAAAGTACACTAAATAAAATATCAGAATATATATATGATAATAATTTTGAAGAATAAAATTAAATATACAAAGAGATCCTTTAAGTACTATTCAACCTAAAAACCGCAAGAAAAACAAGAAAAAAGAGATAGAAACATAAATTTCAAAATTTAAACTACATTTAAGTAATACCTCTTGACAAAGGGGAGGAAATCTCCTATAATTCCCGTCCAAAAACAGACGAACGATATCAAAAGTAAATGATAGAGGACAGATGGGA
>NZ_JAHKQT010000016.1 GCF_018861145.1 Poseidonibacter lekithochrous
GATATATAGTTCATGGTTTTCCTTATTTATCTTCTTCACTATCTTCGTGAAGATTAATTTCTTGTTTAACTGGTTTCATAGCTGGAAAAAGTAATACATCTCTAATTGAGTGCTCATTTGTAAGCATCATTACTAATCTATCCATTCCGATACCTTGACCTGCACATGGAGCCATTCCATAAGATAATGCATTTACGAAATCTTCATCCATTTCATGTGCTTCATCATCACCACCTGATTCTTTTGCTTCCATTTGGCCTTCAAATCTTTTTAATTGATCAATTGGGTCATTAAGTTCTGAGAATGCATTTGCTATTTCTTTTCCAGCAATAAATAATTCAAATCTGTCAGTTAAATGAGATTTTTCATCATTTCTTCTTGCAAGTGGAGAAATTTCTACTGGATATTCTGTAATAAAAGTAGGGTCTATTAGTTTATCTTCAACATATTCGTCAAATAATTCACCTTGTAATTGTCCTAAATTCATTTTTTCATTTACATCTACATTTGCAGCTTTTAAATAAGCAATAATTTTTTCTTTATCTTCCGTAACATCAGCTGGAACACCACCAATACTTGTTAAAGATTCAATTAATGGAATTTCACTAAAGTTTGCGAAATTAATTTCTAAATCTCCATAAGGTAATATCGTTGGTAAATCTAAATGTTCAAATAAATATTCAAAATACTCTTTTGTTAAAGCAATTAAATCTTTATATGTTTTATAAGCCCAGTAAAATTCAATTGATGTGAATTCTGGATTATGTGTTGCATCCATACCTTCATTTCTAAAACATCTATTAATTTCAAATACTGCTTCAAATCCACCAACAATACATCTTTTTAAATATAATTCAGGTGCAATTCTTAAGAATCTATCAACACCTAAAGCATTATGATGAGTTGTAAATGGTTTAGCATTTGCTCCACCTGCAATTGGGTGCATCATAGGAGTTTCTACTTCTAAGAAACCTTTATCTTCAAAGAATCTTCTAGTTAATGATATAACTTTAGATCTTATATGAAAAGTTTTTCGAACTTCACTATTCATGATTAAATCTAAATATCTTTGTCTATATCTAAGTTCTTTATCTTGAATACCATGATATTTTTCAGGAAGTGGAGAAATTGATTTTGTTAATATTTTTAAACCATCAACATGAAGTGATAATTCACCTTTACCTGTTACAAATGGATATCCAGAGATTTCAATAATATCACCAACTTCAACAGTTTTCTTAAAAATCTCATTATAAAAACCTTCAGGAAGATTATCTCTACTTACATATATTTGTAATACTCCTGATTCATCTTCAATCTTTAGAAAAGATGCTTTTCCCATAAGTCTAAAGAATTTAATTCTCCCTGCAACTGTATAGTTTCTTTTTTCATCTCTTTTATCTTCTAATTGAAAAATATCACTATTTACATTTAGAAATTTACCAATTGTCGTATTTCTTGAGCTTTCATTTGAGTAAGGATTTATACCTATTTCTCTTAATTTTTCAGCTTTTTCTATTCTTTGTTGTATATATTTATTTTCGAACAATAAAAATTCCTTATTTATTTTCTTCTGATTTATTTACTATGCTTTGTAACTTTTCTTTTACAGTGTTGATTTGTTCTTCTGTTGCATCTGTAGTATTTGAAATTGTTTCTTCTACTTTTTTAACTACTTCATCTTCAACAGATTTTTTAACATCATCAATTGTACTTTGTACACCTTGAGTAATATCTTTTTTAGTATCTTCTATAGTTTTTCCCATTTCTTCAATAGCTGATTCCTCTTGTGAATCCTTAGATGTTGTAGCTTCTTTTGCAGTATCTACAACAGTATCAACTGTTTTTTCAATATTTGAAGTGATTGATGAAGTATCAAGTTTAATAATATAAGAACCTGTACTTATTAAATGTGGCATTACAACAGAACCTGCTGTTTTGTTATCAATAGCTTTTTTAAAAGATTCAACTTGATATAAAGCATATGCAATAACTGAAAATATTAAAAATACTTTAGCTGCTCCAAATACAAATCCAAAAATTCTATCAAATACTCCTAATCCACTTGCAGAGAATATTTTACTAACAATTACTCCAAGTACATAGATAATAATCCAAAAACCAATTAAAGCAATAATAAAGCCGATTAATTTAATTGTAGTTTCATTTTCTAACGCTAAAAACGGAGCTATTAAATTACCAATTTCACTTGCTGCACGTGATGCTACGAATATTGCACCAATAATCCCAACAATTCCGAAAACTTCTTTTATTAAGCCTCTAAATAAGCCTTTTAGTCCTAAAACTAGAGTAATACCTAGTATTACCATATCAAAAATAGTAAACTCTTGCATAGATTTCCTTTACATAATATGCGCTATTGTATCTAATGTTTTCAAAATTAAACTTTAAAAAAACTTTTGACTTTAATTTAAACTTTTTTAGATAAAATCTCTTCATGATAAAAAGATACCCAACAAAACAAATATTCGTAGGAAATGTACCAGTTGGTGGTGATGCCCCAATTCCTGTACAGTCAATGTGCTTCACAAAAACAACAGATGTTGAAGCTACTGTTGAGCAAATTCGAGCTTTACACTTTGCAGGCGCTGATATAGTAAGATTAGCAGTGCCAAATAAAGAAGCTGCTTTAGCTTTAAAAGAGATAAAAAAACAAGTGGATTTACCAATTGTTGCTGATATTCATTTTCACTACAAACTTGCATTAATTGCTGCAGAAGTTGTAGATTGTATTAGGATTAATCCAGGAAATATTGGAGATAAAAAAAGAGTACAAGAAGTAGTACGTGCTTGTCAAGAGAGAAATCTTCCAATTAGAATTGGAGTAAATTCAGGATCTTTAGAAAAACAGTTTGAAGATAGGTATGGACAAACAGCAGAAGGAATGGTTGCTAGTGCTGATTACAATATAAAATATCTTGAAGACTTAGGTTTTACTGATATAAAAGTATCTTTAAAAGCAAGTGATGTTCAAAGAACAGTCGAAGCTTATAGAACTTTAAGACCTATGAATAATTATGCCTTTCATTTAGGAGTTACAGAAGCTGGGACACAATTTCACTCTACAGTTAAATCTTCAATTGCTTTAGGTTCTTTACTTTTAGATGGTATTGGTGATACTTTAAGAGTTTCAATGACAGGAGAATTAGAAAAAGAGATTGAAGTAGGTAAGGCAATTTTAAAAGATGTTGGAATCACAAAAGAGGGTTTAAATATTATCTCTTGTCCTACGTGTGGAAGAATTGAAGCTGATTTAGTTCACGCAGTTGCAGAGGTTGAAAAAAGAACAAAACATATAAAAGCATCACTTGATGTTTCCGTAATGGGATGTGTTGTAAATGCAATCGGAGAAGCAAAATCTGCTGATGTTGCAATTGCATTTGGAAAAGGTTCGGGTCTTGTTATGAAAAAAGGTGAGATTATCGCAAAACTATCTGGGGATGCTTTGATTAATAGATTTCTTGAAGAAGTGGAAGTAGAAGCAGAGAAAAGAAAATAAATGGATAGCGTTTATAGTATAAATATAGAAAGAGCAGTATTAAGTTCAATACTTTTTAATCCTGAAGAATTAGAAGATGTTTTAGGTGTTTTAAAAGCAAAAGATTTCTATTTGCCTGCACATCAAAAAATATTTGATGTAATGATTAAACTTCATAATGACGATATGCCAATTGATGAAGAGTTTATAAGAAAAAGAATAAACGCAAAAGATGTTGATGATTCTATTTTAATTGAAATTTTATCAGCAAATCCAATTACAAATACTCTTGCATATGTAAAAGAAATTAAAGACGGCTCAGTAAAAAGAGAATTAGCTACACTTGCAACTACTATTAAAAAAGTAGCACTTGAAGAAGAAGTAAGTGGAAATGATGCCCTTGATACAGTTCAAGGGGAATTATATAAAATCTCAACAGATTCGGCAACTTCTGAGCTAAAAAATATGCAAGAAATCACAGGTGATACTCTTTCATATATCGAGAAAATGAAGAAACTTGGAAATAAACATTTAATTGGCGAAACAACAGGTTTTGAAGATCTTGATAGAAAAACAACTGGATTTAATGAAGGGGATTTGATTATTATTGCTGCTAGACCAGCTATGGGAAAATGTCTAGCACGTGGTACAAAAGTCTTAATGTTTGACGGTTCTTTAAAAGCAGTTGAAGATATAAAAAGTGGCGATAAACTTATGGGAGATGATTCAACTTCTAGAAAAGTATTATCAATAGCTAGAGGAAGAGAACAGATGTACTGGGTACGTCAAAATAAAGCAATAGATTATAGAGTAAATGAATCTCATATTTTATCTCTAAAAAGAAGCCGAACAGAAGGTCTACATAAAAATGGTGATATTTTAAATATAAATGTAAAAGAATACTTGGAAAAAAGTGATAAGTTCAAAAATAACTATAAGGGATATAAAGTTTCTGTTGAATTTGAAAATGAAAATTTATCAGTTTTAAAAAGAGAAGAAGAATTAAATTTTTTTATTGATAAAAATTCAACTGTAGAAAATGATTATTTTATTTTTGATGAAAATTTAGAAGAAATAGAAAAAATAAAATTTCTAGCTAACTCTTTAGGTTATTTAACATATTTTGAAAATAAAAAATTATATGTATCAAAACTTAAACTAGAGATAAATTTAACAGAAATCAAAATTGAAAAAGATATAGTAGATGATTACTATGGTTTTGAAATTGATGGAAATAAGCTGTTTTTACTAGAAGATATGACAGTTACTCATAACACTGCACTTGTACTTAATATGGCTTTAAAAAATGTAGAAGCGCAAAAAGGTGTAATCTTTTTCTCTCTTGAAATGCCCGCAGAACAACTAATGCTAAGAATGTTAGCTGCAAAAACTTCAATCCCTTTACAAAATCTTAGAAAAGGTGATATGAATGATAATGAATGGAGCCAACTAAGTGGTGCTTTTGAAGATTTAAATACTAAAAAATTATTTGTAGATGATGGTGGAAGTATAAATATTAATCAACTTCGTGCACGTGTTCGAAAATTAGCACAAAATGAAGATAATAATATCTCACTAGTAATCATCGATTACCTTCAACTAATGCAAGGTACAGGTGGAAAAGATAGACATCAAGAAGTATCAGAGATCTCAAGAGGGTTAAAAATGCTTGCGCGTGAGATGAAAATTCCAATCATTGCTTTATCACAGTTAAATAGGGGAGTTGAAAGTAGACCTGATAAACGTCCAATGCTTTCAGATTTAAGAGAATCTGGAGCAATTGAGCAGGATGCGGATATTATTATGTTTGTTTATAGAGATGATGTTTATAAAGAAAGAGATGAAGCAAGAAAAGAAAAAGAAGCAAAAGACAAAGGTGAAGAATACAAATCCTCATTTGTAAACAAACCAGTAGAAGAAGCAGAAATAATAATAGGAAAACAAAGAAATGGACCTATTGGAACTGTTAAACTTGATTTTCAAAAAGCACTTACAAGATTTGTTGATAAAGAAAACGATATGAACTCTTCAACACCTGTAGAAATCATATTTGAAAATGTTGCAGATATTGAAAGAGAAACAAATATGGATATGCCTGATATACTATAAATAAGCAGTTATTAAATCATTTTTTGCTATCATCATAATTTAAATTATACTAAATAATAATAGTAATAATTATAAAATTTGATAGGAATTAGCATGGTAAATATGATTTTATGTGGCGGAAATGGAACTAGGTTATGGCCTATTAGTAGGTCTTTAATGCCTAAGCAATTTGTTAAGTTATTTGATAATAAGTCACTTTTCCAATTAACTGTTGGAAGAAATAAAGACTTATGTAAAGAACAATACATTATTTCTAATACAGATCAATATTTTTTAGCTTTAGACCAATTAGAAGAATTAAAATGTAACAATGTAAAGTATTTACTTGAACCAATAGCAAAAAATACTGCACCTGCAATTGCACTTGCTTGTATGACATTAGATTATGATGAAATAGTTTTAGTTTCACCTTCAGATCATTTGATTAAAAATGAGAGTGAATATAAGAAAGTACTAATTCAAGCTAAAGAATTAGCAGAAAAAGATCATATAGTGACTTTTGGAATAAAGCCAGAATCCCCTGAAACAGGATATGGATATATTGAAGCAAAAGGACTAGATGTTCTTTCTTTTAAAGAAAAACCTGATTTAAAAACAGCACTTGAATACTTAGAAAAAGGTAATTATTATTGGAATTCGGGAATGTTTTGTTTTAAGGCAGGTGTTTTTTTAGATGAATTAAAAAAATATTCACCAAAAATCTATGAAACATCATTAAATGCTATTTCAAATACAAAAAAATCAGATTTAATAAGAATTTCACATCAAGATATGGATTTAATTCCAGAAGATAGTATTGACTATGCAGTTATGGAACAAAGTAAAAAAGTAAAAGTTGTTTATTCAGATATTTCTTGGAACGATTTAGGTTCTTTTGATGCATTATCACAAGAGTTTGAAAAAGACGAAAATGGTAATTCAATTGATGATAATATAATTACTATTAATTCAAAAAATAACTTTATTCATACTAGTGATAGAATGATTACCTTAGCTGATATAGATGATTTAACTATTGTAGATACTCCTGATGCTTTATTAATTACAAAAAAAGGTAGTTCTCAAAAAATAAAAGATATTGTTAAGGAATTAAAGGGAAGAGATACCGAGCTTCATAATATTCATTTAACAGCTCATAGACCTTGGGGAACTTATACAATTCTAGAAGATACTCCAGGATACAAAATTAAAAGAATTGAAGTTAAACCTGGGAAAAGATTATCTTTACAAAAACACTTTCATAGAAATGAACACTGGATAGTAGTTTCTGGAACAGCTACTGTAACTGTAGGTGAAGAGCGAAGATTAGTTAGACCTAATGAATCTACTTATATTAAAATGGGTGAGATTCATAGATTGGAAAATGAAGGTAAAATACCTGTAATTTTAATTGAAGCGCAAGTTGGTGAATATACAGGTGAAGATGATATTTTGAGAATTGAAGATGATTTTGAAAGAGAATAACTAATTGAAAAACAATATTATATTAGCTTTTAGCTTTGCGAAAAGAGATTTTAAAGAAAGATATGTAGGAACAAGTTTAGGTCAATTTTGGTATATACTTTCTCCAATAATTACAATTTTTATATATACTGTTATTTTTTCAGATTTTATGAAAATGAAATTAAATATTATTGATAATAGTTATGCATATAGTATTTATTTAGTTCCAGGATTATTGGCATGGACAACTTTTAGTACTATAATTATGAGATTAAATAATTCTTTTTCTGAAAAGTCAAATTTAATAAAAAAAATTGCAGTACCTATGTATACCTTTCAATTAAGTATTTTACTTACAGAATTATTTTTATTTATCATTTCAATTACTTTAAGTTTAGTTTTTTTATTTTTAGTTGATCAGCCTATAACTTTAACTTTTTTGTGGATGATTCCTGTAATGATTTTGCAAGTACTATTTGCTTTTTCTATTGGAGTAATTATTTCTTTATTCACTCCATTTTTTAAAGACTTAAAAGAAGCAATTCCTATCATCATTCAATTATGGTTTTGGATGACGCCTATCATATATTTAAGTGAGATGATAGAGAATAAATATCCTGCACTATTGATATATAATCCATTTTATTATTTTGTTAAAATATATCAAGATATATTTTTATTATCAAAAGCTCCTTCTTATGATTCTTTAATATCGATATCTATTCTTACTTTTTCAACACTTATTATTGCAGGATACTTATATAAAAAAATGATTCCTACAATTAAGGATATCATTTAATGAATAAAATATTAGAGATAAAAAATATAACAAAAATATATAAAATATATAAATCAAATTTGGATAGATTAAAAGAAGTTTTCTTTAAAAATAAATATCATAAAGAATTTATTTCTAACAACAATATTACTTTTGATTTATTTGTTGGTGAAACATTAGGAATTATAGGTACTAATGGTGCTGGTAAATCTACTCTTCTTAAGCAAATAGCAGGAGTAGTTGAACCCACTAGCGGAGAGATAATTAGACATGGTAGAGTTACAGCTCTTTTGGAATTAGGAACAGGTTTTAATCAAGAGTTAACTGGCTATGAAAATATTTTTTTAAATGGAACACTTATTGGTATGTCCGAAGAAGAGTGCAAAAGTAAATGTGATGAGATTATTGCATTTAGTGAGTTGGGTGATTATATTTACGAACCAATTATGACATATTCATCAGGTATGAGTATGCGTTTAGCATTTTCCATTGCACTTTTCTCCGAACCTAAAATTCTTATTGTTGATGAAGCTTTATCAGTTGGAGACGCTCATTTTTCAGCTAAATGTACAAAAGCGCTGAAGAAGAGAAAAGAAGAGAATATGAGTATTATTTATGTATCTCATGATTTAAATTCATTAAAAATTCTTTGTGATAGGGTAATTTTGCTAAACCATGGAGAAGTAGTAAGAGAAGGAACCCCTGAAGATGTTATAAATAAATATAACTTTCTTATTGCTAAACTAAATGAAGATGAAGATAAAATTGTTATTAGTGATGAGCAAAATAGTAACTCTTTTGGTACTTTTGATGTGGAGATTTTGAAAATTGAAATCTCAGGAAGTGAATCTAATTCAGCAGTAATAAGCTCTGGTGAAAATGCAAATATTACAATAGAAATGAAATCAAATACTGATATTGAAAATGTAAATATTGGAATACTAATAAAAGATAGGTATGGTCAAGATATTTTTGGTACAACTAGTAAGAATGAAGGCTTTGAATATCAATTAATTAATAACTCTAAGTATAAAATCACTTTTAATTTAGATTTAAATATAGGTATTGGTAAGTATACTATTAGTACAGCATTGGCAGTTGGTGAAAATCATTTAGATTGCTGTCTTCATTGGTTAGACCATGGTACTAATTTTGAGATTGCTGGAATAAAAGGTAGTCTATTTACTGGTATAAATAAGTTATATCCTAAAATATCAAAAATGGAAAAACTTAATGATTAACAAGGATTTTGAACTTATTTCAAACAAAGGTCAGAATATTTATTTTGAAAAAGAATTTAGAGTATTTACAGGACATGAAAATATTTATTTAGGTTCAAATATTTATTTAGTAGATACCTTAATAAACGCAGGAAATGATCTAGGCAGAATTACTATTGAAGATTATGTCTTTTTTGGACATGGAGTAAAGTTATTAGCAAGAGGTCATGATTATACTTTAATCGATGAAGCTAGACAGCAGGCCATTACAGAAAAACCAATATATATAAAACAAGGAGCTTGGGTTTCAAGTGGAGCTATTATATTAGGTGGTGTTACAATTGGAAAAAATGCTGTTGTTGCAGCAGGAAGTGTCGTAACAAAAGATATTCCAGATAATGCAATTTTTGCAGGAAACCCTGCAAAGTTTATTCGATATATACATAAAAAAACTTCTATATTTGAGAAGGTAAAGAATTTTATTAAAAAGTTTTTTTCTTAATTTCTCTCTTGTTTTTTTGCCCTTTTACTTTTCTATACCTTTTATATCTTCAATGATTCTTTTAAATGAAGGATAAAGTATTTTATTTCCATAAGCACTTAAATGGTCCCCATCAAAGAAAAGTGGATTATTATTATCCATAGCTGAACATGTACTTGTTGGACATAAAGTTACAAAAGGATCCCAAATAACTAGTTGTGGGAATTCCTTCGATAATATACTAAGAGAATCCATAACAGGTTGCCGATAATTTATAAGAAATTTACGATCAATTGTTAGCCCATCTTTACAAATAGGATTTGATGAGTTAAACCAATCTGAACAACGAAAAGCAGGTGATTTAAATACAGGTTTAGGTGCATCAATTATTATATCTAATGATTTTTCTTTTAATCTTTGCAGAATAGTTCTTGTTTCTTCTAAGGCAAGCTTTCTATTATTAATAGCGCTAGGAGTTAATTGCCGTGAGATTGGATCTGAAAGTTCAAAACTTTTCCATTGATCAGCTAAACGATTCATTCTTAATGATGCTAAAAAAACAGTATCGCCAACACTTGCTAATTTCTCAATTTCTTCTAACATTATATTCATATTTCGAGTACAAGCTTCACTTATAGCTGTTCCTGGAACAATTAAGTTTGCAATTGGACAACCACCAGTAGAAAGTGGATGAATCTCAATTCCATATTCATAAGATAATAGTCCTAACATAGTACTATATGCTCCAGCATGTGAGTCACCAACAACAAATAGTTTTTTGCCTTTTAGTTTTTCATTATTTTTTAAATCAAGAGGCGCTGCATATCTATGAGGATACCAGATTTCTTTTTCTTTTGTAACACTAAGATTCATTTTAGATTGCGATGTAAAAATAGTTTTAGAAAGAAAATAAGAGGCAATAACTATTAGTATTCCACTTGATATGATTATCCAATGTGGCTTACTAAGAATAAATTTGTTTTTTCTTATAGGAAGTTCAATAAAATGATAAGATAATATTGCGAATAAAACAGTTAAGAAAACTGCTAATGTCATTTGAAAAAGAGATTCTAATCCAATTGTCCATCTAAATAAAGCATAAATTGGCCAATGCCATAAATATAAGGAATATGATATTTTACCAGTATAAGCAAGTTTTTTATTTTCAAATATTTTTTGCAAAAAGGATTTATTCTCTGCTCTTCTAGCTATTCCTGCAATTAAAAACAAGGTTCCACTTACACTAAGTAATGCCCAAGGAAAAGGAAAAGAACCTTTATCTGAGAAAATGAATCCAGAAAACATTAAAATTAAACCTATCGCCATATAGATATTTGATTTTAAGCAAGAGTTAGCGAGGAAATTTTTATGTAAGTGTAGTTTAAAAAGTAATGCTCCTGCAGCTAATTCCCAAAATCTACTAGGTAATAAATAAAAAGCTCTATCCGAATGAAGAGGTGTCTCATACCAAGCAAAGATTAAAGAAAATACAAATAGTGAAGCTAATAACCAATTTGCAACTATACCTACTCTAGGATGCTCTTTATATTTAATCCAAATGAAAAATAAAAGTGGAAAGAAAACATAGAATTGTTCTTCAACTCCTAAGCTCCAAGTATGTAAAAATGGATTAAATTCTACTCTAGGAGAAAAGTATCCATCCGTAAACCAAATAAGAGCAAAATTACTATATCCAAAAAAAGCAGCTAATGCAGTTTCACTATTTGTTTGACTTAACCATGAATTAGGAATGAATAATGTACTTAAAATACTAAAAACAAGAAGCATTATTACCAATGGAGGTAAAATTCTCAATATTCTTCTTGCATAAAAATTTAGAATAAGTTCTTTAAAATTTGATTTGTAAGCTTTATATAAAGAGCTACTAACAACATATCCTGATATTACAAAAAAAACATCAACCCCTGAAAATCCACCACCTAAAAAAGATGCATCAAGGTGAAATATCATTACTGATAAAACTGCAAAAGCACGTAAACTATCAATTCCTGCAATATAAGAAAAGTTATTAGAATTATTATTATTATTCATTATTATATTATCCATTAAAAACATTATTAAAACCAGAAGTGTATCATTATAATCTTTAAAAAATGGACATAAAATATTGAGTAAATAGATTAGTACAAACTGGTGAGGAGTCTATTATCTCTAGTAATAAAAATTAAGGTAATGAGGTAATTACTAGCTTGGATATATTAATCTAACTTTTTGTATAATACAGGATTATAATCTTAAAAAGAGAGAAAAATCCCCTATGACAGTTGAAGAGATAATCAAGAAAATTAAAGTAGAAGCAAAAAATAATCAAAAAGATGAACCTTCATCTCTCCAGGATATACCTGAAAATGATTTTCAGGAAAATAAAACTAAAAATACTAAAGAAATATTTTATTCACTAGATGATTTTACAAAGTATCATGATGAAGAATTTATCAACAATGCATATCAAGGAATACTTAATAGAAAAGCAGATGAGTCAGGGAAAAGCAATTATCTTACAAAGTTAAGAGAGGGTGATTTAACGAAAGAAGAAATTGTTGCATTAATACATTTCTCAGAAGAGGGACAGCAACAAAATATTTCTATTAAAAATACAAAAATAATTTATTTATTAACTAAAGGGTATAAAGTTCCATTTTTAGGATATATCTTAAAAACTTTTGTATTATTAGCAACTTTACCTAAATTATTAAAACAAATAACAAAAAATGAAGGTCTAAGAGAAATAGAATCTATAAAACAAGAAGAAAAACATGATGAATTAATTAAAAAATTTAAAATGCATTCACTAGACACAAAACTACATCTTAAAGAACAAGAGGAAGACTTGTTTAATCAAGAAATAAAATTAAAAGAATTTAAAAATATTATAGAAAAGAATTTATCAAAAGTTGAAATTGGTTTGCAAGAAACTAATATATCTAAAGAACATTTAACAGAACTTATTAATGAAGCAAAAAAAAGACTTCCTCTTGAGCCTTTTAACAAAGAAGAAGTTCAAAGACTTATAGAAGAAGAAAATCATTTATTTGATGCTTTATATGTAAATTTTGAAAATGAATTTAGAGGAACAAAAGAAGATATAAAAAATAAAGTAAAAGTGTATTTACCATATTTAGAGAATTTACCATTTGACAAAGAAACTATAAATAGTCTTGATGTAGGTTGTGGTAGAGGTGAATGGATAGAATTATTAAATGAAAACGGTTATAAAAATACTACAGGAATTGATTTAAATCGTATGATGGTATTAGAATCAAAAGAACTAAATCTAGATGTTAAAGAAGCAGATGTTATAGCACACTTAAAATCTTTAAAAAGCGATAGTCTTGCACTTATTACAGGTTTTCATATCATAGAACACTTACCTTTTGATACTCTTATGAGTGTATTTGTTGAGAGTTTCAGAGTTCTTAAAAAAGAAGGTATGATTATCTTTGAAACACCAAATCCTAGAAATATTTTAGTAGGTTCATCAGACTTTTATCTAGACCCTACACATAAAAACCCAATACATCCTCTAACTTTAAAATTCTTAGTAAGACAAGCAGGTTTTACAAAAGTAGACTCGATGATATTAGATGATGAAAAATTAACAAACTTTGAAGATTTACAATTCAATGATATAAACGATTATATCAATATTGGTAGAGATCTAAGTGTAATAGCTTATAAATAATGAGAATATTAATTCCTTCAATCCAGGTACCCTTTATAAGTGGTGGTTCTACTCTTATGACAGAAGGCCTAAAACATGCCTTAATAAAAGCAGGACACCAAGTAGAAATAGTAACTATACCTTTTAAGTTTTCTCCAAATTCTTATGTGAGTAATCTAATAGATATTTGGAAAGAACAAGACTTTAATAACTTTAATGGCTATAAAATTGATATGGTTATTGCTTTACAATTTCCTGCATATTATGTAAAACATGACAACAAAGTTTTATGGCTTATGCATCAACATAGAAGTATGTATGAATTGTATAAAGAAGAAATAGCTAGTAAAGATGACGTACTTTTAAAAGATAAAATACATTCAAATGATTCTTCAGAATTATCAAATGTTACAAAAAGATTTTCTATGTGTGAAAATGTAAGTAAGAGATTATTAAAATATAATCATCTTTCTTCTATACCTGTATATCATCCTCCTGCTTATGAAGAAAATTTTTACTGTGAAGAAAGCTATGATTATATCTTTTATCCAAGTAGATTAGAAGAGCTTAAAAGACAAGATTTACTTATTGAAGCTATGAGATATACTATAAGTGATGTGTGCGTAATTATAGCAGGTGATGGTGGACAAAAAGAGAAATATAACGAACTTATAAAATCATATAATCTTGAAAAAAAAGTAAGACTTGTAGGTTTTATCTCTCAAGCAGAAAAAGAAACATATTATGCAAGATGTCTTGGAGTATTCTTTGCACCCTTTGATGAAGACTATGGATATATTACATTAGAAGCGATGTTATCATCAAAACCAGTTATTACTTGTGTTGATTCAGGTGGTCCCTTAGAGTTTGTAGAAAATGAAAAAACAGGATTTATAATTAATCCAGATCCAAAAGAGATAGCTAAAAAAATAGATTGGATGTATTTCAATAAAAATGAAGCTAAAGAATTAGGTGAAAATGCACTACGAAGTTATAAAAGTAAAAATATTACTTGGGATAATGTAGTCAACAAATTGTTAGGATAGTAAGTGATAAATAAAAATAATAATATAACATACGAAAATTGTGGAATTCCCAATGTGGATTCTTTTTATAAAGATAAATTTGCTCATAATGTAAGCTATGACATAGAACAAAATAATTTATACGAATATAATATATTAAGTTTAAAACAAATGTATGTATATGACTATATAAAACCAAATTCAACTGTTTTAGATTTTGGGTGTGGAAGTGGTGTATTTAAAATATTAAAAAAACTCAATACCTATATTGTAGGCATTGATATGTCTATAATTGCTCTTGAAAATGCAAAAACATTAAATAACTATGATGAAGTATATTCTCTAGATATTTTTGATGATTTTTATGATAAGTTTCAAAACCATTTTGATTATATTATTTCATCTGATGTTTTTGGACATATTGAATTTATGCATAAAGATAAAGTGATACAAAGACTTAAACAGCTTCTTAAAAAAGATGGAACTATGATTCATGGTATAGAAACAGGTGATATAAAGTACAATGAACTTTCAATTGAAGATAGAACAAAGTTTGCTATAGTTGATGGACATGTTGGCATGGAATCTGAAGAAACTACAACAAAAAGATTTCAACAATATTTTCAAAATGTAAATACATATACTCCTTATGGTATCGTAAATGATTTAGAAGAGATTATTAAGCAAAGTCAAAGTTATGATGTCTCTTATTTAGACCCTAAATTAATCGATTATTTAAAAAGTAAGGTAAAAGATAAAAGTTTTTTAGATGCTTTTAATATCAGTCAATACTGTGCGCATAAAGCTTATGAAGAAACAACACCTTCAAACACATTTTTTAATTTATATGGTTTTAGTTTTTTAGTATGTAGTGATAAAAATATTATAAAATATTCTCATGATAAACCACAATCAAATATCCAGTTTAGTACACATTTTTATCAAGAAGAAAAACTAAATGATATTTTATTTAGGTGGTCTCAACCTTATAGCTATATAAATCTTTCGCATATAAAAAATATCAAACTGATGTTAAATTCATATATCCCAGCATATACACAAAAAGAGCAAAATATAAGAATTTTAATAAATGGAAAGATAGTAAAAACTTTACTTTTTACAAATGAGATAAATAGTTTAGAATACACTTTTGTCAATGAAGAAAAACTTTCAAATATTAAAATAGAATTTTACGCTGATTCAAGTTTTACTCCTTTGCTTTTTGAAGAAAATGATGATAATAGAGTCTTGGCTTTTAATCTATCAATTTTGGCAAAGGAAACATTATAATGAAAATAGTAATCATAGCTCCAAGTCCTGTACCTTTTGGTGTAGGTGGAGCAGAAAAACTTTGGTGGGGAATGCAAGAGTATATTAATAAAAATACTACAAACCAATGTGAACTTATAAAAATACCCACAAAAGAAAACTCTTTTTGGGACCTTATCGAATCATATTACAAGTTTTACAAACTTGACCTTTCCCATTTTGATATGGTTATTTCTACAAAATATCCTGCATGGATGATACAACATCAAAATCATCATGTGTATTTACAACATTGTCTAAGAGGACTTTATGATACTTATCATTTTTCACAAAAACCTCTTATTGTAGAATCAGAACACAAAAAAGTAAATGAAATTATATATTATTTAGAAAATAAAGATACTACTATAGATACAGTATTTACTTTACTTTTTGAATTACAAAAAGATGCAAGTGTGCCACAAGATACTTATGATTTTCCCGGACCTTTTATACGGCAAATTATTCACTTTTTAGATAATAAAACTATGCAAAATGTAGAAAGTTTCCAAGCAATATCTCAAACAGTAATAAATAGAAAAGAGTACTTTCCTAAAGGTTCTATAGTAGAAAAAAACTTTCATCCTTCAAATTTAAGTAATTTACATAATGAATCGTATGATTATTTTTTTACAGCAAGTAGACTAGATACAGCAAAAAGAATAGAGATGATAATTAGTGCATATAAAAAATCAAGCACAACTATTCCTTTAAAAGTAGCAGGTGCTGGTCCTTTAACAAAACAGATGAAAGAATTAGTAAAAGATGATAATCGCATAGAAATGTTAGGTTTTATAAGTGATGAAGAACTTATACTGCACTACTCAAAAGCTTATGCTGTTTTATTTGTACCTTATGATGAAGATTACGGTCTTATAACAATAGAAGCAGCTATGTCTGAAAAGCCAGTTTTGACTTTTGATGATGCAGGTGGGGTAGTAGAGTTTATAGAAAATGAAAAAACAGGTTTAGTATGTAAACCAGATGTAAACGAGTTAAGCAAAAATATTGACTATATTTCTGAAAATACTGAATTATGTAAAACTATGGGACAAAATGCAAAGAAAGCTGTAGAAAATATTACATGGAAAAATACTATTGAAAATTTACTTAAAAATAGTAAGAAAAAGTTAAAGTTAACAGTTGCAACAACATATCCAGTATATCCTCCAAGAGGTGGGGGACAAAATAGAGTATTTTATCTTTACAAAGAGTTAGCAAAAACTATGGTAGTAGATATAGTTTGTATTGTTAATGCAGATCAAGAATACACTAAAGTTAAAATAGCGAAAAATTTATATGAAATTAGAGTACCAAAATCTTATTTACATCAAGAAAAAGAAGATGAGATGCGCGAAAAAGCTGGTATTCCTGTTACTGATATAGCTATGTTATATTTAGCAGATGAAACACCTGCATATAAAGATGCTATTGCAAGTTCTTATGAAAACTCTAACTTTCTAATTGCAACTCAAGTGTATACCTATGGTATTTGTAGAAGTATTACAAATGATGCTATTATCCATGATTCTCAAAATGTAGAATATAATCTAAAAAAACAGATGCTTCAAGATACTCCATATAATAGAGAACTTTTAGAAACAGTATTTATAGCAGAAAAAGAAGCTGCAAATAATAGTATTTTTACTACTGTTTGTGCAAATGAAGATGCTTTGACTATGGAAAAAATATATGGATTTAATCCTAAAAAATCTTTACTCGTAGCAAATGGAGTAGATCTTCATACTGTAAACTTTATGTCAAAAGTGCAAAGAGATTCTATGAAAACAAAACTTGGTCTTGATAATCAGAAATTAGTACTTTTCATAGGAAGCTGGCACCAGCCTAATATTGACGCAGTTGATGAGATCTTTATACTTGCAAATAAATTACCAGAATATAAGTTTCTTATTATGGGTACAGTAGCTAACTATTTTAAAAGTGAAAATAAAATGCATTTAAAACCTGAAAATGTAGGATTTACAGGTATGTTAAATGACCTAGAAAAAGAATATGTATTAAGTACAGTCGATATAGCAATAAACCCTATGCTTACAGGTTCAGGTACAAATTTGAAAATGTTAGATTATATGGCAAATGGTATTCCTGTGTTAAGTACAAAAATAGGTGCAAGAGGTTTATCTATACCAGAAGGTTATATAGCCGTTGCCGATATTTGTGACTTTGATAAATACATAAAAGATATTCATAAATTTACTAATATAGAAAAAAGTAGAAGCTATGTAGAAGAAAACTTTTCATGGAATAAAATAAAAGAGTCTTTAGAAAACAAATTATTTAGTGTAGATAACAATTTATAATATCAAATATGACAGAAATTTATATAGATATTACTCAATATATAACTAATCGTTTAAATACAGGTATTCAAAGAGTTGTAAAAGAATATTTGATTAGAGAAGTAAAACAAAACAAAAACTTATATGTTTTGTTTTATGATTTAAAAAACAAAAACTTTTCTCAAATACAAAATGATGAAGTACTATGTTTTCTTGAAAATGTAGCTAAATATGAGTTTAAAAATATTTCTAAGATAGATATTTTTAAAGAAAACAAAAACAAAAAAATATTTTTTGATATTGATTCTGTTTGGAATTCTCCATTGAAAAGAGATGGCTTTTATAAAGAGCTAAAAGAAGGAAATTTTTTAATATATAATTTTATATATGATTTAATTCCTATATTATTTCCTCATTTTATGTATGAACAAACTATCAATAATTTTAAACCATATATAGACTCTATTTTTAAGTATAGTGATTTTGTATTCTTTGATTCGAACTCAGCAATGCAAGACTTTTCAAAAATACAAGAAAAATCAAACTTTCCCCGTAAAATAAATAAAAAAGTGATATATCTAGGTTCAGATTTTAATACTAGTAAAAATGTTGAAGAATCAAGATCATCAAAATATGAAAAATTATTATCAAAAAAATATATACTATTTGTTGGAACACTTGAACCTAGAAAAAACCAAGAACTAATACTAGATGCTTTTGATGAGTTATATAAAAATAATCCAGATCTAAATTTGATATTCATAGGTAAAATTGGATGGAATGTAGAAAATCTTGTCTACAAAATAAATAATCATAAACTTAAAGACAAAAATCTATTTCATTTACTTGATGTAGAAGATAGTACGCTAAATAAGTTTTATCAAAATGCATATATAGTAACTTATTTATCACATTATGAAGGATATGGCCTTCCAATAATAGAATCACTACAATATTGCAATATTACACTAGTTTCAAAAAACAGTTCTATGCCAGAAGTAGGGGGAATATACGTAGAATATATAGAAAACAACTCAAAAAAAAGTATTATATCAATAATTAATCAATATCTAAAAAATCAAGCTCTGTATACATCAAAAAAAAGTAAAATAAAAGATGGTTTTAAAGCTAAAAATTGGGAACTTTTTTACTTTAAAATAAGCAAGTATTTAACTTAGTTTAAGTTTATACTTGATACAATATCTGAGTTTCGCCTAGGAACGCATGCTGTCAATCTAGTCTTAGATCACTAGCGTGTCAAAATTAAAAAAAACAAATGACATCTAGCTGGACTAGATATCCTAGGAATGAACTTAATTAAGGAGAATATATGGCATTTAACACAAATCAGGCAATCGTTGCAGAATATTACGTTGCGGCGTTAGGAAGACTACCAGATCAAGCTGGTTTTGAATACTGGACATCACAATTAGACGCAGGTATGACACCTGATGCATTAATGGGTTTATTTTTAGATAGAAGCTTCCCAGAGGTTGCAACAAGATATCCAGAAACACAAACAAATGGTGAATTTATAGCAAGTGTATATTCAAGTACATTTGGAAGAGAAGCTGATGCAGAAGGTTTAACATACTGGACAGCTCAATTAGATACAAAAACTCAAACACAAGTATTAGCAGAAATGTTAGCTGTAGCTAAAGATCCAGCAAATACAGTTGATGCAGCTTACCTTGCAGCACAAAAAGCTCTTGCTGAGGATGCTTTAGATACTACTGTTGTTACTCCAGAGGTTCCAGGTGTTGTAGGTTCAACATTTGAATTAACAGGATCAACTGATAAATTAGTTGGTACAGATGACAATGATACATTTGAAGCTGGTTTAGTTCAAAGTGAACTTACTGGTGCTGTAGCAAATGCACTTTCTACTGCTGATAAAATTGATGGTGGAGCTGGTACAGATACATTAAATGCTGAATTAGTTAGACAATTTTCATTTAACGGTGACGTTAGTGAAGTTTCACCTAAGACTACAAGTGTTGAAATCGTAGAATTTAATGCACAAGATACTACATCTAATGGTATTGCAAATACTATTACAGTTGATGCAGAAAAAATGACTGGTGTTGAAAAAATCGGTTCTTACTACTCAGATGGTGATTTAGTTATTGAAAACTTAAATACATTAACTGATGCTGGTACAATTAGAAATACATCTGACATGACTATTACTATGAATCATACAGATAACTTTAATTCTGATGAAGATGCTTCAGATTTAACAGTTTATTTTGATGAAGATTACTTAAATAATACTACTAGTACTGGTAACTCTGCTTTAACAATTAACATGATTAATACTCTTAACTTAAAATTAGCTAATGGTTCTTCAGTTATTCAAGGTTTTGATGCTCTTACATTTAGTGTTGACTCTACATTAATTACTGTTGACGTAAATGGTTTAGAACTTTCTGCAGTTCAAGGTGCAATTGAAGCAGCAGTTACAGCAGCTGGATTCACAGATATTTCAGTATCAACTTATACTGAGCAAGCATACTTCGGTACAAATATTTATTATGAAGATACTGGTGTTACTTATACTGCTGGTTCTTATGCTGGTGAATATTCTGCATTCGTACTTACTAATTCAGGTTCAGAAATTTTAACTGAAGGTGGTTTCACATTAACTGATGGTCAAAAAGATGGATCACTTGCATATTCTCAAGATGATAGAGATGCAGTTGAAACTACTAACCCTATTACTATTAATGTTGAACTTGAAAAAGTTGGACAAGATGGTGAAGGTGGAAACTTAATAATTGGTGGAAAAGACCAAAATTTAGCTAGTGATGGTGAAGAAGATCAAAATGATGGTATTGAAGTTTTCAATATTACTGTAAAAGGTAACACTGATCAACCTTCTGATTTAGGTTACATTACTTCAACTGACCAAGCATTAAAAACAGTAAACGTTACTTCTGAAACTGGTTCTGTTGCTTCATTAAGAGTAAGAGATGCTTTCCAAGGTACTACAGCTAATACTATAGATACTGAAGGTTTAGATACATTTAATGCTAATACATTCATGGGAACTAATTTAGTAATTGGTGATGTTGATGCTGCTGAAAATATTAATACATTTACAGCTACTTCATCTACTAATGTTACATTAAATGAAGAAATTAACGGTCTTGAAAATGGTGTTAAATATACTGTTGCTACAGGTTCTGGTAAAGATGAAATTACTGTTGATTTAGATGGTGATGCTGTTGATACAATTGGTGAAGGTTTTGCAGTTAGTACAGGTGCAAATGATGATATCGTTACTGTTAATATGCAAGGTTCAGGTGCTGCTAATGCTGGTGTTTCTGTTGAAACAACTGCAGATTTAAATAACTTATCAATTGCAACTGGTTCAGGTGCTGATATGGTTACTTTAATTGGTGGTACAGATACTGCTGTTATAGATGGTGATGCAGATTTCAATATCACTACAGGTGCTGATTCTGATATGGTATACATTAACTCAATTAATGATGCTGCTAGTGCTGATGCTGCTAAAGGTCAATGGATTGTAGGTACTAACACTGCTGCTTCTGTTGAAACAGTTTATTACAAAGCTATTTTAACTGTTGATTTTGCTGGTTTTGAACAAGCAATAGCTATTAATACAACTGCAGCAAATAACTTTGTTGCAACACAAGTTGAAATTAATGAAGCAATTATCAATGCAATTGAAGCTAATCCTGAACTATCAAGATTATTAACAACTGAATTAGGAACTGGTACTCAAGAATTAACAATTGATTCTGTAATTGAAGGTGCAAATGAATTAAATATTTCTATTGCTCAACCAAATTACTTAACAACTGATATTTTATCTACAGATGTTTCAGCACTTAATGCTGGATATGTTCAAACTGGTGTGACTACATCTGTTTTATCTGATACTGCGGCTGAAATTTCAGGAATTATTGCTACTAATGCAACTGACGTTGCTACTGTAGTAGGAACTGGTACACTTGGTGGTTCTGCTGATGAAACTGCTGTAACTAATGTTTCTACAATTGATTTAGGTGCAGGTGCTAATGATTTAGTTGTTCTTAACTCTAATGAAGCATCAACTCAAACAATTGTATTCTCTGCAACTTGGGGAAAAGTTTCTGTAGTTAATTTTGAAACTACTGGTGATTCTATTGCACATACTGTTGCTGAAGCTGCTGATACTAATATTAATATGTTAGATTTCACTGCTTGGTTAGATGACGAAGTTTCACCTTCAGGTTCTACTTTATCAAATACTGCTGTTGCAACAACTTATGCTACTGCTACAACTTTAGGTCAAAATACTGTTGTTGCTGTTGATTTTGCAACACAAATTGATGCTATTGATGGTTCAGCTACTAACACTTTTGCTACATTAACTGATGCTGAAGTATTAGCTGCACTTAATGCAGATGCAACTTTTGCAACTGTTGTAGATGCTGCAACTATAGGTACTAATGCAAGAGATTCAATTTTATTAATTGAAAATACTGCAAACTTAGGTGAGTACAAAGCATATAACGTTACTTATTCTGATAATGCTGCTGATGATGAATTTGCATCTGCAACTTTAGTTGGAACTATTGACTTTGGTAACCAAGTTGATTTAGTAACTGCTAACTTAGCTTAATAACTAACAAGTAAAATAAATTAAAAAGATTTAAGCCTTCGGGCTTACTTCTTAATGATTTAAGCTTTACAATTAAACCTCACTTTCTTTTAGTAGAAAGTGGGGTTTTTTACCTTCTATAAAGAGTTATTTAACTACTAACTTTATATAAAGGGTAAAGAATATAAATTAAATATAATAAGCCTTTAACCTATAAATAATACCAGGAGAATATATTGGCAAACAATAAAACAGTAACTATAAACGAAAAAAAGTACAATGAAAAAGATTTAAGTAAAAAAGCATTAAGTACAGTAGAATCTTTAAAAGTAACAAACCAAGAGATAGAAAGAATAGAAGATAAATTAGCAATTGCAAAAACAGCAAGAAGTGCATATGGAATCTCTTTAACACCAAACCTACCAAAACCAGCTGCAGCTAATAAGAAAAAAGATGTAGTAACAATCAATGATAAGAAATACGCATATGCTGATATGAATGAAAAAGCTATGGCAGATATTATGTCAATATCAATAGTAGATAAAAAGATAGCAGATTTAGAATCAGACTTAGCAATTACAAAAACAGCTAAAAACCTTTACACAAAATCTTTAATTGAAGAAGTAAAGTAAACCTTAATCTATAAAGACTCAAATTCAATTTTAAGAGTTTGAGTTTTTTATTTTCTAGTAGAAAGAATATCTTAACAGAAACTTAGTTATATAAATCATAAACATATTTAGCTGTAATAGCATCTTGTAGCGCTACACCTGTAGAAATAAATAATACTTTTTTATTTAAAGGTTTTTCATTTATTAAATCTCTTAATTCGAGGACATCATCTTTTTCTATAAGATTGTTTTTTTCCCATTTTTTCATATCTCCCAAAAGTAGAGATTGCTTTGAATCTGTAATTATCTGAAAATCATTGACTATACTAGAATCTAATTCTGATAAATTATCAGCGTCTGCACCTATACTACTTATAAATTCAATATTTTTACTATTTTCTTTATTTAAAATAGATTTCTCTGAATTTGTACATAAAAATACTGAATTTGTGCTATTGAATACTTCTTCAGATGTATCTTTTATTATTATTTTTAATGTGGGAGCGTGAATCTTACATAATTGAATAAAATTATCTGTATTTTTAATATCATAACAATATAAAGTATTTATCTTTAAATATTTATGCAAAATTAATGCAGTATAAAAACCAATCCTTCCTGCCCCTATTATAGAAATAGCATTTTCTTTGTGATATTCATATAAAGTATAAGCTAAAACACTGATTGCTGCAGTTCTAAATGAGGATAAAATACATGCATCTATTGCTACATAAATATAATTATCATACCAATCAAGTAAAAGCATCTTTCCTACACTAATCTTATCTTTTATGAAGTTATTTTCTTCATTTGTACCTATTATTTTTACTGCTTTTATTTTTTCATTTTTATTTATGATACAAGGCATTATTCTAAAATCACCTTTAATATTATCTACACTATAAATACTTTTAGTAGGTAAGGTAATAAGACTTTGATCTAAAGCCCAATCATTATAAAATTTTTTTAAATTTCTCATAAACTGCGAAATATCTTTTGTAAGTATATTATGAACTGTTAGGTCATCAATAAGTTTAAAAGGTTCATCTTCTATTCTTAAAAGTTTTTTTAAATGGTTATTATTTTTCATTATTAATTTCCTCTTTCTCTAAAATAATTATTTCATCGTAATCTGAACTATTTATTATTTGAAAATCATTATTTTGAATTACTATAATAAGTTCATCAATATCTTTCTGTAAGAGAAGATGATCTATTCTTTCTTTTAATAATATGGTTTCATAATATATTTCTATCCCTGAAGATGAAAATGTTTTATCATGAGTTGTAACATAAGATACTATACCTTTATTTAGACTTTTCTCTTGTAGTTGTTTCGCTTTATTTAAAGCTTCATTTTTACCTATTATAGCTTTAATAGGTATTTTACCATCATTTCTAATTATAGTTTTAACAAAGCTAATAATTTTATCTTTTGTAAAGTCATCTCTTCCTAATTGTGGAGCAAAATTAACTTCATTTATAATAGCACCATTTTTGTGCCATGGTATAGATATATCTTCTGAAATAACATCTATACCTGCTACATCCATACCAAAAAGATTAGCAGCTCTTAAGGCGATATCAATATTTTCAGGATGTATATTATTTGTTAAGTCTTCATTTCTCCCTCCATCTTGAGTAGATTCTATTTTTCTTAATGGAATCCAAATATCTTTTTCAGGTATAGAATCTAAAGTTAAGTTTAACTTTGAAAGAACTTCTATTGTTAATTTATCACAAGGATAAGGTTCAGTTCTTTTCCATGTCACTAATAATTCATTTTTAAGGTTTTCTTTTCCTATTAATTCTTCTATTTTTGATATGCCATCACCTTTAATAGACTTTGGATGTCTTTTTACAACATATAAAATAGTTTGTTTTACAATAAAAATACGATAACAAGTACCTTTTACTTGTTTTTCCACAAGAATTTGACCTGATTTAGAAAAAGTTTTTGCTTTCTCAAAAGCTTTGTAAAGTTGTTGAACATTTTCTATATCAATATATACACCTCTTCCTTCATTTTCATCTACTGGTTTTACGACTAAGGGAAAACCTATGATTTCTGAAGCATTAAGACATTGTTCTTTTTTATTAATTAGTTTATGAATAGGATAAGGTAATCCTAAGTCTTTTAACATTAACGCAGTAATCATTTTATTGCCAACTACTTGAGAACCAATTTTTGAGTCACTACCTATAGAACTACTTAATAATTGTACTGATTCTTTTCCTTCTCCTATTACATATAAACCTCTACCTAGATGTCGATATGGGATACCAAGATTATAAACTGTTTCTAAAATAACAATTGATGATTTTGATGAACCTGCAATATTTAAATGAGGTTTTATTATTTTTTTCTGAATAATATTATTTAAAATTGAAATATTACTTTTACTAATAGGTTTTATCAAAAAATTAAAAAATATATTTAAAGATTCGTTAAATATATTTTTATAAGCATTGATTGATATATATTTTATAGATTTTAAAGAAATAATAATCCTTGTTTTCTTTGTCTTTTTATTATCTTCAAATTCTTCTATTAGACCTTCTTCAAATATTGGTATTTTAATTGCTTGCAAAAAGGATAAGTTTAATTTTAATACTCTTTGTATAACTGTTTTTAAATTGATATCTTTTTTTGTTAGCTCATCAATATTAATTAAAAAAAATTTTGTTAAATAGTTATCAATATTCTTTTTATTGTTATCTGTTAGATTGATATTATTAGGTATTTCAAAATTTATAAGTATATTTTCTTTCATTATCTTAAAGCCTTTATATTTTTCATTAACGAATTAATTATGATTATAATATAATTAGAGATATTAATCAATTTATTTTAAGTGAATTCTTCTTATTTAATATGGTACTATTTAATTTAAAATTAATTAGTGTCAGAGTCAAATTAAGTTGAATGAAAGTAATAATGATATATTATTCCAAATAAATTAATAAGAGGAATATATATTTGGCTAGAAAAACAAGAATATCTTTACCTAATATTCCTCAACATATTATAAAAAAAAGTTTAAATGAAAAGATAATCTTTCATGATAAAGAAGATTATACAAAATTTTCTGAGTTTATGTTTATTTCTGCAGAGAAATTAGATGTAAAAATATATTCATATATTTTTATGGAAAAATATTTTGAATTATTAATAAGTTCTCATATAAGTGAAAATATTTCAAAGTTTATGCAAACTTTAGGTAGAAATTATGTTTTCTATTATAATAAAAAATATAACAGAAGTGGAACAATTTGGGAGGGTAGATATAAAACATCCTTAGTTGAAGTTGAATATTATGCAGAAAAAGTAAGCTTGTATATTGATAATATTGCAATAAAAAACAATCTTGTAAATACTATTTCTTCAAGCTTAAAAAAGAAAAAAAAGATTTCTTTAAGTGATTTTGATAAAAAGTTTATAGAAAAAAGTTTACAAAGTGAAACTATTACAGGAAGTGATAGTTTTATAAAATCATTAGAAAATATTGTTGGAAAGACTCTAGTTTCAAAAAAAAGAGGAAGACCTAAAAATACTAATATTCAAGGAAATAAAATGTATAAAAAATTAGAATTATTAAGTAAAGAAAAACATAGTAATTTAAAAATTAAACCTTTGTCAAACTTATTGTTTGCAAAGAATATGGCATCTATACCTGTTTTAATAAGTGAAACAGAAAAAATAATGACTACCTTTCCAATAGTTTTTACAGCAGATGAAAATCCATCTTTAATTGCTATTACAGCTTTAGGCAATGACAATTTAGCAATTACAGAAGATGGCAGATGGATTACTAACTATATTCCAGCTGTTTATAGAAAATACCCATTTACTTATGTAAATGTAAAAGAAAATACAGAACAAAAAGCTGTTGCTATTGATATTGAAGCTGAAATAATATCGACAGATGTTGGAAATACATTATTTGATGAAGACAAAGAACAAACACAACTTTTAAAAGATACTATACAATTTTTGACATCTTATGAACAAGAAACTATGAAAACAAAGAGTTTAGTAAAAATTATAGCAGATGCTAATATTTTAGAAGATAGAGAAATTAGTGTTGGTGAAGGTGCAGAAAAAAAAGTTTTAGTAAAAGGTTTCAAAGTAGTTGATAGAGAAAAGTTAAATGCACTAGATGATGCAACTTTAGCTTCATGGGTAAGAAATGGAATAATTTCATTTATAAACTTGCATATTAAATCATTAGATAATATGCAAACTTTGATGGATTTATCATCACAAAAAAATAGTTAAATTTTAGGATAACTTAATGGCACAAAATAATAAAAAAGTTGATGATATAGAATATTCAGAACTTAAAGAAACGATAAGTAAAGCAAAAAAATCTATAATTATGGTAGGTTTTTTTAGTATGTTTATAAACCTTTTGATGTTAGTACCACCCTTATATATGTTACAATTATATGATAGAGTAGTTGCAAGTAGAAGTGAATCTACACTAATAATGCTTACTTTAATTGTTGTTATATTATTTATTACTATGGGTTTACTTGAAGTTGTAAGATCAAGAGTTCTTATCAAGTTTGGAAATAAGTTTTCGAATCTTTTAAGTGATAGAGTATTTGATAGTAGTTTTGAACTAGCAAATAAAAAACCTGAATCAGCATCTTCACGTTTAATGGGTGATTTAATGCAAATTAGACAGTTTTTAAGCGGAAATGGTTTATTTGCATTTTTTGATGCTCCATGGATTCCTATATATATTGGAGTATTATTTTTATTTCATACTTATTTTGGTATTTTTGCAATTTTTGCAGCTATTGTATTAGTTATATTTACACTTTTAAATGAATATACAACAAAAGAAAAAATGAATGAAGCAAATAGTTTAAACAGAGAATCTATGATGCAATTAGAATCAAGCCTAAGAAATGCAGAAGTTGTAAATGCTATGGGTATGAAAACAAATATTAGAAAAAAATGGCAAACTAAATATTTTGGTTTTTTAAATGCCCAAAATGATGCAAGTACAAAAGCTAGTATTTGGTCAAATACTTCTAAAACTTCAAGAATGTTTTTTCAATCTATGATGTTAGGTCTTGGTGCATATTTAGCTATTAATATGGAATTAAGTGCTGGTATGATGATTGCAGGTTCTATTCTTATGGGTAGAGCATTAGCTCCACTTGATTTAATGATTAATACTTGGAAAGGTTTTAGTGGTGCAAGAATGTCTTTTAAAAGAGTTGATGAGCTATTAAAAGACTTTCCAAAAGATAAAGATTATATGGAATTACCATCACCAAAAGGTGTATTATCAATTGAAAATGTTTTTGCAAAACCACCTGCATCTGACAATTATTCACTTCAAGAATTAAGTTTAAAAGTAGAAAAAGGTGATATTGTAGGAGTAGTTGGACCAAGTGCTGCAGGAAAATCAACTTTTGCTAGAATTGTTTTAGGAGTATGGCCAGTAGCTCATGGAACAGTAAGAATGGATGGAGCTGATATCTCTCAATGGGATAGAGAGCATTTAGGTAAATTTATTGGTTACTTACCTCAAGATATTGAATTATTTGAAGGTACTATTAGTGAAAATATTGCAAGATTTTCAGAAGTTGATTCTAAAAAAGTAATTGAAGCTGCAATGAAAGCTGGTGTTCATGATATGATTTTAAGATTAGCAGATGGTTATGATACAGTTATCGGAAAAGCAGGAATGACACTTTCAGGAGGTCAAAGACAAAGAATAGGACTTGCTCGAGCAATTTATGATAATCCTGTATTTATAGTGCTTGATGAACCTAATTCAAATTTAGATGATCAAGGTGAAATTGCATTATTAAAAACAGTTGAAGAATTGAAAAAAACAAATACTACAATGATTATTATTACACATAGACCAAATATTTTAAAAGCAACAAATAAACTTGCAATGATGAATAATGGAAAAGTTGAAAAGTATGGAAATACAAATGAAATTTTTGCCTCAATAGCTCAGCAAAAAGCTCAAGCAAGTGCAGCACAACAAACGCAAGCAGCACAGCAAAAACCTAAAACGACTCAACAAATTACATTAAGTAAGCCAGGGAGCTAGGAATGAATTTAGAAAATAATTTACAACAAAATAATATGCCATCAGATGATGATTCTAAAGTAATTGCTTTTGGATTGACTTTATTAATAGTAGTCTTTGTAATTTGTGGTGGCTGGATGGCTTTTGCACCTTTACAAAGTTCTTCTGTTGCAATAGGAGAAGTATCTGCTGGTACAGAGAAAAAAGTAGTTCAGCATTTACAAGGTGGAACAATTAGTGAAATTCTTGTAAAAGAAGGAGCTATAGTTAAAAAAGATGATGTTTTAATTAAACTTGATATTTTACAAAGTAAAGCTCAATTAGATGCATATAAAAGACAATATATGGATTCACTAGCTTCTTTTTCAAGATTAGTTGCACAAAGAGATGATTTAGATTCTATTAATTTCCCAAGTGAGGTTACTAATTTAAATATAATTCAAGACCAAGAAAATATATTTTATACAACAACTAGAAGTTTAAAAGATCAAAAAGAAATTACTGAGCAAAGGATTGTTCAATTAAGAAATCAAATTTCAGGTCTTAAATCTTTAAATAATGTAAGAACTAATAGAATAAAATCATTAAGTGATGAGTTAAAAGAATGGGAATCTCTATATGCACAAAAACTTGTAGACAAGATTAAAATTAGAGATATTAATAGAGAAATAAACTCTTTAAAAGGGGATATTGCAAGTAATAAATCTGATATATCTAGACTTGGTGAACAAATTAATGAGATGAAAACCCAACAGTTATTAACTGAAAAAGAGTATAGAAATACAGTTTTAGATCAAATTGTTCAAGTAAAAAATATTATGTCTGATTTAAAGTCTAAAATTGATAGTTTTGAAGATGTTATCTCAAAATCAGATATTAAAGCTCCAACAAGTGGAATTGTAGTAGGTTTAAAGGCGCATACTGAAGGCTCAGTTATAAGACCTGGTACTGATATTTTAGAAATAGTTCCCGAAAATTCGGATCTAATAGTAATTGCAAGAGTTCAAATTACCGATATAGATAAAGTTAAAATAGGACTTCTTTCTGATATTAGATTTTCAGCATTTAATTTGCAAAATGCACATGTAATTGAGGGTGAGATTATTTATGTATCTGCTGATAGATTTACAGATGAATCAACTGGTGAACCATATTATGAAGCAAAAATTAAAGTTACACCTGAAGGAATGACTCAATTAGAAAAGTTTGGTTTCAAACTTTTACCTGGTATGCCAGCTGAAGTAATGATTAATATTGGTGAGAGAACGCCATTGAGTTATTTAGTTAAACCATTTACAGATATGCTTTCTAGGGGATTTAATGAAGAATAAAATTTCAAAAGTTTTACTTACAACACTTATTTATGGAAGTGTTGCAAGTGCTTCCTATACTACGCCAAGTGATGCTTATAAAGCTGCAATTAATAATTCGACTAAAGTATCTTCTTCTAAGTATTTATTTGAATCAAAAGAAGAAGGTTTAAATGAGATTTATGCAAGATTATATCCTCAGATTGAAGGTAGTGTTTCTTTATCAAGAACAGACTATGAAAGAAATGAGTTAATAAATAGTAGCGATCCTTATATAAAAGAAGAGTCTACTGATTTAAATATATCTTTAGATCAAGTTCTTTTTGACCAATCTTTATTTTCACAAATTGATGTTGAAAAGTCAAAAGTAAAAATTTCTTCATATGATTTTGAACTATCAAAGCAAAAAATTGCAACAGAAACTTTAAATACATATATGAGTGTTTTAAATTCAAAAAATAAGATTTCACTTTTAGAATCAAACTTAGAATATGTAAGTCAAAATCTAAATATGATTGAAAAAAAGTATTCTATGAATTTAGTAACAAAAATGGATTACTTAAAAGTAAATGTTGAATATCAAAAATCTAGGATTTCTCTAATTCGTGAGGAAAAAAATTATGAAGTTATGTTTAGAAAATTACAAGATATAACGAAACTAGAAAATATTGAAATACCTGATATTAATTTAAATTCTTTATCTGATGAGTTTATGCACAATATTCTAAATGTTGTTAATATTAATACAAGTATAGACAAAAATATTAATATTTTGCAATCAAGAACAGCTGTAAAAATGGCAAGTGATGACATAACAAGTGCAAAAGCTGGACATTTACCAACACTTGATATTAATGCAAGATATACTCAGTATATTTCAAATGATGCTACTTCTGATTATGAAAATTATGGAAGCGCAATGTTAAGGTTAAGAATTCCATTTTTTAAAGGTGGAGCAACATCTTCAAGAGTGGCATCAAAACAACTTATAAAAAAAGCAGCAGTTGAAGATGTAAAAACAATTGAAGATGAAACTAACATAAAATTAAATGAAAATGTTAACAAATTAAAAAATGAGATTGAAACTTTAAAAATGTATAAAGAAGCCTTAATTTCTGGTCAAACTTATCTTGATTCAATTCAATTAGCTTATGAAAAAGGTTTGAGAAATATTGTAGAACTATATGATGCAAAAAATAAACTTTTTGAAATAAAATTTGATTACATACAAAGTGTACAAGAAATGACAAATTTATATGTAGAGTTTTTAATTTTAACAAATAATTTAAATAATTTAGATTTAATTGATAATATTGTGTCTAAAACTGAAGAATAGGAAGAATGATGAAAAAAGCGATAATTACAGGTATTACAGGACAAGATGGAGCTTACTTAGCTGCCTTACTTTTAGAAAAAGGTTATGAAGTTTATGGTACATATAGAAGAACTTCTTCTGTTAATTTTTGGAGAATTGAAGAACTAGGAATAAAAGATCATAAAAATCTTAATTTAGTAGAGTATGACTTAACAGATCAATCAAGTAGTATTAGAATTGTTTCAGAAATCAATCCAGATGAAATATATAATTTAGCTGCTCAAAGTTTTGTTGGTGTATCTTTTGAACAACCATTAGCAACTGCACATATTACAGGACTTGGTTGTGTTCATTTACTTGAAGCGATTAGAATTATAAATCCAAAAATTAAATTTTATCAAGCTAGTACATCTGAAATGTTTGGAGATGTTCAAGAAATTCCACAAACAGAAAAAACACCATTTTGGCCAAGAAGTCCTTATGGGGCTGCAAAAATGTATGCACATTGGATGGTTGTAAACTATAGAGAATCTTATGATATTTTTGCAACAAGTGGAATTCTTTTTAATCATGAATCACCATTAAGAGGACAAGAGTTTGTAACAAGAAAAATTACAGATTCTGTAGCAAAAATCAAACTTGGAAAATTAGGTCATATGGAACTTGGAAATATGGATGCAAAAAGAGATTGGGGTTTTGCAAAAGATTATGTAGAAGGTATGTATCTTATGCTACAAGCTGATAAACCTGATACTTATTTATTAGCTACAAACAGAACAGAAACTGTAAGAGATTTTGTTGAAATGTCATTTAAAGCAGCTGGAATTGAAATAGAATTTCAAGGAAAAGCTGAAGATGAAATAGCAATTGATAAAGCTACAGGAAAAACTCTTGTAAAAGTAAATCCAAAATTTTATAGACCAGCAGAAGTTGATATTCTTATTGGAAATCCACAAAAAGCTAAAGATGAACTAGGATGGGAACCAAAATGTACACTTGAAGAATTATGTGCAATGATGGTAAAAGAAGATTTAAGAAGAAATGAAATAGGTTTTTCTTTTTAAGTTATGAAAAAAGTCTTAATAACTGGAATAAATAGTTTCACAGGTAAACATCTAGAAAAATATCTTCAAAAACAAGATTTTGAAGTAGTGGGAACTACTTCGAAATCTTGTGATATTACAAATAAAGATGATATTATCAATGCCTTAAATAAATTTAAACCAAACTTTATAATTCATCTAGCGGGTATATCTTTTGCAGCTCATGCAAATAATGAAGACTTTTATAAAATAAATACAATTGGAACTACAAATTTACTTGATGCAATTTTGCAAACAAATTTAAAAATAGAAAAAATTATACTTTCAAGCTCTGCTACTGTATATGGAAACCAAGATAAAGAAATTTTAGATGAATCTCTTTGTCCTAAACCTGCAAATCATTATGGCGCTAGTAAATACTCAATGGAGTGTTTAGCAAGTGGATATTTTTCTAAACTTCCAATAATTATCACTAGACCATTTAATTACACAGGCTTTGGACAAGAAGAACATTTTTTAATACCTAAAATTGTTTCTCATTTTAAAGAGAATAAAAAAGAAATAGAACTAGGAAATTTAGATGTAAAGCGTGAATTTAATGATGTGAATTTTGTTTGTGAGGTTTATTCTAAATTGCTTATGGTAAAAGAAAAAAGTAAAATAATTAATATAGCTTCACAAAATCCTATTGCACTTTTAGATGTAATAGAACTAATGAATAAAATATCAGGATATGAAATAAAAGTTTTAGTTAATCCAGCTTTTGTTCGTAAAGATGAAATCAAGACTTTATGTGGAAGTTCAAAAAAGCTTTTTAACTTAATAGGTGATATAGAATCAAAAGAATTAGAAAAAACACTAAGAGTGATGTATGAAGCCTAAAATAATAATAGATACTATTTCATTATTGTCATCATTAACAGGTATTGGTAGATATACTTATGAAATAGCAAAAAGAGTAGAAAAAGATAGTGGTATTAATTCTAGTTTCTTTTATGGTTATCATAGTAAAACTTTGATTGAATCTACTGATAAAAATGATTTGAAGATATTAAAAAAGATTTTATCTAAAAGTCAAATATTAAAAAAAATAGCAAGAAAACTTGTAACAATTTCTAGTAGATTGTTTGTTACAAGTTATGATCTTTATTGGCAACCAAATTTTATACCAAATGAAGGTATAAAAGCGAAAAAGATTATTACAACAGTACATGATTTTTCATTTATTTTACACAAAGACTTTCATCCAAAAGAAAGAATAGAACATTTTGAGAAATACTTTTTAAAAAATATTATTAAAAGTGATATGATTATTACTGGTTCAAATTTTTCTAAACAAGAAATTTTAGATAGATTGGACTTTAAAGAAAATCAAATAAGAGTAATATATCACGGAATAAATCATGATTTATTTAAAATGTATAATGATATAAAGTTAGATTTCCAAGTTCCTAAGAAATTTATATTTAGTGTAGGAAGTATAGAACCAAGAAAAAATTTACTTGGATTATTAAAGGCATATAACCTTTTATCTAAGGATGTTAAAAGTGAATATAAACTTGTTTTAGCAGGTTTCAAAGGTTGGGAAAATAAAGAAATAATGCAGATTATAGATAATAATAAAGAAAATATTATATATCTTGGTTTTATATCTGATATTGAATTAGCAAAAGTTTATAATCTTGCAACTTGTTTTTTATTCCCTTCTTTTTATGAAGGTTTTGGTTTACCTGTTCTTGAAGCTATGGCTTGTGGAACACCTGTCGTTTGCAGTAATAGAAGTTCTTTACCTGAAGTTGGAGAAGATGCTGTCGTATATTGTAATCCAGATGATATAAGTGATATAAAAGAGAAAATAGAACTGGTTTTAAAAGATACTTTATTACAAACAGAAATGATAAAAAAAGGTATGCAAAGAGCTAAGTTATTTTCTTGGGATAAATCAGCAAAAGAGCATATAAAAGTTTTTGAAGAGGTATTAAAAAATTGAAAATAGCAATAGTGCATGATTGGCTTGTTACAAATGCAGGTGCAGAAAAAGTTTTAAAAGCTATTATTGATATTTATCCAAATGCTGATATATATTCTTTAGTTGATTTCTTAAGTTTAAAAGATAAAAAGGAAGTGATTTATAGTAAACCTGTAAAAACAACTTTTATACAAAAACTTCCATTTTCAAAAAAACACTTTCGAAACTATTTGCCATTTTTCTCAAAAGCTATAGAAAGTTTTGATTTAAAAGACTATGATTTGATTATCTCTTCGTCTTGGGCAGTAGCAAAAGGAATAAAAAAAACGAAAAAACAACTTCATATATCTTATTGCCACACTCCTATTAGATATGCTTGGGACTTGTATGATGAATATACATCAAGTTTAAAGCAGCCTAAAAAGTATCTAGTTCAGAAAACTTTAGAAAAGTTAAGAAAGTGGGATATAAAAACTCTAAATAGAGTAGATTATTTTATTGCTAACTCAAAGTTTGTACAAAATAGAATAACAAATACATACAAAAAAGATTCACTTGTAATCTATCCACCTGTAAATACAGATAAATTTATATTGGAAGAAGAAAAAGAAGATTTTTATTTTACTGCTTCAAGATTAGTGCCATATAAAAAGACAAAACTAATTGTTGAAGCTTTTAATAAAATGCCTAATAAAAAATTAATAGTAATAGGAGCAGGGGAAGAATTCAATAATATAAAACTTATTGCAAAAGATAATATAACTTTATTAGGGTATCAAGAAGATGAAGTTTTAATAGAATATATGAAAAAAGCAAAAGCATTTGTTTATGCCGCAGTTGAAGATTTTGGGATAGTTCCTATTGAAGCTATGAGTTGTGGTACACCCGTAATTGCACTAAATCAAGGTGGAACTGCAGAAACTGTAATTAATAAAACCAATGGTCTTCATTTTGATGAACAAAGTACATTAAGTATAATTAATGCTGTTGATGAATTTGAAACATTAACTTTTAATTATAAAGAGATATCAAAATATGCTAATTCTTTTTCAATTAATAGATTTAAAAAAGAATTTAAATCATTTGTTGATAATAAACTAACTATAATAGAACAATGAAAACAAATAAATTAAACTTATCCAATATTCTTTATATCTTATTACTTATTTCTATGGATTTTATTGTTGTACTTTTATCTTTAGAAATAGCAATAATGATAAGAGAACAATTATTTAATAACTTTGTTCCTGTTTTTAATACAGATGGGATTAAAAGCTACTATTGGATAATGTTTATTATAATTACATTATTAGTTTTTGAAAAAATATATTTTATAAGATATGATTTCTGGAGTGATACAAAAAAAATATTAAAAGCTTTAATCATGTCTTTTATTGCAGTTTTCACTGTTATTACTTTAACTAAGATGTCAGATGATTATTCTCGTATGTTTATCTTAATCTTTTTTACTTTGTTATGTATTTTATTACCACTTTCAAAAAGACTTTTTAAGAGATTTATATTCTCTGCTGATTACTTTAAAATTAGAGTTAAAGTAGTTGCAAATTCTGATCAAGAAAATTCAATTTCTGATGAGATTCGAGAAAATTGGTATTTTGGTTTTAAAGATGTAAAAACAAATTTTGATATGGTTATTATATCTTCTAAGAATTTTGAAGTAGAAGAGTTTCATCAAATTATAAAGAAATATACAAAAAAAACAAAAGATATTTATATAATTCCTTATGTTGATCATATTGATTTATCACATGCAACGGTTGTAGATTATTTTAATATAAGATTATCTGCAATCCATATAGAAAATAGGCTTCTAAATACTCAAAATATATTTGTAAAATATATATTTGAAAAACTATTAGTTTTTATGATTTTCCCTTTTGCTTTAGTTTTACATATTTTCATTTCTTTATTAATTAAATTAGATTCTAAGGGAACTGTTTTCTTTAAACAAAAAAGATTTGGAAAAGACGGAGAGTGCTTTAGAGTTTATAAATACAGAACAATGTATTCGGATTCTAGTGAGATACTAAATAAGTATTTAGATGAAAATCCTTTAGAAATTGAATATTATGATAAATATCATAAATATCAAAATGATCCAAGAATTACAAAAATTGGTAAATTTTTAAGAGATACATCTTTAGATGAATTTCCACAGTTTTACAATATTTTAAGAGGTGATATGAATTTAATAGGTCCTCGACCTTATATGCTAGATGAAAAAAGTAAAATTGGCAAATTTAATGAAGAAGTTATTCTAAAAGTTAAACCAGGTATTAGTGGTCTTTGGCAAGTTAGTGGAAGAAATGAACTTACTTTTAAAGAAAGAGTAGATTTAGATATCTGGTATATACAAAACTGGTCTTTATGGATGGATTTTGTGATTTTTATGAAAACTATTAAAGTTGTACTATCAAAAGTTGGAGCTAAATAAAAGACTTAATTTAAGCATAATAAAAATAATTAATTTTATATTTTAATAAGTTATATAGTTGTTTATAAGATAATCTTTACTATTATTTAATACAAAGGATTATCTATGAAAAAAATGAAAAAAGGGTTTTCTCTTCTTGAGTTAATATTCGCTATTGTTGTTATTGGTATTATTGCATCTTTTGCTATACCAAAATATTTAGATACTAGAGATTCTGCGATGGCTTCAACTATAAAAAGAGATATTGCTAGTGCAACGACTTCTATTCAAAGCTATCATTTGGTAAAGGGTGAGATTGACAAAATCTCTGATTCTATTACTTTAAATGAAAATAATTGGACTATAACAGATACTAAAATTACATATAAAGATAATGAAAAAGATTGTGTTACTTTAGAGATTAAAGATGATTCAGGTACTAAAAGTTTAGAACTCACTGTTGATGCAACAGCAACAAGTGGTATTTGTAAAATATTAACTGATGACGGTGTTAAGACTACAAGTTACGAATTATTTTAATCATTCCTTTTTTCGTATTCTTAAAAAAGATGCAAATTTTGGTTTTCCAAATCTTGTGAGATTATAGTATTTAAAAGTGACTATATCTCCAATTTTTGGGTGATTGATTCTTTGTTCGGCAGTGAAACCATTTCCTAAATTAAAAACTACATTATTTTCTAGTTTTAGTACTAAGCTTTTAAATTTGTTTTGTTTGTCTTTATTATAATTTATACCTATTACTTCAGCTTCTGAATCTAAAAACTTTTTTACTTTTAGTATATTTGAACTTCTACCTACGAAATATTCTAAACTTGGATTTTTTATCATAATCCCTTCTGCTTTTAACTTTATAAGTTTTTCTAAGTATGATTCTAAGTGTTTGTTATCTTTGCATTTGATTTGTTCAATTATTTTTATATATTTGTTTTTGTTTACTTTTTGCCATTCTTTTATTTTTTTAAGTCTTTTTATAAAATCACCTTTTTCGTAGGGTACTTCAAATATATTATAAGTGATTTCCTTCCAATGTTTACTTGGGGTTTTATCCAAAACTATACTTTGTATATTTTCAAAATCATTTCTTTTAGTCCAAAGTTCACCATCGAGTTTAAAGTTTGGAAAATCTTTCACAAACCATTTTGGAGCATTGATAATATTTCCATTTTTACTAAGTAGTTGTTTACCATCCCAATAAGCTCTTATGCCATCAAGTTTTTCACTCATCATCCAATTTTCTATTGAATGAGTTTTATTATAAGTTTTTGCTTTTTGTAATTCAATAGCACTTAAATTATGACTTAAAATTGAAATTAATAGTAGAGTGAAGAATGATTTCATAAAAATCCTTTTAGTAATTTTATTAATTATATTTAAAGCAATATTAAATAATTGCAATAAATCATAAAGTCATAATAATTATTTAGATAAAATATTTAACTTTACACTGAATTTAGTGTTATAGAAGGATTATATTTGAATAAAAAATTACTAACAGAAGATGAAAAAAATATATTATTAAACTCTATTAGAAGTATTGAAGACTTTCCTAAAGCTGGTATTGTATTTAAAGATATCACTACACTATTAAATGACAAAGATGCTTACAAACTTTTAATGACACACTTAGAAGATAGATATAAAGATTATAACTTAGATTATATTGCAGGAATTGAAGCAAGAGGTTTTATTTTTGGAGCAGCACTTGCTAATAAACTTGGTATTGGTTTTGTACCAGTTAGAAAAAAAGGAAAACTTCCTAGTACTACTGCTTGTGAAAAATATGAATTAGAATACGGTTTTGATGAAGTTGAAATACATTTAGATGCTTTTAGAGATACAAAAGATGCTAGAGTTCTTTTAATAGATGATATTATTGTAAGTGGAGGAACTGCATATGCAGCTGCTAATTTAATAAATAAATTAAATGTAAATTTAGTAGAAATGTGTTTTTTAATGGATATCAAAATGCTAGGTGGTGCCAAAAAACTTGAAAAAGTTGCACCAGTTTATTCTGTATTAGAAATATAAAGAAGGAAAAATATGAGTAATTATATACCAAAACCAAGTCCTTTTGATCCAGATGAAAAAGGTCAATTTGGAATCTTCGGAGGGCAATATGTTCCTGAAACATTAATGCCTGTATTAAAAGAATTAGAAATAGAATATAAAAAATATAGATTTGATAAAGAGTTTTGGGCTGAAGTAAATGCTTTATTAAAAGATTATGTTGGACGAGAAAATCCACTTTACCTTGCAAAAAATATTTCAGAAGAAATTGGTGCAAAAGTATATTTAAAAAGAGAAGATTTAAATCACACGGGTGCACATAAAGTTAACAATGTTATTGCACAAGGTTTATTAGCAAAAAAACTTGGAAAAACAAAAATTATAGCTGAAACAGGTGCTGGACAACACGGAGTTGCCTCTGCAACTATTGCTGCACTTATGGGTTTAGAATGTACAGTTTTTATGGGTGCAAAAGATGTTGAACGTCAAGAATTAAATGTATTTAGAATGAAGCTTTTAGGTGCTAAAGTAATTGCAGTTGAAAGTGGAAGTAAAACATTAAAAGATGCTATGAATGATGCGATTAGATATTGGGTTACAAATGCACGTGATACTTTTTATGTAATTGGAACAGTTGCAGGTCCACATCCTTATCCTATGATGGTTAGAGATTTTCAATCAGTAATTGGTTATGAAGCAAGAAAGCAAATATTAGAAAAAGAAAATAGACTTCCTGATTATGTAATTGCTTGTATTGGTGGTGGTTCAAATGCTATTGGTATGTTCTCTCATTTCTTAGAAGATAAAGAAGTAACTTGTATCGGGATTGAAGCTGGTGGTTTAGGATTAGATACTAATATGCATGGATGTTCACTTGAAAAAGGAAGTCCAGGAGTATTACACGGACAATGTTCTTACCTTTTACAAGATGAAGATGGACAAGTTTTAGAAGCTCATTCAATTTCAGCAGGACTTGATTATCCAGGGATTGGACCAGAACACTCTTTTCACAAAGATAATAAAAGTGTAGAATATGATTCAATAACAGATAAAGAAGCTTTAGATGCATTCGTATGGTTAAGTAGACGGGAAGGAATTATTCCTGCATTTGAAAGTTCTCATGCAATTGCTTATTTAAAAAAAGCAAAAGATAGACTTCAAGGTAAAATTGTGATTATCAATTTATCTGGACGTGGTGATAAAGATATGGTACAGGCTAAAAGTTTATTAAATTTTGACTAAAAAGGAAGAAAATGGAACAGTTCTTTAAAAAGTTTCAACCCCATTCAGGAAAAATATTTGCAACTGTAATTATTATATTTTTCTCTTTTTTAGCTTACAATCTTTATCAAGCCCCAGTTAGTGGGTTTGAAGAAAAGTTTGTTTATTTACTAAAAGAGTATGGATATATAATACTTTTTGCTTGGGGTATGCTTGAAGGAGAAGCTGGTCTTATAATGGCTGGTCTTTTAGCACATACAGGAGATATGAATTTATATATTGCTATTTTTGTAGCAGGTCTTGGTGGTTTTGCAGGAGATCAAGTCTATTTTTATATAGGTAGATTTAATAAGTCATATGTTCACAAAACATTTAAAGGTCAAAGAAGAAAGTTTGCATTAGCACATTTATTACTTCAAAAATATGGTTGGCCAATTATTTTTGCACAAAGATATATGTATGGAATGAGAACAATTATTCCAATTTCAATTGGCCTTACTAGATACAATGCAAAAATGTTTGCTTTTATAAATCTTATATCTGCATGGTGCTGGGCAGCTATTACAATTGTCCCTGTTTGGTATTTTGGAGAAGAAATTTTAAAAGTGCTACATTGGTTAAAAGAACATTGGTATTTAGTATTACCTATTGCTTTAGGTTTTGGAGCTAGTATTATTTACTATTTTAATAAAGCATCAAAAAAAGTAGAAAAGAAGAATTTAAAAAAGGAAGAAAATGAAAATTAATTTAACAAATACAAAAATAAATAAAATAAAATCAGATATTGAAATTGTATTAGTAGATAAACTTGAAGATTTAGAAGAAAAAGAGTTATTAGAGAATTTAGGATTTAAAATTTCAGATGAAGCATTAATTTATTTACCTGAATCAGGAAAAATATTTGTTGCTTACGAAGAAGAAACATATGATTGTTTAGCAATTGCAATTGCAACAGCAATTAAAAAGTTCCAAACAACAACTTTTAAAAATGCAAAATTAGATTTAAGTTGTTTTGATTCAAAGATTTTAAAATTTATTGTTGAGGGTACTCTTTTAGGTTCTTATACTTTTGATAACTACAAATCAAAACCAGAGAAAAAGAAAAAACAAGAATTAACAATTTCAATTTTAGAAGATTCTCCAACATTAGATAATATTGAGTTAAATGCAATTTTAAATGAATCAACTATTATTTCAAAAGCAGTAAATAAAACAAGAGATATGGTTAATACTACTCCTGGCGACTTTTATCCAGATGTAATGGCAAAACTAGCTAAAAAATTAGCAAAAGATGCAAAAATTGAGTGTAAAATTAAAGGTGAAAAGTTCTTAGAAAAAAATGATATGAATGCAATGTTAAGCGTTGGTCGAGCTTCTATTCATGAATCAAAATTAATACATTTATCTTATAAACCAAAAGATGCAAAAAAGAAAATAGTACTTGTAGGAAAAGGTCTTACTTATGATTCTGGTGGATTATCTTTAAAGCCTGCTGATTATATGGTAACAATGAAATCTGATAAATCAGGTGGTTGTGCAGTATTATCAACTATTTGGGCAATTGCAAAATTAGAACTTCCATATGAAGTTCACGCAGTAGTTGGAGCAGTTGAAAATATGATAGGTGGAGATGCTTATAAACCAGATGATGTATTAAAAGCAAAAAATGGAACTACAATAGAAGTTAGAAATACAGATGCTGAAGGAAGACTAGTTCTTGCTGATTGTTTATGTTATGCACAAGATGAGATTTCTGATATTGATTATATCTTTGATTATGCAACTTTAACAGGAGCTTGTGTAGTTGGAGTTGGACAATATACAACTGGTATTATGGGGAATAATGAGATTTTAAAAAGAAATGCAGTTTTATCAGCTTTACGATCAGGGGAATATGCAACTACTTTAGATTTTAATAGATATTTAAAGAAAACAATAAAATCAGATATTGCAGATATTTCAAATATTGCAAGTACTAGATATGGTGGCGCAATTACAGCAGGATTATTTTTAGATAACTTTTTAAAGAAAGAAAATAAAGAGAAATGGATTCATTTTGATATTGCAGGACCTGCATTTGTTGAAAAAGCTTGGGGATATAATCCTTATGGTGCAAGTGGAGCAGGGGTTAGAATGACAATAGAGTTTTTAAAAAATATTGATAAATAAATTTAAAAACACTTAATTTATAATACTTATGAAGGATTTGAATAATGAAACTGTTAAATAAAAAAATCATATTTATAACAATAATCTTCATAAGTATCTCTCTTAGTATTTACTTACTAGCATATAATTTAACTAATAAAACTATTCAGAAGTCTTTTAATAATCAAATAGAAATCAATCAAAACAACATAAAATTTATTATAAAACAATTTGATAGAACAAAGTTTGATTTATTAAATACTTTATCAAACAATGAAAACTTAAAGAGATTTATCTCTTCAAAAGATGATCTTGAATTAAAAAAACTTTTTTTAACATTTGCAAGTTCTGATAAACTGATAATGCAAATACGTATACTAGACTTAAACGGTAATGAAACCTTTAGACTAGATAAAATAAAAGATAAATATGTTTTTCAAAATAAAGATACTTTTCAAAATAAAGGACATAGTGAGTATTTTAAAAGTTTTATAAAACTTAAAAACAATGAATTAGGTATTTCTAAACTTAGTTTAAATGTTGAGAATAATATAGTTGAAAAACCTTTTAAATCTACAATTAGAATGGCAATGCCAATTTATTTAGAAGAAAAAGAAAGAGCAATATTAGTAATAAATTATAATATGAATAGTTTTATAAAAAGCCTTTTCTCTTCCTCAGCTTTTAATTTGTATTTAATTGATGAAGATGAATACTTTATTTATCATCCACAAGAAGAGTTTTCTTGGACAAGATATAAAGAACATAGAACTGTTGTTTCTAAGTATTTCCCAAAAAATAGATATGAAAAATTAGTTTTTAAAGATATTAATTTATGGAACAATAAATATAAAATCATTTATGAAAATAAGAAATCATCAAGTTTAAACTTTTTAATTAAAAGAACTACAGATATTGGTGGACTTATATTTCTAGCAAGTTTACTTTTACTTACGCCATTTCTATATATGATTTTATTATATATAAAGAGAATAAATTTATTAAATTCCTCATTAATTGATTCAAAAGTAAAAATAGAATCAATACTTGATCATACTTCAGATGCAATTATTCTAATTAATTTAAAAGGAATAATTCAAGAAGTAAATTTATCTACAGAAAAGATATTTGGGTATAAAAGACATGAGTTAGTAAATAAAAATATAAAGATGTTAGTTCCTGAACCACATCATAGTAAACATGATAATTATATTAAAAATCATGATAAAAATATGCATAGTAAAGTAATAAATATTGATAGAGAATTATTTGCATTACACAAAGATGGTTCTAGTTTATCAATAAGCTTAGTTGTAACAAAAGTTAATATCTCTAATTCTGAATATTTTATAGGAACAATAAAAAATTTAAGTGATGAAATAAAAACAAAAAAACTATTTGAAAACATTTTTGCTTCTTCTGCTATTGGTATCGCAATTGTTTTAAAAGATGGAAGTTTATGGAGGATTAATAAAAAGTTTGCAGATATAGTTGAGTATTCAGTGGATGAATTAACTAAATTAACTTTTCAAGATATTACTCATAAAGAGGATTTAAGTAAAGATTTAAAATTAGTTAATAAAGTATTAGAAAAAGAAATAGATGAATACTCTATAGAAAAAAGATATATAACTAAATCAGGAAAAATTGTATGGGTAAATTTAAGAGTTAAAGGTGTTTTTAGCAGTGAAAATAATGAGATTTTTGAATATTTTATTGCAAGTATTGATGATATTACTGAGCAAATCCAGATAAAAAATAAGTTAAAAGAGGCTGAAAAAATAGCTCATATTGGTCATTGGTTATGGGATATTAGAAAAGAATCTGTAAGTGTTTCTGATAATATGTTATCAATATTTGGAAAAACTAAAGAAACTTTTAAAAATGATTACCACTCTTTTATAGATATAATTCATGAAGATGATAAAGAAAATGTTCTAAATACTTTAAATGGATGTCTTCATCTAAAAAAAGATTTAGAGATTGAGTATAGAATAGTTGTAAATAATAAAATTAAATTTATTTACGCAAAAGGTAGAATTTTATACTTAGGTGAAGAAGCAATAGAGTTTTTTGGTACTTGTCAAGATATAACTAATCTAAAGTTATTAGAACAAGAGACAAAGAAAAGAGAACTTGTATTGATGGAACAGTCTAAACTAGCTTCTATGGGAGAAATGGTTGGTTCTATTGCACATCAATGGAGACAGCCTTTGAACTCTATTGGATTTATTTTACAAGATATGATTTCTGCTTATAAACATAATGAATTTAATGAAGATTATCTAAAAGAAGTAAAAAAAGAGATGATGGAACAGTTAAACTATATGTCTGAGACTATTGATGAATTTAGAAACTATTTTAAAAATAATGAGCCATATAAAGAGTTTAATATTGTTTCTTCTTTACTTGATGTGAATAAGCTTTATAGGGCTCATATTGATAATTATTACCTAAATCTTGAGATAAAAGTAAATGGAAAAGATATTAAAGAATTAACTAAAGAAGAGAAAAATAGATTTAGAGTAATCAATCAAGAATCACAATTAAAGCAAGTTTTAATAAACTGTATATCAAATGCTAAAGATGCAATTATTGAACTAAAGACTACGGTAAAAGAACAAAAAAATATAATTGTTAAAATACAGGAGAATGAAAAAAATATTCAAATTTCTATTAGTGATTTGGCTGGAGGAGTGTCTACTACTACTTTATCTAGAATATTTGAACCATATTTTACTACAAAAGAAATGGGTACAGGATTAGGTTTGTATATTTGTAAAACGATTTGTACTCAATCTTTAAAAGGTGATATTGAGTACAAATATAATAAAGAAAAAATTAATGGTATTGAATATTTAGGTTCAAGGTTTATTATTACTGTACCTAGGTTTATTGAAAATCATAGATAGAATTACATATTAGTATTCATCAAGTGATTCTAAATGAATTTGAAATTTAGCTCCATAGTATATAGTTTCATTATGTACAAATTCTTCATTACTAACCGTTAGTTTTCCTTGTAAATGATTTTCTACAATTTGTCTAGACATATAAAGACCAATTCCTGTTCCTGATTCTTTTTTTGTAGTAAAATATGGTTCAAAAATCTTTTCCATAAGTTCAATAGGAACTCCTCCTGCATTATCATGGATACTAATTACAAAACCATTATCATCTTTATGTGTACTTATTTTAATAAGTCTTTCTTTGTCTTGATGTGATAGTTCTTCTATTGCATTTTTTTTAATATTTATTAAAACTTGTATAAGTTCATTTTGATAATTACATAAATGAAAATCTTCAATATCTATTATTTTTTCTATTTTATATGTTCTCATTTGAGAAAATATCAATTTATCAATTTTTTCTAAAGTATCTTTAATATAAAAACAAGATTCTAATTTATTTGGTTTAAGATAGCTTTGAAAATCGTTAAGTGTTGTATCCATATAATGGATGGAATTCATTATATTTTCAATCATACTATCAAGTGTATTATCTTCATCAATTATCTTACCAAACTCTTTCTCTAGTTTAATATTTGAAGTACATATAGAAATTGTATTTAAAGGTTGTCTCCATTGATGTGCAATATTTGTAAGCATTTCACCCATTGCTGCCATTTTAGATTGAATCATTAACATTCTTTCTTGTTTTAAAATTTCTTTTTCATTTAATAATTCTTTTTCAAATTGTCTTAGTTCATCAACTAACTCTTCTAAATCTATTGGTTTAACAATGAATTTTTTAACTTTTAGTTTAATAGCTTCAATAAAATATTCTGGTTCGCTAAAGGCAGATGCAAGAATAATTGGAATATCAAAATTATTCTTTTTTAATTCTTTATACATATCTACACCATTCATTTCAGGCATGTTTATATCAGATATGATTATATCAGGATTGATTTCTTCAACTTTTTTAATTGCTTCAATTGGATTTTTAAAAGTATATATATGAGAAATTTCTCTACTTAAAACTTTTCCAATTTTTTTTAAAAGAAATCCATCATCTTCAACTATCATTACACGTAGATTAATCATTAAATAATACCTCTTTTTTATTAATAACTATATTAGCATATTTTTATGCATATTAAGATAAAATAGAGAAACTATAAGTAGGTATTAATTTATGGAAGAAAGTTTTTTAAAAAAGATAAGCATTTTAATAGTAGATGATAATAAAAATGACTTAGAGATAATTTCTAAGTCTTTAAGTAAATATTTTAAAAAAGTTCATACAGCTTCTAATGGTGCTGATGCATTTGAACTTTATAAAGAATATAAAAATATTGATATTATAATTTCAGATATTCAAATGCCTAAAATAAATGGATTAGAATTATTAAAACTTATTAGAAACTCAGATTTTTATTTACCTTTTTTAATAGTATCTGCAACTTTTGATGAAGATATGTTAATCCAAGCTATTAATCTAAATGTAAGCTCTTTTCTTCCTAAACCTATTAATCTTCACTCACTAATTGAAAGAATAGATATCCTTTGTGAAAGAAAATATTTTAAATATAAAGAAGAATTAAGAAAAGAAGAACTAAAAAATTATTTAGATTCTGTAAATAGTGTTGCTTTTATTTATAAAATGAACAAAGATGGCGATATAACATATATGAATGATACAATGTTAGAAAATACTGGATATGAAGAAAAAGATATAATTAATTTATCCTTTGATGATATTCTTCATCCTGATATTCCTAAAAAATATGTTGATGAAACATGGAGAGTTTTAAATAATGGTGAACTATGGAAAGGAAATACAAAGTTTATTACAAAAAATAAAGATGCATTTTACTTAAATAGTACAATTTTTAGATTAATTACGGAAGAAAACTCTTTTATAACTATCGCTTTTTTAACAACAAAAGAAAATCTTGAAAAAAGAGATTTCCATAAAAAGGTTATAAATAGTATAAAAGAGTTTCATCAAAAAGAAACTTATTATAAACAAGAAATAGAAAGATTAACTGCCGAAAGATCTAATTTACTATTCTTATCAAATACAACTACAGGATTAGAAGAAAAGGTTGCAAGATTAAGTTCACAAGTAGATAAATACGAATTAGAATTGAATGTAAAAGATAAAAAATTTGAGCATATGCTAAAATTAAAGCAAGAAGAAATTGGAAATTTTGTTGAAAAAGCACAAAAAGAAATATTAAAAGTATCTTTAGTTCAAAAAGAGAAAAAACATTTAGAAAAAAATATTAAATTAATCGCAAAAGAAAATTTATTTTTAAAAGAAGAAAATAAAAAAGCTAGGGTGCGTATTCGAGATTTAGAAGAATTATTAAAAATTAATAAAATTAAAAAAAATATTTAAAGTAAATTTATCTGCTTTTTGGGCATTTTTGTTTATAATATATATATAAATAACCTCTAGAGGTATATAATAAATAATAATAAAAGGTTAGCAATGGGATTAGGTGTCCCGTATTAAAATTTTTTTATAACCTTCTAAACACTGTTATATAGGAGTTCTAGAGCTAGTTTAATTTTTATATTTAATCTTAGTCCTTGAATAGTCCTTATAAAAAATCATCTACAACTCATTTTAATATTTAAGTAACAAGTTAAATTTAGACACAATTTTTCTTCCCCAATTATATTGAAAATATTAATTTAATAGTAACTTTCATATACATTAAGTATACAATAAGGTTTTCATAAACTTATAAACATTTTTATATAAGTTTATGAAAACAAAAAAAGATTTATTTAATTATATTAAAATCAGTACAAATTGGAACATTAATGAAAAAGTACTTAATGTAAATCTACCTATATATATCAAATCTGCCTATGAATTATGGAATACACAAATAGCTGGAGTTGATGTTTTATTTCTTAAAATTAAAGATTCTAATATAGATATGAGAATTCATCAAAATGCAGTAAAAAAAATAGAAGAGCCATGCTCTTGTAATACAGTTCTAGTTTTTGAGAAATTAGATAATAGGAATTCAAATAGTTTAATAAAAAAACATATTTCATTTATTGTGCAAAATAAACAAATTTATATACCTTTTGCATTAACTCAAATTAAAACTGAAGATAAGAAAATTAATTTAAAAAGATTTAATCAATTAAGTGTTGATGCTGATATGATACTAGTCTCATATTTAGATAATAGAATTACTAATAAAATAATGATAAAAGATATTGCATCAGTAATTAACAAAGATTCTCGAATGGTTTCTAAAGCTTTAGATGTTTTATTATCTATGAAGTTAATTAGTATTGAAAAAGTAGGAAGAAGTAAACATATATATTTTGAAAGTAAGAAAGAAATATATTATTATTTAAAAAAGCATATACAAGTACCTATTAAATACTCATTTTATGTAAATGAGTATTCTTCTAATAATATCGTTTATAGTGGATACACAGCATTATCAATTTATTCATCATTTATTGATGCAACTATAAAAACAATTGCTATTGATAATAAAGAAGTCAAATCTTTAAATATAAAAGAAATTGAATGTGAGAAAGAATCTGCAAAATATAAAATTGAGGTTTGGGATAGAAACCCTAGTCTTTTTTCAAAAGATAAGGCAATAAATCCCTTGTATCTACTAAGATTATTTACAAATATAGATGATGAACGTACAGAATATGCTCTAGATGAAATAGAAGAAGAAATTATAAATAAATTTGAGGATAATAAATGAAAAGTATTGATTATATAGGCTTAAGTCATTTTCAAAATTACTGTAAAGATTTTGATGAACATTATGTTGTTGTAGGTGGTTTTGCAACAGTAATGTTACTAGATGAAGAATTTGGAAGTGATCATGGTAAAGCAACTTATGATATTGATTTAGTAATTTTAACTAATAATTCAATAGAATTATAAAAGAATATGTAAAAGCAGGGCAGTATAAAATTCAAATTGGTGAAAAAGATAAATATAGATATTACAGATTTATACAGCCTGAAATCGAAGATTTTGCAAAAGAAATTGAATTATTTGCATCAAATGAAAATACGCTTGAACTAGAAAATTCTCAAAGAATTATTCCTATTGATCCAAAAAAAGGTCTTTACTCTTTATCTGCAATAATGCTTGACCCTGAATATTTCGAAATGATTAAAAATAACATAGATAAAAGAGGAGTTGCACCAAGTACAAATACACAAGCTACTATCATGCTTAAAATGTCTGCTTTTTATGATTTAAAAGAACGTGGAGATAAAAAGTGGAAAAAACATAGAAGAGATATTTTAAAACTCTCTTTGCTTTTAACAGGAGAAGAAAAAATAGAGTTAAATGGAAGAATGAATCAAGATTTTGATGGCTTTTTTGAACATCTTACTCAAGAATTAGATCCAAAATCTATTAAATCATTTGCCGACGGCTTACCTATAATTAAAAAAGAAGTTATTAAAGTATTAGAAAAAGTCTTTATTCAAAATAATTAATGATCCTTTTCCATCTCTTTTAATAAAGTCATTCTCATCCAAGCTGAAGTAGTAATCTTAACTCCAATTTCTCTTGACATATTTAAAGCTTGTTGCTCAATCCAATCTTTTTCAATTTGATTTAATGCCACAGGAATAGCTACATTTCTTACTTCTTCTTGTGTTTTTTTTGGTCTTCCTGCTTTTTTCTTTGTAGGTACTTTTTCTTTTAAAACTTTTTCATTAGTTTGAATTTTAGAAGAGTTTTGTTTTAACTTATCTGCATAACCCATAATTACTCCTTGAGTGCTTTTTTAATATTATTCATATCTTCTATGGCATTTCTATAAATATGTCTTTTAAATCTATTTGTTCCAGCTTTATTTTCAATAGCTTCACAATCAAATAAACTGTCCTCTAATACAGAAGAATCTCTAACAAATAAAATATTAAAATGTATATCTTTATATGATTTTTTTATCTCTTCTTCTAAATATTCTTTTAACTCAATAGCTTTATTGTTGTTCTTAGTTCTATTTATTACAATGATTATATTTTTGTTGATTTCAGATACATCTTTGAGTGTTGCAATTGTTGCTTGTACATCAACAATTGAAGTAAGCGTTGGTATTATAATTTTACTAGCTTGTTTAATAATGTCATTTATTCTAGAATCTTTAAATCCACCAAAATCATAAACAACATTTTCATCAAAAGGAATTTGATCATAATCTTCGGTTGAAACTAAGAAACCTTTTTCTTCTGGCATTAAATTATGTGCAGATGAATGTGAATCATTCGTAACATAAGTATAATCTAACATTTGAGATACCTGAACAGATAGAGTAGTTTTCCCAACTCCACCTTTTATACTATAAATAACATACGACAATATAAGCTCCTAATAATTATTTCTATATAAAAATATAAAGTAATATATAAAATATATTTTTATTATAACTAATAAAGAATTAATATTTTATTTATATGTTTATATAATAATTCTATATATAAATATATATTTTTATATAAAATTAATTCTTAAAATAGTATAAATTAAATTTATTAATTTATAATTTTAAGTAAATATATTTAGTAGCTTTATTTTGATAATACAATCTTTATAAATATTAATAATTAATTAACATTAAACTACATTATTAATAATATTTAATGATATGTACTTTCCATATATTTACAGCTAAACTTTAGGTACAAATATTTAGAGCTTGGTAGGCGCACAATCTTGCTTGATTTGTTTATCACTTGATAAACTATCAAGCTCTAAGTATTTATTAGTTTGTGCATCTACCAAATATGCAATCTAATTTTACTTACTAATCAATTCATTTTAATTATATACAGAAATCCACTTGATTGTCGGAGAATAAAATAATATATAAAAACAGGAGGTAAATAATAGCCCGCGTAAGTTTTGGCGACAACCGAGCTATTATAAATAGACTAATAGTATAACAAAAAAATAACATTTTATCAATACTTGTCAAATTTTTTAAAACAACTTAAATGTTGAGAATAAAGTATTGTTCATAATATATGATAGGCATAATCTCTTGTGTCTGATGAAGTAACCATCTTTGGGGCTTATTCTAGTTAAATAGTAACCCAAAAAAACGCCATTTGGTGAATAAATAAAAAAGAGACACTACGGTGTGTGCAGGAATTTGGAAACAAATGACTAGGGACAGAACTCCCTTTTAGCAAAAAGTGGACTACATGCAGAAATGGCGTAGTGTTTGATACTAGATACTCAACCAAGCTTGAGGCAACTTTTTACTAAGTCTAACTATTAACTTTACTTTGAATTACCAATCATTGATATAATTTATAACAAATAGATATGTAAAATATATGGTATCGCATTACCCACCATGAAACCTCGTTAGTATGAGCATGTAAAAATACTAACTAAAGCGACGACGGCTCATTCTAAGGGTTATTTATGTTAAAAGCTTGTGTTTTTCAAAGCCAAGCTTTTGTTTACTTCCTCTGGTCTAAATCCAGAGTTATTTATTAAAAGAAATAAAAAATAAACTTTTTAATAGTTAAATTTAAAAAAAGACAAAATTATAAATATGAGGATAAAAAATGAAAAAAAAAGAGATTAGAAATAATATAGATTTTTATGATTATTGTTATAAAAAAGCAAGAGAAAATGTAATTGAAAATTGGAATTTAAATGACGAAAAGATTGAAGAAGTAAATTTAAATGAATGTTTTATTTTAAAAGAATTTTTTAAAATGTTTGAGTTAAAATATGAAAATTCTTTGAAAAAAGTTCAAAAAATGTATAAAGGTAAAAGACTTAAAGAAAAAAGAAATGAGATTTTAAAAAATACTAAGATTTTTATCTCAAGAATTGAATATTTAATTACTAGAAGAATCATACACTAGATTTTTTCTTTTCTAAAAACTTTTAATAAGAGATAAGTAAAACTATGTATGAATTTTAGTTACCTCTCCAATGCAAATAGCCAAAGATTTAGATATTAATGATAAAACTTTATATAGTTGGTTAAGAGAATATAAAAAAGCAAATAGTATTCATGTTGACAATAGGCGAACTACTCAAAAAACTTCTTTAAAAGAAACATTAGACGAAGAGAATAAACGTCTAAGAAAAGAGCTTGCTATTGTTAAGCAAGAAAGAGAAATTTTAAAAAAGACAACCACATACTTTGCAAAAGAAACTCTATAAAGTATGCTTTGATAAAAGAACATCAAATGAGTTTCAGTGTTACCCTTATATGTAAAGTATTTAAATTAAATCGAAGTGCTTATTATTATTGGATTAAAAATGGTTGTGTTGTAAATAAGATTGATGAACAGTTAAATAAGCTTATCAAAGATATCTTTATTCAATCGAGACAGACGTATGGAACAAGACGATTAAAGCACTGATCTGTCAACAGTAGAAGATGGAACTGATGAAAAAATATTTAATCAGTTTGATGTAAATGTATTTGGTTTACTAAAAGTTACTAGAGCAGTTCTTCCTCATATGAGAGAAGCAAAAACAGGAATAATAATTAATATTAGTTCATTTTTAGGAAAAATAGGATTTCCTCTTTTAGCTCATTAT
>NZ_JAHKQT010000009.1 GCF_018861145.1 Poseidonibacter lekithochrous
TTACATCTTTTATGTAAAATTATAGCATCTATAATCATATATGGAATTATTAATTAAATATAAATAAAAACGGCTGCTTATTTATTAAAAAGAATAAATGAGATAAACTTACGTAATTACAATATTAAGGACAAGACTTTGGATAAAAACAAATTTTTAGATAATTTAGCAGAAGTTTACGAATTTTTAAACTCTCAAAAATCACATATAAATAAACTAATCTCACATTTAGAAAAGCAAGAATTTGAGAAACTTCAAATCATAGATGAGTTTGCAAAATACCTTGAACTTGAAATGAATGATGATCTAAGATTTGCACTTGTTACTAGACTTGTAAACTTAAGAGATGATTCTTTAGTGCAAGTGTTAAAGAAGCAGAAAAAAAATGAAGCTCAAATAATTGAACTTCAAGAAGATGCTTATTGCTTTGTACGAGATTTCTGGCATAAGAAGCATAAAAAAACAGTTGATTATATAAAACATAATAATCTTCTAACTCCTTTCTACCAAGCAATATTTGAAGGTGTTTATAATGTTGGCTTAAAAATGTCTTCATGGCAAAGTTTATGGACAGCTCATATAATAAATGGAATAAATAAAGAGCTAATGGTAAAATTTGATGGTGATGAAGAAAAGGTATTTAAATATCTTGAAGATAATAAGTTACTAGATTTAGGACATAATAGTATGATTGCAGATAGATCATACTCAGCGCTTGTAAAAGAAAAAGACACTTATCATTCACAAGCTTATATAAAAGCTTTTAAAACTCAAACAACAGCTGTTATTGATGCACTTGAAGAGTTTGAAGAAAATTTAATCGAACTTGAAGATGATGTATATGGTGAAAAATGGAATTATATTTTATATATCCAAACACTTATAAAAGCTTTCGCTGAAGAAAAAACTCATCTTTTAGTTGAAAGATGGGCAGATGTAGATAGAGCTTGGATGAAAATAAAATCCCCAATTCAAATAGGACATCCTTTAGAGTATTATGAAGATCACTTTAGAAAAGCAGTTGCTTTAGAATGGGATATTAGACTTACTAATCCAGAGTTCGCACAAGATGATAATAGAGTTAATAAAATCAAAGCAGCCTTTGCTAAAATTTACGAAATGCAAGAACAGTCGAAAGAAAACAAATCAGTTTATGATTTCTCTTTAAAATCACTTGACAAGGTTCAACTTTATGTAGGAAGACCTGCAATATTTTTTGGAGCAGAATTTAATGGACTATTTTCAGCACAAGTTGTACCAAATGATGAAATAGTTTCAAAAGAAGAAGGAAAGAAAATATTTGCTTTTTCTGATGAAATTCTTCAAAGTTCAAGAGCAAAACCTTTCTTAAAATTAAGTGCTGAAGTTTTTGGACAAGAATTATTAACCGAAGATAGAGAGTTTTTATTTAATCAAACTGCTGCTTGGCATAAAGTTTACGATATTACAACTATTGGTCATGAATATGGTCACATTTTATGGTGTGATGATGAAACCGAATCTGTAATGAATAAAAGTGGTAACTTTAAAAACATTGAAGAATTTAAAGCAACAACAGGTGGATTAGTATCATTTTTCTTAGATGAATCAAATGATGAAAAAGAGTTGGAAAAACAAGTTTTAATAGATACAGTTAAACGAGCAATTGGACTTATGGGATGGATGGAAGTAGATGAAGTTCAACCTTATTATTGTGAAGGAATTATTCACTTAAATGGGTTATTTGATTCTGATATTTTAGCTTGGGATGAAGAGAATAAAAAACTAAGTATTAATTTGTCCGCTTCTAAATATGAAAACTTAAAAAAATGGTATGTATATACATACTCTTCTTTAGCAAAACATTATTTAGATAAAAAAGATGCCACAGAGTTTTTAAATAAATATGCGGTAAAAGAAGATAAGTATTTTATGCCTGTAAATAAAAATATAAATTCATTCGTAAAAAACTACTTTAAAAGATATCAAGAAATTGGTCAAGAATTAGACACTGTTGATAAAAAAGAAAACTATATAAAATAAGAGGAATTTTCCTCTTATTTATTACTAATACTTTATACTAGGACTTATACTTTTCCAATCTTCCCGTAACTCTTCTTTTAGCATAAATTTATTTTTAGTACTTGCTCTTTCATTATATTCATAAGGGGTAACTACCATTAAACCACCTTTTAAAATACTTGTAAAAGTATTTGATTCCACTTTAGAACCTGAAAATATTGAGAATTTCATATTAAAACCACTTATGTCATAAAATACTGAATTAGTTCTAATGAACTTAGTATATTTATCATAAATTAAACAATCCATAATAACTGTACTTGCATCTTCTGAAAGGTCAATATTATTGATTTTTCCTATTTGAACGTTTTTATAATATATTGGAGAATCTACATTTGCACTTGAAGCGTTTGTTGAATAAACTTTGAAAATTGTTCCATGATAAGATTTATCAATAGAAGGAAGAGTATCAAAGCCTTTAAATTTTGTTTGATATTTTCCTTTTTTACTTTTAATAACTCCAATATTTACAGCCATAACCGTTGAACCAATATTTGATATCTCTTGAAATGAAATTTTTGGTTTCTTTAAATAAAAAATCGTTCCTTCTTTTGTAAAAGAGTTATAATCCTCAAATATTTGCGCTGTTACTAAAACTTTTTGATTAGAATTTAGAGATACTTTAGTAACTTTCCCTACCTTTACACCTTTGTATGTAAGTTGTGAAAACTGTTCATGAATACCTTCTACATCATCAAAAACTATTGTAATACTGTTTGATGAGTCTTTCATTTCATCTTTTGAAGCAAAAATAAGATGTTTGTCATATAACATATTGGAATTATTTTCTAAAACAATTGAACCTTCTAATAATGAAGTATAATTATCCATATTTAATAAAACTCCATTTAAAGATGCACTTAGGTCTAAAACACCTTTTTTATAAAATCTACTTGTTTTATTTATATATTTTTTATACTCTTTATAGATAAATAGTTTTGCATTTGATTGCTTACTATTAAAGTTTATTGCTTTTACAAAACCTATTTCTTGGTTTTTATAAACAATTGCCATATCTTTTTTGATTTTAAAGTCATTATTAAAGTATGTATCTATAGTAAAACCATCATTATGTAATCTTTTTAGCTTTTCTATTTCGCTATAACTTTCATGTAATTTAAAACTTTTCTTTGTTTGCTTTTTATCACGTCTTAATTCAGCAATTGCAATAGCACCATTTAAAAGTGGTTTAATTCCCTGGTAATTAATATCAAGATTAAAGTCTTTTAGCTCTAAAAGTTTTGAGCTCATATCATAAAAAAGAGTATGATTATGAATAAGTTTTTTATACTCTTTTTTTATAAGTATTTTAATATTTACTTTTTTAAAATCTTTTGATAATGAATAGTCGAGAACCTCTCCTATTTCAATATTTTTAAAATAGATTTTTGATTTTCTTGTAATAGAGTTTAAATTTTCACTTTTTAATGTATAGATTAAAGATGGATCATAAGCTTTATTTTTATTAAAGTTCTTTGCAATAAATATCTTAGCTTCATCTCCTTCTTTATAATTTAAAGAAACAAAATTTCCTTTTATAATATTTCCTAAGTTTTTTGCACCTTCTAAACTAAACTCTGGAGTTTGAATAAAAAACTCAGTATTTGAAGTAAGCAAATATTTATACTTTTTATAAACAAAAGCTTTAGCCGTTACATCTTCTGTATTTAAACTTAAGTCTGTAAATTTTCCAATTGTAAAACCTTTATAAATAATTGGAGTATTTTTATCTATTCCATCAACACTTGAAAACTTAATATGAATATACTCTTTTTCTTCAAGTGCATCTTTTTCTGCATATAAAGTATAAACTTCATCTTTTTGGATTTTCTCATCATCTTTTTTAGATGTTATTACAGTAACTCCACCTACAAGTGCTGAGTATAAAGAACCTATTTCTATATTTAAACCACTTGGACCATAACTAACATTTAACGCCTCATTTAACATGAATTTTGAGCTTTTATTTACTAAATAATTGTATTTATCATAAATATATGCTTTTAAAAACACCTTTTCAAACTTAAAATCTTTTGATACAATTTCACCTATTTGGTATTTATTATAAAAGATTGGTGTTCCTATTTCTACACTATCTTTATCTTTTGCAATTAATGAAACATAATATCCATTACTAATCAATTCATCATCTGGTCTACTATCAAGTCCTATAAAATCATATTTTTCTTTAATTTCTTCAGAATCTGTTTCTCTCATAAATTTTGGAGATATTTCTATTTTATAACCATCAACTAAAGTACTTAAACCCGATACTTTCGTAAGAGAAACAGTAGGTTTCTTAATCCAAAATTTAGAACCCTCACTTGCTACATATTTGCTCGCATCACTTTTTACTAAAATATTAACTTTTACATTTTTTAAATCATCATTTATATTTATTTTAGTAACTTTCCCTAATTGTAAACCTTTATATTCAAGTGTTGTTGCACCTTCTTTTAAACCTTCTGCACTTTTAAAGACAACGGTGATATTTACACCTTTTTTCATATATGATTCATATGAAATCCAAGCTAATATACCTAGTATTAATAATGGTAAAATCCAGATAAATGATACTGCTTTTTTTTCTTCTTCATTTGCTTTATATACAACATCTTCAATTTCATTTTCTTCTACTTGTTCATTTTCAACTTGTTTATTCTCAATCATCCCAAATAATCCTTGTATCAAATCTATGTGCAGCTATCATTGTTAGTATTACTACTAGGGCAAAAGATGTCGCTGCTAAACCACCTTTTATATTAAAAAGTTCGCCTACTTGAACTACTGAAGCTAAAATAGCAACAACATAGATATCAATCATAGACCACTTTCCAATTAAATTTATAAATTTAAATATTCTAATTTTATTTTTATTTTTTATTTTTATATCAATTTTCAAGGAAATAAAAATCAATAATAATCCTAATAGTTTTATCAAAGGTATTACAACACTTGCTGTAAAAATTACAAAAGCTATAAAGTAATTTTCATATTCTAAAAAACTAATTACACCTTCTAAAATAGTACTTTGTGTTTTTATTCCTAGTTTTGTAATCTCCATCATAGGATAAAGCATCGCTGGAATATATAAAAGTATTGCACAAATTGTTAAGGCAAGTGATACTTGCAATGAATTCTTTACTCTTTTTTGTACTTTATGCTTACACTTATTACAAACAAACTCATCATAGTTTTCTCTTTCATAAACCTCGTGGCAATTTTTACAGGATATTAATAACATTTAATCACCAAACACTTCTTTTCCTGAAAATTTTCTATTTGACATATATAAACAAAATATATATACAATCATTACATAAAATCCAATATCAAATTTTGTTGAAGATACCATACCTATAAGTTTAATATATGTAACAATTATACTAATAATAAATACTTCAATAAATCCCCAATGTTTAAAGAAATGAAAACTATCATGAAGAAGTGTATTTGTAAGAAACTTCAAATTCGTATACTTTTGAATAAAAAATATTATGATAATCAAAGAGTTAAGTATAGGAGCTACAACTATTGTGAAAAATACTACTAAAGCTACAAAGAAAAAGTTTTGTTCTAAAAGAATAGAAACTGTACCTATTAGTGTTGCTTTAAGTTCTGTAACCCCTAAAGATAAAGTAATTAAAGGATATATATTTAAAATTGCAAAAAGAAGTAAAGAAGATATCGCATAAAATAAAGAATCGATACTATGTGCTTCTTCATATATTACTTTACTATTACATCTTGGACATTTTAATATTTTTGATTTTGATGATTTGCTTAATGATTTACTTAAGGAGTCTTTATTTACAAATAATCCACAGCTATAACATTCTACAATTTTTTTAGTATTAACTGCCATTTACTTCCATATTTTTAATATATAATATTTTATCATATTTTTAATAAATATAATTTTCTATTAGAATTTAGAATAGATATAGTATTATTAGTTTGCAAAATTTTGCACATAAAATACACATAATTTATATAAAAAAAGGTTAATAATATGGAATTTAATATCACTGAAGGTCAAGTAGGAACTAGACCACCAGTTGTAAAACCAGATCCTAGAGTACTAGAGTTTTTAGGGGAAGAAGGAATGAGGAAACTTATTTCAGATCACTATGATTTATTAAAACAAAGTAATATTAGAGGCTTATTCCCACCATCAGAACAAGGATTCGAATTAGCAAAAAAACATTCTGCTGATTTCTTTATACAAATCTGTGGAGGAGAACGACATTTTGATCAAAATAGAGGTAAACCTATGATGGCTGCACGTCATGCACCATTTGCTATCACGCAAGAAGCTAGAAGAGTTTGGTTAGAATCTTATATTATGATTTTAAAACCTCTAGATATGCCAGAAGATTTAAAAAAATCATTTTGGAATTATTTAGATGTGTTCTCAATTTGGATGATGAACACTAATGATTAGTAAAATAATAGAGTAAGGATATAAATCCTTACTTATTTATAAATTATATTTAATTCTTACTAGTATTAATACCAGGTTGTTCAGGTGTACCAATATAATCACTTGGAAGTGATGTTACTTTTAAATAAGCGATAAAAGCTCCAAGAACTAAACAAGAAATTATTACTATTCTTACAATATTTCTTTTTTCTTTTGATTCTTTTCCATCATAATCTTCAATTTTATCATTACTTGGTTCATTATTAAAATTACTCATAAATTATCCTTTTACTTTTTATAAGTATAACAAATACTTACTTAATCATTTTATATAATTTGAACTTATATTAATGACACCATTAACTGATTTACAGTAATTGATATATCTTTTATGTCTTTTGTATCTTTTGCTATAAAAGCATCTAAATGATGTCTTATTTTATAAAATACATCTTTTTCATTTGATAAAAAATTAGCAAAAGCATCTTTTGGTTCTTCATTTACTCGTTGGAACTCTAAAACTTTTTTAGTGTAATGTACTACTATAAATTCTATAAACTGTAACACTTGATTTCTAAGTGTCATATCACTTGGACTTGTTATTTGAACTTTATTTAATTCAATAATAATCTCTAAAATATTAAACTCATGTATTAATGAATAAAATAAAACAAGTACATCTCTAAATGAATGATGTGTATCTTCTTTTATAATAATTGCAGCAACAGCAAATCTTAGATAATCAATTACACAGAAGAATTGATTAAATCTATCATCACCTTCAATTAACACGGCTATGTCTTGACTATGTATTTGAGATAATAAAGTAAATAACTCTTCTTTATGATCTAAAATATGTACAGCATCTAATTGATTGTTTTTTAGATACTTAACCATCCATTTTGTACTTGCATATAAAGTATATTCTAATTTATTTACTAACTTATATTGTAATTCTATATCCATAATTGAATCTTGAGAATATATTTTTTCTCTAATATCTTTAGCTCCAAACAATTGTTTTGCTACTAAGTACGATTTTATTTTTAGTAAATAACTTTCATTTCCTAATTTTTCATAATCAGAGATGAATGTTACACCTTGATGATTTATTACAACATCTGCAATTACTGTTGCAATGATTTCTCTTCTTAGAGGATGATTTAATATTTCATGTTCATAAGCACCTACAAAAGATTTTGGAAAATATCTATAAAGGTACTGTAAAGCAGATTTATCATCAATAAAATCAGATTCTAAAAGTATTTTTTTTACAAAAATTTTAGAATATGAAAGTAGTGAGCCTAATACTGGTCGTACAATAGAACCATGAATATCAACTACATCATTTATACTTTCATTCTTTGGAATATAAAAATCTTTTCTATTAAAAGCCTCAATATTTTTTTCAAGAACTTCTATTGATTTTATATAATCATTTTGGTATCTTCTTGAAAATCTTTCATCAATAGATATTACAAAGGCTTGGTCATAGTTACTTTTTAATACCATTTGAACCACTTGTTCTTTTAATGAATGAAGTGTTTCTTCTGATTGTTTTTTTGTTAAAAGCCCTTGAGCTTGAATACTATTTAACAAAATTTTTAAATTTACTTCATGATCTGAAGTATTTACTCCTGCTGAATTATCAATAGCATCTTGATGTATTCTTCCACCATTTAAAGCAAATTCTATTCTTGATTTTTGTGTAAAACCTAAGTTTCCACCTTCACAAATAACTCTTGCTTTTATTTCATTTGCATCAACTCTAACTGCTTCATTTTGCTTATCACCAATATCAAGATTGTTTTCATCACTAGCTTTTACATAAGTTCCAACACCACCATTAAATAACATATCAACATCTAAAGTTAGTAGTTTTTTACATAACTCTTCACCTGATATTACTTTTTGATTTGTATCTATAAGTTTTTTAATTTCACTACTTAGAGTAATTTCTTTATCACTTCTAGCAAAAATTCCTCCACCTTTTGAAATGATTGATTTATCATAATTTGTCCATCCACCATTTTTAGATTCAAATAATCTTTTTCTTTCAATATATGATTTTTTGATATCAGGATTTGGGTCTATAAATATATCTTTATGAGAAATTGCTGCTAATAATTTAAATGTTTTAGATTCAATCATTCCATTACCAAATACATCTCCACTCATAGAACCAATACCAACAACAGATATTTCATCTTTATAAATATCAATACCATCTTCAATAAAGAAACGTTTTGAAGACATAATTGCACCTCGTGCTGTAATACCTAAATCCTTGTGTCCAAAGCCATTACTTCCACCACTTGCAAAGGCATCACCTAACCAGTAGTTTCTTTTTATTGCTATTGCATTTGCTACATCACTCATTGCAGCAGTTCCTTTATCAGCAGCAACTACAAAATATGCATCATCTTCATCATAACAAATAACTTTTTCATTTTTTACAATTTTTCCATCAATCATATTATCAACTAAATCTAAATTCGCATTAATATATAGAGAATAAATTTTAGTAAAATATTCTTTTGTAATATCTTGAACATTTTTATTAATTACAAAAGCACCCTTAGAACCATCTGGAATAATAATAGAATTTTTACCTTCTTGAGTTATCATAAGAGATTTCACTTCTTGTCTATAATCATCATGCCTATCAGACCAACGCAAACCACCACGTGATACCTTTGACATTCTTAAATGAAGTCCAGAAAAATCTCTATGATAAATAAAGTTTTCTAAATTTGGTTGTAAACCTTTTAAATCTTTACTAAATGTCTTTGTATCAATTTTAAAAGAAATTGTCTCTTGTTCTAAAAAGTAGTTTGTTCTTAAAAGTGATTTTAAAAATAATAAAGTGATATTTAATATTTTGTCATCAACAATTTGTGGTATCTTTTTTATCTCAGCTTTAATTTTATCTTCAATTTCTTCTAAAGATTTAGATCTATTTTTAACTTCTGGTTCAAATTTTGTAATAAAATATTTTACAAACATAGAAGTTAAACTATGATTTCTTGTTAAAGTATTTAAAATTGTTGCTGAATTAATTGTTAAAACTGCTTGATCTATATACTCAATAAATGCACGAATCAGCATAATCTTTCGTAAATTAAGATTTTCTTTATAGACTAAACTATAAGCCTTTGAGTATTTGATTGTACAATCTTTAAGTGAGTAACTTATAATAAATTCTAAATTGTCTTTTGCTTTTTCTATTTTTTCAAAATCTTCAATATTTAGATTAAATCTAGAAATATAAATAAGTTCTTTATTATTCGCTACATTATAAGTAACTTCATCAATTATCTCAAATCCAATACTATGTAAAAGTGGTGTTATATGAGATAAAAAAAGTTGTTTTTTTGAAAATATCTTTATATATTTAGATTTTTTATTTTCTTGTATTTTAGTAACTATTTTTTCTTCTAAAACTTGTTCAAAAAGTTTATCATCAATTGCCAAATCATCATGAGTTAAAAGTTGTGAACATATTGCTTGAATATCTGATGTTTCCATAGTAAAATCCTTATAATATATAATAATAAATTTTACTCTTAAATAGTTAAGTCTTCGTTAAAAGAAAAAAAAATATCTTTTAACTTTTTTATTTAAGTTAAGCAGTAACTTTATAAATAACTGCATTTAAAAGTTTTACTAAATCTTTAGGATTTACTTCAATATCAAGCCCTCTTTTTCCACCACTTATAAATATAGTTTTAAACTCATTTGTACTTATATCTAAAACTGTTTTTAGTCTTTTTTTCTGCCCCAAAGGAGAAATACCACCAAGTAAATATCCTGTAACTTTTTGAGCTTCATCTTTGTTTGCCATAAAAGCTTTTTTAACTTTGAAAGCACTTGCGACATCTTTTAAACTTAGTTGATTTGCAACAGGTATTACACAAACTGCTAATTCTTTTGGACTTAATTCAACTAATAATGTTTTATATACTTGCTGTGCATTAAGTCCTAGTTTTTCTACTGCTTCATTTCCAAAATCTGTACAAAGTGGGTCATGTTCATATTTATGTATTTTAAAATTACATTTGTTTTTTTTAAGTAAATTAATTGCTGGCGTCATTTAAGTAAAATTCCTTTTTTATTTTTTCTTCACCATTTATCAAAATTGAGATATAGTGTTTTCCTGTATAGTGTTTTCTTGTGGTCATATTTTTAAAGCTTTGCTTTTTCAAAAAACTCTTTGATGTAGTTTTTATTTCATTTTGACTTATCATAAATATTTTTTTATTATGTTTTTGATTTGATTTTAAATAATCAATTATATATTCAACTCTTACATTTCCTATATTTTCATTTGCTTCAAGAATAAAAGCAAAAGCAAAATTTTCATTGATATTTACAGAACTATCACAAGAAAAGTTCTTGATATTAATATGTGAAGATTTATCAAAATTAAAAAGCTTTAAAATATCTTTATTTCCTTTTTTTAGTAGTGTTCTACTTGCATGTTTACAAATCCAATCTAGTTGTTTTGTTTTTTCTAAATTGTTTTTAACAAAATCAATTACTAAATGTGGATTATCTTTTGATATATCATTTAGGTTATTTGCGACAGATTTTTGTACATAAACACTTTCATCATTTTTAAGTATTTCTAATATTTCTAAAACTTTTTTCGGGTTTTTCTTAAAACACTCGAGTGCAACAGCCCAAGGAAGTCTAGGTCGACAACCTTCGCTGGCTAATCTTCTTAAATGTTCATTTTTACTTTTTGCCCATTGTTTCATTTGACGTATTGTTTTATCTTCATATTTCAAAATAAACTGTCTTATAGCAAATTCACTACTTGAATCAATTGTAAAAACTTCTAAAGCTTTCATAGAATTTTCAAAATCATCAAGCCCATAAACTTCTACAAAATCTTGAAAAAACATAGCTTCAAAAGATGAAAAGCTTTTTGAAACAGGTTTTAAAATACTTAGTTGCTTTTCATAAGAAAAAGGCAAAGCTTTATTTAGTTTTATTGCAATATGTCTCATTCTTTGTTTTAACTCTAAATCATCCCAAGAAGTATCAAATATAGAAAGTAAAAAAGCTTTTTCATCAAAATCTTTATAATTTTCTTTTATTTTATTGCCAAGATTTTTAATATAATCTTCTGTATATACATATTTTAATTGTTCAGCCATCGAAAACTCTTCTTTATTCTTTTTTATAAATCTTGGCTTATTTTACTCAAAAAGTTTTAAATAAATCAAAATTAACACTTATCTAGACTTTTTTATCATATAATTACGCATTAAATCAAATAGGAAAATTAATGTCATACAGAACATTAGAAGAAGAGATAGAAGTTTTAGAACAAGGCTTACCACCACTTGAAGGTGATGGTTTTATTGGAGGAAGATTAAATCCTAAAGAAGCTTCTTTAGTTTTAATACCAGTTCCATGGGAAGCTACAGTTTCATATGGACAAGGAACGGCAAAAGCTCCTGATGCCATTAGACTTTCAAGTCATCAACTTGATGTAGAAAACTACCACTATATTAAACCTTATACTGCTGGTATTGCTATGCTGGAAACTGATAAAGATTTATTAAAATTAAGTAATAAAGCTAGAAAAAAAGCTATTAAAGTTATTGAAGCATTAGAAAATGCTAGTGAAGATAAAAAAGCTTTAAAATTTGTAAATGAAGCCTCAGATACTTTAAATACCTCAGTATATAAAAAAGCAATGAAACAAATCAAAAAAGGTAAGTTTGTAGGAGTTGTAGGTGGTGATCATTCCTCTCCTCTTGGACTTATAAAAGCGTTAAGTGATACTCAAGATGAAGATTTTGGAATACTTCATGTTGATGCACATCATGACTTACGATGTGCCTATGAAGGCTTTACATACTCTCATGCTTCTATTTTTTATAATGCAATGAATGAATGTGAAAGAATTTCAAAGCTTGTTCAATTTGGAATTAGAGATTATTCAAGTGAAGAAGCTAATAGATTAAAGGATTATGGAAGTAAAGGTGCTTGTTTATATGACTCACAAATGCAAGAGCAATTAGCTTGTGGAAAATCTTTAAATGAAGTTTATACTCCATATATCGAACAACTTCCACATAATGTATATCTTTCAATAGATATTGATGGACTAGAACCAATAAACTGCCCAAATACAGGAACACCCGTTCCAAGTGGTCTTAGCTTTTCACAACTTGAATATCTAATATTTTTAGTAGTTAAAAGTGGAAGAAATATTATTGGTTTTGATCTATGTGAAGTTGGAAATAGTAATGATGGTTGGGATGAAAATGTAGGTTCTAGAATTTTATACCAACTTTGTGGTGCACTTTTAGCTTCAAATGAAAAGATAGAATATAAATAAAAAGGATGTAATTTTTTACATCCTTTTTTTATTTAAGCTAAATTTTTAGCTACAAAATCCCAATTTACAAGTTTCCAGAAGTTTTCTAAATAAGCTGGTCTTGCATTTCTTACATCAATATAATAAGCATGTTCCCAAACATCACATACTAAAAGTGGATTTAAATCACTTTGTATTGGAGTTTGTGCATTTGAAGTTGTAATTATTTTTAAGTTTTTATTTTCATCTTGAACTAACCAAGCCCAACCTGAACCAAATTGTCCTATTGCTTTTGCTGTAAATTCTTTTTTAAACTCTTCAACACTTCCAAAAGCTTTAACTAACTCATCTTCAAGATTCGAAGGAATATTTGTTTGATTAGGAGTTAAACCATTCCAGAAAAAGTCATGATTAGAAACTTGTGCTGCGTTATTAAAAATTCCTCCCTCTGAACTTTTGATTATTTCATTTAATGATAAATCTTCATATTTAGTATTTTCAATTAATTCATTTAATTTATTAACATAAGTTTGGTGATGTTTTCCATAGTGAAACTCCAAAGTCTCTTTTGACATTAAAGGTTCTAAGGCATCTAAATTGTAAGGTAAAGTCATTAATACATGTTTCATTTTTTATCCTTTTTAATTAAATTAATATAACTACTAATATTACTATAAATTAAATAAATATAGAAGGTTTATTTCCCCTCTTACAAGAACTATGATTATCATGTATATCTTCTTTTATTAGTGTATTAAAATTTTCAAGTGTTAATAAAGGTAAATCACCATCTGCATATTTCAATAACACATCATTTATTTCAATTCTTTTATCACCTGCAAAATAAACTTTTATTCCCATTTTAAGAAGTACAGAAAAAGGATTATCACCCATATGAGAAGTTATAAGAGTGTCTACATTTTTACTTTTTAGCCATGTAGCTACTGCTCTTCCACCTCTTTGTTCATTTTTCACTATTTCAATAGTATCTTTTGAGATTAAAGCAAAATATTTAGCTTTCCCGAACATTGTTGACACTGCTGTTTTTTCTTTATTTGTTTTTACTGGTATTGCAATCATTTTATCTCCTTTGTTGCATTTATTATTGAGATTTTATATCCTAGATATATAACCACGGGCCAAAGACTTAACCAAATTAATTCACTTAAATATTGCATATTTCTAACCTTCTTAATAATTATGAGAATCAGGGGATTCTATTTCTTCTTTTGTTATTTTTACTTTATCCATGCTATACCAAGCATAGGTAATATAAGCTAATACAAAAGGTACCATCAATGATACATAAGCCATTGTCATTAAAGTATAGTGACTACCTGAGCTATTTACTATTGTAAGACTACTTTGTAAATCAACAGTTGATGGATAGTAAGATGTATTATTTAATCCAACATTTAATAAAATAGCCATAACAGTAAGAACAATTCCTATTCCACCTGTTTTAATACAACAAGTTTTTTTAAAAGTTATAGTTACAAATACAGCTATTATTACCATTGCAACACCTATTAAAAACATAGCTAAAACAATTGGCATATCAATAAAATTTTGTAGATACTTAAATCTTTCAATAGATACAAATCCATCTTTAGCAACTGCATATCCATCTTTTATTAGAATCCAAGTCATAAAACTAAGAAAGAAAATTAGAAAGAAAATCATATTTATTTTGATTGACTTAACTGCTTTTTGTCTAATTTGTTCATAATCTATATTATTAATAAAATACAATGCTCCACTGATTTTTGCTAAAAATACAAGTGCAAATCCTAGTAAATAATTATAAGGATTAAGTAAAGCTTCAAGACCTCGTAATGGATTTTGCCAATCTACAAAATTATTTGAATCAATTATAAATTCACTTCCACTAAAAAATGTACTAATAGCAACTCCTAATAAAAAAGTTCCAATATTTCCATTTATTTTCAAAAATATTTCATATGTTTTTTGTCCTAAAAAATTATTAGGTTTTGTTCTATATTCATAACTTACAGCTTGAATAATAAAACAAAACAAAATTGCTAACCATACCCAATAAGCGCCACCAAAACTAGTTGCATAAAATAATGGGAAAGCTGCAAATAAAGCACCTCCAAATAAAACTAAAGTAGTAAAACCTAATTCCCATTTTCTTCCAATACTATTTATTAACATAGTTTTTTCTATCTCATTATCACTTAATTTATCCATTAATGTTTGTCCACCTTGAACAAACATAATAAATACAAAAAGACCACCTAATAAAGAAATAATTATCCACCAATATTGTTGAAGTGTTAAAAGTTCAAGTGTTCCAAATCCCATTTAATGCTCCTTACTTTCAGGTCCAAGTCCTATTTGTTTTGTCATTATTTTAACTTCAGCTATTAATAACACTGTAAATAAAGTAGCAAAGATAAAGAAACTTATCATTACATTTGTACTAGCTATTTTAGTAGCTGCAATTCCAACAGGCATCAAATCTTGAATAGCCCAAGGTTGTCTTCCAACTTCTGCAACTACCCAACCAGCTTCACTTGCAATATAACCCAATGGAATGCTCCATAAAGCTGCCTTTAAAAGTAAAGGATAATTTAGAATATCTCTTTTTGTTGCAAAAAATAAAACCATCGCAAAAAGTAATGTAAACCAAGACCCAAGGGCTACCATAATATGAAATGAATAAAAATTAATAGCAACAGGAGGAACTACATCTTCAGCTTTTTTGATATGCCCATAACCAAAATACTTCATGTTTTCATCAAGTATACTTTTTGATTGAATCAATTGTACTTCATCTTTTGTTTTTTTAGCTTCTTTATAATCTTCTAAAGCTTGAACTGCAAGTTTTCCTTTTTGCATTTTTTCTTGGGTACTTATAATTCCCATTTCTTCGTTTCCATAAACTAAATCTTTAATACCAGGAACAAAAGCATGGATATCGTGGTATCCTAGAAGTGAAAGTGCATATGGAGCTGTTACTTCTAAAAGGAAAGGTTCTTCATCATTTGAAATTGTTTTTTTAGGATTTAATATTCCCATAGCTACAATTCCAGCATCTGTTGTTCCTTCATATAAACCTTCCATTGCTGCAAGTTTCATAGGTTGTTTAAGTGCCACTTGGTGAGCTGACTCATCTCCACTTAAAATTAAAAACAATGAAGTAATAAGTCCAAAAGTAGCACCTATAATAATAGATCTTTTAGCAAATAAAATATCTCTTTTTTTCAATAAATACCAAGCACTAATACCAATTACAAATAATGAAGCTAATACATAACCACTTGCAATTGTATGTAAAAATTTACTTACAGCAACAGGTGAGAATAAAACATCCCAAAAGTTATTCATTTCATTTCTTACTGTATCTGGATTAAAAGTCATACCTACTGGATATTGCATCCATCCATTTGCAACAAGAATCCAAAGTGCAGATAGATTTGAACCAACGGCTACTAACCAAGTTGAAAGAAGGTGAAAACCTTTACTTACTTTATCCCATCCAAAAAACATAACAGCAAAAAAAGTACTTTCCATAAAAAATGCTAAAATACCTTCAACTGCTAAAGGTGCACCAAAAATATCACCTACAAACCAAGAGTAATTTGCCCAGTTCGTACCAAACTCAAACTCCATTATAATTCCAGTTGCAACTCCAATTGCAAAGTTAATAGCAAATAAACCCATCCAGAATTTTGTAGTTTTTTTCCAAAATTCGTCATTTGTTTTTACGTATATACTCTCCATAATAGCTACAATAAAACCAAGTCCCAATGTCAATGGAACAAATATCCAATGATACATTGCAGTTAGGGCAAATTGAGCTCTTGACCAATCAACTAAATGTTCTTCCATTTTATTTTCCTCAATTATCTTTTGTTAGATTTTTATATACAAAATCAACTTTCTCATCATATGTCTTATATTCAGTTTTTAACGATTTATCATGTACAAAATAGTTAAGAAAAAGAAATATAACCAATAGTTTTATTAATATAAGTTTCCATAATGTTTTTCCAATAGTCATGTTTTTAAAACCATTTATATAAAAAGAGTAAATATTTTTTAAATTCAACATAAAATTATCCTTTTGTTGACATATGTTCAAAATAATAACACTTTATTGAACATATGTCAAGAATAATTTAACAAAATTTTGATATTATTCTAAACAAGGATAATAATGGGAAGAGAAAAAACAAAAAGAAATTTAGTCTTTAAACCAGCATTTAAAGATTATATACCTGAGAATAAATCATACAATGGGATTACTCATCTATTAGATGAAGAAATGGAAGCTATTTATTTAATGGATATTTTAGATTTATATCAAGAAAAAGCAGCAGAAAGTATGAAGGTTTCAAGACCTACATTTACTAGAATTTTAAAAAATGCAAGACAAAAGTTAACAAGAGCAATTGTTTATGGAAATAAAATTTCTATTGAAGATGCAAATACACCTTATATAGTTGCAATTTGTTCTGCAAGTAAAAATAGCTTTGAATCTATGTTATCAACAGACCAATATATATCTATATACAAAATTGAAGATAATGAAGTAACTTTAATAAAATCAATTGAAAATGACGTTTATGTAAAAACTTCAAAACCTGCAATTGTTTTACCTCAAATATTTTTAGATTTTAATGTAAATATATTTTTATCTACAAAAATAGGAGAAGGTTTAAAAAATTCTCTTCTTACGAAAGGTATTCAAGTTATTGAAAAACAAATAACTAATAAAGAAGATTTAATTAATTTATAAATTATTTTTATAATAAATAAAAAACTCTAATCACTAATTAAAATTAATTTTCCAGTCTTTGGGTCTTTATATACTTGACCTAAAGATTTAAATCCTTCTTTTGAATCTAAACTATCTTTTATATTTTTAGGTACATTTGCCAACTCTTTACCTTGGGTAATTTTTTGAGAATCTTCAACATTAAAATGTTCTTGTAAATTAGGACTAATTGCTACAAGAGCTGCAATTAATCCACAAGCAAAAACTAAAATAATATCTACTAAGTTTGCTAATGGTCCAAGAGGTTCATCATCTTCTTTTACAAAATGTTCAGAAGAAAATCTATTTTTCATATTTCTTTTCCTGTTTTTGTTCCATAATTGTCAAAGCCTTATCATACCATCTTTTTCTAAGTCTTGAAATAATAAAACCAGTCATTCCAGCTAATAAACCAAGAACTGTAGTATCAAAAGCAACAGACATTGCCGTACTAAGAATTTTAACATCACCATCACCAAGTGCAGCAAGTCCTGGACCTAAAGGGATTAATGTTCCCATAAGTCCAAGCATTGGAGCTAATCTTGTGATAAAATCTGCTCTTTCAATTCTTTTCTTTGCAATTGATAAAACATAAGCAATATCATTTGTCTTAACAAGCTTGTTTATTTCAACAGTTCTCTCCCCTATACTAATACCAACTTCATATAAACCCCAAACTACAAAAAAGATTAAAGCCCAAGAAACTGGTTCTAATAAAATAGCTGTGATTTGGTGCATTAATCCTATAGATATTGATGAAAACATAATTATCCTTTTACTCTTGAAAAGAAGATAGATTTACTTAATCCTGCTAAAAGAATTAATATTGCTGCTAATATAAAATATTTTATAAATGATTCTTCATCTGATTCATTTTTAGACTCTTCTTTTATTTTTTCATTCTCTTTTGTATTTAACTCTTCTACTTTTTTTATTTCTTGTTTTTGTAGTTTTTCTTCTAACTTAATCTCTTGAATAGAAATTGGAGTAGTTTTTTTAGCTACATTATCAAGTCTTGATTCATTAAGTATTTTTTCTAGTTTTTTTGCAGATTCTTTATCAATCTTAGTTTTCACAAAATCATAAATAGGATGATTAGCATGAGTGTGACCACTTCCTGGTATTCCATTTTTGATTATATTTTGTGTAAACTTCTGAGCTAATTCTTTTTGTGTTTTTTCATCTGCTTTCCAAAAGTCTTTTTGTATTGCAACTAACATTACAGCTAACATATTTGTTTGAACTTGAACTTGATGATTTGAAGATAAAAACTCATCTAAACCTAAGTCTAATTTATCATCAATATAAACAGCTTTTACATCTTCCCAAACCCAATTGGTAATAATTTCAGGACTAGTAACTTGCCATCCCCAAAGATATTCTATAAACTCACTTCCCATAGTTCGTGCACCACTATAACCTTCACTCATTAGAGGTTTAATCCATTGTGGATTTAAAAATCTTCCTCGTAACTCACTTAAAAGTGCTGTTTGAAGTGCTTCAATTTTAACATTCTTTGAATTTGAATTATCAATTACAAAAGAGTTTGGTTGTTTTCCTGTAACAGTTTCAATAGCTAAATTTAAACCTCCTAAATAATCAAAAGTATCGTTATTATCAATTAAACCATATAAATTACTTGCACGTCCAAGATACGTGTTTTCAACATTTTTTAATTGTCTTTTATAACTATCAAGGGCAACTTGTCCTTCTAAATCTTCTGAATAAGCATAACCAACTCTTTTAATAAATACATCACCTAATTCTTTTCTATTAGTCCAAGAACCAGATCGTTCAACTAATCTGTTAATTCCAGCACCATAAGAGCCAGGAGCAGTTGCAAAAACTCTATAAGATGCTTTTTTACCAACTTCTTCAAGATTCATATTAGGATTATTTTTCAATATTTCTCTTGCTTCATTAACCCAGTTTGATGCAACTGCATTTACTTCTAAACTCTCATGTCCACCTACTTTTAATTCACCTAAAGTTGATAATGCACTTTCTAATGATAAAGTTAAAGCTGGATATTTATTAATTATTACATCATATGAAGAATCAATTGCCATTAATACTGCTTTATTTAATAAAGCTAATTGAGAACCATATAAATCTCTAAATAATCCAGATGATGTAAATACTACATCAACTCTACTTGTTCTTTTTTCATCTAAAGGAAGTTTTTCTAAACCTTTTAAAATTCCTCTACTATTCCAAATAGGTTTTACACCTAATAAATCAAGACCAAAAGCAACCATAGCACCTTCATCTCTTACTGTATCTGAAGCCCAAAGAATAACTGCTTCTTTTTTATGAGAATTTTTTTCTTTTTTAGCTCTTATATCTTGTGCTAATTTAACACCTATTTCATAACCAATAGTTGAAGGAATTAAGCTTCCATCTAAAGCATAAAAATTTCGTCCAGTAGGAAGTGCAGAAGCTGTTCTAATTGGGTCATTTCCTTTTCCAGCTTTTACATATCCACCATTTAAAGCATTCACTAGAGATTCAAGTTCTTTTTTTGGTGAGATAATTAAATCTTCTTTTGTTTGCTTTGTTACAACGCCATCTTTACTCATAGACTCAATCATAGTATCAACTGCTTTGTTATTCCAATCTTCTCCAAAAGTATGTAAGCCTAAAGGCATAAACTCTTCTTGTAAGTGTGTTAAATAATGCCCTACTTCATGAAGTAAAAACTCATCATCAACCTCATCAAAACCAATACCTCTAACTTGTAATTCTTCATCCATACTCTCAATTAATTCAGCTCGTAAATTCATTTTATCAATTGATACTTTTATTTTATTAATGGCATTTTTTCTAATATTATCATCACTTGCTGCTTCTGCACTCTCAATTAACTGTCTTAATTCTAATAAGTTATCATATAATTTAGTTGTAGCAAGTGGTGGTGTTAAGTGGTCAATCATAATAGATTGACCTCTTCTTTTAGCTTGAATTCCCTCACCTACTCCATCAACAATATATGGATAAATACTAGGAATTCCTTCAATAATAATTGATGGATAATCACTTGCACTTAGACCAACACTCTTTCGTGGAAGAAATTCATAAGTTGAATGTCGTCCTACATGAATAATACCATCAGCTTTAAACTTCTCTTTCATGTAATAGTAAAAGGCTAAATACTGATGTGTTGGAGGAAAAGATAAGTTTGCATGAAGAAGCTCTTCATTTAACTCCCAACCTCTTGGAGGTTGTGGTGCTAAAATCACATTTCCAAAAGTTACAGAAGGTACAAGAAGTTCATTATCCCAAACCATAACAACACCAGGAGCAGCTCCCCAACCTCTAATACCTTCTATTTCCATTTTAATTATTGCATCTTTTAATGATGTAGAATTTTCTAGTGAAAATTCTTTTTCATCTTGACTTAATTTTAAAACTTTTTCATATTCATCTTCTAATTGTTTTAATAAATTAATTGACCTTTGTCTACTCTTACTTCTAACACCATCAAGTGCATGATGTAAATTAGAAATAGTTTTATGCATATAATCTTTTATTGCTTTATAAGAAGGTGCTTTATTTGAACCTTTTACTCTTTGAATATCTTCATTTAAAAAGCTTTCAATTTTTACATGAAGTGCACTTAATGGTCCAAATTTCATTTCAGCTTGAATATCTAAAGGAAGTGTATTTAAATAAGCTTCATAATCTTCAAGACTTACCTTTGCAACTTTTTGACTTTGTTCTTTTAAAGCTTTCTTATCATTTGGTAAGTTAACACCTTTTGCTTGTAAAATGTCTAATAACTCTTCACTAGAATTTGGCAACTCACCTACATCATAACCTTGCTTTTTTAACTCATTTAATATTTTAAATAGTGACTTTGGAACATTTAAATTATCTGCTCCAATATTATGTCTTCCGGGAGGGTGATTATAATAAACTACTGCAATTTTTTTATCACTATTATCTTTAGTTTTTAAATTCATCCATGCTTTTGATTTTTTGATGATATTTTTAATTTCATCTTTCATTAATTTTGTATCAATGATTAAAGCACCTGTTTGTAAATCAATAGAAGAGTCATTATTCATAGCTAAGATATAAACTTGTCCAATACCTTGAAGTTCAGGCATAGAGATACGATAATGAACAGAATTTACAGGTAATCCTTGAGATGATAAAGAATAAGATAATACATTTGTATCAAGAACTCTTAATGCTTTTAAAACTGGTACATTTAAGTTCTCTAAGCTTTTAGTAACATCTTGCCTTGACTCACCACCACCTATTACAAAATCTTGTAAAGAGATAATTGAAAAAGCTTGTTTTGAAGAAAAACTTTTTCTTAACTCTTCTAAACTATGAACTGCTTGAAAACTTGGTTTTCCCCATGAACTTAATATTGATACTACTTGTAATTTTGATTGTTTATAAATTTCTTCATGAAGTTTCCAATCACTTGAATTATCTGCTCTATCATTATCTAAAATAAATATTACATTTGTATCATCTTTTAAATCTTTTTTTAAGTCCTTAATACTTTCATATGTTTTAGAAGCATTTGCATTTAAAAAATATCTTACTTGTTTTAACTCTAAAACCTTTGGCCATATTTTTTTATCTAATGTACTATTTGATAAAAAAGAAAAAAGATTTGAGATGTTTTGACTTCCTCTATTATCCCAGTAAGCTCTTGCTTGTAAGTAGAAAGCATAATTTCTAAACTCTTTTTGTTTTAAGTTCAGTAATTCTTGGTATGAAGATATCTCTTTATCTTTAAGTAATAATTTTGAAGGAATAGAAGTATAATCTGCTTTTGAAATATCTTTATTCAAAGAGATTAATCGCCTATCTCCTTGAATAGAAACAATAGTTTTAACACCATCATAATCTTTTGATAATAGTTTTTCAACTACATCACCAAAAACAGCTGTATATAAAACAATATCAGCTTTGTTTATTTCTTCTTGAATCTTTGTATTACTCATATTCAAAATTTGAGAAACAGTACGTATAGAAATCTTATCATTAGAGTTTTTCAAATAATAATTAGCACCAGAATTTAATACTGCAGCTGACCTATCTGAAACAACAGTGAAAATAGATTTGCTATTTTCTTGGGCAAATATATTTACTGAAAAAATAAACATAAGACAAAACACTAAAATGTTTTTAAGTGGTGACATTAAACTTCCTATTAATAAAAATTAATACAAAAGTCAATTGGAGTAAAAGTAATGTAAGTAAAGAATGAACTATTTCTTACTTTCAGGGCACCCCGCCTGATTTGCATCGAAAACTAAAAGGTCGGTCTCCGGACTTATTGTGTTTTTACACAAATTACCGTTGCGGGGGCAGTATTGGATTTTCACCTATTTCCCATGAATTTACAAAAAGTTATTCACCTATTTAGTCATATTAATTGGATTTTATCTATTTTTAGCTTAAGGTGTTAAAAGAAGGTATGAAGTGATAAAAGTAAGGAGTTAAATAACCCCATTTAGGGATTATTTATAGTTATTATTTAAATGCAGGTTCTAAGAAAGGAATGATTTGTTTTTTTCTAGATAAACAACCATCTAACCAAACTTTTCCATCAACTAATTCAACACCAAAGGCATTTTCAAAAATTGAGTTATCTACAGAAGCTACAAGTATTTCTGAACCTTCTTTCATAATATCAGTTAAGATTAAACATGCTGTATGAAGATTTTTTTCAGCTCTTAATTCTTCTAAATCTGCTTCTAAATCATCTTTAATACTATCAAAAATTGCCAAATCTATTACTTCTAATTGTCCAATTCCAACAGCATTTCCATGCATATCAAAAGGTTTATAATCTCTTAAAATCAAATCTCTTACAGGTACACCATCAACTGCTGATTTTACTTTGAACATTTCCATTCCTAAAGCTGCAAAATCATTTACTCCAGCAATTGCTGCTAATTCTTTAACTACTTTCATATCAATTGGAGTACATGTTGGTGATTTGAAAATTACAGTATCACTTAAGATTGCACATAACATGATTCCTGCAATATTAGCTGGAATTTCTACACCATGATAATCATACATTTCTTTTACAATTGTATTAGTACAACCAACTGGTCTAATCCAACACTCTAATGGAGTTGAAGTAGTAATGTCACCTAATTTATGGTGATCTACAATACCTACAACTATAGCTTGATCAATATCAGCTGGTGCTTGACCTTTATCTGAATAATCAGTAATAAAAAGCTCTTCACCTGCAAATTGAGTTTTTAATAATGGTGCTTCAAAACCAAACTTATCTAAGATAAATTGTGTTTCAGGACTAACAGGTCCTTGACGTGCTGGAATTGCTTCTCTTCCTATTTTATTTAATAAATATCCTAATGAAATCGCTGAACAAATTGAATCTGAATCAGGAGTTGTATGTCCACATGTATAAATTGCCATTTTTAATATCCTATTTTTAATATTTTATAATTTTCAGGCATTTTATCTAAAATATTGTTTATTTACTTTTAAATAAAAATATTAGTCTAAATAGACTTATTGTTATATTTTGTTATAATCAAATATAAATAAAAGGAGATACATTATGATTAGTACAAATTTACAAGAAGCATTAATAGAACAATTAAATAAAGAGTTTCAATCAGCATATATTTATTTAGGAATGAGCGCTTACTGTTCAAAAGAAGGATTTAATGGTGCTTCATCATGGTTTTTAATTCAATATCAAGAAGAAGTTTCTCATGGAATGAAGTTTTTTAAATATCTTGAAGATCAAGATGTTCATATTAAATTACCAGAAATTAAAGCATCAAAAGTTGATTATAAATCATTATTAGATGTATTCAAAAAATCCTTAGCCCATGAACAATCAATGACAAAAAATTTAAATAATTTATCAGATAAAGCAATGAAAGACAAAGATCATGCAACTTACAATTTACTTCAATGGTACGTAACAGAGCAAGTTGAAGAAGAAGCTACAGTATCTGAAATCATTGACCATATAAAACTTGTAGGAGATAATGGCTTTGGTTTATATACTATTGATAAAGAACTAAGTTCTAGAACTTTTCTTGATCCAACAGCTGTATAAAAAGTTAAATAAGAGTATAAACTCTTATTTAATCTTGAATTAAAAATTGCCCTACACTTCTATCTTTTACAAGTTTTGAAGCATCAACAACTACACCATGCATTGCTAAATAAATTCCATTTTTTACATCCGCACTTAAAAATCCTAAAGCTTGTGAGAAATTCATAGTAGCTTCAACTTCATCAATACTCATAGGAACCATAGCTCCTGTAAATACTATTTTTTTATCTGAAATTTGTTTTCTCAAAAAGGCAGATGTTAAATCCACAGTATCAGTTCCATGAATAATAATGATGTTTTCATTTTCAGAATTTTTAACTGTATCTGTAATTAACTGTCTATCAACATCTGTCATATCTAAACTGTCTTTTGAAACAATATTTATAACTTCATACTCAACATTAAAACAAGATGCTAAAATCTTATCAAGTGCAATATTATCACTTGGAACTTCAAGTTTCCCTTTTAGGGGGTTATATCTTTTATTAAAGGTACCGCCTGTATTTATAATTGTAACTTTCATAAATTCCCTTTTAGTAATTATTTACCATATTACTAGGTTTTAATAACTCATCTAACTCATCTTTAGTAAATAGTTCTTGTTCTAATACAATATCATATACTCTTCTATTAGTAGCAAGTGCTTCTTTTGCAATTGCGGCACTTTTTTCATATCCTAATATTGGATTTAATGAAGTTACTATCGTTACTGAGTTTAAAATATAGTCCATACACACATCTTCATTTGCAGTAATCCCTTTAATACATTTTTCAGCTAATGTATAAAAAGATCTTCTCATCATATTAATAGATGTAAATAATTTATAAGCTACTATTGGTTCAAATACATTTAATTGTAATTGTCCACCTTCACAAGCCATTGAAATTGTTACATCAGCACCTATTACTTCAAATGCTACTTGATTTACAACTTCTGGAATTACAGGGTTTACTTTTCCAGGCATAATTGAAGATCCTGGTTGAACTTTTGGAAGATTTATTTCATTAAATCCAGCTCTAGGTCCTGAACTTAAAAGTCTTAAATCATTACATATTTTAGAGATTTTAATAGCAACTCTTTTTAATATTCCAGAAATATGAACAAAGGCTCCTGTATCTTGTGTTGCTTCAATTAAATCTGTAGCACTTACATAATCAACACCTGTTACTTCTCTAAGATTACTTATTACTTTTCTTTTATAAGCAGATTTAGAGTTAATTCCTGTACCAATAGCAGTAGCTCCAAGATTTACCTCTTTTAGTAAAGATTGAGTGTCTCTTAGTCTAAAGATATCATCATCAATCATAACTGCGTATGTTTTAAATTCTTGACCTAAAGTCATAGGCACAGCATCTTGAAGTTGTGTTCTTCCCATTTTTAATACATCTTTAAATTCTAATGATTTTTCAAAAAAAGCATCTCTTAGATAACGTAAAGAATCTTTTAATTTATAAATTAATTCATGTAAAGTTAGTTTAATTGCAGTTGGATAAACATCATTTGTAGATTGAGACATATTAATATGATTATTTGGATGAATAATATCATATGAACTTCTTTTTTCACCCATAATTTCTAAAGCTCTATTTGCTATTACTTCATTTGCATTCATATTTGTAGAAGTTCCAGCTCCACCTTGAATAGGATCAACTATAAACTGGTCATGAAACTTTCCATCAATTATTTCATTACAAGCTTGAACAATTGCATCTCTTTGTCTATCATTTAAATCACCTAATTCAAAATTAGTTAAAGCACAAGCTTTCTTCACTTTTGCTAGAGATTTAAGAAAAGTTGGAAACAATGACATATCTGTATGTGTAATATCAAAATTTTCTTTTGCTCTTAATGTTTGGATACCATAATATGCATCTTTTTCAATTTTCTTTTCACCTAAAAAATCTTTTTCTATTCTATATTCTTCTTCCATTATAAACCTCTTAATTTAATATTTAAAAGTATACTTTTAAGAAGTATACTAAAAGTGTCTTTTATTCTTTTAACAATAAAGTATAACCTTCTTGCGAAACATTTTTTATAATATGTATAGGAAGTTTAGCTCTTAAATCTTTAATAAAAGATTTTAATGCATGAGAAGTCATTGCTTTATCAATCCAAAGTTCTTCTTCTATTTGCATATAGCTTACAATTGAGTTTTTATTTTCATAAAGTAGATGTAAAAAATCCTTCTCTCTTTTTCTTAAACTTATCTCTTCTGTTTCATTAAAAACAACTACTCTTTTATGTAAATCTAAAAATAGATTAGGAGCTAGAGTTATTTGATCTAGCAAGTTTTCATTTATATATTTAAATAATGCTTCATTTAATTTCTTTAAATTCAATGGTTTTAAAATAAAATGGTTCACATTTAGGTTAATTAATTCCATTAAATATTCTTCATTTGAATGAGCAGTAAGCATAATTATACTTGTATGTCTATCTGTCTTTCTGACTTTTTTTACAAATTCAACTCCATTTATATTCTTCATTTGAATATCACTAAGTATTATTTTTGGTCTATATTCTTTATATATTTCATAAGCTTCTTCCCCATCACAAGCCTCATAAACTTCTTTAAAATAGTATTTTAATGTCTTTACAATAACTTCTCTAATTCCATCTTCGTCTTCAACACATAAAATACTAATATCTTTTAATTTTTCTAGTAATATATCTTCCATTTTTTATCCTAATAGCACTATTTTAAAAACAGCACCTTCCTCACTATTTTCAACACTTAATTCTCCACCCATATTTTTTTCAATAATAAGCTTAGAAATATAAAGACCTAATCCCGTACCTTTTGATGATTCTTTCGTACTAAAATATGGGTCAAAAATCAAATCAAAATATTTTTCATCTAAACCACCTGCATTATCTTTTACTTTAATAATACATAAACTTCCATCACTTTTAATTTCAAGAGTAATTTTTGGATTTTGAATTTTTCTTTCAACTAAAATATCTTTTGCATTTGAAATTAGATTTAAAATTACTTGTGCAAATTCTGTTGGATAGCCATTTATAAATTTGTTTTCTTTTACATCAAGGTCTAGAATAATTAAACTATCTTCTAAAGAAGCACTCGCAAGATTTATTGCTTTTTTACAAGAAGCTAAAACATCAAAGACTTCTTTTTTCTTATCTGGCTTGTAAAAATTTCTAAAGTCATCAATTGTATTAGACATAAATTCAATCATTTTATCACTTTTTTCAATTGACGTTAGAATATGTTCATCTGTAACTTTTTTAAATCTAGTTGCAGTTTCAAGTTCCATTAAAGTTCCTGAAATTTCTGTTAAAGGCTGTCTCCATTGATGTGCAATCATTGAAATCATTTCACCCATTCTAGCTAGTTTTGATTGTTGTAAAATTGCCTTATCTTTTTGCTTTCCATCTTCAATACCCTTTCGTACTTTTGTGACTAAGGTTTTATTTAAAAGCTCAAGTCTTTCTTCCCTATTTTCAACTCTTTTCTTATATTTTTTTATTACATCATGAATAATTGTATTCATAAGTATTGAGAAAAGAACCATAAATACAAAAACTACAACTGTTAAAACAAACATAAAATCTTTAAATTCATTTTGTCTTATTTCATGAAGTTTTTCTTTTTGTTTTATTATCTTTAAAAGTTTATTCTTATCATAATCTTTTTTTGAAATATATACTTGTTGGAATTCTTTAATGTCAGTTTTAAAACTACTATTTGTAAGTTTTAGATAGTATGAAGTTGAAAAAAATAAAATAAATAAAATAGCTAAAAAAGGAACTATAATAATAAAAAAAGGTATTCCTTCTTTATTAAACATCATCTTATCCTTGAATAAAGTTATCATGCATATTGACAAAATTTTATTAAAAACTAGCTGACTTAAGAATGTCAACTAGTTTTAAAAGAATAATAGTGTTTATTCTTTTGCTTTTTTATCATTGATATTATTTACAATTTCTTTCCATGTATCTTTATCAATCTTGAATTCTGTATAATCTTTATATCTAAGTACTGGTTTTTTTCCATCTTTTAACTGTCTATCATAACCTTTGATTAACTGTAAAACAGGCTTATATAAAATTGCAATAACAACTAAGTTAATAACAGCTAATAATCCCATAGTTAAATCAGCAAATGAGAATATTGATGTTAAATCTTGAAATGATCCCCAAACAATTAATGCAATACATAAAATTTTAAATGCAGTAAAAAAAGTTTTACTTCCATTACTTACAAAGTTAAGACTATTTTCTGCAAGATAATAGTTGTATAACATTGAAGAAAAACCAAATAAAAATAATGCAATTGTTACAAAGTATCCACCAAATGGTCCTACTTGTTCAACTAATGCATTTTGAGTTAATAATACACCTTGTACACCTTCAATACCTGGAGTATAAACACCTGATAAAAGAATAATAAAAGCAGTACAAGAACATAAAATAATAGTATCAATAAATACTGAAAATGACTGAACAATACCTTGTTGAACAGGATGTGCAACATAAGCAACAGCTGCAACATTCGGAGCAGATCCTAATCCTGCTTCATTTGAGAACATACCTCTTTTTGCACCTTGTAAAATAACAGCACCAATACCCCCACCAATTGCAGAGCTTGGATTAAAAGCTTCCTCTATAATTCTTGCAATAAGAGTAGGGATTTGTTCAATATTTAAAGCAATTACTACAATTGCAATTAATAAATATCCAACAGCCATAACAGGTACAATAACTTCTGAAAATTTAGAAATTCTTTTTATTCCACCAAAAATTGCAATTGCAAAGATAGCAGTTATTACTAAACCTGTAATCCAAACGGGAATATCAAATGATGATTCAAATGAAGTAGAAATAATAAAAGATTGAGTTGCATTAAATGCAAAACCAAAAGTAATCATTAAAAGAACAGAAATAACTATTCCTAACCATCTTTGTCCTAAAGCTTTAGTAACATAATAAGCAGGTCCTCCTCTATATACTCCCTCTTCTTGACCATCTTTTTCTTTATATAATTGTGCTAATGAACACTCAAAGAAACTAGTACTCATACCAATTAAACCAATAATCCACATCCAAAAAACAGCGCCTGGACCACCTAAAGTAATAGCAACAGCAACTCCTGCAATATTACCTCCTCCAACACGTCCAGCAACACTTAACATCAATGCTTGGAAAGAACTAATATGTCCTTCTTTTTTATGAGAAGTATCTCTTAATATATTAAACATTTTAAAGAAATATCTAAATTGTACGAACCTTGAACTTATTGTAAAAAAAATCCCTAAAGCAGGAAGTAAATATATTAAAATATTTCCCCAAATTAGATCATTTAAAAATGAATTGATTTCACCCAACATCTTTTCTCCTTTGATTTGGAAAAGTTTAACATTAGCAAGAGTGTTAAAAGTGTCTTTTTTTATACATTTACCTTTATTTAATTTATGTTTAAAACTTATTTAACTTAAACAGTTAAACTTTTGATATTAAAAATTAAGGATTAGAAAATGAACATAAACAAAAGAATATTTATAACTTCTTGTATCTTTGCAACAATAGTTGTTTCATATGCAAATCAAAAAGGGCAAAGACAAGAAGGGAATATGCCACCTAAAGAAGCTATAATCGCTTGTGAAGGACAAAAGGTTGGATTTGAATGTACAGTATCAACACCAAGAGGTAATTTAACAGGACAATGTATGAATACACCTGATGAGAAATATTTTGTTTGTATGCCAGAAGGTGGTCCTCATAAGCGTTAAAGGTATAAATACATCTAATACATTTGAAATACAAATAGTGTTAGAATTATTTTATATAAAAGATTGTTTACTTTAGTTTACTTTATATTAAAACTCCATTTAAACAAATTAAATACAATATATAATATAAAATAAGCAAAGGAATTAAAATGATAAGTAGTATAGACTCAAGTCAATTTACAATGCCAACACAGTCTTCAAAAAACTCACAAAGTAATGATAGTTTAAGTTATTCTCAACTTGAAACTATTACTTCTGTTTTAGAAAACTATGATGCAAATAATTTAACACAAAGTGATGCACAAAATATCGTTGCAGCTTTTGAAGATGCAGGGATTCAAGCTTCAGCTGAACTTGCAAGAACAATGGAAGAAGCAGGATTTGATGCTCAAGAAGTTGGTGGATTAGCTGGTGTTCAAGGTGGCCCAAGTGGTGGAATGCCACCTCCTCCTCCAAAAGAAGAGAGTGACTCAATTTCTTCATTACTTGACACTTTATTAAATACAGATGAAGATGAAGAATCAACAGTATCAACATCATTTGATGATATTATGGACTATACAAGTAGAATTCTAAATCTAAATGAAGAAAGTAAAACTGATGTTATGGACTTACTAGATAAATATTCTAGTAAAAATACTCAATACACAGCAGAAGAAACAAATAACTTATTAAAGACTTCATTAAGTCAAATATTAAGTGATACAAACAACTATAAAGCTATATCTTTTTATGGTTGATCTATAAATAAAATTAAGGCTAGGTTATAAATTATGATAAATATTTTGATGATAGAAGATGATCCTGAATTTTCTGAATTTCTAGGGGAATACTTAGCTAAATATAATATGGAAATTACAAATTATGAAGACCCTTTCTTGGGTCTTAGTGCAGGAATATCAAAATTTGATATCTTAATATTAGACTTAACACTTCCAGGGATTGATGGATTAGAAGTTTGTGAAAAGATTTCCAAAAGTTATGATATTCCAATTATTATCTCTAGTGCTAGAGGAGATGTTACAGATAAAATTATGGGACTTCAAATAGGAGCTGATTATTATCTTCCAAAACCTTATGATCCAAAAGAAATGTATGCAGTAATTCTAAGCCTTTTAAGACGCTCAAAAAAGGGAAGTAAAATTGAACAAGAAGATTCACTATTTTTACACGAAGAATCAAAAATGCAAATATCGTTTAATAATGAAGCATTAAATCTTACACATGCTGAATATGAAGTTTTAAGTCTTCTTATTAGCAAAAAAAATGCTATTGTATCAAGAGAAGAAATAGTAAGTAAATCTGAAAGCTTAACAGATAGTTATAGTAAAAGTTTAGATGTGATTATTGGAAGATTAAGAACAAAACTAAATGATAATCCAAAAAAACCACAATACATTCACTCAATAAGAGGATTAGGATATAAACTAACACAATGAATTTTAACTCATTAATCACAAAAATAGTATTTGTATTTATAATATCCATTTTACTTTTTATTATGGTATTTATTGGAAACTATTATTTTGAAGAAAATCAATTAAATAAACGATTAAATAATAACTATACAAAAATCACAAAACATACTCATCAAAATAGATTAACTCCAAGAGAAATAATAGATTATATAGAAAAAGTGAATTTTGAGTTTATTGAAAATGAAGAAGAAATACTAAGAAAAACAAAAACAATAGGTTCAGGACCTGGGTTTGAAATATTAAAATATCAAGATAATTTCTATTTACTTATACATGGTCCTGGGTTTAGAGTATTAGCTAAGGATTTAGATAAATATTCTTTAAATTATTATGGTTTTATAGTGCTGGGTATTATTTTTATAATATTCATTTTAAGTTTTTTATGGATTATAAAAGCACTTAAACCTTTAAGATTACTTAAAGAAGAGATTCAAGATTTTTCAAATGGAAAATTAGACATAAATTGTAAAAGTGATAAAAAAGATGAAATAGCAGAAGTTGCAAATGAGTTTGATAATGCGGTAAAAAAAATCTCACTTCTTTTAAACTCACGGCAACTTTTTCTAAGAACAGTAATGCATGAGCTTAAAACTCCAATAGCAAAAGGTCGAATTGTTAGTGAGTTAATTGATAATGATAAACAAAAAGATAGAATGATTTCAATCTTTGATAAATTAAACTTACTTATTAATGACTTTTCAAAAATAGAAGAGATAGTTTCAAAAAACTATAATATAAATAAATATAAAACAAATCTAAATTTAACAATTGAAAAAGCTATTGATATGATGATGTTAGATAATCCGAAAAATAAAATAGAGTATGAAAACATATCAAAGAAAGCCCTAAAAGTTGATTTAGAACTTTTTGCATTAGCTATTAAAAATTTACTTGATAATGGAGTAAAATACTCTGATGATAAAAAAGTAAAAATTGAAGAGAAAGAAAATAAACTTTATATCAGTTCAAAAGGGAAAAAGCTTGAAAAACCTTTAGAAGATTATTTTCAAGCCTATCATAATGAAACACAGGATAAAAACCATGGAATGGGATTAGGTTTATATATTGTTCATGAAATACTTAAAATACATAATATGACTTTAACTTATGAATATCAAGAAGATAACAATATTTTTAAAATAGAATTTTAAACAGTATTAAACTCTATTTTGTTGCAGCTTTTTTAATAATACTATTAATCATATTATTAAATACAAAATAATGAATAGGAATTAATGTATACCAATACAATCTTCCTAAAACTCCTTTTGGATAAAAATATGCAGATTGAATAAGTTTATTATCCTCTATTTTAAACTCCAACCATGCATTTCCTGGAACTTTCATTTGTGCATAAAGTAAAAGTCTTTCATTTTCTTTTACATCAACAACTTTCCAAAAATCTAAACTCTCCCCAATTCTTAATTTATTTGGATCTCTTCTTCCTCTTTTTAAACCAACTCCACCAATCATTTTATCTATAAAACCTCTAGCTTCCCATAAAAAGTCATAATCAAACCAGCCATTTTTACCACCAATTGAAGTAAAAGTTTTATAAATATTTTCTTTTGATAAGTCACTAATATCTTTTTCTTTTCTATCAAAAAATATTGCATCAGCTATTTCTTTAGTATGATTTCTATCCCAAATTTTTCCTGAATTATCAGACCATCTACTTATAACTTGATTTGTTTCAATCTCTTCAACTGCTTTTTTAACAGAAGTTATAAAGTTTAAGGGTTTTATATTTGGAAAATATTTTTTTGCATTATCATTTTGTATTACAACTTCTGATTTTAAACCTTCAATCAAAGCTTTGGCAACGGTAAAAGGAACTGGAGTAAAAAGGTTTAGCCAATACGATGAAATATTTATAGATAAAAAAGGTAATGGAATTATTATTCTTTTAAGTCCTAATGCTTCTGCTGTTTGAAGCATCATTTCTTTATATTTCAATTGTTCTGCTCCAATATCTATAACTAAGTTTTCACTCTGTTTTAAATATAAAGACTCAATTAAATAATTGATTACATCATGTACTGCAATTGGCTGCGCTTTTGTTTCTACCCATTTTGGTGTTGTCATAATTGGAAGTTTTTCTGTTAAATTTCTTATTATCTCGAAACTAGTACTTCCGGAACCTATTATAACTCCTGCTCTAATCCATATATTTTGTACATTTTTATTTGAAGATAAAATCTCACCAGTCTCAATTCTGCTTAATAAATGCTCACTTGTATCTTTATTTTTAACACCTAAACCACCTAGGTATATTATTCTTTTTACACCACATTCATTTGCTACATCTAAAAAGTTTTGAGCAGAAAGTTTATCTAGATCTTTATAATTTTCACTACTTAAAGAGTGAATTAAATAGAAAGCTACATCAATCTCTTTTAAAGCTTGTCTTAATGAGTCTTTATCAAAAGTATCACCTTCAACTACTTCAAGAGTATTAATAGTCTTAGCAGATAAAGTCTTTTTATTTCTTGTAAATAATCGTAAAGTAATATCTTCTTTTTCTAAAAGCTTTTCTTTTAATCTTCTTCCAATATATCCTGTAGAACCTGTTAGTAAAACTTTCATAATATAGCCTTTTTATCTTTTAATTAAACCTTATACTTTTAGTTTATCGTTTTACTCTAACTTTTAGTATAGAAAATATGTAAGGTTAATCTTCTTTTTCATAATAAATAAAGGATTTTAGAACTTGTGAGAAGGTATAAATAGATCTTATTTATAGATAAGAAACCAAATAAACAATAATTTATTTGGTTTTTCAAGAGAAAAGATTTTAAGCAGATTTAAGAAGTTTTCTTAGCCATTTTTGTGCTTGTTTTACATCTTCAAATCTCTGAGACTTTGCAACTTGATCTTGACCTTCATAGAATCTAACTCTAATTCCATCTTCAACATGATCAATCTTTGTTCTAGTGATTTTATCCAAGTTTAAAAAAACTCTATCATTTAATTGTACAAACATTTTATTCCTTTGTTTTATTTATATTTTAATATTTTAACAGATTTTCTTTACATTTAAAATAAATCTGATTATAATAATTGTAAACAAAAAAGGATTTATTATGGCTACCTTATCAAATTCTTATATACAAAAATCTTTTATAGATGAAATCAACTCTACTTTTTTAGAGTTTTTTGAGATATTTAAGAAATTTGTTTACAAACATCATAAGATTCTAAGATATTTTTAATATCTTAGAATCACATTTTTGGAAAATTAACCTTCACTTATATAAATTTTACATATAATAAATATTAAATAAAATTATAGAGTATTCATGATTCACATATTTACAGCACTTATTCCAATTTTTTCACTTATAATGATTGGATATTTTTTCAAAAGAATAAAATTCCCTTCTCATGATTTTTGGCCACAAGCAGATAAATTGACTTACTATATTTTAATGCCTTCGCTTTTGATATATAAGCTTTCTACAGCTTCTCTTAACTCATCAAATAGCGTTAATTATATACTAACTGCCTTGATTACTATTTCCATAGTACTTTTAATACTATTTATATTAAATAAGTTTTTAAATTTTCAAGCAAACTCATTTACTTCAATAGTCCAAGGTGGAATAAGATTTAACACTTACGTTTTCTTAGCAATTGCAGATGCAGTTTTAGGAGATAATGGAATAGTTTTAGCAGCAATTCTTTTAACTTTTGTGATACCTTTTATAAATATTTTGTGTATAAGCACTTTTGCTTTATATGTAAGTCAAAATAAATTAACATTTATGTATCTATTAAAATCAATTGTAACAAATCCTTTAATAATAGGTTGTTTTATAGGTGGTAGCATAAACTTTTTAGGAATAAATCTTCCAACAATTTTAATAAATACTATTGAAATACTTGGACAAGCAGCACTTCCTTTAGGACTTTTATCAGTTGGTTTTGGCTTAGTTTTAAGAGAGATAAAATCTTCTAAAAAAGATATCGTTATTTCTTCTTTTTCTAAACATATTATAACACCTATTATTATGTTTACAATTGCAAAAGCTTTTTCTTTAGATGATACAATGATTGCTGTTTTACTTATCTTTGCAGTTTTACCAACAGCTCCAAGTTCATTTATTCTTGCACGTCAACTAGGGGGAAATATTCCTTTAATGTCATCAATTATAACAGTGCAGACTTTGATATCTACACTATTTATAATAACTGTTTTGCACTATTTTATTTAGTATGTTTAGCTAAAATAGTTTCATTTCCTTTACTTGGATTTAATGGAATTAGAAAAGATAAAACAACTGAAATACTAGCTATTAATCCTCCTATTATAAATACTAAGGAGTTAGAGTATAACCATACAAGTCCTAATAATACTGGTAAAAAAACTGCTGCAATATGATTTATAGTAAAAGAAACAGCACTTGCGCTTGATATATCTTTTGGGTCTGCTATTTTTTGGAAATATGTTTTTAAAGCAATTGCCATAGCAAATAAAAGATGATCAACTACATAAAGAGCAAAAGCTAGATATAAATTTTCAACAAACGCATAAGAAACAAAAACTATTACAAGTCCTATATATTCATATCTAAGAGATATCCTCTCTCCAAATACACTAATAAACTTACCAATCTTAGGAGCTAAGTACATATTTAAAATAGAATTTATAAAAAGTAATATAACCATATTATGAACATCTACTCCAAACTTTTCAACAAGTAAAAATCCTGCAAAAACAACAAATATTTGTCTTCTTGCCCCTGCAAAAAAAGTTAAAGTATAAAATAACCAATACTCTTTTTTCAATCTTATCTTTCTATCTTGAATAACTGTTTCTTTAAAATGAGTAAATGCAAACCATGAAAGAAGAGCTAAAAAAGCACTAACTCCACCAAATATCAAATATACATATTTATATTCTAGTGATAAATAATTCATCAATGTATATATTAAAATAAATACAAGTAAACCTACAAAAGATTTAACAGCTGATATTTTTCCTAAAATAATTGGAGCTTTTTTCTTGTCTAACCATTGTAAACTAAGAGATTGATTTAGTGTTTCTAAATAATGAAATCCCAAAGACATAATAATAGTTGTGATATATAAACCCATAGCACTTGGGAAGAAACCTGTCAAAGAAGTCCCAAGACCTAGAAGTAACATTGAAAGATAAACTAATCGTTGTTGAGCAATAAGACTAAGAACTAAAATAACAGTAAAAGCTAAAAAGCCAGGTATTTCTCTTAAACTTTGAAGTATTCCTATCTGACTACCATCAAATGAAGCTACTTCTATTGTAAAGTTATTAAGTAAACTCATCCATGCTGAAAAAGAAACTACCATAGAAATAGACATCACATATAAAAGCGCAACTTTAGATGTAAATATTCTAGAAAAGAAAGTTTTTTTCAAAGGAATACGCCGATGATTACTTTAATCGCAAGTGCAGATAATAAAACTTTTAAAAGCATTAAAAACTTCTTACCATCAATTTTATCTCTTAGTTTAGTTCCAGCATAAGATCCAGCAACCGCCCCAATTATCATAGCAATAATGATTCCAATATAATCAAAAAATACAAAACCAAAATACATAAATACAAATACTTTTAAAATATGAGTGATACTCATCAAAGCAGCACCTGTTGCTACCACTTTGTCCTTATCTTTATAATCTTTTAAAAGTAAAGTCATTGTTAGAGGTCCTGTTGCACCTACAACTATAGATAATCCAGTTTGTAAAAAACCTACTAAATAATAGTTTTCATATTTTTTGATTTTGTCATTAAATTTTTGTGACCATAAAGATAAAAGAATATAAACTCCAATAAATAAAGGAACGTACTCTAAAGAAATCATAGATAATATTGATGCAAAAAGTGCAATTCCTAAAATAGAACCTATTAAAAACTTTGGAATAGTCTCATATTGAACATCTTTATATCCAAATACAGCTCTTGAAAAGTTACTAGACATTTGTGTTAATCCATGAACTGGAATAAGTGCATTTAAAGGTAAAAAAGCTGGAAGAATTGCAATTAGCATCATTCCTCCACCAATTCCTACAACTCCTGCAACTGTTGATGTAAAAAATGTCAATAACCCAAGTAATAGTTCGTTCATAAAAGGCCTTTTAAATAATCTGCTTTAAAATACCCAATTATCACTTATTTATCAAAATAAAGCTATGATTTCATTTGAAAAAAAGGAAGTGTATGGATATTTATCAATGGGCTGGATTTATTGGAATGCTTTTTGTTGTTGTAGCTTATTTGTTTTTGCAAATGAATAAATACAAAATCAAATCTTTACAATATCAATTATTAAACTTAGTAGGTGCAATTTTACTTTTAATTTCACTTTTTGTACACTTTAATTTAGGATCATTTATTATAGAAGTATTTTGGATTATTATTACAATATATGGTATTGTAGTAAATCTAAAAAATAAGAAACAAAACAAAAAAGAGGAATAAAAATGAAATATATATTAACAATAACAATATTTTTATCAACTTCACTATTTGCAAACTATGCGTTTACAGGTGAGAATACTGGGAAAATAGATATGCATGGAGGAAAAGGTGATAAATTACTAACAAATAAAAATGGTTTTTCAAATACAAAAACTAGCCCACTTAGTAATATTGGAATAAAAAAACCAACAATGCCTAAAAAACCTGCTAGTTTAGTTAAAGAAGAAAAGAAAAACATTAAAAAAGAAACTAAAGAAATAAGCGATAAAATTGAGTTAATTCCAAGTAAATAAACTCTATTTTATGTTTTTGCTTTTCTTATTAAAAAACATGGCATAATTATAAATATATTAATAAGAAGGTTTTATTATAACAACTGAAAAAAATATAAAAAAAATTATAGTAATTGCACCTTTAATTGCTATTCTTTTAACATCTATCATTCTTACAAATCTTTTTATTTCTGAAATAAAATCACAATATGAAAAAGAAGTTCAACAATTAATAATTGATGAAGAAGTTGAAGTGATGGGAATAGTTAAAAATCGAATAGAGAATATTATCAATCTATTGGAAAAAAATTATAATCAAAAAATAGAAGCTGAAAAAGAAGAAATTAAAAATACTATTAATATAGCTTACAATGTAATTGAAAATACATATTATGAAAATAAAAATGATGATAAAAAAAACATACTATTAAAAATAAACAAACAATTAAGAAATCAAAGATTTTATGATAATGCTTCTGGATACTACTTCATCTATTCAAATAATGGTACTTCTATTTTACATCCACACTTGCCACACCTTGAAGGCACAAATTTTAGTACTTTTAAAGATGAAAGTACAAAGCTTGCATTAAAAAAATTACTTTTATTTTTAGAAAAAAAGAATGCTGGATATGTATCTTGGAAATGGTATAAGCCTAATAAGAATACTGAAAAGAAATCAGAAGTAAAAGAAAAAATCGGTTATTTAAAAAAGTTTGCTCCTTTAAACATATTTATAGGTAGTGCAAAATATAAAGATGATATAGAATTAAGTGTAAAAAAGAATTTACAAGAATTATTAAATATAATTAGATACGATAAAGATAATTATATTTTTGCTTATGATGAATTGGGAAATACAATTTCTCATATTAAAAAAGATTTGATTGGCAAAAATAGGTGGGATATTTCATCTAATGGTAGATTATTAATGCAAGAAATTATTAAGAAGGCTTTTACAACAGATGGTAGTTATATAAAATACTTAGCAACAATTAATCCAAGTACAAAAGAATCTTCTAATAAAATTTCTTACGTTAAATTATTTTCAAGAACTAATTGGGCTATTGGAACAGGAATGTATAATAGTATTATTTTTGAAAATATTAAAAATAAACAAAAACTAATGAAGAAAAATTTAGATAATACTATATATAAAGTAATTATATATTCATTTCTTATTACAAGTTTTAGTCTCTTAATAATGATTCTAATCTCAAGAAAAGTTGGAGATATTATTAAAAAGTATAAAGATCATTTAACTGAAATAAATAATACATTAGAACTAAAAGTAAAAGATAGAACAAAAGAACTTGAAGATTCAAAAAACTTGCTAAAAGAAATGACTTTAAGAGATCCCCTAACTAACCTTTATAATAGACGCTATTTTGAAAGTATTATAGATGAACTAATGTCTTTAAGTATAAGAGAAGAAGAGTCGCTATGTCTAATCATGTTAGATATAGATAAGTTTAAAAATATTAATGATAATTATGGTCATGATATAGGAGATGAAGTTTTAAAGAAACTTGCAGATAATTTATTGAGTCGATTAAGACAAAGTGATGTTATTACAAGAATTGGAGGAGAAGAATTTGCAATTGTTTTCCCCAAAACATCAATAGATGGTGCATATAAAACTTCAGAAAAAATCAGAAAAGCAGTTGAAAAGCTTGAAATCAAAATAAAAGAAAATATTTTGATTAGCTTTACAGTTAGTATCGGAATTGCAATATTTGATAAAAATATTGATAAAGATGTTCATAGTATATTAAAAAGAGCAGATATAGCACTGTATCAGGCAAAAGATACTGGTCGGAATAAAGTAGTTGTTTTTAATGAAAATAAAAATATTAAATCTATTAAAAAGTAGAATATTTTAAAGCAAAATATTTATAAAAAAAGTTTAGCTATAATACAAAAAATTCATAATTATAGAATTTAAATATTATAAGGTTTAAAATGAAAACATACAAATTTATATCATGGAATGTAAATGGAATTAGAGCAGTTGATAAAAAAGAAGCTTTAAAATGGATTGATGAAGCAGATGTAGATTTACTTGGAGTTCAAGAAACAAAATCACAAGTTGACCAAATTCCTTCTACAATATTTGAAAAAGAGTATAAAACTCTTTTTGGTTCACAATCAGCAATAAAAGGAAGAAGTGGAACAGCACTTTTTACAGATATTGAAACAACATTTACTTGTAATTGTCCAAGTGTTGATGTTTTAGATGAAGGAAGAATAAACGAAGTTCACTTTACTTTAGGAGATAAAGATATCGCATTTTTTAATGTATATTTTCCAAATGGTCAAAGTAAAGAAGAAAGATTAACTTATAAAATGGAGTTTTACGATAGATTTTTAAATCATTGTGAAGAGTTGAAAAAACAAGGGAAATCAATCATAGTTTGTGGAGATGTGAACACTGCACATAATGCAATTGATTTAGCACGTCCAAAAGCAAACGAAAAAACATCTGGATTCTTACCAATGGAGAGAGAATGGATGGATAAGTTCTTAGCTGCAGGCTATACAGATACATTAAGACATGTAATTGGTGATGAACCTGAGCATTATTCATGGTGGTCTTATAGAGCAAATGCAAGAGCTAATAATGTTGGCTGGAGAATTGACTATTTTTACGTAAGTGATGATTTAAAAGATAATATCAAAGATGCCTACATTTTAAATGAAGTTATGGGAAGTGACCACTGCCCTATTGCTTTAGAAATACAGTTATAAGAGAATTTCTCTTATAACTAATTTATATCCTATTCCTTGTTCATAGATCATTTTTAGCTAATCGGCAAGCTAATTATAAATTCTGCTCCAGTATAATCTCTATCATCATATTTATATCTTGTATTATAAGCTTCAATAGTTCCACCCATACCATCAACTATCAAATTATATGTCATATGCAGTCCTAATCCAGTTCCTTGTGATTTATGTTTTGTTGTAAAATATGGTTCAAATATTTTAGGTAATATAGTAATAGGAATTCCACCAGCATTGTCTTTTATTCTAATAAAAACATTATTAATATCAAGTTTTGTATCTATAAATATTAGTTTTGTATCTATATTCTTTTCAACTAGAGCATCTTTTGCATTACTAAATATATTAATCAAACACTGTGCTAAGTGGTTTTCAAATCCATTTATACTTATAGTCTCTTCTAAAGTTAAAATTATTGAAATATCATTATTCTTAGCAGTTCCTTCTACTAAGTGTAAGAAGCTAGTGATGCTATCTGTTAAATTAAATACTTTTGGAATATTGTCATTTCTAATGAAGTTTCTAAAATCATCAATAGTTTTAGAAAGGTATTGCGCATTAGCATTAATTGAATTACAACTTTTAATAAAATCTGTATCACTAAGTATATCATTTTCCTTTTGTAGTAACATGCCAGTAGATACAGTTGATATAACAGATAATGGTTGTCTCCATTGATGAGCTATATTGGCTATCATATCTCCCATAGAGGCAAGTTTTTCAGATTTCTGCAACAATTTATCTTTCTCTTTTTGTTCAAGTTCCATTTTCTTAAGACTAGTAATATTTTGTGCTGTTGCATAAATTAAATTATTAGATAAATCTGTTGTTGCTGTCCACAGTAAATTAATATAATGACCATCTTTATGTATATATCTATTTTCAAAGTTATATACATTTTCTCCTCTTGATAATTTTGACATCTCTTCTATTGTAAATTCAAGGTCATCAGGATGAAGTAGATCTAAAAATTGTTTACCTAAAAGTTCATCTTTTTCATATCCAAGAATACTTTTAAAAGCAGAATTAAGTTCTTTCATAATTCCCTCTGTTGTAGAGATAATATGTAAATTTAATGATAATTGGAAATATCGATTGAATTTTTCGTTTGACTTTAAAAGTTCATTTTTTGACTTTGCTTCTTTATCTTTTATTCTTTCTAATTCTAATAAAACTTGATTAGTTTTATTTCTTTCTATTGTTATTTTTCTATTCCAGAATAAAACTAAAAAAATAACACTACTTAAAACTACTACAATTTCCCATAATAATGAATAATCAGTTTTCTCAATAGTTTGTATCGTAAACCATTTTTGTTGTATAAAACTATGTTCAATACTTGATATCTGTTTAAAGCCTTTACTTAGTAATGAACTTAGCTCTGGCCATTCTTTAGGAGCAATAAAACTATAGTTAATATCTCCATAGCCACTATGAGCAGATACCTTAAGATTATTCATATCTTTGAATATCTTCATATATGTTGCAACACCAACATTACCAACATAGGCAAATATATTTTCATCATTAACCATTTGTAAAGCTTCTTTTGTATTAGGAGCATTAACTATTTTAATGGAAGGATAATCTCTTTTAATCCATTTATTTGTAAGAAAGTTCTCTTCTAAAACGATTGTTTTATTTTTCAGATCATTTAAAGAAATTATATTTGGTGAATTCTTATGTGTGACAATCATCATAGGATAAAAGAGGTACTTCATACCAAAAGAAAATCTTTCGGCTCTTTGTTTATTTTTTACTGCAAATAAAATTGTATTGTATTTACCATTTTGATTCTCAATTGTGTTATGAGATACACCTAAAGGGTCATTATTTACTACAAAATCAATATTTAATCCGATATTTTCAGCTGATTTTTTAATATAATCTACTGCAATTCCAGAAGCTACACCATTTTGCACAAATTCAAATGGTGGCATATTTGGTCTAACACGAAAACTAATAAGAGGATGTTTTTTTATAAATTCTATTTCTTCATTAGTCAATTTATTTTCTATTGTATCAGTAGCTATTAGTAGTTGACTAAATAAAGTTAAAATAACTATAAATTTATGTAAGTAATTCATAAAATGATTATACATTTAATCATATTAAATATTAAATCAGTTTTTTCTTTAAAGCATCTATTCTTTTATTAGCTTCTTTTATTCTATACATTTTAATTTCACCGCTTCTTACTTGTTTATATACTGAGTTTATAATAGTTTCAAGTTTTAATGGCTTTGCTAATTGATTCGCGTACATTAACATATCAATTCCAGAATTAATAGCAAGTCTTACGGTATCATCTAAACTATAGTGTTTTGAAATAGCATACATTTGTAAATCATCACTAATTAAAACACCTTTATACCCTAACTCTTTTCTTAAAAGTTTAGTATTTATATTCCAAGACAAAGTCGCAGGAAGAGAATAATCTAGGTTTCTATTTACAACATGTGCACTCATAATCATATCTACTAAACCATTTTTTATAAAATATTTATAAGGTTCCAATTCTTCTTTTTTCCAAGTTTTTGTAATATCTACAAAACCTTTATGTGAATCACTTAAAGAAGATCCATGTCCAGGGAAATGTTTAAGCACTGATATTATATTTTGCTTTTTCATTTCTTTTGTAAAAATAGAAGCATATTTTATTACTTCTTTTGAACTCTTACCAAAAGATCTACCAAGTTTTGCAATTACTGGATTATTAGGATTAATATTTAAATCAACTACGGGTGCATAGTTTACATTTAATCCACTTTTCTTTAAAACCTTTGCAAGTTTTGAATAGGTATTTTTAGCATATGATGTACCTTTAGTTGACACAATACTTGCTTTTGGTGTATTTATAAACCCTTTCGAGTCTTTTAGTCTTTGTACTATTCCACCTTCTTGATCTATTGAGATTAAAAGTTTTGTTTTATTAATTGCTTGTAGTTGTGATGTAAGTTTTACTAACTGCTTGGGATCTTTAATATTTTTTATTTTCTTTTTATCATTTGGATCTTTATCAAAAAGAATAACTCCACCTAAATCATATTTTTGAATATCTTGATATATTTTATCGCTTGAATCTATCTTTTCACCATGAAAACCTAACATCACCATTTTAGCAATCATTTTTTCTAATTGCTCTTTAGTATATGCATTTTGATCTGCAAAAAGTATTGAACTTAAAAGGCATACTAATAGAATTCTTTTTATCATTTATTCTCTTTTTTTAATATTTGGAGGATGAGTATATCAAAATAAAGTTGAGGATTAGTCTATTTATTAATTTTAATTTAAGCCATAAATTAAATCTAATATCTATATTTTAAAGAAAAAACCTATATTTTATTGACATTTATAAATAAACATGCTAATATTCCAAATATTAAAAATTAAGGAGACAATATGTCAAAAGAAGAAAAAGAATTAAAAGTTAAAAAAGCAGCAAAGAAAGTAGCTAAAAAAGCTGACAAAAAAAAGAAAGAAAAGAAAAAGGTAGCTAAAAAGAAAGCTGCTAAAAAGATTGCTAAGAAAAAAGTGGCTAAAAAACTAGAAAAGAAAAAAGCTAAGAAAAAACCAGCTAAGAAAACTACTAAAAAAGTTACAAAAAAAGTAGCTAAAAAACCTTCAAAAAAGAAAGTTACAAAAAAAGTTGTTAAAACTAAAAAAATAGCTAAAAAAGCTAAAAAGAAGTAATCACTTCTTCTAATATGATTTTAGAATTAATTTTCTAAAGTCATATTATTTTATGTCACTTATATCAATGCTAAAATCCAATCCTTCACTTCATTTAAAGTAGATTCATCCTTATTTGATACAAAAACATAAGGTTTATTTTTCCTATTTTCTTTCACATCACTTTTCATACTATCAATCTCAACGCCAACATATGGAGCTAAGTCAGTTTTATTTACAATAAGTAAATCAGAGAAAAGCAATCCTGCACCTTTTTTTCTAGGTATATCAGCACCTTGAGCTACATCTATTACATAAATATAATAATCAATTAGTTCATATGAGAAAGTAGCACTAAGATTATCTCCACCACTTTCTACAAAAACAATATCTGAATCAAATTTTTCTTCTAAAGAATTAACAGCTTTTAAATTCATAGAAATATCATCACGAATCGCAGTATGAGGACAACCTCCTGTTTCCACACCTATGATTTGTTCTTCAGGTAAATCAAGTGTCTTTTTTAGATAATTTGCATCTTCTGTTGTATAAATATCATTTGTTACAATACCTATTTTATAATCATTTTTTAGCATATTTGTAAGTGATTCAATAAGTGAAGTTTTTCCACTTCCTACAGGTCCTGCTATTCCTATTTTTAAACTCATCATCTTCCTTTTTTAAAATCTTTTTTATTCGTTAATATCCATATTTTGCTTTAGTTCAAGGCAAGATTTAAAGAGTTTACTAAATGTAAATGACTTAAATTTTAACGCAGAAATAAAGTAAAAGATAAATATTATGTTACAAACATCTTTGGTTCTAGTGTTTTATGTTCAAATATTACTTCTTCAAACAGTGGATTAAAATTTGTAATCTTTTTATCAAAATTAAAATCCATATTTTCTAATAACTCATCAAAACTAAAAAGCATTTTCTGAATATCTGAAGGTTTTATTCTTGATATCTTAATACTAGTTGCTGCTATATTTATAAGATTTTTCTTTGTCCACATCACAATGAAATCTTTTATATCAATATTCAAATCATAAGCGTAAGAAGCTAAAACAATTAACTCATTTGCATCTGATTTTTCTTCTTTAATTAAGTTAAAATACTCTTTTACAATAGATGAATTTATCGTATCTTTTATCTGTATATAGTAATTGTATCCTATATCTTTAGATGCTTTTGCATACTCATATGTTAAGTAAGATGATATTTCATTATCAAGTTTATTTAGTAAAAAGAGTCTGTTTTCTGCTAAATACGTATATGTCTTTTGAATATAAACAAACTCCATTTTAGAATACTGATCAATTATTAAATTCTCTAAATATACTTTAAGAGAGTCAATATCTTTTACTTTCTCTTTTACAATATGAGGTTCTAAACCAAAAGAATGAACAAATACCCCTGATGGAAAGCTTCCATCAAGTATTTGCATAAATCTACTTAGACTTTTTAGATTAATAGAATTAGTGAGAGTGATGTGCTTTGCCATTTGCTTTAAAATATCCTGTTGTTTTAGTAATATTTATTTCACTATTTTTATATGCATTTTCAACTATATCATTTAAAGATATATCATCTAAAACAACTATTTTTAAATCTTCAATCATTACAGGTTGATGACGATTTCCTACTTCATAAGCTACTTTTGCAAAATTAAGAGCATCTTTAAACTCTAAAATATAAATATTATCTTCACTTCTTTTTACTTTAATTGCATAATCATCTTCACAAACTAAAATATCATTTTCATGTAAGTGTGTGAATTTAGCTTTTATTATAAAATTTATACCATCATTTGATACAGCTGTAAGATTTGGTTTTTGCATATCAAACCATGATAATTCTACCTCATCACTACAATCAATATCTTTTTTTATTTCTATTACTTTTTTAATCAAAAAAATACCTTTATATAATATATATACAATTGTATAAAAAACTAAAGAGTTAAATAGATTTTTTTTGTTTATTAATTATACAATTAAAGTAAAAAGAAGTGAACAATATTTGTTTCTACAGTTAAGTCTAAAGCTTCTTGTTCATATATCCAAGCATAAGTATTTCATTTGTTCCATATTCTTGTGTAATAACAGGAACTAAGCCATTAGATTTTTTAAAAGCAATTTTCATATATTAGTATTTTGCGACTAAGTTGCATTTTGTTATACTATCAAAGCATGTTTAAATGCAACTTAGTTGTATCTGTATATGCTTAATAAAAAGGATTTTACTTATGAAAGATTTTATAATAAATAGCCCTCTTGATATGCACCTTCATTTAAGAGATGATGATATATTAAAACTTGTGGCGCCACTTACTTCAAAATATTTTTCAGGAGCACTTATAATGCCAAACTTATTACCTCCTATTACTACAAAGGAAGCTCTTTTTGCTTATAAACAAAGAATAATAGAATCATGTAATCATGATAACTTTGAACCTCTTGTAACAATATTATTTCAAGTTGATTACACTTATGAATTTTTAAAAAATATAAAAGATGAAATCATTGCAGTTAAACTTTATCCTTTTGGAGTTACTACGAATTCTGAAACAGGAGTATCTTCTATGGAAATAACAGTTTTAAGACCAACATTAGAATCAATGTCTAAACTAGGGATTCCCTTATGTGTTCATGGAGAGACAAAAGGTTTTGTAATGGATAGAGAAAAAGAATTTCTACCTATCTATGAATCTTTAGCTATTAATTTTCCAGATTTAAAAATCATAATGGAACATATTTCAACAAAAGAATCAATTGAATTATTAAAAAAATATAATAATTTATATGCAACAATTACAGTTCATCATCTACTTTTAACTTTAGATGACGTAACTGGAGGAATGTTAAATCCTCATACTTTTTGTAAACCTATAGTAAAAAGACCAGATGATAGACAAGCCCTATTAGAACTTGCACTAAGTGCACATCCAAAAGTTATGTTTGGTTCAGATTCGGCACCTCATCATAGAAAGACAAAAGAATGTCATGATGGAGCAGCTGGGGTATTTACTGCACCAATAGCTCTACAACTTTTAACACAACTTTTTGAAGAACATGGAAAACTAGATAATCTAAATGCATTTATTTCTTTAAATGCTCAAAAAATTTATAATATAAAACCTAAAAGCAAGGTAATTAACTTAGTAAAAAAAGATTTTATAATACCTAATTCATATATATACAAAAATGAAGAAGTAGTTCCAATGTTCAATGGTAAGAAAATATCTTGGAGTATAGAAAAAATTAATAATGGATAAAATATGGAAAATATAAAAGAAGAATTAAAAAAAGTTATCGAAGAGGTTATGTTACCTGAGAGTGAAGATTATTCAAAAGAACTAGCTAATCTTATAGTTAGAAATGAAGTAAGTCAAGATAATATTGATGCAAAAGAAGATATTGATTCTTTTATTGAAGAACTAAAAAATATTCTTGAAATAATTAAAGAAAATAAACTCTCAGATGAGGAAGCTGAAGGTATATATGAAAAGATAATAACTATGCTTAATGAACATGAAGAAGATCATTAAGTTGATTTTAGTATTATTATAAGTATTTAACCAACATTAGGAATACTATGCATAATTTAGAAAAAGACTTATTACAAAGAGAAGATGAAATAGATTTTTTAATATCATATCTAACTAATAGATATGATAAATCAAAAGATACATCATTTGAAAATAAATCATTTGTTTTAAATATTAATGCAAACTGGGGTTCTGGTAAAACATATTTCTTAAAAAGTTTATCAAACCAATTAAAAAATATGAATTACCCTGTTGTAGAATTTGACGCTTGGAAAAACGATTATACAAAAGAACCTTTATTAGCTTTTATGTCAGAGTTAAATACTTCTCTTGAAAGTTTCTTTACTCCAAATCAATTAAAAACCAAAGGTTTTATAAGTAAGTTAAACAAAGTAAAAAAAGCTTCTTTACCTATTTTGACATCTATTATTGCAAAGCAATTAACTGGATATACATTAGGTGAATTTTCAATTGAGCAAGATAGTACAGATACGGAAAAAGGTGTTGAAAAAATCATAAGTAAACTTACAGATAATGCTCTAAAAGAACATAATAACATTAAAAAGAGTATAAAAGATTTTAAAATAAGTATGTTAAAACTTTTAGAGGATATATCAGAACTAGAGAATAAAAAACTACCAATGTTTATTTTAATTGATGAACTAGATAGATGTAGGCCTAACTATGCTATAGAATTACTTGAAAATATAAAACATTTATTTGATATAGAAGGTTTATATTTTATAATAGCAACAGATTCAACACAATTATCTCACTCAATAAATGCAATTTATGGAAATAAATTTGCATCAGAAAAGTACTTAAAAAGATTTTTTGATCAAGAATATAAGCTAAAAACTCCTAGTAATTATGAATATATAAATAGCCTATTTAAAAAGTATAATCTATTAGATGATGAAATACTCTTTTCACCTTTAGAAGAAGAATTTTATAAAGAAGTAAATACAAAAGTAAAACTATTTGAATTGTTTGTAGAATTATTTGACTTAAAACCAAGAGATATAAATCAAGTTATGATTTCTTTACATGCTATAAGGATTACATATAATTTAGAATTTAAAATACATTTACCTTATCTATTATTTTTAATTATGTTAAAACATAGTGATAATAATAAATATAATAAATTTTTGGAGCTTATAAAGAAAAGGAATGATATTAAAATGTCTAAAGAATTAATGTTAGAAATAAATACTAATTATTCAGATATTAAAGTAAAAACACATGTATTTCAATCTAATGAAAATGATATTCCTTTATTTTCAATAATTACATTTTTCGCTGAATTTTACTCAATGATATACAAAGATTATAAGGGAGGCAAAATTTCATCTAATATTTTAAGAATAATTAAACAATCAATACAAGAAGAAGATACTGGGATTTATGAGGATGATAAAATAGTCAATATATCAATTTTCAATTATCCTAGTTTAGTTGAACACACCGGACAATTGAGTTAAATCATAAACAATTTAGCTAGGAAGACTTATAATAGGAAAACACAATCTAATTATAAATCTTCAAAACTAATTATACATTCCTAAAACATAAAATATTTTTTAGCCATAGGCACAGTTGATACATAATCAGATTGGATTAATTCACCATCAACTAAAACATCATAAGTTTCAGGGTCAACTACAATATCTCCTATAAAATCATTTAACTTCATATCTTTTTTACCGATATTTCTAGTATTTTTAACAGCTAAAACTTGTTTTTCAATTCCTAGTTTTTCTTTTAAATCACCACTTGCTACTTTTGAAGTAAATATAGCACTAATTTTTGCACTTGATTTTCCATGTGAACCAAACATTTTTCTATAAAGGTTCGGTTCTGGTGTTGGAATTGAGGCATTTGCATCACCCATTACAGATAGCGCTATAAATCCACCTTTTATAACTAAACTTGGTTTCACTCCAAAAAATGCTCTATCCCATAAAACAAGGTCAGCCATTTTGCCAACTTCTACGCTTCCTACATGCTCATCAATACCACAAGCAATTGCAGGGTTTATTGTATATTTTGCAATATATCTTTTGATTCTATTATTGTCACTTTCTTCATTATCAGGAGCTAATGCACCTCTTTGTTTTTTCATTGAATCTGCAACTTGCCAAGTTCTTATAAGTACTTCACCTACTCTTCCCATAGCTTGAGAATCAGAACTAGTAATACTAATAGCACCGATATCATGAAGTACATCTTCAGCTGCGATTGTATTCCCTCGGATACGACTCTCTGCAAAACTTACATCTTCAGGAATCTTTGGACTTAAATGGTGACAAACCATAAGCATATCAAGATGCTCTTCTATTGTATTTTTTGTATATGGAAGTGTTGGGTTTGTTGAAGATGGTAATACATTTGCAAGTCCAGCTACTTTCATAATATCAGGAGCATGACCACCTCCTGCACCTTCACTATGGAAAGTATGAATAGTTCTATTTTTAAATGCTCCCACTGTATTTTCAACAAAACCAGATTCGTTTAATGTATCAGTATGAATTGCAACTTGTACATCAAAATCATCAGCAACCTTTAGACAAGTATCAATTGCATTTGGAGTACTTCCCCAATCTTCATGAAGCTTAAGACCCATTGCTCCTGCTTCTATTTGTGATTGAAGTGCTTCATAAGAACTAGAATTTCCTTTTCCCATAAATCCAAAGTTTAAAGGATAGTTTTCAACTGACTCAATCATCTTAGAAATATTCCACTCACCTGGGGTACAAGTCGTTGCATTAGTTCCAGTGTTTGGTCCAGTACCACCTCCTACCATTGTAGTAACTCCACTACTTAAAGCTTCATCAATTTGTGTAGGAGAGATAAAGTGAATATGAGAATCAACTCCGCCTGCTGTTATTACTTTTCCTTCAGCAGAAAGTATCTCAGTATTAGCACCTATTTCTAAACCATCTGTAATTCCATCACAAAGATTTGGATTTCCAGCTTTTCCAATTGCTATAATTTTTCCATTCTTTATACCAATATCAGCTTTGTATATTCCAGTATAATCAATAATTACAGCATTTGTAATAATCAAATCAGCAACATTTACAGCTGTTGGACTTTGAGCCATTCCATCTCTAATAGTTTTACCACCACCAAATTTTACTTCTTCACCATAAGTTGTATAATCTTTTTCAATTTCAACTATTAATGACGTATCTGCTAATCTAAATCTATCACCCGTTGTTGGTCCATACATTGAAGCATATTTTTGTTTTGAAATTTTCATTTTATTTCTCTCCTAAAAAAACAGCTAAGTTTTGCATTGCTTTTTCTTTAATTGATTCATCATCTAAATGCCCTTCAACTAATCCATTAAAACCACTCATATATCTATTTCCAGAATATTCCACTAAATTTATTTTCTTTTTACTTCCTGGTTCAAACCTAACTGATGTTCCAGCTGGAATATCAAGTCTTTTTCCATATGATTCACTTCTATTAAAATCAAGATTATTATTTACTTCAAAAAAGTGATAATGTGAACCTATTTGAACTGGTCTATCACCTTTATTTTCAACTTCCAAGCTAGTGATTTCTTTATCTTCATTTAACTCAATTTCTCCACTTTTAATAAAATATTCACCAGGAACTAATTCATCATTTCCTTGAATTGGACTATGAACAGTTACTAATTTTGTTCCATCATCAAAAGTTGCTTCCACTTGAACCATATCCATCATAGAAGATATTCCATCCATTACATCTTCATGATTTAAAACTTTTGTTGCATCAACCATAAGTTGAGCAACACTTTTACCATCTCTTGCACCTTCTAAAATATATGATGTGATAATAGCTGTAGCTTCTGGGAAATTTAGCTTACAGCCTCTATCTTTCCGTTCTTGAGCTAACTTTGCAGCTGTATATATCATCAACTTTTCTTGTTCTCTATTTGTTAATAACATAGTATCTAAACTCTTGCTTTTACAATTTTTTGACTAGAAATATATGCAATAGCAAAACCTACAATATGAAGTGCAAGCGTAGATAAAGTAAATCCAAAAATATAGCTTATAAAACTTCCAGTTGCAAACTCAGTTCCATGAGCAAACCCATGAAAAAATCCAAATACACCAACTATAGATGCAATAAAAATTGTTGGTATTTTATTTGCAACCATAAGTAATGAAAATATAACAGCAATCGAAAGTAAAATTCCTTCTTCTATACCTATTATCGCTACACCACTATAACCTATTACAGCTGCTAGCACCATACAAAATATAAATGATAAAATAGAGACAAATCCTTTTTGTCCTACAACATAGGCAAGAGCACCAACACCAACCATTGCTAAAATATGATCAAATCCACCTATTGGGTGTAATAATCCACTCATAAATCCACCTGTAGAATGAACACCTGTATGTGCAAAAGCTACACTTGCTAATCCTAATAATAATCCTATTTTTTTCATTTTTAACTCCTTTTTATTGTTTCCCCATATTAAATTTATTTTTTTGTAAAGTATTTCTATAAATATCCCAGATATTAGATACTTTTTCTTTTAAAATAGCCATATTATCACTACTTAAAACACCTATTATTAGCTTCTTTGATTTTGAATATGTAAAAGTAAAAACCTCTTCTTTTTCTAAAGTTTTCAGAAAAGTTTCATTATCTAAAGTTTTAATATAAACCTTTGCAAAAAGATTTTCACTTGATTTTTTTCTTTTTACATAATCTTTTAATTCCAATCCATCAATATCAAATTTTTCTATATATTCACATTTATCATTTTCAAAGAAAGTGTTTTTTATTTTCATACTTGTAAAATCAAAATCTTCAAAACTTCTCCCATTACTTAAAATATCAGTATAAAAAAAAGTTGAACTTTTATCAAAAACAAGTCTAAAAGTTTGAATAAACTTTGCATCTTTATATAAAATAAGTTCATCATTTAAAAACTCTAAATTTGAAGAGTTTTGTATATTAATATCTATTAAATTTATACTATAAAATTTTGAGTTGGATGGGTATATTTTAGTAGCAGATTCTGTAGTAATTATAAGATTTGAATTATCTAGTTTAAAGTTTGTTTTTATTCTATCTTTTGGAAAAATACCTTCACCTATATTAAGAAGTTTAATATAGTTTTCTTTTTCTTTAAATAGGTAATATCTTGATGGAAGATTTAATCTATCTAGACTAAAATTTTCATCTTTAAAACTAAACTTTAAACTCATTAAACGCCTTATTTATTAGTAATATTATATTAACAAAAAACAAATATATATACTATTTCCAACTGTCTATTTTTTATTCAATAGCTTTAAATAATAACCATAAAGATATCAAAATAAGCATTGAACCAAATATTTTACTTTGAACTTGTACCGCATAATTGGAGGCAAACTTTTGTGCCATCCAAGCTCCACCATAAGACCAAGTAGTATGTGTAAATAGATTTAAAATCAACAATAATAAACTTAATCTTATAACTTCATAACTCAAAGAACTATCTTCATTTAAAAACTGTGAATACATAGTTATAACTATTGTAAGTCCTTTTATATTTAAAGCTTGAGATATTACACCATCTAAGAATGTAAGTTTGGTATTAGACTCATTAGTGTGAACTTCTTTTCTAATTAAAAATTTATAGCCAAGCCAAAAGATATAAATAACTCCTAAAAGTTGTACTATAAAGAATATTGTTGGAAATTTTAGTAAAATACTGCCCAAACCAAAACCAATAAGTAAAGAATATAATGTATAAGAAAAATTCAATCCTAAAATAAAAGGTATTGATTTTTTAAATCCATTATTTGCTCCACAGACTGCACACAATACATTACCAGGACCTGCACTAAAAACTAAAGGAAAAATCACCCCTAACCATAAAATAATTTCTCCAAATGATGTCATTCTTAGCCTCTTTTATATAATTTTCTATACTCATGAAGTAATGGCTCAGTATATCCAACTGGTTGTATTTTACCTTTAAATACTAAGTCACAAGCTGCTTTAAAAGCAATGCCATCAAAAGATGGAGCTATACTATTATAAGTTGGATCGTTTTCATTTTGCTTATCTACAACAACTGCCATATTTTTTAAAGAATTCATTACTTCTTCTTTTGTACAAATTTTATGTTCCAACCAGTTTGTTATATGTTGAGAAGAGATTCTAAGTGTTGCTCTATCTTCCATAAGTCCAATATTGTTTATATCAGGTACTTTTGAACAGCCAATACCTGCATCAATCCATCTAACTACATATCCCAAAAGCCCTTGACAATTATTGTCTAGTTCTAATTTGATTTGTTCCTTTGTTAAACTCTCTTTTAAAAGTGGTAGAGTTAATAAGTCATCTAAATTTGCTCTTGTTCTGTTTTTAAGTTCATTTTGTATTGATGATACATTTACTTTATGATAATGAATAGAGTGTAAAACTGCTCCTGTTGGAGATGGTACCCAAGCGGTATTTGCTCCTGATTTTGGATGGGCTATTTTTTGCTCTAACATAGCTGCCATTTCATCTGGCATTGCCCACATTCCTTTTCCTATTTGTGCTTTTCCTTGTAATCCGCACTCTAATCCAATATCAACATTCCACTCTTCATAAGCTTTTATCCAAGCTTGTTGTTTCATTTGTGTTTTAGGTACAAAAGCACCTGCAAGCATAGAGGTATGAATCTCATCTCCTGTTCTATCTAAGAATCCAGTATTTATAAATACTACTCTCTCTTTTGCTGCTCTTATACACTCTTTTAAATTGATTGTTGTTCGTCTCTCTTCATCCATAATTCCAATTTTGATTGTATTTATTGGTAAGTCTAAAGCCTCTTCAACCATCTCAAAAGTATTTATTGCAAATGCAACTTCATGGGGTCCGTGCATTTTTGGTTTTACTATATAAATACTTTTTGTTCTAGAGTTTGATTTTTCATTTGTATTATTGATATCTGGAAGTGCAGCTAAGACCGTAATCATGCTATCCATGATTCCTTCAAAAACTTCATTTCCATCCTTATTTAAGATACTTGGATTTGTCATAAGATGACCTACATTTCTAATAAAAAGTAGACTTCTTCCATGCAGTGTTAATTCTTTGTTATCAGCTGTTTTATAAACTCTATCATTTTGTAAAGTTCTTAAAACTGTTTTATTGCCTTTTTCAAAATTCTCTTCCAAAGTTCCTTTCATAAGTCCAAACCAGTTTCTATAAACTTCTACTTTATCTTGAGCATCTACTGCTGCAATTGAGTCTTCACAATCCATAATTGTTGTAATAGCAGCTTCAACAAGAATATCTTTTACTCCTGCTGAATCTAGTTTTCCAATAAAACTCTCTTTATCAATTTGAATCTCAACATGTAAGTTATTGTTTTTAAGCAGTATGGCACTTGGACTTTTCTTATCTCCTCTAAATCCTACAAATTGGCTGCTATCATCTAGTGTTGTCAAGAAGCCTTTTTTTAATATTATTTTAAGTTGATTATCTTCTATAAAATATGATGTAACATTTTTGTGAGAAGCATCTTTTAATGGTGCTACACAATCTAAATGCTCTTTTGCAAACTCAACTACTTGTGAACCTCTTTTTTTATTGTACTCTTTTGTAGGAGCGTATTCACCCTCTTTTGATATGGCATCTGTTCCATATAAAGCATCATACAAACTTCCCCATCGTGCATTTGCTGCATTAAGTGCAAATCTTGCATTTTTAAGAGGCACAACTAATTGAGGACCTGCTTGTAAAGCAATCTCTTCGTCCACATTTTCTGTGCTGATTTGAAACTCTTCTTTCTCTTCAACTAAGTATCCAATCTCTTTTAAAAAGTCTTTATATGGTCTTAGATTTTTTGCATCATAAGTATTATTTTTATGCCAATTATCAATCTTTGTTTGTAAATCATCTCTTTTTTCTAATAAAGCTTTATTTATAGGGCTTAATTCATTAATTATATTTTCAAATTTTTTCCAAAATATATCACTTTTTATATTAGTACTGGGAAGAATCTCTTTGTTTATTAACTCTTCTAACTGTTTATCAACTTTTAGTGTGCCAATATTTATATACATTAATATTCCTTCTTTAAATAAATTTTTTCTTTTAGTTCAAGCTCAATACACTCTTCAATTGTATTCTCTTTTATTCCACAATCACTTCTATCTATTACAATAAATTGTTCATCATCTTCTAGGCTAATTAAAGGAAAATGCCAAACTCCTCTTCTATAAAAAACTCCTTGATTGCCATTTGTTACAAAAGCTTTTAAAGTAGATAAATCGGGAGTATCGTCACCTAAACAAACAACAGCCAAAAAAGGTTTTGTACTTCTTGGCATAAAAGTTTGAGAAAAATATGGATGTTTTTCTAGCATTGTTATTTGTAGAGGAAACTCTCTTTTTTTTGCTTCATATATGTGAAGAGTTGATTTTCCACCATTTTCATTTGCATCCATAATACAAAGTTCATAGTGCTTTTTTGCAAAACCATTATTGATGATTTTAGATTCACTATATTCAGTAGAAATAACCTCTCCATACTCTTTAAAATTGTTCCTATTAAGTAATTCTGGTTTTAAATCAATACTCATATTAAATCTTTTAACTCAATATCTTTTATAAATTTACCAAAAAGTTTTAGTCTTGAAATTCCACCATCAGGGAAGATATTAACTCTTATATGAGTAATTGGTCTATTTTGTAGTAAAAAACTTTTATCAAAATAATGTTTATTATCCATTTGAAGTTTTTGTGTAGAAATTAGTTCTTCCCAAAAAATACTCTGAGGTACTAAAGAGTTATCTGTTGATTCTTTTACAAAAGCGGCACAAATAGAGAAAGAATCAGGAAAATTACCTTTAAAAAAGTTTGTATCCAACATAATATTATCTATAATAGCAGGCTTTGCTAACTCAATAATTCCCCAGTCAAATCCAGGTTCTCTTCTTCTTCTAGTCTCCCAACCATCACCCATATTTACTGCATCTTTTTCTTTTAATATATTTTTTAAAGAGCCAAAAAATTCATTGTTTGTACTAACTGCTCTTGCACCATTTAACATAGAGATTACATTGATATTCTCTTCTTCATAAAGTTTTTCATCAAAACATATTGTTCCTAGAGCTTTAAATCTTGCAATTCCACCATCAGGGAAAATATCTACTCTTATGTGTGTAATTTCATCTTGACAAGAAGATTCAAAATCATGTTTAGTATCTCCTTTTAAATCACTTTGTATTAGTAGCTCTTTCCACTCAAAACTCTCATGATTTTTTACCATATCTTCATCACTAATATCTTTTTTGAAACAAGCTTTAATAGAAACAGCCAAAGGATAATTTCCTTTAAAATGTGCCGTATCTACTACAAAAGAGTTTATTTTAGAAATAGACCCAAGTTTTATAATACAAAAATCATTTTGGCTATCTCTTCTTCTTCTAGTTTCCCATCCGTCCATCCAGTGACCATTGTCATCATATTCATCTTTAAATACAGCTTCTGTTTCTTCTAACATTCTCTCTGCATTTGCAAAAAACTCATCACTTTTATATAAAATTTTTGTTCCTAAATCTAAACTTGTAACATTTATCATAAATTACCTTTTATTTTTTCCAAAGTTGTTTATCCAATGATTTGCCACATCTAATCTTGAACAAAACCAAACATCATCAAAACTTCTTACATACTCTAAAAATCTTCTCATAGCCATAATACGTCCTGGCTTTCCTAAAATCCTACAATGCATACCCACAGACATCATTTTTGGTGTTTTATTTCCTTCTAAATAAAGAGCATCAAAACTATCTTTTAGATAATTAAAAAATTGATCACTATGATTAAATCCACTAGGACCAAATCGCATGTCATTATTATCCATGGTATAGGGGATTACCAAGTGCTGAATATCTTTTGGTACATCTGTTGCAAAATAAGGTAAATCATCATTATACGCATCGCTATCATATAAAAATCCACCCTCTTCAACTACTAGTTGCCTAGTATTCTCACTATCTCGACCTGTATACCAACCTAGAGGACGTTTACCAATCATTTTTTCTAATACTTCTATACTTTTGTATAGATGATCTCTTTCAATATCTTTACTAATATTTTGATAATTAATCCATCTATAGCCATGAGAACAGATGTCATAATCATATTTTGCAAGATATTCTGCAAGTTTAGGGTTTCGTGCAACGGCCATTGCAACTGCAAAAATTGTTACAGGAATTTGATACTCTTTAAACAGCTCTAAAATTCGCCATACTCCAACTCTAGAACCATATTCATAAAGTGACTCTATGGATTTATGTCTTTGTCCTATAAATGCTTTTGGATTATTCATCTCTGATAAAAAAACTTCTGAAGCTTCGTCCCCATGAAGTATGCAGTTTTCTGAACCCTCTTCATAATTTAGTACAAATTGTACTGCTATTTTTGCTTTATTTGGCCATTTCGCTTGTATTGGATTATTTCCATAACCTATCATATCTCTTGGATAAGACTCTTTATATATCATTCTTCTATTCTTAAACTAATAAGTGATTTTTTTTTAATAGTTTTATTAAAGTCAAGAGCTTCTACACAATGATGTAAATGATGATTCATAATACTTTTTGCATAATCAATATCATTTGATTTTATTGCTTTTATTAAATTATTATGTTCATCATAAGAGCAAAAATGAGAACTACTATCTTCATATACCAAACCTGCTAAGATACTTAGGGGTATTAGTGGTTTTAAAGCATTTATTAAAAAATCATTTCCACTAAGAAAGGCTAAGTTTAAATGGAAATCACATGATGTTTTTACATATTCTCCCTTTCTAAGGGAGATTTTTAAATACTTTTCTGTTTCTACTTCATTTTTTAAATATGATAAATCAATTAAACCAATAGCATGTTTTTGCGTAACCAGTGTAATAATCCCAGCTTCTATTATATTTCTAGCTGCATATACATCTTCCGTATCTTCTTTAGTTAACCATCTTAGGAAAAAACCTTGATTCTTTTTATAAGTTACTATTCCCATACTTTGTAATTGAGAGAATGCTTTTCTTACAGCATCCCTACTCGCATCAAAAGTTTGTGCAAAAACACTCTCTGAAAGCTTCATCCCTGGATGAAATTTTTTATCAAATATCTCATCAAATATATAATTGATGATGGTCTCTTCTATTGAAAGTTCTTCAATAATACCTTTCATTAATATCCTTTTATAATCTTTTAATAAGTATATCAGATTGTCTACAATAATAATATACAATTTTTGTATAATAAATAACCATTATAAAATTTTATATTTTTATTAAAAGATCTATTTAAACCATATATTAGTACCTAATGCATTAAATTGTCTACTTATTATACATTATATATGTTGACAAAATATTTAAGTTCCTTTAAAATGTACGAGAAGATTGACAATAAATAGTAAATAATTTGACTTACTACTATAAAAGTGTCAACAATTAAAAGAGAAAAGGTAAAAAAATGTTTAAAAATGTACTATTAAGAGTGTTAGCGTTAGGTGCCATAGCAGGTATGAGTCTATTTGCAAATCAACTAGATGATATTAAAGCGTCTGGAGTTGTTAAAATTGCTGTTCCTCAAGATTTTCCACCATTTGGTTCTGCGTCAAAAGATATGAGTGTTCAAGGTTATGATGTTGATATGGGTAAATATATTGCTGAGAAGTTAGGTGTTAAACTAAAATTAGTTCCAGTTACGAGTGCAAATAGAATTCCTTATTTACAAACTGGAAAAGCTGATTTAATTATCTCAAGTTTAGGCAAAAATGAACAGAGAGCAAAAGTTATTGATTTTACTAATGCATATGCACCTTTTTTCTTAGGAGTATTTGGAAGTAAAGATATAGCAGTTTCATCTATAAAAGATTTATCTGGTAAAACTGTAGGAGTTACAAGAGGTTCAGTTGAAGATTTAGAATTAAGTAAAATTGCTGGTTCTGATGTAACAATTAAAAGATTTGAAGATAATAGTACAACTATTTCTGCATTTATATCTGGTCAAACAAAACTTATTGCAACTGGAAATGTAATTATTAGCGATATTGCAAATAAATTTCCAGATTCAACTCCAGAAACAAAATTTACAATTAAAAATTCTCCTTGTTATATTGGAATTAAGAAAAAGCAACCAGAGGTAGAAATATTTTTAAATGATTTAATTAGTGAATTAAAAGCAAATGGGAAATTAAATGAAACTTCAAAAAAATGGTTGAAAATCGATCTTCCAAAAGATTTATAGAAGTAATATAAAATGGATTACGAATTAAATTTTGTTAGTGTTCTTCCTTATTATAAAGAGATACTAAAAGGTATATTATTGACAATCCAAATTACTGTAGCTACTACTATTTTAGGAATAGCTGCAGGAATTATTGGAGCTGCTTTAAGAGTAGGGAAAAATAAAGTTTTACAAAATCTTGTTGGAGGTTTTGTTGAAGTTATAAGAAATACTCCTTTTATAGTTCAACTTTTTTTTATCTTTTTTGGTTTGCCTGCAATTGGTATAAAATTAACAGCCTTAGAAGCAGGTATGATTGCAATGATAATTAACCTTGCAGCATATTCTACTGAAATTATAAGAGCAGGTGTCGAGTCTACAGCTAAAGGACAATGGGAAGCGGGGAAAACACTTGGTTTAAAATGGTATCAAATATTTATGCATATCATATTACCTCAAGCATTTCATAAAATCTCGCCAGCGCTTATAAGTCAATGTATTATAGTGATGTTAGGTTCTTCTGTACTTTCACAAATTTCAGTTGAAGAATTAACTTTTACTGCAAACTTTATACAGTCAAGAACTTTTTTAAGTTTTGAGTCATATTTTATAATTACATTTGTTTATTTATTACTTGCTATATCTCTTAGATATATTTTGACATATATAAGTAAAAAAGTATTTAAAATGAATGTAATGAAAGAGAGTTAGAAATGGAACAATTTACAACATTAGAAATATTCCAAAATCTTCTATTAGCTGCAAGATGGACAATTTTATTATCTTTAATTGCTTTTATTGGAGGTGGAATTGTTGCAGGATTTTTGATTTTGTTAAGAATGACAAATAATAAAGTTCTTACAATATTAATAAATGTATATGTGGAAATATTTCAAGGAACACCTTTATTAATGCAACTTTTTATTGCATTTTTTGGTTTATCTTTACTTGGAATTGATATCGGTGCTTGGAGTGCTGCTAGTTTAGCTTTAACACTTTTTACAAGTGCTTTTTTATGTGAGATTTGGAGAGGTTGTTTAGACTCTGTGCCAAAAGGACAATGGGAAGCTAGTAAAACTATGGGATTAACCTATTATCAAACAATGATTCATGTGATAATACCTCAATCTATTAGAGTGGCCACTGCACCAACTATTGGTTTTTCAGTTCAGGTAGTAAAGGGAACTGCCTTAGCTTCTATTATTGGTTTTGTGGAACTTACAAAAGCTGGAACGATGTTAAATAATGTAACATTTGAACCATTTAAAGTTTTTGCACTTGTTGCACTATTATATTTTATAATTTGTTATCCTTTGACAAGGTATAGCAAATATTTAGAAAGGAAATTAAATGTCACTAGTTAATATTGAAGGTTTGCATAAATATTATGGAGAAAAACATGTATTAAAAGGTGTAGACTTAAAAGTTAAAGCAGGAGAAGTTATCTCTATCATTGGTCGTTCAGGTTCAGGAAAGAGTACACTTCTTAGATGTATAAATGGCTTAGAAAATCACCAAGAAGGTAATATTATTGTAGGAAACTTAGAGGTTACTACAAATGATTTGCAACTTCAAAAGATAAGTAAAGTTTGTGGAATGATTTTTCAAGGTTTTAACTTATATCCGCATAAAACAACTGGTGAAAATGTTATGTTATCTCCAAAACTAGTTCTGGGTGAAAAAGATAAAGAAGCAAGAGAAATTGCTTTAAAATGTCTAAAAAAAGTTGGAATGGATGAATTTTTTGATCAATATCCTGGTAGTTTATCAGGTGGACAAAAACAACGTGTTGCAATTGCAAGATCACTTGCAATGTCACCAAAAGTATTACTTTGTGATGAAATCACATCTGCTCTAGACCCTGAATTAGTTGGTGAAGTTTTAAAAGTTTTAGAAGAACTTGCAAAAGAAGGAATTACCCTAATATTGGTAACACATGAAATGAATTTTGCAAGAGATATTGGAGATAGAGTAATATTTATGCATAATGGAAAAGTTTGGGAAACTGGACCTAGTGATGAAGTTTTTGCTAATCCAAAAACTACTGAATTGCAAAATTTTTTATCTTCTGTTTTATAAAATATTTTATTTTTAGGGAAAAACTTTCCCTAAAAACTCTGTTTTTCTTTAAACTTCAACTAAGTAAAATACTAGTTCCCAATAAAAATAATATAGATACAATAGATTTATTATCTGTAACTATTTTTCCTAAATAAACATGGAATACTGATTATCCAAAAACATTGCGATTCTTACAAATCCATTCCTATACTATTAATATACTCATTTATACAGATAAATGTTGTTTAACGATTTCATCACTAAGTTCTGATATTTCACCATTTGCAACAACAGCACCTCTATCAATTACATAGAAATCATCTCCATGTTTTCTAGCAAATGGTAGTTTTTGCTCTACTAGCATTACTGTCATTTGTTCTTCTTTTGTAAGATAGTCAATAACATCACCAATTTGAGCAACAATATTAGGTTGTATTCCTTCACTTGGTTCATCAAGAATTAAAAACTTTGGATCAATACAAAGTGCACGTCCAATTGCTAATTGTTGTTGTTGACCACCTGATAAATCTCCACCTTTTCTATGTGCCATATCTTTTAAAACTGGAAATAAATCATAGATTTTATCAGGAACAGTTTTGATTTTATTTCTATTTGTTAAAACACCAATTTCAAGATTTTCCTTAACTGTAAGTTGAGAGAATATTTCTCTACCTTGTGGAACATATCCTATAGCAATTCCTGCTCTATGATGTGCAGATAATTTTGAAATATCTTTACCATCATAAATAAGCTCTCCACTTTGAATAGGAAGTAATCCCATTATTGCTTTAGAGAGAGTTGTTTTACCAACACCATTTCTTCCCATAAGACAAGTACATCTTCCTTTTTTAATCTCTAAAGTAAGATCCCAAAGAGTGTGACTTTGTCCATAAAATTGATTTAATTTATCTATTTGTATCATTATTATTCACCTAAATATACTTTTCGTACCTTTGCATTATTTTGGATACTTTCCATATCACCTTCAGCTAAAACAGATCCTTCATGCAACACAGTAACTTTAGAAGCGATACTTCTAATAAACTCCATATCATGTTCAACTACGACAACGGCATGCTCTTTGGCAAGGTTAGTTAAAATTTCACCTGTTTTATCAACTTCTTGAGGTGTCATACCAGCAACTGGCTCATCAACTAATAAAAGTTTTGGATTTTGCATAATTAGCATACCAATCTCTAACCACTGTTTTTGTCCATGTGATAATATTCCTGCATCTTGTTTGTAAAGTTCTTTTAAACCAATAAGATCCATTGTTTGTTCAATTTTATCTTTTTGCTCAGAACTAATTTTTGAAAAAAGTGTTTTAAAAAATCTCTTATCATCTTGCATTGCAAGTTCTAGGTTCTCAAAAACTGAATGATTTTGAAATACAGTTGGTTTTTGAAATTTTCTTCCAATACCAATTTGTGCAATTGCAGGTTCATCCATTTCTAGTAAATTTACAGCTTCACCAAAAACTACACTACCTTCATCAGGTCTTGTTTTTCCTGTAACTACATCCATCATAGTTGATTTTCCAGCACCATTTGCTCCAATAATACATCTTAGTTCTCCATAATTAATAGAAAAACTTAAATTATTTAAAGCTTTAAAACCATCAAAACTAACAGTTACACCATCAACAAGAAGTATTCTTTTACCTTTTTTTAACTCACCAATATTATGTGAATTTTCATGATCTAATATAATCATACTGCTACCTCTTTCTTAGTGTTCATTTTCTCTTTTATATTAGTGATTAACCCAACAACACCTTTTGGTAAGTAAAGTGTTACAAGTACAAATAATCCACCTAAAGCATATAACCAAACTTCTGGAAGTGCTGATGTAAAATATGAACTTGCAAAGTTAACTATAATTGCTCCAATAATAGCTCCAAATAAAGTACCTCTTCCTCCAACAGCTACCCAAATAACCAACTCAATAGAAAATAAAGGTGAAAAAACACCAGGATTAATAATTCCAACTTGAGGAACATATAAAGCCCCTGCAATTGCTGCTAAGACAGCAGATACTATAAAAATAAATAGTTTAAATTGCTCAACTTGATAACCTATAAATCTAACACGACTTTCTGAATCTCTAATAGATATTACAACTCGTCCTAATCTTGAGTTCATAATAAATCTACACAATAAATATCCACCTAATAGGGCAAAATATGAAATGATTAATAAAGCTATTCTTGTTCCATCACTTTGTAAATCAAAGCCTAAAATGTCTTTAAAATCTGTAAGTCCGTTGTTTCCACCAAAGCCCATATCATTTCTAAAAAATGCTAACATTAATGCATATGTTAAAGCTTGTGTAATAATAGATAAATAAACACCTGTTACTCTTGATTTAAAAGCTAACCAACCAAATACAAAAGCAAGTATTGCAGGAATTAACATCACCATTAAAAAAGCAAAAATTGGATTATCAAATCCATACCAAAACCATGGCAACTCTTTTAAGTTCATAAATACCATAAAGTCTGGTAACTCCGCATTTCCATAAACACCTCTATCACCAATTTGACGCATTAAATACATACCCATAGCATATCCACCAAGGGCAAAGAATGCACCATGACCAAGACTTAAAACTCCTAAGTATCCCCAAACTAAATCAAGAGCAAGTGCTAAAAGTGCAAATGCCAAATACTTTCCAAGAAGTGTAACTGTAAATGTTGATATATGGAAAGCTGAACTTTCTGGTACAAGTAAATTTAATATTGATACTAAAAGAACAACAAAGAAAAGAGTTGATAATACAATCTTACCACCCTTATCATTTTCTAAAATTTTTAATATAATTGATTTTCTATTCATCTTCTAATCCTCTGCATCCCGACCCTTTTTAGGGAACAGTCCTCTAGGTCTTTTTTGAATAAATAAAATAATAAATACTAAGATAATAACCTTAGCAAGAACTGCTCCTGAAATTGGTTCTATAAATTTATTAATTTCACCTAATGTAAACGCTGCAATTAAAGTACCCCATAAGTTACCAACACCACCAAATACAACAACCATAAATGAATCAACAATATAGGCTTGACCTAAGTTTGGTCCAACATTTGTAAGTTGTGATAAAGCAACACCTGCAACACCTGCAATTCCTGAACCAATACCAAAAGTAATTGCATCAATCCATGAAGCTTTAATACCCATAGCACGAGCTATTTCTCTATTTTGTGAAACAGCACGCACCTTTAATCCTAAAGATGTTTTATTTAAAATAAACAAAACAAGTAAAAATACAATAATTGCAAAAATAATTATGTATAACCTATTGTATGTAAGAGATAAAACACTATTTATCTCTAATGCTCCACTCATCCACTCAGGTGTTTTAACCTCTTGATTTAAAGGAGAATAAATACTTCTTACAACTTGTTGTAAGACTAAAGAAATACCAAAAGTAGCAAGTAATGTTTCTAATGGTCTTCCATATAAGTGTCTTATTACTAATCTTTCAATTAGAATACCAACTAATCCACTTACTATAAAAGCAGCAGGAACTGCTATAATTATTGAGTACTCAATAAGACCTGGCATAATTTGTTGGATTGTATAAGTTGTATATGCACCAATCATAATAAGCTCACCATGAGCCATATTAATCACTTTCATAACACCAAATGTAACTGCTAATCCAATTGCAGCTAATAGTAAAACAGAACCCATACTTAAACCAAAAAATGCTTTTTCTAAAATGGAATAAAATGATTTTGATGTTTCAATTGAAGCAATTGATTTAATCGTTGCTTCTTGAATATCTTTATCTTCAGATGTTGCTTTAATCTCATTTAAAATTTCTAAAGCTTTGGGAGATAGAAATTCCCCTAGCTTTTTTACTGCTTCAAGCTTATCATTTCCTGTTGCATATTTTGCTATTAAAACTGTACTAGCTTCTTCTAATACTTCTTTAACACCACTATCTTTTTCATTTAATAAAGCTTCATTTATCAAAACTTTATTTTTTACATCTAGATTATTCAGAAGATTTTTAGCTGATTTATATCTAGTATCAACATTTGATGAGAATAGATTTATTTTTGCTAAAGAACTTTTTATAACACTTCTTAATTTATTATTTATTTTAATCTTTTTAAAATCATATTTTGAAGCTACATTTAAATCTTTATTTGTAAAAAGATTTGTAGTTAAATACTCATCATCTTTTTTATCTTTTAGATAAACTAAAGATTTATCAGCTTTTACATAATACAATTCACCAACTAACATCTTTTGAAGTAAGTCTTCTAATCGTTTATCATCTTTATATTTTAAAGTAAGCTCTTCAATTGTAGTTTGCTTTTTCTTGAAACTTTTTGTAAGTAGTCCAGTAGAATCTTCTTCTAAACTTGCACCTAATGCAATACTTAGTATTAATAAATTAAGTAATATTATTTTTATAATTTTCATGTTTACCTTTCTTTTAAAATATGAGAGTTAAAACTCTCATATTTTAATTTATTTAGCACCTACACACTTTTTAGTTACAGTGTTATAGCTTCCACAGTTCATTGGTTTTGTCCAATCAGAGATTAAATCTTTAGATCCTGGTAAGAAATCAGACCATGCATCACCTGCAATTTCTCCATCAGTTTCCCATACAGTTTCAAATTGACCATCTTCTTGAATTTCACCAATTAAAACAGGTTTAGTTAAGTGATGATTTTTAAGCATTTTTGCAGTTCCACCTGTTAAATTAGGAACAGTAATACCAATCATTGCATCACTTACTTTATCAACATTTGTAGTACCAGCTTTTTCAACAGCTTTTACCCACATTTTAAATCCAATGTATGTAGCTTCCATTGGGTCATTAGTAACTCTTTTATCATCTTTAATATATGTTTTCCATGATTTAATAAACTCATCATTTGCTTTTGATTCAGCACTTTGGAAGTAATTCCACGCAGCTAAATGTCCAACTAATGGTTTAGTATCAAGTCCTGATAATTCTTCTTCACCAACAGAGAAAGCAACAACAGGAATATCTGAAGATGAAATACCTTGGTTACCTAATTCTTTATAGAAAGGAACGTTTGCATCACCATTAATAGTAGATACAACTGCTGTTTTAGCACCTGTTGAACCAAACTTTTTAATATCTGAAACAATTGATTGCCAATCAGAATGACCAAATGGTGTATAGTTAATCATAATATTAGAAGCAGGCACTCCCTTAGCTTTTAAATAAGATTCTAAGATTTTATTTGTAGTTCTTGGATATACATAATCAGTTCCAGCAAGAACCCATTTTTTAACACCCATTTCATTCATTAAGTAATCAACAGCAGGAATTGCTTGTTGGTTAGGTGCAGCACCTGTATAGAATACATTTTTACTCGATTCTTCACCTTCATATTGAACAGGATAGAATAATAAACCGTTTAACTCTTCAACAACTGGTAAAACAGATTTTCTAGATACTGATGTCCAACAACCAAATGTTACATCAACTTTATCTTTAGTTAATAATCCTCTCATTTTTTCAGCAAATAATGGCCAGTTTGATGCAGGATCAACAACAACTGGTTCTAGTTTTTTACCTAAAACTCCACCTTTTTTATTTTGCTCTTCAATTAACATTAAAACTGTATCTTTTAATGTAGTTTCAGAAATTGCCATTGTTCCAGACAGTGAGTGTAAAACACCTACTTTAATTGTTTCAGCTGCAGTTGCTACAGATATTGTCAGACTAAGTAACGCAGAAGCGGCTAATGCTTTCGTAAATCTTTTCATTTTAATTTTCCTTTCAAAATTAAGTCTTTGTGACCTATGTTTGAAAGTATAAAGAAGAAGTGTTGTTTAAGTGTTGCTTTGAAAATAATTTAAGATGTTTTTTGTATATTAAATATACAGAAGGAAGAATAGTTTATTTTACAAGGTCATGAAAGATGTTACTTATATAATATTTAATCGATACCTTTTAGGTGTTATTTCAACATTTTTTTAAAAAATCTTGTAAATTGTAAAGCATCTTGAAAATTTAAAGATATTATTATACTATAAATTGTTTTGTCAGACTATATAATCCCTAGTTTTGCTTTCAATGTTTCACTTATGTCAGACGAACTATTAAAATAATCAAGTAATTTTAGACTAAAACAAGATCAATATTATATAATTTTGTACGTTAATACAAATTTTACAAAGCTAAGATAGACTAAAGGTATCAAAAGGATAAGTTATGAGCATTAGATTTAAATTTAGTTTTATGATATTTGTTTTATTGACATCTGTGTTTATTAATATATCATTTATCTATTTATTGGAGAAATATAGTTCAAATAAACTTCTTGCAGTAAATAATACACATGAGATTATTATCGCTACTAATAAACTAATAAGTCACATTAATGATGCAGAAACAGGTCAAAGAGGATATTTACTTACTCAAAATTTAGAATATCTTGAACCCTATCATATAGGTAAAAGGGATCTTTTTATAGTGCTTGAATTTTTAACAAAACAGGTTCAAGATGAGGAACAAAAAGAAAATTTAGAAAATTTAAAAAAACTTATCACAGAAAAATTTTCTGATATGCAAAAAACAATTGATTTAGGAAAAAACAATCAATTTAATGAAGCTATAAACTATGTAAAAAGAGGTATAGGTAAAAACTATATGGATCAAGTGAAAGCTATAACAGCAAAATTTATCTATAGAGAAAATTTTTTATTACAAACACGGAAAGGGAACTACAAATCAAATAGAGTAACTATTATGACCCTTATGTATGTAGAACTTACTTTTATTATATTGTTTAGTTTATTAGCATGGGTTATCGTCTCAAAATCATTTTTTGAACCATTAAAACTTCTTCTAAATAGTACTAAAAAAGTTGAGAGTGGAGAAAAAATAGATATTAATGAGGTCACAACACAAGATGAAATGGGATATTTAATAGCAAATTTTTATAAAATGCATGAAAAAATCTTAGAAAGAGAAGAGCACCTATCCCATATTGCAACACATGATACTCTGACCTCTTTACTAAATAGAGAAAAACTATATGAATATTTAGATACCTCTTTACAAAATGCAAATGACACAAATACACAAACATATGTATTATTTATGGATTTAAATAAATTTAAAATTATCAACGATACATTTGGTCATGAAGCAGGAGATCTTATGCTTCAAACTGCAGCAAAAAGATTTAAGAGTATTCTTCGAGAAGAAGATGAATTATTTAGAATTGGAGGAGATGAGTTTTTAATAGTTATTCAAAATATTATAGAACAATCCCAAATAGACGTAATCATTAAAAAGCTATTAGATACTACAATTGAACCGATAAATTATAGTACTCATAAAATGAAACTCTCTGTAAGTATAGGTATATCTTCATATCCTGATACAGCAAATAATAAAGAGGAACTAATCAAATCAGCTGATATAGCGATGTATGAAGCGAAAAAGAATAGAAAAGAGCACTTTATATATTTTGATAAAAGTATGATGAAAAGAGAATCGGACAAAATTTAGTTAAAATAACAAGTTTCAAAAGTATGAGGTTAAGAAAGAGACTTTACAGAATATTATATCCTGTTTAGGGTAAGCAGATCACTATTTTTATGTTAATTGAGATTATATATCTAATGTAACTAATAATAATTAATTCCTAATATTGTATAATCTTCTTTTAGAGTATCACTCTACACGTGAATTACATACAATTAAAATGGATATTTATGGTTATAGTAGGAATAGGTAATATATTACAAAAAGATGATGGTTTAGGTGTATATGCAGCAACATATTTGCATGAAAACTATACTTTTTCAGAAGAAGTTGAAATTATTAATGGTGGTGTTGAAGGAATCCATTTATACAATGTCCTTGAAGATAATGAACACATTATAATTTTAGATTGTTTGCAGCTTAATGATACCCCTGCTTCTATTTATGCTATTCCAGCAAAAGAGATTTCTGGATATGGTCTTAATAATGGAGGTGCTCATGAAATTGGTATTTTGCAGTGTATGGATATGATGGAACTTCAAGGTAAGGAACTTCCTGAAGCAATAGTAATTGGAATAATTCCAGCATCTGTTACCTTTGAGTTTGGATTAAGTCAAGAGCTTTTAGATGCATTTCAAGGATATATTTCTGTTATATTACAATATCTTCAAAAAAATGGTATTAAAGCAACAAAGAAACCCTCTACAACAGAACTCTTACAAATTATTGATAAAGCGAAAGATCCTTCTGGAGTTATGATCTAAAAGTATCTACGCCTAAATATTTTGCTTTATTACTGATTTAACAACACTTGTTTCCCAACCATCATATTGTGCCTCATGGAATTCTGTTATTTCTATTAAGTTAAATGTTATTTCATCTATATCATGATAAAAAGGTTTATCTAAACGATAAAATTCTAAACCTTTTATTCCATCTTCATTTTTAATCTCTTTTTTAATTTTAAAACCTTCTTTTTCTAATGCTTGAGTTAAAGAATCTTGGATTTCTTCATTTTTAAAATAAACTTTATGCTCAATAGCGCGTTTAACCTGTAAATTATCACCTTGCTCTTTTAAATTATCACATACTTTATGATTTTGTATAATTTGCCATTCTTTTGATGTTGGATACAATAAGTTCTTATAGTAATTCCACTCTGGATCATGTGTATGTCCATTATTTATCTCATATGAAGTATGCTCATTCAATGCATATTCTATAAAGTCTGGCCAATTATAAGTGAACTGTAAATAATATAAAAAGGTAACATAACCATCTGAAACAATACGTCCTACATACTTTCCTATACGGAATTTAAGCATAGATGATTCAAGTTTATCTTCCATAAAAAGTATTTCTGGCTCTTCATTTTGAGATAGGAAGCCTTTTTCATTTGGCTCTTTTAGTTTCGCTTTAACAAAACCTACTGTTTGATGAGTATATTCTAGATCTTCCATTTCCATAGATATCCCAGCATTAAACTGTACTAAAGCAGGATTCCCCTCTAAACTTTTCATATATAATTCCCAATATTCTTGCATGCTAATTCCTTTATTTCATTTCTAAACTCATGAGGTACATATCTTCCCCATCAAGTATTTTAACTCTAAGACTTTCACACTTTATACAAAAGTATCTAACTTCATCTACTTCAAAAACATTACCACATTCTTTACACTCAAGTTTAAGTTTTTGAGGGTTAATTATTAACTCAGATTCAGCACATAATGTTCCTTCTTTAAATGTATCAAAAGCAACTTTTAGAAGATGTATTTCAATACCAGCCATAACACCAATTTTGACAATTACCTTAACAACTTTAGTCGCATCATTTTGCTTAGCTACTTCTTCACATTGGTTTAATAATGCTTGTACAACACTGTATTCATGCATTTTTGTCATCCTTTAGCATTTTAACTTTAACCTCAAAGGGGTATGATTTAGAGATATTTTATAAACAAACTCATGACGTAATTTATGAAACTTACTTTCATTATCCCAAAACTCGGAATACATCACTTTGAGTTCTTTTTCTTTTAAATCTTCAATTTTTGCCTTGTTTTCTTCTAAAAATTCTTCTTTATCCCATAGAAACTCATCATCATATTTCGATAAAGCAAAACAATGGAGTGATTCTAAATATTGTGTATGAGAAAATACCTCATCAATTATTCCTAACTTTTTAGCTTTTGAAACTGATATAGGTAAACACTCTTCTAGTAATTTTTTTGCTATATTATCGCCAACTCTTTTAGGCAAAGTATATGTATGATATTCACTTCCACTTAATCCTAATGTTTTATAATGAGGATTAAGAACTACACCTTCTTTTGCAACAACATAATCACATGCTAATCCCATAAAAACACCTCCTGCTCCTGCATTAGTTGAAAAAGAAGCAATTGTAACAACTTCATCGGCATAAATAATTGCGTTAATTACATCATTCATTGCATTAATATTAGCCCAACCATCTTCACCTTGTTTTTGGCTATCTTCTAGAATATTTAAATGTATTCCATTTGAGAAAAAATCTTCTCCACCCATAAGTACTAATACCTCACATTCTGTTTTAAGATACTCAATTGCATACTTAAGACGAATACACTGTGCAGTGTTCATAGCACCGTTATGAAAATCAAAATATACATAAGCAACATTCTGTTTTTTTTCCACACTCAATTCATAAAATGTATCATAACTTTTGTCAAAAATAAGTGGTAAACGTTCTTCTTTTATACCTTGAAGTCTTTCCTTAAGTACATAAGTAGAGGGTAGTTTAAATCCATCAAGCTGTTTTAAATGAGTAATCCATAAAGCTCCATCAACTGTTCCTAAACAAATAGCTCCATCCCTTTTTGCTAGAATTTCCTTAGGCTTACCTTTAAGCTTACTTTCTTTATGTGCTCCATAAAGATAACATGGTAAACCTAGAATTTCATCAAGTATTCCAGGAACAGAATCACAAAGATGTATTTTCTCTATTATTTCCTGTGTTACATCTGTTGACCAGTTTATAGTTTCGTCTTCATGACTTAATTTTTTATGAATAGGATTAGGTATTTGTTCTACAAAGTTATCACTTTTTATATTTTCAAAAAAAGTATCCAAAGCATTAAGAGAAGCAGATACAATCTCTTGCCTATAAATAGAAGATTTATACGTATCTCGAACATTAAAATCTTCTTGTGCATAAATATTCCCACCATCATATAGTTTATTTGCACGAAGAATTACTAAACCCCATTTCTTAGTATGACTTTTCAAAGCATGTTCTAAAGAATGAGGACCTCTATCTCCTCGTGGACCAGGATGAAAAATAAAAACAGGATATTTATCATAAATTTTAGCACCAAGATAGTTTTCTAAAAATGGGCAAAGTATTAATTCTGGTTCAAAATATTCAATTTCATTGAGAGTTTGTTCTTCATCCGTATAAAAGCATACAGAAACTTCATGTTTTAAATCTTTTAGTTTTGTATATACAGCTTGTGTTTGTGAATTAAAAGATGTAACTAAAAGAAGAATTCTCATGCACTACACTTAGCAAATACGAGGTAATAATTCACCCGTAGGTAAATCTAAAAAACGTTTTGTTCCCCATGAAGAGTTTAATAATACCCTTCCCTTATATTGAGTACTTACACTAGCTATTAGTGTTGACGTATTATGTGTTTCTTGTAGTACTTTTAAGGCTTTAGACTCATCCTCTTTTGATACTGCTAAAAGAAAAGTACCCTCATTTGCAAGGTTAAGTGCTTCAAAACCTAACATTTCACAAATACCTCGAACCTCTTCTTGAACAGGGATATTTTCTTCTTTAACTTCGATACAAACATCTGAACTTTTTGCCCATTCATTTAAAACAGCACTAACTCCACCACGAGTTGCATCTCTCATTGCAACTATATTAATTCCTGAATCTATAAGTTTTTTTATTTCAGGATAAAGTGATGCACAATCAGTTTGCAAAGTGCTCGTAAGTTCTATACCTTCACGTGCTGCAAAAATTGTAGCTCCATGTGTACCAATATCTCGACTTACTAAAATACTCATATCTTCTTTTAAAGCAGAAGCGGAGATTTCTTTATGTTGAATTTCACCAATACCAGTGGTATTAATAAATAACTTATCAACACTTCCTTTTGGAACTACTTTTGTATCACCACTTACAACAATAGCACCATTAATATCAAGTTCTTTTTTCATGGATTTAACTATTTTTTCTAATTCACGTGTAGAGAAACCTTCTTCAATAATAACAGAACATGTCAGATACTTAGGTTTAGCACCCATCATAGCAAGATCATTACAAGTTCCACAAACTGCTAGTTTTCCAATATCCCCACCAGGGAAAAATAAAGGACTTACAGTAAAAGAATCAGTGGTAAAAGCAAGTTTTCCCTCTTCAATAATAGCGGCATCTTCACTTTTAGCTAAAATATCATTTTCAAAATGTTTATAAAATACTTTTTTTATTAGCTCATTATTTTCTTCTCCACCATTACCGTGGGCAAGTGTAATTGTTTTTGTCATCTCGTTCCTTTTTTAAGCACTAGTACTAAAAGTTAAATTTCCATATTTATAATATGCAGCACAAGCACCTTCACTACTTACCATACATGAACCAACAGGCTTTGTAGGTTTACAAGCTGTACCAAAAATAGTACATTCTTGAGGTTTAGCCATTCCCCTTAATATATCTCCACAAATACAAAGTTTGTGGTCTTCTATCTCAGAGATAGGAAGTACATCTTTATATACTTTTTCTGCATCATATTGTGCATAAATATCCCTCAATTTTAAACCACTATTAGGTACATTCCCAATCCCTCTCCATCTGAAAAGACTCATTTTTTCAAAGTAAGTATTAATCAAATTTTGAGCTTTAAGATTCCCTTCTGTACTTACCACTCTTTTATACTGTATCTCCAGTTCACATCTTTTTTCTATAAATTGCTTAATTATCATACTAATACCCTGCATTGCATCTACGGGTTCAAATCCAGTTACAACAACAGGACGAGCATAATCTTTTGGAAATTTATCATAAATCTTAGAACCTGCTATTACGCTTACATGACTTGGCCCTAAAAAAGCATCAATTTGATTATTATAAGAATCTACATGCACATCACGACTATCTATTAGTTCAACCATTACTTCAGGAACGGTTACATGATTTATATGAAATAAGATATTTTTTAGTTTTCGGTTTATAACTTCTTGTACAAGTACTGCTGTCATAGGTGTAGTTGTCTCAAAACCTATGGCAAAAAAGATTACTGTTTTCTCAGGGTTTTCTTCCGCAATTTTAATACATTCCATAGGAGAATATACAAAACGAACATCTGCACCTTTTGCTCTTGCATCTTGTAAACTTCCATTTGATCCTGGTATTTTTATCATATCACCTAGAGTAACTAAAATAACATTCTCTTGCATTGATAAAACATAGGCATGATCTATTCTTTCTTTTGGCATAATACATACAGGACAACCTGGTCCATGAATAAAATTTATATTTTTAGGAAGAAGTTGAGGAAGACCATACTTCATTATAGTATGAGTATGACCCCCACATACTTCCATTATATTAATAGGTTTTTCTAATTTTTTTGCATCTTGGGCAATAATTTTAGCATATGCTTTGATTGTCTCACTATCACGAAAATTATCATAGAGATTTTTAAGTTCAAGTTCTTCCATTAGAGCGTAATCTCCTCTGCATATTTTTGTCCACGGGATTGGCATTCATCATCTTCTAATATTGCTCTTTGTCTTTCTTCATTATTCATATGTTCAAGTATTTCTTTGTAGGTATTAATAGAAGAGAGAGCTTCTTTTTCATCAATTTTATTCATAACAAAGCCAATATGTAAAAGTACATAATCACCTAAACATACTTCACCATCTTCCATCATCATTAGATTAGCATTTCTTTGTACACCCATTGTATCAACTGTACACATAGTTTGATCATCTGAAATCTTAACAACTTTACTTGGAATTGATAAACACATATTAAGCTCTCATTTTACGTTTAAACTCTATCCAGTTAGCAACTGCTTTAACTGAATCTAGATCATTTACATTTACTTCTAGAATATCCACACTTGGTTTTAGTTTTCTAGCTTCTGCTTTTTCTGCTTCAATATCATATTTGAAATGTGGTAATAAATCTGTTTTAGTAATAAGAACTAAATCAGCTTGTCTGAACATCACAGGATATTTAGCAATTTTGTCTTCACCCTCAGGTACAGAAACAAGAACAATATTTAAGTGTGTTCCAACATCATACGATGCAGGACAAACAAGGTTTCCAACATTTTCTACAAAACAAATATCAATATCTTCAAGTGGCATATGGTGTAAACCTTTATGTACCATAAAAGCATCTAAATGACAGGCTGTTCCTGTTTGAATTTGTTCAGCATGTATTCCCTTAGCTCGTAAACGGTTTGCATCTCTTTCTGTTTCTAAATCACCTTCAATAACTCCAAATTTAAACGTTGCCACATCACTAAGATATTCTAAAAGTGTAGTTTTTCCAGAACCTGGACTAGACATAAGATTAACACCTAAAATTTTATTCTCTTCCAAGTGCTTTCTATTATGGTTTGCTTCTTGATCATTTTTATCCAATATCTTTTGAATAACAGAAATAGTTTTACTATCATTTAATTGGGGATTATGATGTAAATTCTCATGTGCTTGTTGATGACTATGAGAATTACTGTTATCTTCTGTATTATTTTCATGAGAGTGAAATGTTTTTCCTCCATCATGACTATGTTCTCCAACGTGTTCTTCCATACCTCTTATACTACATCCACAATCTGTACACATATCTACTCTCCTATCCTAATAAAATATTTGTTCCTACAATAAGAGAAATAATTCCTACTGTAGTAAATGTTCGTCTTACATTTGTAAGATTACCTAAAAAATTTTGGTTTATATAAAGCATAAGCATTCCAAATGCTGCAAAAACAATTATAACTCCTAAAGTAAATGATCCAACCATTGTAAGATCAACATTACCTCCACTTACAGCACCAAGAGTAACAAGCATACCTCTTACACCACCTGCTCCCATAAGAAGACCTAAAGTAAGAGATGAAGTTTTTGAAACTGAATCATTACTATGTTCATGTGATTTGCCAAAGTAAATATGAACATGCTCTTTATTTCCATGTGTATGCTTATTTAATTGGATACGTTTTGTAAAAACCATAAAAAGTAAATAAATACCCATAGCTATAATAACACTAGCCGAAACAATATCTCCATAAGATAATAATTCTTCTGATATTTCTACAGATTCTAATAATTTTGCAAAAATAAAAAGACTTATACCATGTCCTAATGCAAATAAAAATGTAATAATTAATGTTTTCTTTCGATTTTTCCCAATAGAAAAATCTGCTATCGCACTTAAATGATCAGGACCAAAGGCATGAATTATTCCATACCAAAATATAACAATTAATGATAGTTCCATTTATTTCTCCAGTAAAATGAATATATATTCACTATGATAGTATTAAATAATTAAATATTTATTAAAAAATTGTTTTCTACTCTATTTTAGGAACTAAATACTATAATGTTCTTATGAAATGTATTTATTGTAACAATCCTCATACTTATATTCTTAGCAATAATCAACGTAAGTGTAGTAAATGTAAGAGAAAGTTTAGCCTAAAAAAAATACAAAGAGAAGAAAAACTTTTTGCCTATTTTAAAAAAGGTTTCACAGCAAGGCAAACAGCCTTAGATTGTAAAATGCACTTTTTAACAGTTCAAAATTATTTTGAGAAATTTAGAAAAAATATTGCTATATATGCAGATAAACTATATCAACAAAATGCACATAGAGTAACAGATTATGATGAGTATCTTTATTTACCTCGCAGTCTTAATATAAATGAAAATACAGATAAACTTCAACATTTTCTAACCTTTTGTTATGATGATACGATTTATAATATTATGATGCCTAAAATAAAAGTTTCTTTACTTAAAAAAGAAGATGAAAAAGAGAATAAACTCTTATTAAAGTATCTAAAATTTAATACCATCTCAAAACTTTCAAAGTCCGAAAATACTATTACTAAATTTTGGGATTATTTTGAAGAATTTATTTGTCGCTATAAAGGTATAAGTAATGAAAAATTTATCTTTTATCTTAAAGAAGCAGAGTGGAGATTTAATCTAAAGATAAAACAAATCTAATAACTAAAGGAAAAGATATGAAACATCCTGTTCGAACATACCTTGAGAAAGGTAAAACTTATTACTTTTGTACTTGTGGGAAAAGTGATGATGGTGTACTTTGTAATGGAAAACATAAAGGCACAGACTTTACACCTAAAGAATTTATTGCTACACGAAATGCTGAGTTTCACCTATGTTTATGTAAAAACAGTACATGTACACCTTTTTGTGATGGTGCACATGCAAAACGAGAAAAATTAGATTTAGATTTTTTATTAGAATAAATAGGAATGTTCATAATTTTATTAGTTGTTCCATAATCCCTTAAGGTTTGTTGAACTTTGCAGTTTTTACTTTTTGAACACTTTGTGGAAGACGTAAAACTAATATGAGTGCTTCGCGTTCTAAAAGTAAGAGTTTGAGGAAGAGACTATTCAAAATTTTATGTCCTATTTGGGGTTGACATATCAATATTCTTTGGGTCTCTCAAATGTTAGGTCATAAAGATGTATCAATTACATTAAAAGTTTATGCAAAATTAACGCATCTTTTTAATAATTAGTAATTAGTAATTAGTAATTTTATTATATTAATGTATAATAATTGAAATTCTTATAAAGATACTAAATTGTCAAATATAAAAGAAAATTTATTAAAAAATAATAATTATAAATGTTTTAATTGTGGTTGTGACGTGAGTTTTAGTAATTCTTCAATAGACCATATAATTCCTTTATCAAAAGGTGGAACTAATAATGAAGATAATCTAGTTCTTTTATGTAATAAATGTAATATATTAAAGGCTGATAAAATACTTAATAGTATGAATATGTCACCTTTAACTAGTTCTGCTGTTAAACTTTAGATACATTACTTTACTAAGAAACCCTTGTTAACTTCTATTATTACTCTATTTATTACAATTTTAATATCAACGCTTTTATACTTTAATTTAAATACTAAAACTTCATTAGATGAATTGGATAATAGTAAAAGTTTTAAAGAACAATTTAATGAATTATCAAATACTGAAAAGTCTTTAAATAATGTTTTGCTTTTTGTATCTAACCAGAAACAAAAAATAATTGAAACAGAAAAAACTCTAAATGACTTATATACAGAAAAAGATAAACTAGAACCTATTGTAAATTCTGATAGAAAAGCAATTAAAGCTATATTAGAATATCAAAATACAAAAATTCAAGAAAATATATTTTCTGATAGAACTATAGGCTTTATACTTGGAGTAATTGGTTCTCTTTTTGCTTCAGGGATAATTGCTATTGTAAGATTTTTTTATTATAAAAGGAAAAATAATAATGATTAAAAATTTTATATACTTAGATGTACAGAAGTTACAATCTTTATCTTCTCAATTGTTTAATGGTGTCACAGAATATATTATAACAAAATCTGCGACTGATAAAAGTGCAAATAGCCAAAACAAAACAAAGTCTATTACTAAAGAAACTATTATAGCAGATATTTTAAATCAAAATAATTCAGAATCAGAAAAGAAATTTTTAGATGATTATTTATATTTACTATTTGAAGAAAAATTATTAGAGAATGATAAAATAGTTAATTTTAATGATATTGATATTGAGGAAATTAGTTATGAACAAAAATTTATAAAAGTTAAATCTAAAATTATTATTAATGATAATAAAACAATTTTAAATACTTTTGAAAATTTTAATACTACTACTAAATCACTACACAATATTACAACTTCGGAGGCTAAAAATAAATTAAAGGATTTAATTGCAAATAGTTCAAATAACAATGAAAAAAACATATTAAAAAGAGAATTATCGCAATTAACTAATAATAAAGTTAATGCATTAGATGATGAATTTATAAAGGATTTAACTTATTTAATTAAATATGGTTATAAAGAACAATTTGAAATACAAATGAATTTTAAAAATAAATATATATCTTCTAATTTAAAAAGAGAATATTTACGAGAAGATGAAGAATTATTAATAAGAAAATATTCAAGGTTTACGGAAATTGAATTTACTTTACTTGGCATTGTAACACAATCTAATAATAAATTTAATTTAGATGATCATGAAGAAAATTATGAGTCAATAAAAAAAGCTATATATAATATGATTAATCATATTGCTAATATTGAAAGTCAATTCACTGGTCTACTAGAAAATGAAATTGTAGTTGATCCAATTGCAGTTTATTATGAATTATAATAGGTAAAACTTATTACAAAGATGACTCATAAAAACAAGTTCAACAACCTGTACCTTTTGTAACTTTCATTAAATAAGTAGGGAAAAATACACTATCATATGATTGTAATAACTAACGGTTACTTGTACAAAACTGTGAATAATCTATACTAAACTAACTCCAAAAATTTCGTACGTCTTCTTTTTGAAATTTATATCCTAAAACATCACAAAGAACATCAGATGAAAAAGACTTTGTTTTATTAACTTTATCACTAAAATATGTTTCTTGAAAACCAAACTTTTTACTATTTTGAGTAAATATCTCTTTTTTTGTTGCTTGAATGGGTGCTACAACATTAAATATTTTATTTTTAATATTTTGATCTATTATACTTTCAATAACTCCTATAACATCATCACGATGTACATAGTTTGTAGGGCCATCTTCTATAGTTTTGCCAGATGTAGATTCACCTGCTATTCTATCATATCCCATTAGTTCACCAAGTCTTAAAATTACTGTATTTTCATCTTTTATCTTTGCTAATTCTTCTGCATCGCTAATAATCTTATTATTATCATAAAAAGACATAGAACTTAAAAGTATCATTTGTGTATCAATAGCCTCATTTAAAGAAACTGAAAAAAACACATCTTCAATTACATCTAAGTACTCATCTGATGGAGGAACAGCAATAATTAATGCATCACAATTGTAAAAGCCTACTAATGAATCCATGTTAATATCACGACAAAGACAATTGACTTCATCTCCTTGACTTTGCATTTTTTCTTTTAAGGCATTGCCTACCCATCCACATCCTAAAATGGCTATTTTTTTCTTCTTTCTACTCATCTTATTCCTTTGTATTTATTGTCGCCATAACTTGACCTAGAGCAATTCCACCGTCATTAGGAGGAATTGCATTCGAGATTATAGCCTTAGGGAATCTATCTAAGACTAGACCTAAAAGTACCCTATTTTGGAATACCCCACCACTTAAAACTAATGGTAAATCATAAGGTTCATATACTTTAACTATTACTTCAACTAAAGTATAAAAAAACTTACTCACAGCAATTGAGATATCTTTTTCTTTTAACAGTAAGGGAAGAATAGGAAGTATATCTATTTTTTCATTTTCATAATTAAAAGGATAGTATCCTATAACTGAACTATCAAATAACTCTTCAAGTAACATTCCACTTTCACCTTCAAAACTCATAACTTGGCAAATACCAAGTAAGGATGCAACTGCATCAAATAATCTTCCTACTGAAGAACTTAATGGTGAATTTAATCCTTTTTCCCATGCCGTATAATACGCTCTAAGTTCTACAGATGAGAATGCTCTTGTAGTAGGATTATCCAAGTTAAAAACATCTTTTCCATAAAGACTAAAAAGTATTGATAGAGCTACACGTCGTGGTTCTTTAATAGCTTTTGCACCACCTAGGAGTTTAAAGTATTCTAGAGAAGCAATTCTCTTATAATCTTCAAAGTCACATACCATAAACTCACCACCCCAAAGCATACCATCATCTCCATAACCTGTACCATCAAATGCTACGCCAAAGACTTTACTCTTTATGTTTTTTTCTGCCATTACTGCTAATATGTGTGAATAATGATGTTGAACTTTTTTAGCTATTATGTCTTTATTTGTCTTTATTATTTTATTTGCAACCTTTGTTGATTCATAATTTGGATGTTTATCATAAGCAATAACTTTTGCTTTAAAGTTGTATATACGCTCTAAAGTTTCAATATTTTTTTCATAATATTCAACAGATGAGATGCTATGTAAATCTCCAATATGAGGAGATAAGATAACTTGATTATTAAAACCAATAGCTATAGTACTTTTTTGATTAGCCCCAAGAGCTAGAACATTATTTTTTAGAAAAAAAGGTATAGTAACACGTATGGGAGCATAACCTCGAGAACGTCGAATCGCAACTTCTTTCTCTTTTACGACCATAAATACAGAATCATCACATCCATTGATAATATCACGGTTATGATCTAACACATAGTCATATATTTCTTGTAACTTCTCTAAACTCTCAAGATTAGTGCAAATCGGTTCATCTGTGACATTAGCAGAAGTAGCTACAATAGGAGACTTTAGCTTTTTTAACAAAAGTAAGTGAAGTGGAGTGTATGGTAGGAAAAGTCCTATATAAGAAATATTTGGTGCAATATTATTTAAATGCTTATTCTTTTTTTTAACAATAACAATAGGTCGTTCTTTAGAAAGTAAAAGATTTTCTTCTTGTTTAGAAATAATTGCAAGTTCTCTTGCCATTTTCATATCGCTTACCATTACTGCAAAAGGTTTAGTTTCTCTTTTCTTTCTTTTTCTCAACTCTTGTATGGAATTTTCATTACTTGCATCACATATTAAGTGGTATCCTCCTACACCTTTAAGTGCTAAAATTTTACCTTCTTGTAATAATTTAACTGTTTTATCTACTTCATTTCTTGTATCTACTAATTTACCTAAATTATCCATTAATTTTAGTTTTGGTCCACAATCATAACATCCAATAGGCTGGGCATGATAACGTCTATCTAAGGGGTTATTATATTCTAACTCACATGTCTTACACATCTTAAATGTTTTCATTGATGTTTGTTTTCTATCATAAGGTAAATTATAGATTATAGAGTAGCGTACACCACAGTGCGTACAGTTTATAAAAGGATATCCATATCGACGATTTTTAGGGTCTAAGAGTTCTCTTTCACATTCTTTACAAATACTTACATCAGGAGGAATATTAACAACTACATCACCCTTACTTTTAGTTTTGATAATTTCAAAACTATCAAAAGTTTTATATTCAATCTCTTTATGTTCAATAGTATCAATCTTAGATAAAAGAGGATATTCATATTCTATGGCTATTAAAAACTGTTTAAGTGTAAGGACATCACTATTAATAATTATTTCAACACCACTACTATTATTACTCACAGTACCTGTTAATAGGTATCTTTGAGCTAAGGTGTAAATAAAAGGACGAAAACCAACACCTTGCACAGTACCTGTAATATTTATTTTATAAGTACAAAGCTCCATGTGCCGCATTCTCCTTACCTATAGGGAAATTTTTACTCATAAGAGGATTTTTTACTCCAAGAGTTTTTTGTATTCTTCCATAGAGTGATTGATTAGCAAAAGTTTCACCTGTAAGAACTACAATATTACTTTCTACTTTATCACAAAGTTGAGGAACAAGTTCTCCAATATAATCACCAAAAGATTCATAAATACTATAACACATAAAATTATTTGCTACATCTCCCAGTTGATAAGACATAATACTTGTTAAAAATGCATAATTATCAAAACGGTTATCTTTAACTTTCGTATCTATTTGTAATCCACCTTTACCTAAAAAACTAACTGCCTCAGCTGATATTCCCTCAAAACTTTCATTTTCAAGGCCAAGCGTAATAGCTGTTACTTCAAAGATATCCATATTTCCTTCTAAATTATCTAAACGTTCCCAAACATCAGGATAAACCTTTTTATAATTATTGACTAATCTATCTGAGCCATCTCTAAGTGTACTTATTTTTTCCCATAAGTTATCAGATTCAAATGGTATAGCTGGCACTGCATTAATAACCTGTTTTCCATTATAATACAAAAAGTTCAACGTTCCATCAAAGTGAACACCAATAGCTTTTTTCCCAACTTTACCATGTTCTGCTAGTACAGATAACATCGAAGCTTTATATTGTTCAAATTGTTTTTCATTGGGATGTCCACTATCAAAACCTTCTGTATCTAATACATAAAGTTCTGAGGTAAATACAGAATCAAACAAGTTATATGAATCTATAATTTGTTTTTCATCAACACTTACACAAGCTAAACCATGAGCTACTGTAACTCTGTCTTTTTCACTCTCAACTAAAGAAGGATATATAATACGTTCACCTGAAATAAAAAACTTTTTATCTTGATTTATAAACAGTTTTGTATCTTTTTGTGTATTAATAGGCATATCAAAATCAACTAAGAAATCAGCTTGTTCATCACTACTACATTCTATATAAGCCATATACTCTAAACCATGTTTCACCGCTTCAGCTGCTAAAAGCATAGTCATTCCATCATCTGGATATTTAACTAAAGCAGAAGAACCATAAAGTTTTTTCATTACGTCACTTTTTGTTGCAACTCTTAACAATGGACGTTCTATACTCATTAAGGCATTAAATTCTTGTTCAACTAGCATTAAATGTTGGTTAAAACCAGAAGTACTTACCATAAGTAGTGTTGATAATCCAATACTTTCTTTTGTAGACTTATCTAAATTATGTGCTAATGTATTTAAACCTAAATCAACTTTACTAGTTCCAAATTTCATTTTTTCTATTCCATCTGAATTATGATTAGGATAAAAAAACTTTCTGTACCCATGCATTGTTTTCATAAGAACAGTTTTACCTTTGCTTATAGCACCTGCACTTACTTTAAAAAGGTTGTGATAATCACCCTTATTTAAAGCCATATATTCTGTTTCAGTATTAAGCATACGTAAACCTATACCACATTCAATACATGATATAAGAGGGTAATCTTTACGTAAAGAATTATCTGCTTTCTCCTTTTCACATGCCAAACAAGGTACTAAAAACTTCATTGTTGTATTTGCTCGAATATACGGATATTTACTTAAAAATTGATGTTGAGAACCACAACTATTACATGAAGTAAAAGGATAATAAAAACGACGTGAACTTACATCAAACATCTCTTTTTGACAATTTGGACAAGGTGCAATATTAATAGGAAGATTCGCTTCCTCTAAAGGTAAGATAGATGGTTTATCTTCGCTAAAATAATGTTTTGCATTACCTAAAAACAATGAGGCAGGTAAAATATTTTCTATATCTAATAAAAAAGTTTCTAATTTTTCATCGTCTTGATTGAAAATCATAACTATTTTATCTTTTGTTTGAATTATATCTACTTCAATACTTACTTTTTTTGCATATCCACGTATTAAGTTTGTTATATAATTCTTATTGGAACTAAATTCTATCTCAAAGATAAAGTACATTGATTTTCCTGATTTTAAATTTTTATTTACTAAATAAGTTTTGACATATCTGTAAAGTCTGCAATTTTAGGATTTGCATAGTCTTCAATTATACTTACAAAACTTACTTCAGCAGATTTTTTTCTTTTAAGTTCAATACCAGAGTTTTTTAATTCATAAAGTGTTTCTTCAACAAGTGCAGGCATATGTTCTAATGCCTCTGGAGTCATAGCATTTTTAACATCAATAATATCGTGTGGGACCATTGTAATAAGTTGTACTTCGCCCATCTGTTCATGAAATGAACATATTTCAATCATCATTGTAATTTCTACTTCATTAGCAGTTTTACGTGTATCAGAATCATTTGCCATTACTTGCTCAGAATTTTCAGAACTAATTGTACCAACAGGACCTTCTTTAGAACCTGTTCCTACAATAATAACCTTGTCATATTCTTGATAATAAGTCATAAGAGTAAATCCTAAAGTACCACCCTCAACAATAGTTAGTTTAGGATGGTCTTCATAATTTTCTTCAATATATTTTACAAGATATGCACCTAATCCTTCATCATGAAACATTATGTTTCCAATGCCAATAAGTGCTATTCTTTCATACTCCAATTTACGCTTCTTTATCAGTTTTTACAAATTTATCACCACCAATAACAATAGCAATATCTCCTTCTTTCCAAAAGATTGTACGCCATACTTGATAGTAAACATGGAAAACTATCCATGTAATTAAAAGCCACATAGTCAAATGGTGCGAAATACGTACATCCATTATATTTGCACCCGTAGCTGTTGTACCAACCATCCATGAACTAACAACTTGAGTCCAGTCTGTTGTTGCATGTAACATCCAAGGCCACCATGCTCCAATACTACTTTCTCCTGATCCTAAGCCATGTACATACATTTGTAGACCTGTAAAAAGCATCCATCCTAAAAGCAAATGGAAAATCAAAAAATAAACAGAATTGAAACTATCACTATGTGTCGAATCAAATTCCTTCCGTCGGTTAAGTGTTACTAAGTTTAAAAATACTTCAGCAAACTCTTTAATATTTTTCCATGTAGGGATAACCTTTTTCCATGGCTTTTCAAAACGTGAAAAGAAAAAAAGATAAGCAATAATAACAGAAGTAACATCAAAAATAATAGCCACCATAAAGTGACCCCATCGATTCCAAGCCATTACATATTTGTCCACAGCATCATCAGCCATAAAAGTCTGATAATACGGTGCAGCAATATAAAGACCAGTAGCAATTGCTACTATCATAGAGAAAACATTAACCCAATGAATAATTCTCATTGCAGGAGTCATACGTCTTATACGTTTATATCCTTCTTTATTCGCCACAATTTACTCCTTAAAATGCACTAGTAGGGTCAACTTTATATACAGCTAACTCCTTACCATTAGTGTCCATAACATGTACAGCACAAGCGATACAAGGGTCAAAGCTATGTATAGTCCTAATAATTTCTAGTGGTTCTTCAGGATTGGCAACTTTAGTTCCTATAAGCGATGCTTCATAGGCTCCAATTTCACCATTAGGTCCTCTTGGACCTGCATTCCAAGTTGATGGAACAACCGCTTGAAAGTTAGATACTAATCCATCTTTAATAACAATCCAATGACCTAATGCTCCCCTAGGAGCTTCTGCCATACCTCTACCTTTACAGTCTTTACTTACTTCATCAAAATCAAACTTTGTCCAAGTACTAAGGTCACCAGATGCAGCATTTTTTGCAAGTTCAGATGCCCAAACCTCCATACCATCAGCAATCATTTCTGTTTCAATAGCACGAGCTGCTGTTCTTCCAACAGTAGAAAAAAGTACGGTAATAGGTAAACCAGAACGTTTAAGGAAATTACCAACATACTTCTTAATATTTTTATCCCCTTTTACATATCCAATAACCATACGAGCTAAAGGTCCAACTTCTACTTTACGTCCATCATAAAGTGGAGATTTTATCCAAGAATATTTACCTTCAGTTTTTAAATAAGCATATCCATCATCTTTTTTATCAAGTCCTGTATATTCAGGAACAGTTGTTCCAACATAAGGATGTTCTGGAGCACCAGTACCTTCAAACCACGAATGAGTAACATCTTCAGTAATTTTATCTTCGTCAAGTTCATATACTTTAGAGATATCTCCATCAAGAACTACACCAGATGGTAAAAACAGTGCTGAGTTATAAAAACCAGTATCATCAAGTCTAAAATCACCATATGACATATAAGATAATAGTCCTCCACCAGAACCACCAATACCTTTTCCTAGTGTACCTTTATGTTTAGTAGCGTGAAAAGATTGAGAAGAATCTGTTGCTTCTGGTGCATATGCTGTACCAGCCATGTAAATATCAGGAAGGTATGCTCTTTTAACAAAATCTGTTGTTTCTCTTAATAACTCTTGAAAAAGTGCTATACGAGCAGGGTTTTGTATATCTTGAACACATGTAACTCCACCTACAACTATTGATTGAGGATGTGGTGATTTACCACCAAAAAGTGCATGCATTTTAGACATACGTCTTTGTACATCAAGTCCTTGAAGATAATGAGCCACACCAATAAGATTTTGTTCAGGTGTTAACTTATAGCCTTTATTTCCCCAATATCCATTTCCAAAGATACCTAAACGACCTTCTTTGGCAAATTTTACAATTCGGTCTTGTATATTTTTAAAGTCTGTAGCACCTGATATATAAGGTGTTGTTCCTGCTGCTTTCGCCCATTTTACAGCTTCTTTTGCAGTAGCTTCTGGATCTGCTTTAGTTGCAGATATAATATCAACAAAATCTAAAGCATGTAAATGATAAAAATGAACAAAGTGATCATGTACTTGAAGTGCACCTTGAATAAGATTTCTTACAATACGAGCATTTTTTGGAATAGTTACATTAAATGCATCTTCAACAGCTTCAATAGATCTTTGGTAGTGAGTACCTGTACAAACACCACAAATACGCATCGTCATTAAACCAACGTCTCTAGGATCTCTATTTTTTACAATAGTTTCAATCCCTCTAAACATTGTAGAAGAACTCCATGCATCAGTAATAGTATTATCTTTATCGATTACTGCTTCAATTCTTAAATGCCCTTCAATTCTAGTAATTGGATCAACAATAATATGTTTATTACCGTTTACATCTGTTTGATGGAAGTTACCATCTTTTCCATGTAATTTACTCATTTATTTCTCCTGCTTCTTTTTTCCCCGCAACTGCACTTGCTGCTGCATGTATAGCTATACCAACACCAGCTGCTGTTAATAATCCAAGTCCAAATTCATCTACAGTTTTTTCAACTCCACCCGTTGGAGCTTTAATATTAGCGTTTGCCATTGGTCTTTCATACGCGTATTTATCCCAGAAATCTGGTTCAGAACATCCTATACAACCACGACCTACCCCAATTGGCCAATTGACACCTTCGTTATATCGAATAATAGAACAGTTATTAAAAGTCATAGGACCTTTACACCCTACTTTATAAAGACAGAAGTTATTTTTAGCACCTTCATCTCCCCATTCCTCAACATACTCTCCTGCATCAAAGTGTGCACGTCTTTCACAGTTATCGTGAATTCTATATCCAAATGCAAATTTAGGACGTAAAAGTGAATCAAGTTCAGGAATTGAACCCGTAAGTACATAGTGTAAAATTACACCAACCATATTAGATGGGTTTGCAGGACAAGCTGGAATATTTATAAGTGGCTTACCTTTAACTACATCCATTACTCCAACTGCATCAGTTGGGTTTGGTGCTGCAGCTGGAATACCACCATAAGTAGCACAAGAACCTACAGCAACAATTGCAGCTGCACCTTCTGAAGCTCTATGTAAATGCTCAACAAAAGTTTCTCCTGTAGCACCAATAGTTCCATAATTTCCATTCATACCTAAAGGTACCGCACCTTCAACAAAAAGTAAATACTTACCTTTAAAGTGTTCCATTGCATCATTCATTTGTTTTTCAGCTTGATGACCAGAAGCAGCTTGAAGTGTTTCATGAAATTCTAAAGAAATAATATCTAAAATAATCTCATCAATTTTTGGTCCATCAGAACGTAATAGTGCTTCTGAGTTACCTGCACAATCTTGAAGCTCTAACCAAATAACTGGCACCCTATTCATAAGTACGGCAGCTTCGGCTACAAGTGGTGTAAATGAAGCAGGAAGCATTAACATAGCTGTAGTTGCTGATGCCCATTTCAAGAAATCTCGTCGTTCAAGACCTTGTTCTTCTATACTCTCAGTAAAATCCATTCTATTATTAAGGGGAGCGAGTTTTTTTAAATCCTCAATCCTCTCTTGACAGGATGCATATAAATTTTCATAATAAGTATCACCTTTATTTGTATCAACTTGTGCACTTTCAGCTGTAAAAAGTTTTTTGACAGATTCATCATTTGCTATATTCATTATCTTCCCCTTTTTTTAATCAATTGAATACTCATTCAATTGAATAACCATTCAGTTATAGTATTTTATAATAACTTAAAGATACATTAATAATAATCACTTTTAATATTAAGTAATATTACTTTAAATTATTGGGAATAATTAAGAGAAAGAGATTAATGTGTTGTACATACAGAGCATACATCAAATGTACGGAAGATAAAAAGTGCTTCTTCTTTTGTATTTCCAAGCATTGTTTTTTGAACAGGAGTTAATTTATTTTTAGAAGAACTTCCAATATTCCACTGAGTAGGAGTAATAATTTCATAATTTTTAATCATTCCTTTTTCTATAGTGATTTTATGGATTAAAGGTCCACGTGGTGCTTCAACTATACCTACTCCACTCGCAGTTATTTTTTCTATAGGCATAGGTTTATTGTATGAATTCTCTGTAATAGAAACTGAACTCAACAGTTCATTAGCATATTTCATTAAATGTGCTAATTCATATATACGTGCAAGTACACGAGAATAAGCACTATCTTTATATCGTCTATGAATATTTTTAATTAAAGGTATTTGTAAAGACATCATCCTAGACAAAGAACCAACTTCGTAATAATCATCTTTATACATGGCATTTCTTGCATAAGTTTTTTCATTTGGAGAGTATGACTTTATTGTGCTTACATGCTTAACATCAACACTAAAAGGACGTGTTTGATTCATTTTAATAGGCTTAGAAAAAAGATGATTACCTAAAACTATAAATCTATCATAAGCTAATCCTTTTTCTTGCATGCCTAATTCCAGTAAATGTTCTACAATTTTGGATACATCAGCATTACCTAAAGATAGTTCTTTAGGTGTTTTATATGCTAAAAAATCATCTAAGTTAACACCCAAACTTTCTTTTTCAAAAAAATGTATAAGATCTTTAAGTAAGCCTTGTGCCTGCAAAATTTCTATATATGTTGGGTCAGAAGTGATTCCACCTGGAATCATATATGAAGAGTGAGGCCATTGTCCTCCAAGAAGTGCTATTGCCTTAGTGGCTAAACTAGCTCCATAGGCACCTTTTAAAGCACGACTTTCTTCATTAGACTTTCTTAATTTTGAAAGTTCTGGCATCAGTACCATATATACCCATTTTAAATGGTTTTGGATAATCTCCATTACTAAAGTAAACTCTCGTATTTTTTTTGCTTTTGTACTTAATTGTACTTCATAACCAGCATTTTTATAGGCATCTTCAATAGCTCTTACACTTGCTAGTAAATGTGCATGTCCACATATTCCACATACACGAGGAGTTATTACCAATGCATCAAGAGCATCTTTTCCTTTTAAAATATTTTCAATACCACGAAAATGGGGAAATGCAATAGTAGAAAAACTAACTTTCTCATTTTTCATATCAAAATAAACAGAGGCTTCGCCTTCAATTTGATCAATCAGTTGTTTTGTAATCAATAAGTTTTCCTTCTAATCTTTTAATACTAAATGTTTTTGTTATCCCTGTAACAGTTAAATATGCTCGTTTAGGTACGCCAAGAGGCACATCTTGAGGTATTGACATATTTGTTTTTGTACTGTAAAGGTTTGATCTTGGAAAATCAGGTTCTGTACAACCAAAACATGGCGTTCCAACACGTGTTTTAGAACTAACTTCATTCCAGAGAATTTTATTACAAGAAGCATGTGTCATAGGACCACGGCATCCTTGTTCGTAAAACATGCAACCTTCTTTTTCACCAAAACTTTTTGTATCAATTTTCCATTCAAAGTATTCATTTCTTGTACATCCATGATGAGCAAGGTTACTATACAATTCTAAAGGTCTATGAAGTTCATCAAGTAGTACTTCTCTTTTACTTATAATCATATTTAATGTATAACTAAGCCATTCAGGATGAATTGGACATCCTGAGAGATTAATCACTTTAGTTTTAGAATTAAGTAATGGTCCATATTCTTCTTCTTCATTAAATATAAGCCCACTATTACGTTCAGGAGCAGAAGCCTTAAATATTCCACCAAAACTTGCACAACTCCCTAAAGCAATAACATATTTTGCGTTTTTTGAATAATATTTCAAAATATCTTTAACTAATACATCATTTCTTTTTAAAAGAGGATCATATGCTCCTTCAAAAATTAGCACATCGCATGAAGTTTCTAACAAAGTAATTTCTTCAAGGGTATTGGAACATTCCAAAGAAGGATGATACACCATATCAATATTACTAAGTAATGATGGAAGTGATGGTAAGTTTAAAAAAGAATGTATATTTGCATTACAAGTAACCCCTTGTATCCAAATAAGACGAAGTTTAGTTTCGAGATTTAAGGGCATTAAAAATGTTTTCAGAAATATTTTTTTTATATTCGTTTAAAGATTCAGGTAAAATTTCTTCGCCATGTAAAAAAGCCATACCACCTAAGTAACCCATAAAAAGTCCAAAAGCACTAAAGAAATCTTGGTTATGTAACTTACCACATTCAACTCCTTCATCAAAAAAGATCATCATTTCAGTAACAAAAGAAGAAACGCAAATCATTCCCTTACATTCTTCTCCAAAAATTTCACGATTTGATAAATAAACTCGTAGAAAATATTCTATCATTTCAGGTTTTTCTTCAACCATATCAAAATACATTGAAACAATTTTTGAAATCTTTTCTTCCGTACTTATATCTTCTTCATTGATCTTTCTAATTCGTTTACCAAGGTATTCAGAGATAAATAAAACAAGTTCTTTTGCTAGTAAATCTTTTGACGTGAAATAATTATAAAAACTTCCAACACTCATTCCAACATTTTTAGCAATATCAGGGATAGTTGTCGTATAAAAACCTTTTTGCGAAAATAATTTCAATGCAGATAAAACTATAATACTTTTTCGTTCTTCTTTTGTAATTCTTGCCATATAAACTCGTTTCTTATAATTATTTAATTTTTTTATTATAGCATATAATAGAAAAAAAATTGAATGCCTAAAGTATAAGTTTTCTAAGAAACAAATATTAAACTTAAGTTCTTTTAAATGTTATTTTTAAAGTTTAAAAAGATGAATAAAAAGATATTTTTGTAAAAATCATAAAACTCTGAATAGTCTCTTTTTTAGACAAGAGCTTTTTTTGATTACAAAATTTATATATTTATTGCACTCTTACAAAGAATTATTATCTCATGATATTTAAACTCTTCTATTTTAGTTTTTATATCTTGTATAAACTCTTTTTCTAAGTTTGTATTATTTAATAGCTCATAAATCTTTTCATTATCCATGTTATTACAGTAAAGAATTAATTTTTCTAAAAGCTCTTTATCAATATTACAGTAAATTATAGGAATATCTTTTTTTGTTTCTTTATCATATATCAAATCTGCATCTACATACTTTTGCAAAATTAGTAAAAGTTCACTCTCAACTATTGGTTTAGCCATAAAACCATCTGCACCATTATCTAAGGCATTTTTTCTATCTTCATTGAACACATTTGCAGAAACTACAACTATAGGTGTGTTTTTATCTTCTATTCTAATTCTTTTAATAGTTTCTATTCCATTTAATTTAGGCATTAAAATATCCATGAAAATCAAATCAATTTTTTCTTTTTTATAAATATCTAAGGCTTCTAAACCATCTTTAGCTTGAATAGTTTTAAAACCATAATAGTTTAATAATTCAACAAGTAGTTTTCTATTTTCATAAATATCATCCACAACTAAAATAGTTTTACTAAACTCTTTATTTTTAATTCCAAGTATTAAATTTTTATCTTTTATTGTCTGAATAAAATCTTTTGTAGCATTTTCATATGAAACACTAAAATAGAACTTACTTCCTTTTCCTTCTTGGCTTTTTGCATAAATGGTACCACCCATTAAACTAATAAGTTCACTAGTAATTGCTAAACCTAAACCTGTACCATTTTTATTGTAATCCTCTTGTTTAATTTGCTCAAAGGGTTTAAATATCTTTTTTAAATCTATATTATTTATACCAATTCCTGTATCGCTAACTTCAAAAAACAGTTTATTCATACTTTCATATATATATAAATTTATTTCACCTTTTTGTGTGAATTTTAAAGCATTACTTAAAAGATTAATTAGTATTTGTTTTAATCTTTGTCCATCTAAAGTAATATATCTAGGTAGATTTTCATCATATTTAATATTAAAACTTAAACCTTTTGATTTTGATCTAAATAAAAATAAAGCTTCTATTTCTTGTATAGTCTCATAAAGATCAATTGTTTTTGGAATAATTTCTATTTTTCCTGCTTCTATTTTTGATAACTCTAAAATCTCATTTATAATGTTTAGTAAATAGTTTGCACTTTTTTTAACAGTTTGAAGATTGTCTTTTTCACTTGTATTAATATTGTTTGATTTAGAAAGTAGATTTGAAAAACCTAATATTGCATTTAAAGGAGTTCTTAACTCATGACTCATTCTTGCTAAAAATATTGACTTTGATTTATTTGCACTTTGGGCATCATTAATCGCAAGTTTGAGTTCTTTTTGACTGGCTATTAATTTTTGAGTGTTATCTTTAAATATTTTAACTGCTCCTATCATATCACCTACTTCATCTTGATAAGTACTTCTGTCTAAATCAACATCCATATCATTTGATGAAAGTTTAAGCATCAAAATTCTTAATAAATCAATAGGATATACAATTCTAAAAAGAATAATAAAAGATGATAGTAAAAAGATAATTACTGAAAATAAAACAATAACATTTACATAAAACTCTAACTCTTTTACTTTTTCTTGTGATTCATCTACTGCTTTTTTAGTTCTTAATTCTAAGGCTTTGTAAAATTTATCTAAAGGTTGCATTATTCTAATTTTTGCTTCATGATATTCATCTGAATGCATAAGTTCACGTGCTAGTTTAAAATCTGGCTTGTCTTTTATTGTAAATTGCCCCTTTTCATCTTTGAAAATTCCTTTTACTGCATTCATTGCAATTAGTTCTAAAGAGGTTAAAGCATCAGACTCTTTTTGTGATTCAATAAGTAAAATAAGCTCTTCTTTTGAGAAGTTTGCTCTTTTCATAAGTTCACGAAGAGATACCTTTTCTCCTTCTAGTATTAGTTTTTTATCATCTAAAGTATAGAAATCCCAGAATATCCCTTTATATCTTACAGGTCTTGGACTTACACCATTTCTAATATCAAGTACAGTGTTAAATTGCTTTTCAAACATAGGATTACCTGTAATTACATAAGTTCGAGCCATTCTTGTTAAGTCATCACTGCTTTGTCTTAATTCTTGAACTAAAAGTAAAGAGTTATATTGCATTTGGTATGCATTTTCTAATTTTAATGTAGCTTTTTGATATTTATTAACCACAACTGCAACAAAAATAAATGAAACTGTATTTAAAATAAACAGAAACATAAAAAGTTTCTTCAAATTCACGCTATTTCCTTATATCTATCTTATTAAATTTTACTTATAATTTTAACAATAAAAAACAATCAAGAGAAGTTAAAATGGATAAAAAATATACAATACTAATAATTGATGATAAAGTTGAAAACTTAAAGTATTTAAATGAAGTATTAAAAGAAGAAAACTATAAAATCAAAGCTACAATAGATGCCCAGTTTGCAATTAATTCAATTTTAGAAAATCCAGTTGACTTAATTCTTTTAGATATTAAAATGCCTGTATTAAATGGTTTTGAAGTTTGTAAAATCTTAAAGCAAAATGATAATTTAAAAGACATACCAATAATTTTTATTAGTGCTTTAGATGATGTTGATATCAAAGTTAAAGCTTTTGAAAATGGTGGGGTTGATTATATAACTAAACCTTTTGAGCAAAGAGAAGTAAAAGCTAGAATTAAAACCCAATTAGAATTAGCAGGAAGTAAAAAAACTATTGCAAACTTATATAAACAACAAGACTTTTTTTTAAAAAAGATTATTCATGAGATGAATACACCTCTTGGAATAATTACTTTAAATGTTAATAGTTTAGAATCGAATATAGGATTAAAAGATGAGTTTGAAGCTATTAAAGCTTCATGTAAATCTTTATCTTCAATTTATGAAGATATCTATTATTTAAGCAAAAAAGAAAAAAGAATATTAGCTTTAGAAGAAATTGATATGATGCTTTATTTATCTAAAAGAGCCTCTTTTTTTGATGAATTAGCAAATGTTAAAAATATAGATATGGAATTACATTTAGAAGATAATTTCTCTATAAATATGAATAAATATGAACTTGAAAGAGTAATTGATAACACCCTATCAAATGCAATAAAACACTCTTTTGAAAATACAATAATAAATATTTATTTAGAAAAAAATAAAATACGAGTACAAAATAGTGGTCATGAAATAAAATCAAATGATGAAGTTTTTAAAGCTTTTCATCAAGATGATAATGAAAAAGGCTTAGGTTTAGGATTAAGTATTATAAAAGAGATATGTGAAAAATATAAGATAATAATAAATTTACATACAGATAAAAAATATACAGAATTCTCATATGACTTTTCACAAATTTTGATAAGATAAAATATGAAAGTATTTTTACTAGAAGATGATTTTTCATTAAATAAAATCATTACAAACTCACTTAAAAATAGAGGTTTCTTTGTTCATAATTATCATGATGGATACAAAGCCGTTGAAATGATTTTAAATAACTCTTATGATCTTTTTATACTAGATTTAAATGTAATTGGTTTTGATGGTCATCAAATCTTAGAGATTATTAGAAAAAGTGATAAAGACATACCTGTTATAATTATAAGTGCTCAAATTGATATTGAAAACATCCAAAAATCCTATAATCTAGGATGTAATGATTATATAAAAAAACCTTTTGATTTTGAAGAACTATTTTTAAGAATACAATATCACGTACAAAAACTAAAAGTTAGTGATAATTTTCTAACAAATCTTGATAACTCATTCACTTATGATTTATTAAAACAAGAGTTATATTATAAACAGCAAGCTATAGAATTAAGTATAAAAGAGAAACTTTTAATGACTCTTTTTGTTCAGAATTTAAATAATATTACATCAATTGAAATGATTCATGAATATGTTTGGGATTCAAAAGAAATGGAAGCTGTAAGCATGAGAAGTTTGATTCATAAGTTAAAGAAAAAACTCAAAAGTGGTATGATTATAAATGTTCGAGGAGAAGGTTATAAACTAATTAAACACTAGGTCTTTTTTGTTTTATTAAAAATATTATAAAAAAGAGGTATAATCACGTAATTATTACAATAGGAGACATAATGTCGCAAGAAGAAGAAATCCAAATAGATGAAATTCAAGAAGAATCAACTGAAATCATCCCAACTCCAGCTGTTGAAAAAAAAGAATGGGAAGTTGTAAAAAAGCCTAGAAAACCAAAAATCACAAAACTAAATAAAAAAAGAAAAGCTAAAAAAGAAGATAAAAAAGCTTTTGAAAAAAGAAAAGAAGCTAAGAAAAAGAAAGCTAAGAAAAAAGCTAAACTTAAAAAAAATCACAATAAATAAGCATTAATAACATGCTTATTTATAGATAATTTTCTATTACATAATTTACCTCATCAACTAACCTATTTTTATCTTTTGGTAATGTTCCAGCTAGTGCTAAAGAATTTGAAGCATGATTTGATCTAAATATCACTTTATTTATAGGATTTAAAAGCTCTAAAAAATACTTTTGCTCTTCAAGCATTTCTTTTGTACTTAAAAGTTCAAACTCCCCATCAAAGTTTTTAATAAATCTTTCTTTTGTATGAGCTTCTAGCATTAGTTGTAAAGTTGAAAGATATGTAATTTTTATTTGATTTAAGATTTTTGCAGTTTCTTCTATATGAAGATTTGAGTATTTTTTGCCAGCAACTCCAAGTATAACGGTTACTGATATTTTCATACCTGCATCATAAGCTTTATTTAGACCTTCACACATTTTTTTGTTTGAAATTGGTTTTTGTATTCTTTTTAAAACTTCAAAAGAACCACTTTCAATTCCATAATAAATTAAAGTTAAGCCTTTTTCTTTTAATAAATATAGCTCTTCTAAACTCTTATCATGTAAATTAAAAGCAGAAGCATAAACAGACACTCTTCTTAGTTTAGAAAATTTACTATAAGCATATTCTAAAATCTTTACTAAATGATTTGTATCAAGAGCAAGAGCATCACCATCTGCTAAAAACATTTTATTAGCATCTGAATAAAAAGATGCCATTTTATCTATATCTAAAAAAACATCTTTTAGTGGTCTTATTATAAACTCTTTTGATTCATACATTGTACAAAAGGTGCATTTATTAAAACTGCAGCCTAATGTAGCTTGTATAATTACAGAATTTGCTTCAGCAGGTGGTCGATATAAAGGTTGATTATATTCAATCATTTTGTAGTAGTTAAATCTACTATATTTTCATGTATTACTTCATCTTCAACTACTTCTTTTTCTTCTTTTTTTCCAAATAAGTATTTTTGTGAAGTTTTCACAGACAAGTATCTAACCCCTAATAAAAAAATAATAACTCCAGCTAAAACGAATAAGTTTAAATTTACAGCACTTGAAAATAGCTCATTTATAGTTGATAAATTTTCCTTATTAACTTTTACCACATTTACAATAAACTCTCTTAAAGCTAATATTATAAAAGCATCAACAAGTAATGATAAAGCAACTCTCTCTTCTCTAACATAGTTTACAACAGCTCGAACTATTTCTAAAAAGATAATAAAATATAGCATATAGATAATAAAATCCATAAGCATATTTGTGGCAAGTGCAATTATAAAAAGAGCACTTGCTATTGATATTTCTATATACAATTTATCATTAAAAAAGTTTAATATTGTTTTTTTCATATTATCTCTATTTTATATTACTTTTTTAATTGCCAACCAACTTTGTGGTATTTGACTACTTGGTTGATTTGCCATAAAAATAATAGCAGCAATCATACCTCTAGCACTTGAATCTCCACCTGCTCTTGCATTACAAATTAACATATCTTTTAAGTTTGTATACTTACTTAAAAGGTGAATAATTCCAGAGAAACCTTCTGATACATCACAAGCGGGTCCAAATTCTCTTATTGCTTCAAAAGTATCATCTGTTTTACTTTCAAGCCCTTTTTGAACAAAAGCTTGTATTGTAGTATTTGATTCTTGTTTTATACTCTCAATTGCACTTATTACATCTTTTCCATCTAAGCACTCTAATAATACTTTAGCAAAAAATATCGCAGCATTTACAGCTTCTTCTGAATTATGAGTAAGTTTTACAAATTTTTCAACATTTTCCACAAACTCTTTTTTAGAATTAGAAACTAATAATAAAGGTGCGATTCTTCCAACTATAGATAAATCACTTGAGTTTGAACCACTTGGAGTTACATTATTTTTAATATTTTCTAAAGTTTCTCTAGTCGCTCCATCAATATATCCATCATATGATTTTATTCTTTCTTCCCAAAATTTTATATATTCATTTTCTTCAAAAGTTTCTTTATTTTGTAAAAATTCATAAAGCCAATATGTTTGGTCTCCATAATGAGTAAATTCTCCTGCACTTTTATCTTTATGCCATACAGATAAAGGATTATTTAATTCATTCCAATTTAAATCATTTTCTTTTAATTGTTTTTCATCATAAACCCAATGTGAACCTAAACAGTACGCATCTGTAACTAATGATGTTAATATTAATTCTTTTACTTTTTTTTCATCAAACATATATAAATCCTTTTATTTTTTATAAGGTTTTTCAATTGTATACCCAAAATCAAATGAAAATTTTTCATTTGGTTTTAATTTAATATCATAGCTAATTTTTCCATTATCTTCTTTCTTTGTATATTTAACTTTTGAAATTAATTTTACTTTTATATCTTCATGCTTACTAATAGGTAATCTTTCAACTAAAGTTATATTTTTTTCTTCTTTACTATTATTTATGATTGTGTATTTCCATAATTTTTCAGTTTTTAATTTAGACATTGAAAAGAATGGTTTTTCTTTCATATCTTTAATTAAATCTTTTTTAACATCAATAAAACTATCAATACCTAAATAAAGTGAAGTTTCCTTATCTTTTCTAATCTCGCCTATATATGATCGTCCTATATATGTACCATCTAGATAAAGCTTAGTATTTTGAGTACTATATAATTTATCACTTTTAAAATCAACTTTATAGAAAGCATTTGAACTTGAATAACCATCAATTTCAATTTGATTATTTGCTTTATACTTATCATTTGAGAAAATAACTGCATTTTTAACACCACTTAATAAATTAATGTGTGAAGCTTTAAAAAATGCTTTTGTCGTAGTCTCATTATATGAAAAAGCTGGAGCTGTTGCTGATGATTTCATCATTTTTTTTGGTGCCATTTCCATAGCAATTGCATCTGCTTGTGCATATGTATTTGAAACAACTTTTGGTTTTATGATATCTAAATATTTAGCTCTAAATATTTGTGGATTTACTGCATTTGAATAATTATATGTATACATATTTATATCAATATTTTTAAAATCATATCCTGAATTTTGTGTAATAAAAGATTTATTTTTTATCTCTACATTTTTATCTTTTGAATTTGCATTTATTTCATAAAAACTACTTTTTGATACATTAAAAGTAGGATATGAAACTGTTAAATTTGAACCATTTTTACAAGTGGCATTGTAATTTAACTTTGAGTATACATTTGAATTTTTTTTGTTTGTTAATTCATTTAATTCTTGATTATATTTTGTTAATTCAAGTTGTAATTTATAGATTAAATTGTGATTTCTTTCAATCTCTTTTTGTGTATAAGAAGATACTTCTTTAATATTTTTTAAATTTACTGCATCTTTTTCAAACTTTATTGAACTTAAATTTTGTATTATATTTTTTATACTTGTTATTTCATTAGTTTTAAACGCTATATTTTGTTTATATTCTTTTATTCTTGATGATAAGGCATCATTTGAATAATTATTTGAAATAACAGATATATTATCTATTTTACAATCTACTGTATTTAAAAACCTTATATCTTCAAAGTTAACTTTTCCTATTAAATCTACACTGTTTTTTTCAGTATCTAAGTATTGATTAATAAAAGTTCTATTTTTATAAATATCTAAACTTTTTACATCAATATTTGCATATGCACCTGTACTTAATAACGATACTATTAATAAACTATTTATTTTTTTCATAACCTTCTACCTATTCCAATTTTTGTAATTTGTAAATGATGGAAACTGTTTAATAAACTCTTCTTTATCAAATGAAAAACAATAAGAATCCATATATTTACATAATAAGTCATAGGCTTCTTTTACTTCTAAAAACTTTTCAGCACTACCTTCTGGCATATCAGGATGGTATCTTTTTGATAGTTTTAAATACTTTTCTTTTACATCTTTTTTTGATAAACGAGATAATATCCCTAAGGTATCAACAGCTTTTTCAAATTCTTCATAATCCATATAATATTTCCTATTATGATATTTTTATGAATAACATTCTACTATATTTTATTTAAACGAATATAGTATGTTATTATTGTGCAATTATTGTAAAATAAAATTTAACATTTATATTAAGGAATTTTAATGATTTATACACTTTATCATGTACATGACCCTATGTGTTCTTGGTGTTATGCTTTTAAACCTACACTTGATGAGCTTAGAAAAAATTTAAAAGATAATATCAAATTAGTTCACGTTATTGGAGGTCTTGCTAAGCATTCAAATGAAGATATGCCACAAGAACAACAAAAAATGATTAGTAATATTTGGCATGAAATAGAAGAAAAAGTTGGAACAAAATTCAATCATGATTTTTGGAAGAAATGTAAACCAAGACGATCAACTTATCTTTCATGCCAAGCTACAATGCTTGCACGTTATGAAAATAAAGAAGATGCAATGATTGAAGCTATTCAAGAAGCTTATTATCTAAAAACAATGAATCCAAGTGATTCTTCAACATTAGTTCATCTTGCAAAACAAATAGGAATGGATGAAGTTAAATTTGAAAAAGACTTACATTCACAAAAAATTGAAGAAGATTTACATAATGAGTTAAATTTCAGACGTTCTCTTCATGTTAGAGGGTTTCCATCTTTAGTATTAAAATATAAGAAAGAGACTTATCCAATAAATATAAAATTTGGAAACCATAAAGATATGCTTGCTCAAATTGAAGATATGATTGAAAATACTTATTTTTAAAAAGAAAAGGAAAAGATAAAATATCTTTTCCTTTTAATTCTTGACTATTTCATTAATGGATCAATTAATCCTATTCCATACATACCAATTAAACCTATAATTCCAGCAAGTAAACAATAATAAATAGTTGGGATTATTGTTCTTCTTAAAGTTTCACCCTCTTGATCAAGTAATCCAACAGTAGCAGAGGCTGCAACAACATTATGAATTGCAATCATATTACCAGCTGCTGCTCCAACTGCTTGAAGAGCTACCATAAAAGCAGTTGAAACACCTAAAGCATCAGCTACACCAAACTGATACTGAGATAACATCATATTTGAAACTGTATTACTTCCTGCAATAAAAGCACCCAATGCTCCAATTAGTGGTGCAAATAATGGATATATATCACCAACAGAACTTGCAACAAAATTTGCCATGGCTACTGGCATTGAGTCAAATCCTGATTCATTAACTCCTGAGTTAATTAAAATTCTAACTAGTGGAATAGTAAAAATCAATACAAAACCAGCTCCAAGCATTACTTTTGAAGATTCACCAACAGCTGCACCAATTTCTTTTAATTTCATACCATGTAAGAAATAAGTAATTAAAACAACAAATACTAATATTCCACCTGGTAAATATAATGGAGAAATAGAATAACCTAAACCTTCACCTAAAATATCTTTAAATGGAATAACAAAAGAATTAACAAAAGCTTTTGCTTCAGCAGATACTCTTGTTAATACTAAAATAGCTGCAACTAATACATAAGGAATCCAAGCTTTTGTTAAAGACATTGGTATTTTAGCACTCATATCTTCTAATTTAAACTCAAATTTTGAAACCCATGAAACTGGCCATTTTTCTTTTGGAGCAAAATCCCAAGTATTTTTAGGAATTAAGAAACCTTTTTTTGCAGCAAAAGTTACAATAGGAAGACCTACAAGTGCACCAATTAATGATGGAAATTCTGCACCTAAATAAACACCTGTTAAGGCATAAGGAATTGTAAAAGCAATACCTGCAAAAACTGCAAATGGTAAAATTGATAAACCTTCACTCCATGATTTATTTTCACCAAAGAATCTTGTTAACATTACAACCATAAATAAAGGAATAAAAGTACCAACAATAGCATGAGTAATTGCAACTTGGGATGTAATAATTTGTAAGTAAGCATCCCAAGAAGAACCCATAGTTTGTAAAGTTGCTCCAATTCCATCTGAATCTAAACCTTTATTAACGCCTATTAAAATAGGAGTACCAACTGCACCAAAAGATACAGGAGTACTTTGAATCATCATACCAACCATAACAGCTGCCATTGCAGGAAAACCAATAGCTACAAGTAAAGGAGCTGCAATTGCTGCTGGTGTTCCAAATCCTGAAGCACCTTCTATAAATGAACCAAATAACCAAGCAATAATAATTACTTGTACTCTTCTATCTGCACTAATATTATTAAATCCTTGTCTAATTACTGCAATTGCACCTGAATGTTTTAATGTATTTAAAAGCAAAATTGCTCCAAATATAATCCACAGAACTGCAACTGTAATAAGTAGACCTTGTATTGATGAAGCCAATACTCTATTAAAAGAAACTTCCCATACTACAAAAGCAACAGCTACTGTAGCAATGTAAACTAAAGGCATTGCCTTTTTTGCAGAAACTCGAAGTCCTACTAGTAATATACCTGCTAATATAATTGGTAATGAAGCAAAAAAAGCTTGTAAACCTATATCCATTAGATTCTCCTTGATTTTATTTCAAAGCGAAGAATAATCCTAAGATATGATATTTTTATGATAAAAACTAAATAGCATTAAAATAGCATTTATTTACATTTCAAATGATTACTTTTGTAACATAGACATGTTTAATTTAATTCTAGAGTAAACAATACTATAATACTTACTATTTTTTTAAAGGACTTATTTTATATGCCAAATTATACAATTATATATATTTTTAACAGAATTATTCGTGTAGCAATTTTATTTTTTATTTTATACTTAATTTTTACAAACTTTGGAACTTTCCTAATGATCATAGGAGTGTTATTAATACTTGGATTTATGTTTATTTATAATCTAAAAAAGAAGATGAAAACAAGTGGTTTTAATTTTCAATTTAAACAAGGTGCAAATTTTAACCCAAATGACTTTGCTAACTTTAACAATGCAAATTTTAATAACTCAAATTTCAATGGTTTTTCAAATGCTCCAAGAGTGGATGAAGTTCAAAAAGCTAAAGAGTTCTTTGGATTAACAGGAAGCCCAACAAAAGAAGAGATTAAAAAAAGATACAAAGAATTAGCTAGAAAATATCATCCAGATATAAACGACCATGATGACACTATGATGAAAGATTTAAATCATTATAAAGATGTTTTAATGAGTACTGTTGAATAACTAATGTTTATTCAACAGCTTAGAAATTTTTTCTTAGTAGTTGTTATTTTTGCTTCTATTTTACTTTCATACCTTTGGTATGACGATTACTCTTTTGCTTCAAATCCTCTATCAAAAAACATACAAGTAAAAATATATAAAAAGCATCAAGAATTACAATACTTAACATCAAAATATTTTAAAATTAAAAGAGTTTTTCCTATTATAGTCTCAGATGAATTACCTTCTAGTAGATTTGGAATGGCAGTTTTTTCAAAAGATTCTAAAATAACAATTTATTTAAATAAAAAAAGATTCAAAGAAAATGAAGATTATATGATAAATGATGTAATGCCTCACGAATATGCACATGCAATTATGTTTGAAATAAGAGATTTTTCTGATGAAAATAAAGGTCATTCAAAAAAATGGCAAAATATTTGCAAAAAACTTAATGGATTAAGATGTGATAGATTTGTTAATCATCAAGATATTTTGATTGAAAAAACAAATCTATTTAAGTAAAAAATATTAAAGAATTTTAAAAGAGATAATCTCTTTTAAAATTCATATTTTACACTAAATTTAAAATCTCTACCTATATCTCTTCTATAATCATCATCACTAGAACCTGATAATGTTGTATGAGGAGCATAATATTTATTTGTTAAGTTAGTCACAGCTGCATAATATGTCCATTTTTTACCTACTTGATATTTTGTACTAATATCATGTGTTGTATATCCACCTCTTGTAACTTGATCAGCATTATCAATACCTGCAACAGCTGTTAAAGTATAATCCATACTCAATCCATCTAAAAGTTCTGCTCCAAGATTTAATACAACTTTTTTACTATCCCATCCACCAACTCTTCTTATTGCCAATGGTTCACCAGATTGTCCAGCATCTTTTTCATCATAAACATTTGTATCAACTTGAGAAAAAGAAAGTGATGCAAAATAGTTATCTATAAAATATGACCCTTTTATCTCAAAACCTTTTAAAACATATTCATAATCAGAATTATAAATATCAGTTAATGCTAATCCTGCTTCACCTGAATAACTAAATTTACCACTTGCGTTTGTAAGACCTGAGTATGAAGTTATTAAATCATTAACTTCTGTTCTAAAGATATTTGCATTAAAAATAAAACCATCAGTATTAGTAAAAAGTTCCTCACCTCTTAGTTCATATCCAATTTCATATCTAGTTGATTTTTCAGCTTCTAAATCTTTTGAGTATGTAGTATCATCTCTAATATTCATTGCCCATGTAAAAGGAATTGTTCCACTCATTCTTGATGATTGTCCATAGTTTGCATATACATTTGAGTTTTCATTTATTTTATAATCAAGTCCAAAATTTGGAGAAGTTGTAGTATCACTTACTTCTCCTAAACCTGTTTCAAATTCATACTTATCAAATCGTACTCCATAATTAATATCAAGATTATTTATAGTTGTTTTGTTTTGAATAAATACTGCTTTGTTATTTGAACTAATTGGAGCATAATGTGATGGAGTAGCAGCAATACTTGTAACAGATGCATTTGAAGTTGATTCCTCATCTTCTACTTGTACACCTAAAGAGATTTTATTTTTTATAGACTCAGTATCTAAATAAAAGTGGTTTTGTAGTTTTACGCCTACTGTATCATTATCATATTGATAATCGTATTTTTCTCTATCCACTTCTATATTAGTAAAGTACATATTTGTATCAAGATTAAGTAAATTTCCATTACTATAGTTATGTTGAAGGGTATAATTTGTAGTTGTTGATAGTACGTTTTCTAATAATGTTGGGTCTACATTTAGTCCTTTATCACTTCCTGTTTTACCCCATTGCATATCTCCACTATTTGAGTTTTGATTAAAAGATAGTTTTAAATCATGATTATTAAGATCATTAAGAGTCAATTTTAAAAGATAGTTTCTATCTTTGTACGCAGTTGCTAACATTTCATCATTATTTCCATCTTCATAATTATCACTATTTACACCTGAAACTGATGCTAAAATCCCATAATGTTTATCATAAACACCATAAGCAGTTAAACTTCCACTTTTTGAATTAGTATTTGTACTATACCCAGCCTTTACAATACCACCAACATTTTTTCCATTTTTTACAAAATCTTGTGCATCTTTAGTCGTCATCTCAACAGAACCACCAAGTGAACCGCCTTTTGATACATCAGGAGAAGTTTTTACTTTTACAACTTTTAATATATCAGGATTTATTCCTAATTCATTACCTCTATGTTGAAAAATATTTGTTCCTTGCGTAGCACCATCAAGACTTATATTTAAAGTTGAACTTTCAATTCCTCTTACATAAACTCTTTTTGCATTTGAAGAACCACCTCCACCAAGTTCTACTGATGCTTCTTTTTTAAAAAGATCAAAAACTGAATTTGCTTGATTTTGTTCTTCTTTTTCTAAATCAATTGAAACAGAATTTGTTTGTCTTTGACTTTGTTCTTCAATTCTTATTTCATCTAATACTATTGCACTTTGTGCTACTAAATAGCATGGTAATATTATTGATAAACCAATGTATTTCATTTATTTCCTTTATTTACAATCTAGATGCAACCTAGTCGTATAATTTGTGAAATAATATAGTTTTAATTATTAAATGCAACTTAGTTGCATATAAGTTTTTATAATATAAATACTTAAAAGTAAAAAGTATTAATTCATCTCTTACTTTGATTTTTCACAATGATTCTACTTTTTAGATATACTATTACTTTTTTAAAGGAACAAAATGAAATTTTTATTAATACTACTCATATTTACTAACTTTGTATTTGCAAGTTATACTATAAAATACCAAGGTTTAACACTTGGAAATATTGAAAACTTTGATACACTAAAAGACAATTATCTAGAAGCAAGTGTAACAAATAAAATTGCACGGTTTTTATTAGGAAAAGATAAGTTTGTATTTTATAATGAAGATTATAAAGGTAAAAAAGATGATGAAAATACAAAATACAAAAAAGATAACTATGCAATAGTTTATATACTAAATAAAGCTTTTTCAAACAATACAGAAGATGAGAGAATAGAAGTAAAAAAAGATAAGTTTATTGATGTAAAATTTGATAAAAATTTTAAATTTATTTATAACTCTAGAAATAGAATAAAAAGTAAAGGTTATTTTGAGATGAAAGATGGAGAATTAGAGTCTTTGATTGAAGATGTAAACTCAATAAAAATAATAAAAAATAAATAAATTTAAAGAAATTTTATAAATACCCTTGACAAAAAGTAAAAATAATACTACAATTCCGTCCTATTAATCGTCGGAGTGTAGCGCAGCCTGGTAGCGCACCTGGTTTGGGACCAGGGGGTCGAAGGTTCGAGTCCTTTCACTCCGACCATTTAAACTAACTTTTTTAGAAACTACTTTTTTACTAAATATAAACAATACTAATCTATCAAACTATTACACAAACTATACAAATTAACAATAATTTAGGCTAAAATACTAAAAAAAGGAATTTAATATGATTCAAAGAATTTTTTTAATATTTATTCTTTCATTTTCAATTTTAATAGCAAAGGAAAATAAAATGTCAATTTATGACTATAATGTAAAAGATATAAAAGACAATGAAATTTCAATGTCAAAATACAAAAATAAAGTTTTACTAATTGTAAATGTAGCAAGTAAATGTGGCTTTACTGGTCAATATGAAGGATTAGAAAACTTATATAAAAAGTATAAAGATGAAGATTTCATGGTTTTAGGTTTCCCTTCAAATCAATTTTCAAATCAAGAACCAGGTTCGAATAAAGAAATTCAAGAATTTTGTCGTTTAACATATGGAGTTGAGTTTGATATGTTTGCAAAAGTTGATGTAAATGGAGAAAATGAAATTCCATTGTATACATATTTAAAAAAAGAAGCTTCTGGAATTTTAGGAACTGAAAGTATTAAATGGAATTTTACAAAATTTTTAGTTGATAAAGATGGAAAAGTTATTGATAGATTTGGTTCAACTACAAAACCTGAAGATATAGAAGATGATATAAAAAAACTTTTAAGCAAGTAGATTAATAATATAGATGCAAATAGACGAACTAAAAAAATACAATTTATTAAAAAAAACTAAAAAACTAAAACTTGAAAAACTTGAAAATCAAGGAGTTTGTAATATTTTATATAAAATACAAACTCCTGAAAAAAACTATATTCTAAGAGTTTTTAAATATGCTCATACAAATGAGCAATCAAGAAAAAATGAAATTAGAATCCAAAATAAAGCATTTGAAAAAAATATAGCTGCAAAAGTTTATGTTCATGATGAAAAAAATTCTTTGATGATTTGTGATTTTTTACAAGGTCATCATAAAGAAAAATTAAAGAAAAAAGATATAAAAGATTTAGTAAAAAGTCTTAAAAAACTTCATAAAATAAAAATAAAAGATACTCCATATAAGATAGAAGATGATTTTAAAAACTATAAAAAAATACTAAAAGATAAGAAATCAAAACAGATTATTAAAGCATCTGTAAAAGAATTAAAAAAAATAAAAAAATATAAGTTTGAAAAAGTTTTATGTCATCATGATTTAAATCAGAACAATATTTTGTTTAATAAAAACATAGTAAAGTTTATTGATTGGGAATTTGCATGTGTAAATGATAGATTTTTTGATATTGCAAATATTTGCTTTGAATTTAAATTAGATAAAAATGAAGAAAAAATACTTTTAAAAAAGTATTTAAAAAAAGTTAAAAACAAAGATATTAAAAAACTTGCTTCCTATAAAATAGTATATAAAAACCTTTGGAGTTTGTGGTTTAAAGCCTTAAAACAAAGTTAGTTGCCCTACTTCTTTTAACCCCTCTTTTACTTTCTTTTCTTCAACTTTTTTAATACAAATCACCTCATCAAATAAAACTTTATTTACTTCATTCGTAACTTCATAAATATCTATCTTTTCATTTGGATATATTTTAAATAAACTATTTACTTCTTTTATATCTTCACTTTTTAACCAAGTAGTAAAATCTTTCTTTTCTAAGACTATAGGCATGCGATGATGTATTTCCCCTAGTTTTTCATTTGCATCACAAGTTATTAATGCAATTGTAACAATCTTCATATTTAACTGCTCATCAAAATACTCATCCCAAATACCAGCAAGTGCTAAATAGTTATTTTTTAAATCACTTACAAGATACGGTATTTTTTCTTTATCATCTTTTTCCCACTCATAAAAACCATTTATAGGAATGATACAGCGTCTGTATTTAAATGACTCTCTAAAAGTTTTCTTTTCATAAATACTTTCACTACGTGCATTTATATTCATAGAAGTCTTTGAACTAGCCCAAGAAGGCAAGTAACCAAAGTGCGCATATAAATAGTTACCATTGTTTAAAAGTGCAGGAATTGGAGTTGTAGGGGGAATATTATATCTAGGGTTTAATTCTCCAATCATATCATTTTTGATTAATTCTATTGCATCGTCTTTGAATGCTTTGTCTTTGTATATACTTAATCGTCCTGGCATAAATTAAAATCCATATATAAAAAATAAAAACCTATAAAAATGAGATTCGACTTTACCATTTCTTTACCTTTAAATTGATTCTTCTATTGTTTCAACTTTATTACGTCCACGATCCTTGGCTACATAAAGTGCTTGATCTGCTCTAGCTATCATACTATCTAAAGTTTCCCCTTTTTTATAAATGGATACTCCAAAACTTGCAGTTTTATGCTTCACAATTGAGAAATTATAAGTTTCTATTTTTTCTCGAAGTTTATTTGCTAAGACAAGCATATTTTCTAAACTTGTTTCTGAACAAACAATCATAAATTCTTCTCCACCCCATCTTCCAATAAAGTCTGTTTTTCTAATATATTTCTTCATAAGTGATGAGAATTCAACTAAAATTGTATCTCCTACTTGATGTCCATATGTATCATTTACACTTTTGAAAAAGTCAATATCAACAATTATAACTCCGAATATTGTATTATAGCGATTAAATTGTTCCACTGCATAATCTAATGCAGTATCTAATTTAATACGATTATAAAGTCCTGTTAATTTATCTGTAATTGAGAGTTGTTTTAATTGTTTATTTTTCTCTCTAAGTTGGATTGTTCTATCTTCTACTTTTTGTTCTAAGTCTGTTTGATATTCAGATATAGATTCTGACATATCAGTAAGGGAAGTAGATAGTTGATCAATCTCTAAAACTTTACTCTTTATCTTCTTTACCTTGGAAAAATCTCTATTTTTTACTTTTTTACTCTCTTCCATAAGTAAAGAAATAGGTTTTACTATAATAGAAGAGAAATAGAATATGATAGGTATAATTAACAACATCAGAACCAGCATAACAAAAATCATAGTTTTTATTTTTTCATTATAAGGTTGTGTAATCGCATCAACTTCACTATAACTATAAAGGAAATCTTCATTTATAGGAACAATAGAATAAATATATTCTTTATTATCTATTTCAATTTCTTCCAACAGATGTTTTTTTGTAATATCTTTAATAAACAAAGTTTTAATTTTCTTGATAACAATATTATTTGTAATTCCTGAAGAACTTGCTATAACATATCCTTTTTCATCTATTAGGTAAGAATTTGTTAACGCATCACCTCCATTTTGTTTTAAAATAGTATTAAGATTACTAATAAGCAGATCTAATGCAAATACATTCTGCGTATTTGGGATTTTTTTACCATATGTTACTCCCTTTGAATCAATATTTGAGAATTCATATGGCTTAGTTTTAATTACATTTTTATCAACTATAGCTTTTTTATACCAAGGTCTAGTAGTAGATAAATAACTGTTTTTTGATTCTGAGGATGATGTTTTTTGTAAATTTTTATCCAGAAGCGTTATCGTTCCCTTCCCTTTTTGAATTACTATGAGTAACCATCTATCAGAGAGTTTCGCATTATATTCTTTACGAAGATTATTATCAATATTTAAATTGATAATTTCAAAAAAGCTATCATCCTCAAAACCAACATAAGCAGCATACATATTCTTATTATTGATAAGAATATCAGAAAATATTGTAAGGTAAAGTTGTTGATTAGCAAGAATTTCATCAAATGATTTTTCTTGTAAAAAATTACTAATATTGATTGTATTATTTGAATTTACTTTATTCATATTATTTATACTATCTTCTACTTTTGAGATTAAAAGATTCATTTGATTATTAATTGAACGTTGAAGAAGCTCTTTACCAAAGCTATATTGTATATAAAACATAGATAAAATTATCAATGCAGATAAAAAAAGAAAAAGGGAAACGACAGTAAATTTAATTGAGATTTTATTCATAAAATTTTTTCCTTAAAACTTGATAATTAAGTATTATAATATTTTATTATTTTTTAATATAACTACTCATTAAATATAATAAAATATCAAGAGAAATAAACAAAAAACTTACAACAGTATCTTTTCTTACATCTTCACAAGTAAAAAGCTTAATTTAGATATCATTCCACAATGCAATTAGAAGAGAAATTAAAACAATTACCAAACGATGCTGGCGTTTATCAATACTTTGATAAAGATGGAAGATTATTATATATTGGAAAAGCTAAGGTATTAAAAAATAGAGTTAAATCTTATTTTAAATTTACTCCAAAACTACTTCCTTCTGATAAACTAGGTCCTAGAATTTATAGGATGATTAGTCAAACAACTTGGATTGAATGGATTGTGGTTCCAAATGAACATGATGCTTTGATTTTAGAAAATTCTCTTATTAAACAACTAAAACCAAAATATAATATTTTACTTCGTGATGATAAAACCTATCCATATATTTATATAGATTACGCAGAGTTATTTCCTAGACTTGAAATCACAAGAAAGGTTTATAAGAATAAAAATATAAAATACTTTGGTCCCTACTCTACAGGTGCAAGAGATATGCTTGATAGTATTTATGAAATAGTTCCACTTGTTCAAAAAAAATCCTGTATTAAAGGAAAAGAAGCTTGTCTATTTCATCAAATAAAAAGATGTCATGCTCCATGTGAGGATAAAATTTCAACAGTAGAATATTCAAAGATTGTAGATACGGCTATTGATTATATTTATAATAAATCAAAACTAATTTCAAAATTAAATGAAAAGATGATGGAATACTCTGAAGATTTTAGATTCGAAGAAGCTATGAAGTTAAGAGATAGAATAAAAACTATTGAGAAATCTCAAATAAAATCAGGAATGGATTTAGCAACAAACGAAAATCTAGATGTTTTTGCAATAAAAGCTTCAAATAAAAAAGCTGTTGTTGTAAGAATGTTTATACGTGATGGAAAACTAACTTCTTCTTCTTATGATTTTATAAAAATCAATTTCTTAGATGAAGAATTAAATATAGATTTAAATGAAGCATATCAAAGAGCTATTATAAACTACTATGATAATGAAATTCCTGTATTACCAAAAGAAGTCTTAACAGGGATAGAAATAGAAGAGAAAGAAGATATTGAAGAGTTTTTATATAATAAATTCTCTAAAAAAATCAAACTTATAAATCCTAAGAAAGATAAGAAAAAAGACTTAGTTCAAATAGCTTTAAATAACTGTGATGAACTTCTTAGAATTGACTCATCAAAAAATCAAAGTACTATATATACAGAGCTTCAAAAACTTTTTTCATTACAAACAACTCCATCAAGAATTGAGTCTTATGATAACTCTCATATGATGGGACAAGCAACTGTTGGAGCTATGGTTGTATGGAATGAAGAGCTAAATGCCTTTGATAAAAAGGACTTTAGACATTATAATCTTGAATCAAAAGATGAATACTCACAAATGAGAGAAATGCTAATGCGAAGAGTTGATAGCTTTGAAAAGAATCCAGCTCCTGATCTTTGGATACTTGATGGTGGGTCAACTCTTTTAAAATTAGCCTATGATATTGTAAATTCAACTGGAGTAAATCTTGATGTTATTGCGATTGCAAAAGAAAAAGTAGATGCAAAAGCACATAGAGCTAAGGGTGCTGCTAAAGATATAGTTCACTATAAAGATGATAAAGGTGAGTATCGAGCTTTAAAATTAGAAACTAGTGATCAAAGATTACAATTTGTACAAAGACAAAGAGATGAAGCTCATAGATTTGTAATAAACTTTCATAAGAAACAAAAACGAAAAGAAGATAAGCAAATTTCACTACTTCAAATCAAAGGAATTGGAGAAGCTAAAGTGAAAAAACTTCTTTTATATTTTGGTGAATTTGAAAAAATCAAAAGTGCTACAGAACAAGAGTTAACTGAAGTGCTAAATAAAAAAGATGCTCTTGTTATTATTGATTATTTTAAAGGTGAAAAAAATCAAAATGAATAGAAATTTGATAATTACAAAAAGTTATTCACATACTTTTCACATAGTTTTAAATTTTATTCATCAAATAAATAACATCTTATATAAAACTGAGTTTTATATTGAACTAAGTAAAAAAACTTACATTTTCCTAACTTCAATAAAAACAATAAGAATCCCTATAAATAGGTATTGTAAGACAATTTATATAATAAATAATTTCTTTTTCTATCTTATTAATATATATAATTTATATAATAATTTATTTATACAAACTTCTATTTTATGGGCTCTAAAAGAAAATGTGAAAAAGCCATGTGAAAAACTTTTATCTCTATAAGGACTAGATAATAATGAAAAAAACTATTCTAAAATTTATTCTTATTTCAACTTTTATTACTAATCTAAGTTCTGATACATTAAATACTTTAGATATAAGATATGAACTTGCTAAAAAATACTCATCAAAAAAAAATAAAGAGTATGATATAAAAAAAGCATATAATCTTTTAGTAGATAATGTAAATGAAAATCATGCAAAATCACAAATCTTGATTGGTAGATTCTTTTTGATTGGTCTAGCAGTTGAAAAAGATTATGAAAAAGCTTTATATTATTTTAAAGAAGCCTCAAAACAAAAAGAATATACAGCAAACTGTTATATTGCATATATGTATGCAAGTGGAAAAGGTGTTTTTCCAAACTTCGGAAGAGCACATGTTTTTGCTAAAAGTGAATATAAACAGGGAAATAAAGTATGTAAAAAGGTTTGGAAAGATTACAATTTAGGGAAATATAAAGAAGATAAAGGTTGGAATATAGGAGATTATAATAAGCCCGTAAAATAAGGCTTATTAATTATTTTTAATCTTTCATAGTTAAGTTACAATTTTCAACTAGAACATTATCTAAGCCATTAAATACTTCTTTTGTAGCTTTCTCAATATCTATTGATAATCTTGATAATTCAGTATTCTCTTCTTTATTCGCATTTGCATTAATATAATTTTGAACACCTTGATGAACATTTTCATGTGCAATTTTTAGTTGATTCCAAACAGTACCACTTGCAAATACTTTTGAATTATTTTCACAAGAATCAATCCATTTACCTAAATTACACGAATGACAATCTACTACTGTCCAAGATTCAAAGGTATCTAATTTTTTAAAGTTGTTATCTTTAAAGTTAATATGATCATTTTTATATTTAGCAATATCGGCTATAAGCTCAACATCACAAACTTGCTTTAATGTTTCATCATTAATTTTAGTACTTTTTGTGATTTCTAAAAGTCTTCTTGATAAATCAGTTACTTCTACAGATAAAGTATCTATAGAACTTGCAGTTTGAGAATTCTCTTGTGTAACTTTATCTAATTCATTAATTGCAGAATTAATTTGAACCATTCCACTTTCTTGTTCTTTACTTGAATTTGATACCTCATCAATAATATTTTTTGTTTGTATGATTTTTTCATTAAGTTCAATATAACCTTCAATCATCTTAGATGATATTTCTTTACCATTTTTAGATTTTAAACTTGCATCTTCAACTAAAGTTTTAATATCTTTTGCAGCTTCAGCAGATCTTCCTGCAAGATTTCGTACTTCAGCAGCAACAACTGCAAAGCCTTTTCCTGCTTCGCCTGCAGTTGCAGCTTCTACTGCTGCATTTAAAGAAAGAATATTTGTTTGGAATGCAATTTGATCAATTACTTCAATAGCATCATTAATAGCAGTTACTTTATCATTAATCTCTTCCATTGATGAAGAAGTTAAAGAAGCTAATTCTTTTCCTGTTGTTGAAGATACATTTAATTCATCAGATAAAGAAGCCATTAAAACAATGTTCTCATTATTTGATTGAATTGTAGAAGTGATTTCATCGATTGATGCTGCTGTTTCTTCTAATGAAGCCGCTTGTTTTGTAGATAAGTTAGCTAATTTTTGTGCACCATCTGACAAAATATTTGTCGAGTTTGATAGCTCAGTTCCAGAATTAGTAATCATTGCAACTAACTGAGATATGTTAGTACCTAGTAAAATTGTTGAAGTAACTAAAGAACCCATATCTCCACCCATTTCAGTTAAGTCTTTCTCTGAAATACTATATTCGTAATCACCACTTGCATATGCATCAAGAAGTTTATTAATAAAATCAAATTTAACTTTAGTATCCATAAGCATTTCATTAATATTAGTTCTTAAAGCTTCAACCTCATCTGTAGCACCATGTGATTTAATAGTATAACAGAAGAAACCATTTTTAACCTTCTTCATTACATCATCAATTTGAGCAACAACCATCCTATCTTGTTCTATTACATTAGATGATTTTTCGATTTGACTATTTATCTCATTTGACATTTGTCCAAACTCATCATCACTTTTAATTTTCATAGAAGTAAAAGTCTCTTTTTCTCTTAGTGTATATTTAAAGAAATCAGATAAACCTATTTTAAATATCTCTAATGAATTTACAATATTTTTTGTAATATATGCTGCCATTAAAAATACTATTAATAATGCCATTACTGTAAGAATAAGTGTCGTTATAAAAGTTGTATAAAGTGAGTTTTTTAATTCTGTTACATCATCTAACATTTCTAAAGATAAATGATCATCAACTTTTTTTAATAAATTGATTTTTTTTGTAATTTCTTTAAACCAATATGATGGTTCATCACTAAATAAATTTATACTTAATCTGTATAAAGCAACCATTGCAGGGTTATTACTAACTTTTACAATTTTATCTAACTCACGAACATCAATATTATTTACTGCAGCTTCAGCAATTTTTTCTAAACCATTATTATATTTAGCAAAAGTATTTTCTACAATATCAAGTAGTTCTAACTCTTTTGGTTTAAGATTTGGGAATTCTCTATATTTATTTATTAGCTTTATTAATTCTGCATACTGTACATCTACATTATCTCGATATTTTTTATCACCTCTAATTACAAAGTTCTTAAAATTATGAATAATACCACCATAACCAATATACTCTCCAATAGATGCAATTAACTTATGTTTATCAGTTGAATTAATTAATGTGTTTCTAATTCTATTTACTTCATCTATTGATTTACCTTTTATAGTATTATTAAAGAATTCTATAGAATCTTTTGTCGCATAATGTTTAAAAGTATCAATATATGAGTTTTGTTCTGATACAAGTTTATTTAATTTTTCTCTCATTCCAGGAGCAAATGAATCTCTACTTAAAGTATTAGTTCCAACAGCTCGTTCTATCCCAGCTCTCTCTTTTGATAATAAAAAACTTGCAAAAGCATTCATTTGTTGAGATAATCCCGCATTATCAGTAAGTTTTGAAAGAATAACAACAGAATCTAATAGTAACGAATTTGTATCTGTATAATAAGAAATTGCTTTTCCAACACTTATTGATTGTTTATCTACTTTATTTCTTATTTCATTTATACTTTTTATTCTTTTTATTGAAACACTAATCTCTTTTTCAAGTAATTTAGAATTAAAAGAATTATTCATATCTTCTTTAGCTTTTAAAAATAAGGTAAATTTTTCATTTGTCAGTTTTCTTTGTTCCAGTAATTCTTTTCCAAATATTTCACCTTCACTTCCAATAAACCCAGCAGTCATACCTCTTTCTTTTTGTGTTTCATGCAAGAGCTCAGAAATAGATTTGGCAAAATTGACTGCTATTTCTATTTTTTCTATTTTACTTATTTCTTTATATATTGAAACATTTTGAGAAATAGCAAAGAACAATAGTCCTACTAATGGCAAAGAAACAAGTAATAGTAACTTTTTCTTAATGGCTAAATTGTTAATAAAATTCATAGTTATCCTTCTTTTATTTAAAATATAATTATTGTTTTATAGACTAATATCTTTTAGTATATATTCAATTTCATTTATGATAAGATAGTTTGTAAATAACTCAAAATTCTTATCAACAAGATTCTTGTCAAATCCACTCAAAGAAATAACTGCTTTTCTTTTATTATCTTTAAATCTAGGTAAGACAGATAAATCTAAATCTTTTGATACTTTTAACATAATATCAATTAAATCATTTTCACTACATGATGCAGTTAAAACTACTCTATATTTTGGTCTTGTAATTGGGTAATATTTATTTAATGCTTCTAAAACCATTGACTGACTCATAGAAGGAAATCCAGGAGTAAAGAAAAATCTATTTTCTAAATAAAATCCAGGTACATTATTTACTACATTTTTTAAAAGTTTTGCATTAATAGGAAGATATGACATATGTATTCTGTGAGGGTAAGCTTCTTCTTTAAATTGATTTAATATTAACTCTTTCGCCTCATCATGAAATTCCATTTTATAGTTTGTAAAAGCTTTTGCTGCAGCTACTCTTGTATAATCATCAGGAGTAGAACCAATTCCACCAAAACAAAACATTACAGAATTTTTATCAGCTTTTATAAGATTAAAAATACTATCCATTAAACTTGGATCATCTTCTATTACAAAAGAGGCTTTATGCTCCCATCCTCGTTTTAGAAGTTCATTATTTAAAAAAGAGAAATGAGCATCTTTTCTACGCCCATTTAAAAGTTCGGTTCCAATAATAACACTATAAAAGTTGATTTTTTTTTCTATCATTATTTTCCCCACTTTAAAATCAAAAATCTAGACTTTTGATTGAATAAATTCATCCATTTCATTAACAATAATTTCAATAGTTCTTTCACCATTAACTTGAGTTAATAAATTTTTGCTCGAATAAAAATCTTGAATTATAGATAATGGATCTGTGTATAATTTCATTCTATTATTAAATATTTCTACATTATCATCATCTCTAGCAACATCAGCATCAGCAGCACGTCCTAGTACTCTTTGACATGCAACTTCTTTTGAAACTGTAACTTCAATAACATTTACTAAAGAAACTTCAGGTTCTTCTTTTAAATATGTATCTAAAGCATTCATTTGTTCAGCAGATCTTGGATATCCATCAATAATAACAACATCACTTGGAGCATTTTTAATAGCTGTAACAATTGTTTCAATTGCAATTTCAATTGGTACTAAGTTCCCTTTAGAAACAAAAGAGTCAATTAATGCCCCACGTTGGCTACCACTTGCTATTTCAGCTCTAAACATATCACCAGTTGAATAATGTGTGATTGAAGCATGTCTAGTTGCTATTAACTCGGCATCAGTTGTTTTACCTGAACCTGGTGCTCCAATTATTAAAAATAGTTTTTTCATTTATTTTCCCTTAATATATATTCAATTTTATTTATTTAATTTTTAGCCTTGCATTCCTGCAGTACTCATTCTTTTAGCTCTTGCAACATTATGATTTGTACGAGGAACAACAATTTCTTTTTGCTTTTCTTTTCTTCTTGGATCTTTTTCAACAAAGATTTTTTTCTTTGTAAAAGGATCCATTTCTGTATAATACATAACAGCTGAATAAGTTCCTGGCGTTGGGATAAATACTTGTGCTTGTTCAGGATTCATTTTTAATTCATGAGTAGTGAACTGTTTTAAATCATGCATATGTTTATCTTCACAGCCAGGATGTGCTGCAATTAAATAATACGTTAAAAACTGTTTTTTCCCTGATTCTTTATTTAACTGGTCATACATCTTTTTAAAATCAATTAAAGTTTGTTTCCCAGGTTTCCCCATATGATGTAAAACTTCATCATTTGTATGTTCAGGTGCAACTTTCATTTGTCCAGAAATATGATGATCAACCATCTCTTTTAAATAATCATAACCATGTTTCTTATCAGCAGTAATTAAATCATACCTAACACCAGAAGCAACAAAGGCTTTTTTAATTCCTGGAATTTCTCTAATATCTTTTAATAATTGTATATTTCTACTATGGTCAACTTTCATAGTCCTACAAAGTCTATGAGCATCTACACATCTTTTATTTTCTACACAAGTTCCAAGTTTTTCTTTTTTCTTACACTCATAACCATACATATTAGCAGTTGGCCCTCCAACATCAGAAATGATTCCTTTAAAATCTTTTAATGTTGTAAAATGCTTAGCTTCTTTTAAAATATTTTCTTCACTTCTTGTTCTTATTGTTCTACCTTGGTGAGCAGCAATAGCACAGAAGTTACATTCACCCCAACATCCATGATGTGTCATAATGGAAAATTTAATTGTTTCTAAACACTTAACTTTTCCATGTTTCCCATCAAAAGGATGAACATCTCTTTGATAAGGATATGAAGCAATCTTATCCATATCCTCCTCTTTCATATGGTCACTTGGTGGATTTTGGATTAAATATCTAGAATCAACGCCTTGACATAATCCTTTTGAATATACAGGGTCATTATTGTCATAGAAAGTTTTGAAAAGATCTATATACTTCTCTTTTTCATCTAAACACTCTTGATGAGTAGGTATTTGAATATACTCTTCAACTGGTTCTTTTGAGATATAACAAAGTCCATTAATATTTCTTGGATCTCCACCATTTCTTAAAGTATTCCCTAAATCAATAATAGCTTGTTCACCCATACCGTAAATCATATAATCAGCTTTAGTATCAAATAAAATAGGTTTTCTTAGTTTATTAGACCAATAATCATAATGTGTAAGTCTTCGTAAAGAGGCTTCGATTCCACCTAATACAATAGGAACAGTATTTTTAAAATACCTTCTAATCATATTTGTATAAACCATAGTAGCTCTATCTGGTCTTCTTTCATTTTTTCCACCGGGAGTATAATCATCAGAATTTCTGAACTTCTTAGTTGAAGTATAGTTTGAAACCATTGAATCAATACTTCCACCACTTACACCCCAAAAAAGTTTTGGTTCACCCATTCTTTTAATATCAATATCAGAATTAACATCTGGTTGACCTATGATTCCTACACGAAGGCCTATATCTTCAAGGATTCTTCCTACAACAGCTATACCCATAAAAGGAGAGTCAATATAGGCATCTCCTGTTATTAGTACAACATCTAGTTCATACCAACCTCTTTCATGCATTTCTTCAAGAGTTGTTGGTAAGAATTTATTTGGTTTATTTATTTTGCTCATTATAATTTCTTTATATTTAGATAGTATTTATCTTTGTATTGTGCCACAATACCTTTTAATATTACACAATAAAGTTTAATTTACACTACTTTTTCAGTTAAATTATCATCTATTTTTTTAATATCTAATATCATTGCAACTTTTGAATCTATACCATCTTTAATATCTACTAAACTTTGAATCAATGTACCTGCTCCTAGGAAATGATTTTCAATATGTTGAATTGAGTCTTTTTTGGCAATAGAAATACTCTCTAAAGATGAAACTAAAATACCAATACAATGTTCAATATTGTCTTTATCATATTCAAAAAGTATAATATTACTTAACTCATTATCCGAAACTGGTTCATTTACAAAACTTCTAATATCTAAAACTGAAATTAATTTATTTTTATATAAGACCATACCTTTAAAAGGATTATTAACATTCATATCAATTGATTCTTCTAGTTCATCAATTATGAGAGATTCAATAACATTCTTTGCATCAACAGCTAAAAACTTATTTCCTATATAAAAAGTAGCTAATTCTACACAGTCTTCATCAAATACAACGCTAGTATTTTGACTAGTAAATTTATATTCTCTTTTAGGAATTAACTTATTAGATATATCGATATCTCCTATTTTAATAAATACAAAAGATAAAATATCATTTTTATAATCGTCTATTCTACTTTTATATTCTCTATACCCTTGAGAACATCTAACACCTACTGCATAATAGCAATCTCTAAACTCTATTATTTGGCTATATTTATGTCCATTTTTAATATCAAAAAATTTATCTTCAAGATTTAAAAAATCCCCTATTCTAAAATCTTCATCCGTAGAAGAAATTATTTCCTTAGATCTATTCGTGAAAAAAGCAAAAACCCCTTCAATTTTTTTCTGATTATTATCTCTTGGAAGTGTTTCTTCTAACATTGAATAAAATTGAGGTTTAGAGTCAAAAACGATTGCAATACCACCGTTTATTTGTTTGTCATTTTTTAAAGATCTAATGGCACTACTGTAAACATATGTAGATTCATTATTGTAAAGATTTGAATCTTCAAATTTTGAAACACAATATTTTGAAGTATTAGATAATGTAAGCGTTTTTTCTATCCAGTCTTGTGTTAAAACTTTTCCTAATAAATAATCATCTTTAGGGTTCGAAAGTGCAATAACTTTTCCATTTTTATCAAAAACTAAAATATTAGTATAAACAGTATATAAATCATTTATATACTTTAATATTGAAGATATTTTTCCATTTTTATGATGTATTGAACCTAAATCATCAAAGGCTTCTCTAAAATATGATGTAAGTGCCCACCACCTACAATCATTGGCTCTTTCATATAAGTTCCTATCCATTATATCAATAGCAAGAGAAGATAAAAACTCACTATCTTTTAAAATAGAACTTATAATTGTTTGATTTAAATTTGATAAAGATGCGTTTGCTTTTACTCCTGTACTTCCAATTTCATTAAGTAATGATTTTGAAAACTCTCTATTTGAAGAATTTAATTTACTTTGAGAAATATTTCCATTCCAAATAACACGGCTTAAATTATCTTGAATAGTTTTACTATTAGTAAAAACATCTCTTAAATCAGAAGAAAAATGTTGTTCATTTTGCATCATTGATTCAATTATATTAGCATCGATATCTAAAGAGTTTAATTCATCACTTAAAAATGCATATTCTAAAGGTATCATAATATGTCCATACCACTTAAGACCATTAAAACCTTGATAACCACTTGTTTTACAGCTCTTTGCTATATAATCTCGTCCGGCAAATGTTATCATTCTATATTCTTCATCTAAAACAATAGGAAGTTTAGATCCCAAAGGAATATACTCTTTGTCACTTGAAGCAATTACAATACCATCTTCATCTAGAATTGTTAAAGACTCTTTATTTCTAATTTCAATTAAGTTATCAAATATTCCATTCATTTCATCAGTAAATTTAAAACATAGACATAAAACTCCTAAATCTTCAGAATTTGCTTGATTTGTTTGAGTAACTTTATATGAATAAACTAAACTCTTTTTATGTTGAGGAATAAAATTATGATATTTATATGTTTCAACATATTCATCACTTGTATTTAAAACTTTTTGAATAAAACTATTCTCAATTTTATCAACTTTAATATCATCATTTAAACTAGCTAGAACTCTTCCATTTTTATTTGCTAAGACAATATCAAAATAAACTGAATACTTAGCTACATACTCTTTAAATCTATTTTGTATCTGTTTTCGTGCAACTATTCCTTCTTCATTATAATCTGATACATAAGAATTAATAAATTCTCTAATATCATCATCTGTCGCCAAAAATCCTATATCAGCTGTTCTTTCAAAAAGATTTCTATTTAATATATCAGTAGCTACTTGTGATTTAAATTTCATTTCTTGTGTAACTTTTTTAATTGTTTGCTCACTTAAATGATTTAATAATGTTGATGTAAGATTTAAAAAATTGTCTTTTGTTTTACCAATATCAATATTAATATCCCCTAATTGACCAAGCAGAGCAAACATATCCCAAGAAGAGCTTAATCTTCCCAGTTCTTCACGATATTTTTCAACATCTTCAATATGCTTTATGATGGGATAAATCTCTTTTTTTACATTTATCCCTTTATAGTTTACAAGTTCCATTGGCATAATTATCTCCTAGTATATATATGAAATTATACATTTTAAGAATAAATAATTTTTTTATTTCTGTATAAATAGTAACCAGTATGCCTAAATAATATACTTATTTATTTACTTACTTTAAAATTCTTGTGAAATTTTGGAGAGATTAAAAAATAAAAGTTCTTCATAAAGATTGTAAGTTTTAATTAAAATATGAGAGTTACCCGATAAAGATTTTGCATAAGATATATTTTGCCTATCTTGAGTGAAAACTGCCTTAATTTCATTTCTTTGAACTTCTTCTATTAAAGGTTTAATTTCTGAAGCACTTAAAATTCTTTTTTCCTTTTTATAAACATTGATCTTAAATCTTTTAGCAAAATAATCAAAAGACTCATCAAAAACAAAAATATTATATATTTCACTATTAGATAATTTTTCTTTTGTTTTTAAAAAAGATTCATCTAGTTCTTGTAAAAACTTCTCATAATTTGTTTGATAATCTTTTTTATTAAAAGAATCGATTTCAACTAAAGTTTCATAAATATTTCTTGCAACTTCTCTTAATAATATAGGATCAAGCCAAATATAGGGATTATCTTTTCCATTGTATTTTAATTTCTTGATATCTTTTGACATATTAACCCTATTAAATTTGTCATTTGCTTCTAAAAATAGTTTTTCATATTGTTTTTCTATTTCTAGTGAAAAATTAAAATATACTTTTGTTTTTGCAAGAGATGATATTTCTGTAGGAGTTAAATCTAGGATTTTATTGGAAAAATTATTTGAAATAGTTTTTATTCGAATATGATTTTGACCAATTTTTTTAATAATATGAGCTTCAAAAGGAAAACTCGTAGTTACTTGAAACTTTGAAAAAAGTAGTATTGGAAGTAGTAATAATAAAAGTTTATACACTACTACTCCCTAATATGTCTATGATAATTGTTCTGTTTTTCTAATTCTTAAACTTAAATCTTTTAATTGTTCTGCATCAACTGGTGATGGAGCGCCTGTTAATAGACATTGAGCTTTTTGAGTTTTAGGGAAGGCAATAACATCTCTAATTGAATCTGTTCCAACAAGAAGCATTACAAGTCTATCTAGACCCATTGCAAAACCACCATGTGATGGAGCTCCATATTGAAGTGCGTCAAGTAAGAAGCCAAATTTTTCTCTTTGTTCTTCTTCTCCTATTCCCATAAGTTCAAATACTTTAGCCTGAATATCTTCTTTATGAATTCTAATAGATCCACCACCTAATTCCATACCATTTAAAACGATATCATATGCAATTGATTCAATAGCTTCTAAATCTGAAGTATCTTCTAATGATTTAGGCATTGTAAATGGATGGTGAAGTGCCTTTGTTTTACCATCTTCTGTTTCAAACATTGGGAAATCAACAACCCATAAGAACTCATAAGCATCTTCAGGTATAACATTTGTTTGTTCTGCTAGGAAAAGTCTAAATCTTCCCATATAATCCCATACAGTCTTCTTATCACCTGCTCCAAAGAATACAACATCACCAACTTCAAGTTCTGTTATTTTAACAATAGCTTCTAAATCAGCTTCAGAGAAGAATTTAGTTAAAGGACCTTTTAAACCATCTTCTTTCATTTGGAAGTAACCTAAACCTTTAGCTCCAAATTTTCTAACGTAATCTTCAAAACCTTTCATTTGTCTTTTCGAGAATAAATTATCTCCATTTGGACATTTTAAAGCTTTGATTCTATTATTCTTTTTATCTTTTGCAATATCAGCAAAGATTTCATTTGTAGAGTTTGCAAAAATATCAAGAACGTCAACTAATGGCATATCAAATCTGATATCAGGTTTATCTGAACCATATTTTTCCATTGCATCCCAATATCTCATTCTTGGGAAAGTAGAAGGTACAGGTTTACCACATTTTGTAAAAACATCAGTAATTACTTTTTCAGCTACTTTTATTACATCTTCTTGATCACAAAAAGACATTTCAACATCTATTTGAGTAAATTCAGGTTGTCTATCAGCTCTTAAATCTTCATCTCTAAAACATTTAGCTATTTGGAAATATTTATCAAATCCAGATACCATTAATAATTGTTTAAATAATTGAGGAGATTGTGGAAGCGCATAAAACTCTCCACCATGAACTCTTGAAGGTACTAAATAATCTCTTGCACCTTCTGGTGTAGATTTTGTTAAGATTGGAGTTTCAACATCTAAGAAACCTAATTCATCTAAAGTATTTCTAACTTGAATTGCAGCTTTAGATCTTAATTGAAAGATTTCAAAAGATTTTTTAGATCTTAATTCTAAGAATCTATTTCTTAATTTAATTTCATCATTAACTTTATCATCATTTAAATCAAAAGGCATTGGTTTAGATTTGTTTTCTATAGTTAATTCACTTAAAACAATCTCGATTTTTCCTGTAACTAAATTAGGATTTTCTAATCCTTCACCTCTAGCTCTTACAGTTCCTTTTGCAACTAGAACAAACTCATCTCTAACTGTTTCAGAAAGAGGAAGAATAGCTGGATCTGCAACTAGTTGAACTAAACCACCCTTATCTCTTAAATCAATAAATATAATTCCACCGTGATCTCTTCTACTATTAACCCAACCGGCAACTGTAACTTCTTGACCGATGTTTTCTTCAGTAACTTCTGTACAATAATGTGTTCTCAATTCAAACTCCATAAATATAAATATCCGCGATTTTATCTAAATCTTACTTAATTTCTAAAAATCCATAAGAGGTAGTTTTTAATAATTTTGGTTCATATATAACTTGGTTTTCTTCAATTTGTGTATTTATTAAACCTGAAGAATTCTCATCATACATATAATTTACACCAACTAAAGTAGAATAATCAACCCAATTATAAATAATATCCCCACCATAAGAAGTAATACTATCTCTTAACTCATCTTCAACTATATCAATAGAATTAGCTAGAACAAAGTTTGCTCTATCCTTTTCTTGTGTTAATGTTAAAACTTTTGGGTTATAATTAATTTGAGTAGAAAGAATAACTTTTGGATAAATACTATAAGCTCTTAATTGTGATAAAATTATTGAAGACTTAACTATAGGTGTATTTAAAAATAGTGTTGAATTTTTAATTCTATAATCTTTCACTATTCCTTTATAGTAGTTTCTTTTCTTTTTTATCTCTTTTGCAACTTTTATATCAGAGAAAGTTGATTCATAAATAGTTTTTATTTTATCATTTAAAAAAGAACTTTGGTAAAAAATTGCATTCTTTGTATTTGAATACTCAAATAACTTATTTACTTGATCTTTATATGAAATTCCACCATAAATAAAATTATTATTATGTGTAAATAAATCATCTTTATTTGTTAAAGGCAAATAAACTTTTAAATCACTAGTATCAAGAGTATGTACAAAATCAATTATTCTTGGTGTAAATAATACTATTACATTAGTAAAACCAGCCTCTTTTGCATTAATAAATGCCGTTTGAATACTTTGTTCGTCTTCTGTTAAAGTATCAAATATTTTTACTTGATACTTAATCTTTTTATAATCAAAATATCCTAAAACAGTATTGATAGAAGATTTAGCATATTTAGCAACAATTTTAGAAGGATAAATAAATGCAACTTTCATTGCATCACCATTATCAATAAATGGTATATCATTTTCAATAATTTGATCTTCTAAGACAGGATTAATATCTTCAATTGGAAGCTTATTTAGATTTCCACTTTTTTGAATTGGTGATCCAATATCATTTTTATTTGGAAGTTTAATCTCTACTTCTTGTTTAGTAGTACATCCAATAAAAACAAATGTAATTAATAAAAAGGACAATAAATATTTCAATTTGATAACTCCAGTATATTTTTAATTCTTAGCATATCATAATATGCATCTTTTTTAGACGATGGATTTCTAAGTAAATAATTTGCAGAAAAAGTTGGTACTAATTTGATATTTCTGTAAATAGATTCTTTTCCTCTAATTTGTGAAAAATTATCTTTCTCATTAATTAAGTATGAGTATGTATTTTCACCTAGTGTTACAATCAACTTTGGTTTTACAAGCTCTATTTGCTTTAATAAATATTCATTACATGATTCAACATGTGTTTTATTTAAAGTATTTGAACTTTTACATTTAACTAAGGTAGTGATATAAACATCTTCTTTTTTTATATTTAAAACATTTTCAATCATTTTAGCTAAGAGTTCACCAGATTTACCTGCATAAAAAAAGCCTAAATCATCTTCACTATTTGAAGGCTCATCACTTATAAACATCACATCTGCTTTTGGATTTCCCATACCAAATAAAACATTTTTTCTGGTCTTTGATAGTTCACATAAATAACAATTCTCAACATTTGATTTTAGTGCAAAAATATTATCAGGTAATTTCATGTTTTTTATATCACGAGGTAATAAATCAAAAGACTTATGATAATCATAACCCATTGATTTTAAAAAGTGTAAATTGTATAAAAGTTTTTGTTTTACTAGTTTTGTCATACTAAATTGTACAAAAAACTTTCTTTTATGATTATTTGTTCCAATAATAAGAACAAATAATCATAAAAATTTGACTTTTGTTCCATTATTTTGTACAATACAATCAAATAAAATCAGGATAAATAATGACAGCACCTAGTTTAAGGAAGTTAGAACTTGATTTAAATGTGAATAAAACTACTTTACATAATTGGAAAAAAAATAGACCGAAACTTTATGAGTTTATTATTGAATCATATAAAGATAGAGAGATAATAAAAAAGCATTTAGAGTCAATGATCAAACAAAAAGAATTAATTGAAGAAGAGATTGATATTACAAAAAATAGAATAGTTTAATATATAAACCTATGGAGCCATAGTTTTAGTATGACTTTTTTAAAGCACGCGAAATATTTGAAATTGCGGCTTCATAGTTTTGTATATTGATATTTGAAATTTTATGTTGTGATTTTAATCATTGATATGATTATTATGAAAGAATATAAATAAGGAAAATAAATTCCTTATTTAAAAGATATAAATTATTTATATCGATGAGTGATTCTACCTTTGTCTAACGAATAAGGTGTAATCTCAACTTTAACTTTATCATTTGGTAAAATTTTAATATAATGCATTCTCATTTTTCCTGAGATATGACATAATACCATATGACCATTATCTAATTCTACTTTAAACATTGCATTAGGTAAAGCATCTGTTACTTTACCGTCAATTACAATTACATCATCTTTTGCCAATTTAATCTCCCTAGTCTACTGTACTTAATATTACTGCTTTACCGTTAATAACGGCAACTGTATGCTCATAATGACTACCTCTTAATCCATCTTCAGAAACAACATCCCATTTATTATCTAAAATAACTGGTTCTCGCATCTTTTGACAAATCATTGGTTCTAAACAAAAAACCATTCCGTTTTTAATTTTAGGACCTGAGTTAGTTTTACCATTACCAATATAGTTTGGAATTTCTGGCTCGTCATGAGGTTTTTTACCTATTCCGTGTCCACAAAATCTAACTAGGGGTTGATAACCTCTACTAACAATAAAATCTTCGATTAATTTAGAAAGTTCTTTAAATCTCATACCTTCATGGATAGAATCAATAGCATGATATAAAGAATCTTTTGCACAAGCAATTAAATCTTCATCTTCTTTTGATATCTTACCAATAGGCATTGTGATTGCAGCATCTCCATACCAACCATCAATTTCAGTTCCAATGTCGATACCTAAAATATCTCCTTCTTTTAGAACTACATCTGATGGAATACCATGAATAATTACTTCATTTAAAGAAGTACATATAGCATTTGGGAAACCGTATAAACCTTTAAAAGATGGACGAGCATTTAATTTATTTAAAAACTCTTCACCTAAGGCATCAACTTCTTTTAAAGTCATACCAGCTTTAACGTTTTCATTTAGATAATTTAGAGTCTTCGCAACTGCAATATTTGCAGTACGAAGTTTCTCAATTTCATTTAGTTTTCTTAATGGAATAGCCATAATATTATAAACCTACCGCACTAAGCGTTTCATATTTGTTTGAATACTGTTGTGCTTCAATTTTTCTCATAGTATCAATAGCAACTTGTACAACAATTAGTACAGCAACCCCTCCAAAGTAGAAAGGAACTCCCATTGCTTTAACAATAAGCCATGGAGCAGTTGAAATTAATCCTAGATATATAGCACCCCAAAATGTTAATCTACTTGCAGTTTCATTTAAAAATTCAGCTGTACTAGCACCTGGTCTAACACCAGGTATAAATCCACCTTGTTTTTTTAAGTTATCTGCAATATCTTTAGCATTAAATGTAATCGATGCATAAAAGAATGCAAAGAAAACAACAAATAAAAACATAAATACATTAAATGTATATGAAGCAGGACTTAAGTAATCAGCAATAACTAAAAGATACTCATTTTGAGAACCTTGTAAAATTGTTGCAGGAAACATAAGGATTGCACTTGCGAAAATTGCTGGAATAACACCTGCAAGGTTAACCTTGATAGGAATGTAATTCATAACTCTTTTCTTTTGATTTTGCATCATTACTTTTCTTGAATACGAAACAGGAACTCGTCTTTCACCTAACTCAACATATATAATTGCACCAACAGTTGCCATAATAATAACAACAATAGCAATTACAGTTAAGAAGTTCATTTGTCCACTGTTAACTAAATCAATAGTTCCACCAATAGCACTAGGAATTGCAGATACAATACCAGCGAAGATAATTAATGAAATACCATTACCTATACCTTTTTGTGTGATTTGTTCACCAATCCACATAAGAAGCATAGTACCTGTTAACATCGAAATTGACGAAACAGCTATAAACGTATCCATATCAATAGAAATTGCACCTTGACCACTTTGACCTGTTAAAGAATTAAGACCCATTGATACACCAATAGATTGAATTAAAGTAATTACAATAGTTGCGTATCTAATGATTTGCATATATTTCTGCATACCATCACGTTCTTTTTTCATTTTACCAAGTGCGGGGAAAGTTGCTGCAAGTAATTCCATGATAATGGATGCAGTAATATAAGGCATGATTCCAAGTGAAATAATTGACAGTCTTTCAACTGCATTACCACTAAACATATTAACAAGACCTAAGGCATTGTTTGCATTAGAATCAAAAAATTCTTTAACTACGTCTATATTAACCCCAGGAACTGGCACATATGCCAGTAACCTGTAAAGAAATATAAAACCTAATGTAATAAGAATCTTATTTATTAGATCTTTACTCATGGTTATTTACCAGTAGTTGTAACGTTTTCGTCTTTAATCTTTGATGCTAAATCTTTAGCAGTTGATCCAACTAATTTAACTTTCACAACTGATTTAGATAATTTGTATACAGACTTGATTGACTCAACTGTAATTTCTTCTAAAGTTGCAATTTGTTTTATTTTATCAACATTGATAGAATAAGGTTTTACAACTCTTGAAAAGAAACCAATTTTTGGCATTCTTTTTTGGATTGGCATTTGCCCACCCTCAAAGTGTCTTTTGATTTTATATCCAGATCTAGATTTTTGACCTTTCTGACCTCTAGTAGAAGTCTTACCCATTCCTGAACCTTGACCTCTACCAACTCTTTTAGTATTTTTTGTACTACCAGGTGCTGGTTGTAAATTATTTAATGCCATCTTCTATCCTTTAATTCTAGCTAATGCTTCAACAGTAGCTTGTACTAAGTTATTAGGATTATTTGAACCTAAAGATTTCGCAATAATATCTGTAACTCCTGAAAGCTCAAGAACTGGTCTAGCAGCTCCACCAGCAATCAGTCCTGTACCTTCAGATGCAGGTTTAAGTAAGATTTTACTTGCGTTATATTTATGTTCAATATCATGAGCAATAGTTGTACCATGAATATTAACTTTAACTAAAGATTTAAATGCATCATCTAATGCTTTTTTAATAGCATCAGGAACTTCTTTAGCTTTACCAGTTCCAAAACCAATAGTACCTTTTTTGTCACCAACAACAACTAAAGCAGTAAATCTGAATCTTCTACCACCCTTTACAACTTTAGTTACTCTACCAATTTTAACGATTGCTTCTTCAAAGTCTTCTCTATTAACTGCCATCATTAACCCTTATAATTTGATACCGTTATCTCTAAGTGCGTCAGCGAAAGCTGCAACAACACCATGATAAAGGTAACCATTTCTATCAAATACTACTGTATCAATTCCAGCAGTTTTTAAAGTTTCAGCAAAAACTGCTGCTACTTTTCCTGCATTTTCTTTATTCACGTTTAAATTCATTGTTTGAGAATTAACTGCTGCTAAAGTTTTACCTTCAACATCATTAATTGCTTGCGCACTAATATACTTATTAGACTTAAAGAAAGAAACTCTTGGTAACTCTGCTGTTCCAAAAATATTTCCTCTAACTCTTTTTTTTCTTTTAATTCTTAATGAATTCTTTTTTGCTAAATCTTTTGCTCTACTCATTGTATCATACCTTACTTAGCTGTTTTTCCGGCTTTTCTAACGATATGCTCGTCAGTATACTTCACACCTTTACCTTTGTACGGTTCTGGTTTTCTGTAGCCTCTAATTATTGCAGCAGCTTGACCAACTTGTTGTTTGTCAGCACCTTTAACGTGAATTAAGTTTTTTTCAACAGTAATTTCTAAACCTTCAGCGATTTCAAAATTAATTGGGTGAGAATAACCTAATTGTAGTTCTAAAACTTTACCTTTAACAGCAGCTCTATAACCAACACCGTTGATTTCTAATGATTTTTGAAAACCAGTATTTAATCCATCAATAGCGTTGTTTAATAATGCTCTATATGTTCCCCAGAAAGCTGCAGATTCTTTTTCTTCTCCAACTTTTCCTAAGATAACATTGTTATCAGCAATTTCAACAGAAACTCTTCCGTGTGTTTCAACAGAAGAAGTTTTGTTCCCTTTTTTTACATCAATAATAGTACCATTAACTGATACTTCTATTCCCGCAGGAATAGCGATAGGTTTTTTACCAATTCTAGACATTATACTCTCCTACCAAACTGTACATAATACTTCGCCACCAACTTTAGCTGCATATGCTTCATCATTAGCAATAACACCCTTGTTAGTAGAAACGATAATAGTACCGTACCCGTTTTTAAACGTTTTAATATCAGAAAAGTTTTTATAAACTCTTCTTCCTGGTTTAGAAACTCTAGTAATTTCATTAATTACTGATTTTTCATTGTCATCATACTTCAATTCAACTTGAATTGTTTTCTTATTGTTTTGTCCGTCAATAACTTTGAATCCAGTAATATACTCTTTTTGTTGTAAAACGTTTAAAACGCCTACAATAGTTCTTGAGTGTAATAATGTTGCAACTTCTAATTTTCTTAGTGCTGCATTTCTAATTCTTGTTAAAGCATCTGCGATTATATCATTCATCATAGCTTAAATTCTCCTACCAACTAGCTTTTCTAACGCCAGGTAATAAACCTTCGCTAGCCATTTTTCTTAAACAAATTCTACATAAACCAAAATCTCTGTAAACAGAGTGTGGTCTACCACAAACAGAACATCTTGTATATGCTCTTGAAGAGAACTTAGGAGTTCTCTGTTGTTTTGCAATCATAGATTTCTTTGCCATTACGCTCTTCCTTTAGTAAATGGAATTCCCACTAACTCTAATAATCTAAATGCTTCCGCATCATTAGTAGCAGTTGTAGAAACTGAAATATTCATACCGTGAGTTGTGATGATATTATCATATACAACTTCTGGGAACATTAATTGTTCGTCTAAACCAAAGTTAAAGTTTCCTCTACCGTCAAAACCATTTTTATTAAGACCTCTAAAATCCTTAACTCTTGGTAATGCGATTGAACAAAGTTTATCTAAGAAAGTGTACATTTGTTCACCTCTTAAAGTAACTTTTACTCCTACAGGGTAACCTTCTCTTACTTTAAATCCAGCAACAGATTTTTTAGCAATAACTTTAACAGCTTGTTGACCAGCTATTAAAGAGATAGTATCTTGAATGTTTTGCATTAATTTACTATCTTTCATTGCTTCACCAGCACCAACAGAAATAACAACTTTGTCTAACTTTGCAGTTAACATTTTGTTTTTTGGAAATTCTGTTTCTAAAACTGGTTTAATCTCTGCTTTATATCTTTCTAATAATCTAGCTGCCATTTTACTCACCTTCTACTTTTGCTACATTTGAAATGTCAATTGGCATTTCTTTGTTTACAAAACCACCATCTGGGTTTTTCTCTTGATCAGGTTTAACAGTTTTTTTAGCAACTTTACAATCTTTAACGATTACTTTGTTTTTTGAAGGTAATACTTGTAAAACTTCTCCAGTTTTACCTTTGTCATCACCAGCTAAGATTTTAACTGTATCACCTTTTTTGATTTTTAATTTAATTGCCATATTATAATACCTCCGGTGCAAGTGAAACGATTTTCATGAAACCTGAATATCTAACTTCTCTAGCAACTGGTCCGAAAATTCTTGTTCCAATAGGATCTTTTTTAGCATCTAAGATAACTGCTGCGTTATCATCAAATCTGATTAAAGAACCATTTTCTCTTTGAACTTCTTTATGTGTTCTAACAACTACTGCTTTAACAACTTGACCTTTTTTAACTTTACCAGTTGGTAAAGCTTTCTTAACTGAAGCAACAATAACGTCACCAACAGTTGCATATCTTCTCTTAGATCCACCAAGAACTTTGATACACATGATCTGTTTAGCACCAGTGTTGTCAGCTACGTTTAATCTAGTAAAACTTTGAATCATTACTTAGCTCCTGTAGCTACTATAGTCTTTAATCTAAAAGATTTAGTTTTAGATAAAGGTCTACATTCAACAGCAATAACTTTATCACCAAGTTTCATTTCATTTCTTTCGTCATGAACTAAATATTTTTTAAATCTTTTAACCATTTTGTGATATCTTGGGTGAATAACTTGTCTAGTAACTAAAACAGAAGCTGTTTTGTCTCCAGAAATTTTAACCACTACACCTTGAATCTCTCTTTTATGTGTCATTCTATAGATCCTTAGTTAGCTTTTACTGCAGTAATAGCTGTTTGAATTTTAGCGATATCTTTCTTCGCTACTCTTAATTCAGAAGTATTAGTTAACTGCATAGTTTTTAGCTTAGCTTTTAATTCAAAAAGAAGCACCTTTTTTTCTTTTAATAATACTAAAAGCTCTTGTAAGCTTTTATCTTTTAAATCAATATAGTTCATTTTCGCTATCTTTTGTTACAATTTTTGTTTTAAATGGTAATTTGTGCATTGCTAAAGTTAACGCTTCTCTTGCAAGAGTTTCGTCAACACCAGCCATCTCAAAACAAATTCTACCAGGCTTGATATTCATAACCCACTTATCTACAGCACCTTTACCTTTACCCATTCTTGTTTCTAATGGTTTAGCAGTTAAAGGTTTGTCAGGGAATACCATAATCCAAACTTTAGCTTGTCTCTTTACTTTTCTAGTCATTGCAACTCTTGAAGCTTCAATTTGTCTAGAATCGATTCTACCATGTTCTACAGCTTTAAGACCGATCTCACCGTAAGCTAAAGAGTTACCTCTTGCAGCTTTACCTCTGTTTCGACCTTTCATCATTTTTCTGTATTTAGTTCTCTTAGGCATTAACATAATTATTTACCTCTTCTCTTTTGTGGTCTTCTTTTAGGTTTTTCTTCTTCTTTTTGTTCAGCAGGAATACCTTTTGCAAGTACCTCACCTTTGAAGATCCAAACTTTAATACCAATACAACCATAAGTTGTATGAGCTTCAGCAAAACCATAATCGATTCTAGCTCTTAATGTATGTAAAGGAACTCTACCTTCTAAATACCACTCAGTTCTAGCCATTTCAGCTCCACCAAGTCTACCAGAAACAGAAACTTTAATACCTTTAGCTCCACCTTTAAGTGCATTTTGCATAACTCTTTTCATAGCTCTTCTAAATGCAACTCTTCTTTCTAATTGTTGTGCAACATTTTCAGCTGAAAGTTGACCAGATAATTGTGGCTTTCTTTCTTCTTTAATATTAACAGCAATTTCTTTTCCAACTAATTTTGCTAAGTTTGCTTTTAATTTCTCAACGTCTGCACCTTTTTTACCGATAACGATACCAGGTCTTGCAGCAACAATTGTTACTCTAATTTTCTTAGCAGTTCTTTCAACGATAGTTGAAGCTACACCAGCATAGTATAATTCTTTTTTAACATACTTTCTGATTTTATCATCTTCAGCTACATTTGCAGGCATTGTAGCAAATTTTGGGAACCATCTAGAATCCCAGTTTCTGTTTATACCTAATCTTAAACCTATTGGATTAACTTTTTGACCCATTACTTATCTCCTTTAGTAGCTTCTGCAACTTCAATCATAATGTGTGCAGTTGGTTTATGCTTTGGTGAAGCAGAACCTCTTGCTCTTGGAGTAAATCTTTTAAGTACTGGACCATTATCTACTCTAGCAGATGTAATAACTGCATTTTCTGGTTCTAAACCTGCATTTGCTACAGCAGATGCGATAACTTTAGAAATAATACCAGCAGCTTTGTTAGGTGTGAATTCTAATGATGCAATTGCATACTCAGCGTTCATACCTTGAACTTCTCTAGCGATTAATCTAGCTTTAGTAGGTGAAAGTCTAATAAATTTTAATATTGCTCTTGCCATCAATTACGCCTTTCTTTGAACAGAACCTTTATGGCCCTTAAACGTTCTAGTAGGTGCAAATTCACCTAATTTATATCCAACATGATTCTCTGTAACATTTACAGGAACGAAGTTTCTTCCATTGTGCACATTAAAAGTTAAGCCGATCATATCTGGTAAGACCATAGATCTTCTAGACCAAGTTTTGATTGGTTTTTTGTCATTAGCTTCAACAGCTTTCATAACTTTTTTTAATAAGTGTGCGTCTATAAATGGACCTTTTTTTATTGATCTTGACATTTTAAACCCTTACTTCTTTTTTCTTGAAATGATTAGTTTATCACTAGCTTTTTTCTTTCTAGTTTTATAACCTTTAGTTGGCATACCCCATGGAGTAACAGGATGTCTTCCAGAGTTAGTCTTACCTTCACCACCACCATGTGGGTGATCAATTGGGTTCATTGCAGAACCTCTTGTTTGTGGTCTCTTACCTAAGTGTCTTTGTCTACCAGCTTTTCCAATAACCATATTAGAGAAGTCTTCGTTTCCAACAATACCAATTGTTGCAAGACATACAGAAAGAATTTTTCTCATTTCACCTGAAGGAAGTCTCATAATTACATATTTGTCTTCTCTACCCATGATTTGAGCATATCCACCAGCAGATCTAGCTATTTGTCCACCTTTACCTGGTTTCATTTCAATATTATGAACCATTGTACCAATAGGAATATTGATTAATTTCATAACGTTACCTGGTAAAATATCAAGTCCAGATTCAGCAGCTTGTACTTTATCTCCAACTTTTAAACCAGAAGGTTGTAAAATATATCTTTTATCACCATCAGCATAAGTAATTAAACAAATTCTACAGTTTCTGTATGGGTCATATTCAATTGTTGAAACAGTCCCTTGAACACCGAATTTATTTCTTTTGAAATCAATAATTCTATATAATTTCTTAGCACCTGCTTCTTTATGTCTTGAAGTGATTCTACCATTATTATTTCTACCAGCTGCTGCTTTAACTCTTACAAGTAAAGATCTAACTGTTGGTTTAGAAGTAATATCAGAAGTATCCATTACAGACATGAATCTTCTAGCAGGAGTTATTGGTCTAAATTTTTTAATTGCCATTCATATCCCCTTAAGCTGAAAGGTTCGCTATTTCAGCGCCCTCTGGTAATGTTACATAGAATTTTTTGAAATCTGGTCTTGAACCTAATTTCCCTTTAAATCTTTTAACTTTTCCGTTTTGTCTTAAAGAATTAACTTTTGATGGAGTAACACCGAAATATTCTTTGAATACTTCTTTTAAACCATTTTTAGTCATTCTTGGACTAGTTTGAACAACGATTACACCATTTTCTTGAAGCTCAATCGTTTTTTCTGTATATAATATTGCTTTAATATCTGTTATATCTGCCATCTTAAGCCTCTTTTGTTAATGATTCAAATACTGATTTTTCAATTAGTACTGAATGGTATGCTGCAATTAAATAAGCGTTAACTTCTTGCTTTTCAATCATGTAACAATTTTTAACATTTCTAAACGCTAAGTATGTTTTCTCATCAATTGTATCAACTACAACTAGAGTATCTCTTTGGTTTAATTTAGCTAAAATTGCTAGTGCATCTTTAGTTTTTCCAGATTCAATTGAAATTGAATCAGTTACAAATAAAGAACCGTTATCAGCTTGAGCATTTATAGCAAAACTTAATGCTAAAGCTTTTTGTTTTTTATTTACTTTTTGTACATAGTTTCTTTTAGTTGGACCAAAAACTTGACCCCCACCAACGAATAAAGGAGATCTTTTAGAACCCCATCTAGCACCACCAGAACCTTTTTGAGCTTTAGGTTTTTTACCACCACCTCTAACTTCTGATCTATTTTTAACTCTAGCTGTATTAGCTCTTTGAGCAGCTAAGTATGATTTAGCATATAAGTATAAGTTGTGAGAATTAATCTCAGCAAACTTAGCTGGTAATGCTACATCACCATTTGCTTCAAATTTGTCATTTAATACTATTGCATTACTCATTTAGCAACCTTTACTTTACCTAGTCTACCATTAGCTCCAGATACTGAACCTTTAACTACTAAAATTCCAGTTTCTGCATCAAATGAAACTACTTCATTTTTAACACTAACAGTTGTATTTCCGTATTGACCTGGCATTTTCTTACCTGGTTGAACTCTACCTGGCCATTCAGCATTACCGATTGATCCAGTTCTTTTTCCCATTCTGTGACCGTGTGATGCTCTACCACCCGCAAAATTCCATCTTTTAACAACACCAGAGAAACCTCTACCTTTACTATTAAAAGTTGATTTTAATATTTTTGCTTCAGATAAACCACTTACATCTAAATCACCAGCTTCAGTATTTGCTACAGTAATTGTTGCAAATCTGTTAAACTCTTTAGATAAGTCGTATTTCTTTTGTTGACCTTCAATTGTCTTATTCATCTTTTTTCCAGATGCATAAGAAACAAATGCTACACCGTCAGTCACTTCACATACCTTAGTATCAAGAACTCTTAAAAGTGTAACAGGAACAGCAGGAACAGAAACTGTTCTACTCATACCAATTTTTTCTACGATAAATTCCATTTAGTACCCTTTCTTATTCTTGACCCATAGATCTAACTTCAACATCAACTTCTGGAGCTAAGTCAAGTTTCATTAATGAATCTACAGTATCTGGAGTTGCAGCTATAATATCAATCATTCTTGAATGAACTCTGATTTCAAATTGCTCTCTAGAATCCTTATTAACGTGAGGACCTTTTAGAACTGTATATCTTCTAATCTTTGTTGGTAAAGGTATAGGACCTCTCAACTCAGCACCAGTTCTCTTAACAGCTTCAACTATTGAAGCAACACTTCTGTCTAAAACTCTGTGATCGTAAGCTTTTAACTTTAATCTAATTTTTTCCATTTTTTTCCTTTAAAGAACTCGTTAGATATACGATAAATCGCACTCTAACCCTTTTTATGGACGCGGATTATAACTTATTTTTGATTAGATGTCAAGTATTATGGGGTTTGCTATTAAAAAAGTGGCATTTTGTTTCCTTTTTAAAAGGACAAGTAATAGATATTAGCCATGCTTTTAAGCAAGGAATAAGTTTAGAAGGTCATTTTAGCTTTTTGTACTATTTGAACAATTTATACAAAAATTCAAACCTTTAATCGTTTCATTTTGGCAGTTATTACATTTTATTTTTAATTCATTTTGACAATTAGGACAAAAGTTCATCTTAAAATAATCTACTTTATTAAAACATTTATTACAAATACTTTTATTAAAACTTTCAATTTTAGAGATACTATTATTCTCTAACTGTTTAAGACTCTCTCTATATCTTTTTTGAATTTTAACTATTAAGTATCCAAAGATTACTATTAATAGTGTAATTACAAGATAATAAACAATAAAGGGCACTTCTAATTCATAGAAAAAACTTAGTACTCTCTCAATAAATATTTTTGGCATTAAAATATAAATTAAACTTAAAAGTGAAATAATACTTGGAATAAATATTACAATCATAATATTTTTAAACATTATATATAATGTATATTTTTCATTTATTAAATATCTTTTCATTATGTAAAAGGATGATATTAATAAAGGAAATAAAAATAAAAGAGTGATTAATTCTTTTTTGATCGCATAAGATTTACTTAAATTTCTGTAATCTTCTTTTATTTGTTTCTTATTATCTTTTATAAAAGAGAGCAATTCGTTAACACTATTTGAATTTTTAAATTGTTTTAATAACTCTTCTTTTTCTTTTTTTAGTTTTTCATTATTTTTTAAATAAAGATTATATTTTGATTTTATGTTCTCTGAAGAGATATTATCTTTAATTATTGATTTTGAAGATTCTTGAGAACTTATTTTTTCAAAAAGAACTGTATTATAGTTTTCTCTCAAATAGGACAATTCATTACTTACTTTATTTAAATTATTATTTATTCTTTTTTGATTTTCTCTTAAAATTTTTATATTATGTTCTATATTTACATTTTTAAGTTTTGTATATATAAGAGTAGTACATCTTTTATCAAGTTCTTGATTTTTTATATTTTGATATTTATTATTATGATTTTTTGATAAATAAAAGTAACTATTAAAGTCATCAACATTTTTTGAGTTTATTATAGCTCTACATGTAGAGGAAAAAGTCACTTCTGGATTATTTAAAACTTTAATCTGAAAATCAATTCCTAATCCAATTGTTATAAAAATAAATACATTGAGAAAGAAAATAAAAAGTATTGTTAACTTTGATAGTTTCTCTTTTCCTTTATACACAAAGTTTTTTGAATAAAAGTTTTTAATTAAGTTTTTCATATATTTTATATGCTTAAATAAAATATATTGAAGATTTATTCTTTAGTTTTGTATAAATATCCTCAAAGTTTGCAGGATATACTCTCGTTCCTGCAATTGAACTTATAAAGTTTGTGTCACCTAACCATCTAGGAAGCATATGATAATGAACATGCTGTTCTATCCCTGCACCTGCAGCTTTTCCAAGATTCATACCAATATTTACACCTTCACAATTCATTACATCTTTTAGAAGTTTTACACCTTGCCTTACTCGAATACTAAGCTGCATCCAAACTTCATCAGGTAAGTCTTCTATTTTGTCTGTGTGATAGTGTGGAATTACCATCATATGGCCAGGAGAATAAGGAAATTTATTCATAACCACATAACAGTGTTTATCATGAAAAAGAACTTGTAACTTATCCTCATCTAAATTTTTAGAAATATGACAAAAAATGCATCCTTCAATTTTTTCTTCACTTACATATTCATATCTCCAAGGTGCATATAAATGTTCCATTTTATATCCTATATAAAGTTTGGTGCATCATTTGCAAAAAGAATTAGGTCACCTACTCTTGTTTGCTCAGCTAATGTTGTTTCCATTAAAGATTTATCTTTCAAAATAAATACTTTTTGAGAATCTATATGTGCACTTAACAATTGTGTATTTAAACTTCCAGTTAAAATTACATAATCAAACTTTTCATTTATCTCTTTTGCTAGTAAAATATTTGCTTCATCTGTAGATTCAACAAGTCCAGGAGTTATTATAACTTTTCTACCTTCATACGTTGAACAGATATTTAGTGCTTCTAGCATACCTTCTAGGTTTCCATTAAAAGAATCATCAACAATAACTTTTCCACCAGCTTTTATAAGTTGTAATCTATGCTCAACTTGAGGTAAGCTTTTTAGAGCTAATTTTATTTCATCTAAACTCATACCTAATTCATGTGCTACTAAAATAACAGCAGTTAAGTTTATAGCATTAAAACTTCCAAGAATTGGAGCATGGAAATGTTCTATATTTCCATTTATCTCAACATCAAACCAAATACCATCTAAAGAACTTTTTGTAATATGCAAATTATTTGGAAATTTTGTAATAGTTTCATAATCCTTAATAGGAACACTCTCATGAACAAAACCTTTTTGCATTCTAGGTGATTTTAATAATTCCATTTTAGTATGAATAATATTGTCTAAAGTTTTAAAGTATTCTATATGCTGTTCTCCAACACTTCCTATTACACATATTTGTGGTTCTAAAAACAATGCTATTTCTTCAATATCACCTTTTTCTCTAGCCCCTGCTTCTGCAATATATATTTGAGTATCTAAAGGAATATCTCTATTTACATCTAAAACTATTCCACCTATTGTATTAACAGATCTTGGAGTTTTATATGTTTTATACTTTTTCTTTAAAACATGATGTAAATAGTTTTTTATAGATGTTTTTCCATATGAAGCAGTAATTGCAATAATTTTTAAACCTGCAATACTATGAACTCTTTGTTTACCTTTGTGTTTATAAGATATAAAAAGTATTTTTTCTAAAACAAAAGATCCAGCATATGCAATAATTAGTGGGATAAAAACAAAAGTATTATTACAAGATGGACTTGCTAAACATAAAGCTGAAATTCCAAAAGTTGCAAATAATAGTATTGCTAAAAACCTTTTAACTCTTGAAGTTAAAACTACTGGACGGTCTAGTTTTTTATTCCAAATTATAAAACTTGTCATAAATAGAGCATAAAAATATATTGAATAATATAAATCAGGTATTAAATAAAATAAAACAATTGGCGTAATAAAATATGTAATATGCCATTGCCATTTATGATGTTTTAATACAACTCTATCTAATCTATAGTTATACCACTGTAAGTTTGTAATTAGGTAATAACCTAAACTCATTATTAATAAAATTTGTGTAAATAAATTAAAGTATTCCATTTTCTACTCTCTTAGCTATATCTTTTGCATTTTTTACAAAGAAGAAATGATCTCCATCATAAGATATAAAAGTTGATGAATTAATTAAAGATGCAATTTTTTTCCCTGATTCTAAAGAAGTTGCAGTATCTTTTTGTCCCCAAAATATCAAAGCATTATTTTTATAGTTTTTAAAGTTCTTAGTAAAGTCTTCATTTACAACATTTTTAAAAGTAGCATACATACCTTCATTCATAGTGTTAACATCTGCACTTCTAAATATTTTAGTAAATTTTTTTAAACCTAAAGCATTAAAAAACTTTGCAATTGTTATTTTAAATTTTACATCAAAAGATTTTTCTTCTAGTATTCCAGCAGAACTTAAAAGAACTAAGTTTTTTGGATTTAAAAGTGTGGCAACTTTTCCACCGTATGAATGTCCTGCTATTATATCTTTTGATGAATTTAGAAGAATTAAAAACTCTTCTGTAATTTTTACGTAGTCTTCAGTTTTAAGTTCATATTCATTTGCACTTTTACCAAACCCTGGTAAATCAATATAAATATGTCTAAAGTCTTTAAAAAAAGGAGAAAAGACATTTTTCATAATGTCTTTATTTGAACCCCATCCATGTAAAAAGATAATATCTTTTTTACTTGATGCATTAACTATTTCGTAAGAAATATCAAATGTTTTATTATCAACTATTAAACTTTTAGAGGCCAAATTTATTTTCCCTTACTTGCATGAATTTTATTTACATATTCATAAGTAACAGGTATATGTTTTTTCCTTGGTAATGTTGTGGCAACACTTTTAAATAATGTATTAAAATCTGCAAATAAATAGTTTGCCATTGATCCTGGGATTGAATTTATTTCATTTAAATATACTTCATTATCAACAATAAAGAAATCACATCTAATGATTGAACCTTCAAATAAATTGTTATAAATTCTCTCAAAAGATTCTTTAACTTTTGCATTTAATTCTACACCTAAATCAACTTCTAGCGCAGTTGAAGTTCTTGAAAAATCTAAATACTTTTTATCAAAATCTAAAAACTCTGCTTTTTGAGGTTCTTCGATAATAGAAAATTTAAACTCTCCATTTACTTTTGTTCCTGCTAAATTATATTCTTTAACACCAGATATAAAAGGCTCAATTATAATTGCATTATCAAATTCATATGCAACATCAAGTGAGTACTCTAGTTCTTCTTGTGTTTTCACAATTGCTACTCCAATTGAAGAACCAAGACGAACAGGTTTTACAATTACAGGAAAAGTATCTACAACAACAGTATCACCTTTTGTGTAATACTTGTAATCAAGTGTTTTTACATTAACAGAAGAAGCATAACCTTTTGTAAGGAATTTATTAGAACTTACAACGCAAGCTTCAGTTCTTGGAGCGATAAAAGGAATATTAAAAAATTCTAATACAGAAGATAAAATTCCATCTTCCCCATCTCCACCATGTGAAAGGTTTAAAACTACATCAAAATCTAATGGTTTGTCTTTTCCTAAAAATCCAGCTTTTTTTGAAAAGCCATTTTTGCAAATATCAACTTTATCACATTTTTTATACTCACCTGAGCTAAATAATTTTGATTTAATTGTATTTGTTGGAATATGGTAGAACTCTCTGTTTTCATCTAAAAATATATAAACTAACTCATCACTTAAAACATCTTTCATAGCAATTGCACTTACAATTGAAATCTCGTGTTCAAAACTAACTCCACCAAAAACTATAGCTATTTTCATTAACTTCCCTTAATTCTATTTTTGTAATTTTTTCAACGCTTCTTTTACTAAATCACTTGTAGTTGTAGAAACACAAGTTTTTAGTATTTTAGCTAAAACATCTTTTTTAAATCCTAAAGATTCTAAAGCAAGAGAAGCTTCTAATAAAGAAGAGTTATTTGAACTACCTTCTTCTTCGACATTTAAATCTATAATTGAACCTGAAAGCTCTACTAGAATACGACTTGCACCTTTAGGACCAATTCCCGGAACTCTTTTTAGCATTGATACATCATTTTCATTTACGATTTGAGCAAAAGAAGAAGGTGTGAAAGTTGAACAAATTGCAAGGGCAACTTTTGGACCTACTCCATTTATTTTAATAACTGTGTCAAAAAGCTTTTTTTCATTTGAATCTAAAAAGCCATATAAAGTTTGGGATTCTTCTCTAATAATATGAGTTATTTCTAAAGTTACATCATCACTAATAATTTTTGAACTACAATTTAAAGAAACAAAAATTTCGTAAATAATTCCATTAACATTTAAGTTTAATAATGTTGGTTCTTTTTTTGTTATTTTACCTATAAGGCCTACTATCATTTAATTCTACTCTTTATTCAATTCATTATTACATTTAATATACTATAAACATATATCATTATATAATAATTGAACTTAAACTAAAAGGCTTGTATTATGTTAGAGTTAATAACAAAAAAAATTAGTAACAAAATTATATTTGCGCTATTTTTTTTAATGACTATTAGTAGTATTTCCATTGTAATATTAACTACTTCTAAAGTTTCAGAAGATTCAATAAACAAAACAAAAGAAAATCTTGAAATGTTAAATGCAGCAATGTTTCAAAGTCTTAGAAATGCAATGAACACAGGTGATCCAGACCAAATTGAAAAAGCTGAAGATGATGCTAGAAGTATTAAAGGTGTAAAAAGCTTACATGTTGCAAAAAGTAAAGCACTTATGGAACTATATCCATCAAATTCTACTTTTACTGAAGATCCAAATACTTTAAAAGCATTTAGCAATAAAGAGTCTGCTCTTTTAGAAGCAAATGATTCAACCGGACATAGTCTTCGAATGATTAAACCAATGATTGCAACTCCTGATTGTTTAATGTGTCATGCGAATCAAAAAGAAGGTGATGTAATTGGAGTAATGGACTTAACATTCTCATTAGATGAAGCCGATAGCCAAATAGCAGAACTAGTTGTATATATTTCAATAATTTCTGCTGTATTGGGATTGTTAACTATTACATTAATCTTTTTTATTGTGAAAAAAGCTACTAATCCTATTGGTAAATTAAAAAATGGTTTTGAAAACCTTTTAGAATCAAATGACCCTTCTATTTCTTTGCAAGTAGAATCTCAAGATGAGATTGGGGAAGTATCAAAACTATTTAATTCATATATGGATAAAGTAAGAGCTGGTCTTAAAAAAGATGAGATTGTAATTGAAGAAGCTAGTGATATTTTAGAAAAAACGGGAAATGGTTTCTTTGTTTATCAAGTAGAACAAACAGCATCAAATCCACATGTTGAAGATTTGAAAAATAAATTAAATGAAATGATTAAAAATACAAAAACAACTTTAGATAATATTAATCAAACACTTAGAAAATATTCTGAATCAAAATTTGATTATAAAATCAATGATGATGGAATTTATGGAGATTTAGGTTCTTTAACAGCGGGAATAAAACTTGTTGGAAATAATACTTCAGAAATTCTAGCAATGATTATGAATACAGGTGATTCTTTAAATAAAAATACTGCTATTTTATCAAGTGCATCAAATGATTTATCTGTTTCATCAAATCAACAAGCGGCATCTTTAGAAGAAACAGCGGCTGCTTTAGAAGAAATTACATCTATTATTTCTGCAAATACACAGTCATCTTTTAAAATGTCTACCTTAGCTCAAAATGTTACAAGTTCAGCAAAATCTGGTCAAGAGCTTGCTAATAGAACTGCTGAGTCTATGGATGAAATAAACGTACAAGTATCTTCTATTAATGAAGCAATTGAAGTAATTGATCAAATAGCATTCCAAACAAATATTCTTTCACTTAATGCGGCTGTTGAAGCTGCAACTGCAGGTGAAGCAGGGAAAGGTTTTGCAGTTGTTGCAGCTGAAGTTCGAAACCTTGCTAATAGATCAGCAGAAGCTGCTAAAGAGATTAAAAATATTGTAGAAGCTGCATCATCAAAAGCAGAACAAGGTAAAGTCATTTCAGGAGAGATGATTGATGGATATACTGAGTTAAATGAAAATATTACTAATACAATAAGTATAATTGAAGAAGTAGCTACAGCATCTAAAGAGCAAGAAAGAGGAATTATTCAAATTAATGATGCAGTTAACACTTTGGATCAAGCAACACAAAAAAATGCACAAGTAGCAAATGAAATTTCTAATATGGCAAGTAATATTTCTGACATGTCAAATTCACTTGTAACAGCAGCATCAAGAGCTTCATTTATTCAAGATACTCTTGATAAAGTTTGTGATGTAGATTTAGTTTATGATACAGCTCAAATAAAAGTTGATATTTTAGATACTAAAGATGAAGTTTATGCACAACTTGGAACTTATAATTCATGGAAAGTAAAAGAAAATACAAGTTTAAAAATATGGTCAGATTCGCATATCAACTCTGGGAAAAAAATAGATATGGAAATTATGAATACAATTGATAAATTAAATACTCAGTTTCATGAAAACTTACAATCATTAGTTGATGCAAATGCAAATAAAGAAAGCAATAATAGTTTAAATCAAAAAGCTAAAGAAGTAGAAATAAATGCTCTTAAGATATTTGAAAATTTAAATGATGTTAAAAAAGATGCGTGTAAGAAATAAGTAAATAAAAGAGGTTTTAACTTCTTTTATTTTCTGTAAATAAAACAATTATGATTGCATTTGTTTAATAAGAGCTTCTAGTTCATCTTCATCTATAATCTCATCTGAAGAATCAATATTTTTAGCACTAGGCGCAAATCCATATTGAGTTTTATCAATGTTATTATGCTCACATACAAAGTTTACAACTCTTTCGATTTTTTGTCTATATAAATCTTGATGTTGTAATAAACCTAAAGATTCAGAAACTTTAGAGTTTATTTTCTCTTTTTCATGATCTAAAATTGACAAAGAGTTTACTTTATCATTTATAATTTCCAAGTTATTATATATAGATAAAGCATTATTTTCTGATTCTTTAATCACATCACATAATTCAACTATTAACTCTTCATACTTCATAGATATCCTTTTACAAGTAAAATATTCTATAGTTTAACTTATTTAAACTTAACTAAAAGATATTTTTATAAATTATTAGTAATTATTTAATGAATTATTTCTGCAATTAATTCAGTAGCATAACAACCTTTTGGAAGTGTAAATTTTAGTTCCATCCAGTTTTTATCTTCTTTATAATTACTTTCAACATCTTCAGGAAAAATCCATGCAAATCTTCTTGCTCCATCTTCACCTGTAGGTGCTTCATACTCTTTTTCAATCTCATAAGCTAAGTCAATAGAGTTTTTAACTCTCTTTCCTGATAAAAGACCAGTAGGTACTCTATCTCTATCATAGAATTTATCAGATTCTGTTTCTAAATCTTCTATAGTAAATATTTTACCAAAAGGATAATGAGATAATAAATCACCCGTCATTATTTTTAATGGATGTTTCTGTTTTTTCATTCTTTTAACAACATCAAGAGGTAAATTTAATTTTTCGTATATTTCTTTTGGTTCAAAAGCATCAACTAATTTTGAGATTTCAATTCTTTTTGAAAGCCAATTATTAAAAAGATATGATTGATAAGCATTTATATACATTTGCTTAAGATTTCTTCTTTTTTCCTTTAAAGTACCTTCTATTATAGCTTTACCTTTTTTATAATTGTCACCTTCAATTCCAAATCTTTGGAATCCAAAATAATTGGGCATACCTAAAGTTACAATACTTCCTAAAGCTGCTTCAATTTTTCTTGAATCTAAAACATTTACTCTTTTTAATCTAACAAAGAATTTATTCCCTTTTAAGTGTCCTACTTTAATTTTATTATTATGATAGGTAGTTTCTAAAATTTTTATATTAGGATGATTAAATGTTTTTAACTTTTCTTCATATTGCTTATGAATAGATATAGTTTGAACTGTCATTGCATTTTTATCTTTTAATCCTGCATATCCAATATCTCTGCTTTTACAACCTACATATTTTGCTATTATTTCTAAAGCATCCCAAGTTGCTAAATCTTTTTTTCTTATTTTTAAAATAAGATGTTCACCCTCACCTGAGAATTCGTATAATGGTACTTCAGTTACAACAAAATCATCTTTGTTTTGTTTAAATAGTACATCTATTTTTGAGTGGTTTAAATACCTTTGTAATTGCTTCAATATATTTCCTTAGATTTTTTATATTTTTTATATTTTAAAAATGGTGATTTTTAACTTTTGCTTCGTATTTGCCTTTTACTGCTTTTGCAAATATATTTAATTTTACTTTATGTTTTTTAGCAATTTTTTCAATTTTTTTTAAATGCTTTTTGTTAAAAGAAAAAAGTATTTCATATTCTTCGCCTGAGCTTCCAATATCTTCACTTATATGTTTAAAAAAATCAAAACCAATATTACTTGCTTTTGAAACTCTTTCTAACTCAAAAAAAAGTCCATCTGAGATATCAAGTGCTGAAGTTACATATTTTGAACTTTCATAAAAAAACTCAGGATTTAACTTTGGTTTAATAAACTTAGAATTTTTACTTATCTTTTTACCTTTAAACAATTTTTCTAAATCTTTTTTACAAGTTCCAAGAGTTCCTGTGTAACAAAATAAATCATCTTTTTTTGCAGTTGAACGAAGTATTGGACTTTTGGTCTTAGAAATAATTGTAATTGAAATATCAAGTTTATTATTTGATATCGTATCTCCACCAATTATTTCAATACCAAACTCTTTTGCAGCTTTTTTAAAGCCACTTGATAACTCTTTTAACTCTTTTTTAGAGTAAGTCACTGGAATTGCAACACTAAGTAATGCATACTTAGGAATTGCATTCATAGCTATTGCATCAGAAATATTAACTATCATTGATTTATATGCTATTTGTTTTAAAGTAAACCATTTCGTTTTAAAGTGGATGTTTTCAAAAAATGCATCCATAGAATACACATGAGAGCCTACAACTGCACCATCATCACCTATAAATTTACTATTTGAAAATTGTTTTATAAAATACTCTTCTTTATTCATTCGGAATTATACCAAATATGAGCAAAATATACACATGTTCATTCTCAAATGATAATTTTTGATATAGGATATATTTTATCCTATTTACTTTTAGAAAAATTATTGTATAATATGGCTTATTTTAAAACTTAGGAGAAAATATGCCAAAAATTAACAAATACGTTGATATTGATACTGTTGAAAGAGAAGCGAAAAAAGATTTAATTGATAGACATTCACCATTTATTCACTGTGCTGCAACTGCAAAACAAGGTGAGCCATTTGAAGTGACTGTTAAAATGGGTAATGAATATACTCATCCAGATGATTTTGATCACTATATTGAATCAATTACATTATTTAATGGTGAAACTAAATTAGCATGTGCTAGTTATGTTCCAGGAACATTAGGAAATGTTAAAGCTCATAATACTACTACTTTTACAATTATTCCAACTGGAAAAAAATTAAACTTAGTAGCTCATGGTTACTGTACTAAACACGGTATCTGGGAGTCAACTCCTGTTGAAGTATCTGTAGAAGCGTAAGCTTTTCATATCTTTAATAAAAAAGGGGCAAAGATTAATTTCTTTGCCCCTTTTTTTATCTCTCATATTAACACATAATTAACTACTTTTTTATATACTTCAACTAATACAATTAAAAAAGGAAATATCATGTTAAAAAAATTTCTAACTTTATTTACTTTTATGCTTTTAAGTCTATCTGTACTTAATGCTCAAGAAAATAAAATGTTCCAATCAGTAAAACCTTCAGAGGCAACATTAGTTAAAAATGATTCAAGTAAGCAGTTTTGTAACGTATGTGGAATGCACTTAACAAAATTTTATAAAACAAATCATGCAACAACATTTAAAAATGGACATAAAGAACAATATTGTTCAATTCATTGTCAAGCACAAATACATAATGATCATGAAAATAAGATTAAAAAAATTGAAGTAGTTGATACAAATACTTTAAAATTCATTTCTGCTAATACGGCTACTTATGTACTTGGCTCTTCTAAAAAAGGAACAATGAGTCCTGTTAGTAAATATGCATTTGATAAAAAAGAAGATGCTTTATCTTTTCAAAAAAACTTTGGTGGAGAAATACATACTTTTGAAGAAACATTAAAAATTGCAAAGGATTCATTATCTAAGGATACTGCAACAGTTAGTAAAAAAAGAGTTACAATGGCAAAAAAGGGTAAAAAAATCTATTCCTCAATATGTAAACAAGATAAACTTCCTGAGTTTAATTCCGTTGGAGAAAGTAAACAATATATAATCGACAATAAATTATGTAAAAAATTAAAACCCAATATGCAACAAGCAGTAGCTATTTATTTATATGATCCAATATTAGCAGCAAATAAAAATAAAATGATAAAAGTACCAAAAGATGCTAAATGTCCAGTATGTGGAATGTTTGTAGCAAAATATCCAAAGTGGGTAGCACAAATAGATGTAGAACAAAAACACTCACACTACTTTGATGGGGTAAAAGATATGATGAAGTTTTATTTTAATCCATCAAAATTTAAACATAATCATAAAGTAGAGGATATTTCAAAGATGCTTGTAACTGATTATTATACTTTAAATGCTATTGATGCAAAGAGTGCTTTTTATGTATTAGGTTCAAATATCTATGGACCAATGGGAGAAGAATTAATTCCATTTAGAACAAAAAAAGAAGCAGAAGATTTTTCTAAAAGTCATTTTGGGAAAAAAGTATTAAAATTTGAAGATATAAAAGAAAACCTTTTATATTAGAGAATAAAGCAATACGAAGTAATTCGTATTGTCTTATAACAAAGTTAAATTAATTTATCTAATTTTTACAAAAGAACAACAATAGTCAACTAAAGTATGAACTCTTAATTTAAATTTAGAATTTGCAGGAACTTCAAATGTTGCAGGTCCTTTATATAAAACCCATTCTTGAGCAGGTAAAAGTACTTCTAATTCACCTCTTTGAATATCCATAATCTCTTTGTGAACTGTATTTAATTCATATTCACCTGGTAACATAATACCTAATGTTTTTCTAGAACCATCATCAAATTCAATACTTCTACTTGTAATATTCCCTTCAAAAAGAACACTTGCAGCTTTTGCGATAGAAACATTATTAAATTCTGCCATATAACTTCCTTACATAATTATTTTATAAATTATATCATAAAATTTATTTGGTTTTATTGAAGCAAAAGGCTAGTTCTTTTTAGATATAATTGCTAAAAATTAAATAAGGATATTTATGACTATTCAAGATGAATTAGCCTCTTTACTAAAAAATGATGTATTAATTGAAATAGAAGATTATATTGATGAACTATTCGAAATTATTGCTTCAAAAAAAGAAGATGAAAGAACAAAAGAAGAGCTAGCTTCAATGCAAGAAATGAGAGAAGATTTTAATGATATGTTAAAAGACCTAGATGCAGGTGAAATAGATGAAGAAGAAGCTAAAGAAATTATGGAAGAAATAAATGAGATGAGAAAAGAGGACTAAAACTTTTTATGCAAGGTTATATAATAGATATAAAACCTGTAAAAGACGATGATCTAATAGTATCAATACTCACAGAAACATCTATTTTAACTACTTATAGGTTCTATGGTGCAAGGCACTCAAATATAAATATAGGCTATAAAATAGATTTTGAATTAGAAGATACTAGATCAACCATACCTCGGCTTAAAGATGTAATACAACTTGGATTTCAATGGATTTTAGACTATGAAAAGATGTATTGTTGGCAAAGATTTGTAAAACAGTTTTATCCTCACTTAAAAGAATTAGAAGAAATTGATGCTTTTTATTTCTATAATCTTGATAATTTAGTTCATATTATGATTAAACAAAATGCTCTAAGAGCTATATGTGAATCATACATATCAATTTTAGAATATGAAGGAAGACTTCACACTAATTATGAATGCTTAATATGTGAAAATAAAATCTTAGAAAATATATCTTTAGTTAGAGGTTTTTTACCTGTTCATGCTAAATGTACTTATTCTAAGGTATTCGAATTAAAAAAGATTAAAGAGTTATTTGAAGAGAAAAAGTTAATAAACTTAACAGATGAAGAAGTTGAGTATTTGTGGGATATAATTTTACAAGGATTATAAAATAAACTATTAGACTTTATTATTCGTCTAATAATCTATCTTGTAATTTTTCAATCGCTTTTTCTAAAGCTTTTACATCTAAACCATATTTTGTAGCTTTAACAATAGCTTTTTCAGTATTATCATCACTTAATGGATTAGATATATCACAGGCTGTTTTAATTACATCAAGAATTTGAGCTTTTTGTTTAATATCATTAGAACATTTTGAAATATCATCAACAAATTCAATTAACTCAACTAAATTTTCACTTAATTTCCAATGTCTAAATATTTTTGCTGTAATTTCAGAAGTAGTAAGACCTACTATTTCTTTTTCTGCAACACAAAAAGATGAACCTGAAGAAATTAATGTCTTAAATTCTTCAGTCTTTTTTTCACTAGTAATTATATCTGCTAAAATAAACTTTCCTGTTTCTTGTAATAAAACAGGAAGTAAGAGTTCATTCTTTAAATCAACATCAACATGCGATAGCCATAAACTTACAAGTGTTGAAGAAAGATTTGAAGCTCTCATAAAATCATCACTAGAAATACTATATGGCTCTAGATTAGTATTTAAAAGATTTTGAACAGTCCCACCAATTGCAATAGAAATTGTAAAATTAATTCCTAACAAGCCAATAGCACGACTTGGTGTTTCAACTTTTGATCTAAATCCAAACATTGCTGAATTTGATATTTTAAGTAAAGTTGAAATAATTAATGCATCTTTTTCAATTATTTGTAATAATTCAAAAGTTTCTTTATCAAACTTTTTCCTAAACTCTTCAATTTCTATAATAGTTTTAGGTAAAGGAGGTAAAGACTCAATCTTCTCTAATATATTAGCAGACATGTGACTCCTATAATTGTTGTTATTTTTTAATTATAACTAAATATTTATCAATAGATAATAAATTATTTAAAGTTAAAGCTAGAATTTATGTATTAAATCTAAAGTGCATAATATCACCATCTCTAACAACATAATCTTTACCTTCTAATCTTAACTTACCAGCTTCTTTTGCTTTAGCTTCTCCACCTAGAGAAACAAAATCTTCATATGCTATAACTTCTGCTTTAATAAAACCTTTTTCGAAATCATTATGAATTACAGCTGCTGCTTGTGGTGCTTTTGTCTCTTTTTTAATAGTCCAAGCTCTTACCTCAACTTTACCTGCTGTAAAGTACGATTGTAGACCTAATTTATCAAAAGCATGATGAATAATTTGTTCTAATCCTGATTCTTCTACTCCAAGGTCAGTTAAAAACTCTTGAGCCTCATCATCATCTAACCCAACTAACTCTTCTTCAATTTTTGCACATAATACAATTACATCAGCATTTATTGCACTTGCATGTTTTTTTACTAAATCTACATATTTATTTCCACCATCAGCTAATGAATCTTCATCAACATTTGTTCCATAAATAATATTTTTATTTGATAATAATCTTAATTCTCTATCTAAGTCAATAAAATTTTCATCATCTCTATCTTCAAATGAACTAGCTGGCTTTAAATCTTCTAAATGCGCCAATAATGCTTGTGCAATAGGTAATTTAGCAGCTGCAATTTTATCAAATTTAGATTCTTTTTTAAGTTTTTCACATTTCTTTTCAACTTGTGAAATATCTGCATAGATTAATTCTGTTTCTATAATTTCTATATCTCTTAAAGGATCAATATCTCCTTCAACATGAACAATATTTTCATCTTCAAAACATCTTACCATATGTAAAATAACTTCAACTTCTCTAATATTAGATAAAAATTGATTTCCTAAGCCCTCACCTTTTGATGCGCCTTTTACTAAACCTGCAATATCAACAAAATCTATTGTCGAATGTTGTATTTTATCTGGATTAACAATCTTAGCTAATGCATCTAATCTTTTATCAGGTACTGGAACAACTGCTTTATTTGGTTCAATAGTACAAAATGGATAATTTTGTGCCTCTGCATTTTGTGCTTTTGTTAACGCATTAAACGTTGTCGACTTTCCTATATTTGGTAATCCTACGATTCCTACACCTAATCCCATTGCTAACCTTTAGTATTTATTTATAAGTATTCTACAATAACCATCAACACATGATTTTAAAGGGATTCTTATGATTTTACATTGTATAATCAATCATCAATATTTAGCAATATTTCTCAAATCATAAGGACTATTCAAGGACTAAAACAATGACAAATTATAAAATACAATCAAAAAGAATCCCTACAAATGAAGAAGGTATTTTTTATAAACGCATTATAAACGATAATGGCAAAGAAATAGATAAAATTTATCTTATTAGATATAGAAATGATGAAAAAGATAAATTAAAAACAATAGGAAAATACTCACAAGGAATAAGAATAAATTATTGTAAACAAATAAGAAATGAAATACTTATGAAATTAAGATTAGGAGAAGAACCTCCTGTAATTGCAAAAAAGAAAAAGAAAAAGACCATAATACTTGATGATTTTGCAGAAATATATTTTAAGGAGAAAGAGTTAGAGGTCAAAGACATTCAAAAAATAAAAAGAACTTATCAAATACACATACAACCATTTTTAGGTAAGTATTCTGTAGATGACATAACTTCAGATCAGATTAAAGAACTTCAAAAGATAAAAAATGAATCCCTTGCACAACGTACAGTAAATGCACTAGTACAAATTATTGGTGCCATTTATAATATAGCAATACAAAAAGACTTATTTAAAAATAATAATCCAGTTGATAAAAGTATTAAAAGAGTTAATGTTGATAACAAAAGAGAAAAATATCTCACATTAGATGAAATTACAATACTTTTAAAAGAAGTAGAAAATATCGATCATCTAAATCTTTTTACACAACTTGCATTACAAACAGGAGGAAGAATGGGTACTATTATGTCTATTAAAAAAAAAGATGTTCAACTTGATACAAATACAGTTCAACTAAAAGACCATAAGAACAATTCAACATATTTGGGTTTTTATAATGATGATCTTAAAAACTTATTAGCAAATCGAATTAAAAATATTCATGCTAATGATAAAATTATAGAAAAAGGACAACAAGGTATACAACAAAGACTTACAAAAATATACAATAAACATTTTAATATAGGCCTCGAAAAGGATGACAGAAAAAATAGAGTGGTTACCCATACACTAAGACATACTTTTGCAAGTCATTTAGCAATCAAAGGAACTCCTATTTATACTATTCAAAAATTAATGAATCATAAGGATATAACAATGACATTGAGATATGCAAAGTTAGCACCTGACAGTGGAAAAGAAATGGTATTAGGATTATACAATTGAATATAGAACATATGATTAAATAAATATAATAGGACTGAAAACATCCATCTTACTAGATCATAAACAAATTAAATCTATAAAATTTATAATATGACTTGATAAACTTATTCATTATTGAGTATAAAGTTTATGACAAATATCAAATAACATATAATAGTCTCTAAAAAACTACAAAATGTAATTAATCAGCATATTATAAATTTTGAAGAAGCTATTTCTTATCTATTAATTTCAGTATTATATACAAGAATTATTATTCAAATCATCGTGATATTCTCTTCTGAAGGCAAAAAATTCTTTAACTGATTCATGATTCAATTCAAGATCTTTATATTTAAAATCGTAAAGATCTTTATATTTATAATTAAATTTAATAACACAGATATCTTTAATATTTTCAAGTTCTTCAATTGATATATTAGTACAAGAAGGAATCTTTCTTTTTAAATCAACAATTGAAGCCATTAAGAATACCTGTCTAACTTTAATATTATCATTATTATTTCCTAAATATTTAAAAATATTAGTAAGATGTAATATTGCATAAATATACTTTTCAATAAGAGTATCGTTCTTGTAACTAAGTCTTAGATATTTTTCTAACAAAAGTTCAATTGCCTTTTTATCAGCATCTAATTCAATATTTGTTTCAATTAGAGAATGTTTTTTACTGCATAATTTAAAAGAATTTCTAAACAATAAATCAACTGCCTTTTTAGCTTCTTCAAATTCAATATTTTTTTCTCTGAACTTATTTTTTATTATTAAATGATTTCCTTTAGCATGAAATAATTCATGTAAAATTATAAATTCAATTATAAAACCTATCATCAAATTTAGTGTGTTATTATACAGTTTTTCATTAACACTTTTAAAAATTAAACTATCTCTTCTTTTAGAGTTTTCATATAAATAATAAACAATATATGTAATAAAATGTTTATTAATTTTAATTTCGTTTTTCTGATAATAAATATTTGTTATATCTTTTGAATATCCTAAACTCAATTTTATATTTTTAGGCTCTCTAATAATTTTTTTATATATTTCAAAATTTTCTCTTATACTTTTATATAATTCTCTCCAATATGAAACATCTAAACTATTTTCAAATTTTTCAAGCTCTTCTAGTGTAACTATTCTTTTAATCATATAAATTACTTTATTTGTTGAATATTATTAAAAGAATTTAAAATAAACTTCAATTTTGATTTGCTTAATTTTGTTTTAATAATATAATTTTTTGTATCTTCTTCATAAAAAACTATTCTTTTATTCTCAACTAAATCTTCAGGAGTATCAATATTTGATATTAAGTTATCAATATTAATTTTCGATAATTCATCATTAAATCTATTTATATTTAATAAAAATAATTTATCATTATTTCTATCTTCAAATATTTCGTAGCTTGAAACTAAATCAAATTCAACTAATAAACTTAGTGTAATGGGATTTAATCGTAAAAGTACTAGTTCTTCAGTCATTATATTTTTTTCAGAAATATAACGTTTAATACATTTTTCAATATCAGATATATTAATATAATCAGAGAAATCATATTTTACAAGAGTAACATCTTCTATATTTTTTGTGTCGATGATATCAATTTTTTTATTTTTTACAAAATATGCACAAATAAACCAACTATCTTCAAATATAAAAAATTCTAATGGTATGATATTTTCACTTCTTTCTGATTCAATAAATGAAACCTTACAACAGGTTTTTAAAGCATTATTATTATCTTTTATAATACTTGCAAAAAATTTATATTTACGTTCGTCTATAAGTTTAATAAGATTCTCTTGAAAGTTTCGTGAATAGTTATTTGTTATTGCAAAAGTTAAATTCTTTGTTGTATCTTTAAAAAAGTATTTAATAATTTCTTTTGATTTATCTTCTTCTACATATGCTAAAGATGCTAATAGTGCAATATTAAATTCTTTTGTATTAAAAATACTTTTATTATATAAGTTTTCGCTTATTTTATTATTACCTTTTTCAAATATTTCCATATTTTTTAATAAAGTAATTATTCTACCAACTTGATCTTTTGAAAGATCAAGTTCATATTCTAGTTCTTCTCTTCTTGCATATCTATCATTATAAATTTCTAATATTTTTTTTAGATTTAAATATTTGTTATTTAATTTCATCTTTTAATACTCCTTTTTTATAATGAATAATATCATTAAATCAAATCTTTTTAAACAATTAAAATAATTCTTTAACATATCTTTTAAAATTCTTTTCTGTAGATAAAAATATAGATTAAATAATAATAATTCTTGATAGCAAATTATATACGCAATATTCTGCATATATAATATTCTACAATTTCATTAATTAATCGATTAATTACATCAATATACAAAAGGAGAGAATATTAAATTTGATATTAAAAAGCTTAATAAAGAACAGTTAGAACTAACTAAACCTTTATCTGAAATACAGAGCGTTCTAGATAAATATATTGTTTTACTTTACTTTAAATACGGCTTTACATTAACAAAAAATGAATTATCTGAAGTGCTGAAAATATCAACACAAAGCATTGACAGAAGGATATTACAATCACTAAATATCCCGCCATACATTAGAAGCTCAAATGGAAAAAGAGCTAGTTATCTATTCCCTGTTCAAGGGGTCGCAGAGCATTTGGTAAATACTATAAAAGTTGTAAATTAATCAAAAGAAAGGAGAAATATATAAATTGAAACAAAATCAAATTAATTGTGAAAAATTGACAAAAATGACAATTAAAATGCAAAATCAGAAACTGAGACTATTTACAAAAGTTGATATAGATACAAAATTGAAAATTCTTGTACAACAAATATCTATATTTTATACCTTAAGGAATAAATACAAAGATATTGATAAAGAAGTTTTAACTTTTGTTTCTTTAATTCTTGCAATTGATACAATCTTAAAAGAGATTGATATTGTAGGTCTTAATACATCAAAGATACGAGCTAGAGAATTAACTAAAAAAGAAAAACGAGAAAGAGTTATTCAATATTGGTCAATTGTAAAAAGGTTGAAAGAGAAAGAAAGAATGAGTTTTAGAGAGATATCAAACTATTTGATGAAATATCATAAGCTTCAAGTTTCATATTCAACAATATATAAAATTTGGAAAGATTTAGAACTAAATATAAATTCAGAGGAGAACTAAAATGTTAAATAATAAAGTAATAATGTTTGATAATGATTTAAAAATGCATATAGTGGCACTAAACTTGGATAAAGAAGTTTTTCTACTTCAAATTAGTGAAGATAATGTAAGTACAAAGAAAAAAGAGATTAGAAATCTATTAATTTTAATAAAAGATGTGATATTAACTTCAAGAATATCTGATACTGTTCATTTTATTGAAGAAGTAAATATGTTTGATTTTGATAATAATCAAAACAAATATTTAGATACAGCAAAATTTAATAGCACAAAAAGTTTAAGAGTAAAAGATATTAAAGATATTAAAGATACTAAAAATACTTATATTACAAGATCTGAAGCGCGTGCTATTTATAAACTTTATAATATGTCTTTAATAGGTTATTCATTTAAAACAACAATCGAAAATGAGTTTATATTCACACCTGATTCTTTAATAAAGATTCTTGAAAAAAATGGAGTGTTATAATTATGAATATTATTCTTATTTTAGTTACAATAATTTTTACACTTCTAATTATTATCTATGTAATTTATTCCAAATATCAAGAAGTACTTGAAACAAATAAAACTGTTATTAAGGATGCAGTAGAAGGATATGCAAGTAGATCACGTGCTCTCAATTTTTCTACAGTAATGTATAACCAACTGTGTGCAGGAACTTATCGAGATTTAGAAATTAAACAAAAAGAAAACAAAATAGATAATTTGCAAATTGATTTAAGTAAACTTCTTCTATTTAACCCAAAAAGTGATTTCATATTTTCAGAACCAGCTACAAATAGTAATAATTCAGATTCAATAATGGTTACATTATATAATATTGTCATTGTTAAAAACCTCTGGTTAGAAGACCCATTTCATACAAATTTCTATAACATTTTGCATATATTAGAAAAGAATTATTTTAGAACTATTAATCCTAATACACAAAATTTTACAATGATTTTAAGAGATGATAAAAATAACACAAGTATATCAGATACTTATCAATATCATAGAACAGATGATTTTCTAACAATCTTGTTAAATAAGATAATTTATGATATTTTAAAATTTAAAAAAGAAGATGCACAAAAAATCATTATTGCAATTTGTTTTTTTCTTATTACAGAATCAATACATTTTAAATTAAAAGAGAATGTTACTATTTTTACAGAATCAGTTTTAAATGACTATGTAGATAAATATAATATACAGAAAATCATTAACTTGATAAAAAATAAAGATGAGAAATTTAGCTTTTTTGATATTGCATTAAAAGAAACTTATTTTATTTCAGAAAAATTTACTTCTAATAATAATGAGGAAATTGATAAGATCAATTTAAAATTAAGAACATATAATAAATCTTACCGCTCTATTTAGTGTTTGTAAATAAGTATAATATTGAATTTTTAAAAGAAGGAGATACTTTAGTTGTTTGGAAACTAGATAGACGAGGAAGAAGGTTAGCTCATCTAATTAGTGTAATTACTTCTTTAAAAAATAAAAATATATGCCAGTAATCTTTGTTCCATATCTTCTTAAGGTTTGTGGAACTTTACCTTTTCTACTTCTTGAACACTTTATGGAACATGGAAAACTAATATCAGTGCTTCGTGTTCCAAATGTAAGAGGTTGTTGAACACCTAAGCGAAAGGGGCGGAGCGCTTTTCCCCGCTCTGATTTGAGCGACTTGTTAGGTTATTATTGATATAAATTCCAAATTTCACTATAAACTGCAAGAGGCAGTCCTTCGTCATACCCTTCTGGGTAATCGCAAGAAATGGTAGTTTTTCCTTTAACTTCCTCTCTCATAAATAGGGGGATTGGTCGAGGAGCTTCATCATCAAACTTCTCTTCCCATTCAGAGGGGGAAAAACAAATTGTGCTGTTTTTGTAAAACTTATTATCTACGTTTTCTTCTATTTTCCGAAGAAAGTTAAAGTGCCCTAATTCACTTTTCGTTACTTCATCTAATGATCTATATTTTGTGTAGTAGCTTGGCTCTAGATTGTAATAAATGGCTAGAATGGTGGCTAGTTCTGTATTTGGATTAGAAATTAACCATTTTAACGGCTTTTGATTATCATCATAGTTGGACCACAATGCATAATAAAATTGTTGAGTATTATCTGATGATTCTAGATACTTTCTAATAATATCCCATTCTTTTCTTTCTAATTTTTCGACTTCTAGTTCATTCATGCATGGTCCTCATATTTTATTCTATTGAAACCTAACTATTTATTGAAGGAACATTTTATCCTAATTAATATTTATATACATTATTAAAAGACATAAAAAGTGTACCTTTTATAATGGTTTTCATTACAAAATATAATGTATTAAGAAAAATACTAACTTTTATACTATTATCCTTAAAGATAAAATGTCCTTTTTGTAGTGAATATCAATATTAAAAAGACATAATGTCCCTTAAGTAAGGTCTAGCTATGGAGGTCAAAAATTGTCATAGCCAATAAAAATTGATAGTGGGGTTTATACTGAACGTCCTTGTTTAAAGGGGAGTATACAATAGTAATCATTATAAATATTAAATAGAATGTCAAATAAATATTGATACTAGTAAAGTAAAAAATAACAAGTTCAACAACCTGTACTTTTTGGAGAATGTTCAACAATTCAACTCTATTTGGAACAAGCTTACAATTAGTAAAAACTGCTCCAAATATAAGAGAGACTGTGAAAGAACTAACCTTATATAAGTAAAAGAATCAAGACTAAGAAAGTTTTTTCAATATCCAGATGTATAAACACATTTTTTGACGAAATAAAGCTTTAAAAAAGTGTAGAACTGCAATGTACTCTACTATTTCTTGTTTTATATCCTCAATATTGCCACTTTTACTGGCTTTTACCAGCTTTTGAAACAGTGTAATACCAATTAGATTCAACAATCGTCTAAAATTATAGGTGAGCATAATTAAAGCATTCTCTCCCGCAACCTTTGTTTTGCCACGTACTAGAAAATGGCTCCATCCTAGCTTTTGTTTGATTGTACCAAATGGGTGTTCTGCCAAAGCGGCACGCTGTTTAATCATAGTTTTTGCTTTGTGTGTCTGCATCTTTGTACGGTGAGCCTCTATGAGTGATTCATGTTCCCAACGCCAAAGACGTTTTGCAGGTGTTTTAGGAGGAAGACACTGTGAACGTATTGGACAAACTGTACATACAGAGCGGGTACCGAAGTACATTAAACGCTTAAT
>NZ_JAHKQT010000012.1 GCF_018861145.1 Poseidonibacter lekithochrous
GGGTAAAATGCTTTTTGTAATATATGTAACATTACTGAGCTATCTTTCCCTACACTATAAAGCATTCCAGGGTTTTGAAACTCTGCTACTACTTCTTTCATAATGTGCATAGATTCAGCTTCAAGCTGTTTTAAATGTGTTAATCTTTCTGGGCTTATTTCCATATTTATTTTCCTATTCTTTATTTACTTATTCTTTATGATCTCTAATAATTGAACCTAACATTGCAAATATACCATATAGTAAAAGTGTTAATATTAGTATGGTAACAAATACTTTTGGTTTATCTGGATATGTATATCCATCAGGTAGGTTAGCTTTACTTAAAATACTAAGTGTTTTATTGTTTTTCATCACATCTATCTTTGTAGTTTCAAGTTGTATTAATACATTTTTATATACTTCTGTATCAAACTCTGATTGAAGTTTTAGTTTTTCATAAGCAAAAAGAACTTTGTTTAGTCTATTGTCTTGATTTCCTGATAATTTACCTTTTAGGTTTTTCATCGAAGCTTTCATTTCATTGATTTCATTTTTCAAAGATAATAACTCATAACTATTAGTGTTTAAGTAGTTTTTCTTTGTAGAATACTCAATCGTTTTCTTTGTGATTTGAGAATCCAATTGTGAAAGGATACTATTTGACGAGCTAGCTTGAGTACTTGGATCTAGTAAAAGATGCTTGTTTTGATAATCTTCTAGTTTTTTAGAAGAATCTTCCATTTTCTTCTTTGCTGCTAAAAACTCTTTTTGGACAAACTCTAACTCTTTTTTTGCTTTTATTCTATTGAATTCATTGATTTGAAATTCTACATTTTCTACTAAAAACTCTAGTATCTCTTGAGTTCTTTTAGGTTCTATATGACTAAATGAAATATTTAGTATTCCTGATATTTCATCATAATTAACATTTAAGTGATTATTATAATACTCAAGTACTTTTTCAACAGTAGCATCACTAGATAAACGTCCTATAAAATCAATATCATCACTCTTATAGTGTTGTGTTAAGTTGAACTTTTCATCTAGCATTTTAAATACTTCAAGTGATTTTAGATACTCTTCAACTATTTTTGAATCTTGCAGTTGTGATGAGGGTTCATTTATTCCTAAAAGAGAAAGACCTAAGCTTGAGCCTGCAGTATTTTGAGACATATCTCTAACTATTAGAGCTGTTCTTGATTCATATAGTTCTGTTTTGATTAGTAAATAGTATATATTTAAGATGATAAATATAAATATAAATAAATACTTGATTCTGTTTTTTTTAAAGTTTGTGTTTTTCATAATACTCGCTTATATATTGGAATTTTGTGTTTAGTAGTTTGGAGTCGCCATCTCTTTGTATTACTTCATCTATATGGTGTAGATCTAAGTTGACATTTGGGAAGGCATTTTTGTAAAAATAGTAAGCTTCTTTTGTACTTGTGAAGACTAAACCATCAGATGCAATAATAGCTTCTTTATCATCTCTTAGCTTTTCCCATACTTTAAACTCTATCTTTTCTGAACCTTCGTACCAAAATACTTTTTTTAACCATAAATGAGAACCATTTTTTGTAAGAGCTTGTTGGATACTTTTTGGTCTTACTTTATAGTGCTTTGCTACTTCTTGAATATTTGCAAAGACTAAATCATCGTTAGAGCATATCTTTTTTGCTTGGAGTTGATTTAGTTTATTATACGCTTGAATAGCATCTTCTATATGATCATAGTAAGTAACTTGACCTTTATCTATAAGCAGTCCTACATCACAAAGTTCTCTTAGTTCGTCCATTGAGTGACTTACCATCAATATATTTGAATGTAGCATTTTTTCTTCTAGGGCTTTTCTAGATTTTTGTTTAAATCCTGCATCACCAACTGAAAGTATTTCATCTATTATTAGATAGTCAAAATCAAAGGCTAAACTCATACCAAATGTAAGACGGGATTTCATACCATTTGAGTATAAGTTGATAGGCATTTCAAAGTAGTCTTCTAACTCTGAAAACTCTTTTACATAGTTACAAACCTCTCTTATCTCATCTTCGTCTTTGCCGTAGATTCTACAGATGAATTTGACATTTTGTCTACCTGTCATAGCTGGCTGTAAACCTTTTGCTAGACCCATAACCCATGAAAAAGAGTTGTTTGATACTATATGACCTGATGTTGTGAAATCTATACCTGCTAGGATTTTTAGAAAGGTAGATTTTCCCATACCATTTTTACCGACTATTCCTACATTTACTCCACTTGGGATTGTTAGGCTTACATCTTTTAGGATGTATTTTTTCTCACCTTGAGTTTTGTAGTATTTTGTTGCGTTTATTAGTCTAATCATGATGCTATAATATTCTCTTCACTTTTTGCATATAAGTATAATCCTAAAAATAGAGGAATAACAGTCCAATAGGTCATGTATATATAATCAACATACTTAGTATCTAAAACATGAAAATAACTACCATGAAGTAGTTCCATAAAATGTACTACAGGATTATACAAGATATATACTCTAAACTCAGCAGGTAGCGAATCAACAGTATAAAAAACAGCCGAAGTAAAAAGCAAAGGAAGCATCATAAATCCTAAGATTTTTTTATATGCTTCAAAAAAGTTTCCAAGAACTGCACTAAGCATTCCTATACCAAAGGAAAAAACAGCCAACCAAAGAACTGCAAGCATCACCATGTTGAAGTCTTTGATACTCAAATCAAACTCAAAGTACCAACCTATAAAAAGTAGTATAAAAACTGCAAGTATTCTTATGAAGGTATTAAATATAAACTTTGAAATCACTATATCTATAGGCTTAATCTGTCTATAATCAAATAGCTTTTTACTAGCTCCTCCAAAAGAGCTCATTAGCATTTGAACTGTGGTTCTAAAGTAGAAAAATGCAGATACATTTATAGCTAAAAAAACTATACTATCAAGTCCTGGTATATGAAGACCTCGAAGAAAGCCACGAACTCCTGCGAAAATAAAAACTATAAATAGTACATCAAAAAAAAGCCAAAAATATCCTGACTTTTTGATACCTACTGAGTCGTACATCTCTATAAGAAATAGTGCGAAGATAGAAGACTTGAAAATGGTGAAGGGTTTTCTTTTTGTCATATAAGAACCTATTGGGAGTTATTATGCTACTTCAAGTTTTAAATATAAAACTTGAAGTTATTTTATCTAAAATAGGCTATAATATTAATTAATTGATATATATTTCACTCTGGTCATAATTATATCTAAAAAGTTTTTTATAGATATAATATTTATTTACAAAATTTATTATAAGCTTCGATTATATTTTTATCTTTCACATCTTTACGAGTCACATTAAATTTATATTCACCTTTATATTCACCTTCTAAACTATACCCTTGCATTTGTAGTTTCTTTTTTAATTCATTATAAAACTTCTTAGGATTTTCACAAAACTCTTCATAATTTACAATCATCTTTTTGTTCTCTGATACATTATTAAGTCCCGATTCTAGAGCTTTATTTATATGATAAATTTGTCCAGCAACTTGTTCATATGGATTTAACTCTTTAAGCTCTTCATATTCTGGTATTTTAAATGAGTACCATTCTTCAATGCTTCCTAATTGTTTTTCTCTTGCTTTTAGAGCTGATTCTATATTTGTAAGGGGATCTCTCTTTGTATATATAAATATTGCTTTTTCAAATATTTTGTCTAAAAAGTCAATATTATAGTTTAATATCATTCCTTTCAAAGCAAAAGGTTTTTCAAATACATCTACTATTCCTGCAAATTCTGACTTTAAAATATCTATATCTACTTTTTCAAAAAGTTCCTCTGTTGGTAAATAGTCTAATTCTTTAAAAGGTAAAAATCTTCTCCAAAAATACCAAAATTCATTGGGTGCTAATGCTCCTTTTGTTTTACCATTTTCACTGCTAAAATTAATATCACTATTAAAGTCTCTTATTTCATTTCTGTAGTTATATTCTTCATCTGTTAAAAGTCTTTGTATTTTACTAGCTATTATAGGTGTTTTATAAAACCTTGACATCATATTTGTAGGATATGCCAAGTTTAAGTTTGCTATCCATTGTAGGAATAATGTACTCCCACTTCTATGTGGTCCCATTATAAAAATCAGTGGATACTTCGGTTCTTTTATATCTAAAAGGTTCTTTTCTGTATTCCATAAATCATTGTTAACTTCTAAAAGGAAATCTTCTAAAGAACTATTTCTTTTGAAACCTTTAACTCTTTTAATCTCTTCATCATTCTTATACATTTTTATAACTTCCTTTTATAACTTCTACTATTTTATTCATATCATCTAACCTATATCTATTATCACAAGGTAAAGGTATAATTTTATTTACGAAACTTTTTTCTATTTCAGAAATATTTTTTCTTTCTAAAACTTCATTCCAATATTTAGCTATGTAAATTTTATTTTTAATAAGTTTTTCTCTTAAACTTTTATCTTCTATCATCAACGGATACACAAATGGAACAAAATCCAAATTATTTTCAATATTCAAAAGATTTATTCCTTTTAACTTATTATGTAAAAAATCAAAATTTTCTCTTCTTATTTTCTTCGCATTTTCATAATCAATAGAAGATAGAATTTTTTGAGTAAGCTTTGAGATGATTTTAATTGGTTGGTTTATTAGTTTTTGTTCTGCTTTTTGATAATTATCATAAAATGAACTTGCATCTTTATCAAGTCTACCTAAAAGTTGAATTGAATGGTTATAAGATTCATCTTGTTCTAAATCTTCATTTAGAAGTTTATTTGTACTTAAATACCCCCCATCGCAAACACCAAAAAACTTTCTTGGGCTATATATGGTATCTATATTATTTAAAGGTTTTTCAAAAAATGCTTGCGTATTGTCTATTATCAATTTATTTGAATATCTGTCAGCTAATTTTTTTATATATTTTGATTTTAAAGCAAAATAGTTTACATAAAAAAGATTTTCATCTTCTTTTAGACTTATATCTTGGATTATTTCAAAGTTTTCATCTATATTATAAAATTCATATTTTATATTTAGTTCTTCAAGTGGTTCTATAACACTGTCACATATATAGTTTGGTATATAAACTTTATTTGGCTTTTGAGCTTTTAGAATATATTTAAAACAACTTCTTCCACTATTTAGTTTCATTAAATTATTATGATACTCATCACCATTTGGTAATTCTAATTCGAAATATCCACCAATTTCTTTGATCATTCTACTATTACCTTAAGATATTTTTCCATATTATCCATTTTTTCAAGCATTTCTTCTTGAGTTTTAAATTTCATTATCATTGTTCCCAGAGTATGATTTGAACCATTAAATTTATAAACAATATCACCAATTTTTACATCTATCATTTTTTCAATAATATTCGATTTTATTTTATCACTATACCAAATATCTTTTATAATTCCATCTGTTAAAGAATGTAGCATATAGCTAGAATAAAAACTTTTTGTTTCTTTCATTTCTAGATCACTACAATCTAATCCTAAAGCTGAATCCACTGTATATTTTATTAAATCTACATTTGTTGAATATTTTATAACTTCTGGAATTAGGTTACCACCATTTCTAGGTCCAAGTTCTAAAAATGAAAAATCTCCATTTTTATTGTAATGAAAGTCAAAATTCAAAGCACCTATTTTTATGCCAAGTAAATCTAATAACCTTTGAGTTTCCATGTGACATTGTTCTAAAGTATAATTATTCATAATAGAAGGAAAACTTTCTCCAATAGGTACTAAAGGATTACATAATTTATCAAAGTGTTCATTAGCCCAACATCTAAAAGCTAATTTACCATCAACTACAAAACCATCACCTGCAACTTGATATCCATCTCTTACAAAAAATTCTTCTAATACAATTTTTTTTTCTCTTGAAAATGTAAGTGCATATTCAAAAGCTTTTGAAAGATCATCTTTATTTTCTACTTTTGTTACACCTTTACTTCCTGAAGAATCAACTGGTTTAACAATGATAGGGAAAGTTAACTCTTCTATCCAATCTTTTCCATCTTTTAGTTTATAAAAACTTTTTGATTTAGGAACAAGAAAATTATGCTTTTCTAAAAAATCTCGAAATAAATCTTTTCTAGCTAGTATTTCTACTGATTTATATGGATTTGAAGGAAGACCTAATTTATTTCCTACATATGCTTGGGTAGGAGCTGCTGGATCTGATGCATAAGCTACTATTCCATCAATATTAAGTTTTTTCGCTAACTCTAATATTGCTTCTTTATCTGTTGTACTAACATTATGATATTCATCTGCATATTTATGACCTGGATTTTCAGGAAGATAATCACAAGTTATTACATAGTGACCTTGTTCTTTAGCATATTTGATTGGTGGTATTTGAAATTTTGATCCACCTAAAAATAAAATTTTCTTTTGCATTTAGATATTTTCCTTTATTGTTTTTATAATTTTTTCATAAATCTCTTTTTCAAGTTCAAAATAAACAGGCAAACAAAGTATTCTTTTACTTATATCTCTTGATATTTTACACTCTTGTTTTGGCTCTATATAATTTAAGGTATCAAGTGATGGATAAAAATATCTTCTTGGGTTTATATCTTTTTCATTTAGTGCTTTTTGCACTTTTAAAAGTTCTGTTTCACTTTTGAATACTACGGGAAAGTAACTATAATTTTCTGTAGCATTTTGATTTTGTTCTTGAAACTCTACTAAACTTTCTAACTCTTTTTGATAATATACTATTACCTCTTTTCTACTTTGTTTTATTTTTTCTATATCATCTAAGATACATAATCCCATAGCTGCTTCAAATTCATTCATCTTAGCATTTGTTCCTAAGTGTGGAATAGATTCTGAATTTTGTATACCAAAGTTTATAAGGTATCTTGCTTTTTGAGCGAGTTCATCATCATTGATGATTAAGGCTCCTCCTTCTATTGTGTGAAATAGCTTTGTCGCATGGAAACTAAGAGTTGATATATCTCCATAATTTAGTATACTTTTATCTTTGTATTTTACATCAAAGGCATGAGCTGCATCGTATATAACTTTTAGGTTATGTTTCTTTGCTATTTGTTCTATTTCTTCTACTTCACAAGCATTTCCAAATACATGAACAGGGACTATAGCACTAGTGTTTGGAGTGATAAGTTTTTCTATATTTTTTGGATTTAGATTTAGTGTTTTTTTATCTATATCTGCAAATATTGGTAAGATATTATTTGTCACAAGAGAACTAGTAGTAGCAACAAATGAAAAAGGAGTAGTAATAGCAAAACCTTCTATATCAAGTGTTCTATATGCTATCTCTAATGCTACTGTACCATTTGAAACTAATACTACATTTTTTACACCTAAGTGCTCGGCAAGTCGTCTTTCTAGTTTTTTTAGTATTGGACCATTGTTTGTAATCCAACCACTTTCAAATATCTCATCTACATATTTTTGATATTTTTCTTTGTTTGGTAAATAGGTTTTTGTTACGTTTATCATTTTAAACTTTCCTTAAATTTCTCGTGTTTATTTATAAATATCTTTGAAAGAAAGTCATTAAACAAGGTATCATTTAGATTAGTTTGAGTAAGTAAATGTTTATAATTCTCCATACCTTTTATTTCTATTAAATCAGGATTATTTAATAACTCTTCTAATAAGATGATTCCATCTTCAAAGTTTGGTGCTTTTTTTAGTAATGGTAAACGAGCCTCGCAATCAGCTTTGTTAAACAGAACAACAGGCATTTTTGCGAGGGAAGCATTAACTCCAGCAACTCTTCCTCCTCCAGATAGAGTTGGTGGCTGAATATAAATATCAAACCTTGATATATATTCTTGTATATTTTGAATAGAACCTTTAATTTCTATAATATTATTTAATATGCATTTATCAAGTAAAGGGTTTATATTTAAATAATCACTAACATTACTATTGCCAACAATAGTCCAACTGACAAGTTTATTGGAGATTATTAAGTTCAATAATTTGTTCAATAATCTTTTATCTAGTTTTTCTAATGCTCTTGCAATTCTATTTGATCCGATAACTGATATTAACTTTATTTTATTTGAAGGCTTAGATTTGAATAGCTTATTATAGTGTTCATAATTTATTTCATACTTATTTAAGACTAAATTATATATACATTTGTATATATATTTATTACCTTTAAATTTTAAGTCAAAATGAGTGAGAACTCCATCAGAATAACTGCTCAACAAATTTTCTCGATTAAATGGAATATCAATTATTGGGAAACTTTGAAAAAGCAATGCATCTAAATATAATGTTCTTATATTGTCTCTTGCTAAAAGCAAGGTTCCAATATTAGATTCTTTTATAATTTCTATTGCTTTAGAATATGCATATGATATAGGTTTCTCATTATTATAATTTTTTATTTTTATTATTGATAATCTTAATATCTCTTCAAAAGTAAAATAAGATTTTAATAAGTAAATGGATTCTTTATCTGTCATTTTTAATTCATTTGGTTCAACAAACTTTTTATTTTTATATGAACCTGTCATAATTATTAATATTTCATTTTGTTTAGAAGCAAGCAATATTTTTTTAACAACTGAAAGAATAACCATCTTAAATGCAGAAAAATTTGAAAGAGGGATATATGACAGAATAAATGCAAATTTGTGCTTATCATGATTCATATCTTGTAAATAAGAATGAATTTTTTTTTGTGTATTTTTAAGTAACTCTTCATCTTCAAATTTATTTGAAATTGGATTATTTAATAAATGGTTTTCAATATCAATAAGCATTATATTCTCTTTTTAAATTTATTTCTTTTCTAAAGTATGATAACAGTTCTAATATAAACTCTTCTTTAAAGTTACTATTTATAGTATCTAAAAGTTTTTTAATCTTGATTTTCATATTTAATTCCTATATTTTGTGATACGATTTTCTTTTGATATCGGTATAAATTCATCTCTTTTTTTAATTATATGAATATGATTTTCAGAGATCTTATTTAAATCTAGCCTTGATTTCCTCAATTCTATTTTTTTGATTATTATTACTTTTTGAATATATGGATTCAAGAATTTCTAAACCTTGATTTAACTCTCCAATTTCTAATAATGATTCTCCTAAAAGAAGTTTTGCATGATGATGATTAGGACGATATTCTAAAAAATAATTCATATACTTAATTGTATATTCAAAATTCTTTGTTAAATATAAATTTACTGCATGTTCATATAATAGTTCAATTGAAGAATCTAAAATATCAGGGGAATGTAATGTATCTACTAAACTACTGTATTTTAAAGACTCTTCAATATTTTCTTTTCTTAATAATCTTACAAGTTCTGGATAAGATTCTGATAAATGCAAGTTATACTTTATTGATTGCATTAAGAAGTATATTGATTCAGAAGGATTTATTAACGCAAGCGATTTTCCTAACCAGCAAGCTACAAGTGATTTTATACTACGAGATTTAGTATTCTCAAAAACACCAATAGCTTGAGCTTTTGTATGATTTTTTAATATAGACATATGATATTCCATCATTAATCTATATAAAATCTCAATTTCATTTAAATTCGAATTAACTATACTATCCCCAATTTCAAATGAACTTTCTATCTTTTCTATTAAATTATTAGTTAAAAATAAGTCAGATAGTTCAAATTTATTCATAAGTACAGGGGGTATTGAATGAGTATGATTTTTTAATGGAATAATTTTTATTCTATCATCATGATTTATTTTTGCCGCAGAGAAAATATCAATTATATCTCTCTCTCCAAATATAAAAATAGCTTCTTTAAAGCTTGAACAACAAATCAAGTTATTTAAATCAGGTATCTCTAGTCCCTTCTTTTTTAGAAAATATTTTTTACTATTGCTATTTTCTAGAAATAACTCGGTTTCAATTCCTGTGCATATAATACGATCAAAATTTAAAGCTGTACCAACCAATAATGCTCCATATGCTCCCATAGAACCACCTAAAGCTATTTTTGTACCTTTTAAATTGTATTCTTTTATTATATTTTCAACAATATTGTTATAGTACTTAATCCCATCATTTTTACCTAATGGTGATTTTAAATACCATGTATTTTCTGGACAATTAAGATATAAAATATTTAGGTTAGCATCTTTAAATTGATTGCTAAATGAAAATTTACCAATAGGAACAGTTGCTGCACTAAAAACTACAAGAATATCATTAGATTCATTTTTTTTAAAAAGAAAAAAATCTTCTTTTTTAATCATGATATTTTCCACTTCTCATGCCAAATCCCAATTTCTTTAAGTTGTTTCATTTCATCTGAAAGTTTTATTTTCATATATTCCATCCATTCTTCAGGTAACTCAAACTCTTTGGTTTTATTTACTTTCTTTTCTAGATTTTCTGTAGTTGGTTCTATTTCTTCGACACCTAAAAACCTTTGTACTTCTAAAAGCATTTTTACAGGGTCTTCTCTAAAGTCTTCAAAATAAAGTATCATCAACTCATCATCCTTTAGATTTTCTTTGAGTAGTTTATAGTTTCTTGTATACTCAGCATTTATCCAAAAAAAGTGTTTGTCTAAAAGTTCTTTAAAGTGTTCAAACCCAACTTCAAGTGCTTCGTCCTCTCTATTTACCCATTTCATGTGAAACTTATAATGTGACCATAATCTTTTTAGTGGATCTCTTAGTGTATATATTACTTTTATATTTTTCCCAATTTTTCGTACATTATCCCAACCATCTTTATCCATTTGGCAATAAAGATTAGAAAAATCTGCATTAAACTTCCTGTCTTTATTTAGTGAAAAAAGACTTTGATACCAATCATTATCTATCTCTTTTGGTCTTGCATAATTAGAATACCAATAAATCTCTTCCATATTTTGAGAAATAAAAGCTGGATTACCTTTTGCATATTTCTCCATTATGGGTTTAAATTTTAAAATTCTATTACGATGATTTAATTGATTTTCTATACCTACTTTATTTGCAAAATAGTGTATCTCTTTTTCTGGCGTAAAATAAATCTCAGGATGGTCTTTTAGTTGCTCATACAACCAAGTTGTTCCAGCTTTCATCGCACCAACACTTAAAAATAAATTTTCAATCATAACTTCCCTTTTTTCTTTTATTTTATATAAAACACTAAAACGATTATATTTATCATGTTTACAGTTTATCTCTTCTCTTTGTTCCAATTTATCTTTCGAAAGATCATATGGGCTAATATCCAAATTTATAAGATGAAAATACCAATTTGGGATATTATTATTTTTTTTTATATTTTCTTCATCATGATTTTTATCAATATCATAAGTAGTTGTAAGAAAATATTTTGAATCTGCTGAATATATTTTATCTAATACTTCTGTTATTATGCTAGGTTTCATATGAAATAAAACATCCCTACAAATAATCAAATCAACTTTTGGATACTCTTCAGTAACAATATCTTTTAGTTGAAAAGTAGTATTTTTATTTCCATACTTTTTATTTAATTCGTCTATTAATTTAGGATGAGAGTCCCAACCAATATAATTAAAATCTTCAAATCCTTTTTCTTTACGTATTTGGTCTATAAGTATAGAAAACCAATTCCAATCTCCACAACCTAAATCAAGAAGAGATTTAATATTATATTTTTTTACAATTTGAAGTATAAATTCTGATACTTCTTTTGTGTTATTTATATAACTTCCTGGTCCAGATGCAGATTCTCTATGTCCGACTTTTTTTTCATTTAATCCAAATTCAACAAATTGTTTTGCAGAATCAAAATTTGTATTGTTTTTTTCAATCATTTAAAAATTTCTCTAAACTTTTCACTTGTTCTTCTACTATAGATACATTTCCTTTTGGTGCTAGGCTTTTGTATCTTATCCAATCTTTATCTATCTCTTCTAGTGTATTTTCTATTGCTGTTTGTGTTGGTTCTATGACAAAGCCATTTTCCCCATCACTTACATCTTCCCCAATTCCACCTAAGTTACTAGCTACTATCCAACATCCACAAGCGGCTGCTTCTCTTGTAACTAGTCCAAAACTTTCAGGCCATATAGAAGGTGCAAAAAGTACATCTATTTTACTATATAAAGCTACCATTTCGTCTTGATTTTGTCTTCCTATAAACTTCACATCTACTTCACCCCATTTTTCAAAAGAGATATATCCTTCATCTTTTGAGTGGTCTACTATAAGGTATTCTTGGTTTTCAGGTTGTAGTTTGATAACTGCTTTTTTAAGTATATCAAAACCTTTATGAGAACTCATACCTCCTATATGACCACATACTACTTTTTGAGTATTTGAGGTGTCTTTTTCTAGCCATTTTATCTTACTAGAGATTCCATTTTTAGTTACTTTTATATCTGGTATTCCATTTTTTCTATATATATCTGCAAAAGATTCAGATACAGTTAGTATATGCTGTGCATCTAGTAAAAGTGACTTTAAATATGCAGATCTTTCTATAGACATATCCAAAGTCATATTTTCATTAAGTACTCTTTTGTAAAATGGATCTGGATGACCATCTGGATAGACTTTGTCATTTTTATCTACTAAGAACTGATGGTCAGATATCCACCATGCATCATGAGCTGTGATTATATATGGTATTTTCATATCTTTTGTAGCTTCTACTATAGATGCAGTTAATCTTTGAACACAATGAAAGTGAACTTTATCAGGAGCTTCAAGCTCTAAAAACTTTGTAAACAAATCATACATATTTTCATCTTGTGGGTGCCAATCCATATGTTCTCTATATAATATATTTGCTTTATAAACTCTAGCACCTTTGTAGTTGTATGCAGACATTTTATATGGTTCTAAACACTCAATTTCAGAGGTAAATACACATATTTCATACTCGTCTTTGTATTTGTCTATTAGTAAATCAAAGTTATCAGCTACTACTCTTGTAGCTCCACCGATTGATTCAGGTGGGAAAAATACATTTACCAAGGCGATTTTTTTTCTTTTTTTATCACGTTTTGTGTAGTTTTTATCTACTAATAAGTTTAAGTTTTCACTTAGTTCTAATCCTAGAGATTCTATACTATATTCGTCTTTTATTCTTTTTGCTACATTTGAGCCTATATTTTTTCTAAGTGTTTTATCTTCTATTAGTTGTTTTATATTTATATACCATTCTTCAGGTGTATTTGCTATAAAGCCATCTTCTCCTTCTTTTATGACATCTAAATAATTTTGTGTACCACTTACTATAGAAGGTATATAAAAACATCCCGCTTCAAACCATTTAAGCTCACTTTTTGTATCTGTTATCTCATCTTTATGTAAGACTGCAAGATTTATATCTGCTTGTTTTAAGTAGTTGTAGTATGCTTTTATATTAACTTTTGGCAAAGTAACAACTTGCTTAGTGTATTTGTCTAAAAATTTTTTTGGAAGAGTTAGATGTCCTACTATTACCATTCGTAGATGTTTAAACTCTTTGAAAAGTCTTTCCAATGCTGGCACAACTAAGTCAATAAAGTCTTGATTATGTGCTAGGGTACCACTTCCATAAAAAAGATCAATTGTGTTTTTATTAGCTTTCTCTATCTCGCTCACTGTTGAAAAAGAGTCTAATCCATTTCTATGAAGTAAGCAAACTTTTTTACTCACAATACTTTGAAGTTTTTCTTGTAAAGGTATAGTTGAAGCCATACCATATTGACAAAGCTTAGCTATTGAGTTCATCTTTGTCATACCTAAAGTTAAACTATGATAGGCATCTATATCAACATTTCCTCCGTAATTTTTAATATCATCAGGATAAATAGGATCAAATAGTAAATCATCTATTTCATATATTGAGATTTTATTTAGAGCATTTACCTTTGCAAGTGTTTTGATGATATTAACTCTTGAAGGAACTCTGTAAAATATCACTATATCAAAAAATGGAACGATATCTTCCTTTTCATGAAGCTTTGTCCAGTCTATTGTCTCTACATTGTAATTTTGTGCTTCTAACTGCTCAACTTTTTGATCTATTCTATATCTTACACATTGTTCTACATGATAATCAGCTATTATTAAAACATTTTTTTTGTTTATAGTGTTATATTCTTCTAGTTTATCTTCACCTTTATATAGCTTAAAATATGTTTCATAAGTATATTTTGTCACATCGTTAATACTATTTAATAACATCGTTCTATCTTGGTTAATAAGATAATTATTGTAATAACTATGTTTTTTTTCTTGATAATATTCTTCCAATAAAAAACTAATTTTTTGTTTATAGTGTTCTGCAGATGTAGGTATAGCTAATACACCTTCTAATAGTGTGTCTATAGCATTTTCTAAATCGTTTAAATTTTCATAACAAACAGCAAGGTTTTCATAGACAAATTTTAATTGTTTATTAAGGGATAATGCTTCTTTATAATAAAGAATTGCATCTTTATAATTTTGATGTTCAAAATTTATATTACCTTTGTATTCTAAGACTTTATGGTTTTTTGCAAAGTATAAAGATAGATTAAGATACTTATCAGCTACACTTATATTTTTCATAATAAGAAAGTTTTCTGCTAAAAGTAAATAAAATTCGCTATTGATTATATTGTTATTTGAAATCTTTAATGGATTAAAGTTTATACCAGTTATATTATCTATAAATGATTTCATATTAATATCTATAGTATTAAAACTTTGTAATGTTTTATAAAAATCATTTTTTAAATATCTATTTAATTTAATAATTATTTCATCATTAAAATTTCTAGATTTTAATAAATCTATAAAACTGATAGACCTATGCTCTTTTTCTCCATATCTTATATAATGAAATAAAAGATCAAAGTTTTCATCATCTATTGCTTCTAAATCTTCATAATAGTTTTTATAAAACTCTAAATCAAAACCATTTTTTTGTAGTTTTTCGTAGTATTCTAATTCTTCATCACTATATTCATCTTCTGTATCTTCAATATCTTTATCAGGATTAGATTCCTTTTCATTTACAAACCTATTTTCATCTCTTCCAAATAAAATATAATGAATAAAAGGATAGCTTTCATCTTCTTTTACATCAGTGTAAAACTCTCGATACCAAATAGGATCAAAGTGTTCATTTGGTTTTCTGTCTTCTTTCATACCTTTTTGAATATAGTGCTCCAATGGTGTTATATCTGCTAATCTAACATCACGATATGTTTTTAAGTAAAAGTTTTTATCAAATAATCCACTTTTCTTTATAAGAGTTTTTATATCTACTTGTTCTTTATTTTTAGGCATGTATTTTCCCTTTTATCTCAAAGTTTTCTTTTGTCAAAGTTAAGTTGATATTATAAAATGGATCTCCATTTTCAAGTATATCTTTATGTCTGTTTTGCATAAATTTCACTTCCTTATTAAATCTTTCTACTTTTTCAGGATTGTCTTCTGTTCCTCTTGATATTGATTCATGATGATAAGCTTCACAATAAGGAGTATAAATATTTTTATATCCTTTTTCTTGCACTCTTAGACAAAAGTCTACATCATTGAAAGCGATTTTTAAATCCTCTTGATTTAGTCCTTTTACTTCGTCATAGATTGATTTCTTTATCATTAGACAAGCTGCTGTTACTGCTGATATATTTTGAATTATAGATTCTCGTCCCATATATCCAGGAGTATTTTTATCTAAATGTTTGAAATTATGCCCTGCTAAAGTCAATATACCCATTGTAACACCTGCATGTTGAATAGTATCATTTGGATAGTAAAGTTTCGCTCCAACACATCCTATATCTTTTCTTTGTGCATGCATTAGCATTTCTTCTATCCAGTTTGTAGAAATGATTTCTATGTCATTGTTTAAAAGTAAAATATATTCACCTTTTGCATGATTGTTAACGGCATGATTATTAATATCTGAATAATTAAAAGGTACATTATACTCATAGAAGTTTATTCTTCTATCTAGTTCTTTTATTCTATTCATTTCATCAAATGTTTCTTTTTCTTGACTATTATTACTTATTCCAATTATTTCAAAATTTTTATATGTAGATTTTTCAAGAATTGACTCAATACACATTTTTAATAATTCTGGTTTATCTTTAAAAGGTATGATAATACTCACTAGTGGATCATCTATGATTTTATACTCAACTTTATAAGTCCCTGGATATTTTCCATTAAATACTTCTGCTTGTATATTTCTTCTTTTCATAGCATTTTCTAGTGCCTTTTTCCCTGCTTCTTGAGCATAAGATTTATCACTAAATTCAGCAGCAGTAGATCCTGGAACCTTTCTCCAATGATATAGTACTTTGGGAATATGAACTATATTATTTGTATGTTCTAATACTTTTAGATATAAGTCATAATCTTGAGATCCTTCTAATCCGACAGCCCATCCTCCAACTCTTTCAATAAGTGACTTTCTTATCACCCCTAGATGACTTATATAGTTTTGAGATAAGAACATATCAGGAGCAAAATCAGGTTTAAAATGAGGCTCTGAATATGAATCATCCATTTCTAACTTATCTTCATCACTATAAATAAAGTCAGCATTTGTTTTATTTATAGTTTTTACTACTTCATATAGTGCATTTGGTGTTAGTTCATCGTCATTGTCCATTAGAGCTATATACTCACCATTTGCAAGTTTTAACGCTGCATTTGATGCACCTGATATATTTACGTTTTTTTCCAAAAACTTAATCTTGATTTTATCATCATTTATATTTTTTAGATAGTTTATCGTCTCTTCTTTTGTACTTTTATCATCTGCTATACATAGTTCCCAGTTTTTATACCACTGATTATGAAGTGATTTAATAGCTAAATCAATCCATTTTTCATCTACATTATATACAGGCATGATAATTGATATTAGAGGTTTACTAGAAAAACTGTTTATTTCACTAATTATTTTATTGTTTATTATAGGTTCTTTATATATATATGTATATGTATTATTAGGAATAGGTCTTATTCCATTTAACATTTCTTTTAAACCATGGAGCAAAAAATGCTCGTATGGAGAAGTTATAGTATGACTTTTAACAGCTTCTAAAACATCCTCAAAATATAATAAATAGATTGATTCACTAATCAATGGAAGTTCTTTATGAATTTTTCTTTTCCCAAATCTAACTTCTGTTATACCATGTTGAATAAAATGCTCAAAGCCATTTTGTATTTCTTTTTTTTCTATCGCTTTTTTTACATCATTATTTACCATTAAATATGATTCTTCATCAAAATTGTTTTTTAATTTTTCTATTAATTCTTTTGTTAATTCAAAAGGATAATATCCCCCAATTTCTCTTTCTAATAATAAAAATTCTTTGTGTCCATATTCTAGAAAATGGTTAAAAGCAGAAGTATAAACATCATTTTTATTATTAGTTATATATTCTTCTTCATTAAAAAATGGATACTCTATACCTAGTCTTCTTTTTCCTGATTTTATTTCATCATATCCAAATGATATAAAGTGAGATTGTGCATCAGGTATAAGACCTTTTTCTATATCTTTTTTTATATCAGGATTAACAGATAAATAGCTATCACTATTTATATTTTGAAATAATTCTTTTTTTATAGAAGATTTTATCTCTTCTTGCTTATTTATCTCATCTTTTTTTTTGTTTAAAAATTCTTTTTCATTTCTTGCTCTATTTTCTTTTTGACCAAAAAGTACATAATGATTAAAAGCATATATATCGCTTTCTTTTACATCTTTATAAAATTCTTTATACCAAATTGGATCAAAATCTTTATTTGGTTTTCTATCTTCTTTTATTCCATATTTAACATAATGGTCAATTGGTAGAATATCAGCAGCTCTAACATCATGATATGTTCTAAGATAAAAAATCTTGTCAAATAAATTGTTTTTTTCAATACGTTTTTTTAGATTTTTTAATCTTTTCTTTTCCTTGTTAAACATTATTTACCTCTTAAAGATTTCTGTAATTTTCTAATAGGCTTTGTATATAGCCAAGATTTAGATTCTTTCATTGATAGAAAGTCTTTTAGTATTTCATCAATATCTTTATTTAAACTTTCTATTTCTTGTACTAGTTTTATATTTATATCTTCTTGTGTACTTAGTTTGTTTTTTAGATCATTTATTTCTTGTGTTTTGTTATTTATTATTGATTGTTTTGATTCTTTTATTTGTTCTAGATCACTTAATATTTCATTTATAGTTTTATTTAAATCAGCTACTTCTTCAGATTCTAAATTGCACTTATTTTTAAATTCTTTCTTTGCTTTGTTTAAGTTTTGGATATCAATAAGAAGATCTGAATTTTCTTTTTTTACTTTTTCTGAATCATTTTGTATTTTTTTTAAATCATTTAGTAGTTCATCTATATTTTTATTTAGAGCTTTAATCTCTAAAACTCTTTGATTATAGTCGTTTTCTAGATTATCTTTTGAAATATTGTGCTTAATATTCTTATCTAAAAACTGTACTATTTCTTTTTTCGTAGTATCTTCAATATCAAAATTTGTAAAACTTAAAAGTTCTTTTATTGTAGCATCTTGTTTTTTTATAAGATCATCGAAGAATATAGTTATTCGATTATATTTTCTACTTAGATACTCTGCATTTAAAAAATACTTACTCCATAGTAGTAGGGATTTTTCTTGAGAAAAATTATTTTTTGTTTTTAAAGATTGTGCCACTTCTATTGGATTTTTACGAGCTAGGATTACTTTTATATTTATATCTTGTTTACTACAAGCTTCTTCCCAAAGAGGAAATAATAGGCATATTTTTGGATCTTTTATTACGAAGTTTTCACTATATTTAAACTCATTATCTAAAAGTTTTGTTATATTGTTTATATATATTTCTTTTTTTTCTATAGATATTTCATTTATATTAAAATTATAATCATCCCATGATGATTTATTTTCTTTAAGTATATTTTCATTTAGTTCATAGATGAAGTTGTTTTCATAATACCCTTTTGGATTATTTTTATCGCCTTGCATTAAATTTGAGCCAAAATCTAATCCCATGATATTTAAAACACCACTTAAAGATGATGCTCCACTTCTATGCATTCCTAATATAAAATATGCTGTTTTCATATACTTTCACCTATCTCTTATTTTTTAATATTATTTATTTTATATTCGAAACCTACGAAACCATCTCTAGGAAGGTTATGTTGTACCATACCAGGTCTAAAACTTTTAGCTTTTATATTAGAAGTATTATTTTCTATTTTTATTGTAACTTCTTTGTTATTATCTCTTTGAAAAGCTATTCCTCTTGTCAGCTCTGGAGTTTTACTTTGTATATATTTATATGTATAAGGTTCTCCCTTTTCTAAACAGTTTTTATGGTTTTCAAAAAGTTCTTTTGCTTTTTTATAAAGTTTAATATCTTCTTTATTAAGCTCTTTTATTCTTTCAATTATTTTATCATCTAGTGACTCTTTGAAAGTGTTTGATTGTTTATTTATATTTGTCTTCAATAGTTTTATATCTGTATTAAAATAATGATTTATTATTTTTATTGATTCATCATACTCTTCTGTCAATCCTATAAAACCAAAAAGCTCCAATGGCTTCGCTGCTAAGTATTTTGACTGTATGTTTTGAAATCTTTTTTCTTCTATAAACTCTTCAATACTTTTTTTATAATTATGACGTGTTTTAAAATGTGTAAAATGAGAAACCACTTGAGATATAGGTTCTCTTACAAATGTAATCACATCTAAGGTATTAAATATATGCATATATTTACCAACTGAGATATGTCCTGATAAAAATACATTATTATGCTCTTTAAAACATTGTTTTAATTTATAAAAATCATTTTCTTTATATACAAGATTTTTTATTAACTCTGAAGTATCAGTAACTTTTTCTCCATAATCAAAAAAAGTATTTTCAAAACCAAATTCTACTTCTGCTGACTTACGAAAGCTTGTGCCTGCAGTTTTTGGAATATGTACAAAAAAAATATTTCTATTATATCTAGGTTCTATTTCTTTTTCTTCTTCTTTTTCTTCTTCTTGTATTACATCTGAAGTTTCTATTTCTATTTCTTTCTTTTTAAATATTTTTTTAAACAAATTTTTCACCTATTTTTAGAGTAAAGTTTTCATGTTTTAGTGTAAGGTTATTATTATAATACTTATCTTTTAACAAAATATTTTCCCACTTATTTTTCATATATCTTACTTCTTTATTGAATCTTTTTATTTTCTTAGGATTGTCTTCTGCACCTCTACTTAAAGATTCATGATGATATAGTTCAACATAAGGAGTCCATAGATTTCTATATCCACATTCAAGAAGTTTTAGACAAAAGTCTACGTCATTGAAAGCTACTCTTAGATTTTGCTCTTCAAGACCATTTACTTCTTGGTATAATTTTTTTTCTACTACTATACAAGCTCCAGTTACTGCAGATAGATTTTGTATTATTTTAAGTCTTGAAAAATATCCATTGTCGCCTTTTTCAAAATATTTATGGCTATGTCCTGCAACTCCACCAATACCTAGTATCACTCCTGCATGTTGAATTGTGTTATTATCATAGTATAACATCGCACCAACTGCTCCTATCTCTTCTCTTGTAGCATGTGATACCATTTGTGTAAGCCAGTTTTCACTTATAACTTCTACATCATTATTTACTAAAGCTACAATTTCCCCAGAAGAGTAATTTACCGCGTAGTTATTTATTGCTGAGTAGTTAAATGGTTTATCATATTTTATAACTTGTACATTTTCAATATTAGAAATGTCCTTTAAATACTTTAATATCTTTTTTCCATCACTTCCATTATCTACAATTATTATCTCATAGTTTTTATAAGTTGTTTTTTCAAAAATACTTGAGATACACTTACTAAGTAAAGTGTATTTATTTTTTGTAGGTATTATAATACTTACTTTTGGTTGATTTTCAGCAATTGGATAAGCTATTTTATATGTATTTACAAGTAATCCATCTTTTACAAGAATATCTTTATCTTTTTTATGAAAATAGTCTTCTAGTGCTTTTCGTCCAGCTTCATGTGAATAGTCTTTTTCATTTGCATTTAAAGCTGTTGAACCCTGTATAGCTCTCCAATGATATAGCACTTTTTCAATTCTATCAATTTGATTATAATTTATTTGATTTATGTATCTTAAAAATAAATCATAATCTTGACTTCCTTCATATCCTTTTCTAAATCCACCTATACTATCTACTATACTTTTTTTAAGTAATACTAAATGGCAAAGATAGTTTTGAGAGAAAAACAAATCAGGGTTCCATCCTGATTTAAAGTGAGGTGAAAATCTATTGTTTTTTTCATCTATTTTATCTTCATCACTATAGATTAGTTTTAAATCATTATTTTCATTTAGTTTTTTTGCCATTTCATATAAGGCATTAGGTGAAAGTAAATCATCATGATCTAATAAAACTATATATTCTCCCCAGGCTAATGCTAAAGCACTATTTGAAGCTTCAGATATATGGCCATTTTCTTTTCTATATGTTACTTTTATATTAGGATATTTTACTTCATATTCTTTTAGGGTTTTGATTGTATTTTTATTTTGTGACGCATCATCTGCTATACATAACTCCCAATTTGTATATGTTTGTGCTAACACAGATTCTATCATTTCTACTAGATATTTTTTTTCTGTGTTGTATGTTGGTGTTATTATTGAAATAAGGGGTGTATATTCTAATTTACTTGTTTCTAAAATATCTATTTCATTTGTTTCTATCCAATTATCATAGGTATTTCTTTCTTTTGTAGGATTAGCTACTATTGTATTTGAAGATTTTTTATATTCTACATTTAATCTACTCATCATAGGCTTTAGACCATCTTTTTTGTATTTTATATATGCTTTCTTATAAATACAAAAAGGATCACCTTTAAGAGTATCTTTATATACTATATACAGAACCTTTCCAATAGTCTTTATCATATCTTATTATAACCTTACTAGTACACCAGCACCAACAGCTATTTGGTACAGTATTTGAGTTATACTTTTTATGATTGGTACACTTTTTGAGTCTAATTTGCCTAGTACTAGTACACTATCTCCTGGTTCTATAGTAAGTTCTTGATTTGAAAATAAGCTATTATCATAAGTACTTACACTTCCATCTTGTTTTATCACTAATATATTGTCTTCATCTGCACGAGAACTAAGTCCTCCACATTGTTCTAAGTACTTTTCTAAGCTCATTTCTTTTACATAAGAAAGAGATGAAGGTATTTTTACTTCACCTTGTACTGTTACTACATGGTTTCTTTTTGGTATATATATTTCATCTTCATCTTCTAAAACTATTTGAGAAAAGTCACTGTTTTTATTTAGGACTACTCGTCCTTTTGGTTCAACTTTTTTTGCTCTTTCGATAAATTCAAGAACAGATTTTGATTCTTGTATTCTTATAGTAGATTCTTCAGTAGTGATTGAGCCTGTTTTTAAAACTGACGATTCTAATTCTTGTAAGCTAGCATCGATTAGTTCTTTTTGTAGTTTAGCTACACTTTTTCTAAATAAGTTTATATTTTGCTTTGAAGATAATTCTGAGAAATTTAATGTAGAAATTAGTTCTTCTAGAGTTGTGCCTTTTTTTACTATGATATTATTAAGACCGTTGTGTTCACCATCTATTTTAATTTCTATTGTTTTTGTATTATTATTTGATACAAACTTTATGTGTTGGTTTGCCTTTATTTTGATATTTTTATTATTTATAGCGTACATTTTCAATATTTTTTCATTTTGTGCATCAAAATCTGATATTATTACATCACTAGCTTCTGTATAAGGTTGTACAAGTTTAACTATAGTTCTAATATTTAAATAACCATTAGTTTCTATTTTTAGTGGTCTTTGAACATCTCCATCAACTGTAATATATCCTTTTAGATATTCTATATTTACAATATCTCCTGTTTTAAACTGTATTAAGTCTAGTTTACCACTTAATAAGTATTCATAAAGGTCTATATTAGAAATTACTTTATTGTCTCTAATTATAGATATGTTTCTAAAACTTCCGTTTGGTGCTATACCTTTTGCTTTATCTATAAATTGTAATATAGAATCAGATGATAATCCTTGATAAAGTCCAGGTTTTACAGCTGCACCTGATACGAAAACAGATACAGGTTGAAAATTGTCAAGATTTGCATAGATATATACATTGTCTTTATACGTTTTTTTAAGAGTTTTTTTGATTTTTCCAGATAAGTCTTTATTTTTTACACCTAATAGCTTAATCGCTCCTACTTTTGGTACGAAGATATTACCTTGTTCATCAATAGTAAGCTTCATATCTAAATCAATTGCACCCCAAAGTTTTAGGTTGATAGTATCTGAAATATTTAGTAGATACTCAGGGTTATATCTGTGTTGTGAAGATTTTGAAAACTCGCCGTTGAAAAGATTCTCACCAAATGTTCTTATTTGTTTGTTATCTTTTAGTATTATTTCTTCTTTTTTACTCTCTTCACTTGGTATTTCAAGTGCATTTGAAAAGTAGATTAAACTTAGTATTAAAAATATTATCTTCATATTACTCCCTATGATTTTGTAGCTAAAAGCTTGATGATATAAGCCATTATATTATTGTGATTAATAAGCCAATTATAGAGGATTTATCGTTTACTTATACTTAAGTAATGGGAATGTTTATTAAATAATCACAAAAAATCATAAGTTAACAAAAAATTAACAGCTCTTTGCAATAATTACACAAAATTATTTTAAGGAACCTTTATGAAAAGAATTATCTCTTTATCTTTATTATCTGCTAGTGTTGTATTACAAGCAAATGAAACAACTGTTTTAGATCAAATTAGTGTAGTTGAAAAAGCTAATGGTAAAATAGTAAAAGATATTAGTAACGAGCAAATTAAAAGTGCTGATTTAGCTGAAGCTTTAACAAAAAATATATCATCTATTTCAATAGTTAGAAGAAGTGGTATTGCAAATGATATCATTTTAAGAGGGCAGAAAAAGGATAATATTAATATTCTAATAGACAATGCAAAAATATATGGTGCTTGTCCAAATAGAATGGATCCTGTAACTTCTCATGTTTTATCAAATAATATTGAAAGTGTGAAAGTTATAGAAGGTCCTTATGATGTTGAAAACTTCGGAACCCTAAGTGGAAATGTAATAGTAAAAACAAAACAACCAAGTAAAGATTTAAAAGCAGAAGTAAATTTAGGTGCTGGAAGTTTTGGATATAAAAAAGCTAGTGCAATGCTTAGTGGAGGAACAGATAAGTTTAAACTTCTTGTATCAACTTCAATAGAGAAGGGTGATCAATACGAAGATGGAGATGGAAATGACTTCTTAGAACAGCAACTTGAAAAAGGTGTTATGACAGGGAATCAATACTCAAAAAGTGATTTAGAGGCATATGAAAAAAAGACAGTTTTAACAAAGGCTATCTTTAATATTACTGATGATCAAGATATAAAACTATCATATACAGCAAATAGAAGTGACAATGTACTTTATCCAAATACTCCAATGGATGCAGATTATGATGATTCAGATATTTATACTATTGGATATACAGCAAGAGATTTAGGTGCTTTTTCAAAAGAATTAACTTTAGATTATTATTATTCTCATGTTGATCATCCAATGAGTACAAAGCTAAGAAATAGTGGAAGTGAAAAATATATGACAAATCATATGAAATCTTCTATTTGGGGAAGTAAATTAAAAAATAGTCTTGAAGTTGCTGATTCATTAGTAACTATAGGATTAGATACAAGTGTTAGAAATTGGAGAGGTAAAAAGTATATGACTTCTTCAATGACTGGAATGCAAATGCCATCATTTGCTAGTTTAGATTCTACTGATACTACAAATAAAGCAGTTTTTACAAGTATTGAAAAATCATTTGGTAAACTAGACTTAGAGATGGGTGCAAGATATGATTATACAGATATTGATTCAATAAATGCAGATAAAACAGATAAAAAATATACTTCTTTAAATGCAAATATCTTTGCTATTTATAATGCAGATGAAAATACAAAATATTTTGCAGGTATTGGAAAGTCTTCAAGAGTTCCAGATGCAAGAGAACTTTATATGGGTGCAAATAATGATTTGGATGATACAAAAAACTATGAAGTGGATTTAGGGTTTGATAAGACTATTGGCAATTTTAATATTAAATCAAAGGTATTTTACTCAGTATTAAAAGATTATATTTATAATACAGGAACTTTTGAAAATATTGATGCAAATATTTATGGATTAGATATTAGTGGGTTTTATTATATGAATGATAAGTTTTCTATTGATTATGGAGCATCTTATCAAAGAGGGGAAAAAGATGATTCTGCTATTGATAAAGATTTAGCCGAAATCCCACCATTAAAAGCTAATATCGCTTTTAACTATGAAGAAAAAAACTCTAGATACACAGCTGAAATCATGGCAGTTGATAGATGGAATACTTATGATAGTAGTGCAAAAGAACAAGAATTAGCAGGATATGCACTTGTAAATTTAAAGTATAGTAATCAACTACATAAAAATTTTGGTTTAACATTTGGTGTTGATAATGTATTTGATAAAACATATGCTTCAACAAATACATATCAAGATGTTACATATGTTGAAACAGGTGGAGATAGAGTATTATTAAATGATCCAGGAAGGTATTTCTATGCAAACTTAAAATATAGCTTTTAAAAGCTATATTTTAATCAAAATCCATTCTAACTTGAGTTTGACCAGTTGTTCCAAAGTCATGGTCTATTTTAGTGGCAATCTCTTTAAAATCAATTCCTTGAATTTCTTTCAGACTTTTTAAAATCTCTTTTTTACCATTAATTAATTCTTTAGATTTTATTCCATGTGAAAGAGAAAGACTAGCTTCCACAAAAGCTGATAATTTATCACATTGTTTTAAAGCTAAACCATCTATTGCATTGTATTTATCTTGATTGTATTTTGATACATCTTCTACTATTTTGATTTTATCTTCATATATTTTATTTTCAAACTCTTCTTTTTTACCATCATAAAGTCCTAAAATATACGAAAATTCATCATGTAATTGCTCTGGTATATTTGGCAAGATATCATCTTCTATTTTTTCTAATTCATACTCAGCAATAATATCAGATAATTCATCTACACAGTATTTTACAGGAGTGATAATATCTCTTGTTAAGGCTTCTGGTAAATCATGAAATAGGGCTGTAAAAAAGTTGTTTTGGATTCTTTTATCACATGCATTTACATCAATTGAGAAGAAGTATCCAAAAATAGCAACGGTTAACATATGACCTAAAACAGATGTTTCAGGAACTCTTGGAGTTTGAGCCCATCTTTTTTGAAATCGCAGTCTGCCACTTAAATCTATAACTTTTGCAAGTTTTTTATTTAGTGCAATTTTTCGCACTCCAATTAATTCATAATAATCTTCAATCTCTTCATCAACACTTTTTTTAACATCTTCAATATCTGTTAAAAACTGGCTTGTTTGATAAACTATTGAAAATTCCCATTTTGTAGCTAAATAAGAAGCTGCTTTTAGGATAAATCTTTCTTTTTTGTATATTTCAGGATTTTCTAAATACTCTTGAAACTTTTGTAAAAAAGTTCCATTGTCTATACTTTCAAGCGATGGAGATAGTTTTGAGATGACCCAAGTATTTATTTCTTTAGATTTTTTTTGTAAAGCTTTTCTAAATACATCAGGTCTTATATCAGTTACAACTACACGTCGTAAAAACTCAAAAATACCAGCTTCTATTAAGTGTGTATAATTTATATTTTTTTCTAATTTTGCAATAAAATATGCAATGATAAATTTATGAGCTTGTTTATCAAGCTCAACTAATTCTACCATTCTTGGATAATCATTCCATCTTTGAATTGAAGCAGATGAAAAAATAGAGTCAATAATTTTAGAATTTATCAACTCTTATCCTTTGGCTTTTTATCATCTTTTTTATCAGAAAAAAACATCATTTTTTTCCCAAGAAGCATCAATGCTACAATAATAAACATCATTAAATATATTTGCCAAGGCTCTCTCATGATAATCCTTTATTTTAAATATTATTAAACTCTACAACTTCCTATTTTACTAATTGCATTAATTTTTTCAACTCTACCTTCATGTCTTCCACCTGCAAATGATGAATCATTCCATGCATCTACAATAGCTTCAACCATTCCAAATCCTGAAACTCTCTCACCTAAACAGATAACATTTGCATCATTATGTTCTCTTGCCATTTTAGCTGAGTATTCATTATGACAAAGTGCAGCTCTTATTCCATCAAATTTATTTGCAGCCATACTCATTCCAATTCCTGAACCACAGATTAAAATACCTTTGCTTCCATCTTCTTCTAGAACACTTTTACATACTTTAGAAGCATAATCAGGATAATCAACTCTATCTTTTGTATTTGGTCCTAAATCAATTACTTCATGACCTCTTTTTTCAAATAATTCTTTTACGTATGCTTTTATATCTATTCCTGCATGATCTGCGCCAATATAATATTTCATCTAATATATTCCTTTTTCATGATCAAGTTTGATTTTTGTATCCATGTTTTCTTCAATAGTATCTACTTGTTTTAACACTCTATCCCATCTAATTTCTTTATCTTTATCCCAAGAAAAATAGATAAGCCATGGAGTTCCAACTACATATTTATAAGGAACCGTTCCCCAAAATCTAGAATCATTTGAATGGTCTCTATTATCACCCATCATAAATGTTTCATCTTCAGGTACTAAAATAGGTATCATATTAAATAGTTCTTGTGGATTCAAGCCATTATTTACAACTGTTGGATCATTATGAATTCCAGGATGGTCTTTTTTATATGGATTTACAACCCATAATTTATCTCCAATTTCAATAATACTATCTTTATCAAAATTAGCTTTAACATATTCATTTCCTTCTTTTGGATGAAGTAATAAATTTTTATCTTTTAATGCAACAATATCACCACCCGTCGCTACTGCTCTTTTTACATAGTGAATAGTTTCATTTTTTGGATATCTAAAAACTACTATTTCTCCACGTTTAGGTCTTGGACCTTCGATTAAGTGTCCATTGTCATTAAAATCTGGAAGCATTTTTACTTCTAACCATGGAATTCTAGGAACTGGTAATCCATAAGAGAATTTTTTAACAAAAAGCATATCCCCAATTAAAAGAGTATTTTTCATACTTCCACTTGGAATTACAAAGGCTTGAGCAATAAATGACATAATAACAAGAACTATTACAATAGTTCCAGTCCATGACGAGGACCAGTTATAAAATTTTTTAAACATTATTTACTTTCTCTAGTTTTTCTCAAATTTGCAGCTTTAACTGTATTTTTAAGAAGCATTGCAATTGTCATAGGTCCAACTCCACCTGGAACTGGTGTAATAAACGAAGATTTAGTTTTACAATCTTCAAAATCTGCATCACCTGTTAATTTTCCAGTATCAAGTCTATTTATTCCTACATCAATAACTATAGCACCTTCTTTAATCATATCACCTTTTAAAAGATGAGGAACACCAACCGCGATTACTACAATATCAGCAGCCAAAGTATGTGCTTTTAAATCTTTCGTTCTTGAGTTACACACAGTTACAGTTGCTTTTGCATTAATTAAAAGTGAAGCCATTGGTTTTCCTACAATATCAGAACTTCCAATTATACATACATTTTTTCCAACTACATCAATACTATATTCTTCAAACATTCTCATTACACCAAAAGGAGTTGCTGGTAAAAATGTATCAAGGTCTGAAACCATTCTTCCTACATTGTAAGGATGGAAACCATCTACATCTTTTAATGGATCTATTGCTTCAAGTACAGTTGTTGTATCAATATGTTTAGGTAATGGTAATTGAACTAAAATACCATCTAATGATGGATTTTCATTCATTCTTTTAATAGTTTCAAGAAGTTCTTCTTGAGTAATACTATCTGGCATTTCATGTACTACTGAATAAATGCCTGCATTTTTACACGATTTTGCTTTACTTGCTACATATGTTGCACTTGCTGCATCACTTCCAACTAAAATAACAGCTAAACCAGGAGTTACATGCTTTTGTTTTATAAGTTCTTCAACTTCAACTTTTACTTCGTCTTTAATTTTATTAGATAATGCTTTTCCATCTAGTATTGTCATGGGATTTGAACCTTCTATTAATATGTTTTATATGTAGAGATAATATCTAAATTACATTTACAAAAAGTTAAATTACAAATATCTTTAAGTATTAATATAAAATTTAGTAAAACTTAAATATAATTGCGCCCTAAAATAAAAATACAAAAGGATCGTTTATGTTAGAGGGTATCGTTAGAGATAGTATGACAAAACAAGCAACTAAAACTTTAAGAAGAGATGGATATATTATTGCAAATATCTATGGAAAAGGTTTAGAAAATGTTTCAACTGCATTTAAAAACAATGAGTTTATCAAGTTTTTAAGAAATAAAGAAACAATCGCATTTGATGTAACTGTTGCAGGAACAGTTTATAAAGTAGTAGTACAAGAGTACCAAAAATGTCCATTAACTTCAACTTTATTACACGTTGATTTAATGGTTGCACAACCAGGAGTAAGAGCATCTTACAAAATTCCTGTTGTTACTACAGGTTTAGCAGTTGGGATTAAAAACAAAGGTCTTTTAATGATTCACACTAAAAGAGTTCCAGTTAAATGTACAATTGAAGATTTACCAGAAAACATTACAATTGATGTAACTGATTTAGATGTTGGAAACAATGTTTTAGTTAGAGACTTAACTTTAGGTGATTCAGTTGAATGTTTCTTAGACCCAAGAGTTCCAGTTGTTGGTATTATTAAAGCTAAGTAATTTAACTTTATAATGCATTTAATAATTGGTCTTGGAAATATTGGTGAAAAATACCAACTAACAAGACATAATGTAGGATTTATGGTTATCGATGAGATGACCAAAAATCTTACAACTTCAAGTATAAATAAATCAAACTTTCAATCTACACTTTTAAAATCAGGTTATAACTTATTTTCTAAACCTACTACATATATGAATAATTCAGGTGAGGCTGTGGGCTCTATTATGGATTATTATAAAATACCTCTTGAAGATATTATTGTTATACATGATGATTTAGATTTACCATTTGGTACAGTTAAGTACAAAATAGGTGGAGGTCATGGTGGACATAATGGATTAAGATCTATTGATGCACATTGCGGAAAAGATTATATTCGTGTACGAATTGGAATTGGAAAACCTCAAAATAAAACTGATGTTGCAAATTATGTATTAAGCAACTTTTCAAAAGAAGAATTGAATAAACTACAAGATATAATAACTCATACTATTAAAGCAATCACTGCGCTTAAAACTGAAGAGATTGATCAGGTAAAATCCAAATTTACATTGAAGTAAAATGAGCATATTAACACAATATATTTTAAAAAAATATTTACTAAATTTTGTCATTGTTCTAATTTCTTTAGAACTATTTTTTGTAGGAATAGATTTTTTACAAAACTTTAAAAAGTTACCAGATTCTGCTAACTTACAACTTTTATATTTACTATATAATGGATTCTTTACATTAACATTAGCATTACCTTTGTCTATTGTTTTTGGCTGGATAGTTACACTAGTAATATTTATTAAAAACAATGAATTAGTTGCTTTTAATGCACTTGGAAGTAGAAGTAAAGATATTTATGCACCAGTTGTTAAAATATCAATATTTTTAATTACTTTATTAATTTTATTACAAATTACTCCTTTGGCTTATTCCTATGAGCAAAAAAGAAAAATTTTGCATAATGAATATTTTACAAGTACAAAAGCAGATATTTTTTTAAAATATAATGATAACTATGTATATTTCAAAAAACTTTTACCTTTAGAACAAAAGGCTGAAGATATACATATTTATAAGGTTGAAAATAGAGATATTGTTCAATCAATTGTTGCAAAAAATGCATATTTTCAAAATAATAAATGGTATATTGTAGATGCTAAAATAATGAATAAACCATCCAATATGGATGGAGAAACTGCAAAACTTGAGATTAGATATGAAAAGTTTTTGAATACATTAGAAGGGTTTAAACCTAAAATTCTTGATAATGTTTATGAATCTAAATCAAACTTCTCAGTTCTTGATGCCGTTTCTGCATTGATATTATTATCAAACCAAGATATAAATACAGATAAAATTAGAGGAGCTTTATACAATCAAATAATAGTTTCATTCTTTGTAATTCCCATACTATTACTTGTATTTGCATATGCATCATTAAATAGTAGATTTTTTAATGTTGGAAAGTTTACCTCATTTTCAATCTTTGGAACACTAATTGTTTGGGGCGTATTTTTTATGCTTTTTAAGTTTACAAGCGGTGGAATAGTTATACCAGAAATTTCAATTTTATTGCCATTTATTCTATGGATAATTGGTTCTTTAATATTTTATAAAAAGAAAATAGATTCTTAAAAAAGGTTGATTGTGAAATCTCATACAAAAGCATATGGCGTTGTTCCTTACTTAGTTAGTAAAAATGATATAAAAGTATTATTATGTAAATCAGTTTTAAGTAAAAATAAATGGGGTTGCTTAAAGGGCATGAAAGAAAAAGATGAAAATCCATTTCAATGTGCTCAGCGAGAACTATTTGAAGAGAGTAGTATTAAAGTTGAAATAGGCCTTTTTGAAGACTATTTTGAGCAAGTAAACCTAGAAAAAGATATTGCTGTTTGGTTGGTAAATGCTTCAAATATTGAAGGTTTAGATGAGATGTTTTTTGAAGAAAAATTAAAAAGTAATTATCTCTCTTGGGAAAATTCAAAAGTTAAGTTTTTTTCTTTAGATAAGTTACCAACTATAAGAAAAAAACAAATAAATTTAATAAATGATATTAAAACCTTTTTAGAAAATAATAAACTGTCTTTTTAGTCAAATCTTGCTTTCATTTGAAAGTATGTATCAATTCCATTAGCCATACCTTGTGCTAATAGTTTTTGATAAGAACTGCTGTATAAACGCTTACTTTCAATAGGATGTGAGATGTAACCCACTTCTACAAGAATTGAAGCTTGTGGAGCATCTAGAAGTACCCAAAATGGTCCTGGTCTTGAACCTTTATCATTTACCTTATATTTTTTACCTACAGATGCTAGCATCTCTCTTTGAACGTCTATTGATAAAAGTCTTGAATGTGTAATTTTTGGTGCATTTAATGATGAAAGAAAAGCCTGAGTACTTGAGTTACTCATTTTTCTTATATCAGATTTATTTTCTTTTGCTGCAACTCTTTTAGCCCTTTCTGTTTTTGCTGGACTTAAATAATATGTTTCAATACCACTTACCTTTGCTGCATTCTTTTTTGCTACAGAGTTTGCGTGAATTGAAATAAATACATCTGCATTTTTCTTTAAGGCTAAGTCAGTTCTTTTACCAACTTTTATAAAAGTATCTTTATTTCGAGTAAGATAAACTTTATGACCTCTTTGTTTTAAAATATTATATAAATATTTTGCAATTTTTAGTGTTACTACTTTTTCATATCTTTTATTTGGTCCTACAGCACCTGGATCATGCGCCCCATGTCCTGGATCAATTACAATAGTTTTGCTATGAAAATTTGGGTAAGGTTGAGTATTATTTATTTTTTGAGAATTAGTAATACCAGAAATTTTTATTGTTAATTTTCTTTTATTTAAAATATAATATACTTTTAAATCTTTTTTATTAGAGATTCTAATTCTTGTTGTTTTACTATTTTTATCTGAAACAATAATTCTATTTATTCCATCTATACTTAGTTTTATCGGTTTTGTATATTTAAATTTTCCAGTTAAATCAAAAACATCTTCATAGTTACCATTGTTTTTATACGCAACATATGACAAATCTTTTTTTGAAAAGTTTTTATTAAACTCTATTTCAATTGAATTATCTTTTGTATTTATTGATCTGATTTCATTTTTTGTATCTATATAATTATTAGATAGAGTTTCTTTTGTAGTAGTTTTAGGTTTTACAACTTTTTTTACTTCTTTTATTGTTTTAGTGGCCTTTGTTGCATTTAAATCACGTATATTTATAATAAGTTGTTTATCTTTGATTGTATAGTATGTCTTTAGATTCTTTTCATTTGCTAGTACAATTCTTAATGTTTTTGCTTTAAATTGACCTATAGTGATTTTTTTTATATTATTAATTTTAAGTACAGTTGGTTGTGCATCTTTAAAATTACCATTAATATCAAAAACATCTTTATATATATTTCCTTGATGAAGTTCAAAAAATTTAACATAATCTTTTGATATCTTATTATTAAAATTTACAATTATTGAATCATTTTTAGTATAAACGGAATTTATTGAATAATTAGAATTATTTGATACTTTTGGTATAGATTGTTTTGTAGTTTTGTTTTCTCTTTTAAGTAAAATTTCTAATTTTTTTTCATCTGGAGTAGTGTTTTTTTTAAGTTTTTTACCTAAAACAATAATTTTTTCAAGCTGATTAATTTTTTCTTGAGAGTCTTTTCTTAAAACTGCTTTTAAGTAGCTCATTTTGGCCGAACGATATTCTTCTTTTAAATCAGCAGCACAAAGCGCTGAGATTGAAAAGCTAATATATAGAAGAATTAGAATAAAAAATTTATTAAAAATTTTTATTCTCCTTGCGTTAATTTTTCGATTAATTCTTTTACTGAAATAATTTTATTTATTCTATATCCATTTGCGCCAGTAAAAAACAGTCCGGTTTCTTCATCGCCATTATAAGCAGCGCCTAATCTATCTGCAATACAATATCCTACTGCTTTTGCTTCAACACCTCTATTACAAGGAGCTACACAGTTAGAAATACATTGTACTTTTGGTGCTGTATTATTTTCCATAGAGAATTGTAAATTAGTTTTCACAGATCTAGCTGGTAATCCAACAGGAGATTTCCCTAATTTAATATCTTCTTCTTTTGCATTTAATAATACATTTTTTAAATTTGGATGGGCATCACATTCGTATGTTGCAATAAATCTTGTAGCCATTTGTACACCAGTACAACCCATAGCAAGATATTTATCAATATCATTTTTATCCCATACTCCACCAGCTGCAATAATAGGAATATTCTCTCCCCAGTTTCTTGATTCTTCAATAACAGGGCCAACTATATTTTCTAGTTGGAATTCTTCCTTAAAGCAATCTTCGTATTTAAAACCTTGATGACCACCACTTAATGGACCTTCAACAATAATTGCATCAGGAACTCTATTATATTTTTTCCATTTCTTACAAATTAATTTTAATGCTCTTGCACTTGAAACAATAGGAACTAGTGCAACATCTGGATACTCTTGCGTAAATTCTGGCATATTTGTAGGAAGTCCTGCTCCTGTAATAATAATATTAATTCCAGCTTCACAAGCATCTTTTACCATTCTTCCATAATCATTACATGCATGTAAAATATTACAAGCTAATGGAGCATCTCCACAAATCTTTCTTGCATTTGCAACAATTTCAAAGAATGATTCTCTTGAGTAAAAGTTTAAAGCATCTTTTGGTTTATCTTTTCTCATTACAACGTGAACATCTTCACTTTTATTTCTGTAATAACCTGTACCAACTGAAGAGATAACACCAAGGCCACCTTCTTTAGATACATTTCCAGCTAATTGATCCCAACTTATTCCTACACCCATTCCACCTTGGATTATAGGGTGTTTTATTTCATATTTACCTATTTTCAAAATTAGCCCTTTATTTTATAATTATCTTAGCGAAATTCTTTTTACCTTTTTGTAAAATATACTCACCGATTTGTAAATTTAATTTCTCATCTACAACTTTTTCTTGATTTATTTTAACTGCACCTGCTTTTACATCTCTTCTAGCTTGAGATGTAGAATTTACAAGTTTTGCATCAACTAGTGCTTGACAAATCCAAATTTCACCTTCAAAAAGGTACTCATCTATATCTGTAGGGATATCTTTTTTAGCAAAAACTTTTTTAAATTCGGCCTTTGCTTCTTCACCCATTCCAGCTCCATGAAATCTATCAACAATTTCCATTGCTAAAGAATCTTTAACATCTTTTGGATGTAAAGTTTTATTCTCAACTGCTATTTTTAATTCTTCTATTTCTTTTAATGACTTTGAAGATAAAAGTTCAAAATATCTCCACATTAACTCATCTGAGATTGAAAGTATTTTTCCGAACATATCAAAAGCTTCATCAGTAACACCAATATAGTTACCTAATGATTTAGACATTTTTTGAATACCATCTAAACCTTCTAATATTGGCATCATTAACACAGCTTGTTGTTTTTGATTATATGCTTTTTGCAAAGTTCGTCCCATAAGAAGATTAAACTTCTGATCTGTTCCACCTAACTCAATATCTGTTTTCATAGCAACAGAATCATAACCTTGAAGTAATGGATATATAAACTCACTTACTGCAATTGGCGTATTTGATTCATATCTTTTTGAAAAATCATCTCTTTCAATCATTCTAGCAACAGTTAAATTTGATGCTAATGAAATTAATCCACCTGTTCCTAATTCTTTTAACCATTTAGAATTAAACATAACTTCTGTCTTTGATTCATCTAAAATTTTAAATACTTGTTCTTTATAACTTTGTGCATTATCTAAAACGTTTTGTTCACTTAAAACTTTTCTTGTTTCACTTTTCCCTGTAGGATCTCCAATTGTTGCTGTAAAATCTCCAATTAAAAATTGAACAATTCCTCCGAATTTTTGAAATAGAGCTAGTTTTTGTATTAAAACTGTATGTCCTAAATGCAAATCTGGAGCAGTTGGATCAAATCCTGCTTTAACATAGAAGTTTTCACCTGTTTGATAATATCTAGTAATCAATTTTTCAATTGCCTCGATGTCAATTATTTCAGATGTACCTCTTTGAATTTCTTGTAATGCTTCTTGAACTTTATTTTCCATTAATTATTATAACCTTTATACTACTTATTATAGGCATCTTTTTTTGAGAAAAATTCTATAACTTTTACTTTTTTTTCTACTATTCTTCTTACTTCTTCAATATTAGATTTATTTATTTCAAATTCAATATCACAATATTGTCTATATGAATGTTGTTGTCTACCATATTCAACTGAAAGAATATATCCTTCATATTGTGACATATAAGTAAGAACTCTTGCTAGTTCACCTTTTGTATTTGGCATACTAACTACCATTTTGTATTGATACAATGTATCTTTTGTCCATTTACAAAATAGCATTTGATGTTTTGTTTTTATTTTATCATAGGCTTTATCACACATTTTGTGATGTATAACCGCTTCATTTCCATTTCTAAATGCTACCATATCATCACCAAACTTAGGGTGACAACAATGGTCAAATGATACAGAATTTATACTAAAATTTGAATATATTAGGATGTTATCAAATTTAAATTCTTTAACTTTACTAGTTAAGATTTTAAACCTTGTCATAATCCCTCTGTCTTTTATAATCTTTTTCTCAATAATCTGCTTTGTATGCTTAAAATAATCAAGAACTTCAGCGATTTTATGAGGAGTATCAAGCTCATATTTTCTAGAAACATCTACATTATATCGTGAGAAGACAGTATCAATTATATTTCTTCCATACATATCATCAATCTCTTTTTGTCTTTGTGCACATAAAAGTTTGATTTGTTTTTTTGCTCTTGATGTTTGTACCATATCAATCCACGAACATCTAGCTATTGGTATATCACCTGTTTCAATATTTACAATATCAGTACTTTTTAACTCGGTTAACAAAGGTTTTCTGATTTTATTTATAATACAAGATGTAGCATGTTTTCCAACATCACTATGAACTGCAAAGGCAAAATCATAAGCCGTTGAACCTAGAGGTAAATTATAAATAGCACCTTTAGGTGAATACACAACTATTTCTTCTGTATATAAATCATCTTTTGTTTCTTGATAGAATTCTTCAACATTTTCATTAGAAAATTCTAGTGATTTTAACCAGTTTAAGTTTGTTGTTTGTTTTGCTCCTGATTTATACTTCCAGTGAGCTGCAATACCAAATTCAGCTACTTCATTCATTTCAAATGACCGTATTTGAATCTCATATATTTTAGAATTATAAAATACTGTTGTGTGTATCGTTTGGTAACCATTTTCCTTAGGAGTTGATACATAATCTTTAAATCTAGAGATTAATGGCTTATATTCAATATGAATAGAACCTAATACTTTATAACAGTCAATATCATCATCAACTAAAATTCTAATAGCAAAAAGATCGAGTACTTCATCAATAGAAATACCTTTTCTTTGCATTTTTAGATAAATAGAATAATGATGCTTGATTCTACTGTAGATTTTAATTTTGTCTAAATCAAATCCATTCTTTTCTAACAGTTTCTTTGTTGTTGAAATAAAACTATTAAAAGTAAGTTGCATAGCATGCTGTTCTTCTATTAAGAAATCATCAATTTTTTTATACTCTTTTGGGTAAATATAATAAAAAGCTAAATCTTCTAGAGCATTTTTTAAATTAGAAATTCCTAATCTATTTGCAATTGGAACATACACAACGAGTGTTTCTTCGGCTATTCTTTTTTGTTTATTGCTTGGAAGGGCATCAAGTGTAAGCATGTTGTGTAATCTATCGCATAATTTTACTATTAAGACTCTAACATCATCAATTGATGCAATTAGCATTTTTCTAAATGTAAGTGCTGAAGAGATTAATTTTGAATCATTTGTACTATCTGATGCAATAAATTCAGTTTCTCGTATTTCTACAATTTTAGTAAGCCCATCAACCATATGAGCAATATCACTTCCCCATCTATCTTTAACATAATCAAGTGAAAAGTTTGTATCTTCAACGACATCATGAAGTAGGGCAGTTGCTATTATTGATTCTTCATTTGAAAAGTGAGCAGTTATACTTGCTACTAATATTGGATGAACACAATACGGTTCGCCACTTTTTCTATATTGACCTCTATGAGCTTCAATAATAAAATCAATTAAATCTTTTAATTTGGGAGTTAAGGTAGTTTGAGCTTCAAGCTCTTTGATAGCATCTTCAACATTATTTATATGTTGAACTTTTTTAATAAACGGATCCATAGTATATGACAGGTTATAAAAGCTAAGCTTTTATAACTAATCTCTGTCTACTAAACCTTCAATAACTAATAAACCACTTGCAATTTCATCAATAGCAATATCAGTATATTTCATTTTTTGAGTGTTTTGTTCTAATAAAGGTTTAGCACCTTTACTTAATTCGTCAGCTCTTTGACCAACAGCAATAGCTAAAATATATCTATCATTATCAACTTTTTTTAAAGCTTTTGACATTCTTTCTTCTAATCTCATATTATTTCCTTTTTATAAGTTCTATTTTACGATTGAACACTTACTTGTATCACCATTGATGATTTTAAGTAAATTTCCTTTTTCACTCATGTTTGCTACAACGATTGGTAATTTATTATCTTTCGCTAATGCGATTGCTGTATCATCCATAACCTTGATATGGTCTTCTAAAGCTTGATCATAAGTAATTGTATCTAGTTTTACTGCATCATCAAATTTCATTGGATCTTTATCATAAATTCCATCAACTTTTGTAGCTTTGATTAATAAAGAAGCTCCAATTTCTGTAGCTCTTAATGTTGCTGCTGTATCTGTAGTAAAGTATGGGTTTCCCGTACCTGCACTAAAAATTACAACTCTATCTTTCTCTAAGTGTCTCATTGCTTTTCTTACAATAAATGGTTCAGCTATTTGTTCCATTTTAATTGCAGTTTGAAGTCTTGCACTTAAACCTTTGTGTTCTAATGCTTCTTGCATTGCAATACCATTAATAACAGTACCAAGCATTCCCATATAGTCACCACTAGTTCTTTTTATAATACCATCAGCTGCTGCAGTAACACCTCTAATAATGTTTCCTCCACCAATTACGATACCAACTTGCACACCATTATCTATAAGTTCTTTAATCTCTTCAGCAATATAATCTAGTATTTTTGTATCAATACCATAACCTTCTTCTCCAGCTAGCGCTTCGCCTGAAAATTTTACAAGTACTCTTCTATCCATCGTGTGTCCTTTATAGTTTTGCGATTTTATCTTATTTTTGTTTAATTTCTAATTAATATTAATTTAACTAAGGGCCCATTCATAAAATGGTATAACATTTATTTTAAAATTTGAATGATTAATTTTCTCATCATTTGATACAGTGATGATATTTAATTCTTTAATTTCATACTCTTCCATGATTTTATATATCTTTTTTAATGTTGCATTTACTAAAAAAGTATTGAAAAATGGTATCCCAACTATGGCTATTTTCTTTGATTTAATATAAAAATCAATATTATCTAGGTAATAAATTTCTTTATATTTATCAACTAATTCTAAAAAAATCATATTTGCAAATTCATTTTTAAACTTTTTATTATGAGAGATTGCATTTAAAAAAGAGTGATTATATGAATATATTTTTTTTGTAGCTTTTTCTTGATTATATTTCTTTAGAAAATAAATTGTTTTATTATTTTCAAGAAGTTTGCAAGTTTCATAAAACTTATCTTTTGATATTTTTATCTTTGTTTTTAATGTTGAAAATAGTTGGTATAAAGATTTTTTTTCATCAATATTTTCAAATAAAAGCTTTAGTATCTCAAAATGTGTATCATTCAAAGCTTGTAATTTAATTATTTCTTGTAGCCTTTGAACTTTTTTATGTTCATCTATATTTATTATTTCAGGTAAGTTCCCATATTTAAAAAAATTATTAAAACTTTGTGTAATATTTTGATGTCTAATATCTTGAAGTAAATATTCTTCAAAATCTAAAGCACTAACTGTGATATTTTTAAAACCACGTATACTTTTTGGTATATCAGTAGAGATAATGATATTATCGCAATAAGGTAAATCAAATTCAAAAGAGAAGTTTTCTAGAACTAAAACTTTAATTTGATTTTGTCTTAAAAATAAATCAATATTTTTAATTACTTCATTTATATCATTTCTTGAATCATTGAAATCAATATAAATATAATCTTTAGTTTTAAAATTTGACAAAAAATCGTAAATAAGATAACTTTTTCCTGTTTTACTAGCACCTGTAATAATAGTTTTAGGATGAGTTATTCTTATTTTTCTTTCCATAAAATTAATTTTTGAAAAGTTTAATTCATAACAATTTTCAAGTGTTTTCAATTATAATCACTTAATATTATTTATTTTCTGCTAAAGATATTGCCTCTTTTATAGCATTTATGTAACTTTTTAAGTTGATTTTTTCATTTTTATATGCAATATTAAACGCAGTTCCATGATCAACTGATGTTCTAATAATTGGCAAATTTAAACTTACATTTATACTTTCATCAAAATAAAGAGCTTTTAAAGGAGCTAATCCTTGGTCATGATACATTGCCACAAAATATGTGTAGCTTTTTCTTGACATTGGTGAAAATGCGATATCTGGAACTAGGGGACCTATAAATATTTTTTTATCAAGTTCTTTATTTGCATTTTTAATAGCTTTAAATATTTGTACTTCTTCATCACCTAAAACGCCATTATCACTTGCATGTGGGTTAAGCCCTAAAACACCAATTTTTTTAGATTTTACACTTTTTTGGAAATCAATTAAAAATTTAGTTAAATCTTCTTCTATAATTTTTTTTGGAACCTTCTTCAAGGGAATATGCTCCGTAAACAATCCTACAAACATCTTTTTACAACCAAGCATCATTATTGCATTTTCACCAAAATAATCTCTTAGTACTTCTGTATGGCCTTTATATGATATCTTTGCTTTATTCCATGCTTCTTTATTGATAGGAAGTGTACATATAGCATCAACTTCTTTTTTATCTGCAAGTTTAATTGCATCCATAAAAGAATCAAATGAATACTTACCTGCTTTTTTACTTACAAGCCCTGGTTTTATTACAAAATCACCTTTTGTATCAAAAGTTTTAAAGTCTTTTGGAATATCTATTTTTAATTCTTTGCAAGCTACTTTAAGCATTTGTTTATTTATACAATAAATAGGTTTGCAAATTTTCGTGATTTGAGTATGAGCTTTTATGGCAATCTCAATTCCAATACCATTCAAATCACCAATACTGATTGCTATTTTTGGTTTCATTTTGAACCTTTTATATTATTTATTATTCTATTAATTCTTTCATATCTAGTATTGCATTTTCTAATCCTGTAAATACAGATCGTGCAATTATACTTTGCCCAATATTTAATTCACTTATATGTTTTATTGATGAGATTAATGTCACATTTTGGTAGTTTAATCCATGACCAGCAGCTACTTTTAATTTCTGTTTTGTTGCAAACTTTGAAGCTTTTTTTAATTCTTTTATTGAACTTTTTAATTTCTTTTTTAATTCTTTTCTTGGAAGTTCTAATTCTTTAATTGTATGATGAGTATTTCCAAGTTGTGAATTTAACATCGCATAAACATTTGCAAATGAACCTGTATGAAGTTCAATCCATTCTACATTTAAATGTGCAGATAGTTCAATAACTTCTTTGTTAGGGTCTATAAATAAAGATACTTCAATTTCATTATCATGTAATTTTTTTATTACATTTTGTAACTTTTCAAAGTTACCTTTTACATCTAATCCACCTTCAGTTGTAACTTCTTCTCTATTTTCAGGAACTAAAGTAACACGTGCTGGTTTCATTTTACAAACAATATTTATAATATCACTATTTATTGAACACTCTAAATTTATAGGAAGTGTAGATTGTTTACATATAATTTTTGCATCATTATCATGAATATGTCTTCTATCTTCTCTTAAATGTATAGTGATTTGATCTGCACCTGAAAGTTTACAAATACTTAATGCATCAACAGGGTTAGGGTCGTTTATTTTTCTAGCTTCTCTTAAAACTGCAATATGGTCTATATTTACGCCAAGTAACATATTATTTCCTTTAGTTTGTAAAATTTAAATTAAAAAGTATGTTAAGCTAGCTCTTTTAATGTAGCAATATTTGCAGCTAGCTTATTATGAACTTCTTGATATTCATCTTCTGGTTTAGAATCAGCAACAACTCCAGCTCCAGCTTGGAAAATCACAGTATCATCTGTTAGCATTGTAGTTCTAATTGTAATTGCAGAATCCATATTTCCATCAAATCCAAAATACGCGATACTTCCTGAATAAAAATTTCTTTTTATTCCCTCAAATTCGGCAATTAATTCCATAGCTCTAATTTTTGGAGCTCCTGTCATCGTACCAGCTGTAAAAGTTGCTGCAAATAAATCAAACATGTCATATTTATCATCAATAATTGCTTCAACATCAGATACAATATGCATAACATGTGAATATCTCTCAATTCGCATTAAGTCAGTTACTTTTACAGTTCCTGGTTTTGCAACTCGTCCTACATCATTACGTCCTAAGTCAACAAGCATTAAGTGTTCAGCTCTTTCTTTTGTATCATTAATAAGCTCTATTTCCATTTCAATATCTTTTGATAGTGTAGAACCTCTTTTTCTTGTACCTGCAATGGGTCGTAAAAGTAAGTGTCCATCTACAAGTTTAATCATAACTTCAGGTGAAGATCCTGCAATTGAAAAGTTTTCAAACTCCAAAAAGAAAAGGTATGGACTAGGGTTTTTACTTCGTAGTGATCTATAAAAACTAAAGTGATCAACTTTTGCTTTTTGAATAAATCTATTAGACATTAAAATCTGGAAAACATCTCCTGATTTTATCATCTCTTTTGATTTTGCAACCATTTCAAAGAATTTCTCTTTAGAGAAGTTAAACTTTCCTTCATCTAGAAGAACAGCTTTTTTAGGTGCTTTATATGAATATGGAGTATATAAAGATTGTTCAATTTTTTCTAATTCATCTTTTTTATCTTCAACTGACGTAAGCATTACAAGCTTTGAAGTTTTATGTGAAAATCCTAATATAATATTAGGTCTAATTAAATCTAAATCAGGAATATTTAATTGATCTATTAGATTATTCATAGGTTTTTTTAGTTTTGGTTCAAACTCTTTACCTATGTCATATCCAATATTTCCAATAAAGCCATCAACTAAACCAATTCCAAGTTCTTTTGCTTTTATTTTATACTCTTCTTTGTCAAACTTCTTATAATATTCTTGTAAAAATTTTAATGGATTAAAGTTTACTTCAGTAACTTTTCCTTCTTCATTTTTATAAAAACATATATTATTCTCATACCAAACTCTCTCTCTAGCTCCAATTACTATAAAAGAGTAGTTCCCATCACTTGAGTTAATTGTACTTTCAAAAAGAAAAGTAATTTCATCTTTGTAAGATTCTTTTATCTTTTCATAAATTGAAACAGGTGTAAATTGGTCTAAAAAAAGTTCTTTACTGTAAAAATTCATATGTTTTCAACTTTTAAAATTTAAGAATATAAGCACTTGATAAGTTAAGCTTTTTCTTAATGTTTTCTATATTACCAGTTGCACTTGCTCTTGATGAATATGGGCCTATTAAAACTTTATTATAAAGTTTTCCTTTTACTTCAACTTGATGAATCTTATATTTTAAATTTGCATTCTTGATTTTTGAAATATATGAGTTTGAAGGTTTTTTAGAAAATGCTCCAATTTGAACAAAATAGCCTTTAGGAGAACTACTTGAAATATCATTTACTAAATCCTTAACAGATTGTTTTGGAGCTTTTTTAACCACTGGTTTTTTAGGAGTAACTTTTTTTGGAACTACTTTTTTCACTTCTTGTTTTTTAGGTTTTATTTCTGCTTCAATTTTTTTGATAGTTTCATCTAAAATATCATTCGATGTTTGTTCTTCTTCTTGAATAGGTTCTTTTTTCTCATTGATTGCATCAATTTTTTCTTCAGAACTTATTTCTTCATTTTGAGTATTTTTTTGAATTCTTTCATTCATTATTTTTTGAAAGTTTTCTTCAATATTACTATCATCATTTAATGTTTTAGTTTCTATTGGATTAGTTTTATTTGTAGTAAAAGAATCTTCTTTAGAATCATCAGTTAAAAGGCGAATAACTATAATTGTAAGTAAGAATAAGATTACTAGAATAAGACCTAATATTAAATATTTTTTCTTATTATTCTCTTCATTAGAACTTGGTGTATCAAGCATAATATTACCAAGTTCTGTATCAACAGGTTCATTAACACTTTCATTATGAATAGTAGTGTTTTCACCTATTGTAGTTTGAACTTCTTCTAATTCATTTAACTTTTGTTCTAATTCTTCTCTTTCTTGTTGAAGTTGAACTTTTTTTATAAACTCTTCGCCTTTTATTTCCATAACTGATCCTTATTGAATAAAAATTTTAATAATTAATTATTAGTAAGTAGACTGATTGTAAATAACAAAATCAGAAGCTAAAACTTTTAGTTCAGCTTTGATTGTTTTTTGTAATTCAGTATTCTCAATATCATCTAATAC